>CAVWRV010000024.1:0-430627 GCA_963757515.1 uncultured Acidobacteriaceae bacterium | reverse complement strand
CATAATGGAGATGACCGATGGGCAGACGGAGCAAATACAGCGCGGAGTTCAAGCAGGATGCGGTCAGTCGCATGGGGCAGGGCGGTAAGACCGTGACCGCATTGGCGGAGGAGTTAGGGGAGATAAGGGGACATGATACCTATCCCCGGTTCGGTCATTCGTGTTAATTTTCCCCATGGCACGATTGGCGCGTACGGTGGTTGCTGGCCTACCGCATCATGTTACGCAGCGTGGGAACCGTCGGGAGGCGATCTTTTTTGAGGACGGCGACCAGGAGGTTTATCGAGATTTGCTGGCTGAGCAGACGCGCAAGGCCGGAGTCGAGGTGTGGGCATACTGTCTCATGCCCAACCATGTTCACCTCATTCTCACTCCGACGCGAGCGGATGTGGGAATCTCGGCAGCTCGCTGGCGGCGTTATCGAACAGCTACCCAGAGAAGAGTGGAAGTATTTTGTCATTGCGTTCCAAGGCGGGAATCAGAACATGGTTGACCTTGAATATGCTTTTGTACTCTGTCCGTGGGAAATCACAGTTGGCTTTACAGTGATCCAGCGCTCTGCGTATCATGCCGGACGCTTGTATGAAATGCTCGATCCAAATGCGTACACAATCCCTGAAATGATGGAAATTACACAGAGTCAAAGCGAAGAGGTCGCTTCAATTTTCAGACGAATTCAAGAATGTGGCCATAAGTCGCTCGATGTAAGGGAGAACCGCATCTCAAATTCAAGATTTGGACGCACTGCCCACCAGGTCCAATATAAAGTTCCTCGGCTACTTCGCAATCTTGGAGTCTCTCCTTGTTCACGAGCCCAAGGAACAGATCCCTACGAGTCGATTACGCGTCAAGTCAAGCAGAAACTGGCGCTACTGGACAACAGATGGGATCCTCGTATGGACTTCAGCATATTTGGCGAAGTATCTGCTGAAACGATTTGGGGGAAAATGTATGACTACAGAAGTTCCTCGCCCATGGGAATGAGCCGGATTCAACAAAAACCTTAAGATACTAAGGGACCGACGATCCGCTCTGGCTTTACTAAGGTTCGCGGACAAAGCCATTGCTCGGCAGGCACTTCTTGAGCCTCAGTTAGTAGCGGATCTCAGGAATTGCTAAGCTCGTCAAAAACCGGTTGACAAACCGGTTGACAGACGGGGGAGAGAAAGGGGGACAGCCTGAACCGTTTTAAAGGCACAAAAGAAACGAACGTCTGCTGAGGGGCTGGCGGCATGCCGGGAAGAGAAACCCCGGAAAGCCCTGGGCAGCGCAGGGGCAACACGCGTTAACTGATCTACAACTACCTTGGAATTAGGGTCCAGTTCGTAGCGGAAAAGAGAACAAATAGCTTGTCCTGTAGATCCAAACGAGCGCACAATTGCCAACGCTGAGAGAAAGTTGAAATCCCAACTCACCTATCCCGCTGTTAGCCGCTGGCGGAGCGTCCAGACTGAATCGTGATGAGCGACGGCATACCTGTTTAGATCTGCGGAGGGTCGCATGCTAAGTGGATTGAATAGCACGGCAAAGCGCGATGACGCTGCAGTCAGCTCGCAAAGTGCTATCGACCCTTGCCTGCACTGCCGCGTTACTCGTGTCCACCACCTGCGCTGAAGCCCAGCTCCGTTCCGAGCCCACAACAACATATGAACTTCAGCAGTTTACTCAAGATAATTCGGGCCTTCCCTCCAACACGATTAAGTCTCTCGTCTGCCTTAAGGACGGGACTATTTGGGTTGGAACAGATCGCGGATTGGCCCGGTTCGCTGAGGGCCAGTGGCAGGCTTTTGACACCGCCAATAGCGTTCTCCCTGACAACGAAGTAGGAGCTCTGTCTGCCGATAGCAAGGGTACTGTATGGGTTGGCACACGACGGGGGGTCGCTAGAATTGGTTCCAAATGGGACGTGTTCACACTTCAAGGTCAAGAGGCCTCGGGATATAACACCGGCGTCAAGGCTATCACAGTAGCTCCCGACGGTGACGTTTGGTTCGCATACGAACAAGAAGTAGCCAGGCTTCACGATAACCATTGGCAGTACTACACTTCAGAAAATAGCGGACTCGCTGGGTTGGAAGTCAATCGCTTCATTTATTCCGCAGACGGGAGGTTGTTTGCCGGAAGCGATGAAGGGTTGCAGGTTTTCGATGAAGCCACGGCCCATTGGAAAACGGTCCTTGGAGGCTTCAGCAAAGGTCACCTGATTTTCGATCTGGCATTGGCCCACGATGGGGCTATGTGGGGTGCAACCGGGGACGGACTGCTGAAAGTGGAGCCAGAAAAAGACTCCCGGGATCGCGTCCACAGAAAGCACACTCTTTACCCCCGCGGACAGCCCGCTTACGTCAGAGCTAGTCGTTACAGTTGCGATTGGCCCTGAAGGAGAAGTCTGGTCAGGAGCGGAGAAAACCCACCTACAATCTGGATCCGTAGGGGGGTTGGCCGCTCGCGTCGGCGACCGATGGATCGACCTCTCCAAGATCAATGGACAATTGCCCAGTACTGAAGTCCATATCCTAGCGTTTGACCCTTCGGGAGCTTTGTGGGTTGGAACCTTGGGCGGCCTGGCAAGAATTAGCCAGAGCCCCTTTCAAATTTACAATCCTGCAAACAGTGCTCTCCCTGGAGGAGTGGTCCGCAACTTACTACAACGTCCTGACGGGACCATCGTCGCTGGTACAGACAAAGGGATCGAGCTCCTGAGAGGAGCCTCGTGGACACGCGTCATGAACCAAAACGGGACGCCGTTCAACAACGAGATAACGGCGCTCACGCTGACCGCGAACGGCACAATCTGGGTTGGAACCGATGGGAGCTCTACTATCTCGCTCCAGGAAGCCCTCGGGTGGCCACCGCAACGACGGAGCTATCGTCGATCATCGCCCTGGGAACGAAGCCAGATCAGTCGCTTGTCGTAGCATCTGAATTCGACACCACGCTACACACATATAGGCTCGGAGGGCCGGTCCAAGAGTTCCCACTCGATTGCGGTCAAGACTCTTTCTTGGGACTACTCGACATCAGATCTATAGCTTCATCGCCCGCTGACAACACAATCTGGATCGGCGGTCTAAGTGGTCTTTTCAAAATAGGCGCAGATGGCTGTAAAGTATTCAACACCAAGAATCACAAATTACCAACCGACGAAGTGCAAAAACTCTATCCCTCGAATGAGGGCTCCCTCTGGATAGGGACAAATCTAGGGCTTGTTCATATCGATCGGGACCGTATAATTACACTTGACAAAAACAATAGCGGATTACCTAACGATTGGATCGAAAGCTTCTCAACCGACCGAGACACCTCGATCTGGGTGGGCACACGTGGTGGACTAGCTCACTACGACGGCGCGCACTGGCAGGTTTACCGTAGCGACAATAGCGACTTACCTGGCATTGTGGAATCCATCCTTCCTGTGTCCGACGGGACTCTATGGCTTGGGATGTGGGGTAACGGTCTGGTGCACTTCACCCCGTCTGCCCTTGCCCCTAAAGTGGTGACCCTGTTAGGCGAGTCCAAGCCTGTCACAGAATCTCACCACACGTTGTGCTCTTGCATACGACCCGACGTACAGGACTGACAAAAACGTCCTTCGTTACCGCTGGGAAGTCGTTGATAAGAGCTGGGGTAAGACGCGTGATCGCATCTTAGAGCATCGCGACGGTTCGTCAGCATTCGAAGCATTTGATTTCGCAGATGGCTCTTATGCGATCAATGTGACGGCCATCGATAAATACGGAATCCGAAGCGCTCCACTGATTTACGAATTCGAAGTAAAGACACCTCATCCCACCCTGGCGGGAACCATACTAAAAAAAGTCCTTACGTCAGGAGGCCTTATAGTTGTGTTGTCTTTCGTGGCGCTTATTGGAATAATACCTTTGATCCCCGCAGCGATTGGGCGCGTACGGCAGTGAACAGCGGATATTCCCAGCAAGTACTCGGTCTTGCACAAAGCAATTCTCAATACCGGTTGGGCGCGCTATTACCTCTTCCGAAATTATGCGCAACGTGCGGCCTTCTCTTCTGATGTACCAACAACATACATCCGACAGAATCTGTACTCTCAAAATACGTCAGACAGACAGTCAATACTGATTGAGAGCTATAGGGTCCATCATGCATGATGATCGATGACGCCATGTTCTTGGAAGAAGCGGCACAGGCAAGAGCGTTATGTTGAGATATATTCTCCGGAGCAGCGCACATGATTTTGTGACTAAAGTCGACCCGAGTGTTACCTGTGTTGCTTGATCTGCGGGCGAGCCTCCCGGAGTCATCCTCAGTGATCAGTCTCGTGCGCAACGTTCTACGTGGGGGAAGCGTAGAAATCCCGGACGACGTTATTGAGTTTATGCTTCGACGTGGTAGCTTTTTACTTCTCGTTGACTCGGTCAATGAGGCACGTATAGATGACGTGAAGAAGACGTTTCAGCCGTTTCTCACGCAGTAACGCGGAGAATAAACTGCTGTTCGCGGGGCAGCTAGATGTGTTTCAAAGCGCACAAATTAAAGTGTACAGCCTCGCGGAAATCAGCGAAGAGGCCGCTGCAGACTTCCTACGAAAGGAGCTCTCTGAAGAAACGTCTGGACTGAGCTACCGTTTGAGGCGCGAC
The DNA here is from genome assembly GCA_963757515.1 of uncultured Acidobacteriaceae bacterium. Taxonomy (GTDB): domain Bacteria; phylum Acidobacteriota; class Terriglobia; order Terriglobales; family Acidobacteriaceae; genus PALSA-350. The sequence continues at coordinate 426,011 of CAVWRV010000024.1, read as the reverse complement.
AACTGATAAGGACTCCGCAGAGCCTATCTATGCTCGCGGATTTGTTGAGGGCGCATCCTGCCAACGAGTTCCCCGTTCATCGCGCCGACTTATATCGTCGATTGCTTGAGCAAGACAGCATATTAGGCGAGTGGCTACGTTCAGGTTATCAAGGGCTGGATGTAATTTGTATGATGGCGTTTCGGATGGTGGATGATGACCGTTCCTCGGTTAGATTTGACGAACTTCCAGCTTGGATAAGAGACGTACATCCTGAGTCCGACGATTTTATGGAGACTGTCTTAACTGCCGTCAGGCGCAGCAAGCTGTTCCGAGAGGAAACCACCTTCGACACACTTGGAGCGCGCCAAGGAATTCTTGCACCGCAACACGAATTAATCGGAAAGTATTTTGCGTCACGGCACTTAAGATCTTCGATCAGGATTGGACAACAACAAAAGGCGAACGGGGCAAGCATCCACGATCTTGCTTGCCAAGCGAGATTTCTGGAAGTATTTTTCTTCAGCGTGGATGAAATCTCTTCGTCCGCCGAGTTGGATTTCCTCATGCAGCAGCTGCTAACTTCTCCGAATACATTTCATCTGAAAATCGCCGCATACATTATTGCTACTCACCCAACGCTCATAGGGCATTCACTACGAGGTCGCTTCGAGCTAGAACAACTTGAGGCAACCCTTCGAGATACTCCAGCCGTTATTGTCCCTTCCTCATCCGGTTTCGCAGGGTGACAGATTTGGGAGATGCGGGACAGACGATGGGAGATGCGGGACAGACGAAACAACCCCCCAATGAACCAAGGGAGATGCGAAGGGAGATGCGGGACAGACGAAACAACCCCCCAATGAACCAAAACAACGGCGCAAATGGGGGTTATTTCGTCTGTCCCGCATCTCCATGAGCGGCTTAAGAGCTGATCATTACCGTGACTGAATACCTGAAAACAGAGCACGTTTATGGACACCTTCTTATCACTCAAGTACCCAACGATCCGTTCCGTGCTGGCATCCATCGATGACGCAACGATCACGATTTGATGGTTCTCGTTGAGCGTCTCCTCGTCGAGCGTTACCCCAAACCGCTGACTACGCTCCATCGGCAAGCGGAAATTATTCAGTGAACATCCCGTCTGTCAACACCTTTCAGACGGGACTGGTGCTTTTGGAAGGCAGTTTTGTAGAAGTACCAGTCCCGTCTGACGCATAAACTTCGTCTGACGCATAAACTTCGTCTGACGCATAAACTTGACGACTCCGCTGTGACGCTGCACTTCTGTCTTGTATTTTGGATCGTGCGTTGGCTCTTCAGCCATGCTGTTCATCTACAGGTATCGTTTCCTTTAGGGTCATTCCCGTCTGGTCATCATTTTTGCCTGGGTCACCCCTATCTTTATCGAAACCAGATGATACCGAAAGATTCGGTGGAATATCATGTCCCAATATGGCAGCTGGGTCAGAACCAGAAACTGAAGTCGTGGCGCTGGTCGCTGAGGAAATCTACAGCCTGGCGCATGAGGACGGGGTACTCTGGGCAGAATTCAGCCCGGACGGCGAGCGCATCGTCACCGCCAGTAAGGACGGGACAGCGCGCGTGTGGAGCGCCCATGATGGCCAGATGCTCGCGACCTTGCGGGGGCACCGGTCAGTCGTTGTTCATGCAGCCTTCAGTCCCGATAGCCAGCGCGTCGTCACTGCCAGCATGGACCATACCGCCCGGGTTTGGGACGTCATCACTGGAAATGAGACCGGAGAGCCGCTCCGCCACGCCGACGATGTGACTCATGCCGCATTCAGTCCCGATGGCTCTCGCATTGTCAGCACAGCCGAAACTACAGCCAAGGTGTGGGACGCAACGAGCTGCGCCCTGCTGTTTAGCCTCGAACATCCGAATCACCTTTTGTACGCTGAGTTTAGTCCGATAGATGGTAGCCGCGTAGTTACCGTTGGCTTTGGTGACACTGCTCTGGTTTGGAGTACAGAGGATGGGCGCCAAATCAGCAAGCTTCGCGGCTATGACGACTCCTTGTGGCACGCCGCGTTCAGTCCTGACGGGATGCGCATCGTCACTGGAAGCATGTCGGGCACACCCAAGGTGTTCGACGCGGCCACCGGGCGGCGGATCGTCAAGCTTGAAGGACACAAGGGTAATGTGCTCCACGTTGAATACAGTCCAGATGGGAGGAGCATCCTGACCGCCGCTACCGATGGGACCACGCGCCTATGGAATCCCGATGACGGTGAGAAGCTTGCGATTTTCCGGGGAAGCGAGGCAGGGATCGAACACGCGGCGTTCAGTCTCGATAGTCGACGCGTCGTGACCGCGAGTAAGGACGGTGCCGCGTACGTTTGGGACGTCGCAACGAGCTCTCAGCTTGCCGTCTTGCGCGGCCATGAAGCTGGGCTCCTTTCAGCCGCGTTTAGTCCGGACGGCAATCGCATCGTGACGACTAGTTTTGACGGTACGGCCCTGGTCTGGTCAATTCGCTCCAGGCTCGAAAGAACCGTGGTAGCCAATGGGGAACAACGACCAAAAGGACTAGAAGAAGACGCCGAACCTTTGAAGACTCTTGATGCGATGACTCGAACAAAGGGTACAAACAAGAGTCCACGACCGTCGCAGGCAAATCCCCGTACCCGACAGATAGCGAAGAGTTTTCTGGGGGGCGCGGTTCTCGCCTTCCTCATTTTTCTCGGAATTCATTTCGGCCCCTATATTCACACGCTCGTGGTGGATAGGTTATCGCCCGTTGTCGTCCCCGAGTCGCATTTTGTTGGCAACCACGGAAAAAACAAAAAGCTCCTTGTGTTCGTTCATGGGGTGATGGGGGATATGGACAATACCTGGGTGAACGCCGAAACGCACGCATCCTGGCCCCAGATGATTGCGGACGACAACGAGCTAAGCGACCTGGATGTTTTTGTTTATGGATATGCCACCCCCGCGATGGGAGATGCGTCCACGATCCAGCAGATATCCATTCGCTTTTTGCAGCAGCTCAAGGACTACAAATTCTTTGAGGACTATAAAGAGGTAGACTTCGTCACCCACAGCATGGGCGGAATCATCACGAAGAGAGCGCTGGTCATGCTCGATACTCCCACGGAGAGCCCCACCCTGCAACGGGTGCATACGGTCATTTTCATATCAGTTCCGTCGAATGGTGCGGATCTGGCGGCCTTGGCGTCGTGGATCAGTAACAACCCACAGTTCAAAGGCATGTCTCCTAAAAGCGCGTCGGATTTTCTTCAGAGCGTGGAAAGTGACTGGGCAAACCTGCTGCGACAGCGGACTTCGCGTCTACCTTTCCCTCGGACGTTCTCCGCATACGAGACACTTCCAACAGGACCCGTTCAGGTAGTGCCGGCACTCTACACGTCGGAGTTGAGCGACGGATGGATAGTAGGCTTCGATTACAACCATATAAACATCGTTAAGCCGAAGGACCGCGAAGCCGAAGTCTATCGATGGGTGAAGGCCAGGCTTTTGGAAAAGGTCAGTGTTCCGCCAACGGCAGTTTCGGAGACAAAACCCGTGTTGATAAAAAATTCACTCCTGCGTTCGGAGCTATCAACGACCTCACCGAAACAATCCGTCGGACCGCCGGCCGGCAAGACCTTGGTTCATCCACAACAAAGCAGTCCTCCCGCCCCCATTACGCCTCCCGTCGATCCAAGGTTGGCAACGGTGGCAGAGGCAAACGATTTGGCGGACAAGATCCAGAACATCGGAGATGATCTCGAAACGCAGGTAATAGCTGAGCAAAAAAGGCTTAGGGATTTGTCTGCAGATCCAGCTCGCGGCAAGAGCGAACAGCCATTCACCCAACTACGCATCCAGGAGATCCACAAAGCAGAAATGCAACGGTATGTAACTAAATACAGAGCAAGAGCCTTGGCTATCCGAGAAAAGATTACGGACGAAATCCCAGACGTCCCGTATAGAGTAGTGAACGGGACGATACAGCCGTCCAGTATCACCCTCAATGGCTTCGAAGCTGAGGGTGAGTACCAAAACCCAACGAATTGGTCGGGCTACTGGTCGGTAGCCGCCAATCTGCGAGACCTAGCGAATGCCTACAACGCCAAAATCGCGTCTACTCCGCCTAGACATTAGTCGGAATCAGAGGCCAGGCGGTCTTCCGAAATGTATGCCGGGATCGAGCGGTCGCTCTCGCTTTCTGACGAGCTTTGGGGGGACGCGAGCTTTTGGGTGGGTTGCGGGGGCAGGATACCTATCCCCGCCCAAAAGTCGAAAGGTTCCGGGGGACAAAGGTTCCGGGGAAAGGTTCCGGGGGACAAGGTTCCGGGGGACAGACGGAGTAACCCCCGTAGCTAACGTTAGGGGTTACACCGTCTGGAAGATGTGAAAAAATCGATTTTAAAATTTGTAGTGAACTCGGTATTAGAAAAATCGCTCTAGGATGCCGTATGAGCGACCGCTGGGCTGTCGGCAAGCATTTGGGATCAAAAATGATGTCCGCGAAAACTCCAGGAAATCAATTTCTTCACATCTTCCTGTCCCTTCAATGCTGAGGCTACGCCCAGTTCCACGGCGCTGGTGGCTCTTTCCATGGAGAGGGCTTTGGCGGTGGCGGAGGATTTCATGGCGGTGGAGGGCACGGCGGTCGTGGTTAAGCGGTGCTAAGCTGTATAGGAGACACTGGAGCCCGTCCGCGAGGACGGGCTTTTGTTTGAAAGGAAACGGGGACCAGACGGAGTAGCCCCCGTCGGTAGTGTTAGTGGTTACTTCAGTCTGTCCCTTCAATGCCGCCCCTGCCAGAGTAGAAAAGCTCGGCACTTTGGAAAGTTGAGCGTAGCTTTTCTGTGGACAACTTAGTTCACCGACTCCCCGAAACTCCCACGAAGCTCCTGTCTTCGAAACTCCCCAAGGTTTGGGTCTAGGCCCTCCCGTCCCGCAAAGGCTCAAGGCAGCCGGACCGGTCTGCGCATTGACATGTGCATCACATGCAACTATGTTCATAGCATGGCAAAAATGATCCAGGTTCGGAATGTCCCGGATGCTCTTCATCGTAGCCTGAAGGCCCGGGCCGCGATGGCGGGCATGTCGCTTTCCGACTATTTGCTCGTGGAGTTCCGTGAGATCGCGGAGCGTCCGACGCTGGCCGAGTTTCGTGAGCGTCTGCACAAGCGCAAACCGCTCCCAGTCGTTCTGGACACGGGCGGGCTGTTGCGCGAGGAACGTAGCGCGCGATGATCGTGCTCGATGCCTCGGCGGTCATCGACTGGCTGCTTCAAACCCCAGCCGGACAGCGCATAGAACAGCGCATCTACACGCGCAGCGACACCCTGCACACCGTTCATTTGCTTGATGTGGAGTTTGCTCAGGTCCTGCGGCGTCTGGTGCGCGAGGGGACCTTGTCACGCAAGCGGGCTGAGGAGGCAATGGAAGATCTGATCGCGGTTCGTGTCACTCGGTATGCCCCTGTCGCGCTCTTGCATCGGATCTGGCAGCTACGAGAGAATCTGAGTGCTTACGATGCAGCCTACGTGGCGCTTGCCGAAAAGCTTAAGGCTCCTTTGATCACGCGGGACCAGAAGATCGCCGCGGCCCCCGGTCATAGTGCGACTATAGAAGTCTTTTAGTTGAACGGACGGCATTCGTGTCACAGCAGGCAAGCATATTGACGGCGAAAAGGTATCATGTCGCCGCAGTTCACGTCCCCACATCTATCTCCGACACACTGCGGAGTAACCCCTAACGTTAGCTACGGGGGTTACTCTCCGTCTGTCCTGCCTTCCCCCTCAAGCTTCGTGGACGGGGCTTCACCGTTCCCGCAAGATGTCTAGCCACGCTGCTAATGCGTTGGCAACGCGAAGGATCGAGGACAGTTCTGGATCAAATCCCGTAAATCACTTGGGGAAACTCATTCCATCAAGTCAGGGGAAATCTCCGCTCTCCCTTGACGGTTACCTATCATGGATGTCCCGCATCGTACCCTGGATCTCCCGACTGGTCGCCGATTTTGTCTCGATTTCCCAGGGTGAAATCATGAAACGTTTGCCATGCCCGGTTCACTACTATCACAGACGAACTCAGCGGTTGCAGGCGGGAGGTTGATCCAATTGCACCTGTAACCCGATGTCCTTAAGGAGCACACATGGCCGCACGTCCCCTGGCTGTTCCCGAACAACAACGCGTCTTCCGGATCTTCATCAGCTACGCTTCGGAAGACCTGGCCATTGCGACGGCGGCTGCCAGTTGCTTCAAGACAGCGCTGCCCGACTTCTTCGCAGAGGTCAACTTCGATAAAGAGTTTCTGGAACCGGGCTCAGCGTTTCAGACGCAGATTGAAGCAAAGCTGCAGCAGACAGACGTTTTTATCATCGTTTATACCGGCGCTGAGAAGCGCAGCCATGGATACACAGGATGGGAAGTCGGCTACTTCGATCACATCATGCGGACGGACCCCGGCAGCCGCAAGAAAATCTCTCTCTATTTGTTCGGTCCCCCGGCGGTTACAGCCTCTGAACAGGGCGTTCCGCTCGGGCTGTCGACAGATCAGTTAAAGCAAAGCTTTCAACAATTTGAATCATCCCTTTCGGTCTTGCCGGAGGAACCTCTCTGCAAGGAAATTGCGGATTGGCAGGAAGTAGTAGCAAAAAATATTGAGAAAAACGGATTTTCCAGGCCGCATACGAAAAGCCGAACAAGAACCCGCGCGATGCGTTCACAATCTGAAGCTGGCGATCTTCCAATACTTAAAAGGCACCGTCGAGAGTATTGTCAAGCCACAGAAGCAGATCACCATTCGCGTAACAGGCTCCGCCCTGGAGCACTCGAGCGACAGTCTACCGCTGGAGGCGGAGCTCCGGCCGCTTGGCGCGGTGAGCACAGGCGGTTCCATGAAGATCTTCGGTCTAGCCGATGAAACGATGACCTGGAAGAGATTCCTCGAGCTGACGGCGAGCCAGCCATTTGCCGACTCCTGGCAGGATGCTATTACCAGCGTTGTGCTGTCATCCTTTCCGGATCGGGTAGACGTTGACAACAGCCAAATCATTCTTGCAAGCGACGGAAAGACGGGGTACAGGGTCATTCTGACCACAGCGACCAAGTTCTACGATGACTACCGCGAGTACAACCTCTACTTTGTTGAAATGCTGCAGCGCGCGGATTACGGTGACGAGGAGACGACGCAGCTCTTGAAAGGATTGGAACTGGTCTGTCGATTTCGCTCAGTGTTCCTGGAACCCGGCAGTGATTTTCTCGGAGATAATGTTCTTCTGACTGATATCCATAAACTGCCCGAACTGGCCGGGCGGTTGCTAAAGGAGTTAAACCTCATGCACCGAGATGCTCAGGAAGCGGGACTAGATAAACCGGGAAAGTGGAAACAATATTTGAATTCCGAACACTTCAAAACAGTCGCTGACGCGTACCGACCCGCTGAATCCAAGCTACGGAAGATCATTCCTAAAATTATGGCGGTGAAGTCCCAGCCCGCGCTGCTTGAGCCCCTCTGTAAAGAGATGTCGGAGGTGCTCACCGGCATGGAGATGACCGTGCGGCCCGAGAACGCGTTACTTCTTCGAGAAATGGCAGCAAAGCTGAGCAAGGTCGTTGAGTATCAGGATCAGGTCACGACTGCACGGGTGTCTCTGTCTTCTTGAGTAATCATCCCCGGCCGTTCCCCAGGAATGTGTCTGTCCCCGCAGGGTGAAGAGCGTTGCTCGACAGTATCGGTGAGATCCTGGACAGGCAATCCTGGAGTAGATGCGGGGGAGTAGATGCGGGGACAGCATACGTATTCACCGTCTAGATGGCTTGATCTGCCTGCAATAGGTATGATGTCACTGCATTAGCCAACAAGGAGCCGGAACTTAGACATTCCATAAAGTGCCCGTCCCGTCCGACCAGGAATCCGACCAGAATTTCAAAAAGGGCGGCGAGCCACTCAAAGCACCGCTGCAGGAATCGGGTGGCCTCGGGACAAAAAAATCCTCTTGGACACCTCATGTTTCATGAGGGCGTTCCAACCTTACGGTCTTTAGGCTTCACTCCGCGTACCAGACATTTCATTCTTTGCCGCTAATCCCATGGTGGTTGCCGCGGTCAACAGAACCGGGGCGAATTTCCGCATGATCTCTTCCAACTCGGCGTTGCGGGTCCGCAATGTCTGGGTCTCGGCCTCGCGGCGGGACAAAACACTTCGCAATTCCCGGTTCTCGCGGAAAATGTCCCGGGTTGCTTCCAACCGATCCAATATCGCGCGCAATTCATCCTCGTTGATCGGTTTCGCGCTGGCGGCCGGGGCGCTGGTCTTGGGCGCTTCAGGAGTGGGGGTCTCTTTCCACATAGATCGTCTCCAATATCGTGTGCAATTGATGTTGCCTTAGCGGCGGCCCGTCTTTTCTTAGGACTATATCACTTGAAGTTCGTTTGCTCCGCAGGGGGAGATAAAGGGACAGCATACCATTGCGGCAATTCTGGGCATGTCTGCGCTACCCCCTATCTCCCGGCTCTCACTCAAGATCGAGCATGATCCATGTTGGCGCATGTTCGCTGGCGTTTGCCTGTCGAGGCGCCCACCGGTCTACGCAACCGTCGACCAGCCGGTCCGCCACCCTCAAGGACTGAGCGGTAGGACTGAGCGGTGACAGACTGAGCGGTGACAGACTGGACTGCACCCCTAAGCTGAGACACGCTGCAAGGCGATTAATTGGGTGACACATCGGCCCGCTTTGGTGTCGATTATCAATAAGCAGTAGCCGGGCCGCGGGAGTGTGGGAATCCCGGAGGGATTTCCAAGGCCTGTGGGAGCGGTGGTAAACCTGCCTTTGGTTTTCCATCGCTTCCATCAGCGCCGTCACTTCCGCGAGCCTCGCTGGCCCGCTCGAACTCTTCCGGTGTTAGATATCGTAACGCGGAATGCAGCCTTTGCCGGTTGTAAACTTGGTCCAGGAACTCACCGATTCGACTGCGCGCGTCTTCTAGATCCCGATAGTCGGCTCCGTGTACTTCCTCCTCTTTGAGCGTTCGCATGAACCGCTCTGCGCGTGCGTTGTCGTATGGGTTGCCGCGCCGGCTCATGCTGATTTGAATCTCGTTCTGCTCCAGCAGGTCGGTGTAATCAGTCGATGCATACTGTACGCCGCGATCGGAGTGATGGATCAGGCCCTCGGCTTTCCAGCTACGCTGGCTGAGTGCCATCTGCAGGGCGCGAGTTGCTAGTTCCGCCTGCAACGTACGCCCCAGGTCCCAGCCGATAACGCGGCGCGAGTAAGCATCCAGAACCACCGCCAGGTAGATGAACTCATTGCGCAGGCGGATGAAGGTAATGTCGGCCACCCATAGCTGGTTCAGCCCCGTCAATTTCGCATGCCGCGCCAGGTTCGGATAGATCGGCAAAGTATGCGCCGAATCCGTCGTAAACACATATTTTTTCCGGCGTAAGCTAAGCAGGTTGTCTTCTCGCATCAAGCGCAGGACACGTTTGTGGTTGACTACTTGCCCTTCACGTCGCAGCAAAGCAGTCAACATCCGGTAGCCCCGAAGACGATGATGCGCGACTGCTAACTCCTGCAAGCGAGCGCGCAGCAACAAATCGGCCTGTTCTGGCGCAGTCTGCTGCAAATAGCGATAGAAGCCCGCTCGGCTTACCTCGGCTACCTGGCACTGCTGTTCCACGGTCAGTCCTACTCCTTCGAACGAGAGCGAGACTTCGATGCCGCGATAGACTCCTTGCCGCCATCGCTGGTACGAATCGACGCTGCTCCCCTGACTTGCTCGAAGGCTCGTTTTAAAAAATCCACCTCCAGCTGCTTACGGCCTAACAGCCGTTCCAGTTCAGCAATCCGTAACTCGGCTGCACTGGGTGCTGGCGGCGAAACGGTCTGTGACTTGCTCCCCGGCGGTCGGCCCCTGGGTCGCTCCAGCCCTGCCCTACCTCCTGCCCGAAACTGGTCACGCCACTCGTAGAGGAGCTTCCGCCGAACGCCCAAATCCTTGGCCAGACCGATAATGGTCTCAGCCTGTGCCATTCGACGCACCGCTTCCTGCTTGAAATCTATGCTGTAGCTTCTTGCCTTCTTCTTCATCGGCCTGCTCCATTATGGCCGATAAATGTCACCCATTTTTTCGCTCTAACCGTGTCTCACTTTTGGGGTGCACTACAGACAGGCATGACCCTTTAAAGCGTTAACACTTGTTCAGTCATCAAAGAACCCCTCTTTCCAGTGGCCAGTTACTCGACCGGAACCGGGAATTGAAATCGAGATTCCACTCCTCAGGTTGGCTCAACTCGCTCTTGCTGGGGCTGAGATCGTGACCCAACGATCACAGGAGATAAGGCACCAGGGCAGCGGTCTGATGAGCATAGGTGGCATACGCCTCGCCGAACTGGGAACGCATCCACTGTTCCTCCATGCGGAGCTTGATCCAGAACGCGAGCAAGATGAGAACGAAAGCGATGAACCCGCGCACTTGGGAGAGGGCAATTGCCGTGCCAAGGAAGCCGGTCAGAATGCCGGTGTAGATAGGGTGACGGACCATGGCATAGGGACCGGTGGTGATCAGCTCGTGGCCCTGCTTAATGGTCACGGAGCGGCTCCAATTGCTTCCGAGGTACCCGCGGGCCCAGACGGCGGGGGGATACGGCGACACGATACTGGAGTGAACCCCTGAAGTGAGACACGATAATCTGGGGACAGTCGAACCGAGCGAGGATCGAATGTCCCCGGATTACCGTGTCTCACTTCAGGGGTTCACTCCAATACCTATCCCCCAGAATTGCTGCAATAGGTATGCTGTCCCTTTATCTCCCGACCGCACTCGGGAATTGGCAATTCACCGCAACGTCCACCGTCTCTGGAAAGGCTCCCCTTACGTTTGCCGGTAGTATCGGCCAGGCGGGCGCTACGATCAGCAGCGCACTTCATGTCCAGGCTGTCTCTAAACTCCTGTCTTTAATACCATACCGAATGCTGGTATAAACTATGGTGCGGGAGAGTTCTGGATGGCAATGACGAGAAAAATCACGGTTGAGGTACGGGCGGACCTTCTCCGAAAGGCACAGGAGGCCAGCGGTTCCGGAATCACAGAGACCGTCCGCGCCGGTCTTGAACTTATGGCTGCTTCCCGCGCCTATGCTCATTTGCTACGGCTCAGGGGAAAGGTTCACTTTTCACGTTCGCTGGCGGATCTCAAGGCCGATAGATGATCGCATCCGACACCAGCACATGGATCGCGTTCCTTGAAGGGAACAGCGGGGATGATGTCGAGATGCTCACCAAAGCACTCGGGGACCGCCAGGTCGTGATGGCGCCTGCAGTCCTGACCGAATTGCTCAGTGACCCGGAGCTCCCCTCGTCTGCCGCGCATACTCTGTCGGACTTGCCGCTGATTGACATCCGCCCAGGCTATTGGCAGCGCGCAGGCAGCCTGAGAGCTCAAGTGCTGGCAAAGAAGCGCAAGGCACGTCTTGGTGACGCGCTCATCGCTCAGAGCTGTATCGACGGCGGAGTACCGCTTGTCACCAGAGACCGTGACTTCCAGGCCTTCGCTGAGACTGCTGGGCTTAACCTGATCCTCTAATAAGTGGACGTTTCGGAGAGATCGGGGTCAAGAGATCGGGGTCAGACGTGGAGTGGCTGGCGACAGGGATCGCCTGGTAGGAACGGCAGTGCTGGCCACCGCGACCGGCTGGGCAGCCAGTTTCCGCATACTGGGCCAGAAGCCGTTGCAGGTGCTCAGGGAGGAATAGTCGCTGAGGGTTCCCCCCGTAATTAGATCCAGATCCCATGCACGAATACTCAACCAATCGTAAGCGTACAACCACTTATAGTCACCAATCGACCGGTGACTAATGAGTGTCCAACAAAAATCACTAACCCCATCGACAGCTATTAGAAACCGTACTAGTGTCGAATCATGATATCCAACACCATCACGGGAGTAACCCGGCCCGTCCTGCCTACACTCGCGGATATACAACGTCGAAGGGCCGAGCTGCTCGGCATCCAGCAGCAGCTTCAGCCTCCAGCGCAGCCGCAAATCCACCCGGCTCCGCCCGCCGCGCCCCGTGTGCCCGATGGCCCCCGGCTTGGCGAAGCCGCCCTCTACGGCCTCGCCGGGCTCGCAGTCCGCACCCTGGCCCCGCACACTGAGGCCCATCCCGCCGCCATTCTTCTCCAGCTGCTCGCCGCCTTCGGCAACCTGGTCGGCGCGGGCCCTCACTGCATGGTGGACTCCACTCGCCATGGCCTCAACCTCTTCGTCGTCGCTGGTCGGCGAATCCAGTAAGGCCCGCAAGGGGACCAGTTGGAACCAGATCTGCCGCCTCTTCTCGGCAGTCGATCGGCCTTGGATCGATACCCGCGTCACCACCGCTCGCCTGACCGCGGGTGGCCTTGTCTATGCTCTGCGCGATCAGCAACCGGCCACCGATCGGCGCCTCCTCGTGCTCTCTGAGGAATTCGCCGCCGCGCTCCATACCATGGGGCGGACCAGGGGCCACCTCTCGCCCTTGCTCCGCTGCGCCTGGGATACCGGCCATCTCCGCACCCTCGATGGCCGCCGGCCAATGCAGGCGACCGCCACCCATATCACGCTCATTGCCCACATCACCCAGCGCGAGCTCGCCCAGCATCTCCACCCCACCGAAGCCCACAACGGATTTGCCAACCGCTGTCTCTGGACTCTCGTCGAGCGCAGCCAATGCCTGCCCGAAGGCGGCAGTCTCGGTGATCATGAACTATCCGCGGTCGCCCGCGAACTGCGCCGTGCCCTCGATTGGGCCGGCAGTCGCAACCAGCGTCCTCTTTCGCCGCGATGAAGCTGCGCGCGAGCTTTGGCAGGATTGCTACCCCGCCTTGAGCCAGGTCCGTCCCGGCCTCTACGGCGCCGCCACCAGCCGTGCCGAAGCCCAGGTCCTGCGTCTCAGCGCCATCTACGCCGCCCTCGACTGCAGCTCCATCATCGCGCTGCCCCATCTCCAGGCTGCCCTTGCCGTATGGGAGTACTGCTCCGCCAGCGCCTCCCTCCTCTTCGGCACCGTCACCGGAGACCCCACCGCCGACCGTATCCGTGAAGCCGTCGATGCCTCTCCCGACGGATTGTCCAGAAAACAAATCACCGCCCTCTTCCATGGTCATCTTGGCAGCCAACGTATCGAAGCCGCGCTGCAACAACTCCTGTCCCTTGGCGTGCTCAGCCGCCACCTCGAACCCAGCGGAGGTCGCCCTGCCACCCTATGGACGGCCATGCCCAATACCGAAAGGATGGACACCGAATCGATGGATGCGGAAAGGATAGATGCGGAATCGGCGCTGCGGGAGGAGGGGACTTAGTGCGCTTAGTGCGCTTAATGCGCACTTTTTTGCACGGCCTGGGCGGCCCCAATTTGCTTACTGATATTTGTGGCTGTCAAGGTCAAGCTTAAAACGATCGAGGGTCTTTTCGGAATCCGCCCCTATGAACTTAACGCTTAGCGTCCTTTCCTTGATCGTGACCTTCAGGTAGCCAAATTCGGCGTCGTCACTATCGCCGTCCTGGTAGAACTCCACTTCCGCCGAGTCACCCTTGGGGAACTTGAATGATCCGGGCGTCACGACGGGGAAGGGCGCTTTGGGCGACTTTCCAGGCTTGCCGTCACATCCATCGGACAGCACCTCGAGCGGGGAGTGCCCACCGCATCCAGCCACCAGGCAGGGCATCACGCTTCCGTCCGCGAAGGTGTAAGTAATCCGCTGGAACAGATGAGCGTGGGCCGAGAAAATTGCGTCAGGTCGCTGGCCGCTCTCGTCAAAAGCCGATTGTAAGGCCACGCTGAGAAAGGGCGCGTCGGCTGCGTTGGAACCAGGGCCTTGCGCTTGATCTCCGCGGACATCGAAATTTGCCGCTCCAGAATAAGGTGGATAATGAACCACCAATAACACCGCTTTCTTCGGCGAGTTCTGACGGTTTGCCGCGGCGATGGCCTCCAATTCCCCGACCAGCCACCGATACTGCGGTCCCTTCGTGAAAAGCGGATAAGCAGTCGGATCGTCCAGCATGCCCCCGTTGGCTATGTTCGAGTACAGACCAACAATGTAGGCGAGCGGTGTGTCGAACCGCCAGTACACGTAAGGCTGAATCATGGCGGGCCTTTTGTCGGTGGTGTTTCCCTTCCAGGGCGCGGGCCATTTCGACGGCGCCGAGCAAAAAGCATCCAGGTAGTTCGTAATCGGCGTCGACTTTCCATCGTGATTACCGGGAACGGAAACGATGCACTTCGGGTAGTCCGTGTACGGAGCGTAGAACTGGGAGTTCCACAGCGCCGGCGTGTCGGCAATTTCCGGAGCATTGGTAGTGGCTTTCACCATGTAGATGATGTCACCCAGGTGGTAAAAGAATGACGTGTCGTCGTCGGCGATCATTGCTTTGGCGACTGCCTTCGTCTTTTTCCCGGTGACCGGATCCCCGGTGCAGCCCACCATGGCGAAGCTCATTTTTTCGGAAGAGAGGATCCGCTGATTTTCTTTGGCATCAATGGTGCTGAAGTCGAGCGGCTTCTGGCCAGCGGGAGGAGGCGCCGGCACACTGGTCCAGATGCCATGTTCGGCGCATTGGGTCGATTTGTCTGCACTCTTCGCCATGTCATCCTCCCGCGTTGCGTAAGCTTAAAGCGTCGAGGACAAATCTTACAACCATTTCATTTCAGCGGTGTGATTGCCAGCTTGGCGTCACTTTCGCCTCTGCGCTGTCGCACATCACCACAAAACGTGTTCGTCGTTCGCCCAGGATTTCATGGGCATCGGCGAACGGATGTCCCGCAATTTGGAGTGTGGCAGCCGATGCCCAGTGCCCCCCCGCTCTGAAGTCACCATTGAGAATTTACCGTCTACGGAATCCTTTGACAATCGATGGTCGAACGTCTACTATCGCCGAAAGATTTAGGGTAGGCTGTCTTCTATGGCAAAGCAGGCACAACAACAACGCACCAGCCTTCTCCAGGGCACTCTTGACATGCTCATCCTGAGAACGCTGCTCTACGGAGCGGCCCACGGCCATCAGATCGGCAAGCACATTCAGCGAACTACCAACGATTTTCTGCAGATGCAGCACGGTTCGCTCTATCCAGCTCTGCACCGCCTGGAGGAAAGAGGATGGGTGGTCTCAAAGTGGGAGACCGCTCCAGACCGCAATCGGGAATTCAAGTATTACCGGTTGACGGAGAAGGGCAAGAAACAGCTTGTGGTTGAAGAGTCGCAGTGGAAACAGATGGCGGAAGCCGTAGCGCGGGTGATGTGGCCCGCTGCTGAGGAGAGATGAGATGCGATGGTGGCGAATCACGAAAAGAAATGCAGATCTGGAGCGGGAGCTGCGGTCCGATCTTGAACTGGAAGAAGAAGAACAGCGGGAACGTGGAGTGCCAGCGGAAGAGGCGCGGCATGCTGCTTTACGCGCCTTTGGCAATCCTACTCTGATTCGCGAGCAAACTCATGCAGTATGGTCCTGGAGCTGGCTCGAATCCTTCGCAAGCGATCTGAAGTACGGATTTCGCGGAATGCATCGCAATGCGGGTTCCACTATATTCGGGATTCTCATTGTCAGCCTCGGTATCGGGGCCGCTTCGACGGTATTCAGCGTGGTCAATGCGCTGCTATTACGTCCGCTTCCTTTCCGTGATCCGGGACGATTGGTATGGATTACCAACGGCAACGACCTTACCTCCACCCAACCCGAACACTACTCAGACCTCCGGGAGCAGAACCAGTCCTTCTCCGATCTGGCGGGCTGGTCCGGAACCTACAGTTCAGGCGACATGGAATTGACAGGGGCCGGCGAGCCGGAGCGGCTTACCAGCGTTCCGGTTACCGAGAATTTCTTCGCCGTGCTGGGAGTAGAGCCTGCAATCGGACGATCATTTACGAAGGAGGAGAGCCAGGGCAAGTTTTCCGCTCCGGCCGCCATGCTGTTGAGTTCGAGCTTTTGGCGCAGGCGGTTCGCTTCGGACCCGAACGTGGTGGGGCAGAAGCTGACGTTGAACAATCAGCCGGTGACGATCATAGGTGTCTTGCCCGTGTCGTTCGACTTCGCGAGCATCTTTGCCCCGGGCACTCCAATCGATATTTTTATTCCCTGGCCGTTAAAGGATGAAACGAAACCCGCCGGAAACACGATGAAGATCGTCGGAAGGTTGAAACCACACGTCACCGTCGAGAGCGCGCAGGCTGAGTTCACCGCCTTGGGGAAACAACTCGATAGCCAACATACAGAGCGGAACCCGATCACCCCGAGGCTGGTTCCTCTGGAACAGCACGTGAGCGGGCATTTCCGTTCAGCTCTCGTCGTGCTCATGTGCGCAGTGGGCGTGGTGATGTTGATTGTCTGCGCCAATCTTTCCCATTTGCAATTGGCGCGCATGGGGGCGCGACAAAAGGAAATGGCGATACGAGCGGCACTGGGAGCTGGGCGTTTTCGGCTGCTGCGACAGGTGCTTACCGAAAGCATAAGCCTCTCCTGTTGGGGCGCCGCGCTTGGTCTCCTTCTCGCCTTGGCTGGCACCCGTGGGCTGGCGCATTTCACTGCGTTCAACCTGCCTCTTCTCGGAAGCGTTCGCGTCGACGGCAGCACGCTTGCCTTCACCGTGTTGGCGACGGTGGCAACGGGCGTGCTCTTTGGTTTGGCGCCCGCGCTGCAAGTCCCAGCGTCCAAGCTCCGTGAAGGGCTGCAAGACGCGGTCCACGGATCCAGTGCCAGTCGGCGGCATGGCTGGTTCCGCGACGGACTAGTGGTCTCCGAGTTCGCCCTCGCCTGCCTCTTGCTCGTCGGCGCGGCATTGCTCCTTCAGAGTTTTCTGCGTGTTCTGGATGTGAATCTAGGATTTCGACCGGAGCGCGCCGCCGCGTTGAGGATCGATCCAAGTTTTCACATCTCGAGTCGCGCGCGGCAGGACTCATTTATCGACGATGTGTTGCAACGCGCCCGGTCAGTCCCCGGCATCGTAGCCGCCGGGTTAACCGATGTACTGCCGCTCGACGGGGACAGGGGCTGGCAAGTCTCGGGCAAAGGGCAGGTATGGGACAAGAACCATCACCCGGAGGCATTTATCCGCGTCGTGACAGATGGATACTTCGAGGCCCTGGGAATTCAGTTGAAGTCGGGAAGAGAATTCGCGGGGAGCGATCGAGCATCGAGTGAACCTGTGGTGATGGTGAATGAGACGTTGGCTCGCACTCTGTGGCCCGGGCAGAACGCTGTCGGGCAGATGATGACGCAGGACGGGGGACGGCGAGTCATCGGTGTGGTTGCCGATGTGCGTCACGGAGGACCCGAGAGTTCGGGCGGCTCTGAAATGTATCTGCCCATGCGTCAAACCGGGGACTACGCGGCGATGAGGCTGGTGGTGCGAACCGCCCTTCCGCCAGACAGCCTTGCGGCGGGGATCCGAACCGCGCTGCGGCCAATCGATCCGAATCTGCCCGTCACCGAGTTTCAAACGCTGCAAGGGCTGGTCGACAAAGTGGTTTCACCGCGGCGCTTTCTGGTCATGCTGCTGTCAGGATTTGCGGGCTTCGCACTGTTGCTGGCATCGCTCGGGATTTATGCGCTGATTTCTTATTCGGTGAATCAGCGCACCAAAGAGATTGGTATACGTATGGCAATGGGAGCGAGCTCCTGGCTCGTGCAGCGAGACGTTCTCACCAAGACGCTGCGACTCGCGCTCGCCGGGGTGGCACTGGGGACGCTCGGCTCTTTCGCGTTAAGTAAGTGGATCGAGTCCTTGCTATTTGGTACAACATCGACGGACCCTGCAGTTTTCTCGGGCGTCATTCTGCTTCTATGCTCAGTGGCTTTGGTTGCCGGGTACGTTCCAGCACGACGGGCCTCGCGTATCGATCCTATGCGCGCATTGCGAACAGAATAAGGCTGGTGTTCCGAGAATTACGCAAAAGCTTCGTGGACAACAATGAAAGCAGATAGGGTACACAGGAAAGGAGATGCCCAGCATGGTGCTCACGAGCCGCCGGGGGTTTGTCAAGGGTGCTGCAGCCTGTTGCATCGCGCTTGCGAACCTCGAGGCGAGAGGGTCCGACAGCGGCGCCGGGGCCGGCCTGCCAAACTCCGTCTTTGCGTACGAGTTTGGCGATATCAGTCCCGAGCAGCAAGCCGGATTTGCGCGCGAGTATGGATTTGAAGGAACCGTCTTCGATCATGCGCGGCAAATCCCCGAGCGGTTGCGAGCGCTGGACGAGGCGCATCTCCAGTTGTTCTTTCTTTGGTTGACGGTGGACATCAGCAATGGCCAGATCAAATATGAGCCAGGCATGGAAGCCGCGATCGAGGCGTTGCAAGGGCGTGGAACCGTCGTATGGGTCGCCCTTCAAGGGGATGACGCTGGGGGCGGCGCCGGAGCAGAAGAGCGGACGATCCAGGCGGTCGATCGAATCTCCGATCTCGCCTCCCGATCCAATCTTCGCGTCGCGCTCTATCCCCACTATGGGTTTTACCTGGCCCGGTTCAGAGACGTTGTGCGGGTTGCCGAGCGAGTGGGGCGAAGCAATGTGGGCGTCACGTTCAATCTCTGCCATGAATTGCGCTCCGGGTTTGATCCGGAGTTCGATCCGTTACTGGATAAAGCCATTCCGCGCCTGTATGGGGTCACGGTGAACGGAGCGGACCGGCAGGGCCGGGATTGGAGTACGCTGATTCAGCCTCTCGGCCGTGGCGACTACGATGTCACTGGGTTGGTCCGCACGATCACAAAAGCCGGGTACCGAGGGCCGTTCGGCATCCAGTGCTATGGACTGAAAGGTGATCCTGGAGTGTATCTGAAACAATCGATGGCGGCATGGCGTGTCGTTTCCGTGCGTGCCGCCAAGGTCAATTCTTGAACCTCCGGGGCTAAAGTCCGTACATCCTCACCGAGCGTCAATGGGCTTTAGAGCGTGTGTGAGAACCTACTATTCACCGATTTAGTCCCGGAGGGACGGCTGAGAGTAGCCCAGGACGCAGTCCTGGGAACCATGCTGCCGGCGATCTGCGCCCGCAGTAGGCTCTAAATCAGCGATCTAAGCTAGTCACCCGAAAGTGGAAAGGCCAAACCTGGAACGGTCTGTAATGCTGTCCACAGACCTGAACGCAGTACCAACCAAAGGGAGAGAGGGATCATGGAATTAGAAACGCACGAAGGGAACGGAGCAGAAATTGTTCCCGAAGTAACAGCCGAAGTAACAGACTTATCCGAGTGGCCAGAGCGGGCTGCACAAGGCAAAGCTAAAAAGTCAAAGCTGACATCGTCGCAAGCCAAGGTTTCTCAGTTGCTGGACGTCTTAGGCGAAATAGATGCGAAGCGTGTCAAATTGGACACAGAGCGTGACGAAATAAAAAAACAACTGGCGACGGCCGTCGCAAACCTCTAAATCCTACGTTCAAGTTTTGAGTGTTTCCATGAGGCTCCGGGTTAGGGCGCGAGTTGCGATTTCCTTTTCCCGGGGTCTTTTCTGTAACGCACGCGTGGCGATATACGTAAGCGTGATGTGAAAGCCGTCTCGCTCCTCATGGGCGTGCTGCAGCTGGTGCATTTCACATTGAAGGCCACGCGTGCCACGGCATGTGCGCAATGGGGATCGAGCGGTGAATCGCCGTCGCCTTTACCCCGCGCGTTCTTCGGCCTCGTCGGCATCCCCGAATACCTCTTCGCGGATGATTCGTTCCGTCGCTTCATTGAGATACGCGTCCAGAGCTGCTTTGATTTCCAGGTACTCGGGCCACAGCGTGTTGTGGATGAATGTCTCCGGAGCCCGCACCACCACCGTTGTGTAGCGCTGGCGCGGGTAGCGATAGGGCTTGAGGTGGTAGCGGCGGCACAGAGCGGTAAAGAGCAGACGGCTCCAACGATCGGAAAGTCCGAACTGCATTTCAATCGTGGGTTCCACCTTTTCCGCAGCGCCCAGAGCGGCGAGCACACGCTTGCTGGCGGCAGCCGCAGCCTCGCGCTCGCCAGTTGTCGTAGCACCCTCGAAGAGCGCGGCGATCTTGCGCAACTTTTCGCGAAGTTCCTTTTCAGTCGTCACTCAGCCAGTGCCCCGAAGTAGAGGCTCCTCCCCTTTTGAACAGATGCTCTACATTGCAGCATAGAAGAGAGCTCAGCGACGGATTGTGGGAAACGAGGTAATTACTGCACCGCCGGCAACTTTTTTTGGGCGACCCCGGTTTGGGTGGCGCTTCGATGTGGGTGCGGATCCCAGTTCGGTCCCAGGTTTTCTGTTCAGCCGAACGAGCTGATGCGTCTGGCGCCGCACATCATCAGGTGCCCGAAGTGCGGCGAAGTATTCGACGAGACAGGCGGCCGGAAACCCATCAGCACGTCTTGAGCCCGGCCCTCCCGCGCCGACCTCGGCTCGTTTGACAAGATGGGCCCCCGTCAGAAAACGAACGATAGACCACGCTAAGGCTGGTTAGGGAAGCGGAGGGCGTGAATTTGGCATCTTTGACCAACTTGTATTTCCACCGCTTACGTCGGCGTCTGAAGGGAGCTCACCACAAATGGATCCCTCCGAATAAACAGAGGAAAGAAAAAATCATCATCCCAATGGCCGTCGCAACATTTTTAAGGCTCATCATTCATACATTATGAATCTGGTCACCGGCGTCAAGAGACGGGGGATAGGTATCATTTCGACGTATCTTTCGCGACGTATCTTTCGTATCTTTGTCGCGCATTGGCATCTCAGCCTTCAGCGGAACGCCGGAGCGAAGGCGCCGCCTTTTCCCGGCGGACTTCGTCCGCTTTTTCAAGCGCTGGGGAGACAATCTTCTGCTCGAATGCCGCAAGCAGGGTGTCAGCATTTTTATACTCCAGCAAAGGGAGCGCCCAGTGATACTTGCGTGGCAAGTCATCAAACATACCGAAGGCTGGCTGGCCCCGTTCGAGGATCGTCACGAACGGCACCATGTAGTCGGGCACGGTTGCCTGCAGCTCCAGGGGCACCGAACGCGGATTCGTGATGTCGGCGATCACAAATCTGGATAGACCCGCAATGACCTTGACGGTTTCTGTCAAATCTCGATCCGTCGGCCGCTCGAAATCAAAGATCATCGGAAGAAAGCCGAGAGAACGAAGCTTGTCCGCCATTCGATTGAGCAACTCTTTGCGCTCCGTAAACCGGCCCAGAATTAACACCGCCTTTTCACCCATTGTCATGAGCACATTGCGCAGCTTCTCACGGCTCATGAGCAGGTGAATGAACTGGGCCAGTTCAAGATCATCTACTTGTATCGGTGGCTCGCCACCTATGAGCAAATTCGACTGGGTGGCGCCTTCCAGATTCACATCCCAAACGGAAATGCCGTAAACGGAGCATCCCGACAGATTCGCTCCTCCGAAATCAGTCCTCAACAATAGGGCGCTATTCAGGTTTGCTCCCGCCAGGTCAGCCGTAACGAGACAAGTGTTGAATAATTTCGCCGATTGCAGATTCGCCTGGCGCAGGCTAGCGCCGCGCAGGTTCGCGGAAGAGAGGTTCGCGGAAGTGAGGTTTGCCTCCACTAACATTGCACTATCGAGATTGGCTCCGGATAGATCCGCTAAGTCGAGCTGCGCGTGCCAAAGGACGGACTTGCGGAGGTTGGCGCAAAGCAGAAACGCGCGGCCCAGGTCCGCCCACTGAAGTACACTCTCGCTGAGGTTGGCATAGCTCAGACTCGAATAACTAAGATCGGCCCCGTGGAGCTTTGCCATACTGAGATTCGCACCGCTGAGATTCGCCCGGCTGAGATTCGCGTCGCGGAGATCCGCCATGCTGAGATCCGCGTCGCTCAGGTCGGCCCCGCTCAGGTGTGCCCCGGCTAAGTTCCGTCCAGTGAGGCATGCCCCTTTAAGGTTTGGGATCTCAGGATTCTGTGCCCTCCACGCGTTCCATGTCTCTACACCGGCCCGAAGTTTTTCCAGATGTGCCGGGTTCGCTTCGCCCCAGTCGCCTCCCGGCAAGTTCATTTCCTGCAGTTCGGCCTTGGTTAGATTCGCTAAGCGCAGGTCGATTCCCGACAGGTTGGTGTCGCGAAGATTAGCACATTGGAGGTTCGCGCCGATGATCTTCGCCTCGCTGAGATTTGCCTTCTCGAGGTTCGCATAGCTCAGGTCGGCTTGGCACATGTCAGCTTGAGATAGATCGGAGCAACTCAGGTTCGCGCAGACCAGCCTGCTCTTGCGCATATCCGCACCGCTCAGGTTTGTCCCCGCCAAGTTTGCTTCGGTGAGGTTCGCCTTCGCGACCGTCGCCAGCCTCAAATCGGCTTCGAAAAGGTCAGCCGCGGTCAGGTCCAGCCAGTTCAGATTCGCATCGGCCAGGTCGGGTTTGATGCCAGGATTCTCTCGCCTCCATTCGTTCCAGACCTCGACACCCTCCTGGAGTCTCGCCAAGTGTTCCGCGTTTGCCATTCTCCCAGCTTAACCTTTGATGGTCGATATACAGGCTCAAATACGATCGTAGCCGCCGGGTCTTGATGGGCGTCCCAAACGAAGATTAGCTAAAATAGCTACAATATCGGTTATGGCTGCTTTTGATAAGGAGGGCAATTCCATCATGGTCAAAGTCACATCCGTTGAAGCACAGAACCGGTTTGGACAGTTGATTGATATGGCGCAGCGGGAGACGATTATCGTCACCCGGCATGGGCGGCCGGCCGCGTTTATTGTCTCTCCGCACGATATGGAAGAGCTGCTGGACGCACGCAGGCGGCGCAGCCGCGCTGTTGCCGGCCTGGAGGCGTGGGCCACCCAAGCCGCAAAGGGCCGCTCCGCCGCCCAGGCTGCCGCCGCAACCAAGTTGACGGATGAAGAAGTAAACCGGATGGTCCATGCGTCGCGATGACCTTGCGTCGCGTCGTATTTGATACGAGCACGTTGGTCTCCGCTACTTTGCGGCCCCATCCGGTCCCGTTTCAGGCGCTGCACTCTGCGCTGCGCTTTTGTGATGTCTGCGCCAGCAGGGAGACGCTGGCCGAGTTGAAGACCGTTTTGACCAGGGCCAAGCTCCGGCGTTACCTGCCTGACGATCTTCGGCGACAGTTCGTGGAGATGATGGAGAACCATGTGCGCCTTTTCGTAGTGCGCGATGAGGAGTTCGGTGCTGACCCGGCGGCCTGCCGTGATCCCAAGGACAATCAGTTTCTGGCCCTGGCCTTAGAGTGCGAAGCGAATGCGATTGTGAGCAGCGATGAGGATTTGCTGGTGCTCGATCCGTGGTGCGAGATACGCATTCTGCGGCCGGCCGGGTTCTTGAATGAACTGAAAGTGGGAACACTGTAATGTTCCCGACGCTCGAATCACTATTGGGCATCGCAGGCCGAATCGTCCAGCACACTGACCGAAGGAGGCCTTGATGAATAAGCCGGCAATCATCTGGTCTAGAAGCATGAAACTATCTCTGTATCAGAAACCATCTCGAACGTTCGCCCAATTAGGAAAGTTCTTGCTTTTCTTCATTTCGGTTCTTCTCGTTGCCACGCTGCCGGCGCGGGCGACCGATCCGCTGGGCGCGACTCTGCACAGTGATGGAACCACCACATTTCGGGTTTGGGCGCCATTCGTTGACCATGTCGGGGTCAAGATCAATGGCGGCACTGTGGTGCCGTTGGCCCAGGAGCCGGGTCACACCGATCCCGCGGATACCACCTGGATAGGCACCGTGCCCGGATCCAAGGCGGGAGATCTGTACCGGTATGTCATTGAGGTGGGCGGCGTCACGGGCGAATACAACGATCCGCGGGCTCAACAACTGACAGGATTCGACCTGCCCAGCGGCTTTGGCTTGCCGGGCAATGACAAGTTGCCGCAATCCGTGGTCACGGATCCGAACTTCACAATGCCGGCCTTTACCGAGCCGACCTTCAATGCCATGGTGATTTACGAGCTGCATGTAGGAACGTTTAACAACACGTTTCCCGGCGCCGTGCAAAAACTGGACTACCTGCAGACTCTCGGCATCAATGCAGTGGAAGTGATGCCGATCGCGCAGAATGCGCTGTTCCCCGATCACACTCCCGCCGACCATGATTGGGGTTATGACCAAGTGCAGTTCTTTGCGATCAAGTCTAAATACGGCACACCGCAACAGTTTAAGGAATTCGTCAAGCAATGCCATCAGCGGCAGATCGCCGTGATCGTGGACGTGGTCTATAACCACTTAGTTAATCCAAATTTGCTGGCAGGTTTCGGCGGTTTTACCACCCCGGAGATTCCCGGCGGAATCTACTTATATGGTGGTGTTCGTGCTAACACTGGCTTCGGTCCGCGGCCCGATTACGGCCGGCCCCAGGTTCGGCAGTACATCAATGACAACGCGCTATTGCTGCTCCGAGACTACGGCGTCGATGGACTACGGTTCGACGACACAATCGACATTCGCACGTCTGACCCAGGACGCGCAACCAATCAAGATGGAGCGGATCTCCTGCAAGCGATCAATTCCTCCTACCGCAACACCGACCCTAAACAACCGGGCAAGATCACCATAGCGGAGGATTTGCAAAGCTCCAGTGACGTCACGTCGCAATCCGGCCCGATCGGGCTGGAATTCAACAGCCAATGGGACGATACCATGGTGAATACTCTGCGCGACGTCGTCACCAAGGTCAATGACTCGGATCGCGATCTTGGCGCCGTCAAGGGCGTACTTGAAAAAAAGATGGCCAGCGACGTCTTTGCTCGAGTTGTCTACACGGAAAACCACGATCAGGTAGGTCATCCGCCGGGTCAGATCCGCCTTCCGGCGTTGATCGATATAAACGACCACGAAAGTATATTTGCCAAGAAGCGTTCCACTCTGGCTGCGGCGATCATGCTCACTTCACCTGGCATTCCGATGATTTTTCAGGGTCAGGAGATGTTGGAGACCCGCGCCTTCGACTTCAAAACGCCCACCAATATGGATTTCAGCCGAGCGAAGGATGCGAGATTCACAGGGATCGTGCAAATGTATCGTGACTTGATTGCTTTAAGGCGCAATCTAAAGGGAAAGACGGGGGGCTTAGCGGGCCAAAATCTGAATGTCTTCCACCTGGACAACGGCAATAAGACTTTGGCCTATCACCGCTGGGAAAACGGCGGTCCGGGTGACGATGTCGTGGTGGTAGCGAATTTTTCGAACTCGCCCCAGCCGAGCCTGAACATTGGCTTCCCGCGCGGCGGCCAGTGGCATGTGCTGTTCAATAGCGGCGCGAACATCTACGATCCCGGGTTCACGAATGGCGATAGCTTTGACACCATGGCCAATCCCGGTGACAAGGACGGCCTGAACTTCAATGCCAACGTGGGCGTAGGACCGTATAGCGTCGTGATTTTATCGCAATAATTCCCTCAGGGAAGAAACGGCCCGAAATGTTCCGCCTTTACCGCAGCACCGGCGGCGTTGCCGATTTTGAGCAGGAGCGGGATGTTCTCGACCGCATCCATCTTCTGGATCTGCTTCGGATCGACGCTCGGGAATCCCAGCTTGCTGAGCCCTGAGCCGCTCAGATCGGCGTTGTAGCGGGCGTATAGAAAGCTTCTTCGGAGGTCTTCTGAAAGAGGTATCTCCGGAGCCTCGTACTGTTCCTCTGCCGTCATTTCTCCTGTTGATTGACGAGGCACCAAGTCCAGGATCTCGCGGTCGAGAAAACTGCCATGCGTACAACGCCCGACCGTCCTGCAATTGATATCCTGATCGACGAGGATGCCGTACATCAACTCGCCCGGAAGACCAGCGACCGTGGCTACGATGTTCTTGTTGGGCGCCGCCGCGGTCGCACCGAGCGATGCAGCAGCACCCGTTCCCACAGAAACCAAGAGGAGGTTCTTCTCTCCGGTATTCCAGTTCAGCCGGTAAGCCGGTTCTGTGGCCATGCGGTAGAGCAAGAACGCTGGATTGTTGTAGGGAGTGAGGCCGCCATCGACAAAGACGAAGGTCTTTGACGGGTCGCGCGGATTCCAGGGCAGAATCTCGGGCGGGAAATAGACAGGCGCCGCGGTGCTGGCCCGGACCAACTGCCAGAGCGGGATATTCAGGTTGCAGTCCGGTCGACTGGGGTTGTTGTATTTGGCATCGGGATTACTGCTGATGGGCCAGGGGGAATCCGTCGTCACGTTCTTGGTGACCACCAAAAGCAGACACTTCAAACCCTTTTCAGTCTGACTGTCCGGGGGCGCCAGGGTGGTATCTGCTCCGAATACCTTCTGCAGCTTCTGGCGCAGCGGATCTGCGGTGTAAAGGGACTTGAGCCGCTCCAGAAGCCGCGCCGGCTCAAACATGTCATTTCCACAGGAAGTATAAAATTCAGTCAGATCTGTGGTGCTCATTCCGACGGCCAGGCCGGCGGCGATGATTGCACCCGTACTGGTGCCGGAGACATAATCGAAATATTCGCAGAGCTGTTGGCCTGTTTTTTCGCGGACGAGTTCTTCCATCCTGTTCAGGATGCCGAGAGTGATCAGGCCGCGTATCCCCCCTCCGTCCAAGGCAAGCATGCGGTGGGGCCTGTCCTGTTCGTAGCGGCTGCGCAAAGACTTCCAGCGATCGGGATACAAAAGCATAGATCTCCTTCACGGTCCGGAGAAACGCAATGATCATAGCTTTGTCGGGCCGGAGAGTCGATGCAATTGATACCAAACAGGCAAAGTTTCCAATCCAGAATGTGCCGCTGGTCAGGCGGGCACTGCACACATTTCTGCTGCAAAAGGGTGCGACCTGCCTGGTGAGTTCGGCCGCGTGCGGGGCCGACCTTCTCGCTCTGTCTGAGGCTGGTTCTCTTGGGTTGCGTCGCCGGATCGTGATCCCATTCGGGCGCGAGAAGTTCCGCGAAACGTCGGTTGTGGATCGACCAGGCGAATGGGGACGAGTGTATGACGAGATCATGGATCAAGTGGAAGCTACCGGCGGCCTTGTCGCCTTGACCGGCATCCGTGACGATGAGGCATACGCGACTGTCAACCAGGTAATTCTGGATGAGGCCATCCGTTTACAACAAACACTGAACGAAGCGGTCAGTGCAGCGCTTGTATGGGATGGCGTAACCCGCGGCGCAGGCGACCACACGGAAGAATTTGGAGAGGAAGCGCGGAGCAGAGGTATTGAGGTTTTCGAGATTGGCACCCTTTAACCCGCCCTGGAAAAGGGCACGGGCTGCCGCTTTCCGCTTGACGGTCACTCCCTGTTTGCTGTGTACTAAGCGTCTCAGCCACTCCACATCGGCCACCGTTTTTGAAGTCGCGAGATGGGTCGCCTATGAGTCCGCGGAAAAGAAATCCCGTCAGTCGTCGCGATTTCCTGAAAAGTGCCGCGACCGGCGCCGCGGCACTCGCCACTGCTCCCGCCGCATCTGCAAGGCCGATAGCCCTGGAATCGCCTGTCCCGGCCGCGGCAACCGACCTCCGCCCGCCGCCTACCGTCGAAATCCTTACCAGCGAGCGAACCGGCTCCGATTTCATGGTCGACGTGATCAAGACCTCTCGACATCGACTACGTGTGCGCCAATCCTGGCTCGAGCTTTCGCGGTCTTCATGAATCGATCATCAACTATGGGGGCAATCACAGCCCGGAGTTCATTACCTGCTGCCACGAAGAATCCTCCGTCGCCATGGCCCACGGCTACGCCAAGATCGAAGGCAAACCTCTGCTGGTGATGGCTCATGGCACCGTCGGCCTGCAGCACGCCGCGATGGCGGTTTACAACGCCTATTGCGATCGGGTTCCGATTGTGATCATCGGCGGCAATATCATCGACGCAACCAAGCGCATCTCCCAGGTGGAGTGGGCCCACAGTGTTCAGGATGCTGCAGCCCCACTTCGTGACTATGTCAAATGGGACGATCTTCCCATCTCGTTGCCGCACTTCGCCGAGTCGACAGTCCGTGCCTACAAAATCGCCATGACCCCGCCAATGATGCCGGTTCTGCTCATCGTGGACGGCGAACTCCAGGAGAATCCCACGCCCAACGGCGCCGCAATGCCAATTCCAAGACTGACCCCAACCGGGCCGCCACAGGGCGATTCCGGCTCGGTCGCGGAAGCCGCGCGGCTGCTGGTTGCCGCAGAGAGCCCGGTGCTCATTGCGGGTCGAGCTGCGCGCACGCCCGCCGGTATGACTTACCTGATGGAACTTGCAGAGGCTCTGCAAATTCCGGTTATCGACCAAATGGACCGGATGAACTTTCCCACCCAACATCCGCTCAATCAAACCGAGCGCGGCCGGGAGCTCATCGCCGGCGCCGACGTCATCCTGGCCCTCGAAGTCAACGACTTTTGGGGAACGGTGCATTCGTTTCGCGACCAGGTGGAGCGCACCTCTCGCCCGGTTGCGCGTGCCGATGCCAAAACTATCAGCATCAGTGCAACCAATCTGTTCTTCAAAAGCAATTACCAGAATTTTCAGCGCTATGCCGAGGTTGATGTCGATATCGCGGCAGACGCCGAAGCCACGCTGCCGTCGCTCACCGAAGCGGTCAAGCGCCAGCTCACCGCCAGCCGCAAGACAACCTTGGCGGACCGCCGTGCAAGGCTCGCCGTCGCGCACAACCAGACTCTGCAACAGGCGCGCGACGCCGCAGCTTACGCCTGGGATGCCTGCCCCGTGAGCACGGCGCGCCTGTCGGCGGAACTGTGGGCGCAGATCAAAAACGAGGATTGGTCGCTGGTTTCCAACGTCGCGTTTGTCAGCCGCTGGCCGGCGCGGCTGTGGGCCTTTGAGAACTACTACCACTTCATCGGCGGCGCCGGTGGCTACGGCATCGGCTATGGCGCGCCGGCCGCGGTCGGCGCCGCGCTGGCCAATCGCAAGCACGGCCGCCTCAGTGTCAATATCCAATGCGACGGCGACCTTATGTATGCGCCCGGTGTGCTTTGGACCGCTGCGCACCACCGCATTCCGCTGCTCACGATTATGCACAACAATCGCGCCTATCATCAGGAGGTCATGCAGGTGCAAATCATGGCTGACCGCCACAGCCGGGGCATCGATCGCGCCAACATAGGCACTACCATTTCCGACCCGCCCATCGACTATGCCAAGCTCGCCCAAAGTATGGGAGTCTACGCGGAAGGTCCCATCTCTGATCCAAAGGATCTAGGTCCTGCGATCGGGCGTGCGATTCAGGCCGTCAAGCGCGGCGAACCGGCGCTGGTCGATGTCGTCACTCAACCGCGCTAACGAGATTCCGATGAGACAGTTCTGCCGCCCTCCTCGCGGTGTTCCATTGATGGTGGCGTCTTTTGGCATCGCTCGGGCGCAATCCGCGCAGAACGGCAAAAAAGTTTTCGATAGCCTGGGCTGCTCCCGCTGCCATGGAGGCGACGGGGAAGGTATGACGCGGGCGGGCGCCCAGGGGTCTGGCCCTCCGAAGATCGCCCAAACGCCTCTCTCGACCCAGCAGTTCCTCTCCCTGGTACGTGCTCCCAAGGGCCAGATGCCGCCATTCGGAGACAAGCAGGTCTCCGACGCCGAGCTATTGGATGTGTATGCCTTTCTCCAATCCGTGGCCACACAACCGAAACTGGAGCTGCCTGCTTCCGCGACGCTCAGAGAGGCCAGGGTTTTTACAAGTCCTTCGGTTGTTACGAATGCCATGGGCTTCTGGGGCAGGGTTCCGTGCAGACGGGTGGTTCCCGTCTCGGGCCTCCGCAAATCCCGTTTTCGGGTTTTGTCGCCTACGCCCGGCACCCCATTGGCCAGATGCCCCCTTACACGCCCAAAGCTGTTTCTGATGCGCAGTTCGCGGATATCTACGCCTTTCTGCAGTCGATTCCGCAAGCTGCGCCCTCGAGCCGTATTCCGCTCCTAAACCAATAGCATTGTTTCGCTTGTGTATTCCATACTGTTGAAAAACATCTCCAGGAGAGGTCCGCTGAACTGCAGATCCCTCCACTACGCTACGCTCCGGTCGGGATGACAAAGGGGGAGGGGCGCTTCCATTGGCAGTAGTGGCTGAGCAAAAGCCTGTTCATCCCCTTGGGTGGGGCGAAGGCCCATAAACTCTAACTTGTTTGGCAGACATAGAAATCGGGAAGACGCTGGTTTTGTGCCATCTCCAACTCACCACAAAATCGTCATCCTGAGCGGAGCGCCCTCGCAGATTTTTCGCGTCACACAGCGCTTGATGGCGCGGAGTCGAAGGACCCCGAAGGTGTTTATCTGGCCCATGCTGTTGGGACCTTTTCACCACCGAACACGATCAATCCCGAGTTCAAGACCTTGTACAGACCTGGGGATGGAACATGATTGCGGTGCATGAAAAGATGTACCCGTGACCATCCAGTGCGTACCACAGCAGATCCTGTTCTCGGGCGTCGGTGGTCGAAAGGTCCGACCGGCATGGGCAAGATAAGCATCCTGGGGTCCTTGGACTCCGCGCCATCAAGGGCGCTCCGCCTGAGAGCACCACCTGCGAGGGAGTAAAGGTGCACGTACCCGAGCTCGGTAGTCCGGAGCAACCCAGGGCAATGGTGTCTGTAAAGCCCTTCACGGATCCGATATTGACCACGAGGGTTGTGTGCTGATGGCTAACCAGCGTGATGGCCGGCGGACTGGCGGTCAGGGTGAACGGCGCGACAGCCTCCACGACGATGCCGATCGCCGGGGACTGCGAGCTGGAATAGTTGACGTCGCCTGCGTAGCTGGCGGTGACCAGCTGCGTAGACTGTGAGAGGGACACGGTAACGGTGGCAAAACCATTCGTACCGATGGATGATTGACCCAGCGTCACGCCGCCGCCGGCAAAGGTCACGGTGCCGCCAGGCGCCACTGAGCCTTGGCCTTCGACCACCGCAATCAGAGTGACCTGCTGCGAACTTGTGGCTGCGCTGGTCATGGTCGTCGAGGTTGGCCGCAATTGCACCGTTTCGCCGTAGACCGCAGAGGCGGCGGCGAAGTTTGCGCCGTCGCCTGCATAGCTGCCCATGATGTTATGGGCGCCCGCGCTCATTACGGGCAACGCCAGCGTGGCATGGCCTGTCCCGTCCAGCGGCGCCGCTCCGATCACCACGCCGGCGTCGGTGAAATTGATCGCGCCGGTCGCAGGCGTGGGGCCGGCATTCGTAACGGTGGCGGTGAAGCTGAGAGAGCTCAGGGTCGATGCCGGATTGCTATTCGAGCTATCAGTTGAGCAGCCGCCCCGGCAAAGTTTGTATCGCCCGGGTAAGTAACAGTGATGGTATGCGAACCCACGGCGAGTGCACTGGTGGTAATGCTTGCCCCACCCAGACTGTTCAGCGTGGAGACGGCCAACAGCGTACCGTTATCGCGGAAGGTGGCTGCTCCTGCGGGAAACAGATTACCGCTTCCACCCATCTGGACGGTCAAGGTGATGTTCTGGCCAGCTGCTGCAGGATTGTTATTGGAGATCAACGCAGCCGTCGC
Organism: uncultured Acidobacteriaceae bacterium; assembly: GCA_963757515.1. GTDB lineage: Bacteria > Acidobacteriota > Terriglobia > Terriglobales > Acidobacteriaceae > PALSA-350. The sequence goes on along the minus strand of CAVWRV010000024.1, from coordinate 394,682 downwards.
GTTTTGCAGCACGAGCTCGGTGGTCGGGATTGAAGTCGAGCCGGCATGGTTGGTGTCGCCGCTGTAGACCGCGGTCAGTGAATGCGCGCCCAGGCCAAGCCCGGTGGGTGAAAGGCTCGCGACGCCATTCGCTCCCACGGCGGCCGTCCCCAGAAGTGTCGTGCCATCCAGAAAACGGATACTCCCGCCGGCGTTCGGACTGTCGCTGGCTACTGTGGCCGTCAGGGTCAGCGCGTTTCCCTGGGTAAGCGGATTGACGCTGGTCACCAGGTTGGTGGTGGAGCTTGCCTGGCGCACCACCAGGATGACACTGGCTGAAGCAGCGGGGCTGTGATTGGCATCCCCACTGATAGCGTGCTGTGATGGTGTGGGTTCCGGGGCTCAGCGCCGAGGTTGAAAAAGCAAAGCTGCCGGCGCCAGAGATGGCGGCGGTGGCAATGGTGGAGCTGCTATCCAGGAGAAGCAAGGTGCCGCCCGGAGCCACCCCAGGCGAGGTAAGAGCTGCGATAAAGCTTGCAGCAGTGCCGGCATCGACCGGGCCGGCAGGTCCGGTGAGCGTCAGGGCGGGCTGCGCCAGCTGGACGATACACTGCTCAGCAACAGAAACCGATCCGAGGTAGTTGCTGTTGCCGCAAAGAGGCTTCGCCCAGCTCGAAACCCAAGCCTCAGATGAGCTCCTACGTCGTCCTCCAGGTCCGAACCCGATCCGGCCTGGTCGGATACGTGCAGTGAGCTTTCCGGTCGAAATCCGCGTATTTCCGCAATGAGATGTGGATTGGCAGGGATCATGGTTGGGGATGAAGCCTGGGCAAAGCGTCTGGCTTGATTGACCGGACCCGGTCCTCCTTTTAATATAGAAGTGCCGGGCACACTTGCCGGCTTCTTGTTTGCCGCATTGCCCCCTCGTTCAATGGTAGGACAGCTGCCTCTGGAGCAGCATATCGGGGTTCGAATCCCTGGGGGGCAACCAAAACATTCCATGAGGTTTAGCTTCTGCTTGGTCATCTCCGCACATGGGCAATGTGGCAGTGGTGCGACGCTGAGGCCATCTACGCCTTGCCCGGCAAGTGAAGCCCGCTCAAGCCACTTTCCAAACTCTCACTACGACCAGCTCGGCATGTCGCTCAGCATCCCCGAGGAAGATCGACTTCTTGAGCCAGTCGTACATTCCATCGGGAGGGTGAAAGCGTGGTGTCGTTCTGAAGTAGTACTGGCTGGGGGCGACCGGCTCGCCGGCGGCGATGCGATCCAGGACGTCCTGTGCGCCATGCCGGATTCCCGGATTGCTCACCTCGATCCGGACCGCGTCCGCTGTCTCGATGACGTAGTGTGCATCCACCAACGTGAGTCCGTCGCGGTCGACGAACTGCCAGTCGGCTCCTCCGGGCAGGACGCGACCGGAAATCCCGGGCCCGCGAAAGATCCCACCGGTGATGGGGACCATGCGCCTGAGCCCGAAGGAACCCCACCCGAGTTCGAGTACCGGACCGATGTTGACTCGCAGTTCGAGGGCGAACTCGAGGTGCGGGCGATACCCTTGCTTCGACCATGTGCGTTCTCCCAAGGCGCGTGTATTCAGCCCCAAACTTCGCGGGCGACCTCAACGACTAGCTGCAGCTTGGCCCACTGTTCTTCCTCGGTAAGTAAGTTGCCCTCCATCGTAGACGCAAACCCGCATTGAGGACTGATGGCGAGTTGCTCCAGTGGAAGGAACCGGGCTGCCTCATGCACCCGTTTGATCAGATCCTCTTTGCGTTCCAGTGCAGGCCGTTTGCTACTGACCAGTCCGAGCACCACGACCTTCCCCTTGGGCACAAGTCGCAGCGGCTCGAAGGTGCCGGAGCGCTCATCGTCGTATTCGAGGAGAAAGCGATCGACGGCCAATTCGTGGAAGAGACGTTCGGCGATGGCATCGTAACCCCCTTCCGCGTACCAGTGACTGCGATTGTTGCCGCGGCAGAGATGGATGGCGAGCGTGACGCCGGGATGGCGGGCGGCCGCGAAGCAAGCATTGTCGGCTTGGAGAGAGGCGGTCAGCATCTGCGCGGGATCGACGCGCAGTTCCTTCTCCATCCACGCAGTCCACTTGGGATCGAGATAGTAGCTGTAACGCGGCGCATCGATCTGCAGATAGGAGATGCCGCTGGCGGCGAGCGTGCGGATGTCTTCGGCCATGATGGCGGTGATGGCGCTAAGCAGTGCATAGGGATCGTGGTAGATCGCGTCGGTGATGCCGTACTTGAACGAGATGGCGGGAAACTGCGTGGCGCTGGGCAGGGTGATTTTGATTGGCCCGGGAGCGTGTTCTCTGAGGAAGGAAAGCTCCCGCCCGGTAAGCGGCTGGCGCTGCTTCAGCGTCGAGGTGACGATGCCGTTGATGCTGCTGACCGTGGCGGCGGAGGGTTGCGCCTTCTCGTCATCGTCCTTCCATTGACGCGGCACGGCGTCACCGAAATCGAAGCCTTCCACGGCGTCGGTGAAATCGCTCATGAAGTTGGTGCGTCGCAGTTCACCATCGGTAAAGATGTCGAGCCCAATCTCCTTCTGACGCTCAAGAACCCGCAGAATATGCCGGTTCTCGACGGCCTCGAGTTCCGCCGGGAGCGATGAGAGAGCTGCGGGCGCGGAGCAGTTCCGCCGGGCGGAGGAAGCTGCCGACATGATCAGCGCGAAGAGCGGAAGCCATAGGCACGTCCTGATAGTTCATCACTAGTGGACTGTAACAGCTGTTACGGTCCACTAGATGAGTATGCTGCGCAGCGTTCGGGCGGCTTTCTGATGACGCGCAGCCCGCGAGCAAGGGAGAGAACGAAGTCGGGGTTTCCCGCCCGGGAGGCGAACTCGTTTCAACGGGAAGCGTTCCGGCGCCTGTTGGGAGGTGTCTTGGTGAGCGATTGTCGCACACCTTGTACGAGACTGGATATTTGGGCCATAATGCGGCGCTGGTGAAAGGGTGGGCGGATGGCGGAGTGGCTTGCGGCGAAGCTATGTGGGGCTTTCGCTTGAGGTGCCGCGGGAGCGGACCGAACGCGGGATAGAGAGTGAGGACCAAGGAATGGCGAGCTACGAGGGACGCTGGACCACCGTGCGCGTAGAGGTGGACGAGGGGATCGGCTGGGTGACGCTGAACCGGCCGGAGAAGCGCAACGCGATGAGTCCCACACTGAATCGCGAGATGCGCGAGGTGCTCGAGACGCTGGAACTTGATGGTGAAGTAAAAGTGCTGGTGCTGACCGGCGCGGGGGAATCGTGGACCGCGGGCATGGATCTGAAGGAGTATTTCCGCGAGGTGGACCAGGCGCCGGAGATCATGCAGGAGAAGGTGCGGCGCGATGCCTCCACGTGGCAATGGAAGTTGCTGCGGATGTATGCGAAGCCGACCATCGCGATGGTGAACGGATGGTGCTTCGGGGGCGGATTCTCGCCGCTCGTGGCGTGCGATCTGGCGATCGCCGCGGAAACCGCGGTGTTTGGACTGTCTGAGATCAACTGGGGCATTCCTCCGGGCAACCTGGTGAGTAAGGCTCTCGCGGATACGGTGGGACAGCGAAAGGCGCTCGAGTACATCATGACCGGCGAGACGTTCACGGGAACGCAGGCAGCGGAGATGGGGCTGGTGAACCGCGCTGTTCCGCTGGAGCAGCTTCGTGACGAAACCATTGCGCTGGCGCGTAAGCTGGCGGCGAAAAATCCGGTGGTCTTGCGCGCGGCCAAGCACGGCTTCAAGCGCTGCCGCGAACTCACCTGGGAGCAGAGCGAGGACTATCTTTACGCCAAGCTGGATCAGGCGCAGTTGCGCGATCCGGAGCACGGCCGCGAGAAGGGGTTGAAGCAGTTCCTGGACGAAAAGAGCATCAAGCCAGGGTTGGAGAGTTATCGGCGTTGAATTGCGGCGGGAGACAGCGGTCTTGATCGATCTGGAAAAGGCGCGGGGTACCCGGGTGGATTTTAACCGCCTGCTTCGGCCGGGCTCCATCGCGCTGATCGGCGCTTCTGCGACCCCTGGTTCTCTGGGGGAATGTGTTCTCGACAATCTGGAGAAATCCGGATATGCAGGGGAGCTACACCTGGTGAACCCGAAGCGCCCGGTGATTCGAGGCCGCGCGTCGCTGGGCTCCATCGAGGAACTGCCGGAGGGAATCGATTGTGCAGTGCTGGCGATTCCCGGAGGCGCCGTTCTTCGCTCGGCGCGAGCCTGCGCGCAAAGGGGCATAGGCAGCCTCATCGTGTTCTCGGCCGGCTTCGCTGAGGGCGGCGAGGAGGGCCGAGAGGCGCAACGCGAGCTGGCGCGAATAAGCGCGGAGCACGGGATGCTGCTCGAAGGGCCGAATTGCCTGGGGATGGTGAACTACGTTGACCGCATCCCGTTAACGTTTGTCGTAACTCCGCCGCAACCTGGCACACATGCACCGGGAGCGGCGATTGTCTCGCAGAGCGGGGCGCTGGCCGCGGTGATCGCGGTGAACATGCGCCGCCACCGGATTCCGCTGACGTATTCAGTCTCTACCGGAAACGAGGCTGCGAGCAGTGTGGAGGACTTTCTCGAACATCTCATCCGCGATGAGTCGACCCGCGTCTTCACCCTTGTGGTGGAACAATTCCGGCGGCCGAGGCGGTTTTTGGAACTGGCGCGGACGGCACGTGCTTGCGGCAAGTTTATCGTTTTGCTGCACCCGGGCCGGAGCAAGGCGGCCCAGGAGTCGGCGGCCACGCATACGGGCGCACTCGCGGGCGACTACGGGGTGATGCACACCCTGGTGACCCGTGCCGGAGTGATCCACGTGGAGAGCATGGAAGAGCTGGTCGACGTTTCACAGATACTGGTGCGCTGCCCCGAGTTGCCCGCAGGCGGGCCGGCAATCTTCACCGAGTCGGGCGCGTTCAAAGCGCTGGCCCTGGACCTGTGCGAGCAGGTGAGCCTGAGGCTTCCGGCCCTTTCATCGGCTGCGGAGCATGCGCTGCGCCGAGCCTTGCCTGCGTTCATCCCACCCTCGAATCCGCTGGACCTTACGGCGCAGGGGCTGGTGGATCCAGGCCTGTATCGGCACACCTTGCCCGCAGTCCTGGAAGACGATGGCTTTGGAAGTGTGCTGCTCGGAATCATCCTCACGGACCCGGGGACGACCGCCATCAAGTTGCCGCCGATACTCGACGCAATCCGCGCGCTGCGGCCGCGCAAGCCGATGATTTTTGCAGCCCTGGACGAAGGGGCGCCGTTCGAATTCGCGGAGCTGGACCAGCTGCGAGAGCTAGGCGTTGCCTGCTTCCCATCGCCGGAACGAGCCATTCGCGCGCTGGCGCATGTAACCCGGCTTGCATTGCAGGACAGCGCGGAACGCGTGGCCCAGGAAGAGAACGGGAAAGTTCTCGATTTGCCTCCGGGAACCTTGCCTGAATACAAGAGCAAGCGATTGCTGGCGGACTACGGAATCGCGATCCCGGAAGGACGGCTTGCCAGGTCAAGCGACGAAGCGGTAAGGTTTGCCCGCGAGTTGGGGTTTCCGGTGGCGTTGAAGGCGCAGGCTGCCGCACTGCCGCACAAATCCGATGCAGGCGGCGTGCTGCTCGGAATGCAATCGGAAGAAGCGGTTGCCGAGGCGTGGTCTGTGCTGCAGAACAATATCGAGCGCTTGCAGCCGGGACTAATGCTGGATGGAGTGCTGGTGGAGCGCATGGGCGACAAGGGTCTGGAGCTGATTGTGGGCGCGCGCAACGACCAGGACTGGGGACCTGTACTGCTAGTGGGCTCCGGCGGGGTGCTTGCGGAGGCCATCGAGGATGTGCGGATCCTGGCGGCAGATCTTGCACTGCCAGCGCTTCAAGAAGCATTGCATGGGCTACGTTGCGGCGCGTTGCTGCGCGGCTTTCGCGGCACACCGGAGCTCGACGTAGCGGCGGTGGCCGAGGTGTTGTATCGGCTGGCTCAGCTGGTACGAGCGAATCCTGAGATCGCCGAGGTCGAGATGAATCCGCTTGCGGTTTACCCAAAAGGGTGCGGCACTCTTGCCCTGGACGCACTGATCTGCGTGGCCAAGTCACATGGCGGAAGCGGTTAGAAACGAGAAACGAACGAAACACTGCTCCTGATCGGCGGAGAGTGGGTGCACGCGGCCCCTGCGTCCAATGGCGTCCGGTTCTTTCATCGCCTGAATCCCATCAGAAATAAACCTGTTACCAGAGCTGCCGCGGGCGGTGTTCGCTGGGATTACCGTTCAGACGGGCGCCCGCCACTATCCACTAGTGCCTCGCGCTTGTTGCGCAACAGCCTCTCTACGAACTGGCGAACGCTCGCTTCAGGGCACCCACAATTCGTTTCCAGGGAAGCTCGGGGCGTTCCGCTGCCGCACCGAGAGCCCGACCAGATCGCCACGTACACGGGCCGGCCGCCGGGGACTGCATAGATTTTCCCGAAGTGGCCGTCCCTTCTAACGACGAATGGCTTCCGCGATGGACTTTGACCCTGGCCCTCCTGGTTCCATCATTGGTTGTGGTCGCAGCTTTGCCTGGAGTCCGCCGTATCGCTTTCAGGATATTCTCAAGGCCCTCAGCGGGGTCCACGGCTCTCCCGATTCGCTCGCTGGCCGTCCTTCCTTTGGAGAACCTCTCCAACGACCCGTCTCAAGACTACTTTGCAGATGGGATGACCGACCAGCTCATTACCGATCTGGGTCAAATCAAAGAATTACGCGTCATCTCCCGGACTTCCATCATGCAGTACAAAGGGGTGCGGAAGCCGCTTCCCCAGATCGCGCGCGAACTGAATGTGGATGCCGTGGTGGAGGGAACGGTGATGCGATCAGGCACGCAGGTGCGCATCACGGCTCAGCTGATAGAGGCGCCCCTGGACAAACACCTGTAGGCGAAAAGTTATGAAGGCGATCTGCACGATGTACTGAGTCTCCAGTACAGTGTGGCGAACGCAATCGCGGAGGAAATCCGGTTCAATCTCACTCCGCAAGAGAGAGCGTCGTTGCGTCCCGGCCATACGGTAAGCCCGGAAGCGTACGAGGACTATCTGCAAGGCCGTTACTTCTGGAATAAGCGCGACGGCGGGGCCATGGAGCGGGCCGTCGAGCATTTCCAGCGAGCGATCGCCCTCGATCCGGCTTTTGCTCCAGCTTATGCCAGGTTGGCCCAGACCTACGCTTTGTTCGCAGGCAATGTGGGGCCGAAGGACGAGTACGTCGCCGCAGGAAAGAAAGCCGCCCGTCAGGCTCTTGCACTCGATCCCAGCCTCGCGGAGGCGCACACCGCCCTCGCATTGCTGCTGGGGGAGGAGTATAACTTCGCCGAAGAGGAACGGGAGTTCCAACTGGCCGTGACCCTGGACCCCAACTACGCGACCGGGCATCATTGGTATGGCGAAGGCTTTCTGGTGCTTTTTGGGCGGTTTGACGAAGCGAACCGAGAGATGAAAGAGGCATTAGCCCTGGATCCCGCTTCACTGATCATTGCCACGGATTGGGGAGCGACGCTATACCTGGAACGCAGATACGACGAAGCCTATCGGCAGCTAAGCAAGGTGTTAACGCAGGATCCTGAGTTCACAGAGGCTTATCTCTGGCGCGGTAGAGCGCTGTTACAAGAGGGGAGGCATAAGGAAGCTGTCGCCGATCTGGAAACCGCGTATCGTTTGAACCCCGCCAGTCAGACGATTCCCGCTACTCTGGCTTACACCTACCCACTCACTGGAAACCGCGCCAAGGCGAATTCCCTATTACGCAGACTCTTTGCCGAGTCGCGGGAGAGATATGTCAGCCCCTGGGCAATCGGAATGGTTTATCTCGGGCTTGGAGACAGGCCACACGCATTTCACTTCGAAAGTGACCCAGTATTTTTCCTGCGAACCTTGCGCCCGGTCAAAGACCGAACTAGCGACTCATGAAATGCTAAGAGGGTTCAGAAACCTGAACTCTATGAGTCGGGTTTTTGAACGGGAAGTGGAGTCTACTTGGAAGAGTCAACAATCCGGGTTCTCGTTGTCGATGATTACGAACCGTTCCGGCGATTCGTATGTTCAACGCTGGGTCAAAGGCGTGATTTGCAGGTCATCGGCGAGGCCTCAGACGGATTAGAAGCGGTTCGCAAAGCCGAAGAACTGAAACCGGACCTGGTTGTGCTTGACATCGGGCTTCCCATACTCAATGGGATTGAGGTTGCCCGGCGAATCCGCAAACTCTGCCCTGAATGCAAGATACTCTTCATGAGCCAAGGATCTTCTGCCGATGTGGCGCAAGAAACTTTCAGCTTGGGGGCGTTGGGCTACGTTGTTAAAGCACATGCCGGGAGCGAACTGTCAGCCGCAATGGAAGCAGTTTGTCAGGGCAGGCTGTTTCTCAGTAAGGGCCTATCGGGCCACAATCGGACCAGCGCTTCGGACGCACAAGCTCCCAACCACTTCTTCCCACAGGAAGTTCTCCCACCACTCGTACCGGGAATGGCGAAGATCACTCACCGCCACGAGGTTCAGTTCTATCCCAATGACGCAGCTTTTCTCCTCGGGGTTACGTGTTTTATCGAAGCTGCTCTCAAGGCCGGAAATCCTGTAATTGTGATCGCGACTGAGTCACATCGGTCGGGTCTTCTTCAGAGATTGCTGGCAAGTGGCGTGGACCTTGCAGCTGCCATCGAGCAAGGCTTATATCTCCCTTTGGATGTTGACGAGGCTCTCTCGGCGTTCATGGCGAATGATCTGCCTGACCCGGTCCGACTCCTGAATCTCTTTGACGATCTAGTTTCTTCAACGACGACGGCGGCGACGGCGGAACATCACCGAGTTGCGGCTTTCGGTGAAATCGCACCTACGTTGTGGGCGCAAGGTAAGGCCGATGCGGCGATTCAGGTTGAACACATCACGGACGAGTTCGCCAGGACTCGCAACGTGGATATTCTGTGCGGTTATGTACTGAACAGCCTGCAACGCGAACAGGATCAAATCTACGAGAGAATCTGTACAGAACACACCGTTTGTTCCCGGTGAACGGGTTATCCCCAAGCCCGGCTTAACTGAAAGGCACGCGGGCGTGGATCGTTGTGCCACGATTGGGCTGCGATTCGATGGATATGGTTCCCTTCAGTAGTTTCAGCCGCTCCTCCATGCTGACCAGGCCAAGCCCTCGACGCTCTTTGACTGCTTCGCTGTCAAATCCTATGCCACGGTCACTCACCGCGAGATGAATCTCATCCGGGGTTCCCCACAATCCCACTTCGACGTGCCGTGCCCCACTGTGTTTGACCGCATTGCGGAGAGCCTCTTGCAGGACTCGGAAGAGACAAAGAGAAATGTCCGGCAGCAAGGGGCTGGGCAAATCCTGGCTTTTAAAGTCGACCTTCACCTTGGCCTGCTCTCCGAGTTCCTGGCAGAGGCCTCTCATGGCGGCAACAGGGCTCAGATATTCGCAGCCTTGTGGAGTGCAACTCGTGCGACAAGGATTGGACATCGGTTGCTATCTCGCTGGCCTGCTTCTGTAATTCGCCCATACGGCGGCGGACTTCAGGCAAATCGGGAGGGTCCCGGTGGAGTTGTTCTAGCTCGACGGCCAACAGGGCGAGTCGTTGACCAATGTCGTCGTGAAGCTCTCTGGCGATCCGGTTGCGCTCCTGCTCCTGGGCCTCAATCAACCTGCGGCTCACGTCAGCGAACGCCGCTTCCGCCAGTTTGCGCTCCGTAACATCCGCTACCATGCCTACGATCCGCAGCATTTTGCCTTGTTCGTTGAACTGCGCGCGACCTGTTTTCTCCACCCAGATCTCACTCCCGTCGGGACCTGCCATTCGATGGCTGACTCGGAGGTTGGGCTTTTCAGGGCTAAGCGCAGCATCCGCGGCCAAAACTTTTTCCCGGTCGTCCGGATGAACCTTAGCCGATAACTTTTGACCCGTAGTAAGCTGCGCCACTTTGTCGGTGCACAGCATCTCGGCGTACTCTCCCGAACGCGCCACCACGTCGGTGGCAGCATCCCATTCATAGGAGAACATTTTTCCGGCGTAAGCCGCCAAACGAAACCGCTGCTCGCTATCTCGCAACGCATCTTCTGTCCGCCTTCGTTCGGTGATGTTCTCCACAAAGGCAAAGACCAGCGGGGATCCCCCATCGCGGTTCTTCAAAAGAGAGACATTCAGACGCCCCCAAAGCTCAGCGCCGTCTTTTCTCACGTAGCGTTTTTCCAGCGAGTACTGATCGATGAGGCCTTCACGGAGCTGTTGAAAGAGAGCCCAATCGTCTTTGGAGTCTTCGGGATTCGCAAATTGGCAACAATTCATGCCGCACAGTTCGTTCACCGCGTATCCCAGCATGGAGCAAAGCGCCGGGTTGGCAAGCAAGAGCGTCCCCTCGAGATCCTCCACTGCGATTCCGAGGGACGCTTGCTCAAAAAGATAGTGGAAAAGCTCCTTAGCCTCTGCTTGCAATGCTTGCGAGTACATGACGGCTCCATAAAGTCTTCTCACGCTAGCACTTTCCGGCGCGAAAGTGAATTTTAGCGGAAATCGCGCGCGCGGCGATAAGTTGGCAGTTAGACAGGGAGGCTCGTTGAAGGTGACGTTACCAAATGGTATCGAGTTTCATCCATTCAAGGGTCAAATCTTTCAATAGCTTATGACCGTCAACGGCTTTCAGTGTGCTGCTGACAAACTGCTCATTCCGAAGAACCGCTTCCACAGCAACGAGTAGATCGGTGGCCGCGTGTGCTTTTATCACAAAGCCTAGCGCCCCTAAGCAGAGAGCTTCTTGCACGACATCGGCTGAGGATTCCTGGGTCAAAAAGAGTATTTTGGATTTGGGAGAAAGCTTGCGGATGCGTCGAGCAGCTTCAATTCCGTTCAGGCTTGGCAGCCCAATGTCGAGCACAATTAAAGCTGGTTGTAGTTCCAGAGCCTTCTGAACCGCTTCTAACCCGTCAGATGCTTCGCTTATGATTTGTAATCCCGGCCTCGTACTCAGAGTCGCCCGAACGAAGCGACGAAACGGTTCGTTATCGTCTACCACGAGAACCCGGATCAATGAACCGCTTCCGATCGCCATTATGTGCGTTCCGTTCCGAAGGCGACTTTTCAGGCTGAGGGGACTGTTTGACCAACACGGCTCCTTGCATAACGAAAACCTGTTTGATTTCCGCGAGGAGTCGTCGCGACAAACGGCTACTAAATGAATCCTACTCTGTTTCCCTAATCTTGAAATCAGGGTTTCCCTGATTTGAAATCAGCGGTTTCACTCCCTTTAACTTTGCCTAATCGGCTGAACACGTTTATCTGGGCTTCTGCTGACTAGCCGCTCCGGGCCGCCAAGACTGCAGGATTTCACGTTGCCCGCCCGGCGAGAGACGCGTATAACCTCAGTGATGTGTGTATCTTGCGGCGGTTGGTGCTGCTATGGTTCTCGGTCCGATGAGCTGGGGCTTGTTGGGCATTTTGACTGGCAATTTCGGTGAGGGAAAGGGTCTGGGGAATCATGATGGAAGGGCTCTCGTCAAATCTCGGAGTTCGGCTAAGGTCTCTTTCCTGGCCGACAGCTCTCATTGCCATTTTGGTCGTCAGAGCCGTCGTTTCATTCGCTGCAAAACCGGGCTCTACCCTCTTGTCATACGGCGGTATCAGCTATTTTCTTCTCCTGCTCCTGGCGACCGGTTTCGCCATCCGCAATGGAATCCAGAACACGCTGGGGAGCCGGCCGTTCTGGGTGCTGCTTGCACTTGGCTATAGCCTGTGGGCGCTAGACCAATGGATTTTTCTCTATCACCAATTTGTTCTGCACACTGAGGTGCCCGACAATTCGATCGCTGATCCGGTGCTGTTTCTGCACGTAGTGCCGTTCATGGCGGCAGTGGCAACCCTTCCCACCCTGCATGTATCCGGCCCCAGGCTATATCGAGTGCTTTCGAACTTTCTTCTCTTGCTCTTTTTCTGGGGCTTCCTTTATGTTTACGCTGTCTTTCCGTATCAGTATTTGTTCTCCAACACCACTCGCTACGCTCTGCGATTTGACATCCTTTACTTGATAGAAAATTTGGTGCTGGTTGCGGTTGCGGGCATTTTGAGCCTGCGGGTGCAGTACCCCTGGAAGATGATCTACCTCCATTTGTTGGGCGCGTCGGCTCTGTACGCCCTAAGTTCCGCGGTTGCCAACACAGCGATTGACTCTGGAGGGTACGTCTACGGAAAGATATATGGTTTGGGCCTGACTGCATCCGCCTGCTGGTTTGTGTGGATACCGGTACGCGCACAGCAGATCACAAAAGCCGAAGTAAGAGCGGCCCGATTCGATACCGGCCAAGGCTCACAAGCGTCGGCGTGGTCGATGCTGGTGGTTGTCATGATCTCTGTTCCCGCTGGTTTGGGAGCTGTTCCAGAAAGATGAGACGGCCGGTATGCGTACGGTTCCGCCTACTCGTCGCGATCGCCGCGATCATGTGTCTGGCTAGTGTTGCCTATATAAAAGAGCATTTCGCCAAGAGCGAACTGATTTCACAACTCAGTCTAGCTAACGATCGCCTTCATCTGGCAGTGGAAGCCGGCAAGTCGGTGGCATGGGAATGGGACCTTAAGACCGGACGACTTTCCTGGTTCGGGGACCTGCAGACCATGTTTGGAATTCCGTCCGATACGTTCGTCGGGCGAGATGGAAGATTTTTTTCGCTACGTGCACCCGGAAGACCGCCAGATGGAGGCGAAAGCGGTTGCCGATGCCAGGCAAAGCCGGAAACCATATGCGGCGGAGTTCCGCGTCGTTCGGCTTGACGGCACAGTGCGCTGGGTCGCCGCCACCGGACAATTCTATTACGGAGCTAATGGCGATCCCGAGCGCATGCTGGGCATGGCAGTGGACATCACTGAACGGAGGCACGCCGAAGAAGCGCTGCGCCTGTTCCGAAAACTGATAGACCAAACCAACGACGCGATTGAGGTGATCGACCCGAAAACATTGCGCTTCCTCGATGTGAATGACAAGTCCTGCCGTGACCTCGGCTACACCCGCGAGGAACTCCTGTCGCTCAATGTTCCCGATATTGATCCCGACTGTGAATGAATCCTGCTGGCAAGAATTGCGAAAGAGCTCGACCAATCAGGGTTTGTGACCTTTGAGAGCCTGCACCAGCGAAAAGACGGATCGACTTATCCGGTGGAAATTAATCTCAAGCGTGTTCGAGCTGGACCGTGTCTACAACGTCAACGTTGTTCGCGATATTACTGAACGTAAGCGGGTCGAGGAGGCGCTGCGTCAAAAAAGCGAAGAACTTACGGAAGCCCAGCGTTTGGCCGGATTAGGAAGCTGGCAGTGGGATGCACGGACGGACACGGTGACCTGGTCGGAGGAACTTTACCGCCTCCACGGCCGTGACCCCAACTTGCCGGCGCCCCCCTACAAGGAACACCCCAGCCTCTTCACTGCTGAAAGTTGGGACCGGCTTCAGCGCGCTGTTTGGGGAGCCTTACAAGCTGGAACATCATACGAACTTGATATGGAGATAATCGGCTCCGGGCCCACCACAAAATGGGCGATCGCCCGCGGCGAACCGCTGCGCGATGCGGACGGCCAAATCATCGGGCTCCGTGGCACGGTTCAAGACATCACCGCGCGCAAGCAGGCGGAACAGGCACAGCGCGAAAGCGAGGATAAACTTCGCCTGATTCTTGACTCGACTGCCGAGGCTATCTATGGGATTGATCTCGAAGGCCGCTGCACCTTCTGCAACCCTGCCTGCCTTCGCGCTTTGGGGTATGAACGAGCTGACGAACTTCTGGGCAAGAATATGCATCATCTGATTCATCAGACTCGCGCAGACGGGACAGCCATTCCCCGTCGAGGAGTGTCGAATATTTCGGACAACGCGCACTGGGGAAGGAGTCCACGTTGACGACGAGGTGCTTTGGCGGGCGAATGGCACCAGTTTCCCCGCTGAATACTGGTGCCATCCCCAGTGGAGAGGGCAGGATGTGGCGGGCGCCGTGGTCGCGTTTGTCGACATCACGGCGCGCAAACTGGCGGATGCGGCTCTCGCAAGCGTGAGCGGCAAGTTGATTGAGGCACAGGAGCAGGAACGTCGCCGGATCGCCAGAGAACTTCACGACGATATCGGTCAGCGTCTCGCACTGTTGGCCATCGAACTGGCACAGCTCCAGCAAAGCTCTTCAAATCCGTCTGAATTCCCTGGACGTATCGGCAAACTACAGCATCCGACCTCCGAGATAGCAGCCGATATTCAATCCTTGTCTCACGAGTTGCACTCATCAAGACTGCAATACCTGGGTCTCGCTGCGGCGCTGAGGGGCTTCTGCCAGGAATTCAGCGAGCAGCAGAAAGTGGAGGTTGACTTCAAAACACATGATCTGCCAACCCCCTTGTCGCCGGACATTTCACTTTGCTTCTTCCGAGTGCTGCAAGAAGCTCTGCATAACGCGGCAAAACACAGTGGAGTACGGCACTTCGAAGTGCGATTGTGGGGAACACCGGATGAGATCCATCTCACCATCAGCGATTCGGGCGTGGGCTTTGATATCGAAGCCACAAAGGCGAGCCGAGGGCTTGGCCTCATCAGCATGCAGGAGCGTCTGAAACTCCTGAATGGAACTCTCTCCATCGAATCGCAACTCCAGCGCGGTACCACGATCCACGCCAGTGTGCCCTACAGATCAGATCATTGATCAGCGTGCCAGATGGCTCACTATAAGTTTTGCTAGTTCCCGGTGCGCCCATCAACATGCGATGCTGGCGTCACAGATCGCCGGCGAGCGCGAAGCATGCCTGCGGCCGGAATCGCAGGATTCAGGAGAAGCAACATGGGCACAGCTCTGGACTGCCTGCGGCACCGCTCTGGACAACCGACCTAGGAGGTAATTGAATGCCCGAAGCTGGCGGCTCCAACATTGAAATCGCCCACCACCTCAGCGAGCACGAGAAGTCGGAGCATTCTTCGGGGCACGCGATATTGGAGATCGTCGAGGCCCTTGTGCTCGCCATCGTGGCGATTACCACTGCCTGGAGCGGCTACCAGGCAGCGCTATGGACCGGACATCAGTCAGAGCTATACGGCCGGGCGAGCAAACTGCGGGTCCAGGCCGAGGGAGCCGCCACCTTTGCCAATCAGGAGCGTTTGTACAACGCTTCGACCGTGGTTGAGTGGCTGAAGGCCGAAGCCCACGGCGACAAGAGGCTGACTGACCTTTTTGAAAGGCGCTTTCTTCCCGAGTTTCGTCCCGCGTTTGAAGCCTGGAAGAAGACTGACCCTCTGAATAATCCTAATGCTCCGGCGGGTCCTCAACTGATGGCCGAATACCGAAGCGCAAAGGCACAAGAGGCCGCCAAGTTGAATGATCAAGCCACAGAGGCGTTCGAGCAAGGCACACGAGGGCCGCGAATACGCCGACCAATATGTACGAGCAACGGTCACGTTGGCGACGGTGCTACTGCTGATTGCGATCAGCCAGCGCTTCAAAACCCGTAACGTGCGGGTCGGACTAGTGGTCATCGCCTTGTTTCTGCTGTGTTTTCCGCTTTACCACATACTTACGCTCCCCCGGGCATAGTGCTGCCTGCGGCCGCGTACACCTTGGCTTGGGTTTACCTTCTCTTTCTACTTAGCCTCGGTCCAGCATTGATGGAAGGTACAGCGCTTGTGGGTTGCGGAGGTGTAGGGTTTTCGAGGAGAAGTTTGTGAACGAAAGTCTCCTGTATAAAACCAATGAGGTCATCATTCAATTGGGTCTTTTTCTCGTTGATGCTGGCCGCCACCGAGGTGGGCTTACCGCCTGGGACGAAAGTCCGAAACAAGAACTCCCGGAGAACACCAAGTCGCAAATCTCTACTGTCGAGGGCGCCATACTTGGAGTTCTCGCTCTCTTCTGGGATTCACCATGTCGATGGCGGTGTCGCGATTCGAGACCCGCAAGCAATTGGTATTGGAAGAAGCGGACGCCATCGGTACATCCGCGTCTTCGTGCACAGCTCCTTCCCGCGCCCGCTGGTCCCGAGATTTCGAGTCTTCTTAACCAGTATGTGAATTTACGAGTGCAGTACGGGGCCGCAGGAAATGATCTCGCGCGGCTGGAGGAATTGAACACTCAAACCGCGCGGTTGCAGACCGAAATCTGGACCAGGACGGCAGCGTACGCGCAACAGGATCCAAATCCGGTAACGGCCGGGCTGCTGCTGCAATCGTTGAATCAGGCCATCGACATGGGAGAAGCTCGCTGGATGGCTTTCCAAAATCATGTGCCGGAGAGCGTGATTTATATAAATGCCGGCGTAGGTTTGCTGTCAGCAATGCTGGTAGGATATTCGTTCGGCGTGAACGGACGCCGGAATATCTTTTCCATGGGCGTGCTGGCATTGTCCATCACCCTGGTTCTTGCCGTAATCATCGATCTCGACCGGCCACGCTCTGGTTTCATCCGTGGAAGCCAGCAACCCATGATCGACTTGCTGGAGCAGCGGCGTTGAACCTTTGTGTACCCGCCCGATCGCCCGCGGAATACAGCTAATTAACGCCCGGCGTTCCCGCCCAGTCATGAAGGGCCGACAACCTCCACGGATTTTGCGCCAGGTCCCAAGCCATCTCGCCTTTTTTGTCGATGACCAGCTGTGCCGCAGGATAGAGAACACCGGTGCTCTTGCTCTTATCCTGGTCATTCAGATCCAGAATCCCCGCGGTCAGATCGAAGGCCATAGAATTGCTGTCTGTCCAGGCCTCTGCCATGCTGATCTGGCGATTCGTGGCAAAAACGATCTTGCGACCTGTGGGCGTCGGAAACACCCTGATGTACGAGCAGTCGTATCCAAGCGTGCCTGTGATCTCGACGTGCCCTACCGCCCTCATCTTCTTCAATGCGTTTACCAGGCCCTTATTTTGTCCCTGTTGGTACGCCTGTACCAGGACCTGCTTGTCCGCCGGAGTTGAAAACTCATAAATGTTGAGTGTGACTCCGATGGTTTGACCCAGTTGGGTTCCGGTGCCAAAGGCCTGAGCTTCGATCGTTTCATTCTTGTCCCGGCCAAAACCGGGGCGCCCAACCGCTACTAGAGTCACTAGTACGATGCCGTTGATAACGAATCCAGAAAACCGTCTCATGCGCATTACGTTCTCCAATCTCCGCACACAGGGAGCGATCCTTCTTAGCGCCCGTGCTACGGATACAGCCTATGTCTGCAGACTAGTCCGAACCCTGTTAGCAGGTTATTCGGCGAGTTGACTCCAATTGCTGGTGCTTGGTAACTGTCAGTAGTGACAGGTGCACGTCCATAATTCCGGGAGTAGCCTTCCCGCAGTGAAGACGGCAGGTTGGAGCGCATACCATGACACAGCTGTTGCAGAATAGCTCCGGGCAGGCCGCTGCATCTTCGCTCGGCAAGCCCTGGAGATTTCTGGATCTGCTGCATGGCGCCAACGAACGGCTGCTCACCTTTACCTGCATTGCGATTGCGTCGACCTGGGTTCCTCCGGCGGTGTTATCGGCCCTCCGTGGAGGCACTGCATTCTTTTCGTTCCTCACGGATTACGCTTCTCAATCGCGCTTCCTTGTTATTCTTCCAGTGCTGATCTTGGCTGATCCTGACGTCTACAAGCGGGTGGTCAGGGTTGCGAACCATCTTGAAGAATTCGTGCAGGAGAGCCAGCTGTCCACATTCAAGGCCAGCTGGGGGTCGTTCGAGAGACTCAGACGCTCCAGGGTGGCTCAAGTCGTGATTGTGCTTTTGGTTTACGCCTTTATCGTATGGCTGGCTGAATACGTAAGCCCACAAGGCGCAGAGATCGTTGACTGGTGGAAGGGTAGCGGCGGCGGGAGCGGCTTCCGATGGTTCTCCCCTGCAGGTACGTGGGCAATATTCATAAGCTATCCCATTCTGGGCTACTTCTTTTTGCTTTGGCTGTGGAGACAACTCCTCTGGACGCGATTTATGTTGGCTACGGCACGGCTGGACCTTCGCCTCATCGCCGCCCATCCGGATGGCCTGGGAGGCATTGGGTTTGTCGAGTCTGCGTTTCGCGGGCAACAGCCTTTTTGCTTCTGTCTCGGCGCCGGCCTCGCGGGCGCCGTAGCAAATCGAATGTTTCACCACGGACAGAAGCTGTCTTCCTTCGGTGACCTCGCGGTGGTCCTCCTGGGGTCTGTGCTGCTTGTCTGTGTCGCGCCCTATTTCGCCTTTACGCCGATGCTGATGCAGATGAGACGCAACGGGCTATTGAGGTACGGACGTTTTGCACGAGCGGCGGGGGAGCACTTTGAGAAGAAGTGGCTCGACGGGCCCGACAGCCTCCGTGAGGATGTTCTGATGGTGGCGGACTTTTCCGCCATGCACAATCTCTATGGTGTTGTGGGTAACGTCAACGATGTCAGTGTGGTACCGGTAAGCCGTGTGGACCTTTACGGTCTGCTCGCGGCGGCCTTGGTGCCGGCAATTCCGGTGGTTATCGGTTCGGTTCCGTTCGACGTCGTGGCCCAGGCAGCCATAAAGCTGCTGTTCTGATAAGGCCTGGAAAGCTCTTCTCATTGGAAGCCGCCGGATTGTACGTGCTATAAGAGGTTTAGTTTAAGTACCGCCGGGACGCAAGAGATAAGGGCGCACTCGAGGGCTAGGATGACCAAAGAGGTGTTGCAGGAGATCTACACAGACTCAAGCGCCGCCGGATATGCTCTGGATTCCGGGCGGGACGTTTCTCATGGGTTCGGAGGACTTCTATCCCGAGGAAGGCCCTGTCCACGAAGTGAGCTGTCGATGGCTTCTGGATGGATCGGCACATCGTCACCAACGAACAGTTTGCGCGCTTCGTCGAAGCGACCGGCTATGTCACGGTCGCGGAACGAGCGCTGAATCCCGCAGATTATCCTGGCGCCCCCCCGGAAAATCTGGTCCCGGGAGCGTTGGTCTTCCAAAAATCACGGGGACCCGTGGATCTGACGGATTACACCAACTGGTGGGCCTGGACACCCGGAACGAGTTGGCGTCATCCGCTGGGACCGCAGAGTTCGATCGACTGGTATCGTGCAGCACCCGGTGGTCCACGTCGCCTACGAAGACGCCGAAGCCTACGCGCGATGGGCGGGTAGAGACTTGCCCACCGAAGCCGAGTGGGAGCGAGCCGCCCGTGGCGGCCTGGAGGGCAAGAAATTTACCTGGGGCGATGAACATTTTCCTGATGGAAAGGCCATGGCGAATTCCTGGCAGGGCGAATTCCCCTGGCAAAACCTGCTGATCGACGGCTTCGCGGGAACCTCTCCTGTCGGCTCCTTTCCGCCCAACGGCTACGGACTATTCGATATGGCGGGAAATGTGTGGGAGTGGACCTCAGACTGGTATGTCCATCAGCATGCGAACGAAATCGTTCAGGCATGCTGCGGCCCGGCGGTTAACCCACGCATCAGCTTCTGCTCAGAAGAGCTACGACCCGAGGCAGCCAAAGATCCGCATTCCACGCAAGGTCGTCAAGGGTGGTTCGCACCTGTGCGCTCCCAACTACTGCCTGCGTTACCGGCCCGCGGCGCGCCAGCCACAGATGATCGATACCGGCATGAGCCACATCGGTTTTCGGTGCATCCTGCGGACAAAAGAAACACCCCAAGAGGAAGTTCTCCTCGAAAACGGATCTGGAGCAACCGAAACAGCCATCGGTAAACAAGCTGAAGGTTTCAATCAAGCGGGTTTTCAAGCAATTCAGGATCATCCGGCGGGCTCTTGTGCACCCCCAGGTGCCATGGCATGCGAAAGCGGTCGCGGGATGCGCGGTTCTTTATATTGTCAGTCCGATCCAGATCATCCCCAACTTCATTCCGGTTATCGGGCAGATGGACGACGTGCTGGTGGTCACACTGGGGATCAAATACCTAAGACGATATGTTCCTCAAAGTGTCCTCGATGAGTGTGAGAGTAACTTGCCCATCGTTGGTAAGCCCAAAATTGTTGTGAGCCCGGTAACCGGACCTCTTCCGAACTCAGAATCATAAGCGCCCGCTGTTGGCAGTTCATCGCTTGCGTTTGCGTCTGACATAAAGCTCCACTTTGAGAACAGCGAGCATTCCACTTCTCATCAGCGCGTCGACACTTATCACGATCCGCGAGGTCGTATGTCTCTTGCTCGAAGCACCGAGTTTTCCAGGGTTGGGCCCTTCCTCGTGCTCGCGGTCACTGCCCTCATCCTCTTTTTTGCCCGCGATCTTCTTGTCCCCTTCGCCTTCGCCCTTACGCTTGCCTTTCTATTGGCCCCTGCTGTCAGCCGCCTTGAGACCAGGCGCGTCCCTCGCGTACTCGCCGTCGCTATCACAGGCGTCCTCACCTTCACTATCATCGGTGGAGTAGGATACGTCGTCGCGCGCCAACTCCTCAACGTCGCCCGCGACCTTCCCGCCTACCGTCTCAGCATCCAAAAGAAAATAGCTTCGGTCCACTCCCCCGCAGAGCAGTCCCTTGAAAAGGCTTTCACCGCGGTCGAGGACATCAGCGGAGACCTCGCGACCAGCGCCAGCAACGCCACCCGAAGCACCCAGCAACCACTCGCGCAGGCCCAGCCAGTGCGCGTCGTGGACCCCGATCGCACCCAACTCCAGTCCACCGTCGAACTCCTGATGCGCTTCCTCCGCCCCATCGGGACTCTCGGCGTAGTCATCGTTTTCACCATCTATCTCCTGATGAAGCGCGAGGACCTCCGCCATCGCATCCTCCGCCTCGCCGGCATGAGCCGCATCAGGCCGACGACCCAGGCCCTGCAGGATGCAGCAACCCGCATCAGCCAATACCTTCTGCTTTCAAGCCACAGTCAACGCGGCCTACGGGACCCTCTTCGGCTTCGGCCTCTTCCTCATCGGCGTACCCAACGCCACCCTTTGGGGGGTATTGGCCGGGATTCTTCGCATCGTCCCCTACGTCGGCACTGCTACCGGCCTCATGCTTCCCCTTATCGTCTCCGTCGCCATCTCCTCCTCCTGGGTTCCGCCGCTCTTAGTCATCGGCCTCTTCCTTATGCTCGAGCTCACAGCCACCCATTTCGTCGAACCTTGGCTATTCAGCTCCCGCACCGGCATCTCCTCCCTTGCCCTGCTCGCCATGGCCATCTTCTGGACGCTCCTCTGGGGATGGCCCGGCCTCATCCTCTCCACTCCACTCACCGTCTGCATTGTCGTCCTCGGCCGCTACGTTCCTCAGATGTCCTTCCTTCACACCCTCCTCAGCACCGATGCCGAACTCTCCGCCGAGGCACTCTTTTACGAGCGTCTCCTCGCCATGGACCAGCAGGAGGCGCACGCCGTCGCCAACCGCTTCCTCGAAAGCAAAACCCTCGTCGAGCTCTACGATTCCGTCCTCATGCCCGCCCTCGCGCTCGTCGAGCAAGACCGCCACCAGGGCGTCCTCGACGACGTCCGCTGCAACTTCTTCTTCCTCAGCATCGGCGAGCTAGTCGCCGAACTCACCGACTATCAACGGAAAGAAGCTGGAGACTCCGGCCCCCGCGCTCCGGGCTTCTCCATGCAAGAAGACTTCGCCGTTGTCTGCATCTCCGCCAGCGATCAGGCCGACGAACTGACCACCCACATGCTCGTCCAGCTCATGGAGCAGGCCTCCCACCAAACCCTCTACCTCCCGGCCTCCGTCTCCAGCGAGATCCTCGACGCGCTCGCCAACGAACCCAACACCGTCATCTTCATCTCAGCCCTGCCGCCCTTTGCCTTCTCCCAAGCCCGCACCATCTGTCAGCGCGTTCGGTCACACCTTCCCCACAACCGCATCGTCATCGGCCTTTGGAACCCCATTGAAGACCCCGAGCAGACCCACGACCTCACCGTCGAGCGCTTCGGCAACAGCAGACCCACCGTCGTCGTCAACACCCTGGCTCAGGCTGTCTGGCAGGTCACCCATTGGCATCAAACGGCCGCCGCCGGCAAACCCCCTATGCGCATGTAGTGCCCAAGAGGCAGAACAATCCTTCACCCATGCCCAGTCGAGATAAGTCAAGTTCTTTTAGGGCCATGAAGCGGCTTGTGACCTGTCATTACTGTCAGTAGCGAGACGTCTGCGGTCAGATCTAGCATAGTTCCGGAAAGAGGCCGTGAGTCAAAATGTTCAGACAGTGCGCAGGGGAGCGAGCAAATGTTCCGATCGATCTTCGAGAGCACCAACTTGGGCGCAGTTTTTCTCATCTCGATGGCGGCGGTGAGGATCCTTGGCTCGCAGAAGTAGTGTTAGTCCGTAGAACGTTGGGCCATCGCGGACTTTAGAGAGGCGTAAATGCGTCTTCAAAGGGCCAACCGAATCATCACAATATTGGTCGCATCGCTTTCGCTGGTGTCCGTGGCATGCGTACTCGTGTCGGGGTATTTCAGACATCGCCAGGTGACCGCACTGAACGCCAGGACGCAGTCGCTGCTGCTGAGCATCCAGCTCGCTGCGGGCAGCGACAAGTTGACGGCGGCGGTGCGGGGATTCGCGGTCGCGGGTGATCCCCGCTACCGCGACGCATTCCAGCAGGAGGTTCGTGTCGAGCGCAACCGCGACCGAGCTGTGGAAGGCTTGCAGGCGCTTGGCCTGACCCGGGAGGAGAACGAACTGGTCTCCCGCGCCAAGCGAAATTCCGATGCTCTCATTGCCCAGGAGGAGAAGGCGTTCGAAGCCGCCGAACACAAGGATTTCACCAGGGCGATGGGATATGTGTACGGCGAGGAATACCTCAAGGCGAAAGCTTTGATCATGGATCCCATTGATGAGTTCCGCCGCCGGTTGGACGAGCGTCTCGCCGGCCAGGCGTTCGCCGAAGAGCGGGCCGCCCAGCGGAGTGTCAACCTGGCAATCGTCGCCGCTGTCCTCAATGCTTTGGCTATCGGGGGTGCGCTCATCTTTTACCGTACGAAGATGGTGGTCCCACTGGTTGCTCTGGGACGTAGCCTGAGCGACCTTCTCGCCAGAAAGCCGGGCATCGAGATCGGTTTTCAGGAAGATTGCTCCGAGATCGGTGACATCGCACGATCGCTGGAGTCGTACAAGGGGCTGCAGGAAGAACGAAATCGGGTCACACAACAAATGCAGTTGCTCCTTGAATGTGCCGGGCAGGGCATTTACGGGATCGATCTCGAAGGAAACTGCACCTTCATCAATCACGCTACCTGTGAATTGATTGGCTACCGCGCCGAGGAGGTCCTCGGCCGGAAGACGCACGATCTGATGCATCACCACAAGCCGGACGGCTCCGTTTACCCCATAGATGAATGCCCCGTCTACCGCGCGTGCAAGAAGGGAGAGGGCTGCTGCACAAACGACGAAGTGATCTGGCGGCGGGATGGCAACCCCGGTCCCGGTTGAATATTCCTCGTTTCCAATCCTTGAGGGCGGAAAGGTCACTGGAGCGGTCGTCACTGTTGTTGATATCACGGAGCGAAAGCGGGCAGAGGAAAAGCTGAGGGAAAACGAGAACCTTTTCCGTTCGATCTTTGAGAATGCCCAGATCGGGATCGGCTTATTCAAGATTGACAGCCAGGAACATCTCTCCAACCGTGCACTGCAGGAGATGTTGGGCTACTCGGGCAGAACAGCTGAGCAGCGTGGAGCAATGGGACGAAATTGTTCACCCCGATGAACGCGACGCAAGCGCGCAGCGATATGCGGAACTCATCCAGGGCAAGGCGAGAAACCGACGAATATGAACAACACTTCATTCGTCCTGACGGCCGCATCGTTGCTTGGCAACGGCAGGTTTCAGCTGCTCCGGGACGCTACAGGCAAGCCACAGTACCTCGTCGACCTGAACGGAAGACATCACGGAACGCAAGCGTGCCCAGGAAGCCCTGCAGGAGAGCGAGCAGCTCTTCCGTTCGATCTTCGAGAACGCCCCCGTCGGCATCGGCCTCTACAACGTTGCCAAGTCCCAATATTTCACCAATCGCGCCTTGCACGAGATGCTCGGCTGCACTCATGAAGACTTGAGCTCTGTGGAGAAATGGGACCAGATTGTCCATCCCGACCAACGTGCCTCGGGCGCAAAACGCTACGCGGAACTCCTCGAAGGCAAGTACGACTACGACGGGTGGGAGCAACGCTTCATTCGCCGCGATGGACGCATCGTCATTGCAGACGGCACCTTTTCGGTCATCAGGGACACCGCTGGAAATCCGCAGTATCTACTCAACACGACCAAAGACATCACCGATCGCAAGCAGGCCGAAGCGGATCTCCTCGCTGCCAAAGAAGAAGCCGTGGCCGCCACCAAGGCCAAGTCCGACTTCCTCGCCAACATGAGCCACGAGATCCGCACCCCCATGAATGCGATCCTCGGAATGACCCATCTGGCCCTGAAGACCGAGTTGACAGCGAAGCAGCGCGACTATCTGACAAAAACAAAGGTGGCTGCTCAGGCCCTCCTCGGCATCATCAACGACATCCTCGATTTCTCGAAGATCGAGGCCGGCAAGCTGGAAGTCGAGAATACGGAGTTCCGCCTCGATCAAGTGCTCGAAGACCTCATCCTCCATCGTCGGTCAAAAGGCCCACGACAAGAAGCTGGAATTCTTGATCGCCTCGCCGAACGATCTGCCGCCGAATTTCATCGGCGACCCTTTGCGCCTTGGCCAAATCCTGATCAACCTCGTCAACAACGCGGTCAAGTTCACCGATCGTGGCGAGGTGGTAGTGACGGTTGCACCGGAGGAGCAGTTAGCGGGCCGGGTGAAGATAAAGTTCTCCGTCCGCGACAGCGGTATCGGGATGACCCCAGAGCAGAGCCGCTCGTCTGTTTCAAGCATTCAGCCAGGCCGACACTTCCACGACCCGCAAAGTATGGCGGCACCGGGCTTGGCCTCTCAATTTCTAAACGGCTCGTCGAGGTCATGGGAGGCGAAATCTGGGTTGAGAGCACCTACGGCATAGGCAGCACCTTCTTTTTCACGGCATGGTTTGGGATCGGGTCAAACGAACCCGAGCGAAAGCGTCTTGTCCCGGACCTCTCAGGCATCCGGGCGCTGGTAGTCGATGACAACCCACTAGCCCGCGAAATTACCGCCGAAAGACTGAAGGCGTTCGCAATCAGGGTCGACTCAGCCTCCTCAGGAGAGGAAGCAATCCTCGAACTCTCCGCATCCGACACCCACGACCCCTATCAGGTAGTCCTGATCGACTGGCATATGCCTGGCCTGGACGGTCTTGAGACCGGCGGCATCATCAAGCAGGGCGGGCTGCTGAAGCACATTCCCAAGGTCATTTTGATCACCGGCTTTGGACGAGAAGATCTCCGCAAACAGGCCGAGCAGATGGGCATCGAAGGCTTCCTGTTGAAACCGGTCAGCCCATCGCTGCTCTACGATACTCTCGTCGAGCTGTTCGGGGTTGCCGCAATCGATGACCAACATTTCCGTGAAAGAAAGGATGACGGCACCGTCCCTGATGCTACGGGAATCCGCGTCCTGTTGGTCGAAGACAACGAGATGAATCAGCAGGTTGCGACCGAGCTGCTGGAGAGCGCCGGAGCCATCGTCGTCGTCGCCAACAATGGTGGTGAAGCCGTGAAAATCCTGACCGTTGGAGACCAGGCTCCAGCGTTCGATGTAGTGTTCATGGACTTGCAGATGCCCGAGATGGATGGGTTCACGACCACCAAGCTACTACGGAGAGTGCCACGTCTGCACCAGTTACCGATTATTGCCATGACCGCGCACGCCCTCGTGGAAGAGCGCCAGCGTTGCCTCGACGCAGGTATGAATGACCATGTGTCAAAGCCGATTGACCCCGATCGCCTATTGTCGACTTTGCTGCGTTGGGCGAAGCCCCGGCCTCAGCGGGCACGCGAACCCCAGCAGCCGTTCAGCACTGAAAGAGAGTCCGAGGAAGTGATTCTGCCGGAAATCGCGGGGGTCAATCTTGCGGATGGCTTGAAGCGTGTTGCCGGCAACAGGCGGCTCTATCGCGACCTGCTCAGGCAGTTCGCCGCCAAACAGGGCGATGCAGCCGCTCAGATTTCAACTGCGCTCGAAAAAGGCGACCACGCGCTTGCTGAACTCATTGCCCATACCGTGAAGGGCGTTGCCGGCAACATTGGAGTCACGGAGGTGCAGTCCGTGGCTCAAAAGCTGGAGAAGGCACTCCGTGACGGTGAGATCAATGTTTCGCCGCTGCTGGTTGAGTTCGCCAACGTCATGGCTACTCAAGTTCATGCTATCGAGAAAGCCCTGCTCGACTCAGCAGCAGCTCGACCGGAGAAGATGCGGACCTCGCCTTTCAATAAAGAGGCGACGGCCGGCGCGATTGCCCGGCTTCGGAGTCTTGCTCGAAGCGAGTGACGGCGATGCCGAAGAGTCATTTCGCAGTCTGCAGGAAGCTTTGGCAGGCGCCATCGAGAAGCCGTACCTGGACGGTCTGAGCGCATCGATCAACGATTTCGATTTCGACGCAGCGCTGGTGAAATTGGATGAGATCGCCGGACGTTGCGCAAGCATTGGGTGTGATCGATGAACAACGCGGATCAGAAGCAGACTGTGCTGCTGGTGGATGATACTCCTGCCAACATTCAAACTGTGAATTCGATTTTGAAAGACATCTACAAGATCCGCATCGCAACCAGCGGTGCGAAAGCGTTGGAACTGGCAAAAATTACACCTCTGCCAGACCTGATCCTGCTGGACGTCATGATGCCGGATAAGGATGGGTACGAAGTGTGTACCCAGTTGAAACTGGGACAGGAGACGCGGGATATACCCGTCATATTTCTTACCGGACAGACGCATGTGGACGAGGAGACAAGGGGATTTGAGGTCGGCGCGGTGGACTACATTCATAAGCCGTTTTCTCCTGCGGTTGTAAAAGCGCGGGTGCAAACGCACCTCGTGCTTCGCGGGATTCGCGAACAACTCGCACAGCAGTTGCTCACGATTCAAAAGGAATTGGAAACAGCGCGGCAAATCCAATTGTCAATTCTTCCATCCGAGATTCCCGAAAATCGAAGGTTTGGATATTGCTGCGCGCTACGTCCCCATGACCGCGGTTGCCGGCGACTTTTACGACTTCATCGTCGTGGATGAGAAACGCATTGGGATTCTAGTGGCCGATGTTTCCGGGCACGGAATGCCTGCCGCGCTTATCGCCTCGATGCTGAAGATTGCACTCTCCGCCCAGGAGAGCGCACGCTGCTGATCCGGCTCAAGTGCTGTTGGGCCTGAATCAAGCGCTGTGCGGAAAGTTCCAGCATCACTACGTCACGGCCGCGTACCTGTTCGTGGACATGCAGAAGCGAACGTTGACTTACGCGGGTGCAGGCCACCCACCCTTGCTTTTGCGGGATGGATCATCCAAAGGCGTGCGTGATGTCGTGGAAAATGGTTTGTTTCTGGGAAGGTTTCCGTTTGCAACCTATTCTTCCCTGGAGTTGCCACTCAACGCTGGTGATCGAGTCTTGCTCTACACCGATGGAATTCCGGAAACGGCGAACCCCGCTGGGGTCGAGTTTGGCACAGACTGCTTAAGGCAGTTTCTGGAGGCGGAGCAAAGCACCTCGGCGGATCAATTTGCCGATCGACTGCTTGAGGAGTTGTCCCGTTGGTCGGCTCGAGGTTCGGCTGAAGAGATGGATGACGATATTACGATGGTGGCAATCCACGTAAAAAGCGATTAAAACAGTGTCGACGAGACCATCCCCAGAAATCGGTCTGGTCTGAAAAAATCAGCGTGGGGCGCGACAGAACATCGCGAGGAGGGTGGCGCCGGCGTGTGGAAGAAGACGATGACTTTTCCCCTGACAGGGGCAGGCACCCCCATGGGCGGGTCCAAACCCGCGCCCTATCCTGCCAATTTGACGAAGCTCGACGGCCTCGATCTAAAGGCCCACTATCGCGCTGCCCACCGCGGTGCAAATTTTTTCGATGGACTGGCGATCGGCCAACGTGTGGTCTTCCTCTTGACGGACATCGCCGGGGCCCGCGCCGAAGCCCGAGCGCTCGCCGTCGACTTGCAAACCGCCTTCCGGCAGTTGGCGCCCCAACTCTTTGGGCCGTCCGTGGCGAATGAATCCGAGGCCATCGCCACCTTGGCGTATGAGCTCAACCGATCCCTGATGGAGGCTGCCCGCGGCGTTCACTTTACCCCCGCCTTTCTGGGTTGTTTCAGCCTCTCACTGGGTATCCTCACCTACCACAATGCAGGTCTCCTCGCGGTATTTCACGATGCGGAGGGCGCACGAACCCTTCAGTCGGGTGGCATGCCGATGGGTCTCTTCACCCACAACACCTATGAGCCGGCGGTTCTGGCATTCGAGCCACGAGCCCGGCTGCTTCTTGTAACCAAGGCAGTCATGGAGAGCCCGCGGGGAGCGTTCGAGTTTGGCGCAAAGCGCATCGAGCGGCTGCTGGCAAACGTCCAGGAGGACTCGGCGTCGCAAATCTGTGAGACCGTACTGCAGCAGGCGTATGCCTTCCGGAACCGTCCGTGGACCCGCTTCTATGGCCTGCTGCATTACGGGAAACATCTCGGCAACGACGACTTGACCGCAGTGGCACTGGTGCGCGACTAGAGTCTTGTATCCGAAAGCAACTTCCAGAGTGATCTGCCGCCACCCTGTCAGATGTGACAGTTGTGGCCCTGGGCCTGTCCCCTTTACTCTCCACATGAGTGGCAGTCCTCTGATGCCCTGCGGTGAGTATCCCCACCGATCAGGATACAGAACCGGCGCAGCTTTTCGGTCGGCGACCAGCCGCTCTGAGGAAGAACCGAAATGAACCTGCCAAGCTTTCCCGAAGTCGACTTGTTTTCCGCCGGCATCAACGCCCTGAATGGGGTGCTCGTGGCCCGTAATCCGTCGCACAACCGCGGCTACACTGTCGCGGGCCTGCTGATCATGGCCTACTTCGGCGGTATTGGCGGCGGCGTGTCGCGCGACATACTGCTCAATGAAGTCCCCGGGCCGCTCAAGGGTCCGATCTATCTTATAGTTTGCCCTCTGATGGGTTTGCTCGGGCTTGCGATCTATCGCTACGCCGAATCGAGGGAGGAGCAGTTCCGTACCAGAACGCTAGCCTACTTCAAGTCTTTCACGCTGCCCTGGTTTGCGATCCTGGGCGCGCATAAGGCGCTCGATCACGGGTTAGGGATCTTCGCCGCCATCGTTATCGGGCTCATCGCCACCACCGCCGGCGGTGTATTCATCGACCTGTTCTCCGGGGTGACGCCGGAAATCGTGCGGCCGGCGCAGCAACTCGTCACCAGTGCGGTGCTGGCGAGCACGGTCTATACGCTGATTGCGGTGAACATGAAGGAAGGGCACTTCTTTCCCGTCACGCTGATCGCGGTGCTGGTAGCATTTGTTTTCCGCGTGCTCGCCGTCCGGGAACACTGGGGGTCCTTTGTGCCGCTCGTCGCACCCGGCGAAGGCCCGATCGCGCAAGCATGAACACCTTCTGCAAGAGGCAGATGTCGCGGTCGGGCTCGTGAGGCCTAAAGTTTAATGCCGCGCGGCCTTTGTGCGCACACCTGAGGAGCGATCCCATGAGCCTTGTTGAACCAGCACCAAAAGACAGGGGCACAGTTCTTGCCGAAGAGCGAACCGATCTGGCGCTTCAGCGCACGATCATCGCAGCGGAAAGAACACTCATGGCGTGGATCCGGACCGCCCTTTCGATGATCGGATTCGGTTTCACCATTTACAAGTTCTTCCAATACCAGGCCGACGAAATTGCCGCCGGCACCATCCGGCGCCCGAATGCGCCGCGCAATCTGGGATTGAGCCTCATAGCCCTGGGAACTCTGGCATTAGCCGCCGCAACCTGGCAACACCGGAAGTTTCTGAAAGCAATTGGGGCATCCGAGAAGCAGAATATGATTTCCATCTCCGTCGTGGTAGCGATGGTTGTCATCCTGATTGGACTTGTCACCTTTTACGGTGTTCTGCTGAAAAGCGGGCCGTTTTAGGGCACTTCACTTCGACTCTGCATAGCGAAGCGCGGCTTTTGAGTGCCTCAGCACAGGTGGAGGAAAGCTCATGCAGACTGCCTCCTTACAAACGGCCTGGCTATCAGTGCTCCAGCGACCAGACTTTCTGGATGAGTGCAAATAAAAAAGCGGCGGTAAGCCCAAACAGAATCCATCCATCTAATGCCTCCAGCGGTCCCATGAGTTGCCAGCCTGGCTCCAGGTGGAGATTAGTACCGCCTACAGTTGTCATGACGCTTACCGAGTACAGCATCGCTTCCTTCCGGTCGCCGCCCAGTGTACCAAGCAGATGGTAAGCGACGGACCACATCCACGCTTCAAGACCATGCAGGCATATGGCGCAAAGTGAAGATCCCCCAACGACAAAGACAGACAGGGCATGGGTGAGGCGTTTTTTCCGGTCATCTTTCAGGAGGATAAGCAATCCCCGGCTGAGCAGCCCAAGACAATAGGAGTGGAAGACGATCGTCACAACAATGAGCGGTATACTCCATAGCCAATCGGCTCTCCATGGAGCAAGCGCGAAAGAAGTCATAAGTAAGCCTCCGCATAGAGAGCTAAGGTGACGTTTGTGCTATCACGATGGACCGCGAGTCGGTTATGGTCGTTTGCCCTGATCTCAGGCTCCTTGATCCATATCTTGCTATAGAAAAAAGCGGTCGCGTACCGAAACGGTGGCGGAATAATCAGTTAACCAACCGTGCCACGGTATAGAGAACTGTCACTTACGACAGGTACCACAATTTGCTAACGTGCACTAGAAGTTTTGCTAATGGTCGGGCCAGCATTCTACCTATAATCTTCCAGGCAAAGTACACGAAATAACATGCTAAAGTGCATTTTCTCCGAAACAGTTTCGGTCTTCCTGTCGCTGGTGCTCGCATCCGCTCCAGCGCTGGCGCAGCAGAGTAAGCCTTCCGCCCCGGAGGAGGCTCCCATCGCGCCGGAGGGAACCCAGGTTGCCACGGAGCAGACTCCCGCAGCAGCTACCAACGCCGATGCGTTGAGGAAGGCAACACAAAACCCTGTCGCGAGCCTTATTAGCGTACCTGTTCAGAACAACAGTAATTTTGGGGTCAACCCGGGAAATAGAACACAGGATGTTCTGAATATCCAGCCTGTGGTACCGGTCGACCTTTCGAAGGACTGGAATCTGGTCATCCGCTGGATCTCGCCGATCGTATGGCAACCACTACCCAATCAACCCTCAACCCCAGAAACCGGGGTCTACGGTCTCGGCGATATGCAGCCCACCTTTTTCCTGGTGCCGAAGAAGACCGGGAAGTTGATTTGGGGAGGAGGGCCGATTCTGCAGTTGCCCACGGCCACCAACAAGGCTCTCGGGCAGGGTAAGTTGGGTATTGGGCCAGCGGTGGTTTTGCTGACCCAACCCGGCCACTGGACGATCGGTATGCTGGCAAACAATGTCTGGTCCGTGGCTGGTTCGGGCGGTCGTCCGGATGTGAATCAATTTCTATTGCAGTACTTCATCAACTACAACTTGAAGAAGGGCTGGTATCTGACTTCCGCACCTATCCTTACTGCGAATTGGCGAGCCAGCAGCGGAAACGCCTGGACGGTGCCATTCGGTGGTGGCGTGGGCAGGATTATGAAGCTCGGGTTTCAACCGGTGAACCTGAGCGCAACCTTCTATGGCAACGCTGTCTATCCCGCGGGAAGTTCATCCTGGAACATGCGTTTGCAAATTGCTTTTCTGTTCCCCAAGCTGACCAAGGAGCAGGAAATGATGATGATGGAGCAGCGGCTGAAACAGATGAAGGAGCAGCAAACAAAGCCGAAGTAACTTCCGTCCGTGACTCGACGACATCGACTGGTGAGAAGTAACCGACGCGCCACCGAAGTTGAAACTGGGGGGAACCTGATGGATGTCGTAGTCATTGGCGCCGGTCCAGCCGGGCTAGCCGCGGCATTCCGAGCCGCGGAGTTGGGTGCACGAACGGTTCTTGTCACCCGTGGCGAGGTTGGGGGTATGGCGGCCAATGACGGACCTATTCCCGTGAGGACGCTTGCGCAGGCGGCGCGGTTGCTTCGAGAAGCCAGACAACTCGGCAAGTATGGTATCTCGGTGAGCGAGCCGATCCTGGACTATCCCCGGCTGCTCGCGCGCACGCGCGAGGTCGTTCACCAGGTGCGCGAACATTCTACGCGGCGCGAGCACCTGGAAAAGGTGGGGGTTACGATTCACGAAAATTCTGGCACCGCGCGCTTTGTGGACCCGCACACGATTGAGACTGAGCGCGGGCTGCGGCTTCGGGCGGACAAGATCATTCTGAGCGCGGGGGGAACGAGCCGGCGGCTTCCGATTACCGGTTTCGAGTGGACCGGCACGCACAGCGACGCGTGGAGCCTGACCGCAGTCCCGCCGTCGATGATTGTCGTCGGGGCGGGAGCGACCGGCGTGCAGGTGGCATCCATCTTTCAAGCTTTCGGCTCACGGGTCCAACTCCTTGAAGCCGGCCCCCGCATCCTGCCCACCGAAGACGAAGACGTTTCCGCCGTGGTCGCGACCGCATTCCGCGAAGCGGGCATGGTGGTGCGCGAGAACTTCGGAACCATCGAGTCGTTCGAGAAGACGACGAATGGTGTGCGGATGCATTTCACCAAGGAGGGCGCGCGCGCGGGCAGGATAGCCAAGTGGAGCAATAACCGGCGTTCGCTATCGTGATGCGTCAAATACCACCTGATCATGCCACCAGAGGCTTTCGAAAAAAGTACGCGCCACGTCCCTTTGGAGCCGTTCTGGAAAGGATGGTGACGTGCTTCTTAATATCTGATCGATCGTGCGCTTGCCGTCAATGGCATCGAACATCCGCTTTTCTGCTGGGCTCGATGGTCAGAACAAGATCCGTGTAAGTGTGGTTTTGGTTGATCAGGACGGCCGCGGCGCCAGGGGGGAGCCGCTCTTGAACACAGATCGTCTCTGCCATTCGAATCGGCACATAGCTCGAGCCAGCATTTCCTGCAAAACTGATTGGCTGGAGAGGGCTGGGACTATCGTCCCGATAGACGATAACGCTGTGGCGAACCATGGTTCCACGAAAAAGCTCGACAGCAGCGAACTGCTCCGCCGGGGAAAGCTCCGCCATCTGCAAGGCTTTAGGCAGACGCGCCACCACACCACATCGAGGGGAGTAGGGTGCTTGTTTTACCCACCGGCCGAATGATCAGTCCTGCCTCGCTCGATAAAATCCAATAACTGCGGCACAGAATAGGCCCGGTCCTGCGGGTGCAGAAGCGCATCGGCCAGCGCCGCCTCTTGCTGGAAATCCGGGGCCTCGCGCAGCACAGTTTCCAACGGATGGCCCGGCGGCAAGGCGCGGAGCGCAGAGATGAGATCCCCAATTCCCTCATCGGTGGCACGGATGCCAACCCGTCTGCAGAACTCCTGCAGCATATAGATACCGGTCCGTCCGTACGGCGCATACACCATCAAATGCATGGCCCCGTCCGGTTTGAGCACGCCCCGCAGGGCTGCGAGTCCGGCATCCGGGTCCGCGAGATGATGGAGAACTCCAGTGCAGACAATCTGGTCGAAGGTGGTCCTCTAGTTCCGCTCACGCGATCGATGGGAAGTTGATAAACCTGGAGATTGGTTAAATTGTATTTCCGCTTGAGTTCCTCCGTGCATCGCACACTCGTCGCGCTGAGGTCGATGCCGGTAACCTGGGCCGCGGGCCAACGCAGTGCATGCTTCGCCGCCTGCGATGTTCCGCAGCCGGCAATAAGAACGGAATAGTCTTCTCTGTAAGATCTGTCAGGCCAAAAGAGGTGATAATCCGCGCGGCGTTTTCGCGGGTCCTGCCATGCACGGCGATATTGATCCAGACTTTCGACCGGCGGAGGATAGGGGTAGCGGTCGTAAAAGTCCTGGACCTGCTCTGCTACATCAAGTGACGGCGGAGTGTAGTCTGGCTGGTTGGCTCATGGCAAATGCCGCATTTAAAAAATTCCCCGGCAGACCATTGTCTGCCGGGGAAACCTGTCTATCAAGCTTTTGCTAAAAGGAGGTCTTGTCGGCCTCCCTTTAGCAGGTTGTTGGTGGATAAGCAGAGCTGGTTGCACCGTGCTGTTCGCCCGCTCTATTTATGTCCCGCCACAGCGGCCTGCGTTTGATGCAACGACGCCATCACCGCGTCGAGGTTGAAGGAAGCCGCCTTTTGGCGAGGCGGATACTTCACGTAGTTCTCGATCTGCCCCGCCACGATTGCCTGGCATTGGTAAAGCTGGGGGACGTGATCGATCATCCAATCCCAGTAGACGTTGGAGTTGAAATCGGCGCGCTCGAACGGATCGCGACGCAGGTTAAAGATATGCGGAAGCCGCAGCTTCACCATGGGCTCTGCCCAAACCGCCGTTGAAAATGCACGCTGTACTTCAAACACCAACTTATAGTCGCCGACCCGGACCGCCATGACGCCGCCGTCATCGCTGACGTAGAAGAAGTACTCTCTCGGGCTCTCCTTCACCTGGCCTGTGAGATAAGGCAGCATGTTGATCCCGTCGATATGTACCTTGAACGTCTTGTCCCCGGCTTTGTAACCGGTGAGGAGCTTCGTGCTTATGTCCGGATCGCCTGCGGCGGCCAGTAATGTAGGCAGCATGTCCTGGTGGGAAACGATGCCGTTCAGCACCGAGCCCGCCTTGATCTTGCCCGGCCAGCGGAGGAACGCCGGAACGCGCCATGCGCCTTCCCAGTTGGTGTCTTTCTGGCTGCGGAACGGCGTATTGGCGCCATCGGGCCAGGTGTCGTTCTCCGGGCCGTTGTCGGTGGAATACATGACGATGGTGTTATCGGCGATGCCCAGCTCATCGACCTTGTTGAGAATCTCGCCGATTTGTTCGTCGTGGGTGACCATCCGATCACTGTAGTCGTCCTGGCCGCTCTTGCCGCGGTTCTTGTCGGCGAGGTGGGTCCTGAAGTGCATGGCCGTCGAGTTGTACCAGAGGAAGAAGGGCTTATCCGCTTTGACCTGCTTCTCCATCCAGCCGATGGCGCCTGCCGTGATCTCCTCATCGACAGTTTCCATGCGCTTCTTGGTCAGGGGGCCGGTGTCTTCAATGGTCTGCTTGCCTACGCGGCCCCAGCGGGGATCGACGGTTGGATCATCTTTGTCGGTTGCGAAGCAGTGAAGCACGCCTCTGGGTCCAAACGCGTGCCTTGAACTTCGGATCCTTGGGATAGTCGGGCAGTTCCGGTTCTTCTTCGGCGTTCAGGTGATAGAGATTGCCAAAGAATTCGTCGAATCCGTGCACGGTCGGCAAGTACTCATTCCGATCGCCGAGATGGTTCTTGCCGAACTGGCCGGTGGCGTAGCCGAGCGGCTTGAGCAGTTCGGCGATGGTCGGGTCTTCCGGCTGAAGTCCGACCGTGGCGCCGGGCATGCCGACTTTGGTCAAGCCGGTGCGGAGCGGGTTCTGGCCGCAGATGAAGGCTGCGCGTCCGGCGGTGCAACTCTGCTGGCCGTAGTAGTCGGTGAAAGTGACGCCTTCTTTGGCGACGCGGTCGATATTCGGGGTGGTGTAGCCCATCATGCCTCGGCTGAAGTGACTGATGTTCCAAGTGCCGATGTCATCGCCCCAGAGGATCAGGATATTAGGTTGCTTAGCCATGGTTTGTTCCTTTTCTAGGTTGATTTATTGCGCTGAAGTTGTCGGCCTTGGCCGGGTAAAACCCTCGGTGATCCACCCGTGACGCGGTGACGCGTGTGATCGGAGCGCGTCCGCTGTGGGTGGGTCGTGGCCACTCTACCGTGCGTGCGGTTTGGTAGTTGGTTACCATGAGGCTCTAGTCTCCCGCCAATCGTTCCTTGACTACTTTGCGTTTTTCGCAAACAATGCGATTGACAGGTCCTCGGATCAACAGGTAGGGCACGATGGCCAGAATGATCGCGACCAGTACTGCCTCGCCGGGATAAACGGTCCATCGGTGCTCGATGAGCTGATAGACCACGTCGAGTACGATCGCAAGGATGAACACCTTTCCTACGGACTTCCAACCGTTCTTCACCATCGACTCGCGTTCGCCCTTGTCGGTGAAAAGGCCCCAGAAATAGGGTGGCT
Organism: uncultured Acidobacteriaceae bacterium; assembly: GCA_963757515.1. GTDB lineage: Bacteria > Acidobacteriota > Terriglobia > Terriglobales > Acidobacteriaceae > PALSA-350. Next base: position 358,720 of record CAVWRV010000024.1, on the reverse strand, counting down.
TGCATTCGCGAGCGTCTTTCAATCCATCGCGGATTGCAAAGAAGGTTGCCATCGCCGGCTGCAGAAGGAGCCGGAAGTGCATCGGACCAGTAACTCGCTCGACCAGGTTGTGGGCGACGCGCGCAATAATAGGATCCATAGCTGTCTTTCTCCTCTCAGACCGTCACTTCGGGGCTGGCAACAGCGGCCGGCTGCCACGGCCAACGGCCTTCCATTTCCACCGCGAGAGACCAGCTCAAGAAGGTTCGGGTCACAATCACCGCGGCCAGGACTCCAATATTTGTAAAGCTAGGAGCCGTAGTCACGGTCTTGATCACATCCGCGGCAACAAGAAACTCCAAACCAAGCGAGAGGGCTCTACCCAAAGCAAGCTTGTATCGCTCATACCGGTTGCCGACTTGCTCGCGCGCATGAAAACAAAGCTGACCGACGCCCAGAGAAATGCGCAAAGGATAAGAAGAACCCCCATCGCTTCTACGGCCGAGGCCCCAATATCGATCACAGTGTGAAAGGCATCCATGCTTTTTGCGCTTTGCTGTCACCGTTTCATGTCTGCGTAACATCGCCGATCCGAACTCCGGCTGCGCCCCGGATGTTCGTTGCGCAGGACTTCTTATGCTTCCCCTGAAGTTCACTCCGGTCGCAGGTGATTGGGAACTGTCACTTGCGACAGGTGTGGGCAGTTCGGTCCCCGGGGATTATGGAATCAATCCGCAATCAAACATTTTGTTGGCGATGGGGGGTGCCACTTTGTTGATAAACACAACGCGCATCTGCGGATCGGTCTTCAGAAACTGTATTGCCTTTTGTTCTTGTGGCGAAGGCGGCTGTGGTGGTGCTTGTTTCTTTTGCCACAATTGTTCGCAGGGGGTGCTCGTGTATTTCTGCGACGACCTTGGCGGCGACCTTGTCCAGAATTGGGTATTGATCTTGAGCGTAGGTTCCGGTTGCCAGGGTCAGCGCCAGTGGGGAAATCAACAAAACGAACTTGCTCATCCGACTTAGTCTTCATCATTTGTTTCTCCTCGTTTCGTTAGTCCAAGATCATTCGATCTTTTTTGCCGCCGCGGTTCGCTCCAATATGGGTGCAGCGGTGTATACATCCGCAGCGATTGCACTTTGGGGACTGCCGCTCACGCGCAGCCGTGCTTCCCGGCTGGCGGTCTCTCCGAAGCAGCGAGCACGATTAATGCTCCCAAGGGGGGTGCTGTCAGCCGTCGAGTGCCTCGTTACATCGAAATAGGTCGCTTCGCCGGCGTCTGGCCGAAGCTGAGACTGCGGTAGCAGGGTGAGCCGCGCGACCGTGTGGAAAGGCGCTTCTGCTTCCTTCCACTTGACACTCGCGTTTTCAATCCAGAAGTTGGCGTCATGGCGTTTACCCCAATAGGTCATCCTGTCGGCGTCGAGGAGCTGGACGCCAAAGTCGAAGCTGCTCATCCTGCCATCTTCGTTGAGGTGCCGGATCAGCTCGTCCTGCAGGCCTTTTGGGTTACTCTTTTGCAGAGGACGCGCCGGATTGTCCGGCGAAGGTGATAGCCGAATACTGCACAACATCGATCGGTCCGTGGCGAAACGGCACATTGCTCCAATAGCGCAGTTGCTGATAGGGCCTGATCTTCTGGCTTGCCTGCAGCTTTGCCAGGGTCAGGATCCTCAGCACTCTTAACTTGTCCTTGAAGGGCAGCGACCACAGGCCTGAGAGCGGGTTCGATGCCGCTAGCACCTTCATGACCGCCGCAAAGCCAGGGGAGTCGTTGATGGGCAGAGGAGGCGCGTTTTGCAATGAAAAATCCTGGCGGCCACTGTTCGCGCCCGGAACAGTCAAGCCATTCTGAGTGAGGTCGACCGAGAACGACATAGAACGGACGTCGGGCTTGAAATCGGAGTTTTTCTTCGAATCAGCGTTCCCCCACCTCACGACCGCGGGATATACGCCGGGCGTCGCGAACATCCCCTTGGCGAGCCGCGCCGCCAGCCCAGGATCCCGTCCGACCGTAACGTCAATTACCTCGAATTGGGCCCGGGCGCAGACCCCCTTGGCGTGAGTCCCGCGGGCCAGCGGCCGGTGTTGTTGCGCAGCAGCATTCGCCTGCACCAGGAGGGTTGTCTTGACGATCTCCTCGATGTCAGACTTTTCTCTGGCGAGGTTCCGCTCACTGTCGCTACCGGTTACTCCGAACCATCTCGTCAGCCAAAGCATGGACTGAACCCTCCTCGATTCTTATCTGTCCGTCATCCCAGTTTGGAAATAAACTTGACGGCAGTGATGCTCGGCAAGAAGCAATAGGCTGCGGCTTTCGTCGTAGTGAAGCTTGAGAAGCCTGTGATCTTGATCGGGGGCGCGCCATTCGCCTGGGGGATCACGAAGATGCTCTCTGTTGGGTCCTGGGTGCCGATCATAGGATCTTTCGATTTAGGGTTCAGCCTGACCGCCCCGGCGAATTCGGCTGTCGTTTACCCAATGCCCCAACACGAACTCATATTGATTCTCGATGCTCGAGTTGATGAAGTAGCCGAGAAGCCCGCGCTCGATGCCGTCGTAGGGTTGCGCCGGATCATAGTTCGGCCCGTAGGGAAGGCCGCGACGGATAAGCCGGTGAGTGTTATTGCTGCCACCGGGTTCGCCCTGGCCCGTGACTGGCTGGTCGCGCGGATTGACGCGGCGCATGTGCGCGCCTACAGGACAGCGCAGTCCCCTTGGATCGCCTGATCCGTCAGCATTTACATATCCGTAGTTATTCAGTTGCTCGGGCGAAATCCCGCCCGCAGGGCTATCCGTCTCGGGCGACAACTCCAGAGGAGTGCCGTTGCGCCACCGTCCGCAGATCTTGGCGGCAAGCAGTTCGGGATCGATCTTGTCCTTGTTCGATTGCAGGAAATTCTCAAATCCAACCACGTCCGTCATGATGCTCTTGAAGACAGCGAAGCTGCCATTCAGTCCGAGCTCTCGAGGCTCAGGTACGAAATAATTCTCCGCCTCGTCCTGCAAAACAAACAGCCACGGTTCGCACGGCTGTTGGTGATCTGGCGTATATCGTTCGGGACCGCCGCGAATGGTAGTCATGCTGATGCCGTCGGTGTATCCAAAGGGAACCTTGGCACAGGGTTCAGGCTTGCCGTCGACCATCTGCAACCACGCGTTCCCGTCAGTACGCCAAATCTCCTGAAAGGCTCCGCCTTCGGCAAACAGGGCAGACAGCCGGTCGCTATAGGCCGTCATTGCCTCCGGGCTCATGGCATGCAGCGTCACCAGGACGTGATCGGTTCCCCTGACCAAAGGCGCTGATCCAGTTCTGCGGTGCGCTTGCCCCGGTATCGCCCACCAGGTTCGCTCGTGCCGCGGCCCCGGCGATGAACGCGCCGAACGATTTGAACGAGAGCGTTGGGACGCGATCTTTGACCTCCAACGCGACCAGTCCGGGCCAGGTGATGCCCAGGTTAAGGCAGTAGTCGGGCTTGCAACGTGGGAGGATCGGCGAGGTTGTCTCCTGGTCCTGGAGACAACCCTACGTGCCAGTCTTCTGCAGTGGTGATCTGCGGCGCGTCAGACTCGTCTCCACTGACCAGCCGCCCAAGCAGCTCGCGTGCCTTGGCAGGAACGCCCACCGTAAGTACGAAATGCCGAACCATTGGCATCCTGTACCCGCGGAGGATGAATCCCTGAATATCACCCAGGTCGAGTGTGGTCTTCGCCGGGCGGGACGGTGTATCCGGCTCCTCCTGTGTCTTCCTCCTTGTCGCGGCCATGCGTAACCAGCTTGCGAAAGAACGTCTCCGCGGACCATGTTCTCTTGTCTCCACTCACTGCTGGGCTCCTGCCTCTGCGCTTTGAATGCCGGGTCTTAATGCTGTGCCACTGCAGCTTTGCTATCGGCGATCAAGGCGTGAATGTCCTGAACGCCCAGGCCCGGATACGCCTGGTAGAAGCCGATCGGCGTTCGGTTTGCTCCCGCTGCGAAGTCAATAAACTCCTGAAGGTGTTTTCGGCAGGGCGACGGCGGCGGGTTTATGCAGAATTTGAATATCAGATCGAAGACCTCTCCGATGTTCTTGGTGAAGTCGGCGATGTACGTATCAAAGGTGCCGTCATACACAGTAAAAAAACCAACCTGGTGGTCCTCGAGCGGCACGAACTGCGCGAAGTGGGGCGTGCCGACCTTATCCAGGTCGTGGGTTGTTCCGCGTCCCCGCGCGCGCAGCAGCAGTTTCACCTCGGTGAAGGCGAGCGCTGATTTGATAGGCAGGATCACCAGGAACGGATTGAGTACACCGGCGCCACTGAGGCCTGCCGCGGATGCGAGGGCCTTAATCTCCTTCGCAGTGGCGCCTGGGTACGCTGTGTAAAGATTGACCGGGGCCAGAAGATGCTTCTCCGTCCAATCGACGAATGCATCTGCATGGTCGGCCACCGGGGTGGGTGGTGGATTGTCCACATGCTGGAAGATAAAATCGAACACCGGCCCTGCATGCTTGGCGAGTTCGCCAATAAGCTGACCGAATTCGCCGTCGAAATCGCCAAGAAACAGCAGGGTTTTCTCGCTGAGCACCGTGAAGCGCGAGTAGTGGATGGTGCCGATCGTATCCTCCGCCTGGAAGAGCCCCGGCATCATGGCTGGAAGTTGCTCCGCCAGCGCCTTTGCGTCCGCCGGCGACTTCAAGGGAAAGCGAGGGTAAAGTGGCTCTGGTTTGTCACAAGGATCTCCTTGGTCTCCTTCGCTTGTATCGCTGTTATGCGGCCGGCCATTGTTTGAACATCTTCGCGACGGCCTTCGATACCATCTGCGAGTTCTTGTTGCCGTTGTTGCTCAGCGTATTTTGCGCAATCCCCCGCCATACCAGGGACTTGGTCTTCGCGTCATATAGGTCGACAATCATGGTTCCTATCACGTTCTGCTCTGGAGTGATGGTACCCATTCCTCCGCCGAACCCGCGCATGCCCATTGCACTATAGGAGGTCTGCTGTTTCATGCCACCGCTTGCCGTGAGGATGATGTCAGGGTTCTGCGGATTCCTGCACCAGCTGCAAACCCTTGCCCTGCATGGCACTATCGATGTCCGATTTGGCTTGTTGCGCCAGTATCGAGTTTTGGATTTGGTTGGCATTGTCAGTAGCCCAGGCGTAGGTGTGATACTGCGAGAAACTCTGGCTTTTGTTGTAATTGACCGAGACTGTTTGCCCGAGGGCAACCGCGGACGCGATGCATGCAAGCATGGCGCACAATACATATTTCGTCTTCATAATTGTCATCCTTTTCTTAGGAGCGCTGCCAGCACTCGTGTTTACTGGGATTGTTGTCCTCGGAGCGGCGGTCTGCCTACTGTCACTTATGACAGGGACAACCGCGATAGGACACTCCCCCCGGTGTTCCGGGGTTCAGCCCAGTGGGTCAAAGATTAGATCGGAAAGGGTAGCTTCGCGGCGAAAACGCCCTAGCGCCACTCACAGAAAAGCCCAGCCGGTACGTTCCTTTTAACCCTCGCCTGGAACTCGTCAGGCGGGGCTTTTTTGACCTGTGCCGGAAAGCAGAACCAGAATATGCCCAACGGTCATGCTGCCGGAGGTGCAGACACCGCCGTCTCTTGGCGCCAACGCAGACAGCTCGCTCGAGCCTCTCTCGCTATGAAGCTGGCCTTCCCCGCCTGTCCCTACTTGGGAGGTGTGCAGCCCGCATTGTTGGCACCCTTGGCGCAGGTGGTGCCATTGGGTCCTGTCGCAACCCCCTTTCCATTCTTAGTCTTGGACTTGCCGCCACCAGTGGTCTGAGTGGTCGTTACCCCGTTCGAGTTCTTGTTCGCGGTTGCACCTTTGCCAGTATTCGGGTTGTAAGCAGCGGCAGATTGACCATCGCTGCAAACGGTTTGTCCGCGTGCGTTTTTGGTGCAACCTGCTTGACATAAACTCACAGAAAGAAACATACACGTAATGACGAGTGAGAATTTCATTTGCATCTCCGACTAGTACGGTTGGTATTTGGACCACGGTTGAACTTGTGGACCGGCACGTCGCTAGTATGCTGCGCCCAGCTCAGCCACCGTAACTGCAGAATTGCTAGTGTCTCAATTAAGTCCTGCAGCCGAATGAGGAATGATGCTTGACCACGCTCGGCATTCGTGAGTGAAAGTTGGCAACGCCGCGCGCTACGGAACCGGGGGTTGTTTGTCATATCTATAAAGCAACGTGAAGGCTACCGCTTTGTGCGGTGTCGAAGATCCGGACCACCCTGTCATAAATGACAGTAGGCAAGCTGCCACTTGGAGAGAATAATCGCTGCAAACACGTCTCGCCGCGCTTGTTTGGATAGGCGGGACACTGCTCAAGCTATGCCGGGCAACAAATGGCAACAAAACTCGCTGATGGTATCGAAAGCCGTGCAGAGGGTGTTCGAACAATGGCAACCGCACAATCCAATAACCATGGAAGCTGTAATCGTAGCCGTGTTCAACTCCTTTCTCGTGTCGAAACACGCAGCTGAACTAGCTAATCACTCACATCGGCACCAATGCTACCGAAAGATGACTTAAACCTCGGCAGCAGATCAAAGGTTGTACCTCTATCGGACGAGCGCATATCCAGGGGCAGCGGTCCAAGCGCCGCACGATCCTCGGATTTTCCACGAGTTCGTGAAGCCACGAGAATGAGCCGAAGGTCATGAGATCAATTCTGATAAGCTCGATAGTCTTCGCACCGGTCTTTAGTGGAGGGCTGGCCGGCCTAGCCCTCGGAGGATTGCTGGCAGGGAATTTGCTGGGATCTGATGCAAGGGACATTATTAGGCTGACGACTGGGCTCTTGGTGACCATGACCGCATTGGTCCTAGGGATGCTCGTCTCTTCTGCGAACTCTTCCTACCAGGATCGAAAGAACGAACTGGCGGAGATGGCTTCAGACTTTATACTCCTCGACCAGGTATTGGCGACCTCTGGGTCGGAAACTCAGGTCATCCGAGACGAGCTGCGACGGCTGGCGGAGAATAGCCTCGAACGCATTTGGCCAAGCCACGCATCCCGCCAATCGCAACTCAGACCGGGAGATAGGGGCCAAGTGCTGTACCACCAATTACAGATTCTCGCGCCCAGGAATGACACACAGGCTGCAGCTAAGACCGTGGCTATTTCTGCGGCGGACAGCTTGCGGCGTACCCACTTTTTGATGTTCCTCAAATCCGAGCAGAACTCCCTCTCATTTCCTCTCCTGGCGGTCTTGGTCGCATGGTTGACGGTCATCTTCATCGGCTTCGGTCTCTTAGCTCCGCGCAACGATGCGATTGTCACCACGCTCGCCGTTTCCGCCCTGGCGGTTTCTGGTGCAATCTTTATCATCATGGCGATGTACAAACCGTTCAGCGGAATAATGAGGATCTCCCCTTCGCCTATTCACGATGCCTTGAGCCGGATGGCACCTGCGCCTGCCCCAGAGAGGGTTCTCAGCGAACCGAGCGACCGCCGAGGCGATTCCGGGCAAGCCCGTGAGGCCTCATAATGCTGGTGCAGTCGCAAAAATTCAAGGCACAACATCTGCACTGTGAACTGAACGAGGGTCTGTTCGGCGCTGCCTGATCTACCTCTTACTGCAGCCTTCCACGCGCTCGCGTACGCACCTCCGCAGCGAGGGCCGCAGATAAACAAAATTGAGACTCCAAGATAACCTGCCGATAATTTTCAACCTACCAATTTCATGAGCGCCTCCACAGAGCAAACGCGAACTCTATGCAAGATCAACCAAAGCCCAAAGCCCCTTTTCGAAGCCTCTCTCATCGCACATCGAAAACTCACTTGGCAGAAATCCAGTCGAGCGAGTAAACATCCTGCGTTCCGGCATCCCGAAGCATCAGCGGGGAGTCCTCAGGATCCAGTCCGAGCCAGAAACCCCAGAACCCTGTTGGCGTAAAGCCTTTCAGATCGGCAACCTGCTCGAGTTTGCCGTCGCTGATCCGTACCCTAAGCACAGCGGGGTTTTCCGGATAGTGGACAAAGTAGATGGACTGCCCATCTTTGGACCAGCTGGGGAAGTCGACCGCCGTATGTATCAGATCGGACCACTTACCGGTCTGAAAATCGAAGAGCACCATCTGCAGCCCGTTTTTTGTCATCGCAGCGACGTGGCGTCCATCGGGCGACCAGCGGGGTGAGCTGTAACCAACGGATTCTGGAAGGGAAGACACGCGATGAGTTCGAACGTCCAGCAGCCGGAGCACCGGAGGAGCATTCGGCGCGACCTCCTCGAACAGCATCTGGTCTCCCCTCGGCGACCAGTTCGGTTCTCTGCGAGCAACCGAATTCCCAGCTACCAGTGCTTCCGGCGCACCCCCGTCAGCCGGCACTGTATATATCTCATCCACTCTTCCTGCTCTGATATCCCCAGAACGCGATCTGCTTTCCGTCTGGGGACCAGCGCGGATTGAGAGGATAAATCGGCGGATCGGTGAGCCGCAGCCGCTCGCTACCGTCCACCCTGCTTCGCCAAAGACTGTCCGTCAGGATAGGTAACGTAGGCGATCCATTTTCCGTCCCGTGAAAAGGCAACACACTCGGCTGAGGGCCCGCCGAGAGTAAAGGTCAGGAATTGGCCAAGATTCTCGTCATAGCGGGACAGCGTTCCGTGTAATGTCGACCCGACTACGAAGAGCTTCTTGCCGTCCTTGCTGGGAAGAGGAGACGCCAGCGGCATCGGGCTCGAGGTCAGCTGCACGGGCTTGCCGTCCACTCGCCCGAAAAGCCCCGCCCTGTCCGGCAGCGCCCATATCTGACCATTGGCTTGAAACACAAAAAACTTCCCATCCGCGGTCCATTTTCCGTCTGCATCGGTGGATGGCTGATGCCAGCCCGGAAGCAGGGGATGAAGGTGCTTTCCCTCCGCCGTTACTTCCCAAAGGGAACGGCTTGCATGTGGTTAGATTTTGCCAGGTGAAGCGAAGTCTGCTCCCATCTGGCGAGAATTGGGGCGCATAGATAATTCCTTTGAACGAAGCCACCTTCCGAGCTCCGGTCCCGTCGCTGGCCGAAACAAACAAGTCGCCGCGATTGCAATAGGCCAGCATTGTGCCATCTGGAGACCAGATCGCGTCGGTTGCCAGCACATTGCCGATCCGGCGAGGTGGGCCGTTGAGGGTCGGCAGCCGCCACAGACCGCCAGGGTATTCAATCTCGAGGCCCTGGCGCCCGATTGCGAGCAGTTCAGTGCCGTCGGGCGATACGCCGGCAGGAAACGTGTACGCGGACGGTACCGGAATCCGGACCGGGTCGCCGCCGGAGACAGACATCTGCGCAATTCCCGGCGCAGTCAAAGCTCCCACGCCCAAATAGAGCCTCGAGCCATCCGTGCCGGCCAGAAACTTCGCCTCACCGTCATGGGTGAGCTGCGTATATTCGAAAGCTCTGGAGTTGGCGAAGGGACCGTCCGGTAATAAGCATGAGCGCGAAGCGGCAACCGTCAGCAGCCCTGTCAGAGGCACGAGCCAATCGCCGTTGCAAAGCTGACGCAGCCGGTTTGGCCTGACCGGCTGCGGGCGCAGATCTATTGCCGCCCCGGGACGCACCCTCAAATATCCGGAACCCTGAAGATGCATGCGCCGATGGTTCCATTTGCCACCCCGCGGAAGGATGGTCGATCGCCTCCGCCGAGTTGCGCTGCAGTCTGCCTCCAAGTCTGCGCGGATCTCGCCCGCGTGCTGGTATCGGAGCTCCCGGTCTTTCTCCAGGCATCGATCGATGATCCGCGCTAATCCCTCCGGAACATCGGGATTCAGCTGCGCTGGAGTGACCTGGACTTGCTGGACGATGGCAGATCAGAAGCTCTCCGGTTGTATCTCCTGGGAAGGGCGAGCGGCCGGTGCACATCTCGTAAAGCAGGATGCCGAAAGAGAAAAGATCGGTACGGGAGTCGACCGGCTTGCCAAGCGCCTGCTCGGGCGACATGTACGCCGCCGTCCCCAGTGCGGCTCCAAGCCCGTCGGTAAGCTGCTGCATTCCGGAAGAATCCGCGCCTCCGGCGAGTTCCTTGACGGGCATCATCTTTGCCAGACCGAAGTCCAGAACCTTGGCGTTGCCGCGTTTGGTCACGAAGACGTTCGCCGGCTTGATGTCGCGGTGGATGATACCTTTCTCATGCGCCGCTTCAAGTGCGTCCGCAACGTCGATCGCGATTTCGATCACCCGATCGATGGGAAGCGAGTCTTCCTGAATCAAGTGCTTCAGCGTTTCACCGTCCAGGAACTCCATGGCGATGAACGTACGGCCGCCTTCTTCGGCGATCTCATAAATTGTGCAGATGTTGGGATGGTTCAGCGCGGAAGCGGCACGCGCCTCGCGCCGGAAACGCTCCAGCGCCGTGCTATCGTTCGCGAAGTTATCCGGCAGGAATTTGAGCGCGACAAACCGGCCAAGGAGCGTGTCTTCGTGCCTTGTACACCACGCCCATGCCACCGCCGCCGATCTTCTCTAATCCGCGGTAATGGGAGATGCTTGCATCGGTCATCGTTAGCCATCCGCAAACGACCGAATCCGGCCTCCACAATCATAGCGTCTCGATCATAACAGTCATGGATTGTGGTAGCTAGCGCCAGCCCGGCGTGCGGAAAGGCTCAGAGAGGTTCTTTGACGATCGGGGCGCGGGCCGTGATCCTCGTGCCCTGCCCGGGGCTGGACCATATTTCAAATTTGCCGCCAATCAGATGGATTCGCTCACGCATGCTGATGAGACCCAGTCCCGCCGCAAGCCTCGCTCCCTCAACATCGAAGCCCACACCGTCATCGCGTATTTCCAGGCCGAGATCGTGGTCCGAACAAGTCAGTCGAACCGTGATGCTCTTCGCGCGGCTGTGCTTCATGGCGTTATGCATCCCTTCCTGCAACACCCTCAGGAAGGCCAACGCGATCATGCCGTCCAATTTCTCCTGAAGATGATCGCAGGAACAATCTACCGGGATACCTAGCTGCTCGGAGCATTCACGGCAGTGGCCCTTGACTGCGACAGCCAAGCCGAGCAACTCCAGCTCCGAGGAGTGTAGGTCGTGCGAAAGGCGGCTCACCTTGTTGATGATCTTTTCCAGCTTGACGGACAGATCCTTCAGGCTGGCGTGCATCATCTCAGGATGGCCGGAGACGGGCTGGCCTGCGCGGAGCATCTGAATCTTCAATACCGCCAGCGACTGCCCAATATCATCGTGAAGTTCTCTTGCAATGCTGGTGCGGTCCGCCTCTTGTGCATTCATCATTCTGCGGCTCAGCTCATCGCGCGCCACTTCGGCGTTGCGCAGGTCCTGCTCGGCCCGCTTAAGAAAAGTGATATCTTTGGCGACCGCAGTCAGGCTCCGAGGTGTGTTTGTAGCTTCGTCGCGGACCAGTGAGAAGACCATGTTCACCCAGACTATTTGTCCAGCTGTTCCAACGGCACTCATGTTAGTCGAGTAGTTGCGAAATTTCACCGGCAACAAGCCGGTCCAGGCCGCGCTTGCACTGAGGCCATGATTCCTCGGGCAGGAAAAACTCGTTGAGGCTTTTCCCCAGCAGGTCTCGCTTCGCCTGGCCAATAGCCTCACACATCTGGCTATTTGCGCTCAACAGTCTTCCATCCAGAGTCAATTGAGCGACGCTGACGGCCAAATGTTCAAAGGCCTTGCTCCAGGCTTGCTCTTCAACATAGACATCTCGCTCTTCGTGAGAATTGCGCTTGAGCATCTTTAGATCCTGGGGATATAACAAGTTCGAAATTCCCGGCAACAGTATATCTCGGGACTAAGGCCAGGGATGCATGATTCATACGACTGCTTCTAGCCAGGCTCCAGTAATTTTGCTAGTGTTCAGCCGCTTCTTCGCCGGGTAGTCTCTCATCAGGCTACTCAAATAGAACCGTGCAAAAACGCGTTAATCCCTCTGACCAAGCCAGGTAGGTTAGAAGTGAAAAGACTCCTGTGTGTAGATGACAGCCCGGATATGCTCGAAATCCTGGTGGATCTGCTGCAGCCCCAGTTCACAATCGTGGGGACCCTATCTTCCGGAGCTTCAGTGCTTGAAGAAGCCACCACCTTGAATCCAGACATCATTCTGCTGGACGTGGATCTGGGCGATATAAGTGGCTTTGCTGTCGCGGAACAACTGAGAAGCACCGGATGCCCCGCCAGCATCGTCTTTCTCTCCGTTCACGAGAGCATAGACTTCATTCGAGCCGCCAAGGATTTAGGAGCAGCCGGCTACGTCTGCAAATCGCAAATCACCCGCGACCTGGTAAAGACGCTTCACACCGCCGCCTCGCGGCCGCCTCCCGGCCAGACACTGCATACGTAGTGACGCGCACCTGTGGCGCACCACTCTAAGGTTCGGGGGGACAATCGTAGCTGGAGGCATAAATGGATGACAAAAGATATCTGGTTAGTTGCAAAACGCCGGAGATCAGCATGCAATCTGTGGTTGCCGCTAGCGGTGAAGTTCATGGTGAGCATCTTGTCTTCCTGAATTCGAGGGGCGAGTTGGCTGCCATGTTTCTGCTGGAGATTGTTGAAAGCTGGTCTGGACCGGCCCCAGCAAGCTCACTCCGGAGGAACTGATGACTGACCGGCCGATCGCCGCAGGTTTACCCAGGCGCAAGCTAGTAGCCGAATGGCTGCGCCAAAACCTGCTCGAAGGCAAGCGCACCCAGTACAACATCGAGACCGCCGCCCAGCGCGACGGCGTCTGCATCACCACCTTGCGCCGCGCCAAGTTCGATTTGGGCGTCCTCAGCACCAAAGAGAGTCTCCGGTGCCTGGTTTTGGGCGTTGCCGCAAAACAATCAACCGGAGACCTAAATAGCTTAGGGGGGCGGGAAATATACAAAATTTGACCATCTTGATAAAACAAAGGACTTAGCCACGCTCTAATGAGAACATGACTCGGCCGCAGATCTATGTGACGATTTCGATCACCGTAGAGTCAGTGATGAGCATATCCACAGTCTCGCCGACTTTCAGATCATCGAGGTTTGTCATCTTTCTTGCTCACCTTGATGTTTTCTTCTTGCCGTCCGGATCGAGCAACGTCACACGATGGTTTGGTGCGTCCACGGCCAATATTTGTGCACTCAGGGCCGATGTTTCAACCATGACGACGCCGGGTTTGGCGCCATTGGGCGCCACGGAAACTTGTTCGGAGGACGCGGCCCTGGGCGTTTCGTTCGACTTGCCGACCACGATGAGCGATCTCTTCCGTAAAGGACATCTCCAGGTGGTCTCCCACTTTGACCTGGGCCAGATTTTGAACACGGCCGTCAACCTTATAGGTCTTTTTCTTGCCGTCATCCAACAGTAGAGTGACCTTGCGCTTTTCAAGGTCAATTTTCTCGACGGTCGCTGTAGCCTTTACTACCTCAACGGTATCTATACCGTCGTCAGTTGCCCCTGATTGAGCCTGCGTGGCGCAGATGGAGCCGAATGCGATCAGTAGCATCGCACTTAACGCTAAACTCATCGTCTTCATGGATATCATTCTCCGGTTTTCAGACTCGTCAATCTGTTTCAATCGCTCACTGACAATCGTCGTGTTAGGATTCATTCTTGGCGCGACGATTTGTCTACTGTCACTTATGACAGGGAGCACGGCGACTCGCCGCTTATTGTCTTTCGCGTTGGAAGAATGGTTTCAGGCGGTTCCCCCGTGAGCCTGCGCAGGTTGAACCTACGAGATTCGACATCGAAGCTACCATTTTTGCTAGTTACAGGGCCTTTTCGTTGAGCCGTAAACTGCACTTGCGCGGTTGCTTTGATCCTCGCATTGTTACGGTAATCCGCGATTGCTCTGGCAACTCCGGCGCGACGCTTTCAATACATGCATGGACCGAAACGACTGTTCAAGCAGTGAGCTGCCAGGGATCCCTCGAACGGCAGCTGGTCCTGCTCTCCTGCCAGGTCCTTTAACATACCCACTCATTAGCGTCCTCTGCGAGGAGAACACTCCATGCTAACCATTGCGCGATTTCGTGAAGGCCGCTTTCATCGGACGCTTGCGGCGACTCTTCTCTCGTGCTCCTGACGGCTCTTTCCGGGCTGGCGCAGAGTGCCGCCAAGAAGCCGGTAGAGCCGGCAACCAAAAAGGAACCTGAGATCAAGGAAGAGCTGACGCTCAAGAACGGCGACAAGCTAACCGGGCAACTGCTGAACTCCACCGGAACTGAGATCAAGTTCAAGAGCGATCTGGCCGGCGAAGTAACGGTAAAGTGGGAGAACGTCAAAGAATTGAAGTCCAAGCGCGACTTCGCCGTAGTTCCCAAAGATGTGAAAGATGCCAGAAACAGCGCGATCGTGCCCCAGGGAGCGATAAAGATTGGCGAAAAGGGAATCGTGGTCTCTCCTTTATCGACGGCCAAACCGGAGATAAGTGCAGCACCGGCAGGGCCCGAAGCGAAAGCCGGGCGCCACCAGCACGGAGAGCCGCCGCCGGGAAAGAAATACCAACCTCCAAAATCGCATCTATCGTCGACGATGCTACGTATCAGAAAGAGATACACAAGAAGATAGGCTTTAAGTCAGGTTGGGATGGGCACATCACCACCGGTACTTCGATGATCTACTCTACCCAAAACAGCTACCTCTTCCAGGTAGACACAGCGCTCAAGCGGCGTTCCCACGGTGAGTTGGCTGGACCCGAAGCTCCGCACGACGATAGACTTCACCTTGAGCGCAGGAAAGACGACGCAGCCTGGCACCGAAACGACGATCACCAACATCTTCCACGTAGGCGCGGAACGAGACGAATACTTTAGCCCGCGAGGCTACTATCTGCAGGTGCTCTCTTTCGATCACAATTATTCCCAGGGCCTGGTGCTCCAGCAGAACTACGGCGGCGGTATCGGCGCGACTCTGTTCAAGAGGAAGGACGCCGAGTTTGATGTCACCGCCGATCTGCACTACGAAAATCAACAGTTCAACGCAACCGCCAACGTTGACGGAGCTCAATCTTCACCTGATCGGATCGACACTGACCGAGGCGTACACGCGGAAGTGGGGCAAGCTCCATTTTGATGAAAAACTTCTGGCCGACATAGCCTGGAACAACGCGAGCGCCTTCTCCGCCTCCGGCACCAGCTCGCTGAGATTGCCCGTCTACAAGAAGCTCGCTTTTTCCGTATCGACCATCGATAACTTCCTGAATAATCCGCAAATCGGATACAAGAAGAACTCTTTCCAGTTCATAACCGGGTTCGCGTTGAACCTTCACTGAAGCCTGTTGAGATCGCCTCACGGGCATGGCGGCGACTGGCATACGTGTTAACGCCAATATCCGGCGACGTAGACATAGCCACCGCCGCGAGGCACCCATCGGCCCGGAATCCACACCACCCCAGGTCGGGGCGGGTTGACCCAGCTTCCAGGCACCCAGACATATCGGCTCCCGTTCCATCGGTAGTACCCAGGAACCCAAACCCATCCCGCATGCAAAGGTGGTCCCTGGCGTTCCACGATAACCGGCGGTGGTGGGCCTGCATGGATAATGACCTGTGCGGTTGCTACGCCCAAGCCCAGACTCATCCCACAAACTGAGATTAAGATGCGTTCTTTCACACTCATGAAGTCTCCGATAAAGGCAGTGTTGCAGGGACCGCTCGCCTAACGTTGCCACTACGATTTTAGATTTTCGCTCCCTATGGTGATGTTGGCGATCTTGGCGCAGGATTTTAATCTTGGCGCAATATGACACATGTTGCGCTACTCCTCTGGACATCAGGGTGCTAGAGTCTAGGCATCAGAATGCTCAGAAGGACGGGCCATGGACATACCGAACGATCTGAACAAGCTGCTTGCTCGATTAAAAGAAGTAACCAGCGATGCGAGTCGAATGCCAGAGGCATGGGCATCTGGTCCTCGACCCGGCGCAGTTGAGATCGACTTTTTCCTGAGCCAGTATCACTTCGACGTGGACGCCGTGATCGAACCGATCGAGATTTCAAAGGATGGCGTCTTCGAGTTCTACCTATTTGCAGTCTCGAACCGTTTCCATGATGATCTATCGTTGCTGGCGATGTGGCCCAAACAAAAGGGGTCGACCGACGAGGCTGGTACTGTTCAGAACGGCGAATAGCCGAGGCCAAAAGAAGCAAGATGCGCGTTGACAGTGGGCTTTTTTGCATACCCGGTACAGCGCATCTTGCCAGAGGTTGCTAACGCGAGTGGCCGGTAAGACTACATCCCCTGAAGCCCCTTGTTCACTATGAGCTTGACATCGACACGCCGATTTAGCTCGCGGCCCTGCGGATCTGTATTTTCGGCGTCAGGATGGGTGGAGCCGTAACCGGCTGGTGCAACGATCCGCCTCATTGGAATATTCCCGTTGTTGCGAAGATAATTTGCCACTGCTGCGGCACGATCCTCGCTGAGCTGTTGGTTTACCTCTTTCGTTCCGGTCTTGGAGGCATAGCCCGCGATCTCGATCAAGTAACCATCGGTAGACGCAGTGAGAGCGACAAGCTTGTCGAGGTCGGCCTTCGCGGCGTCATCCAAAGCGTACTTACCAGTAGGATAGTAGATGACAGCTTCGGCAACTGTCTGGTAGTCGTCGAGGTCGGAAACCCGCTTGTTCACCATCTCAACGGCACCTGCATTCATCATTGCGACGGCGCCGGCTGCTGTTGCCACCGTACCTGCTGCATCAGCCGTTGTTTGCGCCTGGTTTGCGGAGGACTGCGCGGCGCCTGCCGCGGCCACTCCCTGGTTGGCTGTAGACTGTGCGCTGCTGGCCGCTGACTTGTTTGCATTGATCTGCTGTTGCTGCGCAACTTCGATCGCGAACTCATCCGGCGAGAAGGTGATCTTCTTCGCTTCCAGTTGGTTGTCCGCATTGCCTACACCCTCGACATTGATGGTCAAGCCAGGCACCATGGCTGTCACGTCCATGTCTTCGTGACGATGGAACGATACCTTGGATTTGTCGCGGATAATTTTCGTATCGTCGGTGATCTTGATCAGCGCAGTCGATCCGGTCTTCGCATCCTGAATCTTAACCAGGTCGCCTTTTCTGGACATGATCGTCCCTTTCACTTTTCCCTTTTCGCCAGAAGTGAACGTCTGCGCAAAGGCCATCGAGGCTAGCGCGATTACGGTAAGCAGGACGACGCAAACTCTTTGCGCCCCCACAGGTTGGAAGCTACCACTTGATGATTTCATAGAGTCCTCTCCATCGTCGGTCTGATGTTAGTCGAGCTGATTTCGTCTCGTAGGGACCGCCGGCTGGTAATCAGTTGGATTTTGAGCCTGGCACCTGCCGATGTGAGACCTAAGCTATTCAAAGACGGTTACGCTTAAAACTGTCACTAGCGACAGGTAGGTATAAATACTGTTTATATTGGTTAGAAAAGCCTCTTACCCACTGATAGCACTTGAGATCCCGCTGAACCAATGCCTCAAACGCCTTGGCGGTATCGGAACTAACCTTATTGTGAGAACTAAATGTCGCGGTGCATCCCGCTTTAGGTTCGGGCCTTTCATTCCCAGGATGCAGCTCCCGGGACGGTGGGCGTATACCTGTCGCAAATGACAGTTGCCGGGACCGATAAACCGTATTGAACTTGCACAACTAGCCTTTGTTTGGCTAGCGCTCCTGGCTATATTTTAGTCGGCGCCCTGAGACTTCGTCCATGGCTGTCGACGCTAACAATTCTGGTCTGGCGACTGAAATGGTAGGAGAGCGACATGCGCTTACGAAACTATTCAAGATTCGCGGTCAACAGCATTGTGCTTTTGAGTCTGGCAGCGGCAGGCCGCCCAGGCTTCGCCCGGGACAAGTATGAAACCATCGATGCTCAGGCGTTTGGGACGGGAACCCAGCTGGGTCAAAATATCGGTGTGACGTTGAACATCTATGAGTTTTCGACTCCGGCGGATAAGCAGATCCTGGTGCAGGCGTACCAGAAGGGACAAAATCAAGGGCTGACCACTGCTCTGTCGAAGATGAAGGCGGTAGGACATCTCGAGATCACAGGCACGCTGGGAAACGACTGCTCTTACATCAGGATGTTTATTACGCCCACCGGCCGCAAGATCGTCTTTGCCACCACCCGCCAGATTCGCATGGCAGAGGCATGGACGGACAGCAATTCCATGTCCTTCGATCTGACTGCGGGGGTCCTGGAACTGAATGATCAGGATAAGAGCAAGAGCACCGGTGCCCTCTATCCTGCTGCGCAACTGGTACTCGACAAAGAAGGCGAGTTGCAGTTGGACCTACTACAGAATCCGTGGCGGCTGTCCGACCTTATCGATTGGAAGGGAACGGCAGGCGTCAACTAGCTGTACTCCGATCAGAAGGGGCCCTGTGATGGGCTTTGCTGCAAAGGCTGCATGAAACTTCCTGCGATGAGGTGTTGTAATGGAGACTCAGAAAAGCATCTTTGCTCTTCCTGGAACTATGACGTGTTTTGTCTTGCTGGTCAGCTGCGCTATGGCGCTCGCGCAAAACGACAAGTATGCGTGCACGGAACCCAATCCGCAGTCGCTATGTAACACCGGGAACACCTGTGGTTCCAGCTCCAGCCCCTTGCACGGTGGACGTCAAGCGCGACAACTATGGAGCTTCAGCGACGCCTGCTATACCGGGCGCGAAGGGAAATAGCACATTCTGCGTCAAGACCGGCACAACAATCGTTTGGGACAGTACGCAGAAGAATACGGGCTTCGTCATCGACTTTGGGTCGTCGTCTCCCTTCGGTTCCGACGATGCGATTATCGGGGGCGCCAAGCATCCCGTTTCGGTCACCGCAATGAAGGCCGGCTGCTACAAGTTTTCCGCAGGCGCATGCATCTCCGGGGAGATCCAGGGGATGTGTGGCTCCGGCACTGCTGAGGCCATCATTGTCGCGCCAGGCAATTAGGGATAACTCCCGTACCTAGGCAAGTATTTGGCGCGGCCCAATGAAATGTGTTTCAAAGCCGCCGCAAACTCCTGTAGCCATTTGCCTTGGAGAAGAAGCGCGGTCGGAATGAGTATCCCTGATCCGCCAAACGTCAACGGATGGAGCTGAACTGGCCTCCACTCAAGACAGTGGCGATGGCATTTTCCAGGTCTGTCGTCAGGCGAGACTTGAATACATATCCGGAAGCACCCAAACCAAAGGCAGCACCGACGAAATCCATGTCTTCGTGGAGTGACAAGAAGATGATCTTTGCCGGGCAACCGGCCTTCTTCAATCGTCTGGCTACTTCAAAGCCGCTTATATCCCCCAAAGAGATATCCAGGATGATCACGTCGGGGAGGAGAGCCGCAGCTTGCTCTACGACCGCGGCTCCATTAGACAGCGCTGTTGCGATCTTATAGGTCGGCTCCAACATTCCAACCAGAAGTTCCAACAGGGCATAATTATCATCTACCAGCAAAATCGTGGGGGCGGTTACAAGCTCCGAGTCCGTCCTGTCCGGCACGAGTCCGGATTCTGCGTCGCGGCAGATCTCGCATTTATGGATGTGCTGGTTCCACGCGGTTAACGTCTCGTCTGCAGTCTTCTTCGCCTCATCGTAGTGCATCTGCGCGGGCCGGCTCCAGCGGAGCCTTATACCGTCCAGAGCGATGCGGAGCCCAATAGCGGCAATTCTTTGCGCTTCCTTGCGCAGCGACCCTATCGGGCAATGTGAATGGTCCATCGGTTTGTTCCCGCACCTTTCAGTTAGTGTGATCGTTGCGCAACTCAGCTCCTTAGCCCAGCCCCAGCAATTCCGGGCTGGACCTGGTCTCTCAATGAATCCGGAGGGGATCGAATCGGAGATGCCGAGGGTGTGGGCAGTTCTCGAAGAGCTGCGCGACGATATGGATTCAGCGATCCTCGGAGCACTCACAGCGTGTTGTCGCCGAGGAATAACCTGCGAAAAGCTGGCCAGAGGAAAAGAGAAAACCAACTGTTCCTTTGCACAACTTTCATCTTCTTCGAAATGCTCATAGGCGCTCTTGTCCTCGAGCTTCTGCTTCAACAAGGCTCATACATATTGACGCTAGCGAGACCGCGGTTTGATCGTTGCTCGCGAGCAATCAGGCTCTAACCGTTAGCCATCTTGTTAAAGACTTCGAGCGCGAACTCGAGATGAGCTTGGGTATGCGCCGCCGTCACGCAGAGCCTGAGCCGTGCCGAACCTTGTGGAACCGCGGGAAAGAGGACAGGAGCGGCCAGGATGCCGTAATCGCGGAGCCGTCGCGCGAAGAGCGCAGTCGTCACCTCGTCCTTCAGAATGACCGGAATGACGGCCGTCTCAGAGAGACCGGTGTCATAGCCCAGGTTGCGCAGGCCGCAACGAAGGAAGCTGGCGTTCTGCTCGATTCTTGCCACGCGCTCTGGCTCCCGCGCGAGAATAGACAATCCTTCGCGGATCGCCGCCACCGACGCCGGGCTCAATGCGGCGGAAAAGATATAAGGTGAGGACGCATGTTGCAAAAAGATGGCAAGCTCGTGCGAACCCGCAACGAATCCTCCGGTGGAGGGAATTGCCTTGGCCAACGAACCCGTCCAGATGTCGACTTCACTTGCCGCAATGCCGAAGTGTTCATCGACGCCGCGGCCGTGGGCTCCGAGCACGCCGGTGGCATGCGAGTCATCCACTAACAGAAAGCAGCCGAACTTCTTCTTGATCTCGATGATCTCAGGCAGAAGGCAAATGTCGCCATCCATCGAGAAGACTCCATCCGTAATGATGAGAGTGCGGTTGGCCGGCGGTCCGTTCTCGATCTCTTGCTGCAGCGACTCCAGATCGTTGTGCTGGAACCGCTGCAACTGGA
This sequence comes from uncultured Acidobacteriaceae bacterium, assembly GCA_963757515.1. Classification (GTDB taxonomy): domain Bacteria; phylum Acidobacteriota; class Terriglobia; order Terriglobales; family Acidobacteriaceae; genus PALSA-350. The sequence continues at coordinate 337,999 of CAVWRV010000024.1, read as the reverse complement.
CACCGGCGAATCTGCAAGCGTCGGTCAGGCTGCGATGGCAAAGTGCATCCATGATTACGCGATCCGCCGGCCCGAAGAGCGCCCCGATGACAGCGACATTGGCTGCATAGCCGGAACTAAAGGTGATCGCCGCCTCGGTTCCTCGAAAGGCTGCCAGTTCCTGCTCCATCCGCTGGTGCTGGTCGGTGGTGCCGGTAAGCAGGCGAGCACCGCCGGTGCCGGTTCCGTACTTCAGGATCGCTTGGATGGCTGCGTCGTCGATGCGCGGGTCACCGATCAGACCCAGGTAGTCATAGGAAGACAACATCAGCATGGAGTGGCCGTCTGCCCGCACCTCCGGACCGGTCCGCGCTTCCAGGGGTATCTGGAAAGGATAGGCATCCGCATTGCACGCCAGTGAGGTGGTCTCGAACAGCCGCCGTCCGCGGGCATCGATCAGGTCGTTCTTGCCGAACTTGCAGTTTCTTGCGCGGGAAAAATACCCGTCGAAAAGCCGGCCGGACGAAGAAGGGAAGTTGACCTTGTCCCCGTTTGTATCGGTCACTTTTGTCGAAAAGTACGTCGGTACAGCTGTTTTGGAAGTCACTATAGAGGTCCCTTCTGCTTCAAAAGGCTCATAACTTCAAAGCATTACAGACAGAAACGGCGATGGTCGTTGCTCACGAGCAATCAAAAGAGATTTTGAAACTTGTTTAATTTGGCGTTAGGACGCTAGAAAGGCTATCTAAGTAACGAATGAAGCGGACGCAGTATCGGCATGCCGCAAAAGCCGCCCAGGGAAACGAAGCAAGACCTTTCCCCGGCGTTTCACGAGAATGCCCTCGCGTTGCCATGCACTCAACAGGCGGCTCGCAGTGAACAGAGAAATGTTGGCCTCGTTGGCCAATTCCTCGTTTCTGACGTCGAGTTCAACGCCTCCTGGAACCTTCTGACCGATGCCATCGGCGAGGTTGGCCAGTACCTGAGCAAGCCGCTGCGGAGCAGAATTGCAAATCAGAGAGGCGTGTGCCGCCCGATAAGCTGCCAGGTAATCAAACGAGATGAGCAAGGCGTTTTCTACCAGCCGCGGATATCGCTCACATAAGCCGCGGATGGTGTGGCGGCTCCAGACCAGCGCGGTGCTAGTGGTCATCGCTTCGCTGCTGACAAGGTAATCTACGGGTTTAGCCAGCACGGCCGCCTCGCCGAAGATCTCTCCCGATGTTACCCGAAGAAGCACGATTTTCTGTCCATCTTCAGTCAGGAAGAAACGGCGGAGCACGCCCGGTCAGCAGCAGATACAGATGTCCGGCACGATATCCCTGGTGTGGCAATCACTGAGTTTGCTGAGAAGCGCTGCTGGAGTGCCGGCTGCCAGGATCGTTCTGATGTCAGAGGCGTCCAGACCCTCAAAGAATCGTGGCTTCCGCTCTCGTAGAAACGTCGCAACCGGGATATTCATTTTCATTTCGCTCGACGGTTTGCACTTCGCCTGGAAATTGGAAGGCGTTGTCAGCCTGTAGCTCCGGTCACTTGCGCGCCCAGTCTCGTTTGCCTTATCTGTGTCAATGCCTGGGTCTTTGGATTGGTACGTGAGCCGTGTGGGCGCTGCAAACCGGGTGCCGGCAGCCTCAACGATTCCGGCTATCTTCAGTAGGATCTCCTGGCGAATGCCAGTGAACTCACGAAAATCGCCGGTCTTGACAAACGCGAACAACTCCAATTCGAAAGCCGCGCCGGCGAAATTGGTTACCCGCAGTCGCGAGCTTCCAGGTTCAATCGCGGAGTCTTCGTCCAGTATCCTTTGCACGCCTTCCAGTACGAACGCAGTTGTTCGACGTGGGTTTCAATTCGCAGCGAGAAGTTTTGTTGGAGAAGCAATTTGGGGCGCTCCTTCATATTTTCAAACTGCATTTGCGCGAGCACGCCGTTTGGAACCACCAGCAGATTCTGGTCCAGGGTTCGGAGCTTCAGAGAGCGAAGCCCGATGTCGGCAACCGTACCAACTCGATCGCCGATCTTGCAAAAATCACCCGACCTGTATTGCTTTGTCCAGCAGCAACGAGATTCCGCCTATCAGGTTTTCCAGTGTTTTTTGTGCTGCCAGGGCAACCGCAAGACCTCCGATGCCGAGTCCGGCGAGCGCGGTAGTTACGTTCAATCCAAGCAATGCAAGGGCGGCGACCAAGGCGATGATCAATATGCCGACGCGGTTAAGTCTCTGCATCAGGATCAGCATCGACTCTCCGGCGTGCTGATGCGTTCGCGTTCGGTTTAACACTCGGGTGAAGCCCTGGTCAGAGAGCCTGCTCGCGAGCCACCCGAAACAACCCGCCAGGAGGGCTGCCAGGAGTCGAACATAGTAGAGTGCGGTACAAAATCGGAGGTTCCAGCAAGTACACGAATACGCCGTGCAGCAGGATTGCAATCATGCACCTGAGCGGCATGCCAAGTGGTGTATCCCAGACTGTCCTAAAAGGAAGTTTGCGGAGCTTGCACCAGGCTCGCCTCGGCGCGCTCACCAGAAAAGTCGACAGCCAGGCTAGTAACCACGCGAGCGGGATCGAGAGCAGCCAGCAGAGCCATTGCGTAGATGACATCCCTAGTATCACTGGGCCGCTTAGTAAGGCGCGCCTGATTCGACTCGCTTCCGTTGGCTTTTCCCTCTCCAGCAGGGCGTACAGCTTCGGGACACTCTCCAGCGTCGCCCGCGAAACCAGCCAAATTTTGCCTGCAACAGGATCGTCCACGCGCACCAGGATCATGTCTGCGGTCGTGCCACCCACTGTCACGACACCAGCACGTACCTGGCCAGGCGGAAGCCCCGCTTCCACTGATGCCGTTCGGATCGTCGCTGAGCAAGTTGATGGCGCCCTGGAAGTTCGGGTTTAGCGCCCGAAATTCCTTGGTGAGTTCGGCCAGGTTTTCACCCGGAGGGAGCTGCAGGAAGCGAGCGGCGGTTGCGTAGTCCCCGCTTGCTTCGTATTTCATGAAGTTTATGAGTGAACTGCGAGGCGTTTGGCGTCCCAGCGGATCCACCGGCGCCGCAGGTACAGCTTTGGGTTCCGCTGGTGCCGGAAGCTTTGGAAGTTGGGCAGGCGAACGAAGCAGCCGAGCCTGCGAGTAACGAGGACGGCAAAGACTAAGCGAAGGGTGCAGATCTGCTTGAGCAACCGGCCTACACCCTGTCGGTTCTTTCTTAGCAAGGACATGGCCGGTCACCCGAAACCGTGTTCTTCATCATCGAGGCCTGCATGAAATCGATAAGTGTGCAGTTTGTCAGTGTGCCACAACTTCTACCTCTGCGATTGGTTCCCTGGCGAAGGCGCCCGCTCTGCCGGCCTCCAGGAACTTCTTTTCGTCGAGGCGGCCGAACATCTCGATCAGTTTTCCCACCAGGCCGGTCCATCCGGTCTGATGGCTGGCCCCGAGACCCGCGCCATTGTCACCGTGGAAGTACTCGAAGAACAGGATGTAGTCCTTCCATTGTGGGTCAGTCTGGAATTTCTCCGTACCGCCGTACACCGGGCGACGGCCGGATTTATCCCGCAGGAAGATGCTGGCTAGACGATTGGCAATCTCCCGGGCTACCTCGAAAAGGTTCATCAACTTGCCCGAGCCGGTGGGGCACTCAATCTTGAAGCTGTCTCCGTAATAGCCGTAGAAGGAAAGCAGAGCACGAATCAGCACCGCATTCACCGGCATCCAAATCGGGCCCGCGCCAGTTGGAGTTACCGCCGAACATGCCAGTGTCCGACTCTGCCGGAAGGTAATTCACCTGATATTCCTGTCCGTTCACATAGACGACAAACGGATGCTCGTCGTGATATTTGGAGAGTGCCCGAATGCCATGGGGGCCAAGGAACTCGTTCTCGTCGAGCATGCGCGTCAGAATCCGGCGCAACCGTTCAGGGTTCACCAGCGCAGCGATGCCGCGCTCGCCATATCCAAAATGACCGGGTCCGGTGGGATGAATGCTCTCCAGCAATTCGGGCATGCGCCGCACACGTTCACTCATCACCTTCAACATTCCAGGTACCCTCTCGCGCTGCCACGGCTCGATCACCGTGGTGGCGCATAAGGGGAGCAGGCCCACCATAGAGCGAACCTTGAGCCGCTGGGAGCTACCGTCGGGCAGGCGAAGCACATCGTAATAGAAACCATCCTCCTCGTCCCACATGCCCTCAGGTCCGGTCTGATTCATGGCGCGAGCGATCCAAAGAAGATGGTCGACAAACTTTATGGCCATGGCTTCGTAAAAGCTGTCGTGGGTACGCGAGCTCTACGGCGATCTCCAACATGTTCTGGCAGAACAGGGTGACCCATGCCGTGCCATCCGCTTGCTCCAGGTGGCCGCCCGTAGGCAGTGCCGCGCTGCGGTCGAAGACGCCGATGTTATCCAGCCCAAGAAAGCCGCCTTCAAAGAGATTGTTGCCATAGCGGTCTTTGCGGTTCACCCACCAGCTGAAATTCAGCATCAGCTTGGAAAACGAACGCTTGAGGAATTCGATATCGCCTTTCCCGGTAGCCCCTTGTTCCGTCCGGTACAGGAAAATGGTGGCCCAGGCATGCACCGGCGGATTCACATCGCTGAAGTTCCACTCGTACGCCGGGATTTGACCGGTCGGATGAAGGAAGAACTCTTGCAGCATTAAATCGAGCTGTTCTTTCGCGAAGTCCGTATCGACCGTAGAGAGAGCAATGGTGTGAAAAGCCAAATCCCACGCCGCATACCACGGATACTCCCACTTGTCGGGCATCGAGATGACGTGCTGATTCATCATGTGGAACCATTCGCTGTTCCGCATGGCGCGCTTGCTGCCCGGCTTCATCGGATCATCACCATGCTCCGAGAGCCATTTGTCCAGGTCAAAGAAGAAAAACTGCTTGGACCAGAGCATACCGGCCATTGCCTGGCGCATGACGCGTGCCTCATCTTCGCTGAGATGTGCCGGGGTGACCTTACGATAGAACTCGTCTGCCTCGCCTTGGCGAGTCTTCATGGTCGTGGCAAAAACGCTGAACGGATCGCCGATGGCGGCAGGAGGTTTATCGCTGAGGCGCAGACGGATGGTGGCTGTCTTTCCTGCGCCCACATTCAACTTGTATTGCGCAGAAGATTTGGTTCCCGTTTTCTGGGAATTCACTCCGTGTTCATTGCCCTCAACCACGTAGTTGTTGATTCCGTCTTTGACGTAAGGCAGAGACGTTTGGGCTGCCGAAGATCCGTTGATTGTTGGTCTCATTTTCTGTGAATAGGAGGGGGACATCCCCCTCACAATACAGATACCGGTCACCGAGCTCCGCATGAGATGCGGCAATGGCCTGAACGTCCTTTCTGGCCGCGGAGCTGCTTCAAGGTGGGCTTGGGGGTACCTGGCCACCATGTCCAGGTGTTGCGAAACAAGAGCGTTGGCAGCACTTGTATCTCGGCCGCCTCGGGCCCCCGATTCACCACGCTGATCTGGATCAGCACGTCCTCTGGACCCTGCTTGGCATATTCCACGAAGACATCGAAGTAGCGGTCACCGTTGAAAATTCCGGTATCCAGTAGCTCGTACTCCATGTCCAGGCGATTGCGGCCTCTGTTCGTCTCAATCAGATTGAGATAAGGAAACGCTGCCTGCGGATATTTGTACAGGTACTTCATGTACGAATGCGTCGGCGTGCTGTCGAGGTAGAAGTAATATTCTTTAAGATCTTCGCCGTGGTTGGCCTCGCTGTTCGTCAGGCCGAACGCACGTTCTTTGAGGATCGGGTCCTTGCCATTCCATAGGGCCACGCTAAAGCACAGCAACTGCTTGTCGTCGCTGATGCCGGCCAGACCATCTTCACCCCAGTGATACGCGCGGGATCGGGCCATGTCATGAGTGAAGTAGTCCCAGGCATTCCCGTCCTGGCTGTAGTCTTCACGCACTGTTCCCCACTGCCGCTCGCTTAGGTAAGGTCCCCACTTCCTCCACGGTGTCTTGGCGACGCGCGCCTCTTCCAATCGGGCTGTTTCCGGATCATGGATCATTCTGTGCCTCTTCCTCTTGGCTGAGTCGACTCAGCGGTTTTCGCGGCGTGTCTAATTTGTGGTTTTCAAAACCACCGGACGTGGAAAACTTTCGGCGGAGGGCCCTGCAACTGCCGGTCGAGCGAATCTCCGAACACGCCCAACTGGCGAGTTGAAGATAAGGGAGCGGAAGCCGTCTCACCGGCGCTCCCTTAGCTTCTTCGCTGGAGTACCTTCAGTAGGCGGCTGCTGGGATCATTGTCTTCGCGCGACAAGTTTGTCTACTGTCACTTATGACAGTGTGCCTGTGGATTGATCTGGCGTTCACACGGCTACCTTGCTACTGGCAGATCCACCGGTTGAGCGAGCCGGAACTCGAGCAGAGATTCGCTGGGAATCGAAAGCTGCTGCCCCTTCTTGGTAGCGGCGACAGCCGTTCCCGCGCCGGCGCCGGCGAGCGCACCAATGCCTGCTCCCTTTCCTCCTCCCGCTATTCCGCCGATGAGCGCACCCAGTCCAGCGCCGCCGACCACCTTCTTCGTCGTATTGCCACCTTCGCCCTTTCCCTGGATCTCATACGTGCTGGTCAGCAGCGGATAGGATGTTCCGTTGATCGCGATTTCCGTCAGCTCCAGCCCCAGTTCGGAACTGCCTTTCATTCTTCCGGCAGATGACGCCGAAGCCAGAACGCCGTAGACAGGGGTGCCTCTTCGCGCCACCACCACATTGTCAGCTTGCAGATTTGTCTCCAGGCTACCCGTGAACCGATATCCCGCCTTTTGTTTGCTGGAATCGATGGAATCGGCGATTCGTACCAGGATCCGCGTTCCCGCTGGAACCGTGACCTTTTTTTGCGCAGCGGCGGTCATGGCTGTCATTGCAGTTGCCAGCCCCACCAGCAGTGTCGCGACTCGAATCATTCCCTTTAGCATGTCCTGTCTCCTTTTTCTTGGAACTTACGAGCTTTGCCCAACTACCGGTAAGGAAGAATCGATTTGCAGGTCGATGATCAAAAGTAGCTGGTCCTCGACCTGGACAAAGCGCGCTGCCGTAATTCCACCCAATGCCTGTTTGACAAGCTCATAGTACTTTGCCAAGAGCTCAGATCGCTGTTTGCGGAAAGACATCGCTTTATGAATCAGCTCGTCTGCCTTGTCATCTGTCATTTGATCGTAGGTACTCGCGTACTCTTCGATATTGGCCACTCTCTGATCATTCAGTTTGGCCAATTCCTCGTCGTACTCTTCGTAGATAGGCCAGAATTTCGCTGCGTCGGCGGCGCTTAGCTGCATCACCACCCCCACCATCTCGGCTTTCTGCTGCCGGACGTCGGCGCGCAGCGAGGTCAATGTACGCCTGGATGTTTTGCGGATCAGAGCTTTGGCGATACGGTCGCCTGCTGGCCGGTTTGCGCCCGCGCGCCAAGGGCAAAAACCAGCAACGCAGGTACCACGATCCAGGCTGCTTTTTGTTGCTTCATCTCTCGTCCTCCATAGAAAGTGCGGGCCAACCGCCGCCACGATGCACAATTGGTTTCGCTCGAAGTCCGAGCAAGCTGCGGTTGGCCCGGCTATGAGTGCATTCAGTGTAATCCCCACAGCATAAGGTCTCCTAGCACGAGCAAATACTGTCTCTTGTGACAGTATGGGGGCGCGATCATCCTCACCAGCCTGCGGTATTGGCGAAACGCCGTACGCAGGCAACGGGAGTCGCCCTTGCCGACGGGATACGGAGGGAGCATATCACGTCGTCAATCGCGCAGTCCGGGCCCTGATATTTTCGCCCCGTCCACTGCTATTAATGCTAGGTGCCGAGCTTGGATGGGCAGACTACGCTTGGAGGTGCATTCAGGAACTTTCCGGGGCAACGATGACCGGCCCGGCGGTTGGGTTTTGCTATCGAGTGGCTTATGCAGAAGAAAGCGGCCGTAGTTGGGGGCGCCAGTCAATACTGCGACCTGCCAGGCACGAGGTGTTTGGCGGCACGCTGGTCGTTGATGCTTTGCGTTTTCGTCCTGGCTGCGTCCGCCCATCTCGCGTTTGCTGCCAGCACGCCGCCTGCCAAGAATGTCCTGGTTTTGTATAGCTTTACCGACCGCAAGGCTCAGGATGATTTGGAGATTCTGAAGTCAGCAACGCGATCTCATGTGGGCCCGCCGGTCGACTTTCACGTGGAATATCTAGGATCGGCGCGTTTCGACGCTCCCGGGTACGAAAAGGCCGTGACCGAATCGCTGGCTAGCGTCTATGGCGGCAAGAAGATTGATCTTGTCATTGCCGCCCTCCGATTCGCCGTGCATCATCGCCAGGAATTAGTTCCGGGCACGCCCATAGTCTTCTCAGCTGTTCCTTATGTTGGTGTTGTGCTCTTACTGGTCCTCGTTCAGGCGATGTTGATCGTTGGATTGCTGTGGCAACGAGCCCGGAACCGCAAGGCCGATCTTCGCCTGCGTGAAAGCGAAAAGCGCTTCCGGCTGATGGCGGATACCACACCTGCCCTGGTCTGGATGTGCGACAGGGAAGGCACGGTCACCTATCTGAATGACCGGCGGATTGACTTCACTGGCCGCGACTTGGCAACTGGGTTTGGAGACGTATGGTCGGCATTCATTCACCCAGACGACCTGCAGAGCGTCCAGGCCGCAAACAAACAAGCGCTCCTACAGCAGAGAGAGTTTTCCAAGGAATACCGGCTTCGAAGGCGGGATGGAGTGTACCGATGGATGCTGGATATCGCAGCGCCGCGGGTTAACGGGGATGGCTCGTTTGCCGGGTTTGTTGGTTCGGCGGCCGACATCACAGACCAGAAACTGGCACAGGAAGCGCTGGAGAAAATCGGCGGCAAATTGATCGAGGCGCAGGAAGAAGAACGCAGCCGGATAGCCAGAGAACTTCATGACGACATCTGCCAGCGTCTGGCGCTCCTCTCGATGGAACTGGAACAAGCGAATCGGGGATCGAATGGTTCAGGTCGCATCGCTGAAGATTGAGGAAATCCGGCGCCACTGTGCTCAAATCGCCGGGGATGTTCAGGCGTTATCCCACAAACTCCACTCCTCCAAGCTGGAGTACCTTGGCTTGGCAGCCGCTATCCGGAGTTTCTGTCGCGAATTCTCACAGCAGCATGATGTGAGCGTCCAGTTCGCCGACGAGAACGTCCCCAGCTTTTTGCCCCGCGATATTTCCCTTTCTCTCTTTCGGGTCACCCAGGAAGCGTTGCAGAATGCCCTAAAACATAGCGGCGTCAAGCAATTTTCAGTGAGTTTGCGGGGCTCGGCAAATGAGATTCAGCTTGAGGTGAGTGACCGCGGCGCGGGCTTCGACGTGGAGGGAGCAAAGCTGGATAGGGGACTGGGACTTGTCAGCATGCAGGAGCGAGTCCATCTGGTGCACGGCATTTTCACCATCGAGTCGACAGCGAATGGTGGAACAAAAATCCTGGTCCGTGTGCCTCTGGCCGCAGAAATGAAGGCTTTGGGAGCTGTTGCCGAAAGCGCCTGAACCTAAGTGGAGGATGAGATGGGACGAACACGTATCTTGTTAGCCGATGATCACGCGATGGTCTGCGCGGGACTCGCGAAATTGCTGGAACCCCATTACGAAGTGGTAGGCAGCGTTGAAGACGGCCGCGCGCTGCTGAAAGCGGCCGATGAGCTCAAGCCAGACGTCGTGGTCCTGGACATTGGAATGCCCTTGCTGAATGGCCTGGACGCGGCGCGAGAGTTGAAGAAAAGAACGCCGTACATAAAGCTGATTTTCCTTACCATGGAGACCGATTCCTATATTGCAGCCGAAGCCTTTCGCGCCGGCGCCATCGCCTATCTGCTCAAAACGTCACGGCCCGCCGAGTTATTGCAGGCCGTTCACGACGCAGTGAGAGGAATCTCGTACGTGACCCCGCAGATTGGCCGCGCTATCGAAAACATATTTATCCGGGATCCCAGGGCGGAAGCGCCGAAGCAGCTCACCGGCCGCCAGCGCGAAGTCCTGCAAATGCTTGCGGAGGGTCGTTCCATGAAGGAAATTGCCTACGTTCTGGAGATTGCCCACCGTACCGTACGGTTTCACAAGTACCAGATCATGGAGGAGTTGGGCATCACGACAAACTCAGACTTGGTCAAGTACGCCATGAGGCACGGAATGATCTCGGCCTGAGAGGGCAATCTTTAACCATTGCTAATGGACTGTCGCAGGTGACAGTAGGCAAGTATTCACGGAAGAGAAATGATCTGAATGTAGTGGTGCCTGGAATCTTGGCCACCGAAGGGATCACCGTGGATAAGATTCGAGTGGTGCTGGCCGATGATCATCGCGAGGTGATCGCAAAAATTCGGGGAATGCTCGGTGGGACGAGTTCGAGATCGTTGAGGCAGCGGAGAATGGCAATCAAGCTGTGAGTGCCGTTCTCGCGTTGGATCCCGACGTCTTCGTGACCGATATTTCGATGCCTCTGCTTAACGGGCTCCAGGCTGCAAGGCGTATCCAGAAGACAAATTCCCGAGTCAAGATCATATTCTTGACCATTCATGAAGACCGGGACTTTATTGCTGCGGCGTTCTCTGCCGGCGCCACGGGCTACGTCACCAAGCGCCGCCTGTCGACCGACTTGGTTGTTGCGATTCAAGAGGCGCTGAAGGGCCACACCTTTGTGTCTAATTCGATACGGAGTTAAGCGCGAGCCCCAGCAATGCAGGCGATGAAGGTGGAGTTCGCTTTCCTGGCAGTAGAGATGTGGAGCGGCGGTCTTATAAGCCCCGAAGCCCTTGATGATGCCGCCGGTAGCACCGTTATCGCAGAGGTCTCGTGTTCTCGGCCGAAGGCGCAAAGGCACATATGAGACCGCTTCTAGCCTTCATGCTCTTGTGTTCGATCGCAGTCGCAACATCCTCGCTGAACTCCGGTTTTGGCGCAAGACCTCTCTCCCCGCGCCTACGTCATCACGCCACTGCATTCCAATGCGATCATCATGACCTACTCTTTTTTCCACGGCAGTGTTCTCTTCGATGGCGCGGCTCCGATAACGGGTGCAACCGGAACATACAGCGTGCCGATTCTTTCCTACTATCATTCCTTCAGTTTTCTGGGCCGCTCGGCCAACATGGATGTCTCCCTACCCTACGCAGTAGGCAACTTTCAGGGCAACGTAGCTGGCCAACCGCACCAGATTTACCGCTCTGGTCTTCTGGACTTTACCTCTCGAGTATCGGTGAACCTCAAAGGCGGCCCATCCATGCCAGCGCCAGAGTTTAGGAAATGGAGGCAAAAGACATTGCTGGGCGTCAGCCTGAAGATATTGGCTCCTACAGGGCAATATGACCCGGCCAAGCTGGTGAATTGGGGCGCCAACCGCTGGGCTTTCAAACCTGACTTTGGCTATTCCAAACGGTGGAATAATTGGTTTCTCGATTCGTACGCTGGAGCTGTGGTTTTATACCACCAATCCGCAGTACTATTCGCCCCCAGTGCCTAAGCCGCAAAGCGAGAAGCCCATCGGAGCCTTCGAAGGCCACCTGAGCTACAATCTCAAGCCGCGGCTCTGGTGTTCATTGGACGGAAATTTCTGGTTCGGTGGAGTTACCAGTTTGAGTGGCATAGCCAATCCCGTTACGCGCCAAACAAGCTCCCGCATTGGCGTCACAGCTTCGATCCCTTTGGGCCCGCACCAGTCGGTAAAGGTGAGTTACAACAACGGCGCTTACATACGATTTGGCGGAAACTACCAGAATGTTGCCGTCGGGTGGCAGTACTCCTGGCTCGGCAGGCCTAATTAGGGAGACAGGCTGGGCAAATCCTTGGCCCAGCGAGAAGCCGCATCCCAAGCGTTGTACGCAGCCACTTCGCGCTCGGGCGCACACCGACGGCGGTCGGAGGGCTGCTCCAACGCGCGCGGACGATCACAAGGGGATGCTGGCTGCAGCGGTCACAGGCTTCAGCGGCTAAAAGGTGCACAGATCGGCGGCTCTTAATTGCACGAGCCGTCATCCTGAAATTCGCCGCTGGCGGCCATCGCCGCCAGAGAGCGTGCGCAATTCAGGATCTTCTGGTCCAAAGGGTCCTTCTTCACAATGCCTGGGGTGATGTAGTTCAAGTTTTTGCGCGCCGTAAGAATCTTGTTGCCAAGTTCCTGCATATGGTCGAATTCTTTGCTCAACAACCGAAGCGCATTGCGATCGGATTCAGTTGTGGCTGCTACGGAAGTCAGGCGGAGGCTCTTAGAGGCCTGGGCACGGTAACTCGCCATCCAGGCGTCTGTCACCGGGTAGCCGTTCTCAACGGCATTGAGGAGTACACTTCGCCATTCCCTGATGTCACTCATGGTTTCTATAAAGGCCTTCAGGAAATCTTTGGAGAACCCGGGATTTGCGGGCTGACCAGCACGAGGAACGGTGCCCGCGGCCGGCGGCAGGGTCAATACGATTTGACCTCCCTGATATCCAAGGGAGCCATTCATTAATTGTGCCAATGCATCGACGGCCACGAAGGACCGGCCGTTTATCTGGGTCACCGGTGCTTGCCCCGAATGTCCGGCTACTACAAGAGTCCCGCTATGTTGATCGGCTTGTGACAAACCCAGTCCTTGCACGATCAGAAGCCCAACCAGCGTCAACCATATACGATGTGCTATTCCTGGCATGAGATTCGTATACAACCACCGTAACGAAAGTGTTTGCATCACTTACTGCCCTTGAAGTCCTCGCCGGCGGCGCGCTTGCCGCCTACGGCGTCGCCGGAGCTCCAGGCACGGGTTTCGGAATGCGGAACGTGTACACCACCCCAAACACGATGGTAGTGCCCTTCGGGTGGGCGTTGGCCTTGTATTCCTTTTCGTATTTGAAGAATACGTTCCAATCGTGCTTAAGATCGATATAGTTGATCTGCAGCGCCGCCGGCATGAGCGTAGTAGAAGGGAACGAGCCGTTGAAACGCATCCACTATTGAGTTGTTACTGTGATTGCGTGAAACCTGCGCCTGGTCGTACCCGATCAGCCCAATCTGAACCACCTTGGTGATCGTTCTTTGTCTTTAAAAATGGCCGGTCCAATGGAATAGCTTGACCAAAGCCCCACTCATCGGTGAAGGCTGCCCCGGGGGTCACCTGAACGTTGATGGGAATTGTGCCGAACATCGTGCTGATGTCCGTGTTACGGGTCGTTTTTGATCCGTGGATCTCCCAATTTCCCATGAAGTTTGCGGTGGTTCCCTGGTCTTTGGTCAAGTAAAAGGTGCCGGCACCGTTGAAGTGGTTGCCCCAGTAACCGGAACCGACATTCGTCGTGGAGCCCGGAGTGTAGACGCCCGGTGGGCGCCATGAAAGCATATCCCACCCAAACGTCGGCGCGCGGCAAATGCCAGCCAAGATTTAGCGGTTGAAACCACGTATCCGCCAATTCCAACGCCACCGGTTTTGACGGTGGTCCCATTCCCCAGGAACGGTAGCGTAAGTGAGCCGGTGGCTAGTGTGGGAAAGGCAACATATGGGGCGTACTTCGCTCCAAGAATCTTGAACTTGGGAACATAAAAGAAAATGTTCTCCATTACCCAAACGTTATACGTGCCCGTGACTTTGACCGGCGTGCCGTTGGCAAAATTCAGTTGGTCGGCATTGTAATTAAGGTTTATGTCCGCGTAGGTGATTCCCGGATCCGGGAGGACGCCGGCGTTCAGGCCAAATTGTCCGGGCTGATATTGTCCCTTCTGTTGCGCCATAAGTGACTGAGCTGCCCGATAGCAGGATGCAGACAAGAACAGCAAACTTCCACCTGCCATGAATGATCCTCGTCATTGTGCCGTTTCTCCGATTCACGAAAGGTCGATAACCCACCGCGAGCTCGTAGACTTCGAAGGTGGTAGTGCTCAATCATGAGGACAGGAAGCTTTAGCAGGAACTGGCAAAAGTATCAGTCGTCGGGCAAAATAGCATGCAGAGGTACTGCTCTGGCCACGCTCAGGTAATCTAGGGCGGTGACGATTCACGCCCTATGAATCAGTCCAATGTCCATCGGTCGCGGCCAGGCTCCGACGATTCACTTCTCATATGGCATCATTTGTGAGTGGTTTTCTGGCGAAATTGCTAGCTGACGCCCTCGGGGTCGCAGCCCTAAACTCGCTTTCGAGGCAACGCATTCAGTCGAGGCCGAGAAGAGGTTCATGAATTCAATCCTGGTAAGCTCGATGGTCTTCGTGGTTGTGTTCGGTGGAGCGCTCGCCGGCATGCGCCTCCAGCGGGTTTTGCCCGAGAATCAGCTGGGGCCCGAGGCGAAGGACGTCATTAGGGTGGCGACTGGTCTCCTGGTGACCATGACCGCATTGGTCCTCGGAATGCTCGTGTCCACTGCGAACTCTTCCTACCAGGATCGAAAGAATGAGCTGGCAGAGATGGGTTCGAGCTTCGTACTCGTCGATGGCCTGTTGGCAAGTTATGGGCCCCAGACCCAGGCCGATTCGCCTGGAGCTGCGTGGACTGGCGGAAAGTGGCCTCGAGCGCATCTGGCCGAGCCACGCATCCGAGGCGTCGCAACTCAGACCTAAGGACAACAGCCAATTGCTTTTATGACCAATTACAAATGCTGGCGCCTAAGAATGAAACACAAGCCGCCGTTAAGGGAGCCGCTATTTCCGCAGCCATCAACCTACGGCACACCTACTGGTTAATGTTTCTCGGAACGGAACAAAGCTCCCTTTCATTTCCCTTACTGGCGGTCGTGGTCTTGTGGCTGACTTTCATCTTCATCAGCTTCGGTCTGTTCGCGCCGCGCACCAAAGCAATATTTGTGACGCTCGTCGCCTGTGCGCTCGCCGTTTCCGGCGCCATCTTCATCATCATGGCAATGTATACGCCGTTCAGCGGAGTGATGAAAATCTCCTCCGCTCCTATTCGCAACGCATTGAGCGTGATGGGACACCTGAAACGCTGCTGGCGCCCTGAAGCATGCATGCGAGCGTTCAATGGGCTTTCTCTAGACAAATAGATATTCAACGTCAGCCCCAGACCATGTAAGTTGTTTGTTGGGGTGTTTGCCGGTATTGTTCTGGTGCTCATAGTAAGCCTTAAGCTGAAAGTGCTTTCCCATGGGAAAGAGAGAGCCCGGCATAGAGTTCGGTCGTGCTGACCTTCTCGTACTGGCTTTCGTAGTAAATTTCAGCGCTGGCGTAGGGTATCGGATGATAGGAGTGAATCACCAGCGTCCGCTCCAGCGACAGCATGTTGCGATAGCGCCAGGTGAAGTCCCCGGCTGCTCCAATCAAGATCAGCACGGTTTCTGTCGGTTAACAGCAGCTTGGCCTTTATGGGAAGGTGCGATGTCACCGCGATTGGGATGCGATTTGTCCAAGGCTTGCCGGGGGCCGAAAGATAGCGGTAGCCGGCTGCCAGGACAAGCGGCCGGGCTTTCGCATCATCCAGATCGAAGACGGTGATTTCTTTTAGCCTGATCAGAGGCTTCAAGTAGAACTCCATGCTGGGGCCTATCTCGGCCTGGGTGGAGTCACCCCCCTCTCTCGTGTCTTTTGCCTGAAAGCTGACCCGTATATCGGATTGAGCTTTAGATAAGCATCGATTTCCGGCAGAAACTGCACGTCTTGTGAGCTTTGCGCACTCCAGCCTCGGCAACAGAGCATAAGAAGGACCAGAGCCAAGCAACGGAGGTCGCGCAGAGTTTCGAGGCCTTGGTAAGCATTGCGAAGCCTTATTCCGGGCGGCTTGTTTCAAAGTTTGCGTACCATTGGCAAATGTTGCTAGCCTATAGCTTGCGTAATAACAAATGTAGCGTAGACGGAATCGGCGTCAGTGGGCTTTCTCCGCAAACCGAGCCTCCGCTTCGAGTGTTCCAGTTTGTGGTATTCGGCTGGACGGTGTCGGTGCGATGCCACGATAGATTCAGATATTTAAGTCATAAACCTAGGACTTCTGCTAGTTTGCGGCATACCAGCAAGTTGGTAGCCTTGGTTGAAGAGAGGCTATTCAATGATCGGATTACAAAAAGCTCGACTGAATTTCCTCGTCGCCGGCTTGGCGATTGCTTTTCTTTGCGCCCCAGCAGCCCCAGCCCAGACGGGCGCAGACGATCCGAATGTACAGAAGGCAAAGGACATTCTGTTGAAGGGCGTGGCGAGCGGTAATCCCGACACGCGGTCATTGGCTGTTCAGTCAGCCAGCCTTATTGGGGATCGCTCGGAAGTCTTAAACAAGCTGTATTCCATGTTGGAAACGGATAAGGATGTCCCCACCAGGATAACCATCATCGCCACCCTGGGCAGTTTCAATAATCCCGCAGTGATCCCAAGTCTGCAAAAAGCGCTCAAGGATCCGGTGCCAGAGGTCGATTTGGCGGCAGCGCTCGCGCTCTAGGGTCTCAAGCAGCCAGATGGGAAAGCTTTTCTCATGGATGTACTGCAGGGAAAGCAAAAGACCACCTCCAGTTTCATGAGCAGCGAGAAGAGGTCGTTGGTGCGAATGACTCATACTCCGACCACAACCTTTCTCGGAATAGTGGCCAACCAATTTACGTTGCCAGGCCTGGGATCTGGCATGGAATCGGCCGTCGGGCTATCGGCGGATCCAGCTTCGATGGCTTCCTCCTCGGTGATATTCGCGCTCGCTAAAGATAAGGACGACCCCGCCGTTTGGGCCGCGCTGGTGGCGGCGCTGGCAAGACAAAGAATGGGCCACTCGCGCCGCAGCAGTCCATGTGGTCGCGATGCATGACGATCCAGCCTTGATAGACAAGTTTGCTTCCGCTCATGGACGATAAAAAGGACCAAGTGAGTTTCCGCGCGGCTGCAGGTTATATTCGCCTATATATCATCGCGCACAAGTCCCAAGTAGCTCGGTTAGAACATACCGCCCGGCACCACGTTTCATAGGAGCGTGGGCATTCTTTTGCAAACTCCAAAGCGCGTCGTGTCCGATTTCCGCCGTGCATCCGCGAGATACTGTCACTTCTGCCAGTTCACCAGAGCCGGCACCCTTGTTAGTCTGAGTCAAATCCAACGATATGAGGTGAAGTATGAGCTACCTGGAGAGTATGTGAAAGTGTTGTGCTTGGGTCGATATTGGCGTTGTCTTTTTCTGTGGCCGCGAGCGCGCAGGAGAAGCCGGTAGATATCGCCCAGGTTCAACAGCCGCCCGCCGCCACCGCAACTCCGAGCAGTTTGGTCTCCCCTGCTCCGTCGATCGCTGACGATCCTAAGTGGCATTTTACGAGCCTGTCGTATCTGTGGTTTCCGGGAGTATCGGGAACCGTGGGGGCTAAGGGTTACACTACCAGAGTCGCTGTAAGTCCTTCCGACCTGGTGAAGCATTTCAATTTCGGTCTCATGGGATCTTTTGAAGCCCAATACAAACGATGGAGTCTTCCCATCGATTTTGTCTGGGCCAAGCTTGGCGATAACAAAGCGTTCGTCAGTTTACCTGGCTACTCTGCTAAAGCCACAATCAAAGAGGGCATCTTTACTCAGAAGGTGAACTACCTGGTTCTGAATGGCAAGATGGTGAAGATCCGCGCTACGGCAGGCGTCCGCGGCTGGTATATAAGCGAGAACCTTAAACTGACGCCCCCGACCCCGCCCACCTTTAGTGTTGGGACATCGCAAGGTTGGGCTGACGTCGTCGGGGGCGCAAACATAACGGTGCCTTTTTCGCCGAAAATCGCAGTCTTTATCACCGGCGACGCCGGCGGCGGGGGCGCCAATGTGGACTATCAGGTTGCCGGCATCGCCAACTATCAGATAAAGCCGAAGTGGGGAATAGGTTTTGGGTATCGGTACCTGGACGTGAATTATCGCAATAGCAATCAAAACGTCCTGGACACCCACCAAAGCGGAATCGCTCTTACCCTGCTTTACAAATACGGCAAGCAACCCAACGCTCAGTAATCATCAAAACCAGGCCACGTCTATGGGTCGCCGATCGAGTCACGGCTAAGCGGTGCCCGTTTCCATTATGGAAGTGCGGGCATTGCAGGTGGGCTTAACAACCTGGCCATGGTGTGTGCCGGTCGCGCGGACCGAATCGCTTTCAAGCCGCCGAGTTACCTACGCGCCTTTCTTGGCGATCCGATCGATGTAGGGCGCTGAACCGGCCGATGTCGTCCCCCCAAAAGGATGAGGATGTTTGGTTTTCCCATTTCTTTCTTTGAAGGCTTTGTTAACCGTTGGCGAAGTCGCTTGTCGAAGCGGGTATCGTCCGTTTCGACGCCGATGATTCACGGGTCGGGTCGAGTGCGTTTTCATTGTTCTTCCCTCTCGATCCTTGATTGGATGAGAGGGATCTTTCGCTTCGCGCTGGGAGTTAGTTTCCGCTCGTGGTGCCAATGGCTTCGCCAGAGACAACGATCTCCACCCGCCGGTTCTGCTGCCTGCCCACGGAAGAGTCGTTGCTGGCCACCGGATCGGCGGATCCCATTCCCATGGAAGTGACCGTTGCAGGGTTCAATCCCTGCTGCACCAGGAACGTCCGCACTGCATCCGCCCGCTGGCCTGAAGTTTTAGATTGAACTGATCGCCGCCCGTGCTGTCGGTGTAACCCGCAATCTTTAGAGTCAAACCAGGATGGGCGAGGATCACTCCCGACATCTTGGCCAAAGCAAGACTTGCAGCCTGGGAGAGCTCATATTTGCCTGACGCGAAAAGCACATCGGCCATGGTGACCACCAGTCCGCGCGGCGTGTCCACCGTTTGCAGCACCGCGTTCAATTGGGCGAGAAGTTGTGCCCGGAGCTGGCGCTGCGCCTCCACCGCCTGAGCAGCTTCTGCAGCCGACCTTTTCGGCTGCTTCGTCGGCTTGCTTTCTGGCTGCGTCCGCCTCCGCGCGGGCCTGTGCCTCTTTGGCCGCAAGAGCCTCCGCCTCCGCGCTCCGCTGAGCCTCGGCTGCCTGCTGGGCCTTCAGCTCGGCTTCGCGTTGAGCTGCTGCCGCAGCTCTTTCAGCCTCTGCCTGTTTGGCTTGCGCAACTTTCTCTTCAGCCTCTGCTTTTACCGCGATGGAACGGGCATCCTCTGCCTGCTGAGTCGCACTTCGCGCAGCGGTCAAAATCGGATTCTTCTGCTTTCGGGCAATATAATCCTCCATTTGTGCTTGCGCCTGCTGCGCGCTGGCCCAGGCACTCGCGGCATACTTTTCCGCGCCTTGCAGTTGTGCGATGCGCAGAGCGTTCCGAGCCTCATACACGATCAGCGGAACTTTGGGATCGATCGTGAACGGCTGAAGCTGGCTTTCGTGGTAGGTGCTGCGGCTCAGAAGCTGTGCCACGACCGGCGTGATCTGACCCTTGGTGTCGCTGCTTGGAACCCCTTGCAGCACGACCTCCTCACTCGCGTAGGACACAGCAAAATAGGGCTCGGCGGTCACAATCATGGCGAAATTCGGCAGCTGCGTCGTTACCGTGAGTTTGCTTTTGTCACCGTTCAGTTGAAACTCGCCCAGGTTACGGGCGCGGCCTTCAGGAGTGATCGCCCAAAGCACGTAGGTCAGAAACTCCGCGCCGAGAGTATTGGCGGGCGACATCTTTTGCAGCTCAGCCTGGATCGTAATGACGCCTTTCTTGTTTTCGACCTTTGCCTGACCCTTCGCGAAGGGCAGGAATGGCGTGCCGGTAAAGTCGATGCTGCTCGAAGTGTTGTTTGGATAACTTACCGCCTGGACCGTTCGAGAGACGCTGATATTGATATTGATTACCGACGGCTGAGTTGCGGCCTGGTCTTGAGCAACTGCAATTACATTGCACCAGCCGAGTAGGCCAATGACGAGCGCTATCTTCTTCATACGGTTCCTCTTCACGGAATGTTGCGGGCGACGACAAAGGCACGATCTGCGGCAATTCGCGTCTTCCGATCAAGCTAGCCATCCGATCGGACACAGGAAGCAATACGTCCAGTCGACGCTCGCCCGGTCAAGCAGGCTCCACTTGGAGTTCCTCTCCGCGTCGATGCATTGATTTTTAAAGAGGCAGAGGAGTTTGAATACTAGTAAAACTACCAGAGGCGCGTGAATCTTTTACCACACAGGATGTTGTTTCCGCAGCGGATCCCCCGCCGCGCTCCATGCAAACGGCTCAAGTCGATGGAAACAAGCTCACATAGGCATGAAGCTTCCGGCTATTGCGGATGGAGCGACTGAGAGAGGCTCACAAGATTTTGCGGCTCCACCCGGATGATGCCTCCACGTGGGCTGTCGATGTCCGCTATGAGAAAGAACGAGATCGACACCACCAGGGTCAGAACCAGAAACACGACGAATTCCATCCCAGTGCGGCGAATGCAATAACCGATCAGCAGGTTGCAACAGAGACCGATCATAAACATGAGGACCCATGCTGAAGGTGGGATACGGTTCCACCAGGCGGCCTGTGTATATCCCTGAGAATTCAACACATCGTTCATGCCTGAAACGACCAGCGCGGTCATGGCTGTTTGCTGCGTAACGGCCGGCTTCGCAACCGTGGACCACAGTTCCGTTTGCAGTTGAGCAGTATCGGCATTTACCCGGCGGAGTTGTTGCTCATCGTGGGCCCGATAGAACAATATCCGCTGATCGGTATAGTTCGCCAGCAGGGCACGCACTTTCTGCGCATCGGCGGCAGGCAACAGGTCCGCCCGGACGTATTCCGTGCCAATCGCGTTCGCTTCCGCTTCCTCGTAGTTCTTGCGCTGCTCGTATCGGCTGATGGCCATGGAAAAGGTGAATCCAATGATGAGCCCGAGCAGCGTCAGCGTAGCACCCAGGACAAGGCCTGCATCAGCACCCGCGGCGTCATCCGTCAGGTGTTTCTTCTTGCGAAACGAAGTGCCGATCCACCCTGACAGCCAGAGCAGGAGGAAGGATACAACAAGGACAATGACCGGATAGTTGGTCAGGCGAATCATGCTCATTGAACCTGTTTCATCTCCTCAGCTAAAGGCCGTTGCCCGGGCCCGGGAGCGGCGGTACTCCCCGGCGAGCTCAGTTCTCGGCCAGTCTATGTGCTTCCCGTCCTTATGGTAGGCCACAGTCGAATTTGACTGGCCTCTATCTTGAGACCAAAATCCGCAGCAGTCGCTCCTGAACGAAATACCCGCGGCATCGACTTTATCAAACTAGACGAGTGGCTGGTAAATCTAGCAGTTGTCTACGCATTTCCCTTGGAACGACAATGTTTCAGCTCCATTGCGATCCCGACTAACCGAACCGAAAACTAAACCACCGCATTATGGGCTACCAGGAAGTAGTGGAACCTGCCAGATCGTGAGAATCCGACGAGAATGGGGATGCGATTGCAAAAATACCAGTGGCTTTACCTGATATTAGTCGGCCTCCTTTGCGCGCCCGCGCTCCTTCTTCCTGGATCAGTGCAGCGACTAAAAAAGCGGGAGTCTGCAAATAAATGCGGAGCAGATGACATTATGAACCGGCGCTAGAAACCGGGACAAAGGCTTGTCTACAGCTGGGAGGATAGCGGCGCAATATTTGCGAAAGAAATTGACAAGAGTTGCGTCTTCGTCACTCGAAAAGTGCTAAGCTGCCTTGCAGTAGCTGAGGTGCTAACCGGGAGTCGCCATGCGCCGGGAGAGGACGCGCCTGTCTTCGAATAGTGGGCACTTCGCCGCAATCTGCAGAGATCGACGTACTATGAGAGCCTGGAGCGGCACGTATCAAGCACCAGCCTGGAGGGCCACGCCTTTTTTGGCTCGCAAAGCTTGTTCTTCAGCCCACCTTGAAAACTGCAACACTCATGCGCGCGGAGCGCCGGGCCCCGAGACGAAGATCTTCAAAGAGCAATAAGCTTGGCGCGAATATCGATGCTGGCGTAATATGCACCTGTAGCACCTCAGGGTATTAAGTTGACACATTTCCGTGCCTGTGATAGGCATCACAGCTCGAAGTAGAAGACAATCGTTTAGCTAAGCGGGCGGGGACCTCTTTTGCGATTCTCCCTCGGTCAAACGGGCCAAGTTCAAAGATCGCTTTTCAGGAGAGCTCTGGTGAGAGAACAAAAACCCGCAGCACGCATTTTGATTGCCGATGATCATCAACTCCTGGCGGATGCATGCAAGAGTCTGCTGGAGCCTGAGTTTCAAGTGGTTGGCATTGTGACGGACGGCCGCCGTTTGATCGCAGCGGCGGCTGAGCTCAAGCCAGACATCATCATCCTTGATATCTATATGCCACACCTGAATGGCCTTGATGCTGGAAGCCAGGTGAAGCAGAAACTCCCAGGGGTCAAGCTGGTCTTCCTGACCATGACCATGGAGGCCGATGTAGCGGCTGAGGCATTCCGTCGCGGTGCTTCTGCCTACGTTCTTAAGCAGTCAGCTGGTGACGAGCTCGTGCTTGCTATCCGTAAAGTCAACCAGGGGGCATCCTACCTCTCGCCGCTGATTGCCAAGGAAACAGTGATGTACCTTCTGAACCAGGGAGAAAATTTCAGCGAAGAGAAACACATTACGAAAAGGCAAAGCGAGATTCTACAGCTACTGGCAGAAGGCATGTCGATGAAAGAAGTGGCGAATGTTATCGACATAAAGCCTGGCACGGTCGCATTTCACAAGTACCGGATGATGGAGACGTTGAACGTCAAAACGAACGCGGAACTCCTTGAATACGCGATCAAGCGCCACATGACGCCCGCGTAATCGCTAACTCAGTGGAGCTCTGACAATCGGCCGACTCAGGGTTACCTTATCCGCGAGTGCTGTTACTTCCTCAGCCCAGAACCCTGCTAATCCGTCCGCCGCCAGCCATCCCGGTTCCGTGACCGCATCACTGCTGCCACCTGTCGCAAGTGACAGTTACGTCTAAGAAGCAACGCTCGATAGCCTATCTCTGCTGGGATAATCCTGCACGCCTTCGGTCGCTGAGTTGTCGATCTGGAGAGATGCGACCGGCCAAGCGGGCCGGTTGACGATCGTCACTCCCACATCCGGACTGCACCCGTGCCGCCCCACAGATTAATCCGTTCGTGCATGGAGAGAAGAATATGATCGGGACCTTCGTGAAACAGCTTTTGGCAACGGCTCTCTCTTTTCTGCTGGTCATTACTACTACGCCGCTCGAAGTTGGAGCTCAGCAAACGGGGTATTCGGGCAAGGTGCGCCGCTGACCGCGGAAGAACTGCAGGGACTGGTCGCGCCCATCGCGCTGTACCCGGACTCCCTGGTAGCCCAGATTCTTGGGGCTGCGAGCTTTCCCGACCAGGTTGCTGCCGCCGACAACTTCCTTCAGCAAAACAGCAGTCTCACTGGCGCGCCTCTCATGTACGCCGTTGATCCGCAGCCGTGGGATCCCGCGTGAAGGCGATGACACAATTTCCCTCGGTGCTGCGAGAACATGGCCAAGAACCTCAGTTGGACTTCCGCTCTGGGAGAGGCGTATACGACCCAGGGCCCTGAAGTCATGTCGGCCGTCCAGGTGTTGCGGGCGAAAGCACAAGCTGCCGGGAATCTGAAATCAGGCTCACAGATCACGGTCGTGCAGCAATCGCCGCAAGTCATCGTGATTCAATCTGCAAGTCCGCAAGTAGTGTATGTCCCGCAGTACAACCCGGCAGTGGTTTACGGCACTCCCTATGTGACTCCCGGGTACAGCACGGCGGCTGTGGTCACCACCGCCGTGGTTGCATTCGGGGTTGGAATCGCGGTTGGGGCGATGATGAGCGGTGGGTGTTGCGGCTGGGGTTATAGCTATTGGAACTGTGGCTGGCACGGCACCACCACGGTGGTTTACCGCGGCGGGGCGTACTACGGAAACACTGCCTGGCGCGGTACTGCGTATGGTCCGAACGGCGCCGCGCACTATGGCGCTGGCTATAATTCGGCCACCGGGACTTACGCACGTGGAGGCACGGTCTCGAACGGCTACGGCAGCGCAAGCGCCGGCCAGGCGTACAACCCAAGACCGGGACTTATGCGCAGGGAGGGCTCAGTCTCAAACGCCTACGGCAAGACAAGCGCCGGGAGCGCCTACAACCCGAGAACCGGGGCCTCTGCATCCACGGTGCAGAATTCCAATGCCTACGGCAGCTCGGGGGCCTCGACGTACTCGAAGAACGGCAACACCGCCTACGCGCAGCACCAATACGAACGCTAACGGAACCACAGGCTCGATGACCTCCTCAAACGGTGCCAAGGCCTATGGCGCGTCGGGTGCGAATAGCAGCGCCGCGGTGGGTCAGACCGCAAATGGGAACAAGTATGCGGCCGCGAACGGGAACACCTACTCAAACACCGGGAGTGGTTGGAAGGGTTCAAGTTCGAACACCCCGAAATACAACACATCCAGCTACTCTCCAAAGTGCCCCGAAGAGCAGTTCAACTCCAGTGGCTGGGGGCAGCAGGAAAAGAGCAGCGGATCGTCGGCCTTCAATAGCGGGGGTGGCGGCTGGCAATCCAGGGAGGCAAGTGCTCGTGGCGCAGAAAGCAGGGGCGGTGGTGGTGGTTGGGGAGGCCGCAGGTGAACCAGGTGGCGCCACCGCAAGAGAGAACAACTTTGGTTAGCGACAGTGTTGAAGTGTCTGACACTCGAAGGTTTGGAGAATGAGTATGTCACAAGCGCCCCCAGAATCTCTTTTACGACTTGGTTGATGCTTCTGGCTCTGATGGTTTCGTTTGCCGGTTGCAATAAGACCGCGAAACCTTCGTTCACAACGTTTGCTTCACCCGACGAAGCAGGCAACGGTCTGCTGGCCGCGGCAAAGACAGGAGATCAGAATGCGCTGCTGGCAATTTTTGGTACGGATTCCAAAGACATCATCTCCTCTGGAGATGCCGTGCAGGACAAGGCCACGGTCGGCGCATTTGTGACCGGCTATGAGCAAATGCACCGCTGGCGCAAGATGCCTGATGGGAGCCAGATCCTTCTGATCGGAGCTGCAAAATTTTCCCTTCCCCATCCCGCTGAAAAAGAATGACAGCGGTCAGTGGTTTTTCGACACGGCGGCGGGAAAGGAAGAGATTCTGAGGCGTCGTATTGGCCGGAACGAACTGGCGGTCATCGACGTTTGTGGAGCACTGGCTGATGCTCAGGCCGACTACTACTCACGGCGCCACGCTGACGGAAGCACCAAGCAATTCGCTTTGAAGTTCATCAGTGACCCCGGCAAACAAAACGGCTTGTATTGGGAGTCGCCGGATGGTCAGCCCAAAAGTCCGCTCGGACCACTGTTGGCGTATGCAACCAGCGAAGGATATAGCGCAAAGCCGGACGCGCACCAGCCTTTCCATGGTTACTACTTCCACATGCTGACCAGGCAAGGCAGTAACGCACCAGGCGGTGCAAAGAACTACGTGGTCAACGGCAAGATGGTGGGCGGGTTCGCCTTCGTCGCCTATCCGGCTGAATACGGCAATTCGGGGGTGATGACCTTCATCATGAACCAGGATGGCGTATTGCTGCAGAAGGACCTGGGGAAGACCACCACAGAGACAGCATCTGCAATGACCGAATTCAATCCCGATGCCAGTTGGACCGTTGTGCAGTCATGGCCGGATACAAATTAGCAAAACGCGTTTTGGCCGATACCAAGGCCAGGAAGAGGAGAACTCATGAACACCCAACTCACGCATGGCTCGAAGCAGCCAGCACTCGCCCTCCCGATAGTTACCGCCGTCGCCGCGCTGTTGCTTTCCGCTTTGCCATTCCATGCGCAAAATCCGGAACTACAGCAGAAACTTGCCGAAGTCAAAGCGGCGTCCGCGGCCAATAAGCAAGCCCTCGCTCGTTACACCTGGCAGGAACAGCAGACTACAAGTATTAAGGGTGACGTAAAAAAGCAACAGGTTTTCCAGGTAAGAGTGGGACCCGACGGTCAGCAGCAGAAGACCCAGATCGGCGGCTCGCAAGCTGCGCCCACCCAGTGGAGGCAGACTCAAGCAGCATGTAGTCGAGAAGAAGACGGCTGAGTTTAAGGACTACGGTGAGCAGATTGCCGATCTGGCCAAGCAATATACGCAGCCCGATCCAGGGAGACTTCAAGCGGCCTTCCAGGCGGGCAACATCTCGCTTGTACCAGGCGGTGGTGAAGGTGAAATCAAGCTGGTCATCAAAAACTACGTCAAGCCAGGTGATTCACTAACCCTGGTGTTTAACCGGCAGCAAAAGGGAATCCAGAGCATTCAGGTTGCGAGTTACCTCGACAGTCCCTCGGATGCAGTGACCATCGCTGCCCAGTTTGCTAAGCTTCCTGACGGAACCAATCATGTTGCGAGCACACAAATCAATGGCGTCAGCAAGCAATTAACGGTGGTGACTCAGAATTCGAACTATCAGCCCGTTTAGCCGCGATCCCTGATTCTTTTGGTCGCCGATTGCTCCTGGACCGTGGGCTCTACTGCGCCGAGTATGCCCTTCTTCAGATTGGCAGTGGGCGGCTTGTGGTCCGAGCCATACTTGAGATTACAGGCCGAAGTTGGCCGGCGATGGTTATGCTGGATTCGGCCACCGTTGGTAGCGAATGTGGTGCCTGTATCCGGGACATAGGTTGAAGACCGATTTGTTCACCCACCTTGACAGGTCTTCGAGTGCGCCGAGAAATCTATCGGTACGGTCTTCATCGTCTCTCGGCGTCCGGAGTCATTAGTCCTTGAATGACTCGTCGAACGCATCCGTCATCTGCTTCCTGCTCGCGTCAAGCAAGAACTGCATGACGATCTGCTTGGGTTCGATCGACCTTGATGATAGCACGCCGGCATCCGAGACTTATGCTCAAGGTAGAGCCCAGCAACGTAGATCATTTACTCGGCGCACTCCGATCGCAGCCTCAAGTCGTTGTGACCAGATGATCTGTCTCCTACGGTGCAGTGTCCGGCAGGTTCACCGCGAGGTGGCGATCAGCGTCGCGCATCAATGGCACAGGAACACTGCGCTGCACAGATGGCCCTGCGGTCTTGCGCAAAGAACCTTCGGGAACGGATTACAGGCTAAAGCTACCAGTTTCGTCGGTGCTGGACAACTAGCAGCATTGCTAGTGTGCCATACCAGAGAACGTCGTGCAAAAATCGAGAGTCAAGTTCTCAGGGGAACTCAGGATCTGATGCTCGCGACACCGTCGCTGGCAACTTTTGATCCTCTGCTACTAGATTTGACAGTACCCTGTGCTCTCGTCTGCTGGATACTGTGGACTGATCATGATCCATTCTGAGCGCTTGAGTTCACCGGATACGATCGGGTCTGTTAAGCCATGCGAGCAGGCGTCTGGTCGCCCGTTCTTACAAGGGTCCGATACGCCCGTTATGACAGCACACGCAGGGGCGACCATGAAACTCGAGCCGTACAATCATTGCTTCTATCTTGCATCTTGTTGTCTACCAGTGTTCAGCCCGCCCAAGAGGCGGCCAAAGCCGGCACCAGCCGGACGCCCCAAGCTTGGTCTCGTTCTCGAAGGCGGCGGTGCACTTAGGCCTGGCCCATATCGGAGTTCTCCAGTGGATGGAGGAACACCGGATTCCGGTAAGCTATGTTGCCGGTACCAGTATGGGAGGCTTGGTCGGAGGCATCTACGCTACCGGAAGATCTCCCGCGGAGGTCAAGGAGATCACCAACGGGATCAACTGGGACGACGTATTGAGAGGCCAGACACCTTTCCAGGACCTCTCCTTTCGACGCAAACAAGACGCTCATGAAGTACCGAACAGTCTTGAATTCGGCCTGCGCAAGGGCCTGCAGTTTCCCGGGGGCTTCAATTACAGGTCAACAGGTCTCTCTGATCCTTGACCGGGTTGCCCTTCCGTATTCCGAACTCAAGAGCTTCAACGATCTCCCCATCCCGTTTGCCTGTGTGGCGACGGACCTTGTTTCCGGTAAGCCACACGTATTCCGCAGTGGCCCTTTGTCGCTGGCATTGCGATCGACGATGTCTCTCCCGGGCATCTTCACACCTGTCCGGGACGGGAGATCACATCTACGCCGATGGCGGGTTGCTCAACAACATTCCGATCGACGTTGCCAAAGAGATGGGGGCCGACATCGTCATTGGCATCCATCTGGAAACCCAGCCACTCAGTCCAACGGCACCTCTCTCCAGCTTCGCCGTACTGGGTCAATCCATCTCCGTCATGATCGCTGCCAACGAACTTCGCTCCATGGAGCAAGCGGATCTGCTTGTAACCGTGCCGCTGCAGAAGTACACCGCTCTGGATTATGGCGCCGCCGAAGCAATCATAAAGGCGGGATATGATGCGGCCGCTTCGAAGGCCAAGGTGCTCTCGGCTTTCTCGGTGAGCGAAGCCGAGTGGCAGCAATATCTCGCTGACCGGAATGCCCGGCAAGAAAACAACACCTGTTCCCCGAGTTTGTCCAGGTTGCCGGCACGGGTCCAGAGTTGGCCGATTCGATCGAGAAGAGACTGTCCGTAGACGTTGGCAAACCCGTAGACACAGCGAAATTGGATGCGCAGATGATGAGACTCCAGGGCGCAGGGCCGCTTCGCCAACGTCGGTTATTCGATGGTTGAAAAGCAGGGAACCCAGGGACTGCAGATTCAAACCGAGCCGAAGCCATACGCGCCACCTGTGGTGCGTCCCATTATTCTCATCGACGGTTCTGACTACAACAACGTGCTTTTCAGTATGGGAGCACGATTCACATTTCTTGATTTCGGCAGCTATCGATCGGAGTTGCGCAGCGATGCAATCATCGGCTCGCAATATCTGATCGATAGCGAGTACTACCATCCATTTACGCCGACCAGCAATTGGTTTGTTGCTCCCCGCGGAGGCGCCAACAGCGCGCAACAGTATGTCTACAACGGCGATACGCAGACTCGCAACCTACCGGAACCGCCAGGTCCTTGGCGGCCTGGATGTGGGATACGGGTTTGGAACCACGGGAGAATTGAGACTTGGATACGAAGGCGGGTATGAAAAGCTTTCTCCCCAGATCGGGAACTCGTCGGTTCTACCCACGGTTTCGGAGGAACCGGTGACGTCAGGCTGCAGTATCAGCTGAACACGCTGGACAACCCCGTGATACCCCGCTCCGGTGAAAGTCTTCTGATGTACACCAAGGGGTACAACACCAATCCAGCGGCTCCAGGTCCGTTTCCACTTTCTGAGATCCAATCGCAAAGCTTCTTCCGTCTGAACGAACCGTCTTCAGTGTTTTTTGGCGCTTCCGGAGGAAGCAGTTATGGTTACAAAGCCGGAATACCGGCATTCTCTCTCGGCGGGTCGCAGCGCCTGGTTGCCTGGAATACCGAACGAACTGTATGCAAACCAGTATTTCCTGGGGCAACTTGGGTATATCCGCGAGCTCTTGAAACTGCCGCCCCTGTTGGGTAGTAACGTGGAGCTCATCGGACTATACGAAGTGGGGAAGACCTACAAACTGGCCCTCGGGCCAAAGCCACCGAATCTTCCCATGGACGGCGCGGCTTGGAATTATCGTGAACACCATATTCGGGCCGGTCGAACTCGCAGGCGCCATCGGTGATTATGGCCGCGGGAGGTTCTTCTTCCGGATTGGGCGGATATTCTAACCGAACTCAACCGCTTGGCGAGTGGAGTAAGAAATCCAGTCTGGCAGTTGGCGCTGGTCAGTTCGGATATGGAACGCCTTGCCACGCTCGCCTGGACGTTCGCTCACGGTTGGCGAGTCAAAAGCGGGTGCGCGGAGAACTGACACGCTATGAAAATTCGGGTCATCATTTTCAGCTTTACTCTTCTTATTCTCGTCGCCGCTCTTTGCGCGCGATAACACCGATGTAATCGTGATGAAGAACGGCGATCGCATGACCTGCGAGATCAAGGGACTGAGCGCCGGCGTGCTTTCAGTCAAGCTCAGTTACGTTCAGGGCATCATCGGCGTGCAGTGGTCGGCAGGTGGCTCGCCTGGAGAGCAATCAATTGTTTCTCGTACAAACAGAGGACGGCACAGTGTACACCGGTAAGCTGTCGACCGCCGCAACATCTGGCGAGCGCCCAATGAGCATTGAAATCGCCTCTGCGCCAGAGAAAGAAGTAGAGATTTCACAATCTCAGCTCGTCAAGCTGGATCAAACCGCCGAGAGCTTTCGGCAGCGGTTCAACGGCACGATTAACACTGGCATTCAGTATTCCAAGGGCAATGAAACAACCCAGTATAACGTCGCATCCCAGGTGGAATACCCCAGAGAGCGCTGGTCGAGTCAGGCGAGCTTCAATTCCAGCTTCGCCTCCAGCAGTGGCGCCTAGCATCGCCACCCGAAACCAGGTAGACCTTAGCGTCATGAGGCTGCTGCGATGGAACAACTGGTTCTATTCGGGAACAGGGAATTTCCTGCAAAGTTCGGTGCAGGGAATCAATCTGCAGACCACTCTCGGCGGCAGGCATAGGGCGGTATCTGCGGAATAACAACCAGGCAAGCCTCTACGTGCTCGGTGGCTTTGCCTGGCAGAACGCGCAGTATAAGACTTATACAACTGGACAAGGCGCGCAAAATGCTGCTGCCGGGCTTGTTGACAGCTGAACTCAAAGTCTTCAGATTTAAGAAGACGGATCTGGATATCTCTGCTGTCGTTCTCCCCGGAATCTCGGAACCTGGGCGCGTCCGGGCCAATCTCAACGCATCCTACTACATCAGGCTCTTCAGCGATCTGTCGTGGAATTTTTCGTTCTATGGCAACTGGGACAATCAGCCTCCTCCGACACTCGCGGGCAGCGACTACGGAACCAGTTCGGGGCTCAGTTGGAGTTTCGGCAACAGAGAGCCTGCCGGACGCTATGTGAGTGCCAATCGTGGTTAAAATCTTCTCAGTGACGCAATTAGCGAATCATTTCGTTGAACTACGATGTTCTAAATTGGCTGATAGTTCGAATTTTGCGTCACCACCGTCAATTGCTTGCTGGCGCCGTTGATCTGCGTGCCGGTCACGTGGTTTATGCCGTCGGGTAGCTTGGCGAACTGGGCCGCGATGGTCACAGCATCCGTAGGGTCGTCGAGGTAGCTCGCAACCCGAACACTCTGAATCGCCTTCTGCTGCTTGTTGAACACCAGGGTAACCGAGTCATTTGGCTTGATGTAGTTCTTAATGATGAGGGTCATCGTGGTTTCCCCTCCGCCTAACTGCATCGAGATATTTCCCTGCTGGTAGGCCTGCTGCAGCCGATCGGGGTCTGGCTGAGTATATCGCCTTGCCAAGTCGGCAATCTGCTCGCCGTAGTCTTTATATTCTGCCTTTTTCTTGGCGACGATATGGCGTTTCAGTGGGCCGCCACTCGCCTGATCCGGCTGGGCATTGATCTCGCTCTTCTGCTGCTGGCCGTCGGGGCCAACGTTTACCAGGAAGAGCTGTTGTTTCTTGACCTCGCCCTTGATGCTGGTAGTCACCGACTCCTGCCAGTTGTAATGAGAGAGAGCTTGCTTATTGGCCGCGGATGCCAGCTTGACCTCGGCGAGCCTGCTTGCAGTGCCGCGTTCTGCGATATGGCCGGCGGAGCAGAGAGAACCAGCGCAGCGAGGCCGGTAACCAAAGCGAGTGTAATTGCGGAAGGCCGTACGCCGCGCGCGACTCCTGTGTTCATAGCATTCCTCTTCTGGTGACAGTTTTTCGGTTCTTGCTCAGGGTACAGCGCTACCGCTTGCACTTGAACTACGCCCAAAAGTTAACACTCACGGGGCCGAAGCCACCGTCAACTTGCGCTTGCCGTCATCGCGGCCGCACATGTCAGAGGCCCGAAAACCATCAGTGCAACGATAACAGATTTTCAATAATGGATGCCGTCAAGATCGGAAGCCGAGTAGGGGGCACATAGGCGCTACCCACGGTCAGCGCGTAGACTACAAACGGCAGCACGCCTCAATGCTGGATTAAGAACATTCGAGAACCTACGAAAGTGGCCTACGAACCGGCTATGCCCTTGTTCTGCAAAACCATCACCACTACCCGGCGGTTCTCGGCCTGCCCTTCCGTGGTCTTATCAGGACCTACCTGATCGGCTGTTCCCATGGCGCCGGGTGCAAGCATGTTGGTCAGGGGAACGTTGGCGTCCTGCTCCAGAAACTGACTGACAGCGTTGGCCCGCTCCACGCTCAACTTCTGGTTCAGCGACGCGGATCCTACCGCCGAGGCGTATCCCTTCACCTGGATCACATAACCGGTGATCGTCAATGCCTGCTCAGCCAACTTCGATAGTTGAGGCTTATATTGCGGGTCGATGGTAACTTTGCCGTTGCCGAAAAGCACGGTGACTTCATTCATAATGTTGTATTCGCCCAACTCGCCGAAGCGCTTGTTGGCAGCAGCGATGGCAGCCTTATTGGCGGCAATTTTCTGGTCTGCAGCACTGAGCTGCGCCTGTTGTGCCGCCAGGGCCGCTTGCTGCGCCGCCAAAGCCTGCTGGTCTGCTCGATCTTTTGCTGGTCCGCCTCTGGGCTTCTACCGTCGGTTGCAGCCCAGCCTGAGCATCCATAGCGGCTTTCAAATCGTTGCCTTTGAATTTGACACTGTCCGCCACCAGTTGGCCCTGGTCGTTTGTCGTTCCCTGCACTTCCACGGGAAGGCCCGGGATCAGGGACGTCATGGCCATCTGCTTTTTTCGCCCTTTTAATACGCCTTGTACTTCGTCGACTTCAGTCGTCGGCGTAAGCAATACGACGAGTTTGGGCGTGTCGACGGTCTGCAGTGTCATGGTGGCGCCGCTTCGCCCATTGATGACTCCCTTTACAGTCTGGCCTTGCATCGCCGCGTTGCCAGCCAGCATGATATGAGAGCCGCGACCATGGCGGGGATAGTGGAGACGATTTTTGACCTGAAACTTGATTTTCATCGGCTTCCTCATTCTCATGCGCCGTTACCTCTTGCACGCTACTACGATATTTAGCCAACGCAGGCGACAGCGATACTGGCAAAACTACAAGAGAGAGGACAGAACGTTTGGCAGGTGGCGGCGATAGGCAAAAGCTGCACCCGCCGGATAGGGGACACGTGCCCGCGGGCGGCGCCCTGTTATGTCAGTATGCCCAGTTTTTCATCTGCGGACACTGGTAGTATTGCCAGTCTTTTCCGTTCTTTGCCTGAGGGGTCTAATCACTCGAGCGAAAGGACACAAGAAGCGCTTAACGGGTTCGTATGAGAATTACGCCATGATTTGAGCGGAGCCACCCGTGAGCACCACCGTGCGGCACATCCCAAGCGGGGACTGGTTAACCAGATGCCTGACTGGATTAGGCCTCGCCCTTGTCTGGCTTGTTCTTGCGGTGCTTTCTTTATGGGCGATGGCGGCCCTGTACATTGATGTCCGTTTGTCCGCACTGAGGCTACCGCTGACGATTTTGTACGCGGTGATCCTCGTTGTGATTTTGGCTCAAATACAAACTACACGTGCGATCGATGCTCTTATGCTTCGGATGTTTTTGCCTGGTGCTCGCCTGGTGGCTGAACCTGAAGCCCACAAATACCGCAGCCTGGCAGGCCGACGTGGATAGGACGGCATGGGTCCAAATTGATGGAGATCGAATGATCATCCACAATTTGCGTAATTGCGACTATCGCACCGAGACCGACTACAGCAACTGCTGGAGCGATCGCACAGTGAATCTGTCGGACCTCCGCGGCGTAGACCTCTTTTTCACACCTGGGGCGTGCCATGGATCGGGCATCCGATCGTGAGCTTCCAGTTCGGGGACGACCAACACGTTGCCTTCTCCATAGAGGCCCGATATAAAGGCGGGCAGTCATACTCCGCTATCCTTGGATTCTTTCGACAATATGAGCTGATTTTCGTGGCCGCTGATGAACGCGACGTGATCCGCCTCCGCACCAACTTCAGGAAAGATGAAGATGTGTTCCTCTATCGCACGACCGTAGGGCCAGAGTCGGCGCGCGCCATTTTTCTCACCTACGTCGACTATCTGAACCAGTTGAAAGATCATCCTGAATGGTACAACGCCCTGACGCGCAACTGCACCACAACGCTTGACAAGCAAATCTCCTCAGAAGTCGCCAACCCTCAGCCTTGGAATTACCAATTCCTGGTCAACGGTACATTGGACGAATTGCTATATGACCGCGGCCGGCTGGTCACAGACGGCCTGGCGTTTAAGGATTTGAAGAGCCGCGCACACATCAATGCGGATCGCAAGAGCAGCGGATAACTCTCCGGACTTCTCTGCGCTCATTCGAGCCGATCGCCCGGGTTTTGAAAATTCGAAGTGAATGGCCCGGTGGCCTACCTTCCTACCGGCAAAGGAATACTAGCAAAACTTGCAGGTGACACACCCGGTCTCGGATGTCACGATGAATCGAGTGTTGGCGAACCCGTCAGGTGCAAAGGCGTCTGCCCTTAAGCGCGCTGAAGGACCAGCATATTGCAACCCCGAAAGAGGAAAAAGCCAGTGAAGGAAATGCGACTTATAGTGATGTCGGCTGTTTTGTTGGTGGCCTCGGGCGCTATAGCCCAAACCGCAACCGCCGGACCAATCGGCAACCGATACTGATATCGCGTTGTTGCGATCGGATGTTCAGGCACAAAAGACTGATGTCATTGCGCACACCATGCAGTTTAATGACGCCGACGCAAAGGCATTCTGGCCGCTATACCGCGAGTACGCCAATAAGCAGCAAATCCTGGGAGATCAGCGGGTGAGCGCGATTAAGGATTACGCCGCGCAATACGACACCCTGAGTGACGCTCAGGCGGACGGATTGATGGATCGCATGCTGAAGTTCGACAAGTCAAGAACCGACCTTCGAGCTGAGTACTATCCTAAGTTCAAGAAGGCGATCGGCGCCAAGCAGGCGGCGAAGTTCATCCAGGTCGACAACCGTCTGACCTTGCTGGTGGATCTGCAGCTCGCCAATGCGATCCCGATCATTCAGTAGCAACGGTGAATCACGCGGATCAGATCGGAATGGCGGGTGCCCGTTCCTGACTGCAGGAGGCAGTCAGTATACTTCCCTGGTGTATCCCGTCAGGGATGCGCTGAATGCTTCTTGAAGACGTAGTGCCCGATCAGCCATCCGGCAGCGCCTCCCACCAGGACGTCTGTCGGGAAATGCTCCTGTCCCAGGACGCGCATCAGGCTTACACTCGTGGCCAGAGAATATGTGCCCAATTGCACCCACTTCGACGGGTACTCTCCCGCGATTACCCCTGCTATAGTCCATGCCAACATGCTGTGTGAAGACGGAAACGAATTATTACTACCGGAGTTCGATGAGAAAAAGTCGCCCGAGGCATTGTTGTAGAGAGGGCGCTCACGCCGGAAGATGATTTTCGTGACCTGGTCCAGCACTACGCTATCCGCAAGTGCTTCGCCGCTCAAAATGCCCGTCTCTCGAGCGTGCGCATCGCCCTTGAAGAGTCCGACACCATACAACGTTACCGGTATGGCAATCTGCACCGCCAAGCAGGGCATTTGAAGCATTTACACTGTCTTTGTTAAAGCTCCGGTTGCGGGATAGGTCGCGCATTGCATCCGTGTCGGTTGCCAGCGTCACACCTGTTGCAGCGCCGAGGGGTAGCAGCCAAATCAAATCGTGTGCCCTGATCCGCACCGGGCTGGTCCAGATTGCAACCTGATCTTTGAGGATAGCTAGCGGCAGACCCTTTTCGGTGACCGGAACTTGCGCTGCCGGAGCGTCCGGCAAAGTATCTCCGGGCGCATCCATAAGAGGCATTAAATCAGTTGCGGGAGGAGTAAAAGCAAACGCACACCTGGTGGAACTCCCAACCGAACAAAGGCAGAGAGAAATCAAAAGCCACCGGAATATATCTTGAGTACAGATCGCGACCTCCATTGATCACTGCGGAACAGAAACCGCACGTGCCCCGCAAATTGATCCCGGTGCTACACCATTGTAAGCAGGACCAGCTGCCCACACGGCGTTCCCCCGGCCGCCCTTCATTTCCAGGTAAGCCCGGGCGGCCAAGTTGCGGTTTCGCCCTTATATGCGCACCATGATATTTGGCAATCGGTCGGTGGCGAAACTAGCAAGACTACAAGAGCGGGACAAACTTGTTGTAGGCGGCAGAGCTGAAATTCACTGGGTTCCCGGCAAATCCGGAGTTGAATCGAATGGTGCCGGACACTCGGAAGCGATCCCGCGAGGCTCAAGTAAATACAGTGCGGGACTGCCAATTCTGCCAGTATGCAGGCCGGCTGGGTGCTTTGTAGACTGCTCACTGGCTGCTCTATCGGCGTGTGCCCCGCCAATATTCCCGCGAAAGGACGAAACAGTGAACACTGCACCGACAGTAGACCTCCCCGGCCGTCGCGTTCGGCCGCGCGCGGACAAGTGGAACTAGCAATCATCCCGGAGTCAGAGCAGCCTCCGACCGAGTCCGAGTTCTCGCTCTTCGTTGGCGCTCCTTTTTGGAGGCTTCTTCGGTATTTAAAGCTCATCGGCGCTGAAAATCCTCTTCCCCAACGGAGGATAGTCTGCCTGTTGCTCTTGACCTGGATTCCGCTGCTTGTGCTCACACTGAGGGCCGGAACGGCGCTCGGAAACAGCGTGAGAATACCCTTGTTGTGCGATATTTCGTTGTATGGCAGATTGGTCGTCGCCCTTCCTCTCTTGATCCTTGCCGAGGGCTTGATCGATCCTCGACTTCGAAGAGTAGGGTCGACTTTCAGAAACTCGGGCATTGTCAAAGGGACTGATTTTGTCGCCTATAGATCGATCCTTGCCAAGGTGGAGCGCTTGCGAGACTCAGGCTGGGCAGAAGCCATCCTCGTCCTGTCAGCGTGTTTTCCGTCCTTTCTTTTTGTAGAGGAAGAGTCCTTGTCCAGTACCCTGGCCACCTGGTATCACACGCCTGCGGGATTCAGCCCCGCCGGATGGTGGTATCTGTTGGTCAGCACTTCGATCGGGCGATTCATTCTTTATCGCTGGCTCTGGAGATATGCTCTATGGTGCATTCTCCTGTACCGTATCGCCAAGCTCGACCTCAATATGATGCCGACGCACCCGGATGAGATGGGCGGATTGGGCTTCGTCGTGAGGGCGCAAATGCACTCTTTGGTGTTCTGGCGACTGCGCTTGGATCAGTGCTGGCGGGCGTAATGGTGAATTCGATTTTATATTTGGGTGAAACGCTAAAAGGTACGCGAACAGAAATACTTGCCTTTATCGTGTTGTCGATCCTATTTGTGCTTGGACCGCTTCTCGCGCTATCACCGAAACTCGCGTCAGTTCGGCGAACAGGTCTGGCGGAATACGACCAGTTGGCCAGGAGACTGACCGAAGACTTCCATTCCAAATGGATTCGCGGACGCGGGGATAGCGATCCCGCGAGGCTTGGCTAATTTGTGTGCGGTAACTGTCAGTTCTACTAGTATGCGCGGCGGCGCCTTGCTTTGTAGACTGCTCCCGTCGACGCAATATGTGCCTGCTTGGTCAATCGAACTTTGTGCGCGTAAAAGTGACTCAAAATTGTGACAATCCTGAAACCAATGCTCAAAACACATCTCGAAAGAAGGTCTCTTGTGGAAGGCGATCGTGCCCGTTCCGTTGGAGTCCAACTCGCCCTGTTCCTGATATTGATCTTGTGTTCCGTAGCTTCGGCGCAGGATAGAAGCGGCGCCGACTATACGCGGACATCCCAGCCTGCGATGCTGAGCTATCAGGAACTCGTCGCTCTCGGTGAGCAGGAAACGGTAGATCCCGCCCTGGCCGCCAAACTGCACACCTTGCTAACGACTCCCTTTGTCAACAATGAAGCCTATTTCAACGGGATAAAGCCGCTGCGGCCCGATCTCAAGGGTATGGGGCCCTCGCTGCGCCTGGTCGAATGGAACATCGAGCGGGGAATCGAATTCGACAAGATCAAGCTATTGCTCACCGATAAGCAAGGATTCATCAGCGAAGTGCACGGCGAGGCCGCCAGCAATACGAACGCCGAAAAGGCAAAGGACGAGGTGCTACGCGCCCAGATGGACGTGCTTCAGTCGGCAGACGTGCTGGTATTGAATGAGGTCGACTGGGGCATGAAGAGAAGTGACTACCGGGCCGTGGTCAAGGATCTTGCCGATGCACTCAAGATGAATTGGGCCTATGGTGTCGAGTTTGTAGAAGTTGATCCCAAGATACTAGGTACCCAGTCGTTCGCGAATGTGGAGAATCAAGACGAGCGCAAGGAGTTGGAGGACCTGTTTAGCGTCGATAAGACGCGCCTTCTGGGATTGCATGGCACCGCCATTCTCTCTCGCTATCCTCTTCGGGATGTGAAGCTCGTGCCCTTTGAGTATCAGGCTTACGACTGGTACAACGGCGAGAAGAAGTACGGGACAATCGAAGCCGGGAAACGGAAAGGCGCAAGCCTTCTCTTCGGAGAAGAGATCGTACGCGAGGTGCGCCGCGGAGGCCGCACCAACCTGATTGCAACCATCGATGTACCTGATCTTCCCGGAGGGCAGGTCACCATCGTTGCGGCTCACCTTGAGAATCGTACGACGCCGAAAAATCGCGTGAAGCAGATGGATGAAATTCTTGACTTCATTAAACCGATCTCTCATCCGGTGGTCGTTGCCGGGGATATGAACACAACGGGGGCCGATGGCTCGGTGGTCAGCATAAAATCGGCCGTACTGAGGAAGATGAATGATCCTTCGTTTTGGGCCACAAAAGGGGTCAAGTACGCGACTGGAGTGGGCTTCGGCATGGACATTGCCGGGCTTGCCTTCAAGACGACGAAGTTTCAGAGTGACCCAACTGCCTCCGGCGTTCCGTTACTGGCGGCCAATCCCGAACAGGGCCTTTTTAAAGAACTAAATAAGTTTCGGTTTGACGACCAGACACGGCTTGACTATCGCGGGGATGCCGAGTTTTCGGTTCTTGGCCGTCAGGGAACCCTGGGTAACTCGAACGAGCGCGGCAGTAAGGGATTTATGACCACGTTCGCCTTGCCGCGAACGCTCGGAATCGTAGGAAAATACCGGCTCGACTGGATATTTGTGAAGGCCTATCTGAAAGATGACCCTAAATCGGCTGACTCCTATCGCTTTGCCCCTCACTTCGCCCGCACCATGAACGAAGCCAATCAGGCATTCGACGACCCTCTGTCAGACCATGCTGCCATCAGCGTCGATCTGCCGATCATCCAGTCGGCTGCGCCAAGCTCAAAGAAGTAGGCCGAGTATCTGATCAGCATACCCGGCCCTGATTTTTGAGTGTTATCCAGCGTACCTCTCTTCCGGATCTGGGCCGCCGGCTATTGGATCTGTTTACTGCCGCGCCATGGCGATGCGGACAGCTTCCTCCGGCGAGACGAGGTGATCGAGGCTCACAGCATCCTCGGCGATGGCGAGCTGAACGCCCTTGACGACTCCGTTGAACTCGTTTCCGCGCGAACCGTAGTCCGGTGAGACAGGAGCTCCCGTGTCCACGCCCACGTCGCAACCATCATCGGCAGAGAAGACCATAGCCGCCGTGGCGCCGACCTTGCCCTCGCCGACTTTTTTACCGTCCACATACAAGGACGCGGTGCCACCCTTGCCAAGGCCACCACCATCGTAGGCAAACTCCATGCGCACCTGGTGGTCGCCCGGAGGCAGCGCGCTGCTTGATTCGGCGTAGAACAGCTGGATGCCGAGCAAGTTGTAACAGTATTTGAGCTTGCCGCCCTTCGCGTAGAGGCTCCAGCCACCAATGTTGCCGCCTTGGGCGACGATGACGCCCTCAGCCCCGGTTGTGGGTACCACGATCTCAGCGGTCACGGAGTGGGACTTGTTCTTCAGATTGAGGACCGAGTTTTCAGACAGACGCCCCATGCTGCCAAACAGAATTTGGGAGTTGCCCTTGATCAGCACCGGCCGCCCCGCCATAT
This sequence comes from uncultured Acidobacteriaceae bacterium, assembly GCA_963757515.1. GTDB lineage: Bacteria > Acidobacteriota > Terriglobia > Terriglobales > Acidobacteriaceae > PALSA-350. The sequence continues at coordinate 298,314 of CAVWRV010000024.1, read as the reverse complement.
CTGAGTTCAACCGTTCAGCGCCCCGGTCATCGAGGGGTAGTACGTTGTAGCGTGTTGCCTCGATCAGCCACAGGCGCTGCAGCTCGTGAAGCTTTTCCGGCATCTGCTTGGCCAGGTTGTTCGCCTGGCTCCAGTCTTTATTGGTGTCGTAGAGCTCCCAATTGTCGTCGTCGAATGCCGGGATTTTCTCGCCTACGAGAAGCCACGGCGTTTTGTGCCGTGTCACCGCGGTCCAGCCCTTGTGGTAAATGCCGCGGTTGCCGAACATCTCGAAGTACTGTGTCTCATGCCGCTCGGCCGCCTTGGCGTCGTTGAACGAGTACGCCATGCTGACGCCCTCGAGAGGCTTCTGCTGCACTCCATTGACGAAGGTCGGCTCGGGCAGCCCAGCCGCCTCCAGGATTGTCGACGCCACGTCGATCACGTGATGGAACTGGGAGCGGATTTCGCCTTTCCCCTTGATTCCCTTGGGCCAGTGCACGATCGTCCCGTTGCGCGTGCCGCCCCAGTGCGAGGCGACCTGCTTGGTCCACTGGTACGGTGTATCCAGGGCGTGCGCCCAGCCCACAGCGTAGTGGTTGTAAGATTCCGGGCCGCCCAGCTTGTCCAGCCGCGCTATCAGGAACTCCGGCGTCTCCAGTGCGGCCGCGCCGTTGAAATTGATCATCTCGTTGTATGTGCCCTGCAGCGTACCCTCTGCGGAGGCGCCATTGTCGCCGATGATGTAGTAGATCAGCGTGTCATCGAGCAGATTGAGCTTTTTCAGCGAATCCACCAACCGGCCAACATGGTGATCGGTATACTCCATGAACCCGGCGTAAATCTCCATCTGCCGGATGAGCACGGGCTTGAGCGCGGCAGGCATCTCATCCCATGCCGGGATTTCTTTGTGCCTTAGCGTGAGTTCACACTCTTGCGGAATGACGCCTAACTTTTTCTGGCGGGCGTAGGTCTCTTCGCGCAGCTTGTCCCAGCCCTGGTCGAACTTGCCTTTGTACTTATCCGCCCATTCCTTCGGAACGTGGTGCGGGGCGTGGGTCGCGCCCGGCGCGAAGTAGACGAAGAAGGGCTTATCGGGAATGAGCGCCTTCTGTTGCCCAATCCAGTTGATGGCCTTGTCCGTCATGTCTTCCATCAAGTGGTAGCCCTCTTCGGGCGTCTTCTTGACCTCGATCGGTGTGGTGCCTTCATAGAGCGATGGATACCATTGGTTCGCCTCGCCGCCGATGAACCCGTAGAAATATTCGAATCCGCCTCCCCCGGTAGGCCAGGCATCAAAGGGACCGGCCGGGCTGGTCTCCCAGACCGGCACTTCATGGCACTTGCCGAACTGCGCCGTCGCATACCCATTGAGCTTGAGGGTCCGGGCGAGTGGCGCGCAGGTGTTCGGCAGAAGCGAGTTATAGCCGGGCGCCGAGGTCGCTATTTCGGTAATCCCGCCCATGCCAACCGTGTGGTGGTTGCGTCCGGTCAGCAGGGCCTGTCGCGTCGGCGAGCAGAGCGCTGTGGTATGAAAGCGGTTGTATTTCAGGCCACCGGCGGCCAAGCGTTCCGCCGTCGGCGTGTTACATGGGCCGCCAAAGGCGCTGGAGGAGCCAAAGCCCGCGTCGTCAATCAAGACGATCAGGACGTTTGGCGCACCCTTGGGCGGGCGCAACGGCGTGATCGGCGGGAACTTGGTCTCCGGATCCTTCGCATCATAGGTGACCAGGCCTGTGCGCGGCTGATCCGGGATGGGAAGAACTGTTCGTTGAATCTTGTCCTGGTCATTCATTGAGAGAGGCTTCCTTTTCGTTGAAATCTGGAATGTTCGCGCAGACGATGAAGAGAATAGAGCGCACACGTCTTGGTTGCGATGAAAGACTAGGACTCCCGCCTCTGCGAAACAACTGGCAAAATGCCAGTATGCGGGCTTGCGTAACGCCTGTTTTTGGCGGGTGTCTTCCGCTGGAGCGAGAAGCGAACTAGCGAATTGGTTTCTTCGGGAAGCGGTTGTTAGGACCGGGGTTTGGGTGCGTGCTCGTCGCAAACGGCAGCGACAAGGCGGAGCTCCGCCACGCATCCGAGCACCTGGGTTGCAATATTAGGACAGCCCGGGTGGTCGCAGAGGTATTCGGTGAGCAGTTCTTCGCGCCCGTCCGGAGTCGTGAGGCCCGTCTTGATCGTTACCTGAGGAATGGAGAATCCCCCAACCGAGTACTTCCATTATCGATGAGCGGAGGGCGCCTTGTGCAGGTACATTTTGGTACCCCGGTCGGGGTGTCTCCAATACGGGAAGAGGTCGGGAATCCCGCGTAACCGCTCACGGTCGCCGCCTATTCGGATTTGGGGGCCCCCGGAACGATGAGGTCGTTGTCGACGCTAAAGACCCCGGGAGTGGAGTTGGCCTGCATGTAAGCGATGGCCGCATCGCTTTGGTTGTTGACCACCCCGTAGAGGGTAACGTTTCCATTTTTCACGATAATGTGGATGGCATGGAAGCCTCGGGGCGGATCATTTGTGATGCCACCGGCCATCAATGCGACGCTGCGGCCACCGGGTCCCAACGCTTGCGCGACACTGCCCTGGTTGGCGTTATATTTCCGCAGGCTGGGCTGCGTATAGATGCGGTTGTAGACGGCAGCGCGGATACGATCGTCGTTAGGAGAATTCGGGAGCACTTCGATCTGGTTGTCGACCGATTCGACTCCTTCAATGCCCTTGAGAACGTTGGCTGCGCGCTCTTGAGTGTCGGACGAGAGGCGGAGCCCTTGAGAACGACGGTCTTGCCATGGAAGCCGAAGGTGATCCAGTCGAAAACGCTGTAGTTGGTGAGGCTGCCGAGCCTCTTCTGCACCTCTTTGGCGATGCGGAGGGTGTCGTCTTGCGCCCAGGTAGGGGCAGGGTTCTGGGCAATGACGGCAGGAGCAGCAAGGCTGAAGATGAGAGCGGCCGCAATGACCGGCAACGTGCGGCGAGTCAGAGCAGACAGAACGTTCATTGGCTGACTCCATGCGCTGAGAGAGTTTGACTTCGTCCGAACGATACGCCTAACTGAAATTTTGAGTCAACTGTTCTTAGGCATTTGGCGGCATATTGCGCATGGGTGACTTTGGACGAAAGGGCATGCTGGTCACTGTCCTCGACCTCTTGTGTGTTGGCCCCTCAGATCGCCGGCGGACTTCTTTGAAGTCGTGGCTAGGTTCGGTGCTTTTGACACGTTTATTATGGGTAGCTTTCTCGACGTACTCTACTTATCGTCTGGCTTATTCTTGTGGAACATCCGCTTGATATCGGGAGCAAACTCCGCCAGCGCGTCGACCACCACGCCCACCCAGGCTTGAGTCACCACGCTTTGATAGCCCTTAGTCAGCACGCTAGCAGTGTCAGGCTCCCAAGAGGCGACGGTGACCCCGGCCCCAAACGCTGCCGCATACGACATGATCTGAGGCCGTATTCCCTGGTCGTTTGCACCGCCGTAGGTAATGTAGTTCCGGACCACAGCGTGGCGAATTCTTGGCCACGCGCCTTCGCAGCGGCAGCGGTCATAACGGGGCTCGAATCCGACCGCCGCATTGCCCAAGGCCGTCAACGAGTTCTGAATGATGTTCCCGGCCTGGAGAGAGCCAACGCGTTTGGCAAAACCTGAAGCGCCATCGCCCCAGTCCGGTTCGGTCTTCTTGACCTGGTCGTGGATTGCGAAGAGTCCGGTCTTCACGTAGATTCCGGGAGTCGTATAGGTCTGCCGAAGATAGAGCTTGAAACGCTCCTCGCCGGTGAGCGGCACAATGGGCGCATCTTTGGGAATGTATGCACCATAGACCCAGTTCACGGGTAAGGTGGTGTTGACCGAGGGCTCTGGAGTTGACGGAGCTTTGGCTCGCTTCTTGCGCTGTACATGAGGGGACCAGAAGCGGCAGAGCGAGAATACTCACCCGAGCTGCGAGGAGCCTTGTCGTGCGCAGGCCGCCCGACAAGCCGCAGTTCATCCTCTGAAGCGACGCGAGCAGGCGTGCGAATGTCATTTCATGAGCATTGGGCATCGTACGACCTTAGCTATGACCTATGCGCTGGTAATTGGCGTTTTGGATCCGTCTCAGCAGCCCCCAGACGGGCCGTTGCCAACCTTCTGCAAGGCTACGGTGCTGGATTAGAAATGAAGAACTAGTAAAAATCCTAGCGTTTCGGTATAAAAGCTGCTTGCTGTCCAAAGCTCGACCCACTAAGCTCGACCTCCGCGTTCGTCGCTATGATCTGTTGCTCGGATTCCTTGCCCATCACCCTCATGCCAAAATGGTTTGGCGTCTCGCTGAACTTGTTGTTGATCGAGGGGACACCGGTTCCACAGTTAGGTGGATTACGATGGGGCGCATAGTCTGCGTCATTGCGGTGCTGTGCAGTTGCGTATTGGCTGTCCCGGCTAAGGCGCAGCAACAACAGGAGCCCGAGGATCCCGAAAATGAGAAGCAGATAGGGCTCTGGCTCGATCAGGGAATTTCCACCGGCCTTTCGGCGAATAGATCTCTGGATGTCGAATTCTACGAGCGGCTCGACCAGGGAGCGTCCCACCTGTTCGAGTACTTCGTTCAAGGCGGCGTTGCCTTTCGTCTGCGCCCCTGGTTCACCTTGATACCGATTTATCGTTACCAGCGCTTTCCGGGAAATCCCACAATTGCTTACGAAAACCGATTGCTGCTCAATCTCACCTTGAGCACCTCCCGAGGCTTGTGGCGGCCCACCCTCCGTACGCTCATCGAGGGACGGTTTCCCGATAACCGGCCTGCTTCAGCGCGCCTTCGATTTCGCCCCGGCGTCGACTACACCTTGCCGCTTCGCATGGCGCGGCGTCCGGTGCTGGTCGTGAACAATGAGTTCTTCATCGTTCCCGGAAGCAACCCCTTCGCCAACGGCGGCAGCAGCTTCACCCAGAACCGCTTCCAGGCGGGAGTACGACTGCCCATCGCCGATTCATTCTCGATTCGGCCTTACTACTTATTACAGTCGGTTAACCTGCCCAGTGGTTGGGACACAAACGAAATTCTTGGTATCTCGCTCGCCTTTAAGGTCACACGCAAAACCAAGTGACGCCTTGCCGCTGACGCCTATGTTACGCGTTGGCGAGGTCTCTAGCCACGCTGTTCATCTACAGGTATCGTTCCTTTAGGGCCATAGCCGTCTGTTCACCATTTTCGTGGTCACGATTTTCGTGGCACCAAGAAAATACTAGATCGATCTGGCAAGGTTGCCAAATAAGTCCTTTGTTTCACGAAGATGCTCAAGATGATCAAGCAATTTATTTGGTCATCTTGCGTGGGCCCGGGTTGGGTTTTCTGGCTGCGGAGGGGATGGTTCGCGAAAAAAAATGCGCTGAATGCGCTAAAAGCGCTAAATGTTTCTCTCTCATGCGCAGGCTTGCAGATCTTTTGCCGATCGGGGACGCTCTGCTCCAAGATTTCGAGAGGTGGATTCCGACAGGCAGAACGTTGCCTTGCTTACGCCGGGAACTGGTCTCAGACCATGAGCCCCGCTTCGAAGGCGGGTCTCATTCGTGGCATCTCCAAGACTTGTGGATTTATGAGACCAGTTCTACTGGTCCACGAGACAGTGACGGCCGTTTCCGCTCGACGACGTCCCGTCGCCTCCCTCCGTCGTCTGTGTCCTCTGGCCTCGGATGGCCTCGGGCCGGTGTCCGGTGGTGTGGTGTTTTCCAAGTTGTCAAGACTGCTCAATCAAGAGGACGCACTGAGCGCACCCTGCTTACAGCGCTTTCGCAATTACTGTGGCGCGCCCTCGAGGGGCGCAGAAATGCTGCGGACAGGCGTAACCCGTCGCTTTTGATGTCACGTTCCCGTTTGCGATCACCGAGCCATCATGGTGACAAGCGCTGATGGTTTCCCGGTGGTTGGCGGCAGATGCACGGGCGGAGCGCGCCGGTGCAAAGCCAGGCAGGGCCGTCGTGGCAAGACAGCGCTGACATGTCGGTACCTAGTCCCACAGTAGTACGTTTCTTGGGACGCGTCGAGAGGGGCAGAAGATTTCTTTGGTAACCATGGCAGGGCTCTGTTTCTTCATCAGCGCAAGGAAATGATTGTAGACCCGACCGGTTTACTCTCACTTTTCAGGCACCCTAAGGGAATCATTTCTGGATAGCTTTGACGCCTGAGCAATGACCGCAAGCATCTGACTATTTTCCGCGCGAAGACCGGCATTTTTGAGAGCCGGGCCCGCAGAAACGATTCGCCGCTGCCGTCCGGAACGCATCAGGTGCGGATGGAATTTGCATACGGGGGCGGTATGGGCAATGGCGCCGCGGTCACGCAAGGTTAGCACTCAGGATTCCCTTCCTTTCCTGCCAACCCGGTGAGCGGCATCCCCGGCCGTATGATGCAGGAGTCGGTCTAAAAGCAGCGTGTTGAGTCGAGACTGCTTTTCCGCCGACGCTCCGGTCATGTCAGAAGATCCTAGAGTCCCCGTGCTTGCTGTCACTTTGACAGCTACAGAGCGCGGGATTGACAGAGAACACCGAAAGGAACCTGCAAACCATGCGGAAAAAGATGGGGCGCTTCGGAAAGCTCCTACTCATTTCTATTCTGGTCCTCGTATATTGTGCTGTACTTCTTCGCGGCCTGAATGAGAGCAGGCGACGTTCTCTGCGGCTGCGAGACGATACCGATGCGGCGGACCACGTCGCGATCTCCGTGCTCGTTACCGCGGTCAACCCGTCAACTCAAGAGTTGACGGCGCAGATCAGTCTCCGGCCTCAGGGAAACATTGCTCAGGATGAGGTGACTCCGGCGGTAGACTTAAAGCTCCTGACCAACAATGTAAGAAGCCAACAAGAGTTCAGCTTTCCGAAAGGAAAGCGGATGAATCGGATCGAGGTCGTCTTTCCTTTGAACGGAGAGCTAAACCAATATCCGTTCGACCACTACGGTACAACGTTGTGGGTCGTGATGACCACCCCGGCGCGAAAGAAAACGCCACAGACTTCGAATATTCCGGAGAGCGCCGAAGATCAAGCGCTTCAGCTTGCGGTTGGCACAACAGCCTTGCAAGAGGGCACCGTTGTTCCGCTTACGATCAATTTGTCTGCATCAACGCCAGGAATCAAGTTCGAGGGAAGCGTTTCTCGTGGAAGCGCTCTAAAAGTCTTAGGCATCGAACTAAAACTGAGGCGGGCCGACAGTGTGATCTCTGTTTCCATCCTTCTGATGGTGTTGATGGGTGGCCTAGCCTGGAGTCTGTTGGCGATGGTGGTCAAGGCGACTAGAAGCGGTCCACAGGTCAATCTGGTTCCGCTATCCATCTGCATCTCGCTGATTTTTGGATTGCCGGCGCTCCGAAACGTCCAGCCTGATGTCCCGCCTGTGGGGGTGCTGGGAGACTATTTCTCCTTTATCTGGGCAGAAATTATCGTGGGGGCGTCGGCCCTCATTATCGTATGGACTTGGCTGCTGCGCTCAGACGAACAGCCATAAGTAGTCAGAATCGCCGTTCGAAAGCGACAGCCAAAATCTGCGTCCAGGGCCAAATCAGCACACGTTCCTCGTCTGAGTGGCTAGCCACAACTGGTCCACCTAGAGGTTTCCTACGCTTCGGCGAATTGGATGACGACCTTGATATCGCCGTCCTTTCTCTGGAGGGCGCCTGCGAAGTTCTCCGGCCGCTCTCTTCTGGTGATCAGCCGGTTCAACCACGAACGGTCTGCACGGGCCAGCGCTTCGCCAGCCTTATACCAGTGCCGCTTGTTGGCGTTTACGCTGCCGACAACGACGTTGTTCTTCAGGACTGCCTGAGCGGCAATATCACCAGTGATAGCCCCGGTTTTCCGGTCACCGCTGCCGATACCCGTAAGACAGACGATGCCTCCGGTTGCGACTCCCTGTATGGAGTCGGATACGACCGGTCCGGCGCCCGTGCATTCGATGATGATATCCGGTTGGAACCCGACACTCGTGACACTACCGGCATGGTACGAGGCGCCCACAGCGCGCACCAGTTCAGGCTTGAGACCGGAATCAACCCGATCGAGAACATGAACGTCGAGTCCGCGCTGCATTCCGAGCATTGCCGCGAGCAGGCCGATTGGACCTGCACCTGTCACAAGCACAGTCCTCGGTTCCCAAAAGGCGCGGCGGCCGATCGTGTCGACCTGTTCCCACGCCTTGGTGACGACGGTCGTTGGCTCGAGCAGAACGCCCAGGAGGCCGAGCGAACTGTCAACCTTCATCGCGTACTCAGACTCGATCCGCCAGCGCTCCGACATGAACCCGTCGATCTGCTTGATGCCGCGCTCAGTGTATTGGCCGTTGCGGCACATATCCCATTCGCCCACGGCGCAGTTTGGGCAGGGAACGGGGTCGGGGCGCCGAACGATGCCCACTATCAAATCGCCCTTCTTGAGCCTGCCGGCGGAGTCAGGTTCCAGGACTCGGCCGAGAGACTCGTGGCCAAGTATGAGGCGAGTGTTGCCGGGCGGCGCCCATCCGTAATTCCCCTCGACAATCTCGACGTCGGTACCGCAAACTCCAACCGCGATGGCCTCTACGAGTACCGAGCCTTGCCGAGCGTCCGGCTCTTGGACCTCTTCCCACTTGGCAGTGCCTGGTTTTTTCGGTTCGACTGTGATTGCTCTCATAGATAAAACCTCCTTCAGTTTGCGAAGCTTTGGGATGCCTGAGTAGACAGCGTGTGCGGCGGCTGAGTCTTGGGTTCGCCTTCCTTGAAGCCCGGCTTACCGGTTTCCAGAAGGTGTTGAGGATCCACACGACCGAAAAGCTCGGTCAGCATCGCGACCAAGCCAGTCCATCCGGTCTGGTGGCCTGCGCCCAAGCCGGCGCCGTTATCACCATGGAAGTACTCGTAGAACAGGATGTAGTCCTTCCAATGGGGGTCGGTTTGGAATTTCTCGGTGCCTCCGAACACCGGACGCCGCCCTGACTCATCACGCAGGAAAATGCGGGTGAGTCGGTCCGCAATCTCCCGCGCTACCTCGAACAGGTTCATCAGATTGCCCGAGCCGGTGGGGCACTCTATTTTGAAGTTGTCGCCATAAAACAAGTAGAACTGCAGCAAAGTGCGAATCAGTAGCACGTTCATCGGCATCCATACCGGCCCACGCCAGTTGGAATTTCCGCCGAACATGCCGTTGTCTGACTCCGCCGGAAGATACTTCACGCTGTATTCCTCGGCACCCACACGGACAATATAGGGATGGTCTTCATGGTAGCGGGAGAGGGCGCGGATTCCGTAAGGGCTCAGGAATTCCTTCTCGTCGAGCACCCGGGTCAGGATGCGGCGCAACCGCTTCTCATCCACGAGCGCAGCTATATCGCGATCTGCAAGTCCCCAGTGACCCTTCCCGGTCGCATGTATGCTGTCGCGCAGCCAGGGCATACGCTGCACCCGTTCTTGCAGCACGCTCATCACTCGCGGCATCCGTTCCCGCTGCCACCGCTCGATCACGGTGGTGGCACACAAGGGCAGCAGGCCCACCATGGACCGCACTTTTAATCGTTTGGCATTACCGTCCGGCAAGCGCAGCACATCGTAGTAGAAACCGTCCTCCTCGTCCCACATCCCCTCATTTCCCATTTGGTTCATGGCGCCTGCGATCCAAATGAAGTGCTCGGCAAACTTCACCGCCATGTCTTCGTAAAAAGGGTCATAGGCCGTCAACTCCACGGCGATCTCCAACATGTTCTGGGCGAACATGCAAACCCACGCAGTGCCGTCTGCTTGCTCGAGGCTTCCACCTGTCGGCAGCGGCGAACTGCGATCGAAGACGCCGATGTTGTCCAGCCCGAGGAATCCGCCTTCAAACAGGTTGTTGCCGAAGCGGTCTTTGCGGTTCACCCACCAACTGAAGTTCAGCATCAGCTTAGGAAATGAGCGCTTGAGGAACTCGATGTCTCCTTTGCCATGCAGTGCCTGTTCCGTGCGGTACAAGAAAATCGGTGGCCCAGGCATGCACCGGCGGATTGACATCGCTGAAGTTCCACTCATAGGCGGGATTTGGCCGGTCGGATGCAGGAAAAACTCCTGCAGCATCAGGTCAAGCTGTTCCTTGGCAAACTCGGTGTCGACCGCGGAGAGCGCGATGGCGTGAAACGCCAAATCCCATGCCGCATACCAGGGGTACTCCCACTTGTCGGGCATGGAAATCACGTGCTGATTCACCATGTGGAACCATTCGCGGTTTCGTATGGACCGTCCGCCGGGTTTCATCGGATTGATACCGTGCTCTTCGAGCCACTTGGAGACATCGAAAAAGTAATACTGCTTGGTCCACAGCATTCCGGCCAGCGCCTGCCGCAGAATCAGAGCCTCATCCTCTCCCGTACGTTTCGGAGTTATCGATTTATAGAACGCATCTGTCTCCCCCAGACGGGTCTGCAGGGTCGTCGTCGAAGCTCTTGAAGGGATCGCCGATGGCATCCGGCGCCAGATCGGTTAGCCGCAAACGGATGGTGGTTGTCTCTCCTGCCCCCACAGTCAACTGATAATGGGCGGCAGATTTCGTTCCCGCTTTCTCCGGGTTTACTGCGTTGTGATTTCCGGCGACCACATAATTGTTGATTCCGTCTTTCACGTAAGGCGATAGGTTGGGTATATCGAAGATCCGCTCGTTGTTGGTCTCATTTTCCGTGAACAGCAGCGGAACATCTCCCTCACAGTACAAATACCGCTCACCCAGCTGGGCATGGGAGGCCGCAACCACCTTCCATCCGGCTTTGGCCGTGAGCTGCCTTAGCGAAGGCTTGGGTGTACCTGGCCACCAGGTCCAGATGTTGCGAAACCACAGGCTAGGCAAGATATGGATCGTGGCCGGCTCGGGCCCGCGATTCACCACGCTGATCTGCACCAGCAAGTCTTCTGCAGCATGCTTGGCATATTCTACGAAGACATCGAAGTAACGGTCTTGGTCGAAGACGCCCGTCTCCAGCAGTTCGTACTCCATATTCGTAACGGCTGCGGTGCCTGTTTGTCTCGATCAAGTTCGACGGTAGGGGTACTCCGCCTGTGGATACTTGTACAGGTATTTCATGTACGAATGTGTCGGCGTGCTGTCGAGGTAAAAGTAGTATTCCTTAACGTCCTCACCGTGGTTACCCTGGCTGTTGGTCAGACCGAACAAACGTTCTTTGAGGATGGGGTCCTTGCCATTCCACAGGGCCACGCTGAAGCACAGCAACTGCTTCTCATCGCTGATGCCCGCAAGACCGTCCTCGCCCCAGTGATAGGCGCGGGATCGGGCCTGGTCATGAGTGAAGTAGTCCCAGGCATTACCATCCTCGCTGTAGTCCTCGCGCACCGTACCCCACTGCCGCTCGCTCAGATACGGGCCCCACTTCTTCCAGGGAATCTTGCCTGTGCGAGCTTCCTCGAGTCTGACGGCTTCGGCTATCATGCTTTCCTTAGATTGACGATGAGGCTCGGATCGAGCGGAACGCCTTGCGCACTTCGTCGGTGAAGAGAGCAGGCTGCTCCCACGCGGCGAAGTGACCGCCGCGGTCCACCTCGTTCCAGTAGAAGAGATTGGGCCACAGCGCTTCGGCCCAGACCCTGGGCGCGCGGTAGTAGTCTCGAGGAAAGACCGTGGCCGCCATCGGCAGTTCAATCCGGCCGACATGGAAGCCGCCACCCGGCTCGTTGCGGGCGCTCTCCCAGTAAAACTGCGCGGACGAGCCCGCGGTGCCGGTGAGCCAGTAGAGAGTTATGCCGTCGAGCATCTGGTCGATCGACAGCGCGTCCTCGGGCTGGCCTTCATTGTCCGTCCACGACTGAAACTTCTCATAAATCCAGGCCGCTTGTCCCGAGGGTGAATCGGCCAGGGCGTAAGCTACAGTTTGCGGTTTCGAGGACTGCAATTTGAAATAACCAGACCCCTCGGTGGTGTATTCCGCGAGGCGGTCGATGGCCTGCTTCTCTTCGGGCGTTGGATCGGACGGAATCTCCTGCGGGAAGACAAAGGGCAAGTTCACATGGGCGGCCAGCAGTCCCGCTGGCCGCATCAAACCTAGGGTGTGTGTGACGCCCGAGCCCCAGTCGCCACCCTGCGCCACCCACTTGCGATATCCCAGACGCTGCATCACCGCGACCCAGGCTTGCGCGGTCCGCTGCACACTCCAGCCGACGTCGGTTGGCTTATCGGAGAAGCCGAAGCCCGGCAGCGACGGGACGACAACGTGAAAGGCGTCCTCCGCTCGCCCGCCGTGGGCAGTCGGATCGGCCAGTGCGCCGATGACGTCGAGGAACTCGATGATAGACCCCGGCCAACCGTGCGTCAGGATGATTGGGAGGGCGTCTGAATGTTTTGATTTCACATGGATGAAGTGGAGGCCAAGTCCGTCGATCTGGGTCCGGAATTGTGGAAAGCTGTTTAGTTTGGTCTCAAAGGGCCGCCAGTCGTAGCGGTCGCGCCAGTGCTCAACCAGCGCCTGCGCCTTTGGCAAGGGCACACCCTGGCTCCAGTCGCCTACCGTCTGCGCACTTGGCCACCGGGTCTGGGCCAGCCGGCGCTTGAGATCGTCCAAAGCGGCTTGGTGAACAGTGACCCGAAACGGCTCGATCGCCCCGGTCGCTGGCGCCAGCTCTAGGCAACCGATTTGCGCGATATCTTCCAAGCGACCGGATGCATTCTGCCGCGACATGATCACTTTTCCTTTCGTGTACCGTTGAGCCGAGCCATAACCGGTGCGCCGGGGATCCAGGCTCGTCGAAGGCCGCGAGGCTCACGGAGTCCCACCTACCCGTTCGGCACCATGACGGCACGTCCCTGGATTTTGCCGTCGTGCAGGAGGTGGTACGCCTTGCTCGCTTGCTCCAGAGGAAAATGCTCGACCAGCATCTTGATCTTTCCAGCCTGGGCCAGGCTGACCACCTCCATAAGCTCGGGTATCGAGCCCCAGTAGGGCGAGGCGACAGAGCATTCTTTTGCCGGGCTGAGGAAGTTCACGGGCAGCGCTCCGCCGCCAAGACCCACAATCGTCAGATGGCCGAGCACCCGCGACATCTGCGCCGCCATCGCGAGGGTCGGGTTCACGCCTACGAAGTCGAGCACGAGCTCGGCGCCGTGTCCACGCGTGATGTCCTTGACGCGCTTGACGGCGTCATCGCCCGACATCAGTGTCTCGTCAGCACCCATTTTTTTGGCGGTTTCGAGCTTGGCAGGCGATGTATCCACCGCGACGACGGTTGCAGCAGCACTTAGCGCTTTCAGCACCTGAATTGCCATCTGGCCGAGACCGCCAGTGCCGATTACGACGGCGGTGGATCCGGGTCCGAGGAGGTGGATTGAGCGCTTTACGGCGTGGTAGCTGGTGAGCGCCGCGTCGGTGAGTGGAGCAGCCTCACGCGGGTCAAATGTGCCCAACGGTAGGAGGAAGCGCGTGGATGGAACGACCATGTAGTTGGCCATGCCACCATCTCGTCCCAGGCCGCCGGCTCTGTGTTCCGCGGAGTTCTCGCAATAGTTCTCCATTCCTACCCGGCAGTTGGCGCAACTACCGCAGCCCCACGGACCATAGACAATCACCGGGTCTCCGACCGCAAACCCGTTCGCGCCGGATCCCAGCTTCTCGACCCAGCCCGCGTTCTCATGCCCGAGGGTAAAGGGAAGCTTAAACGTGTTGCTCGCAGGGACCTCCAACACATGAAGGTCAGAGTGGCAGGCGCCGGCGCCCCCAATCTTGATCAGGACCTGCCCCGGCCCAGGCTCGGGCACCCTCACTTCACGGAGCTCGGCCGGCTTCTGGAATTCGACGAATTGGTATGCTTTCATGATTGCCTCTCGTCAGTCACGGATCCCATCGATGTCGATCTCGAGATGCAGCGGGCCGCGGAATACCTGGCTTGGCCGATAGGGCGGCGGATCGACGACCAGCCGGGGGTTCTCCACGCGACGAAGGAACGCCTCGACTGCCGTGTTCACCTCGAGCCTCGCGAGCTGGCCACCAAAGCAGACGTGTATGCCGGCACCCCATCCGAGGCTCTCTTTCTCGTCACGTTCGAGATCGAATTTGTTTGGGTCGCGGAACTTCTCCGGATCGCGGTTCGCGGCGCCATACATGAAGTAGATCGGGGCCCCCTTCGGGATGGTCGTCCCGGCGATCTCGATGTCGTCCATAGCGGTCCAGGTGGGCCAAAGATTGACCGCCGACTGGAGGCGCAGCACCTCCTCGATGGCGTGGGGAATCAGGTCCGGCCGGCGGCGCAGCAGGTCGATGGTCCCGGGGTTCCGGAGGAAGGTGAGCACGCAATGGGAGATCGTGTTGACTGTGGAGTCATGACCGGCGATGAAGATAAGGATGCAATTTCTTACTATTTCGCCGGGGGACATGCGCCCCTCTTGGCCGTCGTCGTGCACCAACTGCGAAATCATCCCGTCGGCTGGGTTTTTCTCGGCGCTCTCGACGATCCCGATCATATATTTTGTCATCGCCATTCCGCTCGTTTGCCCCTTCGCTATACGGCGCTTCCCCTCTTCGGTGGCGGCTTCAGGGCCCAAATCAAGGCCCGCGAAGAAGTCCGCTATCCAGCCGTGGAGTTGGTGTTCATCCTTTAGCGGCACTCCCATCATCCGGCAGATCACGGCGATTGGCAGGGGATAGGCGTAATCATCAACGACGTCGATCCGTTTTTTGCCTTTGGCTTTGTCGAGCATGTCATTGACAATGCTCACGCAGTACGATTCCATGCTGGGGATCAGGTCAGGGCAATGAGGCGGACCGAAGTGCCGCATCGCCACGCGGCGCATTCGATCGTGGTCGGGCGGATCGGCCGTGATCATCGACTGACCCTGGCTGTACTTTTCCATCGCCCCCGCCTCAACTTTGGGCTCGTACGGGTCCTTTGCGACAGTAGGCGCGCCCGCACTCTTTGCGAGAGCAGCCATAGGATCGTTGGTACGTTTGGTAGGATCTGCGCTCACCCGGGGATCGTGAATCAGCGCGATGAGCTCCTTGTATCCGGTGACGGCGTAAACGCCATTCGCTACGCGCGCCACCGGCGTTTTGCGGAGCTCGTCAAAGAACGGGTACGGATTCCAACGGTTCTCGAATTTCATGGCTTCTGCAAAGGCCTGATCTGCGGTCATGGTGTCGGCGCCTCCCACTTCGGTTTGTACAGTCGTGCTCATCATTGCCTACAATGCGACTAGCGTGCTCGCGGGCGGAACTCGGCTTGCTCTTCACCCGGGTTGTGACCGGTCAGGACGACATCGGGAGTCCCCGTCGGAACGCCCCTGGGTGGGAAATCGGCCGGTATCGGCCGCGCGTCTGCGGGAACATCGAATCCCGCGGGCGGCGGCGGGAACGGACCCGACTGCTTGATGAGTGCCTCGTAGTACTGCAGCCATTTGCCGTGGTCGAAGGTGACCGCACCGACAATACGTCCCCGTCGGCCGTACGCCGCGGCGAATCGTCGCTCTTTGACAGAGCCCTGGGTAAAGACGATCTCGTCCCCGAAGGAGGGCACGCCAACCGTCTTGATATTGACGCCGAACTGGCCCGACCAGTTGGACGGTACCATGAGATGGGGACGTCGCTCGGTTTCGGCGCACACCATGTTATGCGCAGCGACCTTCGCCCCGGAAACGGCGTTGCCCCAGAATTCCGTGGCGAGGAACTGATACTCATACAGTACGTGGGGCGCACGCGCGATGTCCCCGGCGACGAAGATGTGGTTGGTCACGAGGCCGTGGATATCGAAGGCGCGGCAGCCGGCGTCACAGGCGACACCCCAGAAGCCGGCCGCCAGCCCGGAACCCTCCAGCCATTCGACGTTGCGGATCGATCCTAGCGACGCCAGCACTACGTCGACGTCGAGCGCGCTACCGTCGGAGAGGCGCGCACGCCGCACGTGCCCTTTCGCGTCCCCCTCTAACGCCGAAACAGAAACGCCGGTACGGAGGTCCACACCAGCCTCCCGCTGCATCTCGGCAGCGATTGCGCCGATCACGTTCCCAAGTGCACCGGCGAGCGGTGCAGCGGCACGTTCGGCGACGGTCACCTCAAGGCCGCGCTCACGGCATATCGAGGCCACCTCCGAACCGATGAAACCGGCGCCGATGATCAAGACACGCCGCGGCTTGGCGCCCAACGCTGCCTGCAGCCGCGCCGCATCCTCGCATGTGCGCAGCGTGAACACTCCCTCGAGCTTCGCCTCCTCAGGGTTCGGCCACGGCCGCGATCGAACGCCGGTGGCGATCAGCAGCGCATCACCAGGGACCTCATCGCCGTTGGCCAGTCGAACCACTCGCTTTGCCCGATCCAAACCGGTGGCAGCTACGCCCAGCCGCCACTCAGCATCGATCGCACGCATACGCGGCAGTTTGGTATGGTCAGCTTTCACCCATCCCTTTTGCACCTGCTTCGAGAGGGGAGGACGGTCGTACGGCTCGTTCGGCTCATCCCCGATGATCGTCAAGTGCCCGGTAAAGCCCTCGTTTCGCAGCGCCTCGGCGCCCCGAAGCCCTGCTAGCGAAGCGCCGACGATAACGATCCGGCCGTTGGCCTTAAATGAGTCAGAGTTAGGAATGTTCATGGCTTTCTCGTACTCTCCGATTCGTCCAACTGGTCCACGGCGATCGCCTGCACCGGGCAGGACGCCGCGGCGCGCAGGACGCGGAGGCGCTGCGCATCGTCGGGGTTTGGATCGTACCACAGCGCCTCTTCTCCATGTAGCCGGAGAACGTCCGGCGCAAGAGGGACGCATTGCGCGTATCCCAGGCACCGATTCAGGTCGACCACAATTCGCATATCTTATGCACTCCTTCGAGAATGTTCCTTCCAAGCCGTGGAAGCCAATGGGAGAATAGCAACCTCAGCGGCTTGCTGGAACTGGCAAAAGTACCAGCCCGCAGATGAAAACAGTAAAACTCAGGACCACGAAACTATGCACGGCTCCCTAGCATTTTTGCGACTTGTACTTTGACGAAATCGACCTTTAGCATGCAGGGGCAACAAAATCCGCGGCATAGGTCGCGTACTTCCAGAGCGAGTGTGCATGGCAAGGATAGCCCTTGTCGCTCGACAAGGGTATGGATGCCTCTCAGCCGATGAAGGAACGCAAGCTCAAGGGACGCTTGGTCATCATATCGAACGGGTGACAGTGGCGGGAAGGCCGAGACTCATGGGGGAGGAACTCATCAGTGCTGACGAAGCGCTGCACAAGCTTCTCGAGGGAAATGAACGTTTCGTGAAAGGGCAACCTGCGAATCCGCGGCGCAGTCCAGAAGATTTTCGCGAACTTGCAGAAGCCCAGTACCCCAAGGCCGTTGTTGTCAGCTGTGCGGATTCCCGAGTGGCGCCGGAAATCTTGTTTGATGTGGGTGTGGGCGACATCTTTGTCGTACGTGTAGCCGGCAATGTGGTAAGCGGCGCGGGCGTGACGGTCAAGGGCAGCATTGAGTACGCGGTCGCTGAACTAAATGTGCCCCTTATCGTGGTCCTGGGTCACAGCGGCTGCGGCGCGGTCAAGGCTGCCATGAAGCACATTGATGCCAAGGATTCGCTACCGGGAGCGATCAATGGCCTGGTGGAACTTATCAAGCCCGCCGTCGCACAGAGTAAGGGAGCACCCGGCGACTCGCTGGAAAACGCGATTCGGAAGAATGTTGAGATCGGCGTTGAGCGGCTCAAGGAACTTCAGCCGATCCTGGCGCCGCGGGTCAAAGACGGCAAGGTGAAGGTGGTGGGTGGTGTGTACGACCTGCGCGCCGGGGTGGTGACAATAGTGGGGCTCGGAAACCCCGCTTAATTTCACCGGAGGAAGAGCGATGAAGAGAAGGCCTGTAGCGCCGTTGTTATATGTTCGCCCCGCACGCGTTGGAAGCAATCCCCCGGCTGCATGCTCATCCAATCGCCGCTGGGCTGCGGATTGCGAGGACCCTTGCTCTTATTCGCCCAACGTAAATGCTGGATGACGCTCTCTAAAGGCGCCATTGACCGTCGTTTTAGCGCTCGTGACGTTCTTCCCTATGACTGCGGGGGCTCAATCGCCGCGCGACTATCTCAACACGCCTGTGGATGCAGCCCTGCTTCAACTCGATTTCTTGAACACCAACACGGAGACCGCATCCGCCTCGGACCTTCCCTTGCCGAACAACGTGGCGGTCAGCCGCATCGGGTCGGCCAGCCTCCTGTGGTCGTTTCCACTGGCCGACAGATACGGCGGTGTGGCGGTGACTGGGGGCTACATCAAGGTCAAGGTCACGGGGCCTCTCGGCCAGACAGACAACGACGGGATTCAGCGACCCAAGCATGACCTTCCATGCGAATATTTTCGGAGCTCCCGCGCTCCGTAGGGATCAGTTTGCTCAGGCGATTCCACAGTCATACATGAGCGTTCACCTTACAATTAACGCTCCACTCGGCTCGTACGATAGCAATTCCGCAGTGAATACGGGAGCGAATCGCTGGTCCTTCTACCCTCTTGTGAATCTGGACATTACGCCAGATAAGGGCGTGTCATGGATCGACCTGTACGCCGCGGGACGTTTCTTTACAGACAATAATGCGTTCCAGGGAACCAATCAGCTGTCGCAAAACCCGCTGGGAATCTTATCGGCATTTTACAGTCACAACATTGGCAAGCGATGGTTTGCGGGAATCGGCGCGAGCTACGACAATGGCGGCGACACATACATCAATGGCATTTCGCAGCACAACGCTGCCAACGGCTTTCGACCCAGCATCACCATTAGCAGGGCGAGGACGATCTGGAAATACCGGCTTACCTTGAAATACGAACTCACGGGGACGACGCCGAATGCTTCGCCCACGAACTCGGTGTTGTCGCTCCGGACGGGCATCCCGCTTTTCTAGAGCATTTTCAGTTACGTTCCACAAATCAGCCAATCCTGCCGTGGCGTTTCCTCAGGGCAAGACACGCTTCGCATATCCGGAGTAAAAGTGAAAATGGGTTAAGTGCCGGGGTGGTCCTGCGGCAACGGCAGTCGACCGCTATCACGGTCGTGCCTCGAACGCCGGCTGGGGTCGAAAATTCTCAAACAGGATATACACGCTAATCATCAGCGCCCATAGCGGAAAGACCAGTGGGGCCCAGCCGAAACGTCCGATGCTCAGGAGCAGAAACAACGCCAGCGCGTAGCCGAGAAATGCCATCCAGCGCGGAAAGATCCCGATGCGGATCGCGAGCGTGCAGGTCGAAAACATGAATACTCCCGCCATCCTTAGCGCATATACGTTGACTAACTCGTAGGCCAGGGTGCGGGCAAACGCGTAAGTGCCGGAGTCCATCAGCTTACCGGGAATTGTTTCGTAAGCCATCATGAGACCACCTACTAACCGCCGAAGAGGCAAAGATTATGGCAAGAAACAGGAGTCCGCTGCCGAGGAAAACGGTGGCTAAAAAGCGGTCTTCGTTTGCCCCCATCCGATCGCGCAACACGCCGATGAACCACAGGAAGGCAACTCCAGCGAAGGGCAGCAGGTTCAGGGCAAGACGGACGGACTGCGCACTATGGGAAAGCCAGGTCCCTGGATCCCGCGGACTGTCGGGAACAGAGAGCCGGAGAAGCACCACACTAATGATGAGCAAGATCGAGAACAGAATACCGGCGATCGCACCGGCACGCGGAGCCTTCAGTTGGGCGGCGATGACAGGTTCCTTCACCTCTTCCATCATTTCCTCCATGCGAAGTGCAATCACTTCGCCGTTTCGAATACTGTCTCCGGTTAATGGTCCGTTACACCATCGTCCTGCCTGTGGAGCTGCTGCTCCCGATATTGACGCACCGCCGTTCCGATGGTTGGGAAGAGGTGCCGTTCGATCCTCTCTAACGGGAAATAGGCGTTCCCGGCGTATGTCCGAACCTGATTGCGGCGGCCAGCTATTACGAAGCGAATCTTGCGTTCCTTCAGCTCATCCATCAATTCGGTTAATATATGCCAGCCGGTCACGTCAATCTGGCTCACCGGAATAGCATCCAGAACGAACCAGCGCAGGTCCGGTCCAGCACTCGATATCACCTCGAGAGCCTTTTTTCGGAAATACGGGGCGTTGAAGAAAACAATCGGCGCATTGAATCGAAAGATGAGCAGGCCGGGTACAGGCGCGGCAGTGGGGTTGCGATCCAGCGGATGGTAGCCGTTTGTGCCAGGGACCTCACCTAGTATCTCGACCACCGGACGGGAGGTGAGCCGAAGAAACCGGAGCAGAGCAAGGACGACGGCTAGGAGAATGCCGTCGACGGCGCCCAGGGTGAGCACGCCTACCATGGCAGCGATGGCCACAGCAAACTCCGGGAGCGACATGCGGAACAAGCTTTGCAGGTAGCCGATGTCCGTCATTGCCCAGGCGGCGCTGAGGACAATCACAGCGAGCGCCGCGCTTGGGACAAAGGCCAGGAGCGGCATGAACAGACTCATGACCACCACCATGGCCGCAACGGAGATGAGGCCAGCGAGTTGAGTGCGGCCTTTAGCCAAGTCCACCATTGCCGCCCCTGAATCAAGGCTTCCCACACAGAAACCCTGTGAGACCGCCGCAGCGATTTGTGAAACGCCCAAGGCGGCGAACTCGCGGTCGGCATCGATGTCGTATCCGTTCTTCGTTGCAAATATCCGCCCGTCGAGGACTACGCCGGCATAGCTCACTGTAGCCACACCACCGGCGACGCCCAGCAGATCTCTGACCAGGTCGGGCTTAAATAGGTCGAATCGAAGGTGGGGCAAGCCGGCTGTCAGCGCACCAATGGTCGCCACTCCGTGTCCTCTTAAGTGAAAAGCGGCAACCAGCCCGGCGGCGCCGATCATAGCAAGCAGAGCTGAGGGAAGCTTTGGAAACCACTTGGACAGCACGAGTAGGAAGAAGGCTGAGATAGCACTCACCCCGATCGTCCAGAGGTGAAGCTGACGAATGCGCGAGGCAATCTCAATGATTTCGGGAATTACATCTTCCGCGTCTGTTTTAAAGCCGAGCAACGTTGGTACTTGGCCGACAATGATTTCGATGGCGATGCCATGCAGAAATCCAATCAGGATGGGACGGGAAAGAAAATCGGCGATGCCACCTAATCGGAGCAGACTGGCGCCGATACAGATGACGCCCACCAACATGGCCAACACGATGGAGAGAGTCAGATACAGTTCCTGATTCCCCTGCGCGAGTGGACCGATCCCCGATGCGACGAGAGCCGCAGTGGCGGCGTCAGGGCCGATAATCAGGTGGCGAGAGGTTCCGAACAGGACATAGACTGCCATGGGCAGCAGGAACGAATATAGACCGACTACTGGGCTAAATCCGGCGATTTGTGCATTGGCAAAACTGATCGGGAGCGCCACGGCAGCTACAGTGAGACCTGCGCGCAGATCATGCGGCCAATCCTCTCTGCGATAGTGGAGGAGCGCTCTCAGCCCTGGTAGAAACTGGAGCACGGGAAATTTCATCATGGCAGATGGACATTACGCATGGAGGAGTCATTGCCCGAGTAAGAAGCTGCTTATTTTTTTGTCGGCGGCGGATACTTCTCGAACATTTTCGAGACTTTCTTTCCAATCAAAGTGACATCTTTGTCGCCATTGTCAGTCAGTGTGCCGTACGCGATCCCCCACCAGACCGCTTTTTTCAATTGTGGATCCGCGAGCTGTACTACGAGGTCGCCCTCTTTCACGATTGGCTTTGAGGGGTATTTCTGAATTGCATATACCAGCTTGTTTCCACCGCTGAAAGCGACAATGAGGTTGGGACTTGCGTCCATTCCCACCTCCTGCAATCCCTTTGCCTGCAGGGCGGCCTCAATGTCTACACGGGGATGCGGGTTTGGAGTCATCTGTTGCGTGGCTCCCCATGCAAAGGTCTTGTACTTGGAAAAGTCCGTTCCTCGCAGCCAGTCCACTTTAACTTGGTCTTTGGCGTACGGCACGACCTCCTGGGCTATGGACGCCAAAGGCGTCAGGCATAGGATGCTAATCGCGAGGAGTGGGCAACCGATCCTCATTGGTTCCTCCGTCTGACCTGTTTTCGCTGCTCCCGTTGTGGAGAACCTAAAGAAAGACAATGCCATTACCGTGCCAGAATCAACTGTGAACTGGCGGTATAGGATGCCGATCGCACCGGCATATAGTCTTTAAGCCGGCGCCGAGGTGGCGGTTGTCTCGCCCGTCATCGTTGTTTCTTATTCTTGGCCGGGGCGGGTGGTTTTGCAAGAGAACATCGCATAAGTCGCAGTCCCATCACAGATTAGGGCCCTGGCCTCAGCATGGCAACTGTCACTTTGGACAGTACCTGTGCTCGCGAAACGGTTGTTTCGGTGCGACGAAATAACGACAGCTTACCTGCAAACAACTCCCTGTGACGGCGAACCTGTGCGCTCGGATAGATAGGATGATCTCGGGTGAAATCCGTTCAATCCGCGACACGGAAACCAGCAGTCTGGACACCTTCGCCGGGCTTCGGTTCTGTTCAACGACACCTATTGACCCACATGAGCACACGCGTTTTATCACCTGTCGCGGTTGACAGTTCCCAAACAGTCCGCAAACGAATCGAGTAGAATACGTTAACCCGGGGGGAGCCTGATGGATGTCGTAGTCATCGGCGGTGGTCCGGCCGGTTCCTCTGCGGCACTTCGCGCCGCAGAGTTGGGTGCCCGAACGGTTCTTGTGGCCCGCGGCGAGTCAGCGAATGACGGACCTATTCAGGTGCGAACATTGGCTCAGGCAGCCCGGTTGCTGAGAGAAACTCGACAGCTCGGTCAGCATGGCATCGCGGTGAGCGAGCCGATTCTCGATTATCCCCAGCTGCTCGTGCGCACGCGCGCGATCGTCCATGACGTCTGTGAGCATTCGACTAGCCGCGAGCACCTTGAACGCGTGGGGGTAACGATCTACGAACAATCTGGCACCGCGCGCTTCATCGATCAGCACACCGTTGAGACCGGGAGCGGACTGCGGCTCCGAGCGGACAAGATAATCCTGAGCGTTGGCGGTACGAGCCGGCGGCTCTCAGTTCCCGGCTTTGAGTGGACCGCAACCCACCGTGACGCCTGGGGCCTGACCGCTATCCCGCCATCTATGCTTGTAGTTGGAGCGGGAGCGACGGGCGTGCAGGTTGCATCAATCTTCCAAACCTTCGGCTCGCGGGTCCAGCTCTTTGAAGCCGGCCCCCGAATCCTGGCGACCGAAGACGACGACGTGTCCGCCGCGGTCGCGGCAGCCTTCCGACAATCGGGCATGGTGGTGCGCGAGAACTTCGGAAACCATCGAGTCGTTCGAGAAGACGCCGAGTGGAGTGCGGATGGTCTTCTCGAAGGATGGCATGCGGGACAGCGCAGGGGGAGCGCTCGTGGTCGCGGCGGTCGGTTGGATGACCGACACGGCCGACCTCAACCTGTCGGCCGCACGTGTCGAGACCGATCCTCAGGGCTATGTGCTGGTCGACGCATACCTCCAGACCTCGGCGCCGAACATCCTTGCGGCAGGCGGCATTACCGGCCGCCAAGTGTTTCTCCGACCTCGCTAAGGTTCCCCTATCGTTCCCCACCTACGCCGGGATCCTCGGGCGAGCAGCATTCCGTGCGGCCCAGCAGATCTACCCGGAGTTCGGCGGGCCGATACAGTCCAGTACCCTTTCCGTTGCAAATGGCGCTTACAGATACCTTTGACTTCGGATTGGCCGTCACTCGGGAGTAATCTGGCGAAAGCCCGAGGCTTTTCTGTGCACCACTGTCCATTTCGGCAGTTAACGGGGTCGCACGGTGCTTAGATAAATACAGACGAGGAGCGTGGCGATGCAGCATTCACAATTAGGCGACGGAAGTGATCGATTTGATCGCCGGACCTTTTGCAAGGCTGCCGGCGTTGTGGCCGCTGTCGGGGTAGTAGAGGCAAGCCTGGGAACCGTGTCGGCCCACGCTGACCTTACCAAAGAGCAGCGTGACAGGATGACGGCGGATGAAATTATCCAGCAAATGAAAGCCGGCAACGAACGCTTCCGTTCGGGCAAACCGCAGCATCGCGATCTCATGCGCGAAGCTAAGTCGACTGCGAAGGGACAGTATCCTGCCGCGATTGTCTTCGGCTGTGTTGACTCCCGAGCACCCGCAGAGTTGATTCTCGACTTTGGGATCGGCTACATATTTAGCGGTCGTGTGGCAGGTAATGTTGCTGACGAAGACATATTGGGCAGCATGGAATTCGCTTGCAAGGTGGCAGGCTCGAAAGTGGTGCTTGTCATGGGCCACACCGCCTGCGGCGCTATCAAGGGTGCCATCGACGGGGTGCAGCTTGGCAATCTCACGGCATTGTTGGCGAAGATCCGTCCGGCCGTTGAAGCCACTCGCTACACGGGGGAGCGCTCGGCCAAAAACTACGCCTTCGTAGACGCTGTGGCGCGAACGAACGTGTCAATGACCGTCGCCGACATTCGGGAAAAGAGCCCTGTGCTTCGGGACCTCGAATCCAGCGGCAGCATAAAGATTGCAGGCGCGATGTACAACCTCGAAACAGGTATAGTTGAGTTCCTCGAGTATGGTTAGAGACTCGCGCGGCTCGGGCCCACTGATTGGTCGGCAAATTCAATTGATTGAGAGGGTGTCATGAGAAAGCAAAAGATAGCGATTACACTGCTCGGCACGTTTTGCATCCTGGCAATATGTTGGTTGGCCGCTCGCTCGCAAGCCGCGAAGACGGTTCAGGTTCACATGGTCATCACCGACGCGGCGCTGCGGACCGAGAAATCGCTTCCAGCGCTCAATGCGGAGAACGTGAAGGTAAAACAAGGCAAAAGCTTCCTTAGCGTAGTGCAAGTGATTCCTGCGCAGGGGGACAATACGGCGCTGCAGTTGATGATTTTGATCGACGACACGTTGAACACCCAGGCTGTCGGTAACAATCTTAACGACCTGAAGGCCTTTATCGGAGCTCAGCCGCCTTCGACCGTCATCGGTGTCGCCTACATGTCGAACGCGATTGCGAATGTGGCGCAAAACTTTACCGCCGATCATGCTCTCGCGGTCAAGGCGGTACGTTTGCCCCGTGGCACTACTTCCGCGATGGACAGCCCCTACCTATCGCTCATCAGCCTGGTAAAGGGCTGGCCCCAGCAGAATGTGCGCCGCGAGGTTCTAATGGTTACAGACGGAATCGACCGCCTTCGCGGCCAAAGGCCCGGGCCTGACCGTCTGTCGCCCAGGTATGGAGTTGGTCCCATCGTTCATGAGATGCCCACCATCAGTGTCGATGCCACTTCGGCCAGCGAAATCAGCCAGCGCTACAACGTGATTGTCCACTCCATATACTCGCCCGGGATCGGCGGACCGGAACGCGGCTCTTGGACCGCGCAGATGGGTCTCTCTGGTCTGAGCAAGCTTGCCGAGGAGACCGGCGGCGAAACCTTCTCTCTAAGCACTTCCAACCCGGTCGGCTTTCAACCTACCTGGAAACTCTGCAGAAGTTGTTTACTCATCAGTATTATCTGGTTTTCCGCGCCGTGCCTAGGAACAAGGGGGGTCTCCAATACGTCAAGGTCGAGACCCAGCCCAAGACCAAGCTTCTGGCTCCCAACAATGTCTGGGTTCCCGGCGCTACCGAGAAAGAGTAAATCACGGGTACAGTCGCAAGCAGGCGTATAGCGACAACATCTGAGGAGTTGAAGGGACCAGACGGAAATTCCCCGGCAAACTATCTCGTCTGCCGAAGCCCGTCGTGCGAGACCTCATTTTCAACCCACTTGCCCATCAGAAATCACTATCCCGGATGCAAAGCCGTATTCTCAATGCCTAAAGCGCCTTTTCTGCTATTTCATCGAGTCGCGCAGCTGAAGAAAAACCTCATCGGTATTGGTGAGCCGGATGAGACCCTGGGAGGGGTACTCGATCTCCAGCGTGGCATAGATGGTCAACGTGACCGTGACCGCAAACGCGATGGTATAGAGCCAGCTCCGGGTCGAGGCAGTCATGCCGTAGCCGGCCAGAAAGGCGGAACTCCCGCTAAGGATGAAGAGGAGAACGAAGATAACGGCAGGTGGGTGCAGGTTGAACGCGTTCTCGCGTGTGGCCGTGATATCGAACATGGCGTTTAGGGCTGGAAGCAGCAGCTTGGCGGCATCGGGGCTCGCCCCTGGCAGGGCGACGTCAGCGACAGACTTTTGCCAGATCTCACGCTGTAGCTCCTCCGTGGCCGGTGAGACCGCGCCCGATGCATGATCATAAAGGTGGAGGCGGGAGTCGAGGTAGTCGCGGAAGAGCTGGCGCAGAGGGGGTTGATTCTCCGGCGGCAATAGGTCGAGACGGCGGTAGGCCGTCTCCACATCGTTGCGTTCCTCGAACACCAGTTGGCGATGCGCATCGTAGCGCGCCACCGCTCCAGAAAACGTGAAGGCCAGCAGCAGCCCAAATAGCGCGAATACCGCCCCTTCAATGGCACTGCTTTGCGGAGCAGCTTGTCGACGTAGACGAAGCCCGTGTCCAAGCTGCTGCAGGACGATCATGGCCGGAAGCAGAAGGAATGCGTCGAAGGGATTGAAGTTCATAAAAGCGCAGACGTTAACAGGTCAGTCACGGATTGATCCTGGCAGTTGTTCTTGAGCGCCTTGTCAGTTAGACCGGCTGATATTCATGGATCCGCACCATTCCAGCATGGCACCTGCATCTCACCAGACATAACTGCAAAACTGCTAGTGTAACGATAATATGACGGCTGCCGTTCGACTATGCCTTGGAGTCAGCGGCGCTGCCCGTCGGCTGAAGGGGCATCCTTTTCGGCGGGTATTGGTAGAATTCAAGCCAGATGTCGTGGCGAGGGCCAGACAGGGCCATTCTATGAGCAACTCGGGTGGTATAGCGAGGTAGGTCAAGATGGAACGGCGTAGTTTCCTGAAGCAAGCGGCGGCGGTGCTCGCTGGATTGAAGAGCATGGCTGGCCAGAATCTTGGTGCCCAGGCGAGGCTGGATGGGGCGGCGGCGCATACTCCTTTGCCCGCTGTAACCACGGTGAACGGGATTGGACGGCGGAAGCTGGGCCGGGCTGACGCCGAGGTCTCGATCATCGGCATTGGCGGCTATCACCTCGGCCTCTCCGATGTTTCCGAAGCGGAGGCGATTCGCATTGTACGAAGAGGGCTGGACGAGGGAATCAATTTCCTGGATAACTGCTGGGACTATAACGACGGCGCGAGCGAAGAGCGCATGGGAAAGGCATTGCAGGACGGCTATCGGCAGAAGGCATTTTTGATGACCAAGATCGATGGGCGAACGGGCTGCGTCGGCACGGCAGCAGTTGGAGCAATCTCTCCTGCGCCTGAAGACGGATCACATCGATCTGTTGCAGACTCCATGAAGTGATTCGCATGGGTGATCCGGAGCAGGCATTCCAGCCAGGGAATGTGATGGACGTGCTGCAGCAGGCGAGGAAGGAAGGGAAGATCCGCTTCATCGGATTTACCGGACACAAGAGCCCGGAGATACACCTGCATATGATTGAAACCGCGGACAAGCGTGGGTTCACCTTCGACACGGTGCAGATGCCGGTGAACGCGCTGGACGAACACTATGACAGCTTTGGCCAGAAAGTCATACCGGTGGCCCAAAAGCACGGCATGGCGGTGCTGGGAATGAAACCGTTGAGCAATGGCGCGATTCTGAAGACCAAAACCGTGACTGCGGTCGAGGCATTGCACTATGCGATGAGTGTGCCGGTTACGGTTACGATCACCGGCTGCGACTCGATGCAGGTGCTGGAACAGGCGCTCGGGGTAGCGCGTAATTTCAAGCCGCTGGACGAGCAGCAGAAAATAGCCATTTTGCAAAAGACCGCGCCGGTTGGGATGGCGGGGAAATTTGAGGCATATAAGTCATCGCAGATTTATGACGGAACGGCCAACAATCCCCAGTGGCTGGGTTAGTACAAACGAAGGGCACGGCTCCGATTGAGTCCCGTAGGGACGGCTGAGAGTAGCCCAGGACGCAGTCCTGGGAAGAGATTTGAGAGACGGACCAGTCCCGCAGGGACGGCTGAAAATTACCCATGACGCGGTCCTGGGTACAACCCGGGTAACTTTCAGCCGTCCCTTGCGGGACTGGTCCGTCGTTATTTGCATGGTGCCCAGGACTGCGTCCTGGGCTACTCTCAGCCGTCCCTACGGGACTCAATCGGTGAAGGTGGTTTCTCACACACGCTCTAAAGCCAGTCGATCGGCAGCTAGTCGAGCAGATCGGGCTGCTCGCGGACAATCAAATCCCAGAGCGGCTGATATTGGAACCAGGCAACGCGCGGGTTGCCAACCTGCTTTCGCGCCACAATCGCAGCCTCATGCGCGATGGGCATCGGCTTGCCGGCGGCCTCCGCCATTAGTTGCGACTGGCAGCTGCGATCCATGGTGATGAATAGCCACGCAGCCTCGTCCACAGTACTGCCTACGGTTAAATTTCCGTGATTCTGCATGATGACAGCTTTGCGGGGCCCCAACGCCTGGGCAATGCGGTCGCCCTCCGACATGTCGTAGACGACGCCGGTGTAATCCGCGAACAGGCTGTGATCTTCGTAAAAGGCGCAAGCATCCTGGGTGAGCGGATCCAGCAGGCGCCCGAGTGACGACCACGTCTTCCCGTAAAGGGAGTGGGCGTGGGCCGCGGCCACCACATCAGGCCTCGCCATGTGCACTCGTGAGTGAATGGCGAATGCTGACTCGTTGACCGGCCGGTCGCCTTCCACGACTTCGCCCTTCTCATTCACCAGGACCAGATCGGATACCCGGATGTGCGCAAAGTGCATTCCAAAGGGGTTTACCCAGAAGTGGTCTGCCATCTCAGGATCGCGGACCGTGATGTGCCCGGCAACGCCTTCGCTGAATCCGAATTTCGCAAACAGCCGGAATGCCGACGCCAGGCGCTGCTTGCGATGCAACCGCTCCTCAGCAGCGGTCTTGAAAGTAGGCATCGGTGGGGTCGTGGCGATCTTAACCTCAGAGGAAAGAGTCGTAGCTGTCATCGTCTCAGTGCCTTTCTGGAGATGCGATCAAGTCCACTCCAATCTTACTCTCAGCTAGTGTAGTGCGTCACTTATGCATCGTGTATGTGGTGCGGCTTATCCGGCCTGAATCGCGTTGCCCTGCCACGAACCAGGATGCAAGTCTGGGATCGGTTCGTGGCAGGGCAACGCGGGATAAATGTCCATCTGTGTGACGCACTACACTAGCTGGCCGGCTTGGTCTCTGCGGTCGGCATTATCCGCTCCCGGAGAAGGTCGTCGATGTCGCACATCTTATCGGTCATCAGGTTCAGCTTGCGAGAGAGGTTTTGGATTTCCGATTCGGCGCGGCGGTTAACCTCGAAATCCAATTCGCTGCGCAGACGATCTTTTTTGTCCTGCCGGTTCTGGCTCATCATGATGACCGGGCGCCTGGATGGCCGCCAGCATGGAGAGGAAGAGATTGAGCAGGATGAAGGGGTAGGGATCCCACGCCTTGCCTCTCAGGACAACGTTGATGCAGGTGTAGACCATCAACACGACGCCGAAGAGGATGATGAACGTCCATGATCCTCCGAAGCTGGCGACCTCGTCGGCGATGTGTTCGCCGAAGGTGTACTCCTCTTCGATTACCTCGTTGGCGTTGCGGCTGGCGCGAATGCGCACCAGTTGCTGGGATGCATGGAATTGATGGCCCAGGACGGTCAGCATATCCATGCCGGCCATGGGCTTGCGTTGGAGCAGAATCGCGATGTCGTCACGGCTGATCTCGACACAAATGGTTTGTTCCAAGGCCAGGGCGCTGGTCTGGTGCGGAGTTTGTTCCAGCATGGAGGCGAAGCCGAAAAACTCGCCGTGGCCGGGTTGATCGACCACCACCTCCTGGTGATCTTCGTCGACAGTACTTACCTGCACGCTGCCCGACATACAGGATGTAGGCGTGCATGCCGGGATCGCCGATTTTGTAGATGCGCTGCCGCGGAGCGAAGGTTTTGAGCTCGACCTGGGCGGCCAGAACAGCAAGTTCATCGTCGTCGAGCAAGGCAAAAAGCGGGACGTGTTTTAACTCTCCTGGGTCGCACGGCATGGTTCACCTCATGAGTACTGGATGGGTTCTGAAAGGAACTGCGAGAGACGATAACATAGTCCGCATGAACTTCGTTCGCGGTCTGCACCGTCGAATCCATGACCATGCCACCCGCTCCGGAGAGCACGGCCGAGCTGATCAAGGTCCGTTGGTAAAACAAATTCCTCGGAAGCAGCTTATTTTCAGGGCAAGAAGGTGACAAGGTGGGAGTGACGCGACGAAACATGGTAATGGGAGCCGGGGCCCTGGCTTCCGGGCTGGTGTTTGGAGAACCCCTCATCGATGCACTTACCGAAGCTCAGTCTGCAACAGGTGAGCCCCCGAATCAAAAATTGGATCGGAAATTGAAGGTGATGGTGGCCGGCGGGCATCCTGGCGATCCGGAATACGGCTGTGGCGGCACCATCGCCCGCCTGACCAGTCTTGGCCACGAAGTGATTCTTATGTACTTGAACAACGGAGCATGGCCCCCTGCTTCTGCGGCTACACGTATCGCTGAGGCCACAAAAGCATGCGAAATATTAAAGGCCCGGCCCGCCTATGCCGGGCAGGTCAACGGCAACGCGATCGTGGACAATCGACACTATGAGGAGTACGCAAAACTCATCGACGCCGAGAACCCGGACGTGATCTTTACCCAATGGCCCATCGACAATCACCGCGACCATCGAGCCATTACCATGCTGACCTACGATGCATGGCGGCAATCCAAAAGGAAATTTTCGCTCTACTACTATGAGGTTTCCGATGGGGAGGATACGTTGCAATTCTCTCCCACCCACTATGTCGACATCACCCGCTCCGAACCGGTGAAACGCGCTGCCTGTTATGCGCACGCCAGCCAGACGCCTGACAGGTACTATGCGTTGCAGGATCAGGTGGCCGCTTTTCGAGGTGTAGAAGGCGGCTATCAAAGAGCGGAGGCATTTGTGCTGCAACGGCAGAGTCCCGCTGATCCTCTGCAGACCTTAAGCCAGATGGGATAACCTGGATGCCCATAAACGACAGCGCGCATCGAGTACAGAGTGCGCTGATCACGTCTCTGCCGCCACTCAGCGATGAACTCTAAGCCTCGAAGGCACGCAGCACCACCAGGGTCATGTCATCATGCTGCGGGGCGGCGCCGGCGAACCGGGTAGCAGCCTCGAACAGGTGCTTCAGCAATTCCTGTGCCGAGGCGCCCCGTGTCCGTCTGGATTGCCTCCAGCAATCGTTCCTCACCCCACTCTTCGTCGTCCACGTTCATGGCCTCGCTGATGCCGTCGGTAAACGCCACCAGGACGTCGCCGGGACGCAGCCGCACCGAACCCTGCATGTACTGGGCATCCTCCAGAAGACCAACCACCGTCCCTCCGGGTCCCAGGCGAACGAGCGTATCATCGCTACCGCCCCGGTGAAAGAGCATGGGAGCGTTGTGACCCGCGTTGACATAGTCGAACCTGCCCTCGGCGGGGCTATATTGGCCGTAGAAAAAGGTCGCGTATCGATTCGAAGACGAGGCTTCGTACACCAGTCGATTGATGTTCCCCACCGCGGCCGCCAGGTTTTCCGGAGCCCGCGTAGCCTCGCTGCGCAGCGAAGCCTGCAAGCTGGCCATCATCAGCGCAGCAGCAATTCCTTTGCCCGACACATCGCCAATGGCGATGCCCAGCTCTCCATGGGGCAGGGCAAGAAAATCGTAGTAATCGCCGCCCACGCCCAACGCAGGCCGGCAATGACCCGCATAATCCAGCCCGCGAATGGGCGGCAGCTTTTGCGGGAAAAGCCGCTCCTGTACTTCGCGGGCAATTTCGACTTCGCGGTTCAAGCGCTCCCGCTGGGCTACTTCATCCGCGATTGTCTGCAGCAGGTTGGCATTCTCCAGAGCCAGCCCGGTCTGCGCGGCGACAGACTTCAGCAGACGCACGTCAGAGCCGGTGTACGGTTCCTCTGACCGCTTCGGGCCCAGGGAAATAAAACCCAATAGTTTGTCTCGCACCGCGAGCGGCAGCAGCAGTTCCGACCGCAGCGTTGCCAGCTTGCCGCGCTCTTCGTCGCTGATGCCGTCCTCCCGGTAAACCCAGGAGTCGCGATCGTTGAGGAAAACCCGGGCCGGCTCCTTTTGGCTTTTCAGAACCATGGCTGTGCCGGTCTTGGTAGGAAACGCAACTGTGGGAAGGGTGGCATACCCCATGGCGAAGGCTGGGCGATAAAATCCGCCTCCGCCTAAAAGCACCGCCACTTGCGGTACGTGCAGGGTTTCGGAAATCCGTGCCGCAACTGTTTCCAGCAGCGGCTTGGTCTCGACGATCGATCGCACCTGCTCGCTTAATTCTGACAACACGTTTTCTGCGTTGTAGTTCTCGCGGAAGAAACGGCGATCCACCCAGGTGCGCAGGCCATCGCCGATCCTGCGGATGGTGAAGTAAGCGGCGATGCCAATCAGGATCACGATGGTTTTTTGCACACGATTGTGGCTGACATTGGCTGCCAGGGTTGTCCCGGCGATCACTACAGTCGCGATGGCCACGATCTGCAGCACGCGTATCCCGCCTCGCGCAAGGGTGTATTGCAAGCCCTGGCGAATGGCAACGCCGACACCCATCGCCTTTTGCACCACGATGACGTAGGTCAGCGTGAGGGGGAACAGGAGGAGGGGAATGACCATCACGGCGATAACCCAGGAAGGGAATATCTCGCTCGGGTTCTTGCCTTGCAGCAAGTGCGTACATCGTCGGCACAAGCGCGGGGAACGAACGCGGCAATCGCGCCCCAATAAAGAAAACGCAGCCTGCGCTTGGCGTCAGGCGATTTGCTCAAGCCAAGCTTGATCCCCATGGCCGCAAAAAAACTTCCGACCAGGATGTACGCCAGGACCTGTGCGACCGGCTCAAAACGCGCGAGGATGCGCCGATCCCGGCAACGGACCGATAATCGCTCAGCGAACCCACCTCGACAACCACTCCGGCGAGGGCCAGGATGGCGAAGGGAAAAGCGCACAGCCACTGTATGGCCCGCCATCACGATCGTAGCACTGTGCCCCGCGGAAAAGGCTCAGGAAAGAAGCGCCCAAACAGAAAGATGATGATAGGAAACAGGGCACTCAGCACCGTTTCATAAAAGACCCCGGCTTCCCGCCACCCAGGCGGCCAACCCTGCACCACGAACGATTGCAGGACGTGCGGGAAACTTATCATCAGCCCCAGCAAGAGCCACGCCATAGGGTCTCGAGGGCGCCGAAACGCGACCCAGAACCCGAGCAGCAGCGACACCGCCGGCAACAGCAAGTGAATCACAAAAGCTGCTCAGGGCATCCCATGCGTTCTGCCGGGCAGCCGTCACCGGCAATGCGATCGTTCGTTGGTCGCCGTCCGGTGCCGTTTTTGGGAGCAATGGTAACGGCCATCGGCACCCCGGCTTTTCTCGTCGCCCGGGCGCGGCCCAGCACACCGCTGCCGGTGAAGGGAACTCCATTGACTGCGAGCAGCCGGTCCCCGGTATGGATTCCGTAGGCTCTGGCCTCAGGGGTGGTAAGTGCGATCCTGTTGCTCCCCGAGGCGACAAAAAAGAAAGGCGACTGGATGCGTTCACTACGGACAATATCCGGCAGGTATCGAACCTGGTAAAGCAGAGTGATCGCAAAAAGCGCGACCAGCAGGCTATAGAGGAAAACGGGGCGTTTGGTGGGCACGGGCTGAGAGCTCTCCTGGGCGGCCAGTCCTAGCCGGGAACCATGATTCTATCTGTTGAGAGTGGGCAGTACGCCACCCATTCCAGGGATCCACGACGGCTGCGCCCATGGGTTCGAAGTCCGAAACATTCCTGGTGACTACGCTGCCTCTTATTCCCAAGGGACACAGATGAAGGTCAGTTCTTTCCCCTGCTGTTTGATCCTTCAGCAGCCTGAGCGGGTACACCAAGCAGGTCCACTCCCTGCAGATATTTCTCCACCCGGTCACGCTCTTCGCGGGAATAGGGGCGCAGCGGCAGGGTAAGGTCGTTGCTGCAAATGCCCATAAGCGACAACGCGCATTTGAGTCCGCGTAACGGATTGGCAGGATGAGCCGCGGAGCGATAGACCGCGGTATCGAATTGCACCGCCTGCTGGTGAAGCGCGGCGACGCGACTCACGTCACCAGCGACCGCGGCTTCATACAGCGCGACAAACAGCCGAGGCCATACATTGGAGCCGCCGGCCATGCCCCCGTGAGCTCCCAGAAGCACCGCTTCTGCCAGCAGGTCGTCGGGTCCAACCAGCAGGCTGAAATCAGGCAACGCCCTGACGCCCTCCTTGCACCGCATGAAAATAGCCCATATTCAAGCCGCTATCTTTGAGGCCCGACGATATTGGGCTCGGCGGCAAGCTGGATCACGGTGTCGATTTCAATCCAAAGGGGGGTATTCAGTGGGGCATTGTAAAGAAACAGCGGCAGGGGCGATTGCGACGCCAGGCGTCTTGAAATAATGGAGCAGGTCCGCCTGGCTCACCTGGAAGTAATAAGGCGGTGCGGCCACCACGGCAAAGCGCTCCGCACTCATACGACTTGGCCGCCATGCCGGATAGCGTCTTTGTAAGACGTGTCGGTGATGCCCACAATCACCGGAACCCGGGAGCCGGCCAGCCTGCAGGTTTGTTCGATCAGCGCCAAGCGGACGTCGTAGGGCAGGTTTGGCGCCTCACCCGTCGTGCCCAGGATGAAGATTCCATGAACCCCGCCGCCGATCAGGTGTTCGATGAGCCGCTCCAGGCCTTTCTGATCCAGGCCAGGTCCCGGTCGAGGGGCGTGACCATGGCAGTGATGACGCCGCGCAGCGGGTGAGGGGATTGGTGGTTCAAGAGCGTCTCCTGATAAAGCCCGAGAATGATAGCATCAGGCCGTAATGAAAAATCCGATCGAGACAGGAGAGCGACAGGAGGGCATGAGTATCGAATACACGGTGTTGGTGGTTTCCCAGGACGACGATCCGCAGTTGAGCATGCTGAAGGATCTGCGCCACATCGTGGGGCGCACGCCCGAGGATTTCGCCAGCGCGGTGAACGATCCTGTGGTCATCCTTGCCTGGTCGGGACCTAAGAAGCTGCTGCGCGATGTGTTCCTCATGTGCAAAGACGTTCGCTGGGTGCACTCGCGCTCTGCAGGATTGGACAATGTGCTGTTCCCGGAGTTGGTTGCGAGCAACGTTCCGCTCACCAACGGCAGTGGTGTATTCAGCCCATCGCTGGGGGAATTCGCGCTGGCGGCGATCCTCTATTTTGCCAAGGATTTTCGACGCATGATTCGCAACCAGGTGGCAGGCGTGTGGGAGCAGTTCGACGTGGAAGAGATTGACAGCCAGACGGTGGGGATTGTGGGCTATGGAGACATCGGCCGGGCCGTGGCCAAACGGGTGCACCCCATGGGCATGACCGTACTCGCACTCAAGAGACACCCGCCCGCAGGGCGCTGATCCCCTGGTGGATCAGTTCTATCAGCCGGAAGATTTATTGGCGATGCTCCCGCGCTGTGACTACGTCGTGGTCTCGCTTCCGCTCACGGCGGAGACTCACCACATGATCAGCGACCAGGAGTTCGCGGCCATGAAGCCCACCGCGGTGGTGATCAATGTGGGCCGGGGACCGGTGATTGACGAGGCGGCCATGGTGCGTGCGCTGACGGCGAAGCGGATCAAGGGCGCGGGGCTCGACGTGTTTGAGCATGAGCCGCTGCCGCCGGGAGACCCCATGTATCAGCTGGAGAATGTGCTGTTGTCGCCCCACTGCGCAGACCACACCGCGGAGTGGCTTAACCAGGCAATGCGTTTCTTCCTGCAGCAGTATCACCGGTTCACGAACGGTGAGCCGCTCGAGAACGTGGTCGACAAGGACCTGGGATATTAGATATGGACGAGCGAAAGAAACTGCGCAGCGATCTCTGGTTCAACGACAGCGAGGAACCGGGTGAAGCAGCCGTCTACCTGGAGCGCTACAGCAATTACGGCATCACTCGTGGAGAGCTGCAATCCGGCAGGCCGATGATCGGCATTGCGCAAAGCGGCAGCGATCTGGTCCCGTGCAACCGGATTCACACCACGCTGGTCGAGCGGGTAAAGGCCGGCATTCGCGATGCCGGAGGATTGCCTTTTGAATTTCCCACTCATCCCATCCAGGAGACGGGCAAGCGGCCCACCGCCGCTCTCGATCGCAACCTGGCGTATCTGAGCCTGGTCGAGATCCTGGCCGGATATTTTTTCGATGGCGTGGTGCTCACCACGGGATGCGACAAGACCACGCCCGCGGCTCTGATGGCTGCGGCCACCGTGAATCTGCCCGCGATCGTGCTTGTCGGGCGGCCCCATGCTCGATGGTTATGTGAACGGCAAGCTGGCCGGGACCGGGCTCGTGCTTTGGGAAGCGCGCCGGCAACTGGCCGAGGGCGAGATTACCGGCGAGCAATTGGTGGATCGGGTGCTCGAGGGCATACCCAGCGCAGGCCACTGCAACTCCATGGGCACGGCGCTGTCGATGAATTCGCTGGCCGAGGCTTTAGGGATGTCGTTGCCGGGATGTGCCACCATTCCTGCGCCGTATGCGGAGCGGGGCAGGATGGCCTACCTCACCGGGCGCAGAATCGTGGAGATGGTGGGCGAAGATCTCACCCCAAGCAAGGTTCTTACCCGGGAAGCCTTTGAGAATGCGATCGTGGTCAATTCTGCGATTGGCGGCTCTTCCAATTGTCCCCCGCACATCATCGCCATCGCTCGCCATATGGGGGTGGATCTTGACATTCGTGACTGGGAGCGAATCGGCCACCAGATTCACCTGCTGGCCAACGTGCAGCCGGCGGGAGAATTTCTCGGCGAGGCCTACCATCGTGCCGGCGGCGTGCGGCGCGATCTGTCGGCGAGTTGATGCAGGCGGGCAAGATCCGTACCAGCGCACTCACGGTGACCGGGGCGACCATCGGGGAAAACTACAAGGATGCGCGAAGTCTGGATACCAATGTCATCCGGACCTATGACCATCCGTTGAAGGAGAATGCGGGTCTGCTGGTGGTTTCGGGCAACCTGTTCAGCTCCGCGCTGGTAAAGACTTCGGTCATCAGCGATGAGTTTCAGGCGGCGTTATCTTTCCGAGCCGGGCCACGAGGATTGCTTTGTCGCGCGGGCGGTGGTCTTTGACGGACCGGAAGATTACCGCAGGCGCATCGAAGACCCCTCGCTCGATGTCGATGAGCATTCCATCCTGGTGGTTCGCGGAGCGGGGCCGGTGGGCTATCCCGGCTCCGCCGAAGTGGTGAACATGACGCCGCCGGGCAGGCTGATCCGGCAGGGAATTCGCATGCTGCCGTGCATGGGGGATGGCCGGCAAAGCGGAACCTCCGACAGCCCTTCGATCTTGAATATCTCTCCGGAATCGGCGATTGGCGGGAACCTGGCCATACTGCAGAACAGGCGATCAGATCAAAGTCGACCTGAGGCAGCGTCGGGTGGATGTGCTGCTGTCGGAGGAGGAAATCGCGGCTCGCCGCAACGCGCTGAAGCCGGCCGAGATCATCAATCAGTCGCCTTGGCAGGAGTTCTACCGGGACAACGTCGGCCAGCTCGAAACCGGCGCCTGCCTGGAATTTGCCGTGAAGTATCACGATCTGCGCAAGGTTGTTCCCCGGCATTCGCACTAAGAGGAGAGGCATATGGCAAAACCGGTTCGCGTGGGGTTTGTCGGCGCACGGTTTGCAGCGAAGTTTCATTGGGAGGCAATCCGCCGTGTCCATGGTGTGCCCATCGAGATCGTAGGTGTCACGTCAAAGACGCCGGAAGCGCGCGACGCCTTCGCCCGCGAGACCGGGCATCCGCGCATTTGATACGTTTGCCGAGCTTTGTGCCGCGGTGGACGTGGTGGATCTCTGCACCCCTCCTTCTTCTCACGAAGAACTTGCGGTGCAGGCTCTTGCAACTGGGCAAGCACGTCATCATTGAAAAACCGCTTACCGGATATTACGGCGCGAGCACCTTCCCCAAGGCAGCAGATGCTGGCGGAAGCCACGGCAAGTTGCGCCCGCATTCTGGCGGCGGCGAAAGCCAGCTGGCAAGCGAGTCTGCTATGCCGAGAACTGGGTGTATGCTCCGGCGATTCAGAAGGAACGGGAGATCATCCAAAAGAGCGGCGCTCAGATTCTTCGCATTCTGGGAGAGCAATCTCATGGGGGATCGCACTCTCCTTACTATGGCCGCTGGAAATTCTCCGGCGGCGGATCGCTGGTGGGGAAGGGTTGCCATCCGGTAAGCGCCGCGCTTTATTTGAAGCGGGTGGAGGGAGAATCGCGGGATGGAATACCCATTCGGCCGGCCACGGTGAGCGCCGCACGCATGAGATCACGCGGTTGCCGAATTTCCGCGATGAAGGTTTTCTGCGCACTGGCTATGACGATATTGAGGACTTCGCGCAGATTCACATCACGTTTTCCGACGGAACGATCGCCGATATCTTTTCCTCGGAATTGGTGATGGGCGGGGTTTATAACTGGATGGAGGTTTTTGTAACAATCATCGCACTCGATGCAATCATGAATCCGACCAATGCCCTGGAGACCTTCAATCCCAGGGAAGACATATTCAAAGACATTTACGTGGTGGAGAAGATCAGCACCAAACAGGGATGGAGTTTTCCCGCACCGGATGAGGGCTGGCAGCACGGCTATCCACAGGAGTTCCAGGACTTTATGGAGAGCATTTACCATGATCGCGAACCGCTCTCCGGAATAGAATTGGCGCGAGATACCATCGCAGCCCTTTACACCGGATATTTGTCGGTGGAACGCGGCGGCGCCGAGGTTGCTATTCCGCTCTAAACCGAAACAACCGCAGATCTCTCCACTGCGCTGCGCTCCGGTCGAGATGACAAAGGGGAGGGCAGTGCTCCCACTTGTAAAGCGGTTCCTGAACCACGCTTTCCATTTGGCAACGACTCTCCATGGAAGCGTCCACCCTCCCCTTTGTCATCTCGACCGGAGCGAAGCTGCAGTGGAGCGGACCTCTGTGTGGATGTTCTTTCCTGGAGAATGCTGTCCTTACCTCATCCGCAGAAACGCTGTTCCGCCGCCAGCGGCGCCGGAGCACGCCATTGAAAGGCAAACAATGTGAGCAAATAAGCGGACCCGGCCGCGAAGAAAATCAGCAGCGCATAGTTGGTCCACAGCAGCCCCACCAGGAACGTGAACAATACGCTCCCAACGGCGCCAGCCGCTCCTCCAATCCCAACCACCGTGCCGACCGAACTGGAAGGAAACATATCGGACGGCGTGGAGAGCAGATTCGAGGACCATCCCTGGTGCGCCGCCGTCGCCAGGCACAACAGAGCGATCGCCTGCCAAAGAGGATGAACAAAGGGAACCAGCACCACCGGCACAGCACAAATCGCACACACCAGCATGGCGAATCTTCTGCCCATCCGGACCGAGTGCCCGCGGCGGATATAAAAACCCGCCAGCCAGCCCCCGGCAATGCTGCCAAACGTGGCGCCGATGTACACAATGATGAGCGGCAGCCCCAGGTGCTGCATGTCTACATGGAAGCGCTCGTTGAAATACTTCGGCAGCCAGAAAAGATAGAACCACCAGATCGCATCGGTCGTTCCCTTGGAAAGCGCAAATCTCCAGGTGCCTGGGCTAAACAGAAGAGCCTTGTAGGTAGCCGGTGGGACAGTCAGCGAAGCAGACGGCACCGGATTGCCATACCTGGCATGAAGCCGGTCGTAGGGAAACAACAGCCAGGTGATCAGCCAGAGCAGCCCCAGACTGCCGGTGGTGTAGAAGGCTGCCTGCCACCCAAAACGAACAGCGACCCAAGGGAATGAGCAGAGGAGCAATCAACGCACCGGCGCTGGTTCCGGAATTAAAGATCCCAGTTGCCAGCGCTCGCTCCTCGGTCGGGAAACCAATCGGCGGTAGCCTTAAGTGCGGAAGGGAAGTTGCCCGACTCCCCCAACCCCAACGCAAAACGGGCGATCCCGAAGCCAAGCGCCGTGCGCGCAAACGCATGGCTGATCGACGCCAGCGCCCACAGCCCGATCGATAAGGCATATCCCTTCTTTACCCCGATGCGGTCGACCACCCGCCCGGCAACCAGGAATCCAAGGCCATAGGCGAGGATGAAGCAGTTGACGATGTCGCTGTAGCGCCGGTTGTAGAGGGCCAGATCCTGATCGCCGCCGAGCAGGTGCTTGAGAATCGGCTCCACCAGGCTCAGCGCGGACCGATCCATATAGTTGATGGTGGTGGCCAAAAACAGCAGGCCGCAAACCACCCAGCGGAGATTCGATCGATTCGGAGTTGAACTCATGCCATGGTGTCTACACGTCCATCATGTACGGAGCACGCTGAGGACGCGATAGCATGCAGTTCGCCTCGTCGTCGTTTTTGAAATGCTCTTTGACCGGATCCCAATAGAGCCTGCGCTTGGTCTTCATCGCGATGTGATGGATCAGACAAGTAGAGCACGCGCGGTGGCCTATTTCCGCCGGCGCAATCGGCGCCTTTCTGCTCTTGATACATTCCAGCCAATTGCCATGCTGGTCGTCGCTTTTGTAAAGATGGACTTCGTCGGGACCGATCACGCTGTCGAGGATCTTGGGATCGCTGGCAACCAGCGGTTGCGGAGCCGCCGCTGGTTTTCCTCCGGGATCGGTAGGCGTGACCATCTCGTCCCGGGTGACGAATATCCATCCCTCGGTGCCATAAAACTTGATGCCGTTGGGAAAGTCGCCGCTGATGTCCATGGTCACGCCGTTGGCGTAGATTGCATGGGTCAGGAACTTGCCATGAACATTCCACAGCCCATGGGTAGGGAACTCAGCCGTACCCCATACCTCGACCGGGCCGGTGTACTCGGTATTCATTCCCCAATGGGCCGTGTCCACATGGTGCGCTCCCCAGCCGGTGATCATGCCGGCGCCGAACTGCTCGCAGCGCAGCCAGCCGGGGCGGCTAAACCCATCCTGGGGATGAACGCGCATCTCGGTGTAGTAGACCTCGGGTGTCGAGCCCAGCCATGCGTCGTAGTTCAGGTTCGACGGAATCGGCATGGGCGGGGCATCCGGTCCGCTGGGGTCGCCGGGCAAACCGATTTCCACGTGCTTGATCTCGCCGATACGGCCGTTGCGCACCAGTTCACAGGCGCGGTGGAACTGCTTCCATGATCTCTGCTGCGATCCAATCTGCAGAATCTGCCCCGAAGCCATGACCGCGTTGCTCATGGCGCGTCCCTCGGCAATGGTCAGCGAAGCCGGCTTTTGCAGGTACACGTCTTTCTTGGCATGCACCGCATCCACGGCCAGGATCGCGTGCTGATGATCGGGCGTGCTGATCACCACCGCATCGATGTCTTTGTTGGCCAGCAATTCGTGATAGTTGTGGTATCCGGTGACGCCGTCGTACGGTTTGCCCGTTTTCTTGGAGTAGTAGCCGTTGACCAGCGTCTTCCCCTCGTCCACGCGCTTCGCATCCAGGTCGCAAACCGCCATAATGCGCGCCTGGTCGAACTGCCAGATTCCCGGCAGATCGTGCCCGCGGGAGATGCGGCCCACCCCGATCGCGCCGACGTTGATGCGGTTGCTCGGAGCTGTTTGTCCGAAGACGCTGGAGGGCACGATGGTCGGAAAGCCGATGGCAGCCGCGGCTCCCGATCTTCAGGAAATCTCCTGCGCGTCTCTTTCATCGATTCTCCTCTCTAGCTGGTGAAGGTTAATACCTTGGCATCTCTTTGCGCCTTAAGCACCAGCTCCGCGGCCAGCAGCGCCTGTTCCTGGTTCTGCGCGATATGGGTCCGGTTCACGATGTCGGAAACAAACTGCGGCCCGAAGGGCAGCTCCACCTTGCTGCAATCCATATAGGTCACCTGCTTCTGGTCCACCATGATACAGGTGATTGCCGCCGGGTTTGCCGGCAATGTCGATGTACTTGCGCAGCTCGATGTAACCGTCGGTTCCCAGGATGAAGAGCCGCCCGTCGCCCCAGACGCTCAGGCCGTTGGGCGTAAACCAATCCACGCGAACATAGCCGGCTCCGCCGTTGCCGTGCACCATCATGTCGCCGAAATCCTGAAATTTGGGGTGCGTGGGATGATTCACATTCGCGATCTGCGACCCTGTCACCTCAGCGGTGGTCGAGCCGGTGTAATAGACGAACTGGTCCGCCTGGTGGGAACCGATATCGCAGAGAATGCCACCGTACTCGGCCGGATCCCAAAACCAGTCGGGGCGAGTAATGTCATTCACCTTGTGGGGAGCGATATTCACCGTCTGCACTACTTTGCCGATGGCGCCGGCCTTGATCAGGTAACCAGCCTGCACCGCGGCGCGCACTTCCAGCCGCTCGGAGTACATAATGGCGAACATCTTGCCCGTCTCCGCCGACACCTTGCGCACCTCGGCCAGTTGGTCTAAGGTCGTCATGCGCCGGCTTGTCGCTGAGAAAATCCTTGCCTTGCTTCATGGCGCGGATGCCCAACGGAGCCCGCAGCCGGGGAATGGGCGCGCCCGCGATCAGCTTGAGCGATGGGTCGTCCAGGATTTCGTCCTCGCTCTTCGCCAGCTTGGCATTGGGATACATCTTCTGAAAATCGGCGATCGCCTTGGGCAGGTTGGAGTAGAAAGAGACCAGCTCTCCGCCGCCGCGGATTACGGCCGCGGTCATGCCCATAATGTGATAGTGGTCCAGGCCGATCACGCCAAACTTGATGGAGTATTTCGGCTTTGTGCCCGCGTCGGGACCTGGTCCGGCAACCTGCTCCACCATGTGCCCGCTCGCGGGATGCAAGCCCAGGGTGGAGGACATGCCCACGGCGCCCATGACCTTCAGAAAAGAACGGCGATCTACATTCTCATCCTGCACCTGTCCCGCTCCCCCGTCCCGCTCCTGGGTACGGCTCGCTCGTGATAAGCTGCGGGATCATCCTACTTAATTCGCATCCTGGAGTAAACATTGCGGATTTCTGGCCAGGCGGAGTGAATCCATGAAAATTCTCAGCGCCAAAGTGATTGTCTGTAGTCCGGGCCGCAACTTCGTGACCTTGAAGATCGAGACCGACCAGGGCATTTACGGTCTCGGCGACGCGACCCTGAACGGGCGCGAGCTGGCGGTCGCCAGCTATCTGGAAGACCATCTGATCCCTTGCCTGATCGGGCGCGATCCCTTTCAAACCGAAGACATCTGGCACTACTTCTACCGCGGCGCTTACTGGCGGCGCGGACCGGTGACCATGACCGCCATCGCGGCCATCGATATGGCGCTGTGGGATATCAAGGGCAAAGCGCTCGGCGTCCCGGTCTACAACCTGCTGGGAGGCAAGAGCCGCACCGGCGTCATGGTTTACGCGCACGCCACTGGACGCGATATCGCGGAGACCGTGGATGAGGTGGAGCGGTACCGGGCGATGGGCTATCTCGCCATTCGCGCCCAGAGTGGAGTACCCGGCCTCAAATCGACCTACGGTGTCGCGAAAGACCACAAGTACTATGAGCCGGCGGAACGGGGCCTGCCTTCCGAGAGCCTATGGTCTACGGAAAAATATCTGAGGCATGTTCCCAAGCTTTTTGAGGCCCTGCGCAACACGCTTGGGCGATGATCTGCACCTGCTGCACGATGTTCATCACCGGCTGACGCCCATTGAGGCGGCGCGCCTGGGCAAGGAGCTGGAACCCTATCATCTGTTCTGGCTGGAAGATCCGGTTGCGGCGGAGTTGCAAGACGGCTTTCGGCTCATCCGCAAGCACACCACCACTCCGCTGGCTGTGGGCGAGGTGTTTAACACCATCTGGGATGCGGAGCAACTGATACGCGAGCAGCTGATCGATTACCTGCGCATGAGCGTGGTGCATGGCGGCGGCCTCACCGCGATGAAGAAGGCGGCTGATTTCGCCGCTCTTTATCACGTGCAGACGGGTTGCCATGGAGCCAGTGACATGTCGCCGGTCTGCATGGCCGCGGCGCTGCATCTGGATATCGCCATCAACAATTTCGGTATCCAGGAGCACATGCTGCATAACGCCCAGACGGAGGAGACGTTTGCCCATGCGTATGTGTTTCGCGATGGCTTTATGTATCCCGGGGATGTGCCTGGTCTCGGAGTTGATATCAGGGAAGACATCGCCGCGGGTTTTCCATATCAGCGAGCCTATCTGCCGGTCAACCGCAAGGAAGATGGAACGCTGTTTCACTGGTGATCAAGCTAGACTTTAATCGAAGGGGATGCTGCTATGTCGAGGATTTTCGCAGGTGCCGACGCGGCGCAGGTTTCTAGGGGTGAGTGGGGCCGCATTGGCTGCGGCTGCGATGGTGCCACTGGCGAACGCACAGCAGGTGCGGTCGGAGGATCACAATCAACCCAACGAAGAGCAGCCGGGGGAAAACAACACGCCCTCGATGCAGAGAACCCGAGCTCGGTATGGTCCCCGGAGACCGATAACGGGACCGTCGAACCGTTCAAGTATTCCTTCGCGCTGGCGCACAAACGGATCGAGGATGGCGGCTGGACGCGGCAGGTAACCGAGAGAGAGCTGCCCATTTCGAAGACCCTGGCCGGGGTGGAGATGCGGCTGATCAACGGCGGGGTTCGCGAGCTGCATTGGCACACCAGCGCTGAATGGGCGTTCATGATTTACGGCAACGCGCGGATCACCGCCGTGGACGCGAAGGGCCGCAGCTTTGTCAACGATGTGACCAAGGGCGATCTGTGGCTGTTTCCGGGCGGAATTCCGCACTCCATCCAGGGGCTGGGACCCGATGGAGCCATGTTCCTGCTGGTCTTCAACGATGGAGGTTTCAACGAGTTCGAAACGTTTCTGCTGACCGATTGGTTCAAGCACACGCCGAAAGATGTTTTGGCGAAGAACTTCAACGTGCCTGCGTCGACCTTCGACAACGTTCCCAAAAAGGAACTGTTCATTTTTGCCACCGAACCGCCGCGGCCTCTGGCGGAGGAGCAAAAGGCGGCCGCAGAAGGTACGGGCGCGATCGATGGAGACTATGTC
This sequence comes from uncultured Acidobacteriaceae bacterium, assembly GCA_963757515.1. Taxonomy (GTDB): domain Bacteria; phylum Acidobacteriota; class Terriglobia; order Terriglobales; family Acidobacteriaceae; genus PALSA-350. The sequence goes on along the minus strand of CAVWRV010000024.1, from coordinate 253,334 downwards.
TTTCAGGGCGAGCACCATGCCGCCGACCAAGGTCAGGGCGGGCGGCGAGGTGCGCATCGTGGACAAGAACGACTTTCCCGGCAACGGATATTGCGGCGGCGATTGTGCGGGTGAAGCCGGGCGGCCTGCGCGAGCTGCATTGGCATCCGCTCTCAGACGAGTGGCAATACTACGTGAGGGCAAAGGGCGCATGACGGTCTTCCAGGCGGGAGGGAAGGCGCGGACCTTTGATTTTCAGGCAGGGGATGTAGGCTACATCAGGATGTCGCGTCCGCACTACATCGAGAATATGGGCACGGAGGATCTGGTGTTTCTGGAGGTCTTCCCGATTGGGACCTACCAGGACATCTCAGCCGCGGAGTGGCTGGCACACACGCCGGCGCGGCTGGTGGACCAGCACCTCAAGACCGGCGAAGACTTCATCAATAACATTCCGAAGAAGGAAGCAGTGGTAACACCAATCTAGACGGGTGCCCCACGTTCGCGCTAGCGTACGTGGGGCACCCGTCAGGTTCGGGGCTTATGCTGCTGTGTGCTAATCCCCGGCCAGGGCTACCTCGTTGCGCAGTGTTTGCTCCAGGGCGGCAAGCTGCGCTTCGATGTCGCCTTCGATGGCGCGCCGCTTGATGATGTCTTCCCGGTAGCGGCGCAGGAAATAATCGATCGTCTCTACGCGGATGCGAATCGAACCGGAAGGCTTGTTCTCATCCAGATCCTTGAAGGAGAAGTAAGGCGTTCCCGATTGCTCGATGATGCCCTCGATCACGCCGTAGATAGGAGCATCGTGGCCGCACTTGAAGCTCGAAACCTCGAGCGCCACGAGATTCGGATGGCGCGCAGTAAACTTCGCCGCCCAGACCTTGTGGTTGGTGCTGGTCGAGTAGCGGTTCTTCCAGACATCCTGAATATCCAGAGGATGCGTGATCAGCCCGGCGCGCACTTCATCGCCGAACAGGCGGTCCAGCATATCCTCATCCAGCGGCAGCGTGCTCTGCGAGAAAACCGGATAACCGAGCTTCTGGAACTCCTCCATGATCTCGTGGTTCAAGCCGGGATCGTGGTGATAAACGCGGCCCAGCATCACAATGCCGATGCGGTCCTCACGCTCCAGTTGATCGAGCGTCTCCCGCGCCTGGCGGCGAATTTCTGCCTCGCAGTCGAGCAGGGCCTTGAATCCAGCGTTCAAGGGCGCGTTCATTTTCTTCCCGTGAGAGCCCGAGGACCGGACCCCACGCCTTGAACATCTGGTCGGCGCAGATTCTCTTGATCCTGCAGGTTCAGGATCGGATCGATGTAGCTGATCCCGTTCTCGGCGAAGATTTCGCTCTCCTTGGTGAAGGCGGCCTTGACGACCTCTGGTGTAGCCGTAACCGTCGGGCAGGCATTCGATCCCGTCAGGTTCACCAGGGGCGTATGCAGCACGTCGTACATCGGGAACCAGATCGCGTTGAGCGGCTTCTTGTTGTGCTTGGTCGCGAGCAGATTGTAAACATGCGCGATGCCGATCTTTGAGGGATAGCAGGGATCGATCGCGCCCCGGCTCGCGCCTGCGCGGTAAAGCTCCGGCGTGGTGTAGTCGGAGTAAATGATATTCTCCGCCTTCAGTCCTAAGCTCGCGAAGTAGGCATTGAACAGCGGCGCATAGGTGTAGGTGTTGAGAAGCCGAGGAATGCCGATGCGAAACTCCTGGCGCTTCTGCATCAGCGGCCGCGCGTTCCTTCACTGCCTTGGAAATGAAGAGTCCCTTGGTGCTGGGAACAGCATCGGCAACCATCGTCTACCTGGCGATGACGGAAGACGTCGCGCGCCGCGATATCGACATAGTTCGGATTGGCCTCTTTGATCTTGTCGATGTCGGCCTTGATGTCCTTCATGTCAGCCAGATCTTCGACCGTCCCTTTTTCGCAGGTGGCAATGATCAGCCGCTGTTCCCCTACGCGCAGAGGCACCTTGGTCTTGCGTGGCTGGAAGTCGACGGGCTTGGGAAGCTCAACCACCTTGCTCGATCCGGGAGAAATCTGGATCTGGATCAGCGGCTCTACCTTGGCCTTGAATGATCCTCTGCTGCCGCCGGTGCTGCAGGAAGAACCATGGCTCCGTCGGGCAGTTGGCCTGGATCTGTTCGAGACTCGGCAGTTGGTGACCACCTGGGCGGCTGATCTTCTGCAACTGCCAGCGCGGGTGCGAGGAATGATCGTGGTCGTGCTGCTGGCCAGCGGTCACATCGACGTCGATAAAGGTACGCAGGCAATTGTTCTTGCAGAAATAGCAGCGTGTGTCTTCATTGCGCGTGGTGCGGTAGCGAATGTTGCGCACCGCTTCCAAGCCGATAAACGTGGTCTGCTTGCCGTTGTTCCACAGACGCAACGCCTCTTGCGCAGCGCCAATGGCGCCCGACTCGCCGCAGTGCTCGTGCACGATAATCTCCGGCACTTTGCCCTTGGCGCGGAAGCTCGACTTGATGAAATCCACTTCGGCCTTCACCACCGCCAGGTTGTTCTGCGTGCCGCCCTGCAGAACAAAGCGCGACCCCAGCGAAGCCAGGTTGGGGATGCTGGCGACGTAGAGAAAGACATTCTTCGGCAGCACATCGGCGAGTCCGGCGAGAATCTCCTCCGACCGCCAGCCCTGGCGCTGGAAATTCACAATGTCGGACTGCATGAAGACCGCGCAGCCATAGCCAAAAGAAGGCATGGACTTGGCAGAGAAGGCGATATCCGCGAATTCCTCCACCTTCTTGCCGAAGCCCTCCGCAGTCGATTGCAGGAAATAGCCGTTGCCCGCGGAGCACTGCGTATTCAGCTTGAAGTCCTTAACCCGGCCGTCTTTCAGGACGATGAGTTTGATGTCCTGGCCGCCCACATCGATGATGACGTGAGGATCGTCGTAGAACTTGAGCGCTGATTCCGTGTGCGCGACGGTCTCCACCAAGCGCTACGTCGGCGTTCAGCACATCCTTGAGGATGTCCTTGGCATAGCCGGTGGTTCCTACCCCCAGAACCTCCAGCGTGGCGCCTTTGCTCTCGATCTGCTCCCGCAGCTTCTCAAACATCTCGATCCCATCCTGGATCGGATTGCCATTGGAAAGCTGGTAGGTCTTGCAAAGGATTTCGCCTCCCTTGCCGAGCAGGACCGCCTTGGTGGATGTAGATCCGCCATCGATGCCGATAAAACCGGAGACCGTCTGGCCGGGCAGAAATTCCGCTGGGATGAACTTCTTCCTGCGGTATTCCTCGCTTGAACGAGTTCGAGCTCGGAATCTTCTGCGACCAGGCCTTTGCCACCGGAGATGGCCTTTTCTTCGGCGCGGCCGTAATCGATGTAATAGAGAAGCTTTTCTATGCCCAGATAGCGGCCGATCGCCGGCTCTTCGTCCTTGCCGAATTCGACTGCGCCGAGAGCGGCGAAGTATTGCGCGTTTTCCGGAACCTTGATCAAGTCCTCCGGCTTCATCCCCTCCGGAATCTCGACCTTGCGCTCCTTCCACATGCGCGGAATATTCGCCTGCCATGCTTCGCGCATGCCCTGGATGAAGCCGTTGGGGCCGCCCAGGAGCAGAACATGAGGACGCAGTGTATGTCCGCGCGTAAGCACGCTCAAATTCTGCAGCACGATGGCTTCAAACAGCGATGCCATCAGCTCGTGCGGAGGGCGTGCCGGTCTTCTGCAGACCGTTGATGTCTGTTTCGGCAAAGACGCCGCATTTGCCGGCAACCTTGTGCAGCTTGACGCCGTGATAGGCCTGGTTGGAAAGCTCGGACGCGGGGATCTTCAGTTTGGCGTTGATCTTGTCGATGACTGCGCCCGTACCGCCGGCGCACTTGTCGTTCATCGAGGGAATCTTCTTCTTGCGCCCCGTCTCTTCGTCATCTTTGAAGACGATGATCTTCGCGTCCTGGCCGCCCAGCTCGATGACCGAGTACACCTCGGGATGAAGCTTCTCGACGGCGAGCGAGACGGCGTGCACTTCCTGGACGAACTTGGCGCCGACCATCTCTGCGATGGTGCCGCCGCCCGATCCGGTAATAAAGATGCGGGTATTCTGCGGGCTGATTCCGGTGTCGGCTTCCATGCGGCGCAGAAACTCGAGACACCTTTTCCGGCTGCCGGGTTTCGTGGCGCTGGTAGTCCTGCCAGATGGTCTTATCTGTCGCGGCATCCACCACGATCGCTTTGACCGTGGTGGAGCCCACATCCAAACCAACCAAAAATTGCTGCATACACGTCTCCCCTGGAAAGGCTGTGCTTCGGACAACGGTCGGACTGCGTCGCAGACTGCGCCGTGTCAGGCTACTTGCGCTTTGGCCACAGAGTGCCCGGGGGCGGCGGGCGTAGGCCCGATCCTTGTTCATCAGGTCGCTCACGTGCCAGGCGAACTGGGCGGCCGTTCCGGCAAGACCGTGCCGATGCGGGAACTTGTAGAGCGCGTGCTTCAGCTCCGGATGCTCATCGACATAGGCCCGCAGTTCCTCCAGCGACCTTCCGGTCTCGCTCAGCACGCCGTCAAACTCCGCGCGAGCTTTGGCTTTGGCTTCGGCCAGCGCCATCTGCACCCGGCTGTGGGCATTCACTTCGCCTTCGCCGGAAGTCTCGACCGGCAGGAAGATCATGTCTTTGAATTTGTTCACCACCCGCGATTGCACACCATCCGATTGCGTCGAGGGCATGCAGCCGAACGGCTTGAGCGCCAGCACCATGTGGCAGAGGTGATTCACGGTGTAGTAGACGTTCTTGCCGACTTCCATGTAGCCTTCGCCGCCGCGCGCGAGCTGGTGGTAGAAGGGATGCGCCAGCCGCGAGAGCTCCTTCTGCGGAACCAGGCGGTGCGCGGTGTCGCCCATGTGCCGGATGGTGCGGTGGTAGAAGTGGTTCCACATCACGCTGCCCGCGCTGAGTCCGCCGGTCTTCTTGAATACTTTCAGTTCGTTGGCGAGACGCTTTTTCACTTCGTACCACTTGGGATCTCGATACGGAGCCTCTGCATCGGCACGAGCCTTGGCGCCTTCTTTCGCCACGTACATCATGTAGGCGATCCAGGTGGCGATCGGTTCTACCAGGACCTGCGCGCCTTCCTTTTCCAGGAAGGCGAACATGTTGAAGTTGCCGTCGCCCTCGGTCGTCTGCGCCCAGAACTCGCCGGTGATCTTGATGACCGGTTTCACCCGCAGGCGATCCACTTCGATGGCGTTGATGCTGTCGCGGCAGGCGTGCAGCGCGTCGACGTATTCCTTGCCGTAAAGGTTGTGGGCGATCTTTCCCAGGGTGCAGCCGAGCCCTTCGACCTTCTTGTTCTTCGCGATGTACGGCCTGGCCCACGCGGGCGCGGCCTCCATGATGTGCCAGCGTTTGCGATCGCGCAGCGTATCGGTCAGAGTCTTCACGGACTCGCTGAATCACCCGGTCCGTCTCGCCCTTGTTCACTTCGAAGGGACGAACCTGGTAGACCAGCTCATTGATCACGTCGCCGAGGTTGAGCGCATTGAGCATGCCCATGCCAAAGTCGACGGAAAACTTCAGTCCCGGCTCGCCGCTGGCCGCCTTGATGCCGTCGGTCTGCTGGAAGAGCAGTACGCGGAACCCTTCAAAGCCGGCATTCTGCAGCGCAAACCGGTACTCCGCTTCGTACATGCCGAAGCGGCACGGACCGCAGGAGCCGGCGGTGAAGAAGACGTAGTTGTCGATGATCTGCTGCCGCGTCTGCCCCTGCTGTTCCAGCTTTTGCAGATAGCGGACCAGGTTGCCCACGGTAAAGTAAGTGGGGTTGCATTGGCCGTTATTGCCGAACTCCTTGCCCGCCTGAAAGTCCGCGACTACAGGAGTCGGGAATGTTCTCGCAGCGGTAGCCGCTGCCGTGGAAGACGGCCTTGATCATCTCCTCGTGCTTCCAGGTGAGCCCCCCGAACAGGATGGTTACGTAATCGCGTTCCGGACCAGTGAATGTGCGCTCGACCGGTTTCTTGAACTCGCGCATGCGCGCCAGTCCGGCTTGCGCGCGAAGGCGCGCTCGTTCGGCATCGATGCGGGCTTGGATCTCTACTTCGAAGTCCGTCTGCACGATCTCGTTCACGACTACCGGCATGGGGGATCTCCTGTTCTCCGATTGGATATCGCTGTTGTACGTGCCTATGCCCGGTTGAGATGTGCACTGTAGAGGTAATCGACCTCGGCTACATCTGGCCCGACATTCCCTGGAATCCATGTGCGAGCTGCTTGAAGAAATACTTGATGACCCGCTGGTCGTTGTAGCACCAGCCCAAAATGTGGTTCAGGGTAGAAAAGCAATGGGTCTGGCAGGTCTCTTTCTGATGGTCGAGCTGTTTGGTTTCGAATTTGTGGTTGCCGACCACGCCCCAGTCGTAGCTGGCGGTGTACATCGGGAAGCAGGGCGCAAGCGTTCCGTCGACGCGAATGATCATGGAATTCTGCCCGGCACGGCAGTTCCACGGGAAATGATTGCCCTTCATGAAGTCGACCATCTGCCAGAGGCGGGTGTTCGAATTCACCATTTTATAGCCGCTATCCTGCTTCTCAGTCAACCACTGAATCGTCTCCTCCACCGCCGGCCAGTCATCTTTCGTGATGTAGGTGACATTGTTGTCCGCGTGCTTGAAGTGCTCGTCCTGCTCCAGCAGAGGCGACTCATTGATGTGGTAATCGGTGGCGATGCCGCAGTCATGGGCAATCTCGGTCAGCTGCCGCACGTCGTCCAGATTGTTGCGGCAGATGTTGATGTTGAGAAAGACCGAATAGCCGTATCCATATTGTTTACGAACCAGGTAGTCGAATTGTTTCCGGATCGGCGCCAGGGCCTTCGGCAGTCCCTGTTTGATATCTACCGCATCGACGGCAATATTGAAAGTGGAAATGCCTGCGTCCGCCAGTTTGTCGATGACGTCGATGCGCAGCAGGCGGGCATTGGTCGGAAGATAGATCCAGAAGTCCTTCTTGGCGGCGTAGTAGGTGATGCGCTGGATCAGGTCGGGCCGCAGCAGCGGCTCGCCGCCCATGTAGGCGAGCACCCGGCAGCCGGTGCCATGAAGCCAGTCGATGGAGCGTTTGGCCGTGTCTTCGGTCATCCCTTTCACTTTGTTGTCGAAGGCCCAGCAGTAGTGGCAATCGAGATTGCATTTGAATTCGGTGAACAGATAGGCGATCAGCGGATGAAAATCGCCCGCGGTCACGCGGGAACGGATGTAGGGGAAGAGCCATCCCTGCATCGCATGGTAGATCTGGCCGGGCGTCCAGTGGCGCTTTTCGGGCGGCTGCCAGGCAGCGTCCTCGACCACCGGTCCCAGCAGTTCGGGGCGCTGCGGAAAAACCGGGTCGGGAAATCGTTGCGGCTCCCCGACCGGCTGCAGCCCGGACACAGGAGCCACAGGCTTGGTAAGAAGACTATGCAGCGGGACATCGAGCCGGAAGCTCGGAGCCTGCGCGGTATCTTGTTCTACTTGCATCTACACCCCCCGGACAAGGAATCAAAGAGAAAAGTCTGCGGCGTTTCCAGGGCGCAAATGAATGGCCCGAACACACCGCCAGTGCAAGTGGCGTGCCACTGGTCGGGTTCCGGGAGATCCGATGTAAACCATTGATAAAAAAGCACATCCTGGTGACGCAAAACGGCCTGGCCGGCCTCCTGGTGTGCCAATACACTGACTGGGCTGTCAACTATTTGGCAGTCCCCGGACGAAGCAGCAGAAGGTCTCCAGGAACAGTGATCGGCGGTAAATGGCGCGACGGAATTGCTGCTACCTCTTGCTCCTGTTCTTCATCTATAAAGCATCCGCTTAAGGGAGGTCCCCCGCCGGACTATGCAGAGGTCCCACAACTCCGAATGGACGGTCCCCTCACGTTGCGAGAAAGCATGTTGAGGATGTTCTACATTTTGCGCGCAAGTTGGGGACGCACAGTCACCCCGAGCAACTCTTGCACGCTCTCCCCTCGGAGCTGTGTGCTCTGCTCGATTGCACGGCCACTGCGGTCGTTCATCTGCGTGAAGGCGAGCTTTCCTTTCATGTAGTGGACAGTGATGGTTGCGTGCTATCCCGGGATCCTTCCGCTAGCAACTGGCCGGAGGAGATCTGGTCTGCCGTGTCTGAGCATGGAGAAGCCTCTGGTCTTCCGTCGCTCGACGAGGAGGCGCGATTCCCCGAGGCGGCCAGTTCTTCCGCGGATGCGGTTGCCAATCTCTTTGCGTTCTTCCGCTAACCACACGCCTTCACCGCCTGGGCGCGCTTTGTATCGGCCGCAAGCGGCGGGACGCATTCTCCGAACAAGAATCTTCTCTGCTTTCGCTCGTCAGCCACTACGCCGCCCTGGCGATCGATGATCGGTTCAACTTCGCCCAGTCCGAGCTGGTGCGGGCTCAGCTGGAGGAGGAGAGAACCAAGCTTAGCCTCATCCTGGACCTGAACAACAGCGTAGTTTCGAACCTCGAACTGCGGGACGTTCTGCAGGCCATTTCTCCTGGTATCCGAAAGGCGATGCGCCTGGATGGCGTGGCTTTGATTTTGCCCGATGGGGAGGGCCGGGAACTGCAGCTATATGCTGTGGATTTTCCCGATGCTAATTCCTCCGCTTCGCCAGGACCTGCCGGCCTCGCTTTACGGCTCTCTCTCCGGTCGCGTCTTTCGCACCGGAAAGCCGTGGGTTGGGGATATCGGGCAATTGCAAAGGTCAGGCCTGGACCACAGAATTGCCTCGGCGGCAGGGGTCGAGACCCTATGTATGTTGCCCCTGCTCCGCGGCAGTCGTGTTCTGGGTGTTCTGTGCCTGGTGCGGACTGAGAAAAACGCCTTTACCGAGTCGGACCTCGAGTTCTTGTCTCAGGTTGCCGGGCAGGTCGCGATCGCCATCGACAACGCGCTTCGCGTATCGCCAGATCACGGAACTCAAGGACAAGCTCACCCAGGAAAAACTCTATTTCGAAGATGAACTCCGCAGCGAGATGAATTTCCAGGAGATCATCGGCAACAGCACCGTGCTTTGCCGTGTCCTCAGCCAGGTCGAAGCAGTGGCGCCGACCGGGTCCACGGTCCTGATTTACGGCGAGACGGGGACAGGGAAGGAACTGATTGCCCGGGCAGTGCACAATCTGAGCCAGCGCAGCTCCAACCCGTTTGTCAAACTGAACTGCGCCGCCATCCCCACGGGGCTGCTGGAAAGTGAACTATTCGGTCACGAACGAGGAGCCTTTACCGGGGCTGTCGCACAGCGCATTGGGCGCTTTGAATTGGCCTCACAGGGAACCATCTTCCTGGATGAAGTCGGGGAAATTCCGCTGGAGTTACAACCGAAGCTGTTGCGCGTCCTGCAGGAGCGGGAGTTCGAGCGCCTGGGTGGCTCGCGCACCCTGCGCACCAACGCCCGGCTCATCGCCGCCACCAATCGCGATCTGCGCAGCATGGTGGAAGAGCAAAAGTTCCGCTCCGATTTGTTTTATCGGCTCAATGTCTTTCCCATTCATGTGCCCCCATTGCGCGAGCGCACGGAAGATATCCCATTCCTGGTGCGGCATTTTGTGCAACATTTTGCCTTCAATATGGGCAAGCAGATCGAATCCATCTCTTCCGAGACCATGAACGCCCTGGTCCGTTATCCGTGGCCGGGAAACATCCGCGAGTTGCAGAACGTGATCGAGCGCGCGGTCATTCTTTCCAAAGGCCCGACGCTTAAGGTTCCGCTCTTCCGATCTGAAAGTGCGCGGGCCGGAGTCGGCCCATACGAATGGTTTCTCGACGCTTGAGGAAGTCGAGCGAAGGCATATCCTGTCGGTTCTGGAGCAAACCAATTGGGTCTTCGCCGGCCCCAATGGAGCGGCTGCACGGCTGGGTATCAAGCGTCCCACGCTCCAATTTCGCATGCAGAAGCTCGGGATTTCCCGTCCCCAGAGACCCCAGGCCAACTGACCTCCCGTGCCAATCGACTGGCACAGTGCCAGCGTTTTGGCGCACCGCCCTCCGTGGCGGGGCCCCAATCGCCTTCTCTTGTTTAGTTAAGACTTCTGCCGAACGTAGTTTAGGAATAGGCACGACGATTGCAATCAGGAAGAGCTGCGTAATCACGGGAAAGAGAACATGCTACGAATCACAGTCATGGAAAATTCCCTTGAGGAAAGGTGGATTCTTCAGGGCCGGCTGACCAAGAGATCGGTTGCCGAACTGATCTCGAGTTGGAGAGCTTCCACGGTCCAACCGTCGCCGCGGTGCCGCATTGTGGACCTCAACGAGGTTACTTCCATCGACAAAAGCGGGGAAGAGGCGCTCTCGATGATGGTTCACGACGGAGCCACTTTTGTGGCGTCTGGTGTGTATACCAGGCACTTGTTAGACCAGCTGCAGGCGCGGCTGGCGAAGCAAAGACATACGAATTGACCCACACGCTGGTTTTTCGCATCTCCAACTCACCACAAAACGGTCATTCTCACCACAAAACCGTCATCCTGAGCGGAGCGCCTCACAGATTTATCGCTCGACACAGCGTTTGATGGCGCGGAGTCGAAGGACCCCGGGCTGCTTATCTTACCCATGCTGCTCGAGCCTTTTTACGCAAAGATGTACCCGTGAGCATCAAGTGCGTACCGCAGCAAGATCCTGTTCTCGGGCTTCGGTGGTCGAAAAGATCCGAACAGCATGGGCAAGATAAGCAACCTCGGGGTCCTTCGACTCCGCGCCATCAAGCGCTGTGTCACGCGATAAATCTGTGAGGCGCTCCGCTCAGGATGACGATTTTATGGGAGTTTTAGGAAAAGCATCCCAAATAGGTTAGCGCTTATGGGATGCAGTCCTGAACTTTGAAACTCTCGTTGTGGTCTTTGAAGGGGCGGGGCTTTACCCCGCCATAAACTTTGGCTCGGTGAGGATGTACGGGCTGAAGCCCGTACCCTTCAAGCAGTATGTTCCACTCTCGTCCCACCGGCAGCGATCGCCTGGCTGACAGAACAACCAGCGGGAAAGGTCTGCGTTCTGCGGACCGGAAGAAGGCCGTTCCCCACGGACAGACCCCGCTCCAGCACCGGTGATTGCATAGCGCTAGGGCCGTAGAAAGTCCGCAACGGCTCTTAGAAGAGAACCTTGCCCGGCTTGCTCCAGCACTGTCGGTTAAACCCCGCAGTGCTGGAGAAAGCGGCCTAACATCCATCCGGTTAGAAGATAATCTTGGCTGCCAGCTGGGTGTTGTATGGTTCGCCAACACCTATGCCCGGTGCGCCGGCATAGGCTCCAAACGTCGACCCGATGGTACCCCCGGAGTCGCTGGTGGAGGGTTGGCCGGCGGGTGCGAGGTTGGTGTGGTTGAAGAGATTAAACATCTCCGCACGCAGCTGAAGGGTTATCCGCTCGGTGATGTTGGTGTTCTTGAACACCGAGAAATCGACGTCCGAAAACCAGGGTTCCGATAGGCGCCGCGGCGACTGGTGCCGTAGGTGCCTAGCGCCGGATCAGCGAATGCAGCGGTATTGAACCATTGCACCGAGCCATTTACGATGCTGTGGTTGACGCCGGCAAACGGATTGCCGATCTGGTTGGCGCGGTCGGCGCTCTCGCCGTTACCGCTGTTCTGGTTCGTGGCCGTCACGCTGAACGGCAATCCGCCGTGGAACGACCACAACGAATTCAATTGCCACCCATTGCTCAACCACTTAGGACCGCGAGAAGAGCCGGGCACATCATAGCTGGCGTAAGCTGAGAAAGTATTGGTGACGTCGAAGTCGGAATTGCCATACTCGCCCTTAAGGTTAAAGCTGTTCTGTGGCAGATAAGGAATAAGTCCGGACTCTTCGTCCAGGCTGTGGGACCAGGTATAGGTCATCTGGGTCGATACATGGTGCCAGTTGGTAGTTCTGAGCAAGGCCTGGAGCGAGTCGTAGTTGGACGTAGCCTCACTTTCCACCTGGTTGATGACCGCGTAATTCGGAAACTGGCTGAAGTAAGGCCGCGTCGTCTGTTGATAGGTGTACTGTCCGACCATGCTGCTGTACTTGCCGCTGCCCAGGGCGGCCTGGTTGATGTCGCGAACATCGAGCAGATGGCGGCCGTTGGTTCCCACGTATCCAATCTGGGTGATGACATTAGGTCCAAAACTCTGCTGGATATTCAGGTTGTAGCTATAGGTGTAGGCTGGGCGGAAATTTATAGTTCACCGCAAACAGGTTGATAACCCCGGCGCCCGCAATCGCATCCGCCAAGGGCGTAAAGATCAGCTGGCCCGGAGACCAGATCGACACGCCCGACTGGGGATTGGCGCTGGCCACAGGATTTACGCCAGCCGGATTGTCCTGCACCCCAAAAGGCCCCCCGTTCACCGTGCCGCGCAAATTGAGAAAGGGCACCATGTAGGGCGCTTCGTAGAACATACCGAAGCCGCCACGAATCACTGTGTTCGTCATGCCAGGCGGCTGATAGGCAAAGCCTATGCGCGGGCTGATGCTGTCCAAGTATTGCTGATAGATGTTAGATCGATTGACGCCCGCCACGGCGAGCCCGTTGGGCGCGGTGGGGTCGAAAGAAGTCAAATCGTGGTACTGGCTGTGGATCGGCCCGCTGTAGTCGTAGCGTACTCCATAGTTGAAATTCAAGCTGGTGAGTCAACCTGCCATGCATCCTGGCCGAAATATGTCCCAGGTATTTTCGAAGACCTGGCGCTTGGGATCTCCTTCCACAATGTTGGTAGGCGAGGTGAAGCATCCGGCCAGGAAATCTGCCAGCGAAAGAACGTTGCTGTCGTAGCCGGAAGTCGGTGAGTACCCGGGCGCAGTCGTGCCTAAATTTTTGGTCGCCAGCGCATCGCACGGGGTGGCTCCCGGGCAGACCCGTTTGCGGTTTGTATCCCGTAAGTCCAGGGGCCCTGCGAGCCGTCGAATGTGAACGTCCCGCGCTGTCCGCTTTGATAGAAATCATCTACCTGGGCCTGGCGAAATTCTCCACCGAAACGATACTCATGCGCCCCCTTGGTCCAGGAAAGCGCGTCGTCGATGTGGCCGGTAATGTCGTTGCGGCCGGAGTCGACCGTTGGACCCGTAGGATCAAAGCCGCTGTTGCTTGCGCTCAGCCCTGAACTGGCGCCTGCTGCGGAGATATTGATGCGTGGAGAACCAGACAAGCTGGGATTGGTAACGCCGGTGTTGAGTCCCAGCGCCACCGGGTTGAAGCTGTGGTCCGCATCGGAAAATACCTGGTTGAAGTAGCTCACGCCGAGAAACAGCTGATTGACGATGGACGGCGAAATAACGCGGTTATAGACGATCGAGTAGTTATAGACATGGATCGGTGCTTCTTCGTAGTACGGGCTCAGGAAAGAAGCGGTGGGAGCGATCTGGTTTCCCTGGCCCATGAACGCTTTGACCGAGAGGTGATCTTTAGCGGTGAAATTCTGATCGAATTTCACCATTCCGTTGAAACTGTGCCCGGTGAGCGGTGAAGTGTTGTAGTAGTTGTTGGCCTGACGCGGGCCCGGTGAGCGCATTGGCCGGCCAAAGATTGGCCAGCAAGGTCGAAGACAAGGGGTTTACCGGAATGCCGTAATACGCAAGCACGCCTTCCGACGCCGCCTGGTATGCGGCGGAGGGCTCAGTCGACCGGCTCTGGTTGCCAATGACAAAGTTATTGTGCTCATAGGACAGGAAGAAGAAGGTCTTGTCCTTGAAGATCGGCCCCCCCACCGAAACGCCGTAGATCAAAAAGCGGTCCTCGTTCTTCCGCGCGCCGTTGGCAAAGGGAGTGTTGGCAGCCAAGGCCTCGTTGCGGTTGAAATAGTAGCCCGTGCCATGCCACTGATTAGTGCCGGACTTGATCACCAGGTTCGCGGTGCCCCCGGCGTTGCGGCCGGTCTCCGGACTGGAACTGGTGACGAAAGAAAACTGGTCGATCGCATCCAGCGGCAGCACGATCCCGGCGATGCCGTTGACGCCCCCTTGATTGACGGCCGGAATGTTCCACCATAGGTCGTTGTTGTCTGTGCCTTCGATCTGCCAGTTCACTGAGTTCGTGCGCGTTCCGTTCACCGACGCGAAACCGGCTCCTCCATTTTGGTTGTAGCCGGCGAAACCGGGGGTCAGTCCCAGGAATTGCGTGAAGTCGCGGCCGTTGATAGGGGAATCCTGGATCGTCTGGGTGGGAAGGACCGTGGTTTGCGTGACCGAGGTTGTATCCAGCGCAACCCCTGCGGCGTTGACTTCGACCGTGGTCGCCTGCGAAGCCACCGCGAGTTTCAAGGGAAGGCTGTAAGTCGTTCCCGCTGACACCTGAACCTTTTCCACTTTAAGGGTTTCAAAGCCGGAGGAAGTAGCGGAAACGGTATACAGGCCGAGCGGAAGGTCGGGGAAGCTGTAGTCACCCGCGCTGGAGGTGACCGTCGAGTGAGCCACTCCGGTACCGTCTTCGGTAATCTCCACTTGCGCGCCGGGGATGGAATTGCCACCCTGGTCCGTCACCACGCCGTTGATGCCGCCACGGAAGTTTTGCGCCCCGGCGAATGTCGCGCTAAGAAGCACCATCAACAAGCAAGCGAATAAGGGGAAAGAGCGACTGCGGAATAGCACTGGATGACATACAACAACCTCCGGAAATGTGTGCGCAAAAAAGTATCTTCCAGACCCTCAGAAACCCGGGGGTGGATGAGTAACAGACCGACTTATCTTCGACTTGGAAGGGTTCTACAGGCCGATTCCGACCCAGAAGGCACAGTGGAGGTGCAGGAACACGCTTCAACTCTGAAGGCGTTCACCACGGTGTCCGTTAAAGGTAACCGTACAGACCGGTGAAAGCAACTAGAAAATGAGGGTCGCCAGGCCTTGCTTGCCGGGCGATTCTATGTGTGCATTTTGCCACAATGTCTGATGGCCATTGCCGATCAAGACGCCAGACGGCTCCGGGTCAGCTGGTAGTACACCACGGGGGTAACCACCAGGCTGAGCACAATCGAAATCGAGAGGCCTCCGATGACCGCGATGGCCAGCGGCTGCAACATCTGCGAGCCGGCGCCCAGTGCCAGAGCAAGCGGAAACATTCCGCAAACAGTGGCGATCGCAGTCATGAGGATGGGCCGCCTGCGCCGCTCAGCGGCGTGGAGCATTGCTTCGCGGGCGTCCATTCCCCCGGCGCGAAGCTGCTCATCCGCGTCGAGCAACAGGATGCCATTCTTGGCCACGATCCCAATCACCATGATGAGCCCCATGAAGCTGGCCACATTGAAGTTTGTGCCCGTGATGAGCAGCGCGAACACCACGCCCGCGAGCGAGAGGACGGAACTGGTCAGAATGGAAATCGGGGCAGCAAAGTTGCGGAACTCGGCCAGCAACACGCCGAAGACCAGGGCCAGCGCCAGCACCAGAACGCGGGCCAGATCGGCAAAGGATCGTTGCTGCTCCTGATAGGTACCGCCGTATTCCACGCGAACCGACGCGGGAAGCTGAAGCCGGCTTACGGCAGCCTTGACTGCCGCCATGGCTCCCCCGAGATCGGAGCCTTCGAGGCGCCCGCTCACCTGGATCACCTGTTGCAGGTTCTCGCGGCGGATCTCATTCTGTGGCGGTAACTGCGTCATGGTGGCCATTGCGCTCAGGGTAGCGGTGTGGCCGCTGCTGCTGTTGAAGACGGTGTTCTCGATCGCTTCGAGAGAAGCGCGATTGGCGTCCGGCAGGCGCACCCGGATGGTGTAAGGTCGGCCACCCGAAATGAGCGGATTGCTTGCGGGCAGGCCATCGAGGATCGAAGTAGCATCCTCCGCAACCTCAGTCGGCGTAAAGCCGAGCCGCCCGGCAACCACAGGGTCGATCTGGAAGTTCGTGGCCGGGCCGCTGATGGTATTGTCGACGCCATTCTGCGTATCCACCACGCCGGGAATTTTGGCAATCGCTTGCTGCACCCGGGGACCAAGCGTGAGCAGAAGGTTCTGGTCATTCGAAAACAGCTTGATCTGGATGGGTTCCGGCGAATTGGAGAGGTCGCCAATCATGTCCTGCAAAATCTGGATGAACTCCATATCAAGCGACGGCTCAGCCGCATGGATCTGTGCGCGCGCATCGGCCATCACCTCATCGATGGCACGCGAACGGTCCGCTTTTAAGCGGACGGTGAAGTCACCGGTGTTCGCTTCCGTTACCGCAGCCAGGCCCATCTGCAGACCGGTCCGGCGCGAGGTGATGGACACTTCGGGTATGCCGCCGCAGAATCTGATCCACGTGGTCGAGGATGCGGTTGGTTTCGGTCAGGGAGGTTCCCGCGGGAGTAAAGTAATCCAGCACAAATGCGCCCTCATCCATCGCCGGCAGCAGGTCAGAGCCGAGACCCTGATAACTGAAGTAGCCGGCGATGATGAGGACAACACAGACCGCTATCAGGGCGAGAGGGCGTTCAAACGACCATTCAAGCGCACGCTCGTGATAGTGGAGCAGCCGGCGGAAGGCGTTTCCACCCCTTTGCCGAATACCTGCAAAAAATCCCCTTCGCCGTTTCGTCTCCTCCGGCGCTTTCCGGCGGCGCGGTCTCCGGGTGAACCTTCTTCCCAGCCGGAGCGAGAGCGCCGGAGTGAAGGTGAGGGCGAGCAGCAGGGAGGTAAGCAAAGCAACCGTCATGGTTACGGCAAGAGCGCGGAAGAAGCTTCCCGTTACCTGGGTAACTGAGACCAGGGGGAGAAAGACGATGACCGGCGTGATGGTGGAAAAGAACAGCGGCCGGCTGATCTCGTGGATGGCCTTGCGCACGGATCCGATCCTTGACTCCCCCGCTTCGCGATGAACGGCTATGTTCTCGACCACCACGATCGCGTCGTCGATAACCAGCCCTATGGCCGCAGCCAACCCGCCCAGGGTCATCAGGTTAAAGCTCTGGCCGGTGATGCGGAGAAAGAGAATGGTCACCGCGACGGTGACAGGAATAACCAGGCCGGCGACCAGCGAAGAAGTCCAGTCGTGCAGAAACAGGAACAGGATGATACAGGCGAGCACCAGGCCGATGAGAATGGCGTCACGGACGCTGAGAATACTTTCGCGCACCAGCTCCGACTGGTCATAGAAGGGTTCGAGGTGAACCCCGGGCGGTAACTTGGATTGCAGTTGAGCCACTTCCGCCGCCACCCCATTGGCAACCGCGACCGTGTTGCCCGAGGGCTGCCGGGTGATGTTGAGCAGCACAGCGGGTTTGCCGTTTGCCCTGACCGCGGTATAGACCGGCATGGTCGATGGCTCCACCGTTGCTACATCGCCGACGCGGATGGCCACCCCGCCCGCCGAGGTCTTCACCACCAGATTCGCTCAGTTCGGCAGCGCTGTGCGCCTGGGCTCCGATCAGGCCGAGGATAAGTTGATGGTTCGCCTCGTACAGGCCGGGAGAGTCGATGATGTTCGATTCCTGGACCGCATTCACCATTTCGAGCAGGGTTACGCCGGCGGCCTGCAGGCGGGCGAGGTTGGGCACGATGTGGAACTCGGGCACCTGACCGCCCTGCACCAGGACCGTGCTGACCCCGTTGACGCGATTGAGGGGCGGCTTCAGATCGTAGGTGGCGATCTCCCACAGGCGCGTCTGAGGAACGGTGTCCTTGCCGCGATCATCCGCTGTGAGCGCGTAGCCAAGAATGGGAAAGGTCGCGAAGGTCAGACGGTTGGTGGTGATGTGCGCAGTCGGCGGCAGCGACTGCGACACCCTGGGCGAGCGCCGCGTCCGTCAACTGCAGCGTACGAAACATATCCACGTTCCAATCGAAGAAGAGGCTGATTTCCGCCGAGCCGCGGCTGGTGGTGCTGCGCACGACCAGCAGGCCAGGGACGCTGTTGATGGCATCTTCAATCGGCTTGGTGATGGTCACCTGCATCTGTTCGACCGGCATCACGCCGTTGTCCACGCCAATGACCACGCGGGGAAAGTTGGTTTCGGGAAAAACGGAAATGGGCACCTGGAACGCCATGTAGACGCCGGCAAGCGTCAACAGCGCAAGGAAGAAGAAGATAGGTTTGGCCGCGGCGGCGAGCCAGAATGAGCTCTCGCGCTCGGCCACGACCTGGTCAGTGTGTGCCGGGCATCACTCCTTGCTCTCCTCCGGCTTTTTTCCCGGCATCGTCTGCTTCCGCTGGAGCCGCGCCGACCTTGACCTTTGTCCCTTCGTCGAGCCCGTAGGCGCCGGTGGTGATGACGGTATCGGCGGGCGTAAGGCCACTGAGAACCTGGGCCGAGTCGGTGTTGCGGATGCCCAGCGTCACCGGGCGCTTGGCAGCGGTCCCGTCAGGCTTGATGATCAGAACAAATTTGCTTACGCCATCAGGCTCGGTCTGCACCGCTTCCAGGGGAATGAGCAAGGCATTCGAAGCCGTGCGGCCGGTAATGGTGGTGTGGACCGGCGTTCCCGCCTTCAAGGTTCCTTTCGGATTCGCCACCCGAAGCCATACCTCCACGGTGGTGCTTCCGGGGTCGAGCGCAGGGCTAATCAGCGAGACCTTGGCCGGCACCGGCTCGGTGACGCCGGGGACAGCGATGCTGGCTGGCGCCCCCAGGGAGAGTTGCTGCGACTGTATTTGTGAGAGGTGGAGCTTGGCCAGCAGCGCGGATGTATCCATCACCGTAATCACGGGATTGCCGGCAGAGGCCGTCTCGCCGGCAAACAGGGGCCGGTCGGTCACCACGCCGGAGATCGGGCTGCGGATCTCGGTGTAGCTCAACTGGGCTTGCGCGCCGAGGTATTTGCCCTTGGCGGAAGTGAGTTGCCCTTGGGCGCTCTCGAGCGCTGCCTTATGGCTGACCTTCTGCACCGCTTCGAGATGCTGCTTGGCGATCTCGTGGGCCGCCTGGGCTTGAACCAGGGCAGCTTTGGCAGTATCCAGATCGCGGCCCGGGATCGCTCCTTCGGCGAAGAGTTGCGACCGGCTGTTCACAATGCTCTGCGCCAGATTCAGGTTGGCGGTCGCCTGGGCCAGGTCTGTCTCCGCCTTTACCGTATCTTCAGGAACGGTGGCCCCGGTGGCAATGTCATACGTACCCTGGGCCGCGGTGTAAGTACCCTTGTTGTCGAGCGCAGCAGCCTCCAGGTCGCGGTTCTCGAGGGTTGCCAGAAGCTGACCCGCCTTTACGTGAGAACCGCGTTGGACGTAGAACTTTTTGACCGGCGCAGTGACCTTGGGAGAGATGGCGGCCTGGGCCAGCGGCGCGAGCGTGGCGTCGACGGTGATCTGCTCGGCGATGTCGCCCCGCTCCGGATGTTCGGCCTGGACGTTAACCTCGGTTGGGGCAGTCTCCGCCGTCTTGCTGCAGCCTGTGACCAGTAGGGAAATACCGCAAAGGAGGAGCACTTTCAAATGCCAGCGAACATGGGTGCCCCATGGATTCGTAGTCGGGTTAGCAGCGGAAGACAGAGCTCATGGCTCAGATCGCTCCTGTCAACAGTTGCAAATTGGTAAGAGCCAATTGATAGCGGATGGTACCGTCCTCGCGTGCGATCTCTGCCGCAGTCAAGGAGTTTTCCGCGTCGACCACTTCAAGTACGGTCGCTTCTCCCGCGGTGTAGCGCAGGCGAGTGAGGCGCAGACTCTCGGTTGCCGTTTGAACGCTTTGTTCCAGGGACTGGAGTGCGTCGTGGGCTGTGGCTGCCTCGGCGTACGATTCGTCCAGCTGGGCAACCAGCCGGCGCTGGGTCGCGGTGAGCGCAGTGTGTGCTACATCCCGCAGAATCTCGCTCTGGCGAACCTTGTGCTGGGTGGAGAGCCAGTCCCACACCGGGAGATCGACCGTGGCGCTGGCAGAGTAGCCAAGATTACGCGGCGTTACGCCGTCAAATTTAGTTAAAACGGCCATTGGCCGCGACCTGCGGCGCGTCGATGCCGTAGGTGAAGTTGAGAGCAAGATCGGGAAGATAGGCGGCACGTGCCGCGGCTACCTGCAACGTGTTGACCCGCAGAGAGGCCATAGCCTGACGCAGCTCCGGATTGAGCCGCATGGCGTTCGCGTCGACATCAGCCCGGGCGGGCAGCGGCACAACCGGGCCGGGCGAGAGGGTGTAATCAGTCCGTGGGTCCGCAAAGAGGAGGACAGCCAGATCCAGGCGAGATTTCTGCGCCCCCAGCAGAGCTTCGGCAAGGTCGCGATCGCGCTGCTGTTGCTGCAGCTGCGCCTTCACCACATCGGCGTGCGCCCCTTCGCGGGCGCTCTCCCGCTGTTGGGTGAGATTGGTGAAGCCGGCGGCTTCGCCCGCGGCTCGTCGCGCCACGGCAACCCTGTGGTCGGCGGCCAGCTCCTGGTAGAAGAGGCCGGTTACGGTAAGCACCAGTCCTCGGCGGGCAATTTCCAGCTGCGCCGCAGCGACCGCAGCCGCAGCAGCAGTCCGCGAGACCGCAATGGTTTGTGGCAGTCCCAACGTCTCGTTCACGACAGCCTGGCTGGTATATTCGTGAACCGAATTGTTGGCGATAAAGACCGGGAGAGACTGGGCTCCAACCGCGGCAGTCTCACTGTGGATGCCATTCGGTTGGGTATACAGGTACTGGTTGTGAAACGTGGCATTCGGCAGCAGAGCGGCGCGCGCTATGGAGTGATCCAGTGCAGCGATACGCGCGTTGGCGGCCGCAGCGGCGAAGGTGGGCTCGTTGGCACGAGCCAATGCGATGGCTTGCTCCAGTGTTATCGGTCGCCGGCGGGTGCGGCGCTGACCTTGCTGCGCGAACGCCGGCGGTCGTCAGTGGACAATGCGAGGGCAATCAAAAGAAAGTCTTAGCATGGCATCTGGAAGACGCAAATCGACAGCAGCAGACTCACTTCTGCCCGACCACCAATATCGTGAAGCTGCCGGGGACAATCGCCGGCCGTGGACGCGGGTTAGCCGCCGTCGGCGCGGGCCGCTCGCCGAATGACGCCGTTGCCAGGTAGATGTGGCCCGTGACCTCGTCCAGGGTCATGGTTCGCGCTCCTCGCTGGGTGTCCAGGTTCTGCAGCACCGGGTAGCTGTCGGTTTGCTGGCGTCGATGATGGTCAGCGTGCCCCCGCCGTTGGAGGAGAAAGCCAGCTTGCGCTTGGCATCGTAGCGCGCCGCATCCGGACCCTCGCCGATCGCCGGATTGGCCACGGTCTTGCCGGAGTTCGCATCGACCACCGCCATCTTGCCTCCGTCGCAAACGGCAAACAGCCGCCGGCCCGCGGTATCGATGGCCAGGCCAGAGGGCGAATCGCAGTTGGCCACCGGCCAGGTCGCGGTGATGGTCTTTGCCGCCGCGTCGAAACGGACAATCTCATTCTTGGTCTCGATGTTGGCGAACACCGTGCCCGAGCCGTCCGCGACCGGGAACTCAGGCTTGCCGGAGAGCGGGATGGTGGCCACCACTTTTCGCTGCGCGGTATCAATCACGGTTGCATTATTGCTGCGGCCATTGAAGGCCCACACCGTTTTTGTTTTGGGCTCAAACACAATTCCATCCGGATTCGTGCCCGCGGGAATCGAAGCCACGGTGGCCAAGGAGGCGCGGTCAAAGACCACCACTGCATTCGCGCCTCCGTCGCTGACATAGCCGTATTTGCCGGCGTCGTCGAGCGCCACGCCGTGGGTGCCCTTTAGCCCGGTGATGCTGCCCACGACTTTTCCGGAGTCGCTGTCCAGCACTTCGACCCGCGGTCCGTGGGTGACATAGAGACGGTGCGCCTGGGGATCGGAGGTAAGGTAGTCCCATCCGCCCTCACCGCCAATCTTCCATTGCGTCAGGACGCTGTAAGGCTTCTGCGCCAACGCGGTGCCATGGATCGCACAGGACCAGCGTCGGTAATAGGGTGCGGATGCACTTCGATGTCATTGGATCTCCAATCAGGCTCGGTTTAATTTCGCACAGCTACCTTAACGGAAGCTGAAGGCAGCTGCGAAGCAGGGAAGCGCACCATCACCTTGGTCCCGATCCCTAAGTCGCTCGCGATATCGATCGTTCCCTGCCACCTGGACGCGATCGCTTTACAGATAGCGAGCCCCAGGCCGGTTCCTCCGGTATTTCGGCTGCGCGAGGGATCGCCGCGATAGAAACGGTCGAAAACGTGGGGTAGATCCTGGGCCGCGATGCCCTCGCCATCATCCTCGATCGCAAGCTCTGCGCTGCGTCCCGTCCTGCTGCACTACGGCGCGTATCGCGGAACCGGCAGGACTGTGCTGCAAGGCATTCAAGAGCAGATTCCCACATAACAGTTGCAGCTGCTCCGGCTCGATGTCGACCATCACCGGGCCCTCCGCCAGGACCAGGATTTGCAGGCGCTTTAGTTCTGCCATGGATTCAAACTGCTGCGCCACCTGGCGCAGAACCTGGGTCAGGTCGGTGGCGACGCTGGTCGGAGACGCTATTCGTTTCCACCCGCGCCAGGGTCAGCATCTTGGCTACGGTTTCTTCCATGCGTTCGCAATCCAGTTGGCAGCGCTCGATCCCGCGCTCATACTCGATCGCTGTCCTTTGCTTCAGAGTGAGCAGTTGCAGCGAAGACTTCAACACGGCGACGGCGGTTTTGAGCTCGTGGGCGGCATCGCTGACAAAACGGCGTTGCTGCATAAAGGATTGCTCCAGGCCGGTGAGCACTGTCTCCAGCGCAACGGTGAGCGGCGCAAGCTCCTTGATCATGCGCGCGCGCTGGGGAGGAACGAAGTTCCAGGAGTCCACCGAGACCCCGGATGCTTCCGCCGCCAGTTCGCGCAACGGAGCCAGGCCGCGATTCAAAAGCCAGAAGATCAACAATCCCGAAATTGCCAGCAAGCGATAAGCTGGTGATCGCGTAGAAACCGACCGCCTCCCAGATTTCGCCCCAAACGCGATCGATGGGGGAGCCATAAAAGATACTCACGCGGCGAGGGATACCGCCGCCTTTTTCGCCCGGATCGACGATTCTGAGGCCCTCGATTCTTAGCGCCCGATAATGCCTGCCGCTGACGGAGACTCTGAGCAGTCTGCCGGTTTTCGCGGCCAGCATGGCCGTGCTCGGGTCCGGTCCAGTTGGGCGAATGGCCCAGCACGCGGCCGCTCGCATCCTGCACCTGGTAGATATCCTCCGCGGGAAGATTCACTTCGGTTCCGTCGAGCATCACGTTGTCCTGGGTGTCTTCCGCATCCTGCACCGCGCCCAGCAAGGAATCTGCCCGCCCCCGAAGCATGACGTCAAAGGAGCGAAAGCGCACGTGCCGCTCATAGAGCATCGCCGCTCCCGATATCGAGAGGGCGGCGAGCAGTTCCACCAGCAGAATGGTGGCGATGAGCCGATGGGTAATGGAGTAGGCTTCATCGCTTCCTCAGCCCACAGCAGGCGGTACCCTCGTCCGCGAAGGGTTTCGATGCTCGGCTGTTGCGTGGCAGCCTCGAGCTTTCGGCGCAGATTCGAGATGTGCGCTTCGATCACGTTGGAGTGATGTTCCCAGTTGTAGTCGTAGAGATGCTCCAGCAACTCGCGTTTAGATACGATGACGCGGGGCCGATGAATCAGATACTCGAGAATGCGGTACTCCGTCGGTGACAGATCCACCAGCTTGCCGGAGCGCCGGACGCTCTGCTCGACTGTATTGACCTGCAGATCCGATAAACGAAGGATGGGATCGGCGACTCCCTTGCCGCGGCGGATGAGCGCTTTGGCCCGGGCGATCAATTCCCCCAGGTCGAAGGGCTTGGTGAGGTAGTCGTCCGCGCCGGCATTGAGCAACGCAATGATGGAACTGGCCTCGCCCTTGGCGGTCAGGATGAGCACCGGCGTTCGATCGCCGCGTGAGCGCACTTTCTTCAGCAGTCCCGGGCCGTCCAATCCCGGCAACATCAGGTCCAGGATGATCAAGTCATAGCAGCGGTTCTCGGCAAGATGGAGGCCGGTGAGCCCATCTTCGGCGCAATCGACGGCGAAGTTAGGGCCCTCGCGCAGGGCGGCGGCCACATTTTCCGCCAGCCGCACCTCGTCTTCCACCACCAGTACCCGCATGACCGCAGTATCACCCAGCCAAGGTTAAGCCAAGCTGAAGTCACGGCTAGCCCCTTAGGGAGGAGTTCGCCTCCAGCATCTGCATCTGGCGGTTTTCTCTTGGACCTTATCTCTCCCCCGGCGGCGGAGCATTTGGCTGGCGCCACTCTTCGGAGGCTGCCACCCATCATTGGACGGGCCATTCTGGAAGAAAAACGAATCCTTGCTATAAGGCCCGGTAGCATACATCGCGTTGGCCTGGCCGAAGATCTTCCCGGCCCGCAGCGTGTCCGCGCGAACCTTGTCGACCAGCTGGTGATACCGGTCGTCGGTCTGCGGATATCCAGAGAACCACCTCAGGTCGTTATTGCCGATGATCACGACATCCACGCCTGGGACCGACGCAATGTCATAGGCATTGGCCACCCCGGTGGGCGTCTCGATCATGACCACCACCAGCATGTTGTCGTTGATGGTCTGGTGATAGTCGATGCCATTGATGCCCCAGATGCTGGCGCGCCTGGCCCTGGCCGGTACTCCGCCGCGCCACCGGAGGATACCGCGCCCACTTGGCGGCTTCCCGCGCGCGGTCAACATCGTCGACCGTGGGAACAACCACCCCAAGCGCGCCAATATCCGTCGCGTGCTGGATATGCCATTCCTGCGCATCCGGCAGCCGAATCATGGGCGTCGCCTTCACGTGCGGGCAGGCGGCGATCATCTTCTCGATATCCGCGAACTCCAGCGTGCTGTGCTGCATTTCAAACCACGTGAAATCGTAGTGCTTGGCCCGTTCGCAATAGTCGGCGATATCCATCTTCGATTGCGTGAAGCTGAAAACCTGCTTGCCGTCGAGCAGCTTCTGCTTGACGGTGTTATAGAGCGGGGCCTTGGTCGCCGGCTTTGTGCTACCGCCAAAGACTGGAGCAGAAAGACAATCGGCTATAGCAGACAAAATCTTCATTCGTGTTGGCCTCCGAACAACAGACCCAGCCATCCTTTATAGACCTAAAAGCGGCTCCATGGCGATGGAGTATAACTATCACCGTGCTTTTGATCAGGAGAGATTCCATGCACCGATTGTGTATTGGCCAGACGTTTATCCTGGCGGCCACTGTTCTCCTTACCTCCGCTGCCATGGCGCAACCGGGCGCGACGTTGACCATCGACCTGGCGCAGGCCAAAGCCAAAGTGAGCCCGCAGCTGTACGGCCTGATGACAGAAGAGATCAACTATTCCTACGATGGCGGTCTCTATGGCGAACTGGTAAGGAACCGCACCTTTCAGGACCGAGGCAAGATCCCCCCCAGCTGGTTTCTCTACGAAGAGGGCAATGCGGATGCATCGATGGCCATCGATCGCACCACCGGTCCCAGCGCAGCCTTGCCGCTGAGCCTGCAACTGACGGTCAAGAGCGCGAGCGCTCACGACCAGGCGGGCATCAGCAACCTGGGCTACTGGGGCTTTCCGGTCAGGCCGCAAACCACCTACCACGGATCGTTCTATGCCAAGGCCAGCGACCCATCGATGGGCCCGGTGACCGTAAGCCTGGTCGAAGATGAAACCGGCAAGGCAATCAGCACCACCGTACCCGCTCTCACCTCCGCCTGGCAGCAGCACGAGTTCACGCTTCACTCCAACGCGGAGGCAAAGTCTTCGCAGTACCACCTGGTTCTGTCCGTCGGAAAACCGGGAACCGTGTGGTTCACCCTGGTATCGCTTTTTCCTCCCACCTACCACGACCGGAACAACGGAAATCGCATTGACCTGATGGAGAAGCTGGCCGCCATGAAGCCGGCCTTCCTGCGCTTTCCCGGCGGCAATTATCTCGAGGGCGACCACATCAACGAGCGCTATGAATGGAAGAAAACCATCGGCCCCCTGGTGGATCGCCCAACCCATCATAGTCCCTGGGGACTATCGCTCCACCGACGGCATGGGGCTGCTCGAGTTCCTGGAGTGGTGTGAGGACCTGAAGATGCAGCCCCTGCTGGCCGTCTATGCCGGCTACTCCATGAAGCAGGAATTCGTAAAACCCGGCCCGGATCTCGATCCCTATGTCGAGGATGCTCTGGACGAGATCGAGTACGTAACCGGCGACGCCAGCACAAAATGGGGGGCGGAGCGGGTGAAGGATGGGCACCCGGCGCCGTTCAAGCTGAGCTACGTCGAGATCGGCAACGAGGACTGGTTCGACCAATCCGGAAGCTACGGCGGCCGCTATGCTCAGTTCTACAAAGCGATCAAGGCCAAATACCCTGACCTGCAACTGATTGCCACCACGCCGGTCACCACCATGAAGCCCGATGTGATCGACGATCACTACTACCGTCGCGCCCAGGAGTTTTACGACGACGTGCACCACTACGATCAGACCGATCGCAACGGGCCAAAAATCTTCGTCGGCGAGTGGGCCACCCGCGAGGGTCTGCCGACGCCCAACTTCGGCGCCGCGCTGGGAGATGCGGCATGGATGACCGGAATGGAAAGGAATAGCGACATCGTCATCATGGCCAGCTACGCGCCCCTGCTGGTCAACGTAAACCCGGGAGGCATGCAGTGGGAATCCGACTTGATCGGCTACGACGCCATCAGCAGTTATGGCTCGCCCAGTTACTATGCCCAGGTGATGTTCGCCAACCATATCGGCGACCAGATACTGAATGCGAAACTCGAAGGTGCGGCGCCTAAGTTGTTCTATTCCGTAACTCGTAAGTCGAGCGACGGAACCGTATATCTGAAGCTGGTAAACGCCAGCTCCACGCCGCAGCCGATGCACATCCAGCTCAACGGCGGCGAAGGCGGCAGCCGGCGGAAAGCTCATCTCGCTATCGGCCAAGACCACGGCGGCGACCAACAGCATCACCCAGCCTGCCGCGATTGTGCCCGTAGAGAGTGGGCTGCACGATCTGGCGTCGCACACCGTTCCCGGCTACACCATTCAAGTCCTGGAGTTGAAAGCACGATGAGCCTCCGCTGGTGTCTGACCCTGTTCCTGTTGCTGAGCTATTGGCCAGCCGCATGTGCGCCAATCAGCTATGACTCCGATCGCAAGGTCTGGGTGCTGCAGGCCGGCCAAGTGACCTACGCCATGGGAGTGAACGAGCGCGGCGAGTTGCAGTCGATCTATTGGGGACCGCGGGTCGCCCGCGATGCGGACTTCTCCGTAGCCCGCGGCCGCCCGGAGGTGGCCTCCTTCGATCTCTCCACCACCACCACCCCGCAGGAGTATCCGGGCTGGGGCGCGGAACTCTACAACGAGCCGGCGCTGAAGGCGACCTACGCCGACGGAAACCGCGACGTGGTGCTGCATTTCGTGGAGCTCGCACATCGATGGCGACACGCTGGAGATCCAGCTGAAAGATATAGCCTCAGCGCTCCAGGTTCATCTCTACTACCGCATCTTTGCCGGATCTGGGCATTATCCAGAGGTGGTCGCGCATTGAAAATCGCACCGACCAGGCCATCACCTTAGAGAGCGCGCAGTCGGCCGCCTGGAGCCTGCCGCAAGGGGAGGGCTACGGCTGGCACTACCTCACCGGGCACTGGGGAGCGGAGTGGCAGCTGCACTCCGAGCCGCTGCAAACCGGAGCGCACGTCATCGAGAGCCGCCGCGGCAGCACATCGCACCAGGCGAATCCGTGGTTTGCCATTGATCGGCCGGGCCAAACCACGGAGCAGAGCGGCCCAGTGTGGTTTGGAGCGCTGGGCTGGAGCGGCAGCTGGCGCATCACGGTGGAGCAAACCGCCATGCAGCAGGTGCGGGTCACCGGCGGATTCAATCCCTTCGACTTCGGCTACCGCCTGAAGCCCGGGGAACAGCTGGAGACGCCGCCGTTCTATGCCGGCTTCACCAACAGCGGCATGGGTGAGGCCTCGCGCATTCTGCACCGCTTCGAGCGGCGATACATTCTGCCCGGTGGAGACAACGCGCCGCCTGCGTCCCGTTCTCTACAACTCCTGGGAAGCCACGGAATTCGATGTCAGCGAAGCGGGCCAATTGGCCCTGGCGGAAAAAGCCAGCAAGCTGGGCGTGGAGCGCTTCGTGATCGATGACGGATGGTTCGGCCAGCGCAAAGACGACCACGCAGGCCTGGGCGACTGGTACGTGAACAAGGAGAAGTTTCCCCACGGCCTCAAGCCGGTGATCGATCGGCGTGCACGCGCTGGGCATGGACTTCGGCATCTGGGTAGAGCCGGAAATGGTGAATCCCGACAGCGACCTGTATCGCAAGCATCCCGACTGGGCGATGAATTTTCCCGGGCGCCCGCGCACCGAGGCCCGCAACCAACTGCTGCTCAACCTGGCTCGTGAGGACGTGAAGGAATACGTCTTTCAACTGGCTCGACCAACTGGTCAGCAACAACGACATTGCCTTTCTCAAGTGGGACTACAACCGCAACTGGTCAGAACCCGGCTGGGATGCGGTCCCGCCGGAAGAGCAAAAGAAAATCTACGTGGCCTATGTCCGCAATCTCTACGACATTCTCGATCGGCTGCGGGCCAAACATCCCAAGCTGGAGATTGAATCCTGCTCCGGCGGCGGCGGCCGGGTGGATCTCGGCATCCTGAAGCGGACCGAAGAAGTGTGGCCTTCGGATAATACCGACGCGTTGGACCGGCTCACGCTGCAGGACGGCTTCACCCAGGCGTACACCCCGGGCATCATGATGGCCTGGGTGACCGATGTTCCCAGCGGCATCGATGGGCGCGTCGTCCCGCTCAAGTTCCGCTTCATGGTGGCGATGAGCGGCTCGTTGGCACTGGGAGGAAATCTCAACAAGTATTCCCCCGACGATCTGCAGGCGTCCACCCGCTTACGTTTCCTTCTACAAGCGCGTCCGGGCTACGGTGCAAAGGGGCGCTCTCTATCGCCTCATTGCCCCCCAGGGCAGCGAAGTTTCCGCGACCGAGTATGTCTCCACCGACGGACGCCAGGCGGTGCTCTTTGCCTATCTTCATTCGCAGCAATTCGGCACGCCCTTTCCTACGGTTTTTCTGAGCGGCCTGGCGGAAGACGCCCTGTATAAGGTGGAGGCGATCGATCCCGGCCAGGTGCAGGAGGTGGGCACGGTAAGCGGCGCTTACCTGATGCATCACGGCATCCATCTGAACCTGCAAGGCGACTACGACAGTACTTCGGTCATCCTGGAAAAGCAGTAGATATGTTCACCCCTCCCAGAAGTCCTTGAATCATCGATATAGTCCAATCTGAGGCTCGCGACCACTCTTTGTGGTTCCCGCCCATCTCAGGATGTGTCATGCAGGGAACTTACCTGTTCATGAAGGGTTAGCATCAAGGGGCAGACTCAGGGCCCAGGGGACAGATCGATGACCAACACAGGGAAATTGGGACTTGTACCAGTAGTTGTCTTGGCAATGTTGACGGCGATTGCCGGTTGCAAAAATGATGGCACGCAAGCCGGTGGATGCCGCCGCAGGCGAATGGAAACCTGGCGCCAGTGAGTGACAACGGCGGCGTTGCTCCGGTCGAACGAAAGCGTGGCCCAGCTCCGGCTAGCGCCCCGGCTCATCAGGCTCCGGCCCGCTACCCTGCTCAAGCCGCAGCAGTACCCCAGCAAGCGCAGCAACCGCAGTATCCTGCTCCAGAACGTCAGCAGCCGTAACCACAGGATCAGGATCAGCAGTATCAAGAGCCACGCGAATATCAGGATCAGGACTACCAGGATGTACGATCAGGTAGCGGATTACGCTCCCGAACCCCCGCCGCCTTTGCCGGAATATCAGCAGCCGCCGTGCCCGGAACCAAACTATCTTTGGACGCCCGGCTACTGGTCCTATGCGCCGGCCGGCTACTACTGGGTTCCTGGAGTTTGGGCCGCCGCACCGTACGTGGGCGCCCTATGGACTCCTGGGTACTGGGGCTATGATCGCGGCCGCTATGGATGGCATCGTGGATTTTGGGGCCGCTACATCGGCTACTACGGTGGTGTGAATTACGGCAACGGCTATGTCGGCCGCGGTTATTACGGCGGATATTGGAACCACAACCAATTCAACTACAACCGCCAGGTCACGAACGTGAACAACACCATCATCCGCAACACCTACATCACCAACGTGACCAACATCACGACCTACAACCGCGTGAGCTACAGCGGTGGCCGCGGGGGCGTGAATCTTCCTCCGACCCCTGCAGAATTGGCCGCCTTGCGCCAGCCGCGTCTGCCGGAGTTGAGGGTGCAGCAGCAAATCAAGGTAGCAGCCAGCAACAACCGCGCCCAGTTCGTGGCGGAGAATCGCGGCAGGCCGCAGACCGTAGTGATGGCCAAGCCACTTCCCGTCGAACGGCGGGAGCCGGTCGTGCAGCAGCGCTTGATGCCGCAGCCGGCCAACCACGCCCCATTGCAGCCGAGCCAGGCGATAAGGCCCGTGCCGCAATCACGGGAGGCACAGCAGATTCCG
Organism: uncultured Acidobacteriaceae bacterium; assembly: GCA_963757515.1. Taxonomy (GTDB): domain Bacteria; phylum Acidobacteriota; class Terriglobia; order Terriglobales; family Acidobacteriaceae; genus PALSA-350. Next base: position 223,031 of record CAVWRV010000024.1, on the reverse strand, counting down.
CAGCCCAGGCCCACGATGCAGGCGCCGTCGCAACAAGCGCGGCAATTGCAGCCCGAGCGGCCGGTGCAGCAAGTGCGTCCGGCGCCGCAAGAGCGGCCTGCACCGCCCCCGGCGAGGCCGATACAGCAGGTACAGCCAGCTCCTCAGGAGAGGCCGGCGCCGCACCCCGCGGTGCCCCAGCCAAGGCCAATGCCGCAAGAGCGTCCTGCACCACAAGCCAGGCCGGAACCACCGCGGCCGGCCCAGCCGCAGCAGCCGAGGCAGGAGAATGCTCATCCCGAGGAACATCAACAGCCCCGGTAATCTTTGTCTCCCTGCGAAACAAATGTCCGGGTGGGATTCCAAAAACCTCCAGGGGATAGCTGGATAAAATGCTACCTAGGCTCAGGTACCAGCCCCGAGGGGGCAGGACTCTTGCTCGCACAATCGGAATAGTCCCGCGAGGAAGGGCCGACCATCCTAATTGGAACGCGAACCCTCTCGCAAATACGGCGCGACTGCATGCCTAGGAAGATCGCGGCCACGTCTGTTCCCGGATTCGTCGATCCCGCTCTTGCACAACAGTGCTCTGTGCACGCAGCATCTCCATAATGTTTTCAGGAGTGCAAACAAGCATTCCGACAGCGCCGGCCAGTTCCTTTACCAATTCCTGAGCAGTGGTGTATGAATACGACGATGTGATACAGGCGGCGTTATCTGTCACTGTGATTCGCGGCTTGTTGGGCTTCGAGAGTTGACGTGTGATCGTAAATCTTTTTGGGAGACGAGCTGGCGTCTTGTCAGTCGTAGGAATAGCCGATGTTTGACACGGAAGGCAGACAGATGAGCTCACTGGAAAACTCCTCGACGGGAGAAATGTAATCGCTTCAGGCACACTAGAGCCTGCTATCATGAGGCGCAATACAACTGATTTAGTACGTGCGTTACCTGGGGGCGCAGCTCCCGGTGACGGAAGTCCCGCGTCTCCAACGAACGTTTGCGGCAGGCTTCACTTTTGTGTAGCCAACTGCTGACAAATGGGTATGGTTGCTTCTTGGTTAGAAAGCCCTTCCGGTCTCAATCAGGACCGGACTGTCCCCAACCTGCACACTGCCTCCAGAAATGGATCGCACGTTGCCCATCAGATCGCGAAGGTCGGTATATTGTCCTTGCGTCCTATAGCTCACCGTTTTGCTGGAGTTCCAAAGCACGAGTGCCCGGTACCCGCCAGCCCGGCTCAGAGTGCAGCTCCAGGTATTGCTTGCATCCGGTGAGCACCCTGCGGTCATCGATGCCCCTTCCATCCATTGTTGAACGATGTCATAGGCTGCGGCGTCTGAGTCAGCGCCGGTGGCAGCATTCCAAAACCCACCCCATGTGCCACCATCGTATGCGTACCAAACGAAGCGGCTGACTCCCCCTGACCACTGCAGCAGATAGTACTTGGCCATGAAAGCTGCCCGGTTGGCGCTTCCCTAGAGTACATCATCGGAATCACCTGCCCAGTCGGCTTCGGTGTCCCACAAAGGCTTACTGCCCTGGCCGTGGGCCGCGATCACTCCCCGGTACTGCGACACGACTGAGTTAATCGATTCAGCTTTGCTATTGCAGTAACCGTGAAAGGACATGATGTCCGCGTAGTTTCCTCCGCCCTCGGACAGATAGGAGTCGAGCCATCCGGGCCCGCCTGACGCCGAAGCGGCCGGTGTAATTACCTGCGCGGCTGGGTTGATGGATTTAATAATTCGGTAAGCATGTTGTGCCATCGTTACCAGCGTTTGCATATCGCCACAGTAGTATTCCGGATCCTGTGGTTCGTTCCATAGTTCCCAATAGGTGATGCCCACGCCGGCATGGGAAACAATTGCCGTCACATAGTCGTCCCAATTCCGGAGGTCAGTGGGAGGAGCGCATTGTCCTGCCCCGTAGGGACCCGGGGTCTCCGGGTGAGAGGATGCCCAGAGAGGAGTTCTTCCGAACGTATAAATTACGTCGACGTCCCGTTCCTGGTTCATTTTGACGAACGCGTCCAGGTGTTGAAAATCGTAAACCCCGGGGGCGGAGTTGATGTCCGCCCAATCAAGCATGGGAAAAGAATCCCAGGTCCGCGTAGTCCCGTATCTTAGGGGGGTACTTACGTGCTGAAAATCGAGTACTGTCATGCCGAAGAGCGACCGTGGAATGGTGCCCTGGTCTTTATAAACCATGTCGGTGCCACAGGAAGTAAGAACGCATGAACCCAGGACAAGTAAAAACGAGACACGTAGCTGTTTGAGCACGCGAACGTTCACACCAGGGCTCCGAATCACACCACCAGAACGACATAAAGGGGATTCAGGCCGGCTCTTTGACTGGTTGCCGACTCTAGAGACAATCTAAAGAGGCTGCTGGGCGACGCACATTCCACCATTGGCATACCACGCCGCACCAAGTGGGTCATCTACGTGCTTGAGGTTTGTGTTAGGATGCGCGGGCCGGACCTGGACTCGGGAGAATTCGCCGGCACCGGCCATTAAAAATAGGTTCGATAGATATCGAGCAGGTTATAGGAGTCATCCACAACCGGTACCGCTCTCCACTTATCCAGGGCGGTACAAGGATGCGAGATCCCGCAGCAGACCTGATCTCGGACCTTCAAGTGCTCGATGCCGGGGCCGCGCAGATAGGCATGCTGATCGTTGGTATCAACCACGGTTGCACTCTGCAAATCGACTCGTCTTTTTCCAGCAACGGGACTCTGGGCGAAAAGCGGAATTGGCAGGCCTAGATCGTAGGCGCAATCCCGCTTGCCGAAGTTCAGGATGGCCAACCCTTCTTCCGGCTTCGATTGCACCTGCGACCACAGCTCCAGCGCCGGGCGAAACATCAGGCAAATTTGCCTTACGGTCGCCTCGTTGGCGGGCAGCATCGAGCTTTTGCGCACAGTACCCATGGTCGTGTGTAACATAGCAGCCGCTTCGTATCACCACCTGAAATTGTCCCTGCATCTGCTGGCTGAACTCCCAGACGGCGTCCAGAAAGCTGCTCCCGCCGACGCTCAGAATGAGCGCCTCGTCTCCCGTCCGGTAACGGCCTTCGACAGCCTTTCCCAGGGCCGAAACATCGGCCAGAAATTGCCTTACCTGTCTTCCTTCCTCGGCGGGTTCCGGCGCGTGCGCGGACCCCTCAAAGCCCTCAATGCCGCGGAAGCAAAAAAACTGCGGATGCTTCAATACCTCCGCGCATAATTGGAGGGCGGCCTCCAGAGATCTGGCGCCCGTACGCCAGCCCTGGTGGCCCATTTCCACCAAAACCCCTAACGGGCGGCCGACCCCTTCAGCCTGCCACTCCGAACGCAAAAACTCGATGCTGTCGGCGCTGTCAACCAGGCAGAGAAGATCCAGCGCAGGGTTGGCTTTCATCATCGCCGCCAGCGATCGCAGATTTGCCCGGCCCACGACCTGGTTTGCGATCAGGATGCGCTGGATGCCCATCTCCCCGCAGATAACGGCTTGGGACGCGGTTGCCACCGTGATCGCCCACGCGCCGGCCTGGATCTGCCGCTCAAAGATACGCGGAGTCATTGTGGTCTTCCCGTGCGGCGCGATCAGGAAGTTGTTTTGAGCGCACCACTCGGCCATTGCTGCCAGGTTGTGTGCGAGGGCTGTTTCCTTCACAACCAGCAAAGGAAAATGCAGCGCCTCCTCGAGAATATTGACTCTTGGCTTCGAAGCAATCGCTGCTTCGAAGTCAAATCCGAAGGGGATGCCCTTGTCGAGCGGGGAAGCGCCGCTCTTCTCAAGCTCTTCCCGCACACTCGAACCCACCAGCGATCTTCATCGTTGAATATCTCCGAACTCCGCTGGCGTTAAACCTGTGTCCGATGCAACTGTCACCAGGTTTGGGGGACCATCATATTAGGAAAAGCGAGGGCTCGTCACCGTCCTGTTCAGGTAATGCAAAAATGCATTACAATATATCTGCAGATGAGGGTGCAGATAATGACTACTTTGACCGTGACCGCGCGGGGCCAAGTGACCTTCAGGAAGGACGTCCTGCGGCATATGGGTATCGCGCCCGGTGAGAAAGTGGAATTGGACAAGCTGCCGGATGGCCGGGTAACGCTCAGAGCCGCTCGGCCTACCGGGAATATCGATAGCTTCCTTGGCCTTCTGGCGGGTAAGACCAGAAAAGTAGCGACCCTCGTTGAGATCGGCAAGGCGGCTGCGGCAGGCTGGTCTGCCCACAAATGAAAATCACTGCGGATACGAATGTCCTCGTGCGTGCCGTGGTAGGCGACGATCGCAATCAGGCACGAGCTGCAGCCAGGGTTCTCAAGGATGCCGAACTCATAGCGGTGTCCTTGACCTGCCTTTGCGAGTTCGTGTGGGTGCTGGACCGCGTTTACCACTTCGCACAACAGGACATCTCCGCTGCCCTGGGTGCCTTGCTCGATGCCGGCAATGTCGTGGTGAACCGGCCGGCAGTGGATGCGGGGCTAGCCGTTTTCAATGCGGGCGGCGATTTCGCCGATGGCCTGATCGCCTACGAGGGCTGCTGGCTGGGGGGCGAGACGTTTGTATCATTCGACAAAAAGGCCGTGTCACTGATCGCCAAACAGGGACAACAGGCAAAGCTGTTGGCTTAAAACTTGCCCTTGGAGCGCTTCTTAGCCTCGATCAAGCTCTGGTAGAGAGCGATCGTTTGATCGGCAATGCTGGTCCAGCTGAACTTCTCTTCTGCACGCTTCCGGCCGGCCTGCCCAAATCGCCTGCACTTTTCCGGATCCGCCAGCAGATCGCTCAGTTTCGCCGCCAGGTCCCGGGCGAACCTGTCCGGATCCCGCGGAAAGCTCGTCACCGGATCCTGATCAAACGGCACCAGGTAGCCGGTTTCGCTGTCCACCACAACCTCCTTGATACCGCCGGTAGCACTGGCCACGACCGGCCGCCTGGCAAGCCATGGCTTCCAGATTGATGATGCCGAACGGCTCATAAACCGAGGGGCAGCAGAAGACGGTCGCGTGGCTGTAGAACTGGATGGCCTCCTGCTTGGTAAGCATCTTGTCGATCCAGATCACTCTCGGATTGAAAGCCCGTGCCTCCTCCACCTTGCGTTGCAGCTCGGCAGAAATTTCCGGAGTGTCGGGAGCCCCTGCGCACAGAACCACCTGGATCGCCGGGGGGAAGATAACGAATCGCGTCCACCAGGTGGGTCACGCCCTTCTGCCGTGTGATCCGGCCTACAAAAAGCACGTAGGGAATGGCGGGATCGACGCCATATTCCGTCAGCGCCGAGGTCTCCGGGGTCCGCTGGTATTGCTGCAGGTCGATCCCGTTGTAGATGACGTGGATCTTTTCCGGTTCCACGGGGTAGGCGCGCAGAATGTCGTCCTTCGTGCCGCTGGAAACGGCGATCACCGCATCCGCGTCCAGAATCGCTGTTCTCTCCATCCACGAGCTCATGGCGTAGCCGGTACCCAACTGCTCCGCCTTCCATGCGCGCAGCGGTTCCAGGCTATGCGTCGTAAGCACGAACGGAACGTCGTACAGCTTCTTCGCCAGAAAACCGGCCATGGACACGTACCAGGTATGGGTATGCACCACGTCGATTCCCGTCAGGGCCTTGATCTGGGTCAGGTTCAGAGAGAACGCTTCCAGGGCGCCCTTGAACTTCTCTTCCGTTCCCTGGGTGATTTCGCTCCATGGCTCCTGGCCGCGCACATGCAGGTTGCCCTCATCGGCAATGCTGGCGGCCCCAGCAATGGACCTCCACCGAAACCTTGCGTGCCAGCTCGCGGCTCAGATACTCGACGTGCACTCCGGCCCCGCCGTAGACATGCGGCGGGTATTCCCGTGTGAAGAGTCCTACGCGCAATCTTTCCTCCTCCTGGTAACTGTGCACCATGTACAGGTCGACCTTACAGTAGTATGGCGGGGATGGAATATTCAAGCCGCCGTTCTTTTCTGGCGAAACTCTCGGCGCTCGCCCTGGCTGCACGCACCCGGTCATGGGCCAGCGAACCAGGCGGACTCCTCTTTGCCGGCACCTACACCAAAGACAAAGGGCAGCACCAGCCAGGGGATCTATGCGTTTCGCTGGGATGCGGACGCGGGCACGCTGGCGCCCCTCGGGCTGGCGGCCGCTACCGCAATCCCAGCTTCCTGACCTTCTCGCCCGATCGCCGTCACCTTTACGCCGTCAACGAGGTGGATGAGTACCACGCGGAGAAGAGCGGTTCGGTCACTTCCTTTGCCGTCGAGGGGGCTTCCGGCAGGCTGAAAGCGATCAATACTGTTTCCTCCGGGGGCGGCATGCCGTGCAAAATCACCGTCGACTTTACCGGGAAGGCAGCCTTTGTCGCCAACTATGACGGCGGCAGCGCCGCATCCTTCCGGGTGTTGAAGAGCGGAGCACTCAGCAAACCTGTTTCCAGGTTTCAGTACAGCGGCCACGGCGCCAACCCGGCAGCGCCAGGCCGCTCCTCATACCGCACTGCACCACCGTATCCCTGGACAATCGCTATGTGCTGGTGAACGACCTGGGCCTGGATCGCATCTCCGTCTACCACCTGGATCCGCTCACCGCGCAGCTCACGCCCAACGATCCCCCCTTCTACGAGGCGCTGCCCGGCTCCGGCCCGAGAAGTTTCGCCTTTCATCCCAGCGGGCAGTGGGCCTACTCCCTCAACGAGATGGCCAACACCGTCGATGCCCTGGCATGGGATGGGGAGCGAGGGACTCTGACCAGGCTGCAGAACATCTCCACCCTCCCTGAAGGCTTTAGCGGATGAATACGGCGGCCACGGTTGCGGTTGATTCCGCCGGCCGGTTCCTGTATGCCTCCAACCGGGGCGATAACAGTGTGGCGGTTTTCTCCATCGGCGATCGCGATGGAACTCTCAAAGCGGTGCAGCATGTGGACTGTGGAGGCAAGACTCCCCGCCATTTCGCCCTTGATCCCGGCAATCAATGGCTGCTGGTTGCCAACCAGGACTCGTCGAATATCGTTGTCTTCTCCCGCAACCCGCGGTCCGGCCTGCTGACCCCCACCGGAAGGCAATACCCGGTAGCTTTCCCCGTCTGCCTTGTCTTCAGCTGATATGGCTCTGTTGCAGTTGCATTTAAGTACGCGGTAAACAGCAGCTCCCTCCACTACGCTACCCCGGATTTCCTGTAGAGCTTGGTGGCGTTGGCGCGATTCATGCGCCTTTCCTTTAAAGAAAGGCGCATAAGCAGTCTCGTCCAGTGCTGCGTGGCAGGAAATCCGGGTACGCTTCGGTCGGGATGACAATTTAGTTTGGAAGTCGGTATTTCCGCTCCCAAACAAATTTGTCATCCCGACCGAAGCGTTGCATAGTGGCGGGATCTGCGGTTCAGCGAACCTCTCGTGGAGATGTTTTTCGACAGAGCGCACGCAAACTCGAACTAACCTCTGTCGGGGTCGTATTGCATCAGAAATCTGCCCACGGAAAACCCACGAGTGAGCGCGATGTGGTGCGACCGGTTCACATCCAGCCGGTCGAAACCGCTGCTTGGCCAGTTCTCGATCAGGGAGCGCATGCGGGCCAGGTCCAGCATGCGGCTCGCCAGAGGCGAACTCCGCAAACGCTCGACCTCGGCCGCCATCCGGCCACGCACTGCACCCATGTTCACGATACCAGTCCGCGGATTGACGGCCACGTTGCGTCCGGCTCAGCGTGCTTGGCGGCAGCCGTCCCACCATGGCACGCCGGGCGAGAGAACGCTGTTGGCCGCCGCGAAGAAACTCTTCCAGCGGCGCAGTGAGGCAGAACTCGACCACCCGGCGGTCATACGTGGGATCGCGAAAATCCATCTGCCATCCACCCTGCGCGGCGATAGGTGTATCGGCTATGTCGCCATATTCGAGCAGCGTGCGCAGCATGGTGCGCCCGTCGGAAGCGCTTCGGGTGAGATCGCGAAAGGCGGTACGCTCCAGGTCCAGGCGCTGGGCAATCTCGGGATGCAGAACGCTGTAGTCGAGCGAGAAGCCGCGCAGGTGCGGATCGGTCATGCTGCGCAGCCAGAACGGCAGGGACGGCCACACAGCATGGCGCACGATCGCGCGCGCCGAGCTGTTCCCCGCACGGGCGAGTTGCCATGCGACCCGGGCCAGCGTGCCCCATTGGCCCGACCGAAACCATGCCGACAAGGCCGGCATTCCGTCATAGCTGAGGGTCGAATTGCCGCAGTTCCCATTCAGCAGCAGAGTAATCCCGTCTTCGCGGGCGCGCGCCATGATGGCGTTGAACCACACTTCATTGCTCGGTCCGAAGCATGGATGATCATAGAGATTGTTGTTGTGGTCCAGGATATCGAGAAACGATGTCGCGCTTGACTCCACCAGCACGTGGCGCATGTTGGGGTAGAGTGCGGCGACTTCAGCCGCCGCAGCGCCCTCATCCTCAAAGTGAGTCTTGCTGCCCAGGCCGGTAAAGCCGGGCCGCGGCACCGCGGTAAAACAGGTGAGTTCGCGGCCCTCGGCGCCGAGCAACCGGCCTGCCGTCGCGGCAACCGCAGCCACTATCCAGACCGCCGCTCAGTTGTGCGCCAATGCCGCCACGGGTGCGCAGACGCACGCGTACTGCGCTGTCAAACCTTTCCCGGAAACAATCCAGGTACTCCTCCGGCGAGCCCAGACGAAGATCCGCCAGCTGGTCAGTCCGCCAATGACGCCACAGCTTTTTCTTCTCGCCGGTGGACGCTGAGCGCGCAGCCGGAGGGCAGGCGCTGCATGTTGCGAAAGATCGTCTGCTCGATGGGAATATTGGCCAGCGTGAGATAGCGGGCAATGTAATCCTCGTCCACCTCCGCGCCCACAAAGGGCAAAGCGATGCAGACCCTTCGGCATGGAGGCAAAGGCGAAGCTGTTCGCGGTCGGAGGCGTAGAACGAGAGGACGTTCCCCGGTGTGATCCCGCGCCAGGAAAAGATGCTGTTCCTGCTGGTTCCAGACGGCGAAGCTGAAGGCGCCGGAAAGATGGTCGACGCATTGTTCGCGCCAACGCTGCCACGCCGCCAGCAGCATGTCGCTGTCGGCCATGACAGCAGTCCGTTGCCTGGAGAGACCTAACTCGGCCGCAAGTTCTTCGCGATTGTCGAGACGTATGTCCGCCACCAGCGCGGTGACGCCGGCGCGCCGAGAGTGGCTGTCGATCGAAGTCATCCTCAGGGAGAAGGCGGAGAAGGCAGCGACCCATGGCCAGGGAAGCACTCGGCGTACTGCGCCCGGTCGTCCATGCCATACACGCTGAGCGCCTGAAGCATTTCACGGCAAGCGGACGCGACGGCGATCCCGCCGTCGAAAGACCAGATGCCGGCAATCGCACTCATACCTTGGAATTTTGAATTTGCTGTAAACTTCTCGAACGAGAACAGCGGAGAACATCTCCGCAAAGGTAGGAGTGGAGCTTAAGAACGAGGACGGTTAAAGTGGCCGCCGGGACCGTCTACGCGCGAGAGATGTCGTACCCGCCTCGGCACTCTTAAGGGCAATTATCTGCAGCGACGGAGTGACCCACGGCTTTTTCGCCTGCCCCGCGATCTGGTCAGATGCGCCGTGATCTTTGACGTCGTAGCTCTTCATGAAAGCTCCCTGGACCCCGTGAATTTGGAAACAACACCCTGCCGCCCGGTACAGCTAGAGCGTAACGCAGGAGGTAGTCAACGTCAATGCGTTCCTCCACGTGATAGTTACTGGAGTAGATACTAAACCTTGCAGGCGGGGTTTTCTACTGCCTAAAGGTTAACTTGCTATTGTCGCTGGCTGACACTTTTTGGGGATAGTGGATGAAACAGGTTGCTGGGGTGTATCTGCTCGGCGGGATTACTCTTGTTTCCGAAATCGCGCTTCCTGAATTGCCCCTCATACAACACCAACAGGCCACGCCGCATCCCGTGCATATTCGCTTGGGCGACGTGCCCAACCTTTGCCCGGCGCCATCGAACTCGATCCCGACTGCTTCGCGACCCCCACGCACTATTTTTTGCGCGTCCACGGCATCGGATGCTACCTGGTCAACAACGGACGGGAGATTGTCGTAAGCCCGGAAGCCGGCGCTCTCCCGCTCGATGTGCGGGCTTACCTGCTAGGTACCCTCTTCGTAGTACTTTGCCAGCAACGCGGATTGCTGCCGCTGCATGCCAGCGCGGTCGCAGCGGAAAAGGGGTGGTGGCCTTTCTGGCCCGCTCCGGTCAAGGCAAGTCCTCGCTTGCGGCGCACCTTGCGCAGCGAGGCTTTCGCGTGCTGGCCGATGATGTTTGTCTCATCGACACCCGCAGCGGACCAGCCATGGTGATCCCTACTGCTCCATGGCTGAAGCTCTGGCGCAACTCCCTCGAGATCTTGGGCAGGCAAGCAGAGGGACTGGAGCGAGTCTTCAGCGAGGACGACAAATACCGCCTGCCGCTCGCAAGACGTGCTCCACCCGGAACCGATTCGCAAGCTGGTCTTTCTTGAGTCGCAATGAGGGCATCGGTGACCGAGATACAAGAAGTAACCGCCTAGAGGCAATTCCGTTATTGATGAATCTTACTCATCAGGCTTACGTGTTGGAGGCGACCGGTCAGCGCCAGGAAAGTTTCTTGCGCTGCAGCCGGGTGTCATCGCAGGCCAGGGCCTATCGGCTGATCCGGCCCTGGGGCCTGAGCATCTGAGTCCACAGTAGACGTACTGGAAGAAATTCCTGCTCGCAGGAGTAGGTCCTCAGATAGGTCTCTTAGGGGAAGGTGGTGAGCACCGTGAAGTGCGATTCAACGTCGCCGCCCACCACGGTGCGATCTCCTACTTTGACCCAGGTGTGAGCCTTAAGTTGATCCGCCTCGCGCGCGACGCCATAGAAGAGCTTGCTCGCGATGTGGCGGCGGCGAAGCATGAAGTACGCGGCCAGGCACTGAGGGAAACACACAAAGGTGAGCGGGGCGTGACGCACCACCGCCTCGATCGACCACTCAACCCGGCGCAGAGTCTGCGCTGCCATCTCCTGGTGACCGCCCGTTGCCCTGGGTCCGGTCTGCTCATCCAGGCAGTGAGCTTTTGCACCGGAAGAAAACTGAGCGCGATGCGGAAAAAAGTGAGCATGCATCCGGCTTCGATGGCCAGGCCGATGTCGGCAGGCGGGCGCACGGCACGCCTGAGCCCTTGCCAGGCGAGACTGCATGTGGAAGATCACCCACTCGACCGGACTAAGCAGGGCATAAAGAGGGAACAGCGCGTCGGGCAAATCGAACCTCCGCCAGACCCGAGGACGGAACAGAGAGCGCACGATGAGATCCAGGCGATAGCGCCGCGAAGTGTGCAGGCGGAACTCATTTAGAAACCATTGTGTGGAGGGTATTTGTTCTCGTATTGGGCGAAACTGGTTCGAGGTCATGAGCCGTTTGCCGAAACGCAGAATGTGCGCGACTCTCTTGTCGTTCCGCTCGAGGCATCCTGGCGGCAGATCGTTGCCAAGCAAATCGCTGCAAAGAATAACATGCGGCGCTGAATTGCGGCAGCGCCTGCTGTTGCGCCGCCATTTCCGCGGTCAGATCGAGTTGCTCTGCGGTCATGGTGCGCAAAAGGGCGGCGATATCGGCCAGCCATTTAAGACGCAGCCAGCCGTCGAGCGCTCCATGCACGCAGAGATAAAGCAACAACCGGGGAGCCGGCAAAGTCGGAATGCGCTCGGCGCCAAGCATGAGCCACTCCTCGCCAACCTCTGCGAGAGTGGCGTTGGCGGGCAGGAAGGGGTTGCGGAAAAGGCGCCAATGCAGATCGATGACAATGCCGCCTCCCCGATGTTCGTAGGAGAAGTCTTTCTGGTGCGCGACGTAGGAGCGGACCCGGCGCGGGGTCAGCCGCGCTTGCGGTTCGAAGCGCAGGTAGGCCAGAGAACGCAGAATCTCGCCCGCTTTGAATATGTCTTTCTCTCCCACCAGCAGATCGATGTCACCGATATCGCGCAAGGTCGCATCCTGAAAAGCGGTGAGGGCCAGGGGGATCCCCTTGAAAATCCGGAGATCGATCTCCTGCTCGCGAAAGAGACGGCTCAGCAGTAGGAGATGCGCGGTGCGCCGGAGGCAGGACTGCGTGTTTTCTGCCCCCCAGGCCCGCAGAGCCGCGGCTGGCTCGTCTGGGATGTAGTCGCCGGCGAAGGCTTCAAGGTTGCGGAAGAATAGCGGGACCACCTTATGGTGGTTGACGATTTCCAGCAGATAGGGCCAACGGATCGGCTGCCGGGCAAGCGACCGGATCCGATCGCCGTCGACGGTTTCCTGTGGCCAGCGAAGACAGGCCAGCACAAGATCAAATTCAGGTGAGTCCTCTTGTTCGCCCCGCTTCATCGGCTCTTCCCATAAGAATTATCCGGGATGCACCTCGAAGCGCCAAGTCCTGGACCGGATTCCCTGGTAACTGTGAAGATATCGCTTGAGGCTTGCCCTGCTATCCTGCACCTATGTTTGATCCGGCGGCGGGCAACAACTCGGCCCTTCTCATTACCGAGCAGGTGTTGGTGTTCGCGGTGTTCGTGGGGTCGGTAGCGGCTTTGCCGGCGTTCATTGAGTTTGTCAGCGAGGTGCGCAAGCGCAAGGAGCGTATCGATCTTAGCCTGGAAGACGAGGTGGCCAGCACTCTGCGGCCGAGGATTGCGGGCATGGACGACTTGCTGAGCAGCATAGCCGACCTGATCGATCGCGCCCGAAATCCAGCCGCCTATCAGGACCTGAAGATTGGCAACGAGGTATTGATCATCGGGCCCAACCAGACAGGTAAGAAGAGCCTGGCGCAGAAGATAGCGCAACTGGCGGGCATGGACCGGGTGGTCACGGTTTTCAACCCTCGGGATAGTGACGCCTTGGCCAAGGCGAAGAGCCTGGTGCGCGGCTACAAGTGGCAAAAGGTGATGCTCTTGCTGCCCCGGATCGACCTTGCCTACCAACAGGGTGACCCCGAGGTCCTGACTGAACTCGACGCACTGATTGAGACCACCTCTGAGCGGCAGAATGTTCTGGTTGCTGCCACCACGGTCTCTTTTGAGGCCAACAGCGATCTGGACAACATTTTCGGCATCAAGCTGGTGCTTCCCGGGGCCAAGGTGGGCAAGGCGCATCGCGTCGAAATACCGGAGGATGCGCAGCGAATGCTGGCCGAAGTGGCGACCTTTTATCTGAAGGAAGCGAAGCGCCGGGGTTTCGTTCTCCAGGGGCTGGACGAGCAGTCTTTTTGCCAGCGCATCCTTGAAAGTGTCATCAATCCGGCGGAAGTGGAAGACATCGTGGCGCTCTGTGAGACCACCGCTCTTTACCGCAAGCGCAGCCGCCAGGCCACCGATCTGGTCTTCACCGCAGAAATCCTGGAGCTGGCAATGGCCCGCGTAGTCGTGGGCTAAGAGCCTGTCCTAGCAACGAAAACCGGTGGGATACCACATTCTAAGAGCCTCTCCCAGCAACGAAAAACGAGTGAGATACCCCGAATTTCCTGCAAGCGGCGCTGGCAAGGGCTGCGTATGCGCCTTTCTTTAAGGAAAGGCGCATGAAGTTCGGGGAACCCAACAAGCTCTACAGGAAATCGGGGATATGGGGCACCCAAGGTTCGTTTGCACCTAGAAAATTCAATGTCCGCCGAGCCCCGCCAGGAATCCTTGGCTCGGCGGAGGGTAGTGCACGATGACTGTCTGGATCTCAAAAGGGGTGACCGGCACCGTGACCTGTCTTCCGCGAGAGACTGGGAGTGACGAACCCTCCGGCTTCTCCATCAGGTTGGCCAGTGTGGCGGAAACGACACCTGGCGGTAGCGCCAGAGTCACATTCCCCGCTTTGCCTGCCCACTCATAGAACCGCACCAGCAGACCTTCGCCGTCCTCGGTCTTCTTCATCGCGGTGACCACTACATTGTCCGGCTCTGTCTTCAGGAAAGAAAAGCTGCCTGGCAGCCTCCCGGAGTGAGGCGAGACCTGCATCGCCGTGAGGTGATAGTTGAAGTCATAGCCTTGGCGGACGGTGAGCGCCTGCTTCCAGGTTCCGCTATGGGGGTAAAGCGCATAAGCAAAATGCTGGTGGCCCTGGTCAGCCTCCGGATCAGGCCAGGTAGGGGACCGCAGCAACGAGAGGCGCAGCACATTCCCCTTGGCGTCATATCCGTACTTCGATTCATTGATCAGGCTGAAGCCATTCTTCTCGTCGCCCAGGTCGGCCCAGCGCAACGCCGGCACCTCGAACTTCGCCTCCTCGACACTGTTGTTGCGGGTGGTCGGCCGCTCGATCGAACCATAGGGAATCTCAAAGCTCGCGCGCGGGCTGGAGGCGGCGAGAGGGAAGCCGGCCTTAAGCAGCTTATGGCGTTCGCGCCAGTCGATATCCGTCACGATATCGACCCGGGGCAGCCCGTTGTAAAGCGTGATGTCCTCCACGAACGTGGAAGCCTGCCAATGCCGGGTCACCCGCAGCACCGCGCGCAGCGCATCGTGCTCGGCCAGCCGCACGGAATCCACCATATCCAGATTGGTGAACACCTTTTCGAAGCCGGCGTCGATGTTCCAGGCGTCGTAATCCTTCGGAGTATCCACAAACGCCTGCAGCTGGTTGCCGCAGCCTCCGGCGGCGATTGCGTCAAAATTGGTCTTCTTATTCACCAGGCTGGTGATGCATCCGGTTTTGGGGTCGACCGTGACCCGCAGAAATTGGTTCTCCAGGCGTATGTCCGTCTGCGCTGACCCCTGGAGGCTTGGCCGCCGTCGCCGGGCGCACATAGACCATCGCGTAACCCAGCGAAGGAACATCCGGCGCCATCGCCCGCACCCGGAAGGTGTGGGTCTCGGAGTTCTCGATCGAGCTCTCGGACGGCAAAACTTTGCCCCCCGCGTCGACGACCTCAATCGCAGCAGCCGCTGCCGGCAACTGCACTGTGAACTCGACCAGATCGGTGCGCTCCCAGGCCAGCGGATTGAAAACCAGGATCCCCGCGCCCTTGCTGCCGCTTTGCGTATCGATGTAGCTGGCGATGGCTGCGGAAGCCTGGCCGGTGGCCGCGTCCGCGGTAAAGCGGACCATGTCGTAATCTTTCTGCGCGTCCTGGTAGATGACGCTAATGCCCGATCCCGCAGCCAGATCATGGAACTGGTTGAAGAGGACTTTTTTCCACGCCTCATTGAGTTGGGACGCCGGGTAAGGGGTTCCGCTAAGCCATGCCAGCGAAGACCACTTCTCCGCGTTTAGCATTTCTTCTTCGCTCTCGCGCATATTGCGCTTATGGTTTGCCTGGCTCGTCATCACTCCGCGGTGATACTCAAAATAGAGCTCATCGTTCCACACCGGAAGGCTCCACAGGCCCGCGGGAGCTGGCGGCAATTTGGTGTCGCCGGCAGCCAGCGTCTGGTAGTTCCAGACCGGCGCGTGCGCGCGTGTCCAACTGCTTCTCCACTGCGGAAAAGAAGCTGCCCGCATCCCCGAAGTTGAGCCGCGCATAGGCCTTGTCCGGCGAGAGCCAGCGGTCCCCTGAGTCCAGCATGGCGCGCGTGGGGCCGCCGCCATGGTCGCCGATGCCATAAAGGTGCATCAGCTCCGTGGTCCCGGGATTGTCCTGGCGCGCGTGGGCAAACGCTTTGGCCATGTCGATGGGGTCAATCTCGTTGACATAGTCGTGGGGGAAGTAGGCTGAGCACCCGGCTGCCATCCGGAGCCTGCCACCAGAAGAGCTTCAGCGGGAGCCGGTTGGTGTCATTCCACGCCATTTTCTGCGTAACAAAGTAGTCCACCCCGGAGCGCTTGTAGATCTGCGGCAGTTGCCAGTTGTAGCCAAAGGAATCCGGGTTCCACCCGATGCGCACATCGACCCCGAACCGGGATTGGAAGTAGCGCTTCCCAATCAGCAACTGGCGCACCTGGGACTCACCATCGGGCATATTGAGGTCCGGCTCCACCCACATGCCGCCCACCATCTCCCAACGCCCTTCGTTCACCCGCTGCTTGATCTGGCTGAACTCGGCCGGATATTTCTGCTCCATCCATTCGTCGTAGGCCGCTGCCGACTGGGTGTAGGTGTATTTCGGGTACTCATTCATCAGCTGCAGGGCAGTGGCGAAGGTTTGCCGCACTACCTCGACCGTCTCCGTCCACGGCCACAGCCATGCAGCGTCAATGTGAGCATTTCCCGTGAGGTGGATATCGGCCTGCTGCAGCAGCGGCCGTAGCGTCATCAGACCCTGCTGCGCCTGGCGCAGAGAATCGTCAAAAGCGGCCTGATTACCTGCACTTAGGGCAGTCAAGCTCACGCTTTGGATGAAGGTTTCGCAGCTTCTGCGAAGTGTCGCTTCCGCCCTCTCCTAGGGCGGGCAGCAGCAGGGAAGCGGATAACTGCCTCCTCACGAAAATCCTCTGGATTGGGACGGTTGGCGGCGAACTGGATGTTCAGCTCGGAACCGCGGAACCGCTTTTGGTCTTCGCTATGCAGCAGCTTTACCGCGACCAGCACCTTGTCTCCTGGGTGGGCGTCGGCGAACAGCACGATAGGTTCGAGGTCAGTCCCCAGGGCCACCCGGCGTCCGTTGAAGTAGACGATCTGGGTTACTGGCCCATTGGCATCAATCCGCAGGCGAAAGGAAATCTGCGTGCCGGTCAGGTCGTAGCCGTTCAATTCTCTTGGGCACTTCGATGGTGGCCCGCAACCAGAGCGCCTCCCCGGGCAACGGGCTGGTGGCAGGTTGCCAGCTTGCATCGTCCAGCGAGGGCGACTCCCCGTGCTGCAGATCGCCGGCGTGGTAGCGCCAGTCGGGCTTGGGCAGAGCCGATAAGCTCGCCAGTTTGTCGAGGACGTTCTTGGGACTGCGGGTTGAGCAGCGGAGGGCAAGGGCGGCTCCTGCCGGTCCTGCGCAATTGCGGCAGCCTGCAGGAAGAGAAGCCCAGGCAGGCAGAGAACACCAGGCAAGTTTGAAAGACATCATGACGGCCACCAGCTTAGCAGGATTCCGCCGGTCAACTGCCCTTGTGGTAACTTGGGCGTGCTGATCCGCCCGGGTTCGTGACGGACCACAGAAACCGGCGGAGTCTATTCTTCATGGTTCAAGCGGCCGTAACCAAGACCTCAGTCAGCAGCGATCCACCCCAGCAATTACCGCGCCATGGCGATGGTGACCACCCTGTTCTTCATGTGGGGTTTCCTCACCGCGCTGAACGACATTCTCGTTCCCCACCTCAAGTCGATCTTCGAGCTGAACTACACCCGGGTGATGTTGATCAACTCCGCATTCTTCGGGTCCTACTTTGTCTTTGCCATTCCGTCGGGCAAGTTGATTGAGAAGATCGGCTACAAGAAAACGATGGTGGTCGGGCTGCTGGTCATGGCGGTCGGGGCGTTGCTCTTTGTGCCCGCTGCCAATGCGCCTTCCTTTGAGCTTTTTCTCGCCGCGCTGATCGTGCTGGCCGCGGGTGTGACGGCACTGCAGGTGGCCGCCAACCCATACGTCACCGTGCTTGGCCCGGCGCGCACTGCTTCCAGCCGTCTGAACCTGACCCAGGCTTTCAATTCGCTGGGAACCACCATCGCCCCGTACGTCGGCGGACTGCTGATTCTCGCCGCGGCGCCGCTGTCGTCGAGCCAGCTGCAGAAACTTTCCGCCCCGGCGCTGCTGGCTTACCGGCAGCAGGAAGCCTCTTCGGTCAAGATTCCCTATATCGGCATCGCTCTTGCTCTCACCGCCCTGGCGCTGGCGATTGCCATGTTCAACTTGCCCAAGATTGAGGCGACGCGGGAATTCCGGCCCATGGGGGAGACCGACGCTGCGGCCAGAGACCTGTGGAAGCAGCGCCAGCTGGTGTTGGGGACGCTGGGGATCTTTCTGTATGTGGGCGCTGAGGTCTCGATTGGCAGCTTCCTGATCAACTACTTCACCCAGCCCGAGATCGGCAATATGAGCTGTGAAGGCGGCCGCCGGCCTGGTCTCACTTTATTGGTTCGGGGCCATGATTGGCCGCTTTATCGGCGCGGCCGTGCTGCAGAAGCTGTCCACGCGCAGCGGTTCTCGGCACGGTTGCGGTGGTGGCCTGCCTGCTGGTGGTGACTTCCATGCTCAGCACCGGCTGGCTGGCGATGGGCACCATCATTCTGGTCGGACTCTTCAACTCCGTGATGTTCCCCAGCATCTTTTCCCTGGGCGTCGAGGGTCTTGGGCCGCTGACGGGAAAGGGTTCCGGGCTGCTGGTGATGGCGATCGTCGGCGGAGCCATTATCCCGGTGGCGGAGGGCGCGCTGGCCGACCGCATTGGCATTCACCACGCCTTTATCTTGCCCGCGCTCTGCTACGTGTACATCGCCTTTTACGGCTTTAAAGGCTCGGTGCACAAGTCCCAGCCCGTCTGATTCACCTGGGAACTTAGCCGAACGGGGACGGCTTGAACTTACTCCGGGACGTCAGTCCGAGGCCGCAGTCCCATAACCGTTAACTTGTTTGGCAGACAATAGAAATCCGAGAAGAGGCTGTTTTCTTGCATCTCCAACTCACCACAAAAACGTCATCCTGAGCGGAGCGCCTGACAGATTTATCGCGTGACACAGCGCTTGATGGCGCGAAGTCGAAGGACCCCGAGGGTGCTTATCTTACCCATGCTGCTCGGAGCTTTTCAACCACCGAAGCCCGCACTTGGCGAACCCGCCATGGTCTTTCCCTGGGGCCTAGAACTATGGCCGGCGGCTACATTTACATTGTCGGCAGGCATACTTTGAGGTTTACGAAGAACGTTCGCACCGCCATCGCTCGGGCTTCAGTGGTCGAAAAGACCCGAATAGCATGGGCAAGATAAGCATCCTCGGGGTCCTTCGACTCCGCGCCATCAAGCGCTGTGTCACGCGATAAATCTGTGAGGCGCTCCGACAAGGATGACGATTTTGTGGGAGTTTTGACGAAAACATCCCAGTCCGGCGGCCGCTCTCTCACAGTAACCCGGCTTCGAGATAGGGAAGCATAGCCGCTCCCAGCAGCCCGGCATCGGGACCGGTGGCCGCGGGAACGACATAGGTCTTACCGGCAGTAAATGCCTCGTCGCTCCCAGGTTCGGTGAGTCCATAGATGTAGCTCAGGCGGCGCAATTCCTCGAACATCCGCGGCGCAAACAGATCCCAACCGCTGACCACGCCACCGCCGATCACATACAGCGGCAGATTGAAAACATTGACCAGCATTGCCAGGGCCATGCCCAGATACTTGCCCGCATCGGCAAAAATCTGCCGGGCGACCTCGTCTCCATCCCGCGCCAGGCCGGCGAGATCGCGGGCGGTGAACTCGCCCTGATCCTGAATGCGGCGGGCGATCAGCCTGGCGATGCGGGGCGCCTCCCGCGCGCCGCTGCCAGGGTTGCAGCCCGGCCGATGGCGGTTGCGGAGGCATATTGTTCCAGGCAGCCGCGGCCGCCGCAGCCGCACGCGAAGCCATCCTCCACCAGCGGAATATGGCCGCCCTCTCCACCCATGCCGTTCATCCCGTGCCAGATTTTTCGGTCCAGAATGATGCCCGCGCCCACCCCTGTGCCCAGGGTCAGCATGCACATGGAATCGCCCGGCATCTCCTTGCCCACGCCGCTCTTCCATTCCGCCAGCGCCGCCGCATTGGCATCGCACTCCACGATCACCGGCGAGTGCAGATTTCGACTCCATTGCATCTTTAAGCAGGAAGCCGTCGAAGCCGGGAAGGTTGGGAGGCCGGTGAAATCTACCCGAAGGCAGCTCCAGCGGCCCGGGAGCCCCTATCCCTACGCCGAATAATTCGTACTTTGGTCCGCACTGCTGCAGCACGCGGCTGATCGCGTCGCACATGTCGTCGACAACGGCGCTCGGGTCCGTCGGCCACGCGCGTGGGCACATTGACCGAAGCCAGCCGCTTCCACTCCTGAGTCGAAGGCGGCGATGCGCAGATTCGTGCCCCCCAGGTCGATGCCGATGGTGAGCCGGCCCTTCTTGTCGCTCGGCGCTGGTGGTGCGAAGTCCTGGCTGATCAAGCCGTACCGCCTCTACTGTGGATTCTGCCTCCCTAACGTTAACAAGCCGAAGGGATGCAGGCTACTCCGTCTGCTGGTGCGCAGCGTGTTACCATCAATTCCAGTTGGGCGGCTAGCTCAGTTGGTTAGAGCGCCTGCCTTACAAGCAGGATGTCGGGGGTTCGAGTCCCTCGCTGCCCACCAACTCATCTCACTCTGCCAAGCCTCCAGTTTTGACCCATACCCTGAGCGGTCACGTGCCGTGCTACCATCGGTCTCGGTTTGGGCGAAAAATCAACTCACCAAGGGGGTGCTGTTCATGTCAGAGATTTCAACTCCAGCCTCACCCGTAGTGGTTGTTGGCTTCGATATGCCTTTCTGGCCGCTGGTCAGGTTCCTGATCAAGATTGCCATTGCTTCCATTCCCGCGGGCATCGTGATCGCCTTCCTCTATATGGTGCTGGGATGGATCTACGGCGCCATCCTGGTCGCCACCCATCACACCAACCTGTTGCGATGAATTTCGTTAGCGTCCCGCTGAGCGGGAAGAATGCCGTCGAATTTCCCCCCAGGGATCGCGGCGAGAGGAGAGAATCGTACCGGTAAATTTACTTTCCTTCTCGATGGTTGAAACAGATGTCCAAGAATCTCTTGCAATTGGTGCTTTTCCTGGCGTTATCTCTGCGGATATGCGCGCAACAGAACACCTATTTCAGCAACTGGCCGGCGGGGCTTTCTCCGCAGGAGGTGGGCAAGCAGGTCTCTGAGCATTTCGTCACCAGCCCTCACCAGTACGGTCCAACCATCCATTACTCCGAGGTAGCCACCTGGTATGGCGCGCTCACCTTTGCCTCGCTCACGCCATGACGACGCGCTGCGCGCAGAACTTATCCACAAGTTCGAACCGCTCACGCCCGGCGGTGCGGAGGCGGCACGTATCCCGGTACGGCACCACGTGGACGACTCGATTTTCGGAGTTGTGCCGCTGGAGATTGCGATTGAGACCAAAGATCCGAAGTATCTCGCCATGGGCAAGGCGTGGGCCGATCGTCAATGGGAAAATCCAGGGCCGGACGGGCTGTCGGCAGAAACCCGCTTCTGGATCGACGACATGTATATGCTCACCATCCTGCAGCTGGAGGCGTACCGCGCCACGGGAGACAGGAAGTATCTCGATCGCGATGCGCAGGAGATGACTGCTTATCTGGATAAGCTGCAGCAGCCGAACGGGCTTTTTTTTCACGCACCCGACGTGCCCTTCTATTGGGGCCGCGGAGACGGCTGGGTGGCCGCCGGCATGGCGGAGATGCTCCGTGATCTGCCCCAGGACCATCCCCAGCGAAAGCGGATTTCGCCAGGCTATCAGAAGATGATGAGCGCGCTGCTCAAGTATCAGGGTAAGGATGGCATGTGGCGTCAACTCATCGATCACGACGAGGCCTGGCCCGAGAGTTCGAGTTCAGCCATGTTTACGTTTGCCCTGATCACCGGCGTGAAGTACGGCTGGCTCGACGCCGCGACCTACGGCCCTGCGGCGCGAAGGGCCTGGATCGCTGTCGCCGGCTACATCGATCAGAACCAGAACATCACCAGCGTCTGCCAGGGCACGGGCAAGAAAAACGACTACGAATACTACCTGGAAAGGAAGCGCATCACCGGCGATTTTCACGGGCAGGCGCCCGTCCTATGGGCAGCCTCTGCGCTTTTGCGCTAGTGGATGGCAGACTTGTCCACGCTCAGCTACTCTCGTCGGAGGTCGCTGCCTCGAAGCGCTTCGCGAGAAGATCGAGAAGTGCCTGTGGGTCGTAACTGGAAAGAACAAAATTCACTCCTTCCAACTTGTCGGCGATCACTGGAGATATCGCAACAATAGAGAGGTCCGGGCGCACGCCCCTGAGTCGGCGCACCGTTGACTGAAACGCTTGGCCCTCCAGTTCCGTATGAATGACAGCGAGGTCGACGTTGGGGAAGCGCTGCAGTAGTTTGACCGCATCGTCTCCGCTATAAGCAGTGATGACGTTGTGACGAGCAGTTTCCAGGATCAATTTGCGGGCGGAGATACCTTCCGGTTGCTCCACTTCGACCATCAGGACCACCAAGCGCACGACCTTCACCTCACCAGGCCAGTTGACTCTGAATTGTAGTCGAAAGCCGCACGTTCAGTGGCCGCCGATCTCGCCTACCCCGGGCATCTGGCCTTCCAGGGCGCTGGTGACCGTGCCGGCGGACTTACGCTCGCGCTACTCGGTGGGGATTGGGGCCGCGGTGGTTACCATTTTTCTTATCTCCAATAGGAATTCAGCCGGCGGTACCGGTTTCAACAGCAAACGGAAGTCATGACCCTGAGCACGCGCTTCTTCCAGTAACCCAGGCGTGGCTGGGTGCCCGGAAAAAAGCAGAACTCGGCACTCCGGGTGCTGCGCTCTCATCTTGATCGCGAAATCAATCCCGGAAATGCCCGGCATCGTAACGTCCGATATGAGCAGATCGGGCACTTTCGAACGGGCCGCGGTCAGCGCCTCCAGCGGACTGGTAAAGAACCTGGCGGAGAACCCGTTCATCCGCAAGATGGTGGCAAGGGTGGAGGCGATGACGGGTTCATCGTCCACGACGAAAATCTGTGTGGCTGGGCCGGGAGACACATAAGTCCTCTTCCGAACATTTTTTCGTGAAACGCAGAAGGGCTAGCAAGCGGGAGGAACCACGCTGGCGCTTCGAGTAGTCTTAAAACGGTAGTGAATGGGGCTATCTAAGACATTCTCTCCCTTGCTCTAACCCACTTGCTGGTCAATTCTGCTCATGTTTACAGGTTGTCAAGCTAAGCCGGGGGTGTCTCCACCAGGTTATGAGCTGTTGGGAACATACTTCGCGCACCATCCGTGTCAGTATTTCCGGGTGATAAAGCAGGGGAAAAACGCGGCCAAGCCGGCACGGACAACAATTGCCAGCGTTAAAAAGGAGATGCAAAAGCCGCGTTTGACGGAATCAGTTCGAAATCATGGGGTGGACCATTTCGTGCCGGTCGCTGCCCCTTCGGCTCGTTCTGCGAAAACGCCCCTGTCAGCCCGGCCCCGTGCATGACAGAGCTTTCATGCCGCCTTCAGTCGTGCAGAACCACATTCAGCAGCGATTTATGAACCCGGATGCGCCCGTTGTATTCAATAAAGCCGAGCTTGCGAAAGCGGTTCATGAAGAAGCTGACGCGGGACCGGGTGGTGCCGATCATTTCGGCCAGAGTTTCCTGCGTAATCTCAGGGATCAACGATTCCGGTTCTCCCGGCTTGCCAAACTCCGCCAGCAACAACAGAATCCTCGCCAAACGCTTTTCACTGGAGTTGAAAAGCTGGTCGATCAGGTCCGCCTGTGTGCGCATGCTGCGGACCAGCAGAAATCTCAGAAACAGGTCGGAGAAGGACGGCTCCGCGTACATCACCCGGACCATCTCTTCCCGCTCGATCTCGAGTGCCGTACATGCAGTGATCGCGCTGGCGGTTGTCATATGCAGCCCGCCCACAGTTGCCAGCGATTCCTCTCCAATGAAGTCACCCGTGGAGAGAAGCGTGATGGTGGCTTCCTTGCCGTTGGTCGAAACAACGGTTAGCTTAGCGCGGCCGCGCTGAAGATAGAAGATAGAGTCGGCGGGACTTCCTTGCGAGAAGAAGATCTGCTTTGGCTTCAATCGGACGATTCTTCGTCGCAACCCCGCTTCGGCAAGAAACACGGAAGCGTCAAATGCAGCTTTTTTTTGAGCCTCAGCCATCTCCATGATCCCTTCCGCAATTCGGTCGTGTCAGGGCCATTTCAGAGGAGCATCGACCGGTCTCGCTTCGGACTCAGCAGCGGGAATTCTCCGTCCATTGTATCCCTGACCGCGCCCTTATCCGACGCCTTCTCTCTTCTAAAGCATTCCCAGATGGTCCGGATATCTGGCCTGCAAAGAGCTCACTAGAACTTCAAATTCCGGGAAACTAACCAGATTCTGGAGAGAAGGATCCTTCAAGAAAAATGGCCAGCATGCAAATCCGCTACTGACGCTCCGCTCAAGCCATTCAAAGGCCGTGGGGCGCCGTTCCAACACCGCAAGGATGCATGCGATCTGATAGTAGGTATGGTGGGCATGTCCAAAAGATTTTGCACTGCCACAGGCGCGTGTCAGGCAGTCCAGTGCCAGTTCCGCCTGCCCCGTCAAAGCATGGTAGACACCGAGTAGACTCACGATCAGCGCTTCTTCGGGCAAGAGCTGGACCGCTACATCGAGCAGAGCCTTCGCTTCTTTCCAGTCCCCCGTCACAATGGCCAGCTGCGGAGCAAAATAGAGGGGGTATTTGTTGCCAGGGTTTTCCGCTCGCCATGCTCGAATCTCTTCTCGTGCCAGGTCATACTCTCCACTCCAGATATACACCTGGGCAATACTATGACTGACTGCCCTGTTGGGCTGGAACGGTCGCCCTTTCTCATACATTTCACGAGCATGATCGAGTAGCCCGATGTGGGCCAGAATTGTGCCTAGCCGGTTGTAAGCATGGGGCAGATTCTTCTGCAGCGCGATTGCCCGCCGCAGCTCGGCAATCGCTTCAAGATGTTGGAAGTTTTTCGACGGGCCCCAAAGCAGAAAAGCATTGGCGACGTGCCCTTCGGGCAACTCCGGATCCACTTCAAGCGCGCGACGGCAGTGAAACTCTGCCTTCTCCAACCATATGTTGGCCGGATCGAACTCGAAATGACGAGTCGCACACACCAGGGAAAGGGTCGTATGAGCAAGGGAGAAACCTGGATCCCGGGTGATCGCATTGCTCAAGCGCTGCGCCGCTTCATCCAGCAACGCGGGGTCGCCCGAGGAACTAAGCCGGTAGCCGCGCATGAATTGCGCATAAGCTAGCGGGTCGTTGCTGTACCGGGGGCGGCGTTGAACAATCGCTGGACGCAGCGGCCTGTTTCAAGGCACTCGCCAGTTGTTTGGCGATCTCATCCTCAAGGTCGGACAGACGGTTGACGTCGAGATCGCACTCCCGAGTGAAACCCGCGCGCTGTAAGTGTGTGTCCAGCATCTCTAACGAAAGACGCCATTGCCCCTTCAATTTGCGGATGGCGCCATGGACCAGGAAGCGGACACTGAGGCGTGAACCGATTTCCGAAGCTGTCATTTCGGGCGGTACGTTGAGCATGACCGAGGTCGGCAAAACATCTACACCCGGCAGATTTGCCAGGCGCGATACCAGGGCGTCTGCAAACCCGAGACACACACCCTGGTCATCGGGACCGTTCCCGAGGAGAAACAGTGGCCGTACGGCGAGCGACGGCCGTTCGCCCGGCATCGAAGCATGCTCCCGGTTGGCCTCGACTGCCGCACTCTCTCCCAGGTCCGACTGCTGGAAGCGATCGATCACTCGCACCGGCCCTATGAATCGATACCCTTTTCCCACGACAGTTTCCAGGAAGCGCGGCTTGGCAGAGTTGTCATGCAAAGCTACCCGGATTTTTCGCACAATGTTGTTGATATTAGGGTCGGTATCAATAAAAAGATCCGAACGCCAAAGTTTGGTCACAATGTCCCTGCGCGAAACCAGCTGTTCTCTCCGGCCGACCAGAAAAATCAGCAGTTCCATGGGCTTCTTTTCGAGCTTCACCCGTCGCCCACTGCGGCGAAGCTCGTAGCGCCCGAGATCCAGCTCAATTTCACCAACCGCCTGTCTAGTCCGGCGCATATGACCTCATGTTGGCATTATCCTCTTAAATTCAGTGAGTTGCGACGATATACACAAGATAGGGAAAGGTTATTTGGTGGCAATGGAAACATCCCCGCAGAAAGAAGAACATTCTCGCTGGATCAAAGCGAACAACGGAGGCAGGATTATGAAAC
This sequence comes from uncultured Acidobacteriaceae bacterium, assembly GCA_963757515.1. Taxonomy (GTDB): domain Bacteria; phylum Acidobacteriota; class Terriglobia; order Terriglobales; family Acidobacteriaceae; genus PALSA-350. The sequence goes on along the minus strand of CAVWRV010000024.1, from coordinate 197,250 downwards.
GGATGAACATGTATTGCGGGCTCTCCCTGGTCGGATTGTTGTGCGCGGCGCCCCTGGTCTTCACGACGGGCGCTCTGTCTGCTTCTTCTGAAAAACATGCGTTTACACCCGACGCCATTCCATACGGTCCGGCGCCGCCATTCATGGCCCCGGATGCGCAGCTCGCAGTGATTGAGGGTAACCCCCTTGCCTCCAGTGGAGACTACACCGTGCGTTTGAAGATGCCTGACGGATACCGCATCGCGCCCCATTGGCATCCAAAGCGGGAAAACGTTACCGTCATCTCTGGGACGTTGAAGCTCGGGATGGGAGATCACTTTGACGAGAGCAGGATGGCAACTCTCCCGGCTGGCAGTTTCGGCTTCCTCGATCCGGACATGCATCACTACGTGATGGCCAGCGGAGAGGCTGTAGTGCAGGTCCACGGCATGTCCCCCTTGCAATTCAACTACGTCAATCCTGATGACGATCCAAGCCATAAGAAATGATCGACTCGGAAGTTGGCACGTGATCGGGCAGTCGGCAAATCGGACAAATGTGGACGACGGCTCCAGCGCGAAAGTCAAAATCGAGATGCACTGGGGTGTGCGTTACGAAGAGCGAGGTCCCTGGTGAACGCAAACTCAAGACGACGGAGACCAAGCAATCAGGAATTCGGCGAGGGGGAACCGCCGCGAATGGCGAGAAAATTAAGGAACGAAATGGATGCTGTGATTGCGAAAGCAACGAGTTCGGCTAAACCCATTCGGCTAAGCAAGACCAGCGCAAATGCAATTCCCAGTCCGGGGAGGGCAAGACCTCCAGGCAAGTGGAAGCCTTCCTGGCCGGGAAACTTTTTGCGCAGTATCGGCAGGGCGGCACAAGTCGTTCCGTAAATGACAAGGCGGGAGCAGGAGGAAAGTGCAGCGTTCCAGCGGAATGTGCCCAACATTGCGAGCGCCCACAGCAGGACGGCAAAGGCAGCAATCGAGATGTACGGTGTTTGGTAGCGCCGGTGGATAGCGGCGAACCAGCGCGGAAAGTCGCCCTGTTCGGCAAGGGCAAATGTGATTCGCGGGTTAACAATCATGTTGGCGGCGAGATGGCCAAAGGTCGAGAGCAACGCACCCACGGAGATGATCGTGGCCATGCGTCTCCCGCCGAAAACGAGCGCTGCTGCGGACAGGGGATGACCCGTCAGCGCAGAGTCAGGAAGCATGCGTACCACCACAACCTGCACCAGGAAATACACGGTTGTGACGATGACCAAGGCAGCCATCAGCGCCAGAGGAGCGTCGCGGGCCGGGTTCTTGACTTCTCCGGCGGGAACGAGAGCAGAGTCGAAACCGCCGTAAGCAAATATGAGCAGCAACACCGCCTTCATCCAGGCGCCTGCTGGGTGAGATTCAGCCACTGGCGGAACGGGGCTGCCATGAACGTAAATAAAGAGAAAGCCGCCCATCAGAAGAAGCAACAGCGGCAGCAGCTTGGCGATGGTGAAAAAGTTGCTGAACCACGTTCCGGTCTTGACACCGCAGATATTTGCGGCTGCGAGCCCCCCGATCAGAAGGGTTAGAATCACGAATCGCATGGCTGGCCCCTTGGCTTGGGGCCAGAATCCTGCCAGGTAATCAATGAAAACGTTGGCGACGGCAGCAGCAGCGCTTACGCGGGTCAACCACAGAAGCCATCCGGTCTGCAGCCCCAGAAAACGTCCGAAGGCGGTTTTCGCATACAGATACGATCCGCCGGCCTGGTGAAAGCGCGAAGCAACCTCGGCAAAACAGGCGGCGATGACGCCAATTCCGGCAGCGGCGATCAGGTAGGCGATGGGACTTTGACCACCAAGCATTCCTCCGACCGTTGCGGGTAACGCGAATATGCCACCACCGATGACGATGTTCACCATGAGCGCGGCCAGGCTCCAGCGTCCAATAGCGCGCACCAGATCGGGCTTGTGATGGGGCACGAGAGGGTTGTATCACAAAAGCTCTCTTTTCGAGGTTTCGCGAATGTAATTGGCCGGGCGAAACCGCAACTTGCTCTCTGCAGCTACGATGGCGCTCTCGACCATTGGAGTCATGAGAGCATACCCAGCGGGACTGGGGTGTACTCCGTCAAGCGTGAGGTCTGGAACATAGGTCTGGCTGTCTGCGGATTGCAAGACGCTGTGATAGTCGAGGACGGTCAGCCCCATCTCCATCCCGTACTCTTGGATCCATTGGTTGAGTTGTTTGTATACGTATAATGCTCTGGCGACGGATCTGCGTTTTCTGAGATCGTTCCCGGGCCCCAGGGGGAATCGTCGCCAGGATCGGCTGTATCCCCGCAGCCTGCGCCATGGCAACCATACCCTTTGATGTTGTGGCAGGTATCGAAAACTAGAGAGCCTCCACATAGTACCCAGCCGGGGTAAACATCATTGGTTCCGGTAATTGTAGGCGTGCCTGTGAGGCCCTCCTCGCTCGAATACACTACGGAAATGAGAGGTCACACCGGCTTTCCTTCACTTTCGCGCCAGCGTTCCATCAGGCGATTGCTGGGCTGCGATTTATCAACCACTTTGTGAGCCGTCTCCGCTCCCGCCACAGGCAAACCGCGAGGGTCAAGCAGGCCCACCTGAACCAGCACCGAGGCTTGGTCCCAATAGATATGCTCGTGCGCCAGCTTGTCGCCTTCGAATTTGACAATGGCCACGGTCGGGATCTCCACCGCGCGTCCGGTCGGGGGAACCCCCGGCAGCAGCCAATCCATCTGCGTGGTATGCGTAAAGTGAAGGATGAATTCGTCCACGATGGTGTCCGCACCAATCGTGCGGCTAATCGGCGTCAGACCAAAGTCGGGCGGATTGACTGGTATGAAATGGTGGGCGTAGAAGCGCTTGAGCTGTTCGTTTCCTACCCCGCCTGTCATGGTCGGGATGTGGTTGACGTAGGGCTGCGAAACCATGGTAGCCATGGTGGCATTCACATCTCGGGTCTCGAACTCGTGGCGGCAGTGTGCTTCCCAAAGTGCCACCAAATCCCGCTTTGCCATAGTGCTCCTTCTGCGTAGCTAGTAACGTTTATCCCTACCACGAACCCGGGTGCCCCATATCCCCGATTTCCTGTGGAGCTTAGTGGGTTCCGCGAACTTCATGCGCCTTTCCTTAAAGAAAGGCGCACACGCAGCCCTTGCCAGCGCCGCGTGCAGGAAATTCGGGGTATCTCGCTCGTTTTTCGCGAGATGTGGGGGGCGACCGTTGGTCGCCCCTTTACCACCTGGACGGATACCAGTCGCAGTGCAGTGGACCTTGTCTTCCCAGCGCGGCTCATGGAATCGCGATCAGCACACCTCCCTGTACGCTCAACGATTGTTCATGGCCGGCACCAAAATTGCATCCATAGCTTGGCTCCAGATACCAACCGAACCTTCGTTTCGGCCACGGCCAAAACATAAAATCGAGCGCCGCCTCGCCGCTGATCGAATTGGAGGTTTTTCCATGGGTGGTCGTACGCACCCACTCCGGGCCGATACCAAACATAAACTCCGCTGTATGGGACAACGTGTAGGGCTTCTTGAACAGCAGGTCCGTGTCCCACTCCCTCTGGCCATTACCGAAGAGGGGCGTTACGCCTGCCTCGAGTTCCAGCCAATGTTCGATGGGAGTGACTTCTACGGCGACCGTAGGGCCGAAACTCGACCCGCCCTGGAGCCCCCATTCACCCGCACCTCCAAGTTCAAGAATTGCAGCAGGCTCCTTATCCTCAGCTTGACCGAAAGCGTATCCAGCCCACCCGAGCAAAGCGGCGACCAACAGTATCCTGGCGTAATGGAACTTCGAAAGACCGCGGGGTTGCTTTGCCATGTCTTATCCAGCCAAATCAAGCGACACGATACGAAGACTTACCTATTCTATTTCCGGCGTCCTGTCTGAAGCCTGTCATATTAGTTCCATGGAAATGCGTTGCAGCCGGCGAAGGTTCGTGCGTTGCGGCGCGACCCTGGCAGCCTCGCTTCCGTGGCTCAGCGCATGCAATTCCCTGGATCGCCGCAACCTCGTCCTCGCCCTGGGCTGGGTGCCCGACGTGGAGTACGCCGACCTGTGGGTGGCGCTCGAAAAGGGATACTTTGCCCAGGAGAAGGTTCCGCTCAAGGTGTGGCCCGGCGGCCCCAATGCGCCGCAGCCGGTGGTGGAGGTGGCTGCCCGCCAGGCCCATATCGGCGAGGCGGAGTGGCTCCCGCTGCTCGATGCATATCTGCGCGGCAATGACTTCGTCATCCTCGGTTCTATCTTTCCCGTACACCCGGCTGCGCTGATGTCCCTGCCCCGCCGGCCCATCCGCCGGCCCGAAGATCTGCCCCATACCCGCTTTCTAGTACAAGGGCCCAGCGAGCGGACCGCCATCGAGGCGATGTTCAAACTGAATCATCTGCCGCCTGACTACCAGCTGATCCCGGTTGGTTTTTCGCCGGAGGCGCTGCTGAATGGCGCTGGAGACGCCTACTATTGCTTTATTACCAATCAACCGCTGGTGTTAGAAGACATGGGAATGCGCCCAGGCGTGGATTTTATGGTGACCCGGCTGGAACAGCTAGGGTACAAAGTTCCCTCGACGCTGCTGTTCGTCGATCGGCGGACGCTCGACCAGCGGCGGCCCGAACTGGTCGGCTTCCTCAAGGCCAGGCTGCGCGGAAAAGCCGGCAATGAGCTGGACCCGGCCTATGCGGCGCGTCTAGCGGTCGACAAGTACGGAGCCGATCTGGGTCTCACCTTCCGCCACGAACTGCGCACCAACCAATTACAGTTGCCGCTGTACCAATCGCCCGGATCCCCCGGCCCCTTCTGGATCTCGGAGCAGGACCTGGTCACCAACATGTATAGCGCCGCGATTGCCGCAGGCCGAAGGAACCTGCCTGATCCCGCCCGGCTGATGGATATGTCGCTCCTCCAGGAGGCCTATGACGGAAGCTGACCTCTTGATCCAGGGCGCCAACATCGTCGCCTTCGATGCTGCCGGTACTGAGATCTCCAACGGGTCAATCGCGATTATCGGCAACAGCATCGCCTGGCTAGGACCGGCAGAGAGCGCAGATCGCTGGCGCGCCAAAGACACCATCGACGCCGGCGGCCTGATTGCCATGCCCGGCTTCGTCGACGCCCACGTGCACACTGCGCAGCAGTTTCTGCATGGCAAGCTCTCCGCCATCCGCCGCCGGGGCGAGCTGAAAAACCCCATGTGGTCGCGCTACCTGATCCCGTTCGAGAGCGGTCTTGAACCTGAGGATGTGTACTGCAGCGGACTCGCCGCCTACGCCTCGATGATCAGCAGCGGCACCACCTGCTTTCTCGAAGCAGGAGGACCCTTCCCCGACGAGATGGGCAGGGCAGCCGACGAGATCGGTATCCGCGGCCGCATTGCTCTCTCCACCATGGATATGGATGAGGGCATTCCCCCCGGGTCGCGATTCTCGACCGGCGAGGCGCTCCGGAAAAATGAGGAGCTGGTTAAGCGCTGGCAGAATCATCCCCGCGTGAATGCCTGGCTCTCTCTGCGCCAGATCATGGTGAATACGACTGAGCTGACGCGGAGCATGAGCGCTCTGGCCAACCAGCTCGACACCCCCATCCATACCCACCTTTCGGAGGGAACGTACGAGGTCGACTACGCGATCCGCAACTGGGGCCTGCGGCCGGCTGAGTATATGGAGAGTCTCGGAGCGCTCCACGGGCATATCCACGCCGCTCACTCCGTGCTGCTGAGCCTGAACGAGCTCGACCTTTACCAGGCACGCAATGTTTCTGCCTGTCACTGCTCGTTCAACAACTACACCATGGGCGCGCCGCGGGTGCTCGAGATGCTGCGTCGCGGCATACGCCTGGGCTTGGGCACGGATGGCGCCGCGACCCGCGGCAGCCTGGATATGTTCGAGGTGGTGCATGCGGCCACGGTCGGTCAGCAGGCTGTGGGAGGAACGCCGTACCACATCGATCCCCCGATCACGCATGAGCAGATGCTGGGCGCCGCCATCCGGGGAGGCGCGCGCGCGGCGCGTCTGGAAGGGCAGATTGGATCGCTCGAGGCAGGGAAGCGGGCGGACCTGATCCTGGTGGAGTCCACCAGCCACGCCCAGTTCCCCAATTACGACCCGATGATTACGCTGGCCGAGAGCACGGTTGGCCCCAACGTAAGGACCGTCATCATCGATGGCCGGGTGGTGATGAAGGATCGCGTGATGCTTACCGTCGATCTGGCGGCAATGAAGGAGCGTTTGCGCCGGCAGCACGCCGTGCTCATGGATCGCTTTTCGGGGGCCATCGCCTGACCCATGGCCAAGGTGGAGATCCAAGGTGTCAGCAAATCGTATGCTCTCGATCGGCGCGACTCTGTGCTCGCCCTGAAGCATGTCGACCTCACCATAGAGGACGGCGAGTTCGTCGCTCTGCTTGGTCCCTCCGGCTGCGGCAAGAGCACCCTGCTGCACCTGGTGGCCGCGTTGGAGGAGGTCTCGGCGGGGTTCATCCTGGTAGACGGGGAGCCGCCCGCGCGGCTGCGCGATCAGCACCGCCTGGGGATTGCCTTCCAGGAGCATGCCCTGCTGCCCTGGCTCTCGGTGAAGGATAATATCGCGCTGCCCTACAAGATTGCCGGGCTTGCCGTCGACCACGCCCGGGTGCGGCATTTGATCGAGCTCGTCGGGTTGCAGGGGTTTGCAGAGGCGCGGCCCAGCCAGCTCTCCGGAGGGATGCGTCAGCGGGCCGCGATTGCCCGCTCGCTAAGTCTCGAACCCGCTCTGCTGTTGCTCGACGAGCCCTTTGGTGCGCTCGACGCCGTCACCCGGCGGCGCATGAATCTTGAGCTGCAACAAATCTGGCTGGAGAGAACACTGACCACGCTCATGGTCACGCACTCGGTCGACGAAGCCCTGTTTCTGGCCGACAATGTGGTGGTGATGAGCGGCCGCCCGGGGAGAATGGTTGAGGCCATCACCGTGCCTTTCCCCAGGCCGCGCCGGATCGACTCCATGCGCAGCGAACAATTTCACCAGCTGACCGATCACCTGACCTTGTTGTTGGAGCCCTGATGTGAAGAGGTTCGTCTACATCATCCTGGCGCAGCTGTGTCTTCTCGCCGCATGGCAGGTGCTGGCCCGTTCCGGCGCCGCCGGGCTTACGGTTCCTACCCCCGCCAGCGTGCTGGCAGTTTACCGGCAGCCGAGGTTCGCAGCACTGCTCTACCGCTCCGCGATCGCAACTCTCATCTCGGCCGCGGCAGGCCTCGCTGTGGGAACCCTCTTGGGAACGGTAACCGCGTTGGTTGCCTATGTGCTTCCACCCCTGCGACCCGGACTCGATCGGCTGGCGGTCACGGTCAACGCCATCCCCGCGATTGTGCTGGGGCCGATCTTCATCCTGCTGGTAAGCCGTGAGCTAACCCCGGCGCTGCTGGCGGCCATCTCGGTCTTTTTTCTCATCTATGTTGCGGTAGCGTCGGGGCTGCGTTCCGCATCTGCCGGACTGGGCGCGATGATGACGACGTTCGGGGCCGGTAGATGGCAGCTACTCCGTTATCTGGATCTGCCCTCCGCCTTGCCCTCGTTGCTCAGCGGGCTGAAGGTCTCGGTCACGGCTGCCATGATTGGCTCGATTGTTGGTGAGTGGTTTGGAGCGCCTACCGGGCTCGGCATTGTGATTCTGAACACCATGCAGAACTTTGAGATTCCGCTGATGTGGGCGGCGGTGTTGCTGGTGGCGGCGATTTCGCTTGCGGGCTACGGTGTTGCCCATGCTGCCGAGCGGCTGGTTGCGCGGAGGTTTCAATGATCCGCCGCGTAGTCGCCCAGGGGTGGGGACTGCTGCTGATTTTCGCCGTATGGCAGGTATGGGTCATGTCCGCCCACTACAACAGCATTGTCATTGTTTCTCCGCTAACCGTGGTTCGCGATATCGTGTTTCATCCTATGGTTTACCTGCAGCCTGCGCTGTGGACGCTGGGCTTTGCGATCAGCGGCCTGGCCGCGGGTATGCTGGTAGGGCTGGTGCTCGCCATTGCAGCCTGGCGATCGCAGATCCTTTCCGGCGCCATCAGTCCCGCGGCGCTGCTACTCAGCTCGACGCCTGTAGTGTGCCTGATACCTCTGCTGGCGCGCATCTTCGGCTACCAGAGTCGAACCGAGTTCGTGACGGTGGCCATCATGACGTTTTTCCCCGGCTTCGTCTTTGCCGGCAAAGGATTGAGGACCCTGCCGCCTGGGTCGAGCGAGTTCTTCGCGGCGCTGTCGGCGACCCGGGGTCAGCGGCTGTTGTGGCTTGCTCTGCCCGCCGCGGTGCCGGGCATGGCGGTGGCGTTGCGCATTGGAGCAGCTTACAGTGTGATGGTGACGATGATCTCCGAATACCTGATGCAGACGGGGGGTCTGGGCAATATGTTTGCCCTGACCAGCCAGGCCTTCCAAACCGAGCGCGCCTGGGGAGCCAGCCTGGTGGCCATGATGCTCTCGGTTGCGCTTTACACGGCAGCCGGCGCCGTGGAAACACGTGTCCGAAATCGTTATCGCTGAACCGAGATACTGCAGTATCCCTCTGCCCGCAACTACTTTCCCAGGTAGAGATCGTCCAGGTACTTACCCCACGGAGTCTGCGTCTCCTCAAGTTTGTTCTCGAGTTTTGCGCCTTCCGTCCACCAGTGGGTCACGTCGCGGCCCATGGCTGCGCCCCGGCGGGTATGCATGTCGACCTGGAAGTCCTGCACTTCGACTCGGCGCTCTCCGCGGGCGACGGCGAATTGAGCCCAGGTGGCGAGCTCCATCGTGGTGTTGTCTTTTTTCGCGGTGGCGAGCAGCCGCACCGCGTGGACGGAATACATCCATCGATCGCCGCGATCGACCATGCGCGTACGCTGGCTGTTCAGGGCTTCGAGGATGGCGGGGGCTTCGATCAGTCCGAAGCCGACGTCTTCGGTGGCAATGATCTCCAGGCGGCGCCAGAGAACTTCTTCGGCCTCGGCGCCGCTCGAAAAGAACTCATACGCGGCAAGTACGGCCTCCTCGATCCAGCCCCGGCGTATCGACTTCTGTAGCACGGAGCGGAGTTCGTCGAAGGGATAGCCGTTCACCGATGTGGCCCGGCTCCACACATCCTGACTCTGATAGTTCTGCGACATGATGCTCCTTCAAAGGTTTACACAGAGGCCGTGTTCAACCGAGTAAGCCGGCGTCTTCGCCCAAAGCCCGCAGCGCTCCACCAATTTTGGCACAGATCACTCGATGAACGTGAGCGTCAGAATCGTGTTGGCGATTGCAATCCGCAATCTGCTGGTCGAATCATGGCAATACTTCCGCCGCGTGGTCCCAATCGAATCGAAGCCGTACGCGGGTTGCACGGATTACGTCGGTACTGGATGATAGAGACGATGTCATTCATTCATGATCGGCCTTTCGGTGGCGTTTTACTCGGAGCTTGGTTGCTGTTGGCGACGGGTGCGCTCGGCGCAACTCCAACCACCCATGCGAGATTTGCCGGAACGTATGCGTCGCGTTCCGGAGACGACGCAAAGCCAGGACCCTCGATGGACGTCAGCCTGGGTCTGGATGGAACGGCTACGGTTACCGAAGATGCGGGGAACGGCACCGTTACCCATTTTGGGCATTGGGTGGAGACAGACAACCAAGTCAAGGTAAGCTTCGACGCGGAGGAGGGAAAGCCGGCCGAGCCCCCGATGACACTTCAATCAGAGCGCGACGGACTCCGGGCGATTACGTGGAACCACGCCACCTGGGGCAAGATGGGGCCGCCTGTTGTGAAGAGTCGATTTCGCGTGAAGCAACGGTTGACGGACAGAAGATCCGCCGAATAAGCAAAGACTGCCGTTGCAATCATCATCCGTCCGAATGCTCCACTTTTGCCAAGTGCATTCCTTCGGTCCCTACTACGGATTTAACTGGTGCTAACCGGACCGGTGTCAAACCGATTGGAATCCCCGTCAGTGGAAACCAGTTTCGTTTGGAGTGGGAACGGACCGGCTCAGACTACTGCGTTGCAGCCAACGACGAAATGCGCGGAACGCTGATTTGCTTCTCGCGCTTGCGAGTTTGGGCGATGTCGTAAGAAGACTGCATACGCATCAGCGTATCCATCTTGACTCCGAAGGCCTTCTCGATGCGGAGCGCCATTTCCCCGGAGAGGTCGGCCTTGCCATTGAGCAAACTGGATAACGTAGGGCGCGAGACGCGCAAGGCTTCTGCAGCTGCCGTAACCGTCAACCCTGTGGGTTTGATGATCTCCGTCCGAATAAAATCTCCGGGATGGGGCGGGTTCTTCATAGGCATGTTGTTTTCTCCTTTGGCATAGTGGTAATCCTCTGAGTTCGCGTCGTAAATCTCTCGCTCGCCGGTGTCGATGCGAAACGTCAATCTCCTATTGGCTGTGACGCTGAGGCTCCATGTGCCTTTGCGGTCACCGGTCAAGGTATGCACTTTCCAGGAAGGCAGCGCCCGCAACTCTTCGGGGTCCTCCATATCGTCCAGAAAGGCAAGTATCTTGCGGAGCTTGTCTTCGGCATCGGGGCGGAACGCCTTTTGCGACGTCGTCTGCATAGAGCTTCTTCAAACCCTTATGGACGAAGTTTCGTATCCTCACCTGAGCAACTGTAGCCTAACACCTGTCAACGGAGAAACAAACGTGGACAAATTCCGTGTCTGTCACCGAAACTCTGTCCCCAAAACTCCTCCGAGTCCTGGCTCAGTCCTCTTGAGGCTGCGAATGGAGAGGGCCGATCGAAAAGTGGTCGAACGTGACTTCCAGAGCCTCCTTACCGGGTGCAGCAGCCATCATGCCAATCTTGACGGTCACCTGCGGCGGAAAGTACGCAAGCCGAATCATCGACCATTCCTGGTTGTCCCGGGAATACGAAACCTGAACCGTGTCGTGATAACGTTGCGCGCGCAACCAGAGAAGCGGGGGGTTGTCAGAACAAGCAAGTACCGACCAATCTGAAAACTCTCGCGTGACCACGGCGCACACGTTTTGCTTGCCATTCAGGAACTCAATTCCAGCTTTGATCCAGTTCTGGTCGTCGATGCGTATCATCAAGCCCGCCTGATGATAGAGCTCATGGTATTTCCCCGCGATGCGGACCTTTGCTTCAAAGTTTCCAGCTTGTTCCTGATACCGAAATGGACCGCTGTCGTGAATGAACCCGTAATGGGTCATCCGCCAATAGTCTGTGCCGGGGGGCGCCGTTGCGGTCAGCGTATCCCCAGTCTCACTCCAATAGGTAGGCTGATTAAGCCAGGTGCGGGCGGTGGTTTGATCTGTCATCGTAACCGTAAGCATACTGCCCGGAAATCAACCAGCGTGTATACCCCAACTATCGTCTCTCCAGCACAACGTGGGTCGCGTATTCCGTAACCTTACGCTCCGTCACAGAAAAACCTAGCCCAGGCAAATCGAGACCTGCAAACAGCGCTTCACCTTTACCGAGCACGACAGGCGTGATGGCAAGATGCAGCGAATCGATCAACCCGGCCTGCAGATACTGCCGTACCGTGGAAACACCGCCTCCGATTTTGATGTCCTTATCACCCGCTGCTTGTTTTGCGCGTAGCAGGGCTTCTTCGATGCCCCCGGTAACAAAGTAGAAAGTCGTCCCGCCCTCCATGACCAGTGGCTCGCGCTCATAGTGCGTGAGCACGAAGGTTGGGCTATGGTAGGGCGGATTATCGCCCCACCAGCCCTTCCACGAGCCATCCGGCCACTCCCCACGCACCGGACCGAACATGTTGCGACCGAGGATGAAGGCGCCAAAGTTCTCCATCGACCTCCGTGCAAAATCATCGTCCAGGTCGACCGATCCGCCTTCCTGTCCGAGCATCTCGCAGAACGTTTTTGTGTGAAAGTACCATTGAAAGATCTCCGGACCCCGCTTGCCAAGCGGATCCTTCAGGCTTTGCTCCGGCCCTGCGCTGAAACCGTCCAACGAAACGCCAAACCCCGCTGCGCGAACCTTTGACACGTCTGCTCCTCTCCTTTGACAGCCATGCCACTACGAATGTCCTCACCATCCAGAGGTGTACATTCCGCTGACGATTGGGTGTCAGTAAATTCCAGGAACCAATCGCCAGCGAACTTTCCTGCAATATTCAACATAGCCAGGCAGATGGTTCCTGAGATATTTCTCCTCGTCCACAATACGCCACACAATGACCGCGATCCCGGGAATAAAAAACAATAGTCCCCACGGGGATCCCAGGGCTAAAGGGCCTCCTGAAAAGATCAGCGTTCCTCCTGTATACATGGGGTGACGGACGAGCGCGTACGGGCCTGTAGACACGACGCGCTGCTCCTTCTCCACCGTAATGGTATTTGCCGCATAACTATTCTCCTTGAAGACCAGGAAGATGATGAAGAGTCCAAGCGCCAAAAGTATATCTCCCGCAAGAACTACGGAGAGTGGCGCATGCGACCACCCGAGACGATGATCGATTCCTGGGACAATCGCGACCGCGGCAAAAAGGATGTTCAGAAGCACCTGTATGATCTTCTGACTTTTCTCCGTTTCCGCACCAGGGCCCGCTTTAAGTCGCCTCTCAAAAAGCGCGGGATCCTTCTTTACGAGATAAGTAAGGATCAAGGCAACCCCCGTCATGACCACGCCCATATAAATCCATGCCTGCCAGTAATCGAAGGACCATGCAGGTAAAAACACGAGCGCTCCCAGGACAACAGTAAGCTGGACAATGCCTTTTACCGCTTTCCATTTCAATGGGGGGTACCTTTCGTCTGTCCTGGACCGTCGTGCACATTCTAGGGGATGAGAGAGCTCCACAGGAAAGTAGAAGCGACTCCATCCTGGCTTTGAGTCTTGCGGGAGCGGGCGAGAAGGCGGGACCCGGAAGATTAACTGTTATTTATTTTTGTAGAACACCCGGGCGCGGGGTCTCCACAGGGACATGGGCAAGACCGCAAAGGACTTGGGCCAGCAAGGTCCCGGGTTTCCTGTCCCATAACACAACCGCTCTGCTTGATCGGGTGTAACCTATGGTCGACATCGGTCAGGGGTTATGAGTTTGCCGGGAAGCTTAGCGGTAGGAGGACAAGATCATGGCAACTTCGCCATTGAATGACCCGAAATCCCCAACGAAAGTTAAACCTTGGGAAAGACAGGATCATGCCGACAGCTCGGCCAGCGTTGCGAATCCGAATCTGGTAATCCTTAGGAGCACCCCAGGGTGGAGTCCACGCCGATACGTCAGTTATTTGTGGCTGCTTGTCGATGCGGACGACCTCAGGGTCGGCATCGAGACGCAGGCTAGTATCCAGGATGCTTCCAGAACAAGCGGCGATCCGACGGCCAAGCATTACGGACATCCGACGCTCGCATCCGGTTCGGACGCACTGAAGGCGCTTTACGGCGGGGAGCTTCTATATACGCAGCAGCATGGCTGGATAATCAACAAATACTCCGGCAGATACGGGGCTAAGAATCGCACCTGGGAAGTCGGTGAAGAGTTTCTGAAACATGTGAAGACGTTGTTTTGGAAATATGCTCAACTCGAAGTCAGCATCAGCGAATACAAGGTGACGAAATAGGCCGGCGGACGGGGCTCCCCAACCGCGGTATAAGACCCGGATATTGGCTCAGAGCCAGTCTCCAAGAACTCTGCGGGGGGCCCCGGCAGGCTGCGAAAAAACTCAATATCACTGAAGGGTACGACCTTTAGGTCGTACATAAACTGTTGCAAGCGGGTGCGGCTTTAGCCGCTCGATCGGGGTTGCCTTATCTTCCCATCATCGGGTCGCGTCCTGGGCGCTTTCCCCTATGATGTCGTACTGGGATTCTTTCCCGCCGGTCCGGACATGCACATGCTTCCCATCGTTCCAGACCGCCACCGCGGCATTTGCCGGTTGCTTCCAGAGAGATTCGTGATGAGGCCGCGTCCCGTACGGTGTCAGCGTGTAGACTGTTTCCCCGGCTTTTACGGTGTAGACGAGCATTTCCACGTCCTGACAGGGAGTCATGCTGCTACCGTACCCGGACCCATCGCAGTTCATGCGGACAGGTTCCGCGTGAGTCTCTTGGAAAATGGCGTCCTGATACGTCGGGCCGGACCTGTCTTTGGCCGACGCTGCGGAGCAGAGGATGAGCGTGACTAGCAGAGTTTTCACGTGGAAGCCTCCTGCCACTTCTACATTGCCGGAGGCAAGCTGGGCTGTAGCACTTTTGACTCATTACTTCTGTATCTTTCCTCGTTGGAAGCGAGGGGACCCCGGACGCCCGGAGGATTTGAGCTCTTTACGGTAGATAGGTATTGTGTCACCATGTTTTCGTCTGGCAGGGCGAGCCTCGAAGCCAACAGAAAACTATGGCAAAGCAGAGCCTTTCGAAAGCACAACGCGAAGAACTGCTCAAAACCTTGCTAGCCCGTTTTGAGAAAAACATGAACCGCCACGAAGGTCTTGAATGGGCAAAAGTAGAGGCAAGACTGACATCGAATCCTCAGGCACTGTGGTCACTCCATGAAATGGAAACAACTGGCGGGGAACCGGACGTGATCGGGCACGAGAAGAGCACGGGCCAATACATTTTTTGCGATTGTTCCGCAGAAAGTCCCAAAGACCGCAGAGGTGTCTGTTACGACCGTGAGGGACAGCAGAAACGAAACAAAGAAGGGTTAAACCCAGCAGGGAACGTCCTGGATATGGCAGCCGCCATGGGCATCGAGCCTTTAACGGAAGAACAATATCGGGAGTTGCAGAAGCTGGGAAAGTTCGACACGAAAACGCAGAGCTGGTTGAAAACGCCCAATGCTATTACGAAACTCGGCGGCGCTATCTTCGCCGATCGCCGCTTCGACACGGTCTTCGTGTATCACAACACGGCGCCCTGTTTTTATCGCGGCAGGGGGTTCCGTGGTTCGCTCAGAGTCTAAGTCGTGGCAGTACGCTAGACACTGTAATTCCATCCAGCGAGGAAATCCTCCTGCAAACGAACTGGACGGCCGCGCAGCTGCGGTGTTTGACCGCTTCCCGCATACCCGGCAACCTTCTGGACAAGTTGCGCCAATAGGTTGGGATGGGTGATCTGAAAGTTACAGGCATTGACTACGTCCAGCATTGCCTGCGTGAAGTAACCGTGCTTGAGTGTCGAGCTTTCCGAAGAAAGCTCGCCATAGTCGCATGCGCTGAGCAAGGTTGCCTTGGCAGCATCAGGACTGTCCTTCGAGGCATTCACTAACATCGTGCACACTCCGGAATCCTGCACCGTGAGTCCGGATACGTTGCCATCACAAGCGGACGGGTCCAGCAGGCAAATCCAGGGGACGATCGCTTCGCACGCCGACTGAAATGCGAGCGCAGCCTCCTTGGTCCAGGTAAATCCACGGGCATCCGGGGAGAGAAACATTCCGCCGGAGTGACAACTATCGAGAACCAGCGTGAAGTTGATCTCTGACGGAGGCAGGTTTTGGGCAATGGTAGCGACCTGCATGCTTGTGATCATCGCAGTGTCATAAGGAATGATCGTCTCGTAGTATCTGGTGGATGAACTGCCCGCCTTTTCGGGAAGGCGGCCTCCATGACCCGAGAAGTAAAAGCAGACAGTGTCACCGGCCGTACTCGAGTTCAGGAGGTTTGAAATCCCATTGAGGATCGCTTGTGAAGTAGCCTGCGAGTCCTGCAGGGTAGTCACTTGATCGAAGCTAAAACCGCTTCTCAGCAAATCCGCGAACGAATTCGAATCGCCAACGCACCATTGAAGGTTAGGAGCGGAAAGGGTAAGGTCGCCCACGGTGACCCCGCTGTTCCAGTTTGAGTAGTCGTTAATGCCAACGACAAGCGCTTTCTTAGGCAAGATGATTCCTCCTTTCTGGTACCGATTATGCGAGCTAGATCCAGCTGAGTGTCGCGTCCGGATTCGGACACTTAGGCAGCCGCTTGCAGATGAACGCAAGGACAGAGACGTCGCTCGATTGCCCTTGGCCGGATGGAGGCGGCGGCGGCGGTGTCGTGGGGGCAGGCGCCTGGGCGCCTTGACTGGAGAAAGTGGCCGCACTCAGTCGCATTCTCAAGGCGGGAGCCATGATTACCGGCTTTAAAGGCTGTGCCGGCGAAAGAACAGCGACACCGTGGCCCGCTACTTCCTGCTCCCCAAGTTTCGGCGCTATCATCGTCATTCGTCCCGCAGGAACCGCGGAAGCCGCATGCGCAACGCTTGAGACTGGAGCGGCCGATGTCGTCGTGAGAACTCGCTCATTCAACGCGATCTGTGGCCGCAGCAAGACAGGCATGGGATGAGGTGGAGCAGGTGGGACCGGCTTGACAATCTCCAGAGGAAGCGGCGGAAAGGTGTGCAACGGCGGGGGCGGCGCCGGACCCGAGGCATGTGTCTTCACCACGATGTTGCGGGCAAACACGGCCGCGGTGATGTACGCAGGCCACTCTCCGCTTGGTGGATTATTCCCGTTGCTCAGTTGCACTGTCGGATCAGAGAAACGCCAGAATCGAGCGGCAAATAGGTCTGGACGAAACCATGGGCGGCTCAATGCGACGCTGCAGTACTCAAAAGACAGGGAGTCGATGATGGAATCACCCGAGGTTGCTCCGAAAATGCTCTTGAGTTCCGGCGGAGCCTGGCTGACCAAATTCGGGATGTCTGCGCCGGCAATCGAAAAGGTCGGCCAACTTGCTTGTTGGATGATGTCGTAAGGCGCAAAAAGGGTCGGTCCGAAAGAAGAATTTGTGCTGGGATTGGTCGGGAAGTCAATTGTGGGATCGCACAGAGCCTCCCAGCTTTGCCACTTGAGCTGAGGCGATTGCGATCCCAAAGTCTCCACTGTCGACTGGGCGCTTTCCACCTGCGCCTTAAAGCCTTTCGTCTCCCAATTGCTTTCGGCGGCCACCACCTCAGCCCGCGCAGCTGCCTCGCCACCGTTTTGCCATGCTGCCTGTACCTGTGGGTCCGCGGACGCAGAAGCGGTGACCTTTTGGTTGTTGTAGTCCTGGCTGGCCGCGAAATAAGCCTGCTGATATTGTTTGTAGGCGATGAGCGCCGGGGTATCGACCATAACCCCGCCGGGGCCCTGTGTCGACAGAACAGCCTGGGCCGCCTGCAGCGCGGCAGTCTGACCGGCGGTGAGGGAACCCTGGGCGACTTGCGCGTTCTGCAACACACCTAGATAGACATCCCAAAGCATGTTGTCCAACGCAGGCTGGAAGAGTGTTCCTTGGGGAAGAGCATTGGTCCACGTTGAGAAATCAGCAAATGCCTGCATCTGCTGGTTACTGGTCGGGTTGGTAAAATTCATTTGATCGGACGTATAGCTGATGGGTGTAAAGGCGGGGAAACTCAGGAAAGTATCTGCAGTCTCGAATAGAAGCTTGGCTTTCGTCATAAGTGCAAGTTGTGCCAGGGCATCCATGTGGTTGACTCCTCACTCGCTGGGTTAGCGAAGTGGCGAGGCCACGTTGCTCCCATGGCCTCGCCTGACTCGAATTAGACAAGTAGCGGCTAACTCCCTAGATCCAGTTCTTGATGCTGGGATCGGGATTGGGCAACTTGTTGGTGAATATGTGACACTTGAAGCCGGCGATTTGCATGCCCGGCACGCTCAGGCCCTGATCGTTCCAGGTCGAATGGATGCTCTGGCTGGAATATCCACTGCTCGAATAGTGCGATGCGCTGCCGCCAAACGAGAACGGGCCAAAGCCAACGCTGACGCCGCCTCCTTGCGAGGAGGCCGACTGCTGGGTGATGAACTGGCCGGCTGCGGAATCCTGGCGAATCCCCAGCACCAGATCTTTGATGAAGACGACCGCTGTCGGGTAAGCAGGAAGAAATCCATTGGGCGGGCTGCCGCCATCGCTGAGCAGCCTGTTTTTCGAATCGGGATTCGTTTGGTCAAAGCGCCACGACTTGCTGATCAGGAAGGCGTCTTTGAACCAGGGACGAATAATTGGAATTTCGCAGATGGAGAACTTCAGCGAAAAGCTGTCGAGTTCGAATCCGCTGTTGAACTGGGACCGGCTCTGGCTTCCGCTGGCGCCGCCACTGGCGCCGATGCCAAAAAATCCGGCACTCGCGGAAACGGCCCATCCCTGTTTGTTGAAGCTCGAATTGCTGTACTGGGTGTAATCACCGCTGTTGAAAGTGAACGTGCTCCACCCCCCTGCCGTGGCGAAGTCGGGCGGCGCAAGTGCCGTATAGAGGAAATCACTTCCGGAGGAGATCCCGGTCAGGGTCGCATTGGTCAGATCCTGTTCGTATTCCTGCTTGAGCATCGCCATATCGCGCCCCTGCACCTGGGAGATATAGGCCGCGATCTCCTCGTAGTCTTGCTTGTAACCATTCGCGATCCAATCGTCCATCGCCGCAGTCACTGCGTTTCGCAGGATGCGGCCGTTGATGGCAAAATTTTCCACCGCTGCAGGATCATTTCCTGCCAAGGCATCAATCCGCGCCTGGTTGTAGGCTAGGGCAGCATTGTCGTAAGCCGCCATCTTTGCGTTATAGGCCTGTACCATAGGGCTTGGACCTACAACCGTTGTTTGGGCTCCGGTTACAAGGTCGGTTTGTGTCGTTGTAGTTTGCAGCAATCCCCGGAACTTCGCGATCTTGTCCTTGGTGGCCTGGTCTAATTCCTGGTCCATCACTTGACTCATCGTCAGGATGAACTTGTACCGATCTGAAAGTGTGCCGTCGTTGTTGGCGATACTGAATGAGGCGAACTGCTTATTGCTGATGGTGGTGAGGTCGGGGACGAAGTCAAGGATGCGGGCGAGCATCTCTGCTTGTTGATAGACCTGGTTGGTATCCGCGGCGCGAAGTTGATTCAACTGCGCTGGCGTAAGTCCTCCCCCGGAACTGCTTCCAGAGGAAGCTCCTGCCGCGGCTCCACCAGCAGTCGCGCCTACCAGGGTGGCTGCTGCCTGGGGCGTCACAACACCGGATAGACCTTGTGACAAGAACCGGAAGTCTTCCGCGGTGATCGGAATTCCTGGTGTGCACCAGCTAAAAAAATTATCGGGTGAGGGGGGAACGGTAGCGTCACCGTTGGTAAGTACATCGTAAAGTTTACCCATGATTGCGTTAGCGAGAACGTCGGGTTGGGTCACAGTAGGCATAGTCTCTCCTTGTTCAAAGCGTGTTGGCTGCGATGGCGGACCGCTTCTCAACCCAATGTGGACAAGCGGCGCCGCGGCTTGGGGGCCCTTGGATACCGGTTGGAACCGTAGTTATGTGTTCATTAATTCACTGCGGTCGATCGAACGCGAGCAAAGCGCCTCCCTGGCATTGTGTCCTCAGACGCGATTGACCTGGGGTCACGCCATCGAAGAGGGAGCAGTCTCGGAGACTCGTTTTCGCCGGTCCAGCAATAGAAATCGACCTGGAGCCCCTGTAGGGATTAGGCTGACGTTACAAATCTAGACAGCAGCCGTCATGAACCGGCGAAACAGTGCACAAACCCCGCCATCGGCCGCCGGCAGTTGAGTTAACAAAAAATTCCACAGGGGACGCTTCACCATCCATTTCGGTTCCGGGACGATGAAAGCGAAAACGGTAGACCAAGAGAGCACACTCGTCAAGTCACTATTGCAATTTGTTTTTACTTCATCATAATTTGGCATGAATTGGCACAGTAGCAGTCCGAACCACAGATTTCGGACGACTTGCAGTAGCCTAGCGGGCGACATGCACACCCGAGCGCACGGCGACAGAGTAACCAGACCATGTATATCTATCCGTAAACATTGCGATTTCTGGTTCCATTGGACGCTCGATGAATAGTGCCGCGAGTCAACAAAACGTTGCAGACGCTTTTTGCGAATGGTTAGGTTGTGGAAAAGTGCTGCGGTCACCACAACTCTCCCGGCGATCGGGGCAGTTCAACTCCGCCGCCGCAAACTCCGGAAGATCGTAGCCCCCACCATTCACAACCCACCCCACCGGCTGCTACCCGTTAGGCAGCAGTTTGCTCTCCGCGTGAAAGAACCTATACCGGGAGTACTGGTGAATCTCCTCAAAAAGGCTGTCGCTTCGTGCTGTTCGGATGAGTACTTCAGAAGGCAGCCAAAGAACAGCGCCAAAGCCATGAATGCGCACTGAGCGGAAGCGCAGCTCGGTGGTCATATTTTGCAGGTTGACGCTTGGGACTGGCGTCAGAAGATCGGTACGCAGCCGAACAACATCAAAGGTAGACTGATCGATCCACGCAATTCCCTGGAAGAAGAATGGAACTTCCTTTCCGGCCCACTTGTATTTTCCGGGTACTTTGATCCGACTTGGGATCTGCGCAAAACCCAGGACAAAGGTCTGATGGTCGTCGATTCTCTGCGTCCCCAGATAGCGGAAGCGTAACTCGGACTGATTCGCAGGCGATAATAGCAACCACTGATAGGCGAATCCGAAGCCATGCGGGGCGACTCCGTCAACGGCTGAGCCCACCTGCCGGTTCTTAAAATCGGTCCGCAATTCCTGAATTGCGGTTTCCCCATCCGCGTGGTGATCGAAGAGTAGCAGGTAGTTGAACTCGGTGCTTCTGGACTGGCGCAGCTGTTCTTCCAGGTCCCGCAGCGCGGGTATTTCCTCCATTCCCAGAACGCTGTTCGTGGGACCTGGGTCCCGGGACACTACTAACGAGAACACATCTTCGAGGGAAATTAAATTAGGCACCGTGGCCAATGAGCGGACAGTCGCCTCACCTACTTTGGAAAGGATCCACGACAGCTGGTCCTGGCTCTTATCGGGTTTCATCCCCGACAGGGCGGGAACCACCGCGCTCAGCTTCCGCAAGGGATAGTCAAGGTAGGTTGGCGCGTTAGCGGAAGCCGGTTGAACGTCTCCATGGCTGGGCGGGCCGGGCGAGGGCGCGGGAATCGGCTGGATCCCCGCCACCTCGCGAGTCGCGCAGCATTCGGCGGACACGTTCACATCGCGGGATAGGGCGGTGATGTGATGATCCTCTGAATCCGTCACCACCTCACGCACCCGGTAAATTCCTGGCTTCAACTCGAAGGTCGAATCCATCTTCAGGCCTGCGCTCAGCACCTGTGGTAACTGCGCGTCTGGCGCCTCCAGCGTAGCCTGGCCGCGTTGTAGCTGAACAAGATTATCCTTCTGATCGAAGATGGCAGATACAAAGGTGACGTTGTTCAGGTTGCGTTGGCCGTCCTTGCGGAGGTGGAGCGCCTTGGTGTCGAGGCGGCCCGACAGTACAAGCTCGCGGTCCTCGCTTTTCGTGGAGAAGACCTTTACGTCCAGCGTGATGGGCAATTGCTGCACATCGGTCCTGGAATAAACCGCTTCGCGGATCTGCTCTTTTACCTGAGCATCTGGATCGATGGGTCCGCCCGCTTCGACGCTCGCTGCGGCTTCAGCCTCACTCCTCGGCGCAAAATAGCCACGCCGCGCCTGAATGCTGAACCCCGCTTGTTTCTCTGCCAGTTCCACCTTCAAGTCGTGGAATTTGCCATCGAGCTTCATGTCCGTGGGGGCGAAGCCCAGGTAGTATCCGGGAGTTCCTGCCACCGCAGCTAGTCCCGTCTGCAGGTCGTTCGTGTTGTGAACAAACTCTCCGCCCGTACCTTGGGCCACCTCTTGCAGAACGTCGCGGGCGGCCGACTCCCGGTCCGAATCCAACCGATGCACGGCTGCCATGCCAATAGATTGTGGCGCATAACTGTGAGACACGTTGCCCTCGCGCATGAGGGTCGCAAGACCCCTTGGGTCGAGCGAACTGATGACCACCTGCGTGCGCAGCGCGTGATCGATGATTTGGTCCAACTCAGATTGTTCGCTGCGCGATAAAAAGCCGGGGGACACGAGAACAACTGTGCGCTGGCCGGGCATCCGCGAGACGTAGTTCACCACTTTTTCCAGTTCCTGCAGGTTGGCCCGCGACTGCAGCTGGGACTGCTCCAGGATTCGTCGCGCCAGCACCGCAATATACCTTTGAGGCTCCCCGGGGCCCCGCGGCACCTGGCTACATCTTTGATCATTCAATGCTTGCTCAATTGCGACCTGCCATGCGTCGATGTTTTCGTCGTCGAACTCCACAATCTGCTGCGCCTGGTAATCGGATATGTCTGGGCAATCATCGTTTCTTAGAGCCACAGGGCTGACACGGAGCTTGAGGAGGGCGTCATGGATTTGCTTCGGATCGCCAGTAAAATCGGACAGACTGTTTCCTGAGGTAAATAGGCCGACCCGGTCATTTGGCTGGAGGTTCGCTGCCAGGTAACGATCGACCGCATCGCGCGCCTGAATCACAGCGGCGTCGGACATGTTCAGGTCGTCGAAATAGAAGGCCAGGAAGCGTTGCGGGAGGGCTGAGGCCGGCGCCAGTGTGATGGACGGCTGTCCCGGTGGGACGGCCGGAGCCGGACCGGCGAGTGGGGCAGATGGCATCTCCACCGCGAACTGCGTGATGGATTGCGGCTTGCCGCGGTCGAAAAGCTTGAAATCTTCCTTCTTAAGGTTTGTGACGGGCTTATTCTGCGCATCGCGTACAACCACGCGTACGACGACCAAGTTGCTTGTGACCGTAAGATGGTACGGGGTTTGATTGCCGGTTGACGACGTGGCCACCTGGCCGCTCGCCTGGGCAAACGCCGAAATAGAGGTTGCGAGGTATCCAGAAGTTGCCAGGATGGCGTATGCCAGGAGACCTTTTCGTCGGATAAGATCTCTTGCGGCAAAATGCCACATGCGAGCGACCCCTCTAAGCCCCAGAATGCGGTCTCAGTGTTCTTGAATTTGCCCTGGCAACACAAAAAACGTCAACGGAATTTTACTCGTATTTCCTTGGGTAGGTGCGGCAAACCCATCCGCAATTCGCAGAAGACGCGGTGCGCGGCGTGAGGGCGTTTCGGTGACAGCAGCGGGACTAGCCCCCACACGCGGCAATGTCCGGTGCAGCGTGGCGGGAAATCCGGGTCCGGTCGAGATGACAAATTTGTCGGTTCAAGCAGAATTGTCATCTCGACCGGAGCGTAGCGTAGTGGAGAGATCTGCGGTTTCTCGCTTGTCGTATGGATTGCCGCGCCGGCTCATGCTGATCTGAATCTCGCGCTGCTCCAGTATCTCCGTGTAATCCTACAGCGCATTTCTTCTTGCAATGTTTCCAAGAAAAGCGGCGCTGGGCTTGATGGTACGTTTCTGCGTATTTAAGTCCACTGCCACCAGTCCAAACTTTGGAGTGTAGCCCGACATCCATTCGAAGTTATCCATCAGGGACCACGCGATGTAGCCGCGCACATCAACGCCGTCGTCGATGGCGCGCTTGAGCCCGGCCAGCGCGCGCTGGTAGTACTCCACACGCCGGCTGTCATCCTCGGTAGCGATGCCGTTCTCGGTCACGATGATGGGAACTTTGGTCTCGTTGCTCGCATACCGCACCACGTGCTCCACGCACTCGGGATAGAACTCCATTCCCGTCTGGGTCAATTCAGCGCCCTTTGGCGCCGGCAGATCCTTTTTCCCCACGATCGAACGGGAATACGTCTGCACGCCCATGTAGTCGCAATGCCTGGCAGCCTCGAACCAGTGCGAATACACTTCAGCCCGTTTCTCTTCCAAATGGCTATCCTCGGGCGCCGCCTGATCGTCTGACATAGCCAGGTTGAATCCCACAGGCAGATCGGGCCGCACTGATTTGATCGCATCCTTGGCTTTGGTGTGCGCGGCCAGCAAGCCATCGCGCGTCTTCTTTCCGTCGCCCAGGAACAAGTCAGCAAATTCGGGCGCATTGAGCTGCTTGCGAACGTTCGTCAACCCGCCCTGCATCATCTCGGCGACGCTCATTCCTCCCGGCCCTCCCGGCAGGTTAAACCAGTTCAGCAGTTGGGGAACATCAGGCTCGTTCATGGTCGAGGCATACCCAACCAGATCGCCCAGATGCCTGGTCGCCTTTTCACAGAAGCGGGCATACAAATCGGCGGCCTTCTCGTTCTGCCAGCCGCCCTTTAGCGCAAACCAGCGGGGCAGCGAGAAGTGATAATAGGTGAGCATCGTGGTCAGATGGTGCTCCTGGCAAACGGCCAGCATGCGCCGGTAGTGGTCCAACTCAGCGTTCGAAAAGAAGCCCTCCTCCGGCTCGATCCGCGCCCACTCGATGGAGAAGCGGTAGGTGTTGAATCCCAAATCGGCGAGCATGCTGATGTCTTGCGGATAGAGATGGTAATGGTCGCAGGCATCACCGGATGGCTCTTTAAAGATGCTCTGAGCGAGGTGCTCCATGGTCCAAAAGTCGGTATTGGTGTTGTTCCCTTCCACCTGGTATGCAGCGGTGGCGCATCCCCACAGAAACTTATCGGGAAAAGTTTTGCCCTTTTCCGTTGCCGGAGAGGAACCACCCACGGCTGCGTGGGCAAATGGCGTCTTTGCCAGTCCGCCAACGAGAGCAGCGGCCGAAGCCCCCCGTAAGAGTTCGCGCCGGGAAATTCCTTTAACGCCACTCGCAATCTCCCGTTCTGCCGGTTGCTGGTACATTCCCAATAAGTTCTTCTTCATTGCGTCCTCACCTTCAACAAAATTTGTGGATATACGTATGTCGTCAAACATTTACCTGCAGCTTTCGTTCCTGGCTGCCGGCAGGGTCAAAAAGGTGATGCTGGCGGGCGCGAAACGAATGGTGCCCGCGTTCACTGCCAGCCCTTTGATTGCCGGAAGCGACCCGTCCGTCGCCACGGTCATCTCCGCACCATTCAGAAGCACTGTTTTACTCCTGAGACCGGACGCGGTGAGGGTGTATCGCTCTCCGCCCACCGGCACCTCCAATGTCTGCCCGGCAGCCGGATCGGTATTGAGGATCAGCATCGATATTCCGCCCGCGGTGTCTTTCATGCAATGTGCGTAGACCCGCAAGCTCTGGTCCTTCGTCACCTGCGGATCGAGAACACCGGCTCCCATGGTGCGGTTCCAGAGCACGGCAGCCCAGTAATTCGGCCTGGGTTCCAATGTCTGTTCGTCCAGCAGTCCGTAGTCACTGGACGCGAGCGTATTGTGGATTACCACTCTGACACCTTTCTGGGCCAGAGTGCCCAATTGATTCAGATAGCGGAAGCTATCGACGAACTCGGCCGCCCACTGATCGCCACCACACGCCGACTGTGCCGTTTCTGTAAGCCAGATTGGCTTTCCGGGCATATAGGCTGTCTCGCAGCGCTGCATAAAAGGATTCCACGGTATCGGTTCTGTCCAGCCATTCGGCGGCAAGGGCATCTTCGGCCGTCGTTCCCGCTTTTGCACCGAGATTGGCGGTGCACCGGCGAGATACAGTTCCGTAAAAGTGATACGAGAAGGCGTCAAATACCGGCCCGGTCGCCTTCATCATGTCTTCTGTACTAATGATCTGCATCTGTGCTGAGCCGGGGACCAGGGAGATACCTTCTCCCACGCTGCCTGGCCCAAGAAAGATAGTGCCCGGCGATTGCTTCCGCAGAAAGCTATCGAAGACCTTGACATCCCTGGCAAACGACGCCGCGTCATACCCGCTCGGCGCCCCGCCAATCACGGCGAAGGTCGGCTCGTTCATGAACTCGGTGGCAGCGATGCTTCCTCCGATGCTTTTGGTATAGTCCAGCACTGCTTTCGCCTGCGCCGGAGTCCAGACCCCATTGGCATCCCTCGTCCCCGCACTCGTAGCCACCGATGTAACAATCTTTGCCCCGACGGCGAGCGAGAAGTCGACCACACCCTTCCATTCAGCTCTGGTCAGAACGCTGTTGAAACCCTGGGGCGGCTGTTTCATTGCAGGATGGTCATCATTCTGAAAGAAGGTGCTGTTCTGCCAGGTGCCACTCACCCGGATATAGGCGGGCCCTAGTCCCTCTGCCAGCTTGCGCAGACGTGGATTTGTCAAATCGATGGGCGGACGGAATTGAAACAAGCTCGGATCCATCCCCACCTGCCGCTTGGGATCTGGCGCCGCGCTCGCTTGCGTAGTCAAGCGAGCATCCACTTCGGCACTGTACGGCTTCCAGAAGCGCCCGCCGGTCACTTCGACCATCTCAACGTTGTACGAATCGAATCGGGTGATCCACACTGCCGAGTTTTGGCATCGTCGCTGGATGGACAACGGTAGTTGTTCCCGCCGAACCGGCTGACTGGGCCCAAAGCACACCACTCGCTATACCTATCATCACGACGCCACACGCACAGCGCAGCGCTCCGGTTCCCATCTTCGGCCACATCGGTTATCCCCCCTTAAGACACCTGACGCTTGCGGCGCCGTTTCTCCGTTCCATGAGACTTCACTTGCTAATGTGCAGCGGCTGAGGCCTTCGCTTCTTCCGGGCTGGGCCGCTGCATGATGAAGGGCAGCGGTATCAGGAACATCACGAGCAGGCCAAGAACCCAGAACGAGCTGGCAAAGCCGAGCACGTTGGCTTGCAGATCGACTTGCGCAGAGAGCTGCGCCAGGGCACGATGCGAGGCCTCACTGGCGCTGGCCCCCATGGCGACAAAGTTCTGGGTCATGGCGTTGAGCTGCCGCTCGAAGAACGGATTGGCGTGGTTGGTATGCGCGGTGAGGGCGGTGCGGTGGACCTGCCCCTGGCGGGTGATGAAGTTATTCAGCATGGAAACGCCGATGGCCCCACCCAGGTTACGCGTGAAGTTGCTGATGCCGGAGACCTGGTTGAATTTGTCCTGAGGAATGCCGACATAGTTGAGGGTGCTGATGGGTATGAAAATGAGCGGAATGCCGATGACCTGGATGACGCGGTAGGTCACCATGGTGCTGAAGCTGACGCCGAGATAGATGTTGGTAACGTGGAAGAGTCCAAAGGAGGTGAGGGCGAAGCCGATGGCGATGATGACCCGCGGATCGAATTTGGTGGCCAGGATGCCGGCGATGGGCATCATGAGCGCGAGCGCGATCCCGCCCGGTGACAGCGCCATGCCTGCCTGCTGCGCGGTGTAGCCAAGATCGTTCTGCAAGAACTGCGGCAGCAGGATGGTACTGCCGTTGAGCACCATGCCGAGGATGAAGCTGAAGGTGACGGCAGTGGCAAAGTTCCGCTTGCCGAGCAGCCTGAGGTCCATGATCGGGTTGTCGTGCGTGAGCTCGCGAATGACCAGCACCACCAGCGCTACGATGGCAATGATGAAGCAGACGAGGATCATTTTCGAAGAGAACCAGTCGTTCTCCTGGCCCTTATCGAGCACATACTGCAAGAAAGCCAACGCCGACGACAATGAGGCTGATGCCGATATAGTCCACGCGGATACTGGACCGCACCATGTTCTTGAGATATGGCCGGATCGTGCACGACGCGTTGCGTGAGCACGAGCGAGAGGATGCCGATGGGCACGTTGATCAGGAATATCCAGTGCCAACTGTAGTTGTCGGTGATCCAACCGCCGAGCGTGGGGCCGATGGCGGGCGCGACGACGACCGCCATTCCGTACATGGCAAAGGCCATGCCGCGTTGCTTGGCTGAGAAGGTGTCAGCCAGGATGGCTTGTTCGCTGGGCCCGAGTCCGCCGCCGCCCGCGCCCTGCAGGATGCGGAAGAAGATAAGCATGGGCAGAGTCGGCGCCAGAGCGCAGAGAAACGAGCTGACGGTGAACATGGCGACGCATGCCATGTAGAAGCGCTTGCGGCCGATCACATTCGAGAGCCAGCCGCTCATCGGCAGCACGATGGCGCTCGATACGAGATAGCTGGTAATCACCCAGGTGCTCTCTTCCGAGCTGGCGCCGAGTGTGCCGGCGATGTGCGGCAGAGCGACGTTGGCGATCGAGGAGTCGAGCACCTCCATGAAGGTTGCCAGAGTGACGGTGATGGCGATGATCCATGGATTGATCAGCGGCGGGCCCGGCACCGAGTCCGCGTTTGCGATTTCGTTTGCCTGGGCCATGGGTCAGTCCAGACGCACCTTGGGTTCGACCGACATGCCAGGACGAAGCTTGTCCAGATGTCCTTCTGACCGTGGTTGAAGCGAATGCGCACAGGAAGACGCTGAATGACCTTGACGTAGTTGCCGGTGGCGTTCTCAGGAGGCAATACGCTGGTACGTGAGCCGGTAACGGCGGGCATGCTCTCCACGGTGCCGTCGAAGTCGTCATGCAGCGCATCCACATGGATGCGTACATGCTGGCCAGGATGAATGCGGGCCAACTGCGTCTCCTTGAAGTTGGCGGTGACCCACAGGTCATCGGTCTGCACGATCATGAACAACTGCTGGCCTTTGGAGATGCGCGCGCCAATCTCAGCGCTGCGTTGGGTGACCACCCCGGAGACCGGAGCGGCGATGCGGCAGTAACCAAGATTGAGCCGGCTCTGTTCGAGTGCCGCCTGGGCAGCCTCGGCGTTCGCCTGCTGGCTCTTGATATCGGCCTCACGGATAGCCACTTGCAAGGGCGCGCTGCTCTGGGTCTGCTGTAGCTTGCTGTGTTGCTGTGCCAGCTGGGCCATACGTTGTTCCACCGTCTTTTGCGCCGAGGCGAGCGCGGCCTGGTTCGCAGCGACGGTCTGGGTTTGCGCGGCGGCGGTGGCTTTGTATTGGTCGAAGATCCGCGCGCGAGACCTCCTGGTCATCGAAGAGAGTCTTATAGCGGGCGAAATCGGCCTGGTTCCGCTCGCATTGACAGCCTGCGACTCCTTCAGCTTGGCAACGGCGCTGTCAAGGTCGTGCTGCGCGGCGGCGAGCGACGCCTCTGAGCCGACGACCTCGGCTCGTTGCGAGGTGAGATCGTTCAGGTTGCTGATGCGGGTGATGGGCAGGTTGGGATGCGAAGCGCTCAGTTGCGCCACGGCCTGATCGTACTGTGCCTGTGCCTGCTGCAGCGCGACCTTATCGTCGCTGGGATCCAGCTCAACCAGCAGCTTTCCGGCCTGGATGGCTTGATTGTCGTCCACATGAACGGCCTTGATGGTGCCGTCGATGCGAGCGGCGATTGGATTCAGATGGCCGTCGACCTGGGCGTCGTCTGTGTCTTCGTAACCGCGGGAGTATAGATACCATCCGACGCCGCTGCCCACCAGCACTAGAGCGACGATCCCGATGACCAACAACTTGACACGGCTGGGGGGCAGAGTCGCCGCCCCGGTCATAGTCGATTCCAACTGGCCCGCTGCGGCAGCTTGCGGTAGAGTTTCGATTTCGTCTTCAACGATCATTTTTTACTGTCGCCTATAGATGACTGCTTCGGCTGGATGGCCCGCCTGAAGCCCGGCCGCTCTGTCCCGTTCACCAGATTTTGCCCCCGACGGACCCACCAGGTGGCGAGGGCGGCTTCCTCATGGGTAGACTTCGGGCTGAGCTCCAGAGGCCGGACCCGTTTTCACTTGGAGGGGACGCCCGTGAAGTCTCCGTCGACCTGAAATTGCTCCACGCTGACAGAGCCGGAGAGCTTAGGCGCAGCCGAATCCATGGTTCCGCTGAACTTCACAGTGAGCGGAGTGCCCTCGTAGTCGGAGTCGTAGGACCAGGTAATCTTTTGTCCATCAACCTGGCCGGAGAGCGGCTTGTCTCCGTTTTCGGTAGCGCAGTTCCCACTCAATGCGGTGTCCTGCTGCGTGAATGTGCATTGGGCATCGCTTTCATTGCCCGCCACATTGCTGTGGATCTTCCATTTGCCACTGAGGGATACGTTGTCGGCCGAGGCCGCCCATGCAGACGCGGACGCCAGCAGAATTGATAGGAATAGTGTTCTCATGTGATCGCCCCTTTTGCTTAAAGAGATGTGGCACTGAGTGCCATCGATGCAGTATATTCGGCACTGGGTGCCAAAGTAAACACAAAATGTTAATTATTTTGATTGCGCAGGGAGTTTTTCCACAGCTTTCGTTCGGATGCCACCACGTGTGTGGGCTGCTTCTCTTATTTGTCACACAGTGCTATCCATGGCACTTTAGGGTTATACTAAGTGGGGAGCAACCGTGACCGAAGACACCCTGCAAATCCGCAAGCAGCAACTGGTGCGCAACGCAATCTATGACACCGCGATCGAGTTGTTTGCGGAGAAGGGTTTTGACGAGACAACTGTTGAAGAGGTCGCCCGGGCCGCGGGAGTGTCCCGGCGTTCCTTCTTCCGCTACTTTGCCAGTAAAGATGATCTGTTGGCGCAAAACGTAGTGGCTTTTGGAGCTGTACTTTCCGCAACCATCACAGCGTGTCCGCCGACACTGACTCCGCTCGAAACGGTGCGAGAGACGGTTCTTTCTGTACTTAGACAGTCAGTGGCACAGCCGCGTACGCGTCAGATCATTGAGATCTCTCATCGCAGTGCCTCGGCCAGGCAAGCACACCACTCTCGGATGATGGACGTCGAAGATACGGTAGCAGCGGCGTTTGCCGGACGCCTCAGGAGCGGGTCAAAGGATGATATGAAACCGCACTTGCTTGCCAGCTTGACCTTGTCGGTCATGAATGTCGCTATTATCTCCTGGTTCAGAGGCGAGTATCAGGATCTCTCCACGGCAGCAAGGCAGGTGTTCGCCCATCTCACGCGCATATTTTGTGAGCAGACAGGCTCAACGGAATCCGGACAGGATGTTGTGACTGCGCGGAGCGTCGCAGGTGCGGCTGGCCGGCGAAAATCTGGAGAGGTGAAGAGGTGAAAGCGCGTGCTGCATATTCGCACCCAGCGGCTATCGGACTGGAATGCACTGACAGTTTACCTATTGCAGCAAATTCAACGGCTCGCCTTCGCCCCTCGCTGCGTTTGTCCTACGCCGCGTTTCGTCCAGATCTCGCACCACGTGTTTCGTCATCCATCCCCCGCCGGCCAAAGTGACGGGAGACTGCTTCGCCGGGATGGTCGTAGAGCTTATCCGTGTTTGAGAAGGAATCTGACCATACGCGCCGTCACCAGCCGCGTTTGTAAAATTCGATAAAATTTGGCTTTTTATCGACCTCAGCGGCGCCGCCCAGAGAAGCGTCTGTCTGGGGAAAAGGACCGCCTGAGGGAGCTGGCTTTGTCCGGAACGGCGTCGAAGGCGCAGCCGGTTGCGGCGGGAACCCGGTTCAGCCTTTCGGGGTTGATGAAGGGATTGGCAAGGCTGGGTGAGCGCCGGTCAAGGTTGGGAGACGACGTGTCGTTCGCCAGTGCGGGGGCTGGCTCGGGTGTAGGCTCCGGTGCAGGCTCCGGGTGGGGGACCTGGGGCGCGGCGGGTGGGGTTTTCGTGCCGGCAACGGGGTCCCCTGGCTCCTCACCCACAGGTTGGTGCTGCTGTTCGCGAAGCCACTCAGAACGATAGATTTGTGCCTTGACGGGCGGGGCCGCGGGTTGCGTCCCGGCAGATGAGGAAAGGCGTCGATCATTCATGGTTCCGGACGGAATCAGGCCTTCGATGGCTACGATCATCGCAAGAGCCTTGATCTGGCCGGCGATGATGCCTCTGGTCACTTCGTGGCTAAGATTGGCCAGTTCCCAGAGCCGGGCCAGGATCTGGTCGCGACCAAGGTTCAGCTGGCGCAGCCCTTCGGCTTCCTGGTCCACCAGCCTTTCCCTGACGGCGGCGCGGTGCTCGATCATGTAGGCGCGGACGCGGGGCTTGGCTTTGGTGTAGGCGGCGGTGTCGGGATTGAGGCCGACAGCTTCCGCGGCGCGGCGGTCGTTCATGGTTCCGGACATGATCAGGTGAGCAAAGGCGATTTCCTGATCGGTGATGGGATCGCTGACAGTATTTTTGGGCATAGGTCGTCTCGTTCCTTGGTTTGCTGGAGATTGGGTCGGATTTGTTTGCTGCTCTCTTAGGGAGACAAAGGGGTGGAGAGCCGCGGTAGGCCACTCATAGCTGGTGCTGGTGATTTTGTGACAGGGATAGGGTGAGGGACCGGATAGCGGTGAAGCTATCCTTCGCTCACGCGGAAGGCCGAAACTACCGGCAACTGCCGGCCAGGGCACGGTTGCGTGAGAAGCCGTCGCCTGCCGATATCTTCTACTCTAAGAGATAGAGCCTTTCCAAGTTTGATGTAAGTGGCGAGATGCTTTTTTCGGCACGGGAGTACCAGCCCAAAGGTTACTCGGGTTTGGTATGCGCGTTGGCAGCGGAGATAAAACCGGCACATACGGAACAACCACCGTTCTGTCAGGATGCGTCAGGACATGAATTGTGGCTGGTAGTTGCTCCCTCCAGACGGAGCAATCACCACTGCTGAGGTTGAAGGGACCCGACGAAGTAATCACCACCTGAAGGCCTTAGTGTGGCGCAACAAATGGTGGTTATTTCGGCTGTTCCTTCAACCTCAGGAAACCAACGCACGCCAGCCCGCCGCCGTCCCTTATCTACCAAGGCAAAGCGTAGCGGCTCGGCGTAGGGCGCCATGTGACCCAAAGTGGCAAGCCGCTTGGTGATTCGTGAACTTCCTGACTGGTCCCCGAGTTCGGTTCGTCCTTCCATGGGGCCAGTTTCGTCTGTCCCCACTCGGTCCGAACTGAACCCCGTCCGTGCCGGCCTGGTCGCAGAAGCTCGATCGTGGAAATGGTCCAGTGCCGCCTTCCATTGCGGAGAACTACCCGCCGATGGTTTGATTCAGCTGGATCCTTGGCGCCGCCGCTGGTCCGACAACTCCTGGAGCCAATATCTAAAAGCTGGTGAAAATGAATCCGACCAGACCGCCCTTCGTCGCTGTACGTTTAGCGGGCGACCCTTGGGCTCATCCGAATTCGTTGAGCAGCTGGAACAAACGACAGGACGACGCTTGGCGTTACGCAAACCGGCGACTTCGCAAGCTCTGGCTGCAGATGCGAGGCAGGGCAAACTCAGCTTTGGGAGCTAGCCGTTCTGCCTGGACCTCCTTTAAACCTCACCCTTCCATGGGGCCAGTTTCGTCTGTCCCCACTCGGTCACCACTCGCCCTCACTCGCCCACTCCACTCGCCCACTCGCCCACTCGGTCCCCACTCGGTCCCCACTCGGTCCAGAACAAATTTAACGTCGATATTTTCGTTCACTTGGATTCTTGCTGACGTTGGCACCCGCAGTCCGTCAATAACAGATGTCCCCAGTTCGTATTTGACCGCAACACGCCCGTTGGGTTCTGAGTCATCGACCGCACTGTTGCCGACGAACACCATCCCACCTGGGCTTGGCCCGTAGGTAGGTCGTTCGGTTAAGCGAGCCCGCCTCCGATCGTTGGATTTGGCTGGCCAAATCGAACGATAAGCAGAAAATAACGACTTTATTCTTCTTGACGAAGCCTTGCACTAACACGTAGCCTTTCGCGCACCACCGTAACGGGGTTAGTTGCCTACTTCAACAGCGACTGGGGAGGATGGACCATGTCTGACACATTTTCTAGCTTTGGAAAAACCAAAAGTCGTTCGCAGGGATATGCCGTTGCGGCGGCCGTTCTGGCTGCATTCATGGCATCGCTTGGCGTGTCGAACGCGGCGGGGCAAGACACACACGATCAGGGAAAGAATAACGCGTCGATCTATGGTGACTTTGTGTACGTAGTCAACGGGGGCAGCTCCAACAGTTTTTCGGCCTATCGCATTAACCCAGCCAACGGAAATCTGGAGTCTGTACCCGGCTCGCCTTTCGTACAAAACAATTTATTATTCTCGGGTACCGTTGGCCAAAACGGGCAACTGGCGGTTAACTCTAGAAATAAACTTCTTTATGCAGTAAGCGACTTCCTGTTGAGCTATCCGATCGCCCCTGACGGAGCCTTGTCGGGGCCGCTTCTCAATGTGCCAGCCCCCTCCCTGCAGGGTGCCGGTGCCGTGGCCCTGGATCCCGGCAACCATTTCCTCTATGTCGTCGGTGGACTGCCCGGCATTCAAGGCTTTGACATCGACGAGGCCACCGGGGAACTAAGCTCCATGCCCGGTCCCCCCTTCGCCAGCGTGGGCCTAACGATGCAAATCAGTGTCGACCCTACCGGCAAGTTCCTCTATGTATTGGCGCTTTACGGCAATGCAGGGATTGTGTCGGGATACGCAATCAATCCATCTACGGGAGCACTTACGCCAGTCCCGGGTTCCCCCTTCACCGCGGGTGATTTTTCCGACGGTCTGGCCGTCGACCCCACCGGAAGGTTTCTCTTCGTAAGCAACATCTACGGTGGCCGTGGTGATCACGGAAACATCTCCGGCTTCCACATCGATCGCCATACGGGTGCGCTGAGTGCGATCGCCGGGTCACCCTTCGCTTTACCGTTGGACGGATTTGCTCCCGACGCGCCTGTGATCGACCCTTCCGGCAGGTTCTTATATGCCCCACTGGTAAGTACCAATAACATAGCGGCCTACCACATTCATCCCTTTACCGGCGAGTTGACACCCATCGCCGAGCCGTCGATCGGCACCGGTACGCAACCCATCGGCGCGGCAATAGACTCTACTGGCCGTTTCCTCTATGTGACGAACCAGAACGATGGAGGGCAAGGCAGTGTCAACGGATACTTGATCGAGCCCTATAGCGGAGCGCTGCGGCCCCTTAAAAACTCCCCCTTTCTGTCCGGTATGAGTACGACTTCGATCGTAATCAGCGGAGGTGGCGGGGCCGCTGAGCCGTCCGCCTCCTGCAGCGCATGCCTTTTCGGCGTTTCTGCGATCCTTTTGAGCTTTGGCGATGTTTTGCACGCGAATGCGGTGACAGTTTACCTATTGCAGCAAAATCAACTGCTCGCCTTCGACCCCCGCTGCGTTTGTCCTTAGGCGAATCTTTCATGACGCTCCTCGGATAAATTCAGTGCTGCGGGCGCGCCATCTCATCGAGAAAAACAAGTTCAGAACTGAGCGGCGAGGGCAAAACCACGGTCAGTCCACTTGCCGCCAGCTCTCCGCCGGCGATGGATCGATCGGGTCCGCTATGATCCGCAAAATGCAGATGGTAGGTGTGGCCGGGCAGAACCCCCTGCACCGGGAACGTGTGCCGATCCTCGCTCGGGGTCGAACCGCGAAAGGCGTAGAGCACTCCGCTTCCCCGCCTCGCGTCGAAATACTCCATGCCGTCCCAGTGGACGCCATCCGGCCTCGCTGCAACATGGTAGAGCTCCGCGTCGCGAATCAGCGGCCTCAGTCTCTGCTTGTAGAGCGCGAACTCCGCCTTGGCCGCGGCATGTTGTTCCGCGGTCCACGCATTGGTGTCTTGCATGATGGTGAGCATCCCCATCATGCCGCTGCGTAGCATGTAGAGGAAATTTTCGATTTTTGGGGTCGGCCATTTCGCGACGTAATCTTCCAGCATCGCCGTCGGCAGCACATGGCTGGCATCGTAGAAGGCTCGGCGGTTCGACAACGGATCATAACTGTCGGTGATCGAAAAGTAGTCGCCATGCGAGGCGCTGCCGAAGTCCACCATCCGGCCGCCATCGTTGCAGACCTCGAAGATAAGTCCAGGGTGCTTGAGCCGCATGTGGGAGTAGATGTCGTAGTAAGCGCGCACTGCATGGTAGCTGACGTCGGTTGAATTGGAAGCGTCCGGCATGGCAATGCCGCTGCCTTGGATCGTGGACATCTGGGGCGGAGTGGCAGCCCCATGAGGATGATCGCTGCGGGCGCAGTTCTTCGCCACCAGGTATCCATCATGTTCCAGCATGTCTAGTTGATAATCGGTAATCAGTCGCTCCACCTCATGCTGTGCATATTCCTTGGCCGGTGGAAAGCCCAAGTCGATGGTCCTGCCGACAAAATCGTCTGGTTTCCAGTCTTCTGGCAGCATCGGCGACCAGCCAGTCTCTGATCATGGGATCATGCACATTGAGAGCGCCCGGGCTCTTATCCACACCCGCTTGCGCCCAATTCACCCAAATACCGAACTTCAGCCCGCGCTGGTGAGCCTCGTGGATGATGGGAGCAAACCCGTGGGGGAACTTGCTCTCGCTCGGATACCAGTCGCCTACGCCGCGAAACCATCCTGCATCGATGGCGAGTAGTTCCAGGCCCAGGCTCCGCGGAGTCGCGCAGCATGCGCAGAGCCAGCGCTTCATTGATCTCCATGCCGCTGCCCCAACTGCTATTCACCAGCGGAGGATAGGCAGGGACCTTCCATGTCTCTGGGTTGTTGAGAACCTGTCTGATCCAGGGGCGAAGATCATTGCCCAATCCGTCCGCGCCGCCGCTGAACCCACCGACAAAGACGGTGGGGGTGGTGAAGGTCTCATGCGGCAGCAGACGAGTGCGGAAGGGCCCCGGATCTGGATTCAAGCCTGCGGCGCCATACACCGAGCCCGCATCGCGCCCCAGAGTCAGGCGCGTGCGCCCGCTGAACTCAACTCCTACATACCAGCCATCCTGGCCGTGATTACTTCGTTGCACCATGAACCACGGGATGATTTCGCGTTCGTCCTCATTGCTCGCATACGTGCTCGACCTCCCGGTCCATGCATATCCTGCGGGCACAGCCACGTCGTGTGTGCCAACATCCGACGGCTTGCCGGCGCCCTTCTCGATGTAGCCATGGCGAAGCGGCTCGCCCCCACCGGTCAGGAAGCGAAAGCGAAAGCTGTCCTGAAGGGGTATCCAAATCTCCGAGACCGAAAGGTTCTCGACGGTGATGGAATGTTCGATCGGTCCGGAGGCGGCCCGCGCTTCCCATCTCCATGTCAATCGCAGTCGCGGCGAGGAGCTTTCGTAGACGAATGTCACGCCGCTGCTGTTGGCATGGCTGTTCAACGCATCGAGCTTCCAGTGTAGCGGCAGAGTTCGGCCGTCTTCTTCGACGGAATTGATCAATTGCTCAGAAATGCTGTTGGACCAGATCCCCCGGCTTTCTAAGCTAACCAGACGTGGCGCGTCCCTTCCTGCCTGCAATCTAAGAATGGTCTGCTTGGTATGTAGCAGGGCGATCGTCTGCGCGTTTGCCACTGTCCCGCACGCCATGAGGGCTGCCGATAACTGGAGATAGGCCAGGAAATGACAAACAGTAAACCCTTTGAACCAATGCCGAGGAAAAGTTTTGAGCTTCACTCTCATTTACTCCCATTATCCGGCGTATGCTGTCCTTATCTCACGAAAGATCGAGCATGATCCATGTTGGCGCATGGTCGCTGGCGTTTGCCTGTCCACGCGCCCATCGGTCTACGCCACCGTCCACGAGCCGGTCCGCCACCTTCGGCGAGAGCAGAAGGTGATCGAGCCGCATGCCTTTGTCCTTCGGCCACCGTTCAAATTTGTAATCCCAGAATGTCCAGAGCGGCCCATCCGGATGTAGCCTCCGCATCGCGTCGGTCCAGCCTTGAGCCATCAAACGCGCAAAGGCTTGCCTGCTTTCGGGTTGGATCAATGCGTTGTCGTCCAACGATCGAGTCGGATAGATGTCCTGCGGTGTCGGCACGACGTTGTAGTCACCAGCCAACACCACGGGGACGCCGCTCGCCATGAGTTCGGCGGCATGGGCAATGAGGCGCTCAAACCACGCCAACTTGTAGTCGAATTTCGGTCCAGGCTGCGGATTCCCATTGGGGAGGTAGATGGAAGTGATCAGAACTCCCTGAACGGCCGCTTCGATGTAACGGGCTTGGTGATCTTTAGGATTTCCCGGCAAGCTAGCGCGGGTCAACACGGGGGCGTGGTTTCGCGCAAGAATGGCTACGCCGTTCCAGGACCGCTCCCCTTGCCAGACTGCTTCGTACCCGGCAGCCCGAAGGGCATTCGCGGGAAACTGTTCCTGCTCCGCCTTGAGCTCTTGGAGACTAACCACGTCCGGCTGAGCTTTGGCTAACCAGGCCAAAAGGTTATCGAGCCGTTTATTGATGTTGTTGATGTTGAACGTCGCGACTCTCACCAGGTCACTCTCTGTCTCTGTACATCTCGCGGTCTGGTCTGTGAGCGATACTAAATCACATGTTGATTCGCAGGTCTGCAATCTTTGATCTCGACGGCACGCTCACTGACTCGAAGCCAGGCATCCTCGGATGCCTTACCAACGCCCTCGAAGCCCATCGTATCGTCTGGACAGGGCCGCTTGACTGGTTCATCGGCCCACCCGCCGGCCAGTCCCTACGCCGCCTCATGCCGGACGCCGACGAGCCTCGCCGCGCCGCTCTGCTGCACGACTACCGCTTGTGTTATGACGCCACCGGCTGGCAGCAGAACTCCGTCTATCCCGGCGTCCATGCGCTGTTGCAGAACCTCCAGGCGTCGGGCTGGCAGCTCTTCCTCTGCACCTCCAAGCGCGAAGATTTCACCGTACGGATCCTAGAAAAATTCGCCCTGAGCCGCTACTTTCTTGCCGTGTACGCGGACACGGCCGGATCGCTCCATCACACCAAGACGGCCCTGCTCCGCCGTCTACTCGAAGAGCAGTCCCTCGATCCCGCCACCACGTTCATGGTCGGTGACCGCAACTTCGATATCGAAGCCGCC
This sequence comes from uncultured Acidobacteriaceae bacterium, assembly GCA_963757515.1. Taxonomy (GTDB): domain Bacteria; phylum Acidobacteriota; class Terriglobia; order Terriglobales; family Acidobacteriaceae; genus PALSA-350. The sequence continues at coordinate 159,029 of CAVWRV010000024.1, read as the reverse complement.
CGCGAGAACGGCGTAACTTCGATTGCTGTTACCTATGGCTACGGCACGTCCGGGGAGCTCGAATCGGCTCGCCCCGACTACACCTGCAATGCAGTCGAAGATCTCCTCCCGATCTTCTCTGCCTACCGAACCAGTAAGCCTTCGTAGATTGCACATTTGCGGAGTTCTGGGGAGATAAGTCAGGGTTGTAAAGCTGCATAGAACATGACCAGCAGCGTGCTACGGCCGGAAACGCCAAAACGCAATGGCAACCATACATCCCGCTAGCACGGCGGTAATTCCAAGCTGAAAAGCATGCGCATAGTTCGCCAGGCCGACCGCCTGTACCGGCTCGATAATCTTTCGTTCCAGCTCAGGTGTCACCGGGTTCGCGCTGAGGAGGCCGAACATGGCGCGACGGAAATGCCGTTCCATGGTGCGGTCAACCTGGTTGGACTTGGCTAAACGGTGCAGCCAATAGGCGTGCAGGCCAAGAACAGCCGGGGCGACCAAGAGGGCACCCAGGCAAACAGGCCAGCTCTTAATAACCAAGGCACTACCCAACGAGAAGCCCGTCAATGCTGAGAGCGAAGTCCAAAGAGCCAGACTTACCTTCCACTCGTGTTCACGGCGGCCGGAGTAGCTTTCCCAGGCTGCAGAACGCAACTCGGCCAAGGCGTCGAATTCACGCTTGGCATCCTCGTCCATGGCCAAGCTCCTTCCAGACACAATTTTAATTGCTTAGATGAAAAGGCGCGACGGACGGAAATGGCCCCGTTGAAATCGTATTTGTTGCCAAGACTGACGGATATGCTTCTGTAGACCTTGGCGTTGAAAACGACGAGATCGGCGTCCTGGGGTTTGAAGTCCGGTCCTGCGCTAGCGCCGAGAGCCAGGAGCGGCAGGCCACACCGGCGATCCCGAGGCCCATGAGGTTCAGGAAGTGTCTACGGTTGTAGCGATGGTGGGTGTCGACGCATTTCCGTCCTCCTTGCCCTGGCGCAACGAACTCTGATCGTCTCGGTGCTATATCTGCTTGTTTGCGGCTCTTTGAGCTGACTGAGCTATACCGGGATCGCTGTGTTCTGGAAAGACCCCCGCAGCTTAGGAAAAATTTGAATCGCGGGGAGAAGAATTTGCCATGGTTCAGCACGCTTTCAGCACTTTTCTATACGGAATGATTGGATATGTTTTGATGGGCGTTATCGTCGCCGCCCTTTGGAGCATCCGGGCGCTTCGTTGCAGGCGGCCTGAGGTAAGTGCCAACAATCTGGAGCCGACTATTCGAGGATGGCTCGACGATTTTGATCTGAGCACGAAACCCGCTTCCGACCCGACGTGGAATTTTGGACTGCTGACTACGTTGCCGGACGGCGAGTTGATCCACATCATCCAGATGAAAGAGCATCCCGGCTTTATCGCCCTGCAGGCTAATCTGGCCATATCCGCCGAACATCAAGCAGTTCTCAAAGCGATGCCAATCGCGTATTTCGAGAAATTGACGCAAGAGTTAGTTCTCGGGGTTTTCCTGGCTAACATGGTGCTTGCAATTCGAACGCGGCTTAGCGATGTCTCCTTCTTTTCCCAGCTTGCGATCACCACCGACCTCACGGAAGATGCGCTTCTTAAGCATCTTAACGATATGCACAATGCCATCATCATGGCTCGCAAGGCCATTTTGCTGGGTGTGGAACGGGCACCACGGTTGGTCGGTCCCAGGAATATCCAAATGGACAAGCTCCACTGAAGACGAATCGGCCGTTTCGTCTTGGTATCAGCCTGGTCCGTCACGGCATTCGTCAGCCTACGGGCGACTGTCGTAATCTTCTTGGAGAACGCATCAGGAGAACACCGTATGCCGATCACCCGACGTCATTTCCTTCAGCAGGGGGCGGCCGCTGCTGTCGCTGTGGCCACAACCCCGTCCCTGCTGGCCGATCCGCTGGGCCTCCCCATCGGCTGCCAGACCTATCCTGTCCGCGCCTCGATCAATCCGGATTTTGCCGGGACGATGAAGGGCCTTTCCGCAGCGGGCTTTCAGACCATTGAGCTCTGTTCGCCGTTTGGCTATAAGGATTTCTCCAGCTTGGCGCAGTACAAGCCGCAGGAGCTGCGCAGGATGCTGCACGATTACGGTCTTACCTGTATCAGCGCGCACTTTGACACGGATGAGCTGTTCAACCATGCGGAGGAGCGGATCGCATGGGCCAAGGATCTTGGCCTGACCCAAATGGCAACGGCCAGCCTCGGCTTCGGCACGCTGCCTAAGGACGTTCCGCCAACCGTAGGGGACGTGAACCGCGTCACCGATCTCTTCAATACCTTTGCGGCTAAGGCGCATGATGCGGGCATGGTTGCGGTGCTGCACAACGAAGGCTTTGAGCTAAGCAGCATCGGCGGCAAGCGGGTCTACGACATGGAGATCGAGCGCCTGGATCCGAAGACGGTGAAACTGCAGTTTCAGGTCTCCACCATGCAGCACGGCTTCGATCCGGTGGATTACTTCGCCCGCTATCCGCACCGCTATATCTCCATGCACTGCCAGGACTGGGTGATGACCTCCGACGGCAAAGCGAAAGAGGTGCCGCTCGGTCAGGGCGTCGTGGACTGGAAGAAGGTCTTCACCGCGGCAGGGAAGGCTCGCATCCAAAATTACTTTGTCGAACTGGAGCAGGATCCTGCACTGATGGCGCAAAGCGTTCCTTACCTGAAGAGCTTGCAGGTTTAAGGAACCGGGGCCAGGCGCAGCGCCGGCTCAGGCGTGGCGTACCTACGATGAATGGCGGACCGACAACCGCGTGGTTCTCTTTCCAGAGCATCGGGATTTCAGCGACCGCTGGCGCCAGCTCGGGGACCAGATCTCGGGAGGCCCGAATGCCTGGACGGACGCGTACTTAGCCGCTTTCGCGGCACACGCCAACGCAACCATCGTCTCGCTGGATGGTCAATTTCCGCCGCTCGGTAAAGTTGCGATCAAGGTTCTTCTAAAAAGCTGGCTCCCTTTTGCAGTCCACCAGAAAAAACCCCAACAAAATAAAGCGATTCCAAGGAATCGCTGCTGAGGTTCACTCCTGCCAACCCCCGGCGGTGATGGAATCGCGAGCGCCACCTCTTTGCCTCAACGCGCCATCCCGCGTTCTCCCCAGCAGCGCGCTTAATGCCTCGAGAATGGCCGCGGTCATTCGTGAATTGCGTAGTGGCAGCCTCCTTAGAAACTAAACCGCGCCTGGAAATCGATGACTCTCGATCCAAGTGCGCTCGATGCCTGACTGAGGTTGGAGTTTGCGATATTGGTCGAAAGGCTGGTGGGATTGATATTCAATAAATTGAAGGCGTTCAGCATGTTGGCCTTGATTTCAAACCTGGCATTCTCACCAAGCACCCGCATGTTGGGCAATCCGAACGCTTTGGCGATGTTGAGATCGACATCACGATACCCGGGGCCGGGAAAAGAGTTGCGGTCGATTCCCGGCGGAGGAATGAAATTCGTTGCCGATTGTCCGGGGTTATCTGCGATCGCATTCGTGTAGTCCGGAACCTCGAAATAGTTATTCAGGAATTGATTTTGATTCGTCCCCGTGTTTGCGGTGCCTGGGTTGGGGAAATTGCTTCCTGTTTTGAAGGCATTGTTGCTGGTTGTACGGCCAGCTCCGCCGAGATAAGTCGGGCGCAGGTTCTGGAATCCGTAGTTGCAGGTATTGCAGTAGATCTGGTGTGGCGCAGTATAGACCGGAGTCCACCCGTAGCCGGAGTGGAAGGTCGCGATGCCGCTGAGTGACCATCCACCAGCGATCTTCTCTGCCCAGTCGATTGCTGCCGTGAAAGATAACTGGCTGCCAGACACCAAAAACCTTGAAAGCTTGATTGATGTCGAAGTTCGATCGCCCGTAGGAGTACTTGGTATTGTATAGATAGGGATCGCGATAATACGGGCCCGAATTGGTATCCATGCTGTGGGCCCAGGTATACTGCGCTTCCGCAGAGAAGGTATGCGAGAACTGATGCTTGAGCCCGGCGAGCATCATGTTGTTGTTTGACTTACCCTGGCTGCCGAAGGTGTTGATGCTATTTACCAGCGGGTTCAGTGGCGCCCCAACGATGTCTCCGAAGGCGTTTGAGTCATAGTTGTACAAGGTGTGATGACTGGAACTGCCCACATAGCCAAGATTCGCGACCCACGAGTGCCCCAAATCCATCTCCATGTCGAGCGAGTAATGGTGCGTGTACTCAGTGGGTAAGTGACCGGGCAGGGCGCCGATGTTTGCTCCACCTACTGTCGGTAGACCGGCAGAGTTAAACGTCGAAATCGCGTTTGGGTTCGCCGGAAAGCCGAAAATATTAGTTGGACTGCTCGAAGTCGCGTAGAGAATATTGGGATTGATTTGGGACGGACTCTTGCTACTGCCCGGAACGGAGCTGGTTCCCGGCGGATTGAAATCGTAATTGTTGGCAGTTGCAATTTGCTGCTGGTTGTAGTTCAGGCCGTAGCCGCCGCGGAAAACCACCTTACCGTTGGAGTGAGTCGGACTCCAGTTGAAGCCGATCTGAGGGCCGAAGTTGAGCTTTTGCGCGGTCCAGGCGTCGATTCCCGAGCGTATGGTAATCCCGGTCAAAAGGCTGCTGCCGGCTGCCGAACCTGAGTACTCCCATATTGTTGTCTTTATCCGTGAGCGGCCCGAAGTACGAATAGCGGAGGCCGGCGCTCAAAGTAAGGTTGGGTCGAGCCTTCCAGTCATCTTGAAAGAAGATGCCATACATATTGTTGCGGTTATCGTTGCGGTAACCGCCGGGAATACCGGTCTTTGCCTGAAACGGACCACCTTCTCCCTCTGGGGCATCATTCAGGAAGTCCCACAGATTGTAAAAGGTGTAATTCGGCGCCCCGATCGGATCATTCAAATAGTAAAGCCGGGTAAAATCGAAGCCAAATTTCATAGTTTGCGTGCGTGCAGCACTTTGGTGGCGACGTCCTTGTAGCCGTAAGTCCATTGGTCTAGATGGTTAGGCGCCGGTACGCCGAGAGAACCCAGGGTGATACTGCCAATCTGCCCATTGCCGGTTGGGTTATATAGCTGGTCCTGAGGCAGACCAAAAGGGGCCTGAGGATTGCTCTGAAGCTCGTTGTAGCGCCACCCCGCAGCGTTGGCCCGGGCTTCATTCAGGAAAGTCGGCGAAAAGGTGTGGTTCCAGATGACCGAGAAAGCATTGTTGGTCTGCGAGTGACTGAAGAGCTGATAACCCAGGCCGCCGTTGAGCTTGGTCGTGCTTGCGGGAACCCAGTAAATCGCGAAGCTGGCATGGTCCTTGCTGGTCACGTCGGCGTCGAGACGTCCGCTGTACTGTTTGAAATCGCTGGTAGTCGGATTGCTTATGTTGTACTGGGTGATATCGGCAACGTTGGAGAGTCCGCTGCCGACGCCGGGTGAGCTATTGTTCACGTAAGTGAGGTCCTGCGTGCCCAGGCCGGTGGTCAGCGGCGAACCAATGTTCAAGCCTTGACCCGGGATGGTATTGCAGTTAACGCCTTCGCTGAGTCCGGCATCGGCGCAGGTTACGGAGGCAATGACGGTGCCACGAACCGCTGCTCCCTTGAAGTTGAGGTAGGTGGAGGCGATGCTGTTTGGCGGTGCCAACGCCGTGAGGGCGGAGGTGGGGAACCATTGCGTGCCGGTCGCCGCCACGCTCTGGCTTTGTCCCTCGTAGGCGAAGAAGGCGAAGACCCGGTTCTTCCAGATGGGTCCACCAATGCTGCCGCCCAGCTGGTTGTAACGATCTTCATCCCGCAGCAGGCCACGCTGCCTTGGCTGTCAGCTTGGCGCCAGTTGCGGGATCAAATGCCTGCACCGAAGAAGGGCCATTCCAACGCTGATACGCATTCAGTCCAGGGCGAGTGATCTGGATGAAAAAGCTGCCGTGGAGATCGTTGGTCCCGCTCTTCGATGTGATTTCGGTCAGCGCACCTGAGAAACGGCCGTTTTCAGCATCGTAGGCGTTGGTGACGATTTTAAGGTTGCCGACCGAATCTTCGCTGGGAGTGATGATCGTCGCATCCACCCCAGACGGCGCTCACCGTGCTGATACCGTCGATGGTGTATCCGTTGGTCTCAAACTGGCCACCATTGGCGTTGGCTGAAGCGCCATTTTCCGTGGCAAAAATACTGCTTGAATGTCCTAAGTTGCCGCCGCCACCCGATGAGGCCCCGGTTTGCGTACCTGGAGACTGGAATCCTCCGCCTCCGCCCTGCTGCGCTCCATCGGCCAGAACCCCGGGCGCCAGCTGAATGAGGCTGGTCACGTCGCGCTGATAGACCGGCATGTGTTGGACTTCATTGTCCGAAATTGTTCGCCCGTTGTTAGCCGTCTCTGTGTCAATGGCAGGCGCGGTCGAGGCATCCACGGTCACCGTCTGAGTCTGCGGTCCAACCGTGAGCTGCACGTTGATTGCGTTTGGCTGCTCTGGGATCAAGTTGCAGTTGAAGAAGGTCCTTCTCCTGGAATCCGTCCTTGGTAACGACCAGGCTAAACTGATCAGCCGGCAAGGCATTGAAGTTGTAAACGCCGCTGGCATCGCTGACACGGACCTGTTTTTCGCCGGTTCCATTGTTGGTAAGGGTCAGGTTCGCGCCGGGAATCACGGCACCTGAAGGGTCAGTTACTACGCCCTGGATCGAGGTGCGGTATTGGGCATGCAGCACCGCGGGCAGGAGCAACCACATCGCAACCGGGCATAAGAGAAATGCAGAAGACAGCCTCTTGAGCAGTGAACGCAGGTTCTCCTGAAAACGATCGATATTGTGCATGCTGACTCTCCTTAAAGTGACAAACGCCATTGCCGTTGGGCGCTACGAAGGCGCTTTAATCCAATCCGGCTCGACCAATCACGGTCTCAAACGTTTCTTCGGCAGTGAGCAATCCGCCGTCTATGCGGCGGATGGTTCACCTTTGCGCAACCCGGTTGCCCTCGGCTAAGATTGGTGCGGCTCGCATAGGTCCTTGTCAAGCACGAGTTCCCCCAGATCGCCCCGAAACAAATTGGATGCGTCTTCTGCTCGGCGCGGATGCATCTCGCTTACATCGCCACGGAGAGAGAAGTGATTTGGATTGACCACATCAAAACGAAAGGCGTGATTCCAGGGTTGGCTCTGACCATCTTTCTCGCAGGAAACACTCCTATCCGCGCAGACCAGAACTACTCCGAGCAGGTTTTTTTTGAGAACAGCCTTTCCTCAGACGATTACTTTTACAGCAGCGGGAAAGTGACTCCACCCAGCACTCTCAAACTTATCGATGGAAAGCTTCCGCTGGCAACCGATGCTTTCATCAGCGCCCCGAATGCCCTCAAACTGCAATGGGAGTCTGCCGGCAACGGAAGCTGGTCCGCGGAAGTGAAACTATACCAGTGGCGTAACCGGACGCGGCTTTTTTCTGGAGCCAAGATCTTCCTCTGGCTCTATGCCGGCCAGGGCATCCGCGCCGTTGATCTTCCGCATCTCGCGTTGCGAGACGCCGAAGGCGATTTTACCCAGCCGCTCGATTTGGGCGCTTACACGCAAGACATCCAAGCACACAGCTGGATACGTGTGGGAATTCCTCTCGCCTCCTTCAAAACCGCTTCGGTGAATGCCTTCCAGCCCCAACGCTTGAACACTTTGATAGTGACGCAGGGAAACGCGGATGCGTTGCCGCACACGCTGCTGGTGGATGATATTCGCATCGAGAACGACGTACCCTCGAGTCAGGCTGCACCGCCCACCCCGTTGAGCGTGCACGCGAAGGGATACGAACGGCACATGGATATCACCTGGAGTCCGGTGGAAGATCCGGCTCTGGCGCAGTATGTGATCTATCGTTCGGTCGGCGGCAAGCCGTTCCGGCCCATCGGCGTGCAGCGGCCGGGCGTAAACCGCTTCTGCGATTACACCGGAAATCCTCCCATGACGGCCTCCTATCGGGTTACCGCACGGACCTCATCGCTGCGCGAATCGGCCCCGTCGGCGACGGCCAGTGCAACCACGCATGCGATGACGGACGATGAACTTCTCACTATGGTGCAGGAGGCTGGCTTTCGCTATTACTGGGAGGCAGCCGAACCGCACTCGGGCATGACCCGCGAAAATACACCTGGCGACGATGACATCGTGGCCGTGGGAGCCAGCGGCTTCGGGGCGATGGCCATCATCGTGGGTGCCGAACGCGGATTCATCACTCATCAGCAGGCCGTCGAACGGCTATTGCGGGTTACAGAATTTCTCGCCGCCGCGGACCATTATCACGGCGCGTGGCCCCACTTCCTCAGCGGCAGCACAGGACGTAGATTGCCGGTCTTCGACATGTACGACAACGGCGCGGACCTGGTCGAGACTTCCTTCATGATGGAAGGACTACTTGCCGCACGGCAATACTTCAAGCAAGACGGCCCATCGGGTCAGGCGCTGTACGAGCGCATCACCAAACTTTGGGAAGGGGTGGACTGGAATTGGTTTCGAGCCACACCTCAACGGGACGCACTCTATTGGCATTGGTCGCCGGAATACTCCTTCCATATCGCCAATCGCCTTACCGGTTGGAATGAGGTCATGATCACCTATCTGGACGCCATTGCATCCCCTACGCACGGCATCCCTGCCGGCGACTACTACAGTGGATGGGTGGGCGAAGGCATCGGAAATAAATATGCGAATGGCAAAACATACTTTGGCATCAAGCTCGACGTGGGAGCAAACACCGGGGGCCCGCTTTTCTTCACCGACTACTCCTTTATGGGGTTTGATCCCCGCGGTATCCATGACCGCGTCACCGACTACTTCGACAACAACCGCGCCCAGGCGCTCATCAACCAGCAGTACTGCATCCACAATCCTCACCACTGGCAGGGATATGGAAACGACACCTGGGGTCTTACCGCGGTGGATGGACCGGAGGGCTACCTTCCTTATGAGCCTACCTTTGATCTTGATGACGGCACCATCGCTCCCACTGGAGCTATCAGCGCCTTCCCCTACACCCCGCAACCGTCCATGGCCGCGCTCAAACACTTCTACCGCGACCTGGGCGCTCATGTCTGGTCGATCTATGGCTTCCGCGACGCATTCAACCTGCGCGAGAACTGGTATTCCGGCATAACCATGGGACTGAATCAGGCGCCGATGGTAGTCATGATCGAAAATTACCGCACCGGCCTGGTTTGGAAGAACTTCATGGCTAATTCCGAAATCCGGCCGGCGCTCAAAAACATAGGATTTCGTGGCGACACCGGGGAACCGCGAACGCCCTAGACATCTAATGGGGCATGATCCCTTTTCACCGTCAATATGCTTTGCCTGCTGTGACACGAATGCCGTCCGTTCAACTAAAAGACTTCTATAGTCGCACGATGACCGGGGGCCGCGGCGATCTTCTGGTCCCGCGTGATCAAAGGAGCCTTAAGCTCTTCGGCAAGCGCCACGTAGGCTGCATCATAAGCACTCAGATTCTGTCGTAGCTGCCAGATCCGATGCAAGAGCGCGACAGCGGCATACCGAGTGATACGAACCGCGATCAGATCTTCCATTGCCTCCGCAGCCCGCTTGCGTGCCAATGTCCCCTCGCGTACCAGACGGCGCAGGACCTGAGCAAACTCCACATCAAGCAAATGAACGGTGTGCAGGGTGTCGTTGCGCGCGTAGATGCGCTGTTCTATGCGCTGTCCGGCTGGGGTTTGAAGCAGCCAGTCGACGACCGCCGAGGCATCGAGCACGATCATCGCGCGCTACGTTCCTCGCGCAACAGCCCGCCCGTGTCCAGAACGGCCGGGAGCGGTTTGCGCTTGTGCAGACGCTCACGAAACTCGGCCAGCGTCGGACGCTCCGCGATCTCTCGGAACTCCACCAGCAAATAGTCGGAAAGCGACATGCCCGCCATCGCGGCCCGGGCTTTCAGGCTGCGATGAAGAGCATCCGGGACATTCCGAACCTGGATCATTTTTGCCATGCCATGAACATAGTTGCATGTGATGCACATGTCAATGCAGCAGGCCGGCCCGGCTGCCTTGAGCCTTTGCGGCACGGGACGGCCTGGACCCCATACTTGGGGAGGTTCGAAGACAGGAGTTTCGTGTCCAGGGCTAGCCGAGGACTTTGATAGCTTGCCCTCCAGCGCGGTTACCCTCGTCAATCGCACCCGGCGCGCTGGGGTCACCATTCACATCGCTGTGAGCAAAAGAAATCCTGCCAAACGGCTGCTTGCGGAATACGTCGCGCGGCGCAGGCTTTCCGTCCTTGCCAAAATAAAACCCAGGCGGCGCAACGATGAAAGCATGCCCCCAACGATTCAGAACGGCTCCCGCGATATCTCGCTTGGGGTCAAAACCCGAGCCCGAGAACATCTCGACAAATTGTTCTCGCATCTTCCGTTCGATCTCGCGGTAGGGAGTGGAAATCAACTCGAATCGACCCTTAGTGCACTGCTCTCCAGCAGGCAATCCCGGGGTCAAGAAAGGGACATAGAGGGTAAGAAACACAGGCGAGTCCGGCCCGAACGTTTTCAGATCTGAACCGCATACCATGGGATTTCGCACTTCGGTCCATTCACCAAAGCCGCCGAACCAGCGCGCACCACTCATGCCCATCTTGTACAGGAACCGCCAGTTGCGTACCGCCACGTTGAGCGAGAACGTCGGAGCGTAATAGAAGTGCTCGGCGGCTTCCCGGTGGGCAGAATCGAGGTCAGCGATGATGTGCTTGTTGATGAATTGCGGGCTGGCCATGATGACCGCACGCGCTTTGACCCGATAGACTTTTCCATCTCGCGTAAAGGCAATCCGGACAAAGTCCGCCTTCTCCGGCTGGCCCTCGTGCTCAACTCGAACCACCGTGCAACGCAAGCGCATACGAACGGGATTCCCCGGTCGATCGAGCGCGTCGAAGTTCACCGGCGTCTGGCAAACCGACTCCAGGTTCACGGGACCTGGTAAGGCGTCGGGGATGAGTGCCTTCAGTGCATGACGCGCGATTCCCCCATTCCCGCCGGGAAAGGAAAACTGATTCTTGTCGTGCAACAGTCGATAGAAATCCGGATTCACAAAGCCAGAGAGCGCATCGCAACCCAAGCCATACCCGGTAGCTGCCAAAGGAGAAAGAAATTGACGAACCATCTCCCGGCTGACGCCGTAGTCCTCCATCAGCCTCTGCTCCTGGGTTATGGAATCGAGATAACGTGCTTTGGGACCCATGTCAGATCCGAGTCCCTTTCTGCCCTGTCTCTCTGCGTTACCAATGGCGTTCCACCACTTCAGCATGTCCTCACGAACCGCAGCGGAAAGTGGAACGCCTTGGAGGCGTTTCCCCCATGGGTCCACTACCCAACTCCCCGTCGGCTGACCGAACCCCTGGCCGAAATAAAAGCCGAAGGTGGGTGGCATGATGTATATCCAGCTATAACTGGTGCGGCTCAACTCCATTTCCTGGCCGGGGCCACCCCAGGGCACATACTCCGCGTGCTGCCAATCGAGGTTGATATCGTTCAGAAAGGTTTCCTGATAGGTGCCTGGATCCGGTGCCCAAATAAGATTCGAGCCCTGGGGTCCCATAATGCGGTGGCCGTCGACGATCAGTTCATTGCGCTTCGCCTCGCCACCAAACATCGGATGATTTTCCAGGATGAGGCAGGTGCGTTTGGCTGCGGAGGCCTTGTTGAAAGTCCAGGCCGCCGACAGCCCGGCGAGGCCGCCTCCCACCACTACGCAGTCGAACACTTCCCCTTCCGCTGCTTCGGGAGGGTCTTTTTCGTAGACGCCAAAGCGTATGTCGTGGCCGGCATTCACCACGTTCCAGGTATTGCCGTTTGAACTTGCGTAATCGCCTACTCCGGTGGTCGGGCCGTTCCAATCGTTTTCATTGAGCCCACCCGTCTTAGCCGAGGTCTCTTGCGCCATCATCTCCAGGGGCGACAGAGATTTCAGCAGCAAGCTCCCTGAAGCCAGTAAAGTTGAATTCAAGAAGTCCCGTCGACAAATCGGCTGATCCATTCCTAAAGCTTTATCGCCTGGCTTCATGCTCAGACTCCAACGCAACCACCAGGATTGCGCAAAGTTAACTCCTGGGTTGCCCCGATCCTTCGATCTGGCGCACTGCGTTGTCAAGCGAAAATGTGCGTAAGGAGCAGGTTCCGTGTATCCCTTTGTCTGTGCATGAGGGAAACGTCCCTTACAGGTCGCCGCATTTTTTGTCGGGTAATCGTCCCGTCTGGATAATGCAACCGGACTCAACGAAAGTACCGGTTGAAGATGGCAGCGTCGCTTGTCGCTCTGCAGATCCATCTCACGCCCTGCTTCGGGGCTGAGACCTGCAGGCAGCATCACCCCGCGCAGTTGGAGCCGGCTCAAATAGGGAGACTGCCACTCGATTTGCGCTGGGTTAGATATGGGGAAAATGGATATTCAGCTTATAGCAAATGAAGAGAAGCAGGATCGCGCCGAGGGTAGAAAAGATGAGGCCGGCGGGATGATAACGTTCGTTTCTCGGGCGCGAAAACATGTGGGTAACGGCGCCGCCGATGACCGAACCGATGATGCCCAGCACGATTGTCCAGAAGATCGTTAGGTGCACGTGCATTACCGATTTCGCAATAACTCCCGAGATTAGCCCAATCAGGAGATACCAGATTAAGTGAAACATACCTGCCCCCCATCGGTTGCCTTCAGAACGTCGTCGAGTATAGTCCAGGGTTGGACAATTAACCAGACTTTCCTATCGGCTACTCCGGGACGAAAACCCAGGGATGGACGGGACGATACCTCTGCTGGACCCAACGGATTGGAAGTGAAATGCGGCGAAATGATACCTTTTCACCGTCAATATGCTTTGCCTGCTGGGACACGAATGCCGTCCGTTCAACTAAAAGACTTCTATAGTCGCACGATGACCGGGGGCCACGGCGATCTTCTGGTCCCGCGTGATCAAAGGAGCCTTAAGCTCTTCGGCAAGCGCCACGTAGGCTGCATCGTAAGCGCTCAGATTCTGTCGTAGCTGCCAGATCCGATGCAAGAGCGCGACAGGGGCATACCGAGTGACACGAGCCGCGATCAGATCTTCCATTGCCTCCTCAGCCCGCTTGCGTGCCAATGTCCCCTCGCGCACCAGGCGCCGCAGGACCTGAGCAAACTCCACATCAAGCAAATGAACGGTGTGCAGGGTGTCGTTGCGCGCGTAGATACGCTGTTCTATGCGCTGTCCGGCTGGGGTTTGAAGCAGCCAGTCGACGACCGCCGAGGTATCGAGCACGATCATCGCGCGCTACGTTCCTCGCGCAACAGCCCGCCCGTGTCCAGAACGGCCGGGAGCGGTTTGCGCTTGTGCAGACGCTCACGAAACTCGGCCAGCGTCGGACGCTCCGCGATCTCTCGGAACTCCACCAGCAAATAGTCGGAAAGCGACATGCCCGCCATCGCGGCCCGGGCTTTCAGGCTGCGATGAAGAGCATCCGGGACATTCCGAACCTGGATCATTTTTGCCATGCTATGAACATAGTTGCATGTGATGCACATGTCAATGCGCAGACCGGTCCGGCTGCCTTGAGCCTTTGCGGGACGGGACGGCCTAGACCCCAAACTTGGGGAGTTTCGAAGACAGGAACATTGAAGGGGGCATTGAAGGGACGAAGTAATCACCATTCGAACGCCTTACTTGTGGCGCGATGCGATACTCCTCCGTGCCTTCAACATCCCGGACAGGTGGCCGTTCGGCGTCCGCCGAGCCTCGTAGCTGGTGAGAACGTGATGAAGAAGTGGCCCCGCTGCTACGCCATCATGCACGAATACGACCCGGCCTCTTCTGCATCTGTGCCTGCCCCCGTAAGCGCACCCGGCGTGGGCAGGACTCTCCTAGGGGTAGGCTCCGCGTGACTGCAAAAGTGTGGCGAAGCCTGCCCCCATGATGAGTGAACGTCAGAGGGATTGGTTTGAAAATTGGGTTACGGTCATGATCCACTCATTGATCGTGGCCCCGGAGAGAGTGGTAAAGTGGATGCTCGCTGTCCCGGGCGCCAGCGTCCATGCGTTGCCGTATGGGTCGATCGAGATCACGCCCGGATTCGAACTGGTCCACGTTCCGTAAAGATGCAGTGAGTTGGCGTTATCGATCTCTCGCGTATCGCCATCCGAATATTCGCCATAGGCGTACCAGTGCATCTGGGTGCCGGGGGCGACCGTGTTCACGTCTCCCTGCGGTTCCAGCGGTAATTGCCCAACCATCTGCAAGGCTTCGTTGCCCAGGTATCCGGCCTTGAGGGTAACGCCCCCAACAGTCTGGACGATCACCTCATCGGCCAGACTATTCATGATGGCGTAGCCCTTGTTCGTGATGCTGTCCTGGCCAGTCTGTGTCCCCTCAATCAGGTATTCGGTGCCCTTGAAGTTATGGTTGGCCCGTTTCAGTAGCGTCTGGTAGTCGATGACCGGGACGCCCTTGCGCCCGCAGTAGTAGAAGATGTACTTGTTGTAGGGGTCGATGTTGTTGATGGGCGCGAAGGGATTGGTCCCGACCACGATCTTGAGCTTCGCATCCAGCGCCGTGTTCACGAGTTTCGCAAAGCAGGTTTCAAAGGACTGCAATTGCCATGCGACCGGATTCGCATCGTCCGTGTCCGCCGCATCGTCTGCCCCCACCATCAGGTGGATGACCGGCTTCTTGCCGCTGGCGATGATGGTCTGAAGAACGGCCAGGACCTGGTTCGTTTCGTGGCACGGGCCTGGTGAGTCTTGGAGCTTCGAGCCGTATCCGACCCAGTCATAGCCGGAGCTGCCTCCAAAAATGCCTGAACTTTGCCACATGTAAGTGATATTGCCGCCGATGAAGGCGACCTCGGTTTGAGCATGTGCGCCGATGAAGGCACACGACAGGATACTAGCCAAGGCAAACAGCCTGCTGCGGATCATGAAAGTTCTCCAGCGTGAGTTGTTCAAGGTTCGACGGCAGGCCCAAGGGGGAGATATTCGCAGACTGACCGTTGACCGATAAGGGATATACCACGCGTTCGGTGTGAAAAACAACCAATCTTTCGGCTACGCGGGTTTACGCCCTGGGGGAGATGCACGGACAGCATACCTATTGCAGCAACGGGGACCGGCTGGAGCATCGCTAAGGCTGGAGGCGAGGAACGATCTTTTGCGGACAATCTTTCAGGTTGCGCTGAAATAAGTTTAATAAACAGTCCGAGAAGGCGGGATTAACCGCCTTCTCGTGTCAAAGAGCTCACAGTCCTACGCTATTGCGTGAACGGGGATCTTATGGAAGGTCGAGTTGACAACCTCAGAAGTGTGAACCGTGGGCGTTCCTTCGATAAATCTTGCCATCGTCTTCAACACCTCGGGGTAAGAATTGGTGTTGTAAGTGTCTGCGCTGGCTTTGTTGTCCCACAGACTAATGGCATTCACATCGACTCCGCCGGGACCAGAGAATGTAATTTCGTCCTTAAAGCCGTTCTGCTTGCGAAGCAGCGGAAGAATGTCCTTGTCAAAGGCTCGGGTGTAATCAGCAAGCATATTAGATTTCAGATGAAACGAAACGTTACGAGCAAACATATGTCAACCTCCTAAGGTTGTCATTCGCTAAGATAGGGAGAACTTCAGACGGACTGACTTAGTTCAGGGAACCTGAAAGAGGAGCAGCATGCTCACTCGACCTAAACAGTGCATGTAGGTGGCCCCTCTGCATCAACCGCGTAACCTGTTGTTTCGATACGTCACACAGCAGAACCGGTACCACAAGGTCTGTTTCCTCGTGTACTTTTGGCGGTAAAGCAAGCCCGGACGGTAACCTTTACCCGGTTGCCCGCCATGGCAACCCGGATTCGCTTCTTCGCATCTGGATTGGACGGAAACCCAGGAACACTGGAATTCTCAAGCGATCTGTCAGACGACACGATTCTCGATGACCTGATTCTCCGGTGAAGTCATCAATAAGAACAAACACCCGTCATCGGTGAAGGTCTCCCCGTGGATCGTACCGGAATCCGCCCGGCAATAGTCGCCGGCGCGCATTACCTGGCCTTCCACGTGAAGGTCGCCGGAGAGAAGGAAGAGCTCCTCGATAGCGGCGTGGTGGTGGCTTGGAATGTGAGCGCCAGCATCCATGCGGACCAGGGAAGTATCATACTTGCGGGCTTTGTCTTCAAAAAGAGGCTTCAAGAAAACGCCAGAGGCAACGGGCTTCCACGCGAGTTCTTCCGAACGGGCAATCAGGAGTCCACTGTGCTGCAAGACGATTCCGGGGACTCGGGGACTGTCGCCAATCCTTGACAGTAGTCGCTGACGTAATCGCTGAGGAGCAACGGCCGGGACTGATTCTCCGATAAGGCTAGCAATCTCTGCAAAAGAACGCACATCACTGGCACAGGCATCGCAGCCCCGGCGCAAATGATCTTCAAATGCGACTTTATCGCGACCTTCTAGAGACCCCAGAGCATGCAAAACCGCAAGCTCATGCAGGTCGGCGCTCGAAGTTTGCTTTTTGTTGATCACAGAGCCTCCGCATAAGGTCCAAGAAGTTTCCGCAAGTGTAACATTCCGAGACGGATACGCGTCTTCACGGTACCCAATGGCAACCCGGTTCGCTCAGCCATCTCAGAGTGGCTGAGCCCTGAGAAATACGCCAATTCAATAGCCTCCCGCTGATCGGGGCTAAGATCCGCCATGGCTTTCTGCACTACGCGCGACCGTCCGGCTTCCAGGCTAGCCAGTTCCGGAGTGGGCCGAGTATCGCGAAGATCAGCCACGTCGTCCACATTCTCTTCGAGGTCGGCTCGACGTGCCTTACGTCTACGCAAACAATCGAGCGCCCGGCTGCGCACCAGCGTGACAAGCCAAGACGTCACTGTGCCGCGCTGGGGATCATAACTAGACGCGGTGCGCCAGACCTGGAGGTACACCTCCATGGCTATGTCCTCCGCGTATGACGGATCTTGCAAAATCCGCAGAGCGAGGCCGTAGACGATTCGGTTCGTACAGTCGTAGAGCTGCGCGAGGGCGGACTCATCCCCAGCAGCCAGCCTCGTGACCAGTTCCCCAAATGCGGGGTCGCTATTGGACCGCTCAAATGCTGATGAGGTCTCCACCACCACTTTCTGAACAGGCCCCACGGGCAAAACAGACCCATTCGACCTGTTCCGGATTTGGGAAATTCTATCCGTCCCTAAGAGATTCCGGCTCGGGGAGCACCTTGAAGATTGCTCCCATTCTACCTCCCCCACACACGAGCTTTGATTGAAATTCAGCAAAGATCTCCCGATGGCTCAATCACATGAGCACTCGCTGCTAAAGAGCCCTATCAGAGCAGGCCCATTCATGCAATACGAAGGACGCGGTACAAATGGATTCAAGGGTTGGGACATTGAAGGGACGGCGGACGGAGTAACCCCTATCCCGTCGCGCGACACGTGAGCCGTTCAGATGGTGATTACTCCGTCCTGTCCCTTCGACCCCGCAGCCTGTCCCCCGCGGCCGTCCTATCAGATCCTCCGAGCCATCGGGTCTATAGGTTCTTCATCTTCCGCCAATGCTGGCAGGTTCAGTTCTTGGAAGCCGACTTGAAGAGCAAGAACTGCGGCTCTTCACGGAGAAAGCGCTCCCGACCGTTCGCCCGACGGGGTTATGCGTATTTGCGATCTTGTCTTAGGGTTGGCAGCGCTTTTATGGCGAGGCCATTGCGATCCTGCGCCAGTCGCAAATCGTAGATCGATTGCAGGTTCATCCAGAACTGCGCCGATGTGCCAAAGAAGTGCCCGAGCCGTATCGCAGTGTCGGCAGTGATATCGCGGTCACCTTTCAGGATTTGCGTGATGCGATTGGCGGGCACATCGATTTTCCGCGCAAACGCGGCGGCGCTCATGGATAAAGCCTCAAGCTCCTGTTGCAGGTGTTCGCCAGGGTGTATTGCAAGCAAAGCCATGTTTCTCTCCCTAGTGGTAATCAACTATCTCGACATCCGAGGGGCCTGGTTTTCCCTTGGCCCATGTGAAACAAATCCGCCATTGATCGTTGATGCGGATGCTGTACTGTCCTTTTCGTTCGCCCTTGAGCGCCTCAAAGCGATTGCCCGGCAGAGCGGCGAGGTCGGCGAGCGCAATCGCTGCATCCAGGCGATCGAGTTTGAGACGGGCTGCCCGCTCAAATCCGGTGAACGCTTTGACCTTTCTTCCCACTGCGAATTGGGCAGTCTGTTTGTTTCGATAACCAACGATCATTGTGTAGTGTCCGCGCGTAATACGCGATACGTCAAGCGTATTGGACCGGTCTGCGCATTGACATGTGCATCACATGCAACTATGTTCATAGCATGGCAAAAATGATCCAGGTTCGGAATGTCCCGGATGCTCTTCATCGCAGCCTGAAAGCCAGGGCCGCGATGGCGGGCATGTCGCTCTCCGACTATTTGCTCGGTGAGTTCCGAGAGATCGCGGAGCGTCCGACGCTGGCCGAGTTTCGTGAGCGTCTGCACAAGCGCAAACCGCTTCCGGTCGCTCTGGACACGGGCGGACTGTTGCGCGAGGAACGTACTGCGCGATGATCGTGCTCGATGCCTCCGCGGTCGTCGACTGGCTGCTTCAAACCCCAGCCGGACAGCGCATAGAACAGCGTATCTACGCGCGCAAGGATACCCTGCACACCGTTCATTTGCTTGATGTGGAGTTTGCTCAGGTCCTGCGGCGTCTGGTGCGCGAGGGGACATTGGCACGCAAGCGGGCCGAGGAGGCAATGGAAGATCTGATCGCGGTTCGTGTCACACGGTATGCCCCTGTCGTGCTCCGCATCGGATCTGGCAGCTAAGACAGAATCTGAGTGCTTACGATGCAGCCTACGTGGCGCTTGCCGAAGAACTTAAGGCTCCTTTGATCACGCGGGACCAGAAGATCGCCGCGGCCCCCGGTCATACTGCGACGATCGAAGTCTTCTAGTTGAGGGGGATATAGGGTTCACTCCAATACCTATCCCCGGAAATTGCTGCAGTCCCTTTATCTATCCGAAACTCCCCTCGGCACGCCACTCAACCACCGTTTCGCGGGGATCGCTGGCTACGGATGGGAGGCCAGTTGCTTCTCCGACTCCGCGATCAGCTTGCGGAAGACCTCGACCGCTGGAACCGAAGGCGATGCGAGCGCATCTTTGCCTGAATACCGCCACACCGGCGGGGCATCGAGTGGAGACCAGTTCGGATCCATGCTTCCGCGATAAACGACGAACATATCCTGCGGAGAGCCAGCCTCGATTTGCGGCTCGGGAGTGGAAGGCTGAGTTCCGGCGTTCGAGGGATCGTTAGGGTTTCCCGTGCCCCAACGAACACCCCCACGAGTCGTAGTTTGGGTCGGGGTGCTGGTCGTGCCCCCACTCACTGGAGGAGTTCCATTGATCGGAGTACCGCCGATCGTGGGTTGTATCAATTTACCGTTGCCCTTGCGTACCGTTATTACGAGGTCTGCAGTCAATCCTTCCTGCACGAGCGTAAACCGTCCCCATTGATCCAGGGCTTTCTCCACATCTGCGCGGGCGGCACGATTGGCGTTCGGGTCCCTGACGTCTACGCCGGCGGTTGGATCGACGATCACGAGGACCGTCCTGGCATGGAGAACATCCGCCGGAAGAACTGCCTTTTTCTTGGCGGAAGCAAGAGCAGAGCAAAGGATGATTGCAGTGACTGCGAGGAATTTGCGAAGAGGCATAGCAGCCCTCCGGCTACGCACCAAGTTTACACCTCGCTAACTGACGGGGTGATAAGGAGACATGATGCCTATCCCCGTCTGTTTTTTCATCTGAAATCCTGGCAGGAGAGATAGCGAGAGAGATCACGGACAGTATGCCTAATTGTGAGCGGATCCAGCATGCCGGCGTGCGTCCGCCATCAACGCATCGAATGCAGGGTCCCTCTTGAGTGATCTGAGCAGGGGATCCGAGGCCATATCGAGATCCTTCTTGGGGGATTCAGGAAAGGGGATTCAGCACAGGGGATTCAGGACAAGGGGATTCAGGACAGGGGATTCAGGACAGACGAAACTACCCCATATCATCAAGCGTGCCCGGAGTTTCGGGGGTTATTTCGTCTGTCCCGAATCGTCGGGCCGTTCCGAGCCCCTGGTAAGCGGCCTGCCCGTCCTCGACTACGATATCTCCGCTGATGGTCAGCATGTTGTGTTGTGGACCACGGACGCCGAAGGGAAACCGCGGCTCTGGGTGGCGCGGCTTGACCGGAGCTCGTCGCCCGTGCAGATCCCGAATGTGGAGGGCGGGTCTCCCCTATTCGGGCCAGGCGGCGATATCTTCTTTCGCCACCTGGAAGGTACGTCCACGTTCGTTTACCGTGTTCACCCCGACGGCACCGGACTGAAGAAGGTGCGCGCCGAGCCGGTACTTATTCTGCACTCCGTCTCACCAGATGGCCGCTGGATCGTGGGCTGGGCTCCGGTTCCCGGCAACGGACCACCCTTATTTCAGGCCTTTCCCTTGGGCGGGGGCCCTCCCATCCAAATCGGCGGCGGCATGCGTTTCCTGGGCTGGTCGCTGGACGGCCGATCTATGTTGATTGTTGGATACACCGGAGCTTATCTCATTCCACTGGCTCCAGGCCACGTGTTCCCACGAATCCCCGCCGGAGGATTTCATTCCGAAGAGGAAATAACCCGCCTGCCTGGAGCACACCGAATCGAAGGGGCAGTGCCCGGCCCGTCTGCTGGCGTCTATGCCTTTTATCGCAGCACGATCCAGCGGAATCTGTACCGCATCCCGATTCCGTGAGTCCTGAAGGCTGGCAGAAAATCGACGCGCTGCGGCACCCGAGCTAGAGTGCGAGCTGGAGCACGCGAAGTTGTCTCGATTAAACTTCCCCACGATTCGAAAGTAAGATTTGCTGCGCTCCGAGCAGTGCCGGTGGATGACGGTCTACTCGGAAGTGATCTCCGTCCGCAGTGCCTGCAAAGTCTGGTTTTCGGTAAATTCCCCAGCTCACCCGAGCCGGGAAACTGAATTTACTCAAAATCCCGTTTTTCGGGAATAACAGGAAGCCATCTGTCCGAATAGCCGACTCGTTCCAACTGGCGAGAAGCGCGTTTCCCGATTACTAATCGTGGGGTGCTGGTGGTCAGACAGCGTTTCATCCTCGCACTCTGTACTGAGTAGTAATTTCCGGATCGGCGACAAACCGGACATTAACAGTTCCTATAACTATTTGTGAGATTGTTTTGCATGCGCTCGGGATGGGCACAAGCAGCATCTCCGTCCCATCTCAACGCCGTTCGTCTGGGCCGACATCACGATGAGCCCGCCTCAAGTAAATTCATCATCTTTGCCAGCTTCGGCCATCGGGCGGAGGAGTGTAACAGAGGCTTCCACGGAGGCGTCAACAGCAACATAGCCACCATCGCATTCCTTTGCTCCACCGCCCTTTCCGTCCACTCCGCAGCCTTATCGACCTCTCCACAGAGAAGGTGGTATATGGCGAACGCAACCGGCGTTGCATTCCCTCGCCCGTCTCCCAGTCCTCCGATAAGCTCCGCCGCCCTCTCCCTTTCCCCGCTTTTCACCAGCAGACCCGCCAGCAGACCAGTCATAATCGGATTCCAGCGCGCGAGGCTCAACCCTTTTTCTGCAAAGGCCAATGCCTCGGGCAGCGGCGCTTTGGTAACGTTCAAGGCCTGCAAAGTATAGGCGGGCACAAAGTCTGGATCCAATTCCAGGATTCTTCGCGCCTCCACCAAAGCTTCATCATCTTTGCCCGCCGCGGTCAGCGAAACCGCGAGGCCAACTCTCATGATCAGATTGAGGGGATCCTCTTCCAGCGCTCGCCGGTGCTGATCGACCGCCTCCAGGGCTCTTCCTACCTTACGGAGGTAGAAATACCCGTACCAATGCCGCAGGGATGGCGACACTGGCTGTCGCGAAAAAGCGATATCAAACCGTCGTTGGGCTTCTTTCCAGTCAAAATCAGCCCAGACGGCGAAAATGCCCAACCATGCATGCGCTTCGGGTAACGACGGATCCAGTTCCAGGGCCTTCTGTGCTGCCTGGCGTCCGAGAACGACGCCCTGCCTCGGATCGATTGAGAAGGAGGAAGCGATGTGGTAATACATGGCGAGGCCCGCATGCGGCAGAGCGAATCCGGGATCGAGCTTCGCAGCCAGTTCATACCACTCGCACCTCTTTTCGAGCGATTCGGAGCTCGTGAGCTTCCATTGATGATGAACTGCCTTCAGGTAAGCGTCATAAGCAGCGATGTTCGGGACATAGCTCCTCCCGCCTTCAGGCGCAACCATCAGTTTGTTCTTCAGGATTGCGGTGATCGAAGCGGAGATTTCGTCCTGCAGTGCGAATACATCGGTAAGTTCGCGGTCGTAACGCTCCGACCACAGGTGGAATCCGTCAGCCGCACCGATCAACTGCGCTGTAATCCGGATGCGATTTGCGCCTTTGCGGACGCTCCCTTCGAGGATGTGTTCGACTCCCAACTCATTGGCGATCTGGGCAACCTTCGCGTCCTTGCCTTTGAAGGAGAACGCCGAAGTCCGAGCTGTCACCTTGAGCCCCGGAATCTGTGCCAGCGCGTTGATGATCTCCTCTGCCAATCCGTCGCTAAAGTACTCCTGCTCCTTGTCGCCGCTCATGTTGGCGAAAGGCAGCACGGCGATGGATGGCTGCCTCAATCGCCGTAGATGAGCCGACTTTTTCCAATGCCATCTTCAGGTCGGTCACGGTCTGAAACCGCTCGACCGGCCGTTTCGCGAGGCACTTCCTGACAATCTGCTGAAGACCGGGCGGGGTTTGAAGTGCAGGAGGATCGTCGCGCATCACCCCGCTCAGCACCTGCGCCACCGAACCGCCCGGGAACGCGCGAATCCCGGAAATCAACTCGTACAGGACCGCGCCGAAACTGAATATGTCCGATCGTTCGTCAATCGGCTTTCCTTCGGCTTGCTCGGGTGACATGTAAGCTGCGCTCCCGAGAACGGTTCCCTCCCTCGTTTGCGTGACATCGTCATTCTCAGGGGCGACCAGTTTCGCCAAGCCAAAATCGAGGAGCTTGGCGGACCCCTTCTCCGTCAGCAGAATATTGGCCGGCTTTAAGTCGCGATGGATGAGTCCTCGGCGATGCGCCAACTCGAGAGCGTCCGTGATCTGTCCAGCAACGCGCAACGTGTCGGCCAGCGGCAAAGGTCCTGTGAGCGGCCTGCCTTCGATGTACTCCAGCACCAGGTAATCCGGCCCGACGTCGTAGATCTGGCAAATGTGCGGATGATTCAACGCCGCGATTGCACGCGCTTCCTGCTCGAATCGGGCGGTGTGCTGGCCCTTCAGCTGCTTTATGGCGACGATGCGACCAAGACGTGTGTCGCGTGCCTTCCACACTTCACCCATGCCACCGGCACCGAGGGGCGAGAGCATTTCGTAAGGGCCCCAGACGATCTCCAGGAGCTAAAGGCATATCGCGTTTCACGATTGTACCGTGGGGCGGTGTTTGAATAGGGAATGGATTACCGCCCATCCGTCAATTACTACTTGATCAGACGGGAAACGGGGACACAGACGGAGAGTGTGTCGGAGAGAAGTCCTGACAATCGGTCTAAAAAACAGGAAAGAGAGATAAATACTGCGGTGCCGCCTTATTACCTTGGAACCTGAGCCAGGGGTCTTGTTCTTGCCATTCGGAGACGGAAAAGCGGCAAAAGGCATGCAGAGGCAGAACATTGCCGTGAATCGCTTATGCACAGGCGATGGCAGCACGGAGGCGGAATAGTTTTAAGAGATTGTGCGTGGCGCAGATGAGTTTCCATTCCGAGGTCACCTTGGACAGGCCTCGTAGGCGAAATCTACGGATGCCGCGAGCTTCTTTGATCTGTCCAAAGACTGGTTCGACCGTGGATTTTCGAAGAGCGTAGCGAGCCTTTCCTTCTTGGCTGGCCAGGGCCTCTCTCATGCGGATTGCTTCTTCGTTGCGAGGTGCACTGGGAGGCAGCGGCGCGCCAGGTGGTTGTGGATTGGAGTCAGGTGAAACCAGGACTTCAATTCCCTTCAACGACGGATCCAGCAGGCTGGTCGTGTCCCAATAGCCCGCATCTGCGGTGATGGTCTCTGGAGTGGCCTGGGCGGTGCTGCATACACTTTTTACAAGCGGCAGCAGCTGCTGCCGATCGATGGTTTGTTGGGTTAACTCGGCGGCCACGATGACTTGAGCGTGTGCGTCCACTGCGATCTGGACATTGTAAGCCTGCACAAAGCATTTCTGCCCGTTGTCTCTCATCACCCGCGAGTCGGGATCGACGAAGTTATACTGACGGCCCGGTGCAGCGGCGTTCTTTCTAGCTCGTAGGCGCTGCTTTTTCTCCTTCTCGCGCTGCTTCCGATCCTTTGGCGGTTGGCTGGTTTGCTCCCCTTTGCTGGGGCGACCGCGTTTACGCAGGGGAAGGGCGCCAATAGCTTGCAACTGCTCTCTTGCTTCTTGCTCTAGTTCTGTCTTGGCCTGCTGGAGCCGCTGCAAGCGCTTTTGCGCACTCGCTAAGTCGTCGGGCAACGGATCGGCTGGTTGGCCGACGCCAAAACGTTGGTCTTCTTGTTGATCTGTTTGCTGCGCTTGGTTCAGTAATCGTTCCACTTCGGATCGCCAATGTTGCTCGCGTTCGCTGATCTTTTGGTAATCCACTGATCGGTGGGTGCTGGCGTTGGCCTTCATCTTGGTGCCATCGATGGCTACGTTGCCCAACTTCACCAATCCAGCTTTCTGACATAACCTCAAGGCCTGTACGAACAAGCCCGCCAGTGCCTCCAGATGCTCCTGACGAAACGCAGCCAGGGTATCGTGGTCAGGATGCTGGTCGGCAGACAGATAGCGAAATGCTAAGTTATCGTAGGTCGCCTTCTCGATCTTCCGGGAGCTAGTTATTCCGATGCAGTATCCGTAGAGCAATAACCGGGTCATCAGCAGCGGGTGATACGCCGACAGCCCTCGGCCGTCCTTCCGTTCGTACTCAGCATAGATGGCAGACAAATCGAGTTCATTGACTACATCCGCTATGAATCGCGCCAAGTGGTCTTCCGGCAGCCAGTCTTGTAGCGAAGGAGGCAACAAAAACTCTTGATCAAGGCTACAAACTCGAAACCGCTTGCTCATAAGTGAATCATACGAAATTCCTGCGCGCGCCCATACAGGTTTTTTCGCTGATCGCCTATCTATCTCCGACACACTCCGGAGTAACCCCCGTCGGTACTGATAGGGGTTACCCCGTCTGTCCCTTCAATGCCTGTAATTTATCCGGCATCAGCCATCTGATTATGCCGCTAAGGACCCTGCCGGATGCCGCTGTCCTCCGCCTGCTTGATTAGCGTGGCGGCGTCATCAGGCAGTAGGAAGCGCTGCTTCACAAGACTTTCGGCGGCTTTCTTGAATGCGGCGACATACGCGTCCTTGTCCGGGTAGCGTTCTTCGAGAGACCTTCGCGGGTCTCCGGTTGCCAGCCGTTCCTGCATTGTGGGCGCGAAAGGAATGAAACTCCCCGTCAGTGTGCAGAAACCATCTTCGTAAGATTGGGCGTTGAAGAGATTCCATCCCGTATACGTACCGATTGGAACCTGGATGAACACATTCCGAATTCCGCCGAGGTCATTGCCATCTTCATCCACTTGAGGAACAAGTGTGCCGTAGCGTGCCGTTCCGACCTTCGGCAGATCTCCATTAAGGATTCCGCTGGCGTCCCAGGGTTTGTAGTCCTTGCCGAAATCGAGCACATGAAGCGTATTGTTGAGCGCCAAGAACTTTACTGCGGGACGACTCACGCCACCATAGTTATTGGCGGGGATAACCGGAAAATGCACTTGGTCCGCAGCAACAAGGTTACCGGCGGCGATGGTCGGCCGGGCACTCGGCGGCGGTTCGGTGCCGATCGTAATCCATGCAGTCAACGCTTCAAGAAGCGCCCTCACCGTCCACGTGTGCGGATTAGGGTTTGGTTGTTGCTGGCAGACGCCGAAGGGTGCCTGTGTCGGAAGCGGGAGCGCAGCAGCCCCGTGTTGAGTGGAAACCATCAAATAGCTACGAACATTCGGCGCATCCGGCAGATCCTTCATGCCAAGCGGGTCGGTGAAGCCAAGCGACTGGCGAAGTTCCCACATCTCCAGCGAGGTCGCCGCGTGAATGATCTTCGGGCAGGTGTGCGTGGCGTTGCAGCGATCGAGAATGCCGCCCGTGCGTCCCGTCAGAGGATCGGTCTCCGGGCCGTAAGTGAAGGGAAACTCTGCGCCGGGGGTCTGATTATCTACTTCCGCCGTTCCTGCGGCGCGGCCTGGCTGGCCCCAACGGACGTTGAGCGGTAGAAGTCCACCCCCGATTTCGGGAAACGCGCCATCGAAAACGATCTTGCCGTCCTCGCCCCGATTGAATCCCAGGTTAATGAATGTGCGGATGTATCTCCCGCTTTGCGACTGTCCCATGACCATCGTGCGCGCATTGGGGATTAGAACCGGGTTCGCGGTACCGGCGTCGTCTTTTGCTACTGACCTGAAGAAAGTACCCAGGTCTCTCGTTACTGCAAAGCCTAAGCCCAGGATCAGAGGATCTTTGGCGCGATACGTTAGTTCATAGAGTTGGCTGGGCTTGAATCCTGCCGGATAGCAGATCTGGGTGGCGCTTGGTATCTGCGGCGCACCATTCTGTCCGCAGGTCCCAAACGACCACTCCGTGTTCGGAATGGATATACGCGGGTCCTGTTGTCGGCGGCGAACCGTCAGGGTGGGAAGAAATCCGTCTGCAAGTGGCGTGCGGTTGTCGGTGCTCACCGTGGGATAAGCGGTGGAGTTCGCACTGAACCAGCCACTTGACAGCGTCAGCGTGTTGGTTGGAATCCGTGAAAGCAGTTCGCTCCTCACGATTCCAGTGATCGCCGATCCGTCGGAATTGTGCGCCACAGGAACGGACATGGTCATCCGGCCGACGCCGGGCAGAACATCCGCTTGCCAACCGAACCAGATTATCGTGTAGCCCTTGCGCTCCAGAAAGCCGTCGCCGGGATTCACCAGATTATTGTTGTCGGCAGCGCCGCCCGGGACGTTAGCGTTAAACAGAGACAGCCCGCCTTTATTGCCTCGATTGACGATATTGAAAAACAGGATGCCATTCGATTTGGACTCATTGACGGGCCGCAAGATGTCGATGTCTGTGACGTATTCGACCATGCCACGGGCATTCTTCGGAGCTAACTTGATGTCTTGGATGATCGCGTTCCCTGGCGCCTTCGGATCGACTTCGCCAAAAGCCTTGCCGGTCAGCCGCTCATAAGGGCCGACTGTACCGAAGCTCATGCCACCGAATGCGGATTCAGTCTT
Source organism: uncultured Acidobacteriaceae bacterium (assembly GCA_963757515.1). Lineage (GTDB taxonomy): Bacteria > Acidobacteriota > Terriglobia > Terriglobales > Acidobacteriaceae > PALSA-350. Next base: position 131,722 of record CAVWRV010000024.1, on the reverse strand, counting down.
CGCAATCTCAATGCGCGTGATGCGGGCCTCAGCAGAGCCAGCTAGGAGAGCCGTAACAGCCATCGCGCCGAGGGCGATCCGAAGTGACAGGTGCATGGTTTGAATTTACCCGATTAAAGACCGATAAGGTAACGGAATGCGGGCAACCCGGAATGTATGGTCCGCCGCCGAATTGCAAGCGAAAAATGAGAGGGACAAGGTGGTTGGCGCTAATGTATACGGCCTTTAGTGGAGTGAAAGGAGCGTTTGAACGCCGGGTCGGTAGATACGTGGGCCAGGGCAGGCAACGGCTGTGCTGTCAGTGCCTTAACCCCCCTCCCACGCCGGCGCGAAATCGTTGAGTTTTCGCAGCTTAAATGCACCGGCAACAAAAATACGACCATGTTGGCTGAAAGCTCATCTAAGGTGGTAACAGCCTGCCGCTCCGGGGGTTGCAACTTGCGAACGCGAGCGCAAGGAAGAGGGCCGGATTGGTCGAAATATCTGTTTCTCTCCCGAGCGGACCAAAGTCAGTAGGAGACAGTCTCAGCCGAATGGACTTGCTATGTTTACGGTTTGTGAGGTGTTACAACGTGCGCGTCTCGATCAGGGGATTGATTTAGCTACAGTCGCCGCACGCACAAAAATCAAGGCAAAGTACCTGCAGGCCATCGAGGCCGGCGATCGCAAGAGTCTGCCGGGCGGGTTCTTTTACAAGAGTTTCGTTCATCAGTACGCCACATTCTTAGGGGTGGACACGAGAGCGATCGACGCTGAGATCGATCGCGTGTTGAGCGCGGATCCTCCTCTGCCGTTGCCCACGGCAGCCCAGCAAAGAGCTGTGAAGCTGTCGTCTCGGTCCTGGACTGCGAGGACATATTTTTCATATGCCGCTCTCGTCCTCATACTAGTGGTTTGCGCTCGAATCGATGGTTGGTGGCACGAGAGCCGCGCGGTTGCCACGGACAAAAACGAGAGCCGCGCTCCGGTTTTGGAAAACACCACGCGGCGGAGAGCGCCAAGCCCCGCCACCGGGCGGGTTTCACTCGCCTCTGTTTCCCAGGTTGCAGCCGGGCCTGCCGCGGCTGCGCCGGTTGCTGCTGCGGCGAGGCAGGACGAGCCTGCGGCTCCGGCTGGTTCCAGAGTCGAGCTTGCTTTGACTGCTACGGAAGAGACCTGGCTTTCGGTTTCTTCGGATGGCACGCCAGTCTTCTCGGGCCTTCTCGAGGCCAATCAGACAAAGACCATCGAAGGCAAAGAATTCGCCAAGTTACGGGTTGGCAACGCGGCCGGCCTGGAAGTGCGATTGAATGGCAAGCCGCTCGGCCCACTGGGCGCACACGGTCAAGTTCGGGATGTGGTCTTCACATCGGACAAGTTCCAATTTGTGTCGCCGCCCAATGAGAGCGAGTAAGGACCCATCGAATGGGCCGTCAGCGAATTGGCGTGAATTCTCTCGCCGTATTCGAGGATTGGTTAGGTCCATTATTGCTGTCCTGACTCGCGCCAGCGCACGCCGGCGATCCCACCATGTCAGTTCCAACTGGGACTCCGCCAGGCCGCCTTGAAGCGCGGCCTTGACCAGCGTCTGGGTCCGCAAGCCACTGGTTTGACTCGCGGCGGGCGCAAAATCAGAAGTGCGGGGCACACTCAACGTGACAGAGAGCGATCAAGACACCCTGAAGCCAGCCTCATCGAGCTTGTGGCGTGCTCTTCGTCCGCGCCAGCGAATCGATCTGACTATGGTGTCGAGTCGGCTCCCAACTCCGGCTCGCCCGCTGCAAAATTTAGGTGGACACTTGAGCTTACCGGATGTAGGCTGTCGCGCGGCAGGATAGTACGGCCTCGGTCCCACCTTGAACGAAAGTCTTCGCATCCCGGTCCTGGTTCCGCTGGCGATCGGCGCGATATTGGTCGCGTTGACGCTTGCCATTCACGCGCTGGCGGTGATGGCGACCGTACAGTTATTTCGTCGTGAGAAGTTATCCGGGCGCGCCGGCTCAGGCATCATCATGGATTTCTCGATCCTTTTCCGGGCCAATGGGTTTGCTTTCCTTGCGCACGTGGTCGAGATCAACTTGTGGGCGATCCTTTTCATGATGTGCGGAGAGTTTCGGTACTTTGGAACGGCGCTTTACCATTCCGCCGTGAATTACTCGACGCTCGGCTATGGAGACATCGTGATGAGCCCCGAATGGCGGATGCTGGGACCGATCGAGGCGGCAAACGGAGCGCTCCTGTTTGGGGTTTCGACGGCGATGATCTTCGCAGTCATTCAGGGATTAGCTGCGATCCGCTATCGCGATCTCTGATTCGGCACGATCAGGCTTCTCAAGACCTCAGTTCACGGAAAGTCCAACCACAGTTATTTTAATTGTGAGCGGATCCAGCATGCCGGCGTGCGTCCGCCACCAACGCATCGAATGCAGGATCCCTCTTGAGTGATCGGAGCAGGGGATCCGAGGCCATATCGAGATCCTTCTTGGGTAGCAGCCCGTGGTCAACGGCGCTGGTGAGCATCGCGATCGCCTCCTCTTTTTTCCCTTCCGCGGCATAAAGAGTTCCCAGATCGTAGGCCGATTGGGCAGTATCATGATGATCCCGTCCGAGAACGCGAACCCTCGTGTCGTACCCCTCGTGAAGGAGCCTTTCCGCTTCCGGATAGTGGCCCTCCGCAATCAATACCTGACCTAAAACATCCATGCTGTTCAGGGTGTCGGAATGTTCATTGCCCAAGGTCCGCCGCTCTATATCAAGAGTCTGTCGAATCAGCGATTCCGCTTCGGAATATTTGCCCTCATGGTTGAGAACATCCGCCAGGTTGCCGGCGGTCACCAGGGTGGAACGATGCTCCGCACCCAGCTTCTTTCTCTTGATTTCGAGTGTGTCGCGAAACAGTCTCTCTGACTCGTCGTACCGTTCGAGATCGGCCAGCACGAGGCCGAGATTTCCCATGATGAGCAGGGTCCTGGGATGGTCTGGTCCAAACACCCGGCGATGACGCTCCAGAAGCTCACGAAGGATTTTTTCCGCCTCGCCATAGTTCTCCTCCTGCAGGAGAATCGCGCCAAGATTTCCTTCCGCCCCCAGCGTCTTCGGATCGTCCGGACCGAGGCTGTCCCGGTCCATCTGAAGAACTTGCCGAAACTGGGCTTCCGCTTCAGGGAATTTGCCCTGGTATGCAAGATCGATGGCCAGGTTGTTTGCGGCATCGATGGTCGCCGTATCCTTTGGCCCGAACTTGCGACGGGCGATTGCGAGCACGTTGCGATTCTGCTCCTCCGCGTCGTTATAGCGGCCTTCATCGGCGAGAATGGTGGCCAACTGCTGCATCGTCTGAATGGTGCTGCGATCTTCCGGACCAAGACTGCGCTTGCGCATATCCACCACCTTGCGCGCCAGCTTCTCTGCTTCAGGGTAGTGACTTTCTTCCTCAAGGATGCCGACGAGGCTGTGCATGGATTTTAAGGTGTCCTGGTTGTCTTCGCCGAGTATCTGAGTTCGAATCGCGAGGGCGCGCCGGGTGAGTGACTCCGCCTGGGGAAAGAGCCCAAGGTTCTTGTAAACGTCACCCATGGTCTGCATCAGCCGTGCCTGGTCTTCCGGCTCGTTGGCGAGGCCGGTCACAATTTGCGTGGAAGCTTTATCCAGGACCTCTCGGACCCGGATGTCATTGCCCCGTGCCTGGCTGGGGTCGGAAACCTTGAACATATTGGTCATGAAGTCGGTGATGCGGTCCGCGCGATCGCGTTCGCGCCTGATGTTGCGCAGTTCAATTGCCTGCGCGATGGCGAAGCCCACCAGCAGCAGCACAGCGGCTGCTGCCAGCCCGACACCCAGGGCGTGACGGCGAATGTACTTGCGCGCGCGGTAGACAACACTGGGCGTGTGCGCCCCAACCGGCTCATTGCGTAAATAATGTCCTATGTCGGCAGCTAGTTCCGAGGGTGAGGCATAGCGCCGCATGCGGTCTTTTTCGAGCGCCTTGAGCGCAATCGCATCTGCATCGCCCCGCAATTGGCGAGTAAGCGCGGGAAGGTCCGCGCCCCGATTCTGTGCGGTCACGGCGGAATCGCCGCCGAGCGTGCGCAACCGGCTGCTGGGTCGTGGAGAATCCTGCTCGCGCAGCCGGCGCAGCACTTCATCGTAGTCCAGTTTTTTGAAGTCCAGCGGCAATGCGCCTACCAAAAGCTCGTAGAGCACTACTCCCAGCGAATACACGTCGCTGCGCGTATCGATGTCTTCGCCGCCAGAGCGGGCCTGTTCCGGGCTCATGTAGCTCGGCGTCCCGACCACCGAGCCGGCACGTGTGAACATGGTTGCGACGTTCAGTTGCTGCGAGGTGGCCTTGGCCACACCGAAGTCGATAATGCGCGGCACCGGCTTGCCATCCACTTCCGTAACCAGGATGTTTGAAGGCTTGAGATCGCGATGAATGATCGCCTTCTGGTGCGCATGCTGCACCCCCTCGCACACCAGGATGAACAATTCCAGGCGCTGCCGCAGGGTCAGTTTGTGTTGGTCGCAGTAGTCGGTAATGGGTTGGCCGGACACGTACTCCATCACGAAGTACGGGCGGCCCTCGGGAGTGGATCCGGCGTCAAAGACCTTGGCGATGGCGGGGTGGTCCATGAGCGCCAGCGCCTGGCGCTCGGACTCAAACCGCGCCACCACCTCCCGCGTGTCCATGCCAACCTTGATCAGCTTGACGGCCACACGGCGCCGCACCGGCTGCTTCTGCTCCGCCAGCCAGACCTGGCCCATACCGCCTTCACCAATCAGCTGCAGCAGGTGATAGGGGCCAATGATTTCGCCTGTGGACGACCCGTTCAGGTCTGAGGTGGGTGCAACGCCCAGCGTAGGTGCAGAATCTTCGGCCTGATTGCCGGACTGTTCAATCCCCATGGCGGACGCCTCCTTAGGGTTAGGAGCCGAAGTCTCGCTGACAACTCCGCTCCACTATACCGGCTCGCCTGGGCTTTCGGACGAGAACCCGGGGACCGGACGGGACGATACCTCTGCTGGACCTAACGGATTGGGGTGAACATCCCATATGTCCGCCCGTTCGTCCTAGTCCAGTTGGCAACCCGCGAGTCCCGAAGGGACGGAACAACCTGTAGCCCGGCACGGGAGTGCCGGGTAGCATGAGGTTTAAGTAAATGAGTCCCGAAGGGACGACACAATGCCCAGTTCGTACGTCAGCAACCACGTCCACATCGTATTCAGCACGAAAAACCGCCTGAAGGTGATCCCCGAGGACCTGCAACCTAAACTATGGGCATACATGGCGGGCATCGCAAAAAACCACGGCATGCACGCAGTCGCGATCGGTGGCATCGAGGACCACGCACACGCCCTCATCGATATGGGACCGACCCTCGGCATTGCAAAGACCGTGCAGGTGTTGAAGGCAAATTCCTCGCGATGGATGAACGATCATCCGGGGGTACGATTTGGATGGCAAGAAGGATATTTCGCGTGCAGCGTCAGCCGGTCCCAGGTGCCGACGGTGAGGCACTACATTGCAAGCCAGAAAGAGCACCATCAAAAGATAGATTCTGCTACAGAGTTTGAGTTGTTGTTGAAGAGGCATGGATTTGAATTGCGGGATTGATTGCGCGAGCGGCGTTTATGCCGTCCCTGACGGGACTCGGAATTCTCTCTTTTCCATTTCCCTCCGGCACTGCCGTGCCGGGCTACAGATTGTTCCGTCCCTACGGGACTGGCCCAGCCCGGCTGGACATCGTGCCCTTCTACCGCCGGCTTATTGCAATACAGACGGCGTGTCGACGACAGGCGCCAGGGGGAGAGACGAACTAACCACCAATTCACCACGCTACACTGAGACTGTTCCATTTCCCGGCACTGCCGTGCCGGGCTACAGATTGTTCCGTCCCTACGGGACTGGCCCAGCCCGGCTGGACATCGTGCCATTCTACCGCCGGCTTATTGCAATACGAACGGCGTGTCGACGACAGGCGCCAGGGGGAGAGGCGGCCATTCTTTAACGGAATGGCCGCGTCGGGTTCAGTTTCCTGGTCTAGACCATTAGCAAAAATGCTCAGTGCCCGTTCGGAAACGGCCGTGGCATGCCTGGCTTCCAGTCGGGTATGGCGTATCCGTCTCGATTCGGCATTTTCACTTGCGGCAGCGTCGTTTGGGCGAGGACTTCATCCTCCTGAATCACACCGTTCTTGTAGAGCAGGAACGCGGTGAGCGAGTACACCTCGTCCGGCTTGAGCGAGCCTTCCAGCATGAAGGGCATGCCGCGATTGATGTAGTCCCATATGACCGTCGCGTAAGGCGCATGCAACGCCATTACACTCTCCCGGTCCAATGCATGGCTCAAGGCATGGCGTCGAGCTCTTCACAGGCGTTGCGGGCTTGATCAACATCGGAGCCAGCCCGCCCGAACCGTTCTCTCCGTGGCACATCGCGCATTTCTGGGCGAAAATCGCCGCGCCCTCTTTTGCCGTTCCCTTCCCCGGTGGAAGATTCTTCCCGTCCGGGCTGATGGTGATATCCTCGGCGCGAATCTCCTCGGGCGTCGGCGTCCTTCCGACGCCATAGGTCGGCGATTGGGCCCACGTAGCGCCGCACGCGCACAAAATCAGCGCCGGAAGCAGAGCACTAAATCGCATTGTGCACGCTCCCATCGCCCGCTACCCGCCACGGCTGAATCGTGTTGTCCGAGCCTTGGACGCCGTGAGTCTTGTAATGGTCCGGCGGCACCTTGAAAAACGCGGCCAATTCCGCGCGCGAAGGTTGCACCTGCCCAAGTTCATCGGTGCAGCGCGACTGCAGCACGCATTCTCCCCCGTCCCACTTCCAGTCCATGCCAAATCGCGTATGCGCTTTGGGATGGACCGCCCCGCGGATCTCCGCGTCTTTCCACGTGTGCCCGCCGTCCGCGGAAACTTCTACGCGCCGCACCGCGCCTCCGCCCGACCACGCCAACCCTGTCAGTTGGTAGATTCCAGGACCGGGGAGCTTCTGCCCTCCTGACGGAAACGTGATCACCGATTTCGGCCCCCACTGGAACGTCAACGCGGCCACTTCTTCATCCTTCGAAATATGTCCATAATCGTTGTAGGTCATGTAGTAGCGGTCCACGACCTTGATCCGCCGCAGCCATTTGGTGTTGTAAATCCCTTCGAATCCCGGAACCACCAGGCGCAACGGAAAACCTTGCTGCGGGCGTATCGGCTCGCCGTTTTGCCCGTAGGCGACGATGCAATCGTCCATCGCCTTCGCCAGCCGGATACTGCCGGCGCCCTTTACCTCTTCCGCGCCTTCCGACACTACCCACGAGGCGTCCTTCTGTACGCCGCACTCTTTGAGCAAAACCGAAAGCAGCACGCCTGTCCATTCGCTGCAACTCGTCAGCCCGTGAGTCTCCTGCACCGTTTTGTCTTCCGGCTTGGAATGGTTGCCCAGGCACTCTATGAAATGAACGCGCGATACTGAGGGAAAGCGCTTCAGATCATCCATGCTGAACTCCAGCGGCCGGTCGACCATGCCGTGAATCATCAGCCGATGCTGCTGGGGATCGATATCCGGCACGATCGACCCGCGATGCGTCCCGATGAAGTGAAGCGACGATGGTGTGATAGTGCCCACGAAATCCTGCAGCGGCGCTAACACGTGAAACGTCATCCCAAATTCGTCCGGCGAAGGTCTGCCGTCTACCGCCACGCGCAGCGAGGTCACGTAGTGCGACCGATCGCCATACGCGACCTGGTCCTTCAGCGACTTTGTTTCGGCAGCCGGTGTTTGGCCGGTTGCGGTTCGCACGGCGCCCAACGCGGCTGCCGCGGCGCCGGTGGTTAAAAATCTCCTTCGGCTAGCCTTGGTCAAATCGGCCGGTTTTTTCGATGCCGGGTTTCTTTTCGAATCCATGGGGTCTCTCCTTCTAGCGCTGTTTTCACTCGCGCCGAGCGAATGTTTCGAGGGAACTTCGTTCTCGCGTTCTTGCTTGTCGCAAAATGTACGCCTGCTTGGCGGATCAAATCAAGGTTGGATGAAATCCGATGCCAGTGTAAGCCCCACCCTGTACGGGATCATGGCCTTCAAAAACCGTACCCAATCGATATCCATCCAGGAAAGCCGGCGGTTTACAGGAAAGCCTTCCTCAACTAGAGTGAGACCGTGCTGGGAGGCCAATTTGAAGCGTCTGATTTTGCTACCGTTCCTTCTTCTTAATCTCTCTGTCTTCGCGCAGCAAGCGTCCGTGCCGGTGATCGAATATAGTTCGGTGGCCAACTTCCTCAAGCTTCCCCCTGACCTCTACCTGGGAGAGATGGCCGGCGTGGCGGTCAATTCCAAGGGACACATTTTTGTTTTGTCGCGCGGCAACACGACCGGTCCTGCCTACGGGGCCGCCGCCTCGCAGCTGCTCGAATTCGCTCCCGATGGCAAGTTCGTCCGCGAGATCGGCCATAATCTCTATGCCTGGTCCTACGGCCATGCGGTCAAGGCCGATGCCGAAGACAACATCTGGGTCGCGGACAAGGGTTCTGACATGGTCATCAAGTTCGATCCCCAGGGCCGCGTGGTCATGGTGTTCGGCCGCAAGCAGGAAGCATCGGACGAGGGCACCGAACCGCTCAAGCATCCCAAGCCGCCCTTGCCTCCGATCGACGGAATGTTTCGCCAGGTGACCGACATGGCGTGGGACAAGGCAGGCAACACCTACATCAGCGACGGCTACATCAACTCGCGGGTGGCCAAGGCTGATAAGAACGGCAACTGGCTTAAGTCCTGGGGCGAGCCGGGCGACAAGCCGGGCCAATTCAGCGTGCCCCACAGCATCGCCGTGGACGCAAAGGGAAACGTGTACGTCGCGGATCGCGGCAACCGCCGCATTCAGGTCTTCGATGGCGAGGGAACTTTCCTCCGCCAGATCACCATCGATGTGCCCTTTGACCAGGACGCTCGTCCGGCCATTGGGCCCAAGCCGGTGCAGACCGTTTCCGGGAACGGAACCATGCAAGCCGGATCCCCCTGGGCGCTCTGCATCACGCCCGGACCGAACCAGGTGCTCTATAGTTCCGACGCCTATCCCGGGCGAATTTACAAGCTGAGCCTCGACGGTAAGGTGCTTGGCTACCTGGGCGAATCTGGCAAGCAGCCCAAGCAATTCGGATGGATCCACGAAATTGCCTGCCCGTCGGAAAATGAGCTCTACGTTGCCGAGCTGCTGAATTGGCGGGTGCAGAAGCTGATTTTGAAGCCTGTCGCGCTAGAGCGGTTTCGCAATGGGTGTAGACCGAGGCGACCGGCCTTGTCGTGGTTTTCCCCCAATCACGTGCGTGCGACCTATCGCAATTTCTTTCACCCGGCAACGCGTTGGCAGGTTCACAGGAATACGTTTTTTTGCGATTTGAAGGTCCGGAATCACGCACTAGGAATCAAAAACCCAGCAAATGGTCCACCACCAACCAGACCAGCAACAATGAGGAGAAGTTTCTTATGAGTCAGGTCACTTCAGAATTGACAGCCAGCTCTCAGTCAGCCGTGCCTGTGACATCCGTACACAGAGTTGAGGCGGATGGAATCCGGGTCTTCTACCGTGCGGCCGGCGACCCGGCGGCGCCCGTGCTGCTCTTGCTTCATGGGTTCCCAACGTCATCCTTCATGTTCCGCGACCTCATTCCCCGCCTTGCGGATTCCTACAGGGTGATCGCGCCCGACCTGCCTGGATTCGGATTTACGGAAGTACCAGAAAAGCGAAACTACACCTATTCGTTCGATGCGCTGGCCGGCACGCTGCAGGCCTTCACGGATGCGCTCGGCCTCACCCGTTATGCAATTTACGTATTCGACTATGGAGCTCCCACGGGCTTCCGTCTGGCAATGGGCCGCCCGGAACGAATCACAGCCATCATCTCGCAGAACGGCAACGCGTACGAAGACGGACTCGGCGATGCGTGGGGACCGATCAAGGCTTATTGGTCTGCGCCGACAGCACAGAACAGAGATGTGATCCGGCAGAACATCTTGAACCTGGAAGGAACTCGCTGGCAGTATACGCACGGTGTGGCGAATCCCGAAAGCGTGCCGCCCGAGTCTTACACGCTGGACGTGGCTTTGTTTGAAAGGCCGGGAAACAAAGACATCCAGCTTGATCTGTTCCTCGATTACGCATCGAACGTGAAGCTTTATCCCAAGTTCCAAGAGTATTTTCGGAGGTCGAAACCGCCCTTGCTGGCCATCTGGGGTAAGAACGATCCATTCTTTATTCCCGCCGGAGCCGAGGCATTCCGCAAAGACCTACCGAACGCGCAAGTCCAGTTCCTGGATACGGGGCATTTTGCAACCGAGACACACTCCGTGGAAATTGCCGCTGCGATTAAAGAGTTCTTGGGGACGACGAAAGTTTCCCGGCCGGACAAGGCGGTTTTGCGATGAATCCCCTTTTTTCAACAGGTACCGTTGTGTTGGTCCATGGAGCATGGGCTGACGGATCTTGCTGGCACAACGTCATTCTCCCTCTGCGGCGACAGGGGCTGAAGGTCACATGTGCCCCGATACCCCTTACCTCGCTCACCGATGACATAGCCGCTCTTGAGCGCGTGATCGAGAGAACGAATGGACCCGTGGTGCTGGCTGGACACGCGTATGGTGGTGCTGTAATCGCCGCACCTTATGGCGATCGAGTAATGTCGCTCGTGTACGTGGCGGCATTGGCGCCCGACGAGGGGGAAACGGTCGCGGACGTGTTTTATCGCGCAGATCCGCATCCGGATGCTCCGCGCCTCGCACCCGATGAGCATGGTTTTATCTGGATGCCGGAAGAGGGCTTCAGCCGAGCAGTGGCACACAAGGTCCCGCAGGATCAAGCAACGATCTTATCTGCGGTGCAGAGGCCGATCGCAGTGAAATGCATTCAAGAGAAAGCCCCCGCGCCCGCATGGAAGACCAAACCATCGTGGTTTCTCCTTGCGGAAGAAGACCGCATGATTAGTCCGGGGACTCAGCGCTACATGGCCAATCGTATGGGCGCCACTATCAGGTCCTATGAAGTGGACCATTCCCCAATGCTCACGGCCCCAGATCTCGTGGTTGAGGTAATTCTGCAAGCTGCGCAGGAAACGCTGGTTGATAAGGCGCTTTCGAAGAGAGGTTAAACGCCCCCCAAAACGGAGCCAGGACATATGAACTTTAAAGCACAGCCCGAAGTTTACGATCTCCTCATCCTTGGTAGCGGGGCGGGCGCGAAACTGCTGGCCTGGACCTTCGCAGGCCGAGGCCAGCGCGTCGCCGCAGTGGAACGCAAGTATGTCGGCGGAGCCTGCCCGAACATCGCATGTCTTCCTAGCAAGAATGTGATTCATACGGCGCAGATTGCGCACGACATTCGTCGCAGCGAAGAGTTCGGAGTCAGCATCGCCAACTTTCGTGTCCATATGCCGGCTGTCAGGGATCGAAAGCGCAGAATGGTCCAGGGATTGGTAGACACACATCTCGCTCTCTACAAGCAAAGCGGAGCGGAGCTGATCATGGCATCGGGCCGCTTTGTGGGACCTAAGATGCTGGAAGCGACGCTGCTGGACGGAACGAAGCGATTGCTGACGGGCAAGAATGTAGTGATCGGCACTGGGACGCACGCGGCGACCGAGAATATTCCCGGGCTGGCATCCGCAGAGCCGCTGACCCACATCGAGGCCCTGGAACTCGATGTGGTGCCCGAACACCTGATCGTTCTCGGGGCCGGGTACGTTGGGCTGGAGTTCGCACAAGCGATGCGCCGATTCGGCAGCAAAGTCACGGTCATAGACCGCAATCGAAGTGTGATTCATGTCGAGGACGACGACATCACCGAGGGATTGCAAAGCCTCTTTGAGGACGAAGGCATAGAGCTGGTGCTGGACTCCAAGGTGAAAAGCATAGCTGGAAAATCAGGGAAGTCGGTCCGTGTGACTCTCTCGCAAAACGGTATAGAGAAGTCGCTGGAGGGCACGCATCTCCTGGTGGCGGCTGGGCGGGTGCCGAACACGAAAGACATCGGGCTGGAACTCGCAGGGGTGGAGCTGACAGAGCGCGGATACATCAAAGTAAACGAGCGCCTGGAAACGACCGCGCCAGGCGTGTGGGCGGTGGGTGAAGGAGCGGGGAGCCCGCAATTCACGCACATCAGCGAGGATGACTTCCGCGTTGTGCGCGACAATATACTCGGCGGGAACCGAGTCACTACCAATAGGCAGGTGCCCTTCTGCCTCTTTACAGATCCTGAATTCGCGCGCGTTGGAATGACCGAGAAGGAAGCCCAAGCCAAGGGGATTGCTTACCGTATGTTCAAGATCCCGATGACTTCCGTGCTGCGGGCGCGCAGCCTCATGGAAACGCGTGGCTTCCTGAAGTGCCTGGTTGAGCGCGACGGCGATCGCATCCTCGGGTTCGCGGCCTTCGGCGTCGGTGCAGGCGAGATTATGGGGTGTGTACAGATTGCAATGCTCGGAGGGATGCCCTACACCTCGCTTCGAGAGGCCGTACTCGCACATCCTACGATTCCAGAGGGATTAGTTGCTCTGTTCTCCACTGCTGCGTCTTAGCAAGAGGTGGCAGGGAGCCTCATGAAAGCGTGCCGGCAGGGCTCTCCTTTACCGGATTTCGCCCGATGAGAGGGTATTGCTCCACATCAAGAATCGCTCCGTTGATGAGCGCCGCCTCGTCGGAAAGGAAGTAAACCGCAGCCCAGGCGACGTCCTCCGGGGAGAGGATCCGTCCCGACGGCGCAAATGTTCTGGATACTTTCGTGGGCCAGTCCTGAGGCAGGCCCTCTTTCATTTTCAAGGCGAATTCGTTTGGGGTGAGTGTCCAGCCGACGTTCAACTGGTTCACTCGGATACCTTCTGCTCCGTGCGCGTCTGCCAGGTTTCGGGTCAGGGTCATCAGCGCGCCCTTGCAGATGGAATAGATGAACTGGTTACGCTCGCCACAATAGGCGTTCATGGAGCCGATGTTCAGCACCCGGCCAGTGCCTTGTCTGCGGAAGTAGGGAAGTGCGGCCTGGATCAAAAGAAACGGCGCCTTCAGATCGACGGCGATCGTCCGGTCGAATAGTTCGGAATCTGTAGTTTCGATGTTACTGCGAGTGATTGCGGCCGCATTGTTCACCAGGCCATCGATTCTTCCGAAATGAGTCGATGGTTCCCGCGATGAGCTTTGCCGGCACCTGCGGATCCTCAAGCGATCCGATGACGAAGGATGCCTTTTCCCCAATCTCGGCCACCAGTTTCTGCGCCGCGTCTTTTCGTCTTCCGTGGACCATCACCTTCGCGCCTTCGCGCGCGAAGATCCGCGCCATGCCCTCGCCAATGCCCGTGGTCGAGCCGGTTACCAGGATCACTTTATCTTTCAGACGCATTCCCGATTACGATTCCCTCTATCTCTACCGCGCGATGAGACGCCATGCTGGAATAAGCCGCTTCCACCACGGCGAACGTCTTCTCCAGGTAATCGCGGGCCCCGGTTTCAAACGGACGGCCAGTCTCCAGACAGTCGATGAAGTGGGCCTGCGTGGCGTAGACGCTGTCTCCGCGATAGCCAGTCCCGGAGTCTCTCCACAGTTTTTTTTCGCTCTCCCAGATTTCGCCCTGCCCATTGACCAGGATCGATCCTGACTCTCCGTCAAAGGTAGCCTCGTCGAGAGTGCGAGCGCTGTCGTGGTGGCTGAGAAAGCTGCTGCCTTCCACCCAACCCATGGTGCTGTTGGCGTGCCGTAAGGTCAGGATCACGTGATCCTCGCCGAGAATGTGCCGGTTTCTTCTCGCGCCCTCGGCATAGACCGAAGCAATGTCTCCGAAAAGGAAACGCGCGGTGTCGATGTGATGCACCAGCACCTCATCGATCATGAAGCGCTGCAGTTGACGAAAATATGCTTGTTTCGGATAAGGCTCTTCGCCCGTTCCATCTTTGACCCGGCAACGGAATCCGTAACCCATCGGAGTTCCGATATCACCCCGGGCGATCATTGCGCCGGCGGCGCGATACCAGGACTGCCAGCGCCAGTTGTCGTGAATCATGGCCCGCACGCGATGGCTTTCGCAAACCTCGACCATGCGGCGGGCACTTTCCCAATCCGGGGCCATGGGCTTTTGGCAGATGATCGCCAGGCCTTTCTCCGCTGCCATGGAGACCAGCTCCAGGTGGGCGGTCGAACGGGTGACGATATCGACAAAGTCCAGGTCCTCGGCCTGCAACATTTCTTCTGCCGAGGTATACGCTCGTCGGGCTGCAGCCTGGGCTCTCTCGATCGAAAAATCGCTGGCTGCGACGATCTCGGCATTGGGTATGCGGCGCCACGCCTCCTGGTGATGCTGGGAGAAGAACCCACATCCGATCAAGCCGCCCTTGAAAACTTTCAAAGCTCACTCCTTAGCAGACAAAAGGTGGGCCGGGTTGGTGCACATCATCTGGTGGATGTGATCCGCGGAAAAACCGGAGCTGCGCAAACGCTCTGCATAGAGCCGCAAGCCCTCCGCCGGAGGAGGTGTTTGTGGCTGCCCGAGGTCCGTCGAGAGCACCGTCGTCTCCACCCCAGCCTCGATGATCGCTTGCTCAATCACCTGAAAGGGCACGGACCCGCAAAGATGGGTGGTAGAAACGAAGCAGCGTTCAAACCACACGTGGCCCAGCTGCGCCAGTTCCTTCTGCTGTTCGAAGGAGTAGAACGTCGGCGCCCATTCCGGATGAGTCACCAACACTTTCTTCACCCCGCATCGCTTCGCCTCATGGATCAGGACCACCGCTTCCCGCGGACTCAGGTGGCCGGTACTGAGGATGCAATCCGTCTGCGCCACTGCTTCCAGAATCGCTTGTGCAGCAAGGACCAGGGCGCCGTTGGCATCGAGAACGGAGATCCCGCCAGACTCGCCGTGGTACAAGCGGTGATTGAGAGCGGACCGGGTGGGCATCCAGATCTCCTTCGCCCCCATGGCCAGCGCGAGCTTCACCGCGGCAACGTTGAGTCCGCCGACGGTTTCGTTCAAGACCAGCCCGCCGAAAACCTTGATGCCGGTGACTACCTTTGACACCAGCCAGGCGCGCTCCACGGTTGAGTTCTGATGCGACTTGATGAGGATCGCGCCCATGCCCGCGGCGGCGGCTTCGCGGGCAAGATCCAGATCGTTATAGCGCCGGCGGTCCACGTCAGGCGCGCTGTGGACGTGAAGATCAATGGCGTCTTCCAGGAAGTCGGGCATAACGCTCATCGCAGGTTCTCAGCTTTCGAAAAGGAATGTCTCTTCCACCCGTCCATCGCGGACGCCAAACATGCGGCGATGGAGATTGACCGTGGCATCGCTGTAGTGGGCCCAAATTTCCAGATGGTCGCCGACTTGTGCCGGAAGGTTGGGGTCCACGATGTCGACGATGGCATGCTCGGCGTTCAGTCTGCGCAGACGCGCGCCGGCTGTGTTCTTCAAGACGGGCAGCCCTCGCTCGCCGCTAATCTCCTTCAAACCGATGTTGAGAATCAACCGTTCGTTCCCGGTCCTGCTGATCACGGTTCCCAGCACACTGAGCGCCAGCTCGAAGTCGGGACATACGGTCTTGTAGTCGGTATCCATCAGCAGGTAGGATCCTCCCTGGATCTCGGTGACCCCTGGAATCCTGCCCGAAATGGAGTGCGTGCCTGTTCCGCCGGCACTCACAATTTCCACTGGAAGGCCATGCGACCGAATGAGGTCGGCAGTACGCGACCAGTTGACCCATGGCCTTCTGCACCGCCTCGACCTTGGCCGGCCCTGGCGGCAGGCGGACGCAGTGCCCTTCATAGCCGATCAAGCCGCGAAGGCGCAGGCCCTGCGGCAGCAGCTAGTTGGGCCAGAGCGAGAGCCGGTTCGCCCGGGAGCACTCCGCAACGGCCCATGCCGGTGTCCACATCGACCACGACACTCAAGCTGAACTTTGGCGTGAGCGGATGCCGCTGACGAGCGCGGAGATGGTGCGCTCATTGTCGATCCCGACCATGATGTCCGTTACCCGGGCGAGTTGGACAAAGCGCTCAATCTGGGTCGCGTCTGCGATCTCATTGGCCAGCAGGATGCCCTGAATGCCGTTTCTGGCCAACGCTTCCGCTTCACCCAGGGTGGCGCAGGTGATTCCGATTGCGCCGTGGGCTAACTGCCGCCGGGCAAGGGCCACGCATTTGTGGTTCTTGTAGTGCGGGCGCAAATGGGTAGGCCCGTCGGCGAAGAAAGCAGCCATTCTGTTGAGGTTGGCTTCCATGGCGTCCATGTCGACCAGCAGCGCCGGGGTGGGTATCTGGGATCTCAGCAAGTGTCTGCTCCCGCTTTCTAAGTTGCGTGTCCGGCCGTGTCCACCAGGTAAAGCACCGCATCACCGTTGAACGGTGGGGTAAAGCGCTGGGTGGATGAGCCCGAGTTTATCGCAGGCGCGGCTGTGGTCGCGCCCGTCGCCGGGTTGAACCACTCCATCTTCAGCTTTCTTGATGCCGGCATAGCCGACAGGTCGACGGTAAACGAGCCGCCGTCAGGAGCGTAGACCAGGTACTCCGCGCCGGCGGATGGAGTTTGGGCCAGGCAATAGCCGGTCGAGCTCAGAGCCCCGTGCGGTGTCACCTTGACCAGGTTCAGCTTGCGCCCATACTGGATCGTGTAGCCAAGATTGTCCCTCAGGGTGTCGTAGCGCGAGTCGGGGCCGGTGCATATTCCGTTGGTAGGCGCGGCACACATGTTTCGCCCCTCGCGCGGATAGTACAGCAGGTAAGGGTCCATAAACAGCACCTGGCTGCCGTTGGCAAAGTTCTTCCATACGTAGTTGCGGTTCTGTTGGGGAGTGTCCTTCCACGCTGCTCCGTAGTAGGAATGGTCGCTGTCGTTGATGTTTACTTTGCAGGCCGGCGTCCCGGTTCCGCAGGAGGAGGGCGGCGAAATGGTACTGCCGGGGGCCACCCAGTCGGCGTTGGAGTTGTAGAGGATCCGATCGGTGGCAGTTACGGAAGGGATCAGCGCGGCCCACCCTATCGGGTGTTGATGGGGCTTCCGGGACTCATACTTTCTGATCTGAGCGATCTGGTACTCGTTCCACCACTCGGTGCCGACCGGAGCCTCCTCGGACACCGCCCAAAGCACGTTGGGCAGATCGTTCAGGGTATCGATCACCTTTTCTACATAGGCATCCTGGAAGCGGGTAATCGCATTCGGCTCCGTCATGGTCATGGAAGCGACTCCCTTGGGACCGCTTATGTAACCATCGTCGATGCCATTGATGTTATTGGCCCCGGTAAAAGGGTACCCGTCGCTGGGGCAGCGGAATATATTGAGGAACTCACCGGTAAATAAATAGACACCGGCGTAGATACCGGCATCGTTCAAAGCCTTGGTCCTGGCGCGCAGGCGATCGAAATAGCCCTGGTCGAACCTGGTCAGATCGAACTTCAATCCACCGTCGGTTGCTTTGCCGGGACCGGTTCTCTGCCAGGGTTGCGGGCTCACCGTGAAATCCGGGGGAGACGACGCGGTCGAGGGAAGAGAGCAGAACTTCGGCATCTCTACCCGCCATAGCAAGGTGAAGTTCTGTCCGTGCGCGCTGAGAAACTGAATGAAGGAAGGGAAATCGAGGGCCTGGGGCGAGCCGTTGCTGCCCCAATCCTGCAGCGTGTTCCAGGTCTGCGATCCGGCCAGGATGAGAGCCCGGCCTTGCGCATCCTGAAAGTAGTGAGGGTTGCTGGAGACTACCAGCGGCGCGGCTATTGCCTGAGGACGAGCGCGCGGGGTGAGGAATAAGAGAACAGCAGCCCACAGCGCGAACCTGAACATGGGTCTCCTCTCCACATTATCCGCGGCCGATGAAGGGCATATTCGTCGCCATCACCGTAATGAATTGCACGTTGGCTTCGAGCGGCAGGCTGGCCATGTAAACAACGGCTTCCGCTACGTGCTTGACGTCCATCCTGGGTTCCAGAGCCATGTCGCCGTTTGGCTGCAGAGAGGGGGCCGGGGACCTTCCGCCCATGTCGCCGGCGTTGCCGATATCGATTTGCCCGCAGGCAATGTTGTATGCGCGGCAGTCGAGCGAGATGGACCGGGTAAGCCCCGTGATCGCGTGCTTGGTGGCGGTGTACGGCGCCGAGTGGGGCCGGGGAACATGGGCGGAAATCGATCCGTTGTTAATAATCCGCCCTCCTCGCGGCTGCTGTGCCTTCATCAGGCGAATTGCCTCCTGGGCACAAAGGAACGCGCCGGTAAGATTCACGCTCACGACTTCGCACCATTGCTCGTAGCTCAGATCTTCCATTGGAATCGCCGGAGCATTCACACCCGCGTTGTTGAAGAGAACATCCAACCGGCCGAACTTTTCCTGGGTGCGGGCAAATAAGGTGCGGATGGAATCGGGCTGGCGAACGTCGGTGGAAAGGGGAAGCATGGGGCCGCCTTCGCGATCCGCCATAGCCGCGGTTTGCTCCAGTTCCGCCATGCGGCGGCCGGCCAGCGCTACCGCATATCCGGCCGATTGCATGGCCAGCGCGACTCCCCGGCCAATACCGCTGCCCGCGCCGGTCACGATCGCTACCTTGCGGGGGCTATTTTGCATCAGTCTTGTCCAATTAGGTTTCTGAAACTCTCCTTGTGGCCTTTGAAGAGGCGGGGCTTTAGCCGCGCCATAAACTTTGGCTCGGTGAGCGGCTTTAGCCGCTGAGGGAGTGTTGTTTAAGGCCAGCCAACCTATTTTCGATGAGCTAGCTGATCCCCGTGGATCGCAGCCCTCAGGGGCTAAAAGCCCATCGACGTTCGGTGAGGATGTAATGTACGGGCTGAAGCCCGTACCCTTCACGCTGGAGCCCGTACCCTTCACGCTGGAGCCCGTACCCTTCACGCTGAAGCCCGTACCCTTCACGCAGTAAGTTCCACTCTCGTCCCCACCCGCAGCGATCGCCAGGCTGACAGAACAACTGCGAAAAAGATCTGGCAGCCACCTGCTTTTCGCAATCTTGGTCGCAATTGCAGCTTGTCCAATGAAATCATAGGCTGAGATGTCACCAACAGCTATTTTGCATAGAAGCGATAGTGGATGTCCCAACGGACCGTTTGTCCCGGCGCGATCACCAGGTGATGGTATGCCTCGGGGCAAATCGTGGTGCGCGGGGACCAGAAATTGAAGAGCGAAATCGGCGTGTTCCCCGTCTGCTCGACCCCCACCCCCGTCTTCGTGTCCTCGACCACGATGTCGTAATCCGAGGGGTTGTTGGAATAGCCGGTGATGTAGCTTTCCACGTATTGACCAGGCTGCAGCTCTTGCCGGTAAACGATCTGCTTGCCCTCGATACCCGCGAGTGGCTCCATCGATTTTTCCACCTGGGGAGTAAAGGGGAAGCGGATGGACATTTCCGGCCCGCTGGGAGCTCCGTCCAGCATAAAGAAGTCGTGGTCGTATACCTGGGTGTCGATGGTTTTCGTCCCGGTATTCTTCAGGCTGTGGCGCAGGGTAAGCATGGGCTCATGGGGATCGAGCAGGACTGTTTTCTGATAGTCGTAGGCGATGCCGATGGGCGATTGGAGCCGTTGCCGGAAAGACACCTCGTGCCGGCTGACGTGCACGGTCCACTTGCCACCATCCACCAGTGGATAGGTATGCATGAATTTGTAAGGAGAATCGTCGGCCTTGCGCAGCACCCCAACGCCGATCTTGACGAACAGCCCGCCGGGCTTCGCCTGGCCGTAATCGAGAGCGCCGTCGGCGGAGCGAAATTCTTCGACCGGGCCGGCAATCGCATCCGCGATCATCGGATCATAGTGCGAGAACCAGATGCCAAAGTACGTGTGGCCTTTATAGGCCAGGCAAGGGATTACACCCGACCAGTCGAAGCGCGAGGCGCGGTAATAACCATTCGTGGCATCCGGCAGGTAGAGTACCGCTTGCACCGGCCCGTTGGAGATGGAGGCTTTGGGGTAGTTCGCCTGCATCTTCCCTCATCAGGGAAGAGCATCCGCCGGAGGTGGTCTCGGCCATCGAGGCGGCAGCCAGAATAAAGGTGGCACAGGTAAAGAAAGCCAGGAACATTGCTTTCAATGCAGTCGTCCGCCTTCCGTACCACCAGCAATTTTAGTACCACCGCCCCGTCCAGGGCGAAGTTAGCCTCAATTCCCACCAGAACCCAAGGGAGTCAGCAAGACTGGACGGGTGCCCCACGTTCGCCCCAGCGTACTCCGGATTTCCTGTCGAGCTTGCTGGCGTTGGCAAACTTCATGCGGCTTTCCTTAATGAAAGCCGCACACTCAGGTGTTGGTGGCGCCCCTTGGCAGGAAATCCGGATACGTGGGCCGAAAAGACGGGCGAAGCCCAACGATAGCTGTCTTGAATCGTCCTCCAAATTCCGTGGATCCGATAGGGAAAGCATTCGAAAAACTCCGTTCTCGGCCCATGTACGCTGAGGCGAACATGGGGCGCCCGTCCAGTCTTGTCGATTCCCTTCGATTCTTTGTCGGGGGAGTGGGCGAGGCTATGGCCACACTCCGAGCTTCCCAGACATCCAAACCGGGCAATTATGAATCTTGATTAAGGGTTGGCTACACGAAATCGGGCTGCATTGCAAGGGTGGATCCTGTTCAGACGCAGGCAGCCTTGACGAAACGCGTTTGTCACGAGGGGCAATGCGGAGTGCCCTCGCCGCGAAAGGAGAACGTATGTCACTCATTCTCATCCTGGTTATTTTGCTGCTGGTTTTTGGATTTGGTGGCTATCGCCTGGGACCGGGTCTCGGATACTACGGCGGCGGCGGCATCAGCCTGATCATCTTGATCGTGATCATTCTGTTGCTGCTGAGGGTCATCTGAACAAGACCCCTGGACCGAGCCGCAACACTGTTTAAAACGGTGGTTTCCTCCAGAACGCCGCTGGCGCCCTCCCCCGAGGAACCAGATCAGCCTTCTGCAGAAGACCACCGCTGGGGGGCAAAGACTACAGAGTTTGGGGGTGTACCGGAACTAAGTCTGTAGTAACCACTTCGTAATCAGTTTTTTTGCCTCACAAAAACCTGGGTTTTGCCTGACCTCGCCTTTTTGCGACGCCTCTTTTCACGCTGCAGAGCATCTTAACGTGGAGGCGTTACATTAACGAGATGGCCGAACCAATCGCAGTGGATCAGCCGTATTCTGACGCGGTGGTGTTTTTTGGCGCCACCGGCGACCTCGCCTACAAGCAGATTTTTCCCTCCCTGCAAAGACTGGCCAGGCGGGGCAAGCTGGCCGGCCCCGTGATTGGCGTTGCCAAGGCGGGCTGGAACCTCGAACAACTCAAGCATCGGGCACAAGACAGCGTCGAACAACACGGGGGCCTCGACCCGGAGGGCTTTCCCATACTCCTCAGCAAGCTGCGCTACGTCGACGGGGACTATAACGACGCGCAAACGTTTGCCAATGTGCGCAAGGAACTGGGCGATGCCAAACATCCCATCCACTACCTCGCCATTCCACCAGTCCTGTTCGGCGAGGTTCTCACCCAGTTAAAGGCTTCAGGATCGTCGCAAGGCGCGCGGGTGGTCATTGAAAAGCCGTTTGGCCATGACTTGGCTTCCGCAGTCGCGCTCAACAAGGTGGTGCACGAGGTCTTTGCCGAAGAAGATGTCTTTCGCATCGATCACTATCTGGGCAAGAACACCGTACAGAACGTGATCTTCTTTCGCTTCGCCAACTCCTTCCTGGAGCCGATCTGGAACAACCTCTATGTGGAGAGCGTTCAGATCACCATGGCGGAGCAGTTCGATGTGCAGGACAGGGGAAGCTTCTACGACGCGGTGGGAACGGTCCGGGATGTGGTGCAGAACCATTTGCTGCAGGTGCTCAGCAATATTGCCATGGAGCCGCCGCCGACCCTGAGCATCGAGAGCCTGCGCGATGAGCGGGTGAAGGTGCTCAAGAGCGTTCAGCCGTTGTGCGAAGGAGATGTGGTTCGCGGGCAATATCACGGCTACCTCGGTACTCCCGGGGTCAAGCAGGATTCGAAGACCGAGACCTATGTGGCTCTGCGGCTGGCGATCAATTCCTGGCGCTGGAGGGGGGTGCCCTTTTTCATCCGTGCGGGCAAATCGCTGCCGAAGACAGAAACCGAGGTACACGCTACACTGCGGCCGCCATGCGCGATCTTCTCGACCGAAGCTCCGCCGCCCAACTACGTGCGCTTCCGTATCAGCGGCGAGCCGGTCATCGCCATTGGAGCCTCGATCAAGAGCCGCCGGCGACCAGTTGCGGGGATGCCCGATCGAACTGGTTGCCGACCAGGAATGCGGGGAAGACGAAATGCTGCCTTACGAGGAGCTGTTGGGCGACGCCATGGCTGGGAACCAGACCTGGTTTGCCCGGGAAGACTACGTCGAGGAGGCATGGCGGATTATCGACCCGATCCTGGACCAGCAGAACGTGCAAGAATACGATCCCGGCACCTGGGGTCCCCCGGCAGCAGACAAACTCATCGCACAGTATGGGGGCTGGTCGGATCCCAAGTAGCAGGCTCAGGCGAGCGCATCCTGCAGCCGGAAGAGCGAGCCTACGCGATGGGAAGGCCGGCTGCTGAGGCTCTGCCAATCGCCTGACTCCGCGACCCGGCCGTCTTCAATGACGTAGATCATTTCCGCGCGCTGGATGGCGGAAACGCGGTGGGCGATCAGCAGCACGGTCGCCCGGCCTTTCAACCGTTCGATGGCGTCCAGGATTCGCTTCTCGTTATCGAAGTCGAGACTGCTGGTGGCCTCATCGAGAATCAGCAGTCCCGGCTTACGCAGCAGCGCGCGAGCCAGCGCGATGCGCTGGCGCTGGCCATGGGAGAGGAGCATTCCCCGGTCTCCCACCGTGGTATCCAACCCCTGGGGTAATTCAAAGACGAATTCGGCGGCGGCCAGGCCGAGACTTTCTCTCATCTCGTGTTCCGAGGCATCGGGGTTGGCCCAGCGGAGGTTGGCGCGCACCGTGTCGTGAAAGAGCACTGTGTCCTGGGCGACGTAGCCAACGTGGCGGCGCCACGCCCTTGCCGTTTGCGGCGTGAGCTCGACCCCATCGACCAGAACCCGGCCGGTGATGGGGGAAAGCAGGCCGTTGACCAGATCGGCGACGGTGCTCTTGCCCGCCCCCGAGGAGCCTACGATGGCGGTGACTTTTCCCGCGGCGATGGTAAGCGACAAATTTTCCAACACCAGGGGCCGCTCCGCGTCGTAGCGGAAGCCGACCCGGTCCAGTCGGATTTCATGGGCCAAAGTAGGCCCAGGGCCGATGGCGCCCGGAACTTCGGCGTTGGCCACGCATTCGCTCTCAATCGTCATCAGGTTTTCAAAGGCGGGCAGCTCGCTGAGAAATGCCTGCAACTGGTTTTGACCCGCTGCCAGGCGAGGGAAAAGCCGGGTAAAAACGGCCAGCAACAGGAGAATGGACGCCGGGGCGACGTTGAGAATCTGCAGCGAAGCGAAGATGATCGCGCCCAGCACCAGGAGCGAGCCGGCTTCGAACCAGAAGGCGGCCGCGGCCTGGCCCCGGGTGTTGGTCAAACTCTGCTGCAGGGCCGAGGATTGGAGCGAGGAGAACATTTCCAGATCGCTGGTCTGCGCGTCGTAGAACTTCATCGCTTTGAGATTCTGCAGGTGTTCGGTGGCTGCCGAGTACACCTCGCTCACGCTGGCCGATACGGCGGTCCCGCTCTCGTGGACGGCGCGCATCCAGCGCCGGGACACCAACAGCAGAGCCGCCCCGGTCGCCAGCACCAGCGAGGTCATGCCTGCGGAAAGTTTGAGGGCGATGGCGATATACACCAGGGCGAGGATGGCGTTGGCCAGCGTACCGATAAGCAGATAGGTGCAGGTCGCCACCCGGGTCAGCTCCCCGGTTAGAGCATGGGTAAAGTCGGAGGAGCGGCGACGCACCAGGAAAAGCCAGTCGGCGTTGATGATGGCCTGGTACAGGCGTCTGCTCAGGGCCAGCTCGTAGGTGAGCACGGTGCGAAAGGTGAGCACCGACTGCATCCGGCTGAACAGCGATCGCAGGGCCATGAGCAGCATGAAGATCAGTAAGCAGGGTCGCGAGCCACAGCGAGGGACGCTAGTCCGCTGCGCAGCAGCAGGTCGCGTACCTCGCCGGTGTAGTGCCCGACGTGCCCTTGATTGGCCAGGTTGAAACCGGCTACCTGAAGGATGGGAAAGAGTAAGGCTACACCCAGGCCTTCGGTAAGCGAGGTGACGGTCATGATGACCACGGCGGCGATCAGTTGCCAGCGTGCAATCTGAATCAAGCTGGAGAGATATTGCAGGAAGGGGCGCTTGGAAGCTGCCAATCGCTGTGCGGAAAGCGCGGCGAGAGTCCTCTGCCCGTGGGGAATCGCCATGCCTCAAACCATAGCAGAGCGCGACTGCGGTGGAGATTATCAACCTGGGAACCGGGCAGGAGGGTACTGCAAGAAGGGAACCTCTCGGGTTCTAACACAGACCGTTTAGCCCCTGCGTGAATACCCGGGAGAAGGAAAAGAGTCCCTCTGGAGCTCAAAAATCCTGGCGTAGACCCGTTCATACGCCTCCACCATGGTTGCGATTGAGAACCGTTCCTCCACCCTTCTTCTGCAGGCGTTCGTCCTTGATGGAAGGTACGTCGTCGAGCGCTCTCACCGCCTCCGGGTACGTCGTTCACCAGAAATCCCGTCACCCCGTGCTCGATCACCTCGCGGCAGGAGCCAAGATCCATCGCGATCACCGGAACGCCCGCCGCATTCGCCTCGGCCAGCACCAGCCCAAAGCGTTCCGGAATGGTGTTCAAGTGAAGCAGGGCAAAGGCCTGCGCAAACAGGGCATTTTTCTCCTCCACCCCAACCGGCCCCAGGTAGCGGATTTGTTGATCGTCGAGGTGCGGCTGAATTTCGATCCCGGAAGTAGTTCGCATCCTGCAGAATGCCGGCGATCAGCAGGCGCCGCCCACTCTTGCGGGCGGTCTCGATCGCCAGGTGCACGCCCTTATCCGGATGGATGCGGCCGATAAAGATGAGATCTTCTCCCCCGGTCTTGCGCTGAGGGTAGAGTGCGAGGTCGATTCCGTTGTAGACCGTTGCCAGGTAATTAAGCCCCGGCGCGCGATCTGCATCGCTGATAGAGACAAAATATCCGTCGCGGTATTTTTCATAGACCGGCATGATGCGCGGCGAGGAGAAGCCGTGGATCGTGGTCAATACCGGCGTATTGACCAGCCGGGTATAGGCCAATGCCATAAAGTCATAGTGGCTGTGGATCAGGTCAAACTCCGCGGCGTGCTCAAAGACCTCCGCGATGTGCAGGTATTCGGCTACTTTGGGATCGATCGACCGATCCTCTTCATAGCCCCTATCTACCACGGCATGCAGATGGGCGCGGGTGATCGAGTCGCGCGGTGGCGAAGAGGGTCACATCCCATCCCCTGGTCCACCAGGCCTTCGGCGATGTTGCCGGCCACCGTTTCCCAGGCGCCATATTGGCGCGGCGGCGTCCGCCAGGCAACCGGCGACAGGATAGCCACTCTTCGGTTTGAGCCCATTCCGCTATGACATGGCCGCCAGCACATCGTCCAGGGCAACCGTGGCAAAGCCGGTGGCGTGATCGGCCAGCCCGTAGGGAATGATCAGTTCGCCCTGGTGCAACAAGGCGCCACAGGAATAAACCACATTGGGTACATAGCCTTCCCGCTCGCTTGGCTCCGGCGTCATCATCGGTTCGCGCAGCCGGCCGATGACTCTGGATGGCTGCTCCAGGTCGAGCAGGAAGGCGCCAATGCAGTACTGGCGCATCGGCCCTACTCCGTGGCTCAGCACCAGCCAACCCGCCTCGGTCTCAATGGGCGATCCGCAGTTCCCAATCTGCACCAGCTCCCAGGGAAACTCAGGCTTCAACAGCAAGCGGCGTTCATTCCAGAAGTGCACATTGTCCGAACACATGAGGAAAATGTTCTCGTTGTCCTGCCGCGAAATCATGGCGTATGAGCCATTCACCTTCCGCGGAAACAGCGCCATGCCCTTGTTCTCCGCTTCCGGACCGTTCAGGGAAATAAACCGGAAGCGAAGAAAGTCAGAGGTCTCGAGCAGTTCCGGCATGATGACCCTGCCGTCGTAGGCAGTAAAGGTCGCGTAGTACACATGCGCACCCGTCGTCCTTCACGGAAGCGCACAAAGCGGGCGTCCTCAATGCCGTTGCGCTGCGAGGGCGTGGAGGGAAAGATGATCCGCTCAGAAAGATCCTGCTCCGGCTCAAACTGCACCTCGTAGTTGGAACGGGCCAACATCCAGATGCTCTGCGCTCTCAGCTGATCTTCCCCCGCTTCTCCATGGGCTTGGCCGGAGCCTTGCAACTCGGCCGCCAGGGCGTCGCGCAGCGCCGCCAATCCGAATGAGCTCCCCAGCCTTTCCAGACACCCGGCGGGTAAAGTCGCTCTCTAAGCCGAGTTCCCAGAGTTTTCGCTGGAACAGCGGGCCTTCATACACTGTGTTGGCGATCTGGCGTGGCTCGGTGAGCAAACTGCCCGCCGGATCCAACTCAATGCGAAGATCGCGATGGACGATGCCGCTGCGAAACGTGATCGAAGAGATGTGACCTTCGCCGGTAGCGCGCAGGCTGAGGATGAAGCGCACGGCACCCGCCGGCACGCCGGTCTGGTCAGGGTGCGCCACCATCGATGGACTGAACAGGGCAGCCGATTCCAGCGAGTATTCCGACAGAAAGTAAGAGCCGATCAGCAGCCGCCGTTGCTCGGAGATGGCGGCATTTGCCGGCAGCAGTTCCTCCTAGCTGTTCGAAGCGATTCAGGAAGCGCTGCCACAGGTAAAGGTGGCGCTGCGAGAAGTCGGTCGTAACCTGCTTCAGCAGCAGGCCAACCGTCGGCTCCGGCACGGCCATGATTCTTTCGATGATCCCGCTCATGCGTTGCGCATCGCCGGGATCGAATCGGCGCAGAAGAACGCGTGACGGATCCGGCCTCAGAACAGTTTTTGAACGCTTCAGAGGAATTGCCAGTGCAGTCCCATTTCCCATCGGGGTCCCATTTCTTGTCGTGCGCATGCAACAGTAGCTATCAGTGGATCACAGGCTCATGAGGCTTCCGCTGTTTATCCCGTCTCTTGACAGAACAAGCACGCATAAACGTGCTCTTCCGGTACACATTGGGGGATGGTTCCAGTCACTTTAGCGCATGGAGATAGGCAAGGGAGGGTAATCCTCCGCGGTGATGGGTTGCTTGAAGCTGGTCAGCATGTTCTGCGCCTGGCGCATCTCCACCAACGAAAGCAGAAAGGCCAGGGTGGACTCGGCTCCCTGATTCCCATTCACCCGGTCCACATGCAATCCATCGCGGCAGCCGCCGGTCTCGGGCACGTAGAGCTCAAGGCCGAGATCGTTGCCACCGATGAACCAGTCGAAGGCGTGTTCCGCCTGCTCATACCAGCGCAGATCCGCCGTTGCCCGATGGGCTTCCAGACAGGCCGCGACGGTTGCCTGGGCCTCAATCGGCTGCTGATCGAAGTTGGCGCGCGCGCCGCCACGGTGATAGAAGCCGTTGCTGCCGATCGGCCGCAGGTGGCCCTGCTCCGTGGTTTGCTGCTCCGTTAGCCAGCGCAGGGTGTCCAGACCGCGGTTCAAAACGGCCTCCTGCCCGGTGGCCCGTCCACTCACAATCAACGCATGAGAGAGCCTTGCGTTGTCGTAGGAAAGCTCTTCCTCAAACCAGTGCCAGTCGGCATGCGCGTGCCGGTCGTAGAGTTCCATCAATCGTGCCGTCAGTGTCTCGCGCGCCTGGTTCACCTGGCTGTCGCCGCCTAGCCGGCGCAGGTACTCGTGGATGCCCAGCAGTCCGAAGGCCCACGCTCGTGGCGAGCTGAACTCGGTCAACGCCGGCAGTGCGCGGGCGAAGAGTTGGCCGGCCATCATCTGGAAATTGCGCAGCTGCGACCGTCCTACTCCCACGCCCAGCGCCCACAGCGCCCGGCCATGGCTGTCCTCCGATCCCTGTTCGTCCAGCCAGCGGCGATCGAAACTCATGTGGTTGTGAAAGCGTCCGGTCGCCGGGTCGAACGCGTGATGCAGAAAGGCGGCGCTGGTGGTGGCCAGGTTCCGCTCCAGTTCCGCATCGTCGGCAAGTTCCGCGATCAGCACGGCGAGAATAAAGGCACGGGCATTGTCGTCGGTGCAGTAGCCCTCGCTGAAATTAGGCACGCTGAAGATCGCATGCTGAAAGACGCCGGTGGAATCCGTCATCCGGGAAAGATGGGTCAGCTTCAGCTCCGGCAACTCTCGATGTTTCTGGTCGAGGGTCTTGATGGCGAGAGACTTGCGCGACAAAGGCGCACCTTCGAGGCGGGCCAGTTCGAAGCTGTGCATGTAGAGCTGGGCTACATTGGACCAGATCATTTCCCGCCCCAGCCTGTAGGCGTTCGTGCGCATGGCATTGCGCCGCGTGTCGTCGCGCAGCAGGCCAAGAATCTGCTGTCGCCATGGCCGGCGAATCGGCAAACGGAACCAGCGCGCCGCGACCGTCCGCCAGCAGATCCGCCGCGTGCCAGTAGGGTGTCGATACCACCGCCTTGCCGGAACCGAAGGCAAACGAGAGCGTACCGGAGGTGATCTGCGCCGCATTCAGGTAGGGCGTGATGTATAGATCCGCGGCGCCCATGAACTCCTTCAGGTTCTCCGGGTCCACGAACTGGTTGCAGAAGATAACGTGCTTTTCCAGTTTGTTCTTGGTGGCCAGAATTTCCAGGCTCAGCCGGTAGGCTTCCCCATACTTGCGCAATTCATTGGGGTGGGTCGCGCCCAGCACGATGTACACCACATCGGGAAACTCCGCCAGAACTGCCGGCAGGGCATTGAGCACGTATTCGATGCCCTTGTTCGGTGAGAGCAGCCCGAAGGTAAGCAGCACGGTGCGGCCTTCCACCTGGAACTGGTCTTTGAAATAGGTCGGATCCACAAATCCCACATCGAGAATGCCATGCGGGATCAGGTCGATTTTGCTCAGCGGCGCCTGGTAAATTTCATGCAGCATCTGCCGTCCGCGATCGGCCATGACCACCAGCCGCGTGGAGAGGGCGATCAGCTCTTCGATGACGCGCCGCTGATCCGGCTTAGGGTCGCGCAGGATGGTATGCAGGGTGGTCACCACCGGCATTTTCAACTCGCGCAGCATGGCCAGGATGTGACCGCCGACCGGGCCGCCGAATATGCCGAACTCATGCTGCAGGCAAACGATGTCCACATCGCTGATGTTGAGAAAATCCGCAGCGCGCAGGTAAGACGGCAAATCCTGCTCTTCGATCTCGAAGCGAACTACTTCCGGATAGTCATACCCGTCCTCTATGTCGTTGACGGAAACGCACAGGCACTGGCTTTGCGGATAGGCGCTTTGTACCGCGGACAACAAATCGGTGGTGAAGGTGGCGATGCCGCACTTGCGCGGCAGGTGGTCGCCCACAAAGGCGATCTTGCGGATCTTTGCGGTCTCTTTCAAAGGTAAGCCGTTCGCCGCCATGCGCTGGACCTCTTCAGTCATTCGAACGTCGCCGGTACGCTGAAGTGCGTAGAGGGTAAGCAGGGAGAGACGTGGCTCCCGTCGGCAGCCCGGTCGGACCTGGGGTGCGGTTGGCCGGCAAGGAACGTTACCCCTATGATATCAGCCGATGTACTTTGGAAACGATCGGAGTGTTCCACCATGAAACTCGCCGTCATTACAGGAGCGGCGCAGGGTATCGGCCGCCGCACTGCTGAGATCTTTGCCGCCGCTGGTTATTCGCTCGCTCTGCTGGATCTGCAACCGTGCGCTTCCACCCTTGCCAGTGTCCGCGCGACCGGTTGCGAGGCGCTCGATTTTCCCGGCGACCTCTCCGACGAATCGGTGGTCGATGACGCGGCCGAAGCGGTCCGCACGCGATGGAGCCGGGTCGATGTTCTGGTCAACAACGCCGGCATCAGCTCGATTGCACCGGCGGAAACGATCGACGCACGGACCTTTCGCCGGGTGCTCGAGGTCAACCTGGTCGCGCCCTTTCTGCTGGCTCGCGCTTTCGGGAAGATGATGCTGCAGCAACGCTCCGGCAGCATTGTCAACGTCGCCTCGATTGCCGGGCTTGCCGGCATTGCCGACCGCGCCGCCTACAACGCATCCAAGCATGGACTGATTGGGCTCACGCGCACGTTAGCTGCGGAGTGGGGAGGGCGCGGC
This sequence comes from uncultured Acidobacteriaceae bacterium, assembly GCA_963757515.1. Lineage (GTDB taxonomy): Bacteria > Acidobacteriota > Terriglobia > Terriglobales > Acidobacteriaceae > PALSA-350. The sequence goes on along the minus strand of CAVWRV010000024.1, from coordinate 101,576 downwards.
GTGCGCTGCAATGCCGTTTGCCCGGGTGGGTCAAGACGGAAATGGATGCGGCCGACCAGGCCAACGGCACTTACACCGATGAGGACATTATCGGAGTGAACCCGATGGGCCGTTTTGCATCACCGGACGACATTGCCAGGGCCATTTTGTTCCTGGCCGATCCGGCGCAAAGCGGGTTTGTGAATGGGCATGCTCTGGTGGTCGATGGCGGCTGGACCACCGACGCCAGCTGGCAAAGCCTGCGCATGAGTCACCGCTGAGGAAATGTATCCTCGGTAGCGCACAGATGCTTACTCCACCAGCCGCAGCACTTTCTCCACCTGCTCCCGCAGCTCCGCCACTTCCTGGCGCAGCGCCGCGACCTCTGCTTCGAGCTGGGCCTACCGCTTCCATGCAGCAGCTCTGGCGCTGGGACGGCCTCGTCACCTCACCCGAGAGCAGATGCGCGTAGCGAGCTTCCTTGGTGCCAGGCTGGCGAGGCAGCACCGTTACCAGCGGCGGCTCGCGCTGCATCAGCCGCTGCAGCGTCGACTGCACATCGCTCAGCTCCTCAAAGCGGTGCATCCGTTCCGTCCTTCCCCGCAGCTCGCCGGGTGTCTGCGGCCCGCGCAGCAACAGAACGCACATCACGGCGATCTCCCCGCGGGTGAAGTTGAAAACCTCCTGCATGCGGTGCTCATACTTGGCAACCCGGCTTTCCGTGCCGCGCGCGGCGCCGGCCAGCCCGTCGTCTTCCAGTCTCGTGCAGCGCCTGCCGGATCTCGTCCTCGTCCAGGTTGGTCACCGGCTCGCGGTTATTCTTCTGGTTGCAGGCATTGGCCAGCGCGTTCAGAGAAAGAGGGTAATACTCGGGCGTAGTAATTTCTTTTTCCACCAGCGATCCGAGCACGCGAGCGGCAACAGGGGAGAGTTCAATCGTCACGGCATCCATACTACCTTGATGTAGTAAAGGTCGGTCGCCACCTCGAACTGGTCTTTCTCGAGTTGAGTCGGCATCGTTTGCCAGGCGGTCGTGGGCTGAATCTTCTGCCAGTGCTGCTTGCTGCCCACCAGCACCGGCATGGCGAATGCCGGCTCATCGGCCTGCCACCGGTAGCGGACGCTTCCTCCGGGCTCCATTGCAACTCCAGAACCGGCAACGCCGCGTGGCGCAGGTACTGATCGAAGATCGGCGTCAGATTCATCCCGGTTTGCTGGTTGAAGTACTGCACCACGTCCTCCGTCATGATGTTCTGATACTTGAAGTGCTGGTAGAAGCCGTGCAGCAGCGCCCACCAGCGTGGATCGTCATCCACCACGCTGCGCAGGGTATTGAGAAAGAGCGCGCCCTTGAAGTACTGGTCTTCCGGCGGCGTGCTGTTGACGCCCCGCTCGGAGACAATCGGTTGCAGGTTCTTCACCTTCGGCTTCAATCCATTGAGATACTTCAAAGCATCGGCTCGCCCCCAGCGCGATTCCACGTAGAGGCTCTCCATGTAAGTCGCCCAGCCTTCGTGAATCCACATATCCGACCGGTCGGCGGCGGTGATGCTGTTGCCGAACCACTCGTGCGCGCTCTCATGGATGATGATGAAGTCGAAGCGCAGGCTGATGCCGGAGCCGGCCCAGTCGCGCCCCAGGTAGCCATTGGTGAAGTGGTTGCCATAGGTCACCGCGGTCTGGTGCTCCATGCCGGAATAGGGCACCTCGATCAACTTGTAGCCGTCTTCAGGAAAGGGATAGTCTCCGAAATAGTGCCCGAAGATCTGGAGCATTCCTTTGGCCTGGGTAAATTGCTTTTCCGCCTTCGGCTTGTCTTCCGGCAGCACGTAGAAATCCAGTGGCAGATCGCCCAGCCGATCGGAGAAGTGCACATAGTTGCCGATATTCAGAGAGACGTCGTAGTTGTTGATAGGGTAGTGAACCATCCAATCCCAGCGCGTGTAGCCGTCGCCCAGGTCGGTCGCGCCCATGAATTTTCCGTTGGAGACATCGACCAGACCGTTGGGAATAGACACGCTGATCTGCATGCTCTCCACTTCATCGCGCCACTGGTCCTTGTTCGGCCACCACACGCTGGCGCCGGTCTCTTCGCACGCGGTGTTGATCCAGGGATGGCCGGCCGGGTCTTTGCGGAAAGTGATGGCGCCAAATCGGCCGGTCTCCACCGGATGGCCCGAATAGTAGAAGTCGATGGTGTACTCGCGGCCCGCTCTGAGAGTCTCCGGAAAGTCGACGAAGACCGCGCCTGCATCGCGCTTGTACCTGAGTCGAACTCCACCGAAAAGTATCTTGTCGATGTGGAGTGCGGGATGCAGATCGAGCTGGATGCGCCTGCCGTCCTGAAGCATCCTGAAGCGGATGGTGTTCTTGCCCTGAAGAAACTTCTTCTCCGGGTCGACGCGCACATCGAGGTGATAAAACAGCAGGTCGTTATTGGCGCGATAAGGTCCGTACGCCACCGCGCAGAATGTCGGCTCGGGTCGCCCCGTGCGCGGAACCGCGGTTGCGACGAATGCCAGGAGCAAGGTGAAAGACAGAGAGAGACGAGTTTCAAATGCGGATAACCGCTCCCAAGAGTAATTTACCGTCCAGGCCTCGGCCGGGCAAGACCACAAGCGGCGGCAAGACGATAAACTGAAGCCCATGACCCTGCTGCTGACCCAGATGGCGATCATCTTGTTGATCACGGTTACCTGCGGCTGGCTGGCGCTCAAAGTCGGCCAGGCGCGCGTGATCGGTGAGATTATCGGCGGCATCCTCATTGGACCGTCGGTCTTCGGGCGCTTTGCCCCGCACCTTTCCGCCACGCTCTTTCCCGCCAGTTCCTTCGGTCCGTTCGAAACGCTTTCCACCGTTGGCCTGGTGCTGTTCCTCTTCCTGATCGGGATGGAGCTCGATTACGAGCAGCTTTATCGCCAGCGGGTGACGGCGATCATGGCCAGCGGGATGAGTATCCTGTTGCCTTTCGCGCATGGGCGCCCTGTTGGCCCACTCCCTGCGAATCCGCTTCGCGCCCCACGGAATCGGCAGCATCCCCTTTGTGCTCTTCCTTGGCATCGCCATGAGCATCACCGCCTTTCCCGGTGCTGGCCCGCATCCTGGAGGAGCGCAATCTTGCAGGGGACCGCTCTGGGCACGACCGCGATTCTCTGCGCGGCGGTCGATGACGTGGTGGCCTGGAGCCTGCTGGCCTTTGCCCTGGCGTTCATCGGCGGAGCAGGACGCTCCGTCCTCGCTGCTGTTTCGCCTGACCGGGCTGGTTATCTACCTTTTCCTCATGCTCGGCGTCATTCGCCCCTTGGCGGCGTACCTGGTGCGGCGCCACAAGAGGCCGGAATTGACCCTGGAGTTATTGGGCGTGGTGGTGGCCGGAGCCCTGCTCTCCGCTGCGGCCACGGACAAGATCGGCGTTCATCCGCTGTTTGGGGCGTTTCTCGCCGGGGTTTGCTTCCCCCGCGTTCCCCACTGGCAGCTCGCCTTGCGGGAGCGTCTCGACATGCTGGTTTCCGTGCTGTTGCTGCCGCTTTTCTTTGCTCTGACCGGCATGCGTACCCGGCTGGATCTGCTGAACGACACCGCCATGTGGCTTTGGGCGGCGGTTGTCCTGCTGGCCGCGGTTTTCGGCAAGATGGGGGGCGCCGCGCTGGCGGCTCGCTGGACCGGGCAATCCTGGAGAGACGCGGTTGCCCTGGGAGCCCTGCTCAACACCCGCGGCCTGGTGGAGCTGATCGTGCTCAACATTGCTTACACCGTAGGCGCTTTTACTCCTACGCTCTTCACCATGCTGGTGGTCATGGCGCTGGTCACCACCATGCTCACGACCCCGATCCTGAGCCTGCTTGGCATTCGCGGCACGGCGAAGAAACAGCCGGGTTCGGTGCCGGTTTCTGTGAGCTAGAGTTGTTTGGGCGGCTTTTGCACCGATTTAGTCCCGGAGGGACGGTTGAAAGTAGCCCAGGACGCAGTCCTGGGAACCATGCACATAACGACGACCAGTCCCGCAAGGGACGGCTGAAAGGTAACCCGGGTTTTACGCCAGGATTGCATCTGGGTAATTGTCAGTCGTCCCTGCGGGACTGGTTCCGTCTCTCGGATCTCTTCCCAGGACTGCGTCCTGGGCTACTGTCGACCGTCCCTCCGGGACTAATCGGTGAAAGAGCGGGTACTCACGCACGCTCCAAAGCCGCTCATTTGGACAAGCTCGAGCGGCACGGCTAAAAGCCGTGCCCTTCCTTCAAAGCCTTTTTCGCGGCGATCCCCAGCCCCTACAGCCGCTGGCCGGTGGCGGCCGGCGCAATCCCGGCCTGGGTTGCCGCCAGTGCGTCCGATAACCGGCAATTGGAAGGTCTTGCCCTGGTAGGCGGAATACATCAGGTAGATCCAGATGCAGAATCCGCCCACCGTGACCAGCAAGTTGATGGGCAACTGGATGATGAAGAACAAGCCATGCGAGATGGCGCCCAGCATCAGCCCCACGATCATCCATACAATCCAGAAAGCGATCCACGCCAGGTTGAAGAAGATCGACTGGAAAGCATGAAAGCGAACAAAACGGTCGGCCTTGAAGGGATCGATCACCAGGAACAGAATTCCGGTGATGGCGCCCACCAGGTAGGCCAGCGCTCCGGCAACATTGGGAGTAAGACCGGCTCCAGCCGCAGGCATCGGAGCGGGCATTGCGACTCGGCATCGGAGGCCGGGAATCGAGCCGGGTATTGCGCCCGGCGCCGCGCTCGATGCAGCCACCCCTTGGCTAGCTCCACAAGCAGTGCAGGTCGGGCTCCCGTCGGGTAAGCTGGTTCCACAGGTTTGGCAAAAGCTCATCGTCTTCTCTCCTTGACAGTTCTATGGCAGGGGGCTGGCGGCACGTTCTGTTGCCATGGGCAAGCAGTGTACACAATGCCGGTGGCACTGTCTCGCTTTTTGTGCAACTGCGTCGTTCAGTAACTTAGCAGTCAACCCGAGCGACTTCTAAGCGCTCTGATTCCTAGGATGTCTCCATACGCTAGTAAGCAATACTCTCTTCGCGGGACCGGAAGCACGATAGCATGCGTCTTGGATGAACCGTTTAGACCGGACGATTGTCTCGCAACTTACTCCCGCCGTCCAAGCATTTTTCGCTCGGCTTGCGACCCTGCAGCTACTGCTGGCTTAGCTGGATGAGTCTTAACCTGCCCCTGCGCGCCCAACAGCCGGTCAGCGGAGACGCCGGCTGGAAAGGAGAGCTGCAGCGATGCCGCGGGCAATCCGCTGGGTGGCGCCGTTATCGAGCTGAGTCGCCTCGGGCCATACGCTGACCTCGATCACCCAGCCGGATGGCAGCTTCTCCTTCCACCAGCTCCCGCGGCTTCGTTATGCGCTTTTTATCACCGTGGACGGTCATCGCATCGATTCCGCTCACTCCATCGATCTGACCGCGGCCCCAGGCCGATGTTCTCCTCACTCTGACCGGCCAGGGAGTGCTCTCCATCGAGGCGTTGGCCAACATTCAGGAGACCACCGGCGGGGTTGACCTCTCCAGCAAGTCCGTCAGCCAGCTTCCCCTGAACAAGCGTGACTTCAGCCAGTTGCTGCTGCTGGCGGCCGGGCACCATGACCGATGCCAATGGAGCCACCAACTTCACCCAGCAGTTCGCCATCAACGGCCAGCGCGGCGTCGAAGCGACCTTCGCCATGGACGGAGCCGACATCAGCGACCCGGAGATGGGCGGCTCCACCTTCAGCAACTTCAACGTGGACGCGGTGCAGGAGATTCAATCGCAATCCGGGTGGATGCCGGCGGAAATCGGCCGCGGAGCCGCCGGCTTTACCAATATCGTCACCCGATCGGGGAGCAGCGGCTTCCACGGCTCCTTTTTCGAGTTCCTGCGCAACTCGGCCCTGGACGCGAGAAACTACTTTGACCACTCCTCGATCGCCAACCCGGGCCGGCTTCCGCCGTTCCGCCGCAACGAGTTTGGCTTCACCAATGGCGGCCCGGTCATCCTTCCCGGCATCTACAACGGCGCCGGCAAGACCTTTTACTTTGGCCAATACCAGGGCTTTCGCCAGGTGCTGGGCACGACCCAGGTATTTCCCGTGCCCACGGCGCAGGAACGCGCCGGCCTGGATACCACCGCCTTTCCCGGCGATACGCTGACGGTCCCGGTCGATCCGGGCATAGCGCGCGTGCTCGCGCGCTACCCATTGCCCAACAATCCTCTCGGCTCCTACGGAGTCCACACCTACGCCAGTTCCTCCCCGGTGGTGACCGATGCGGACCAGTTTTCCGTGCGGCTCGATCATCGGATCTCCGATAAGTCCCAGCTGTTCGCGCGCTTCAACTTCAACAACCTGAACGGGCCCACGACCAATCCCGATCAGACCGTGATCGACCCCGCTTTTGCCATTCGCTACATCGACCGCCAGCGAAATCTTGTCGTCACCTACACCCGCACCGTTTCCCCGCGGCTGATATGGGAATCCTCGTTCAGCGCCACCCGTGCCACTCCCTCGTTTCCCACCACCGACTTCACCGACCCCGCGGTCAAGTTCAATGACGGCTCCTATGAGCCCTTCAATCAGCCGGCCGGAACGGTCATCAGCGTTTACGGCAACCTGTTTCAGACCCGGCAGAATCTTTCCTTCACCACCACTCGCCATGCCTTCAAATTGGGCGGCGAAGTCCGCCTGAACCGCGACACCACTTACTTCGGTATCAGCCCTAATGGCGAATATGACTTCGGCGGAGGTACGGCGTATTCCCCGGTCGATATCCCTTCGCAAAGCGGTATGCATAACATCCGGGTCGGCGATCCGCTGCCCGACACCCTCTCCGGTCTGCTCAGCGGAAGCCCCTTTGTGTACACCGTGGCGGTCGCGCCCCCGTATTTTTCCGGGGGCGCTCACATCGGAGCCGCGGCCATAACCGGAACGCCTTTGGGTTCTTTGCCCAGGACACGTGGAAGATCTCGCCTCGCCTGGTGCTCGACTACGGTTTGCGCTACGAGCTGTATACGCCGCGTCACCGAGCGCGCGAAAAGGACTTCGGGCATTGCTTTTTCCACTACCCCGACCGGGGTGGCGCAACAATTCGTCATCAATCCACAGCCGGGTTATCGCTTCAATCTCGATGGCCTGGGACCACGGGTTCAACTGGATTGGCTGGCCTGGCAACAGATCCATCTCCGCGCGGGCGGCGCCATCACCACCATCCCGCCCAATCTTTACCAGGACAATTCGCTCACCGGCACGACCCCATTTGCCGTCTATCCCCGCCTCACCTCGGCTCCCACAGCGCCGATTCCTTATGGGTTTCAGATCACGCCGGACGAGTTGCCGCTCGTCTATACGCCCGACCGGGCAGGACATTTTCGCCAACGGCACCAAAGCTGTTCCCGCCAACACGGTGATGGATCTGAATCGCTACCAGCAGGATCTGGCCGCGCTCTCACCGGCCCACCAGATCACTCCGCTGACGCATCAATTGTGTCTACCCGGGCTTCGGCAACGCCTACCTTCAGACCTGGACTCTGGGCCTGGAGCGCCACTTCGGCGACCTGGTCGCCGACGCGACGTATATTGGAACCGCCGCCGTCAAGCTGCCCCGGGAAAGCTACTTCAACGGCTATCCTGGGGCGGGGCCCAGCTTCGCTCCGTACACCCAGTTCGACTCAGGCGGGAAACATCATCGGGGGCTTCGGCACCGAGAACGTCGTCACCAGTACTTCCCACTCCTCCTACCATGCCTTGCAGACTTCGCTGCAGGGGACTGTCCCTCATGGCGGCCCCGGAGTCCAGGCCAGCTATACGTGGTCCAAGTCGCTCGATGAGACCAGTTCGGTGGTGGGGGGATTTGTCACCGGAGGCACAGGCGCAATTGTCGCAGATATCGCCGCAGAATCCCTTCGACACTCATCCGGAAAAAGGGCCGTCCACCTTCGACATAGCCCATACCTTCACCCTTAGCCTGGCGCAGGACCTTCATGGGGAGAACATCGCCTTGCTTCGGCCGCTGGGCAAGACTGTCACCGGCGGCTGGGAGCTTCTCAGCATCTCCAGCATCAGCAGTGGAGCACCCTTCACCGTCTACTCCGGCGTGCAGCAGACGGATGCCGGCACCACCGGGGCAGATCGCCCGGATCAGGTGGGCATTCCGCACCTTTCCACCAGCCGCAAAATTCGCGAGGACTATTTTGGTTTAGGCGCTGACAACGCCTCGTACTTCTCGATTCCTATCAATGTGCCTGGGGGCACGGGTCCGAATCACGGGCGCTTCGGCACCCTTGGGCGCAATACTTTCCGCGGGCCGGCGTACTACGACTTCGATTTTGCCTTGATCAAGAGCACTCCGTTTGGGCGGCGGTCGAGCGGGATCGAGCTGATGGATCTGCAGTTTCGCGCCGAGTTCTTCAACCTCTTCAACGTGGTGAATATGGGTCTGCCGGCCAACACTCTGGCGGGAGCCGGCTTCGGAGAAATCAGCCGCACGGCCGGTACTTCCCGGCAGATTCAATTCTCTCTAAAGCTCATTTACTGAGAGCGTCGAAGAACCGCAGATCCCTACGCTCAGCCGGGGCTACGGGTTCGGTGGTTCAGTCCCGGCATCGCCGGGACGGCTGAGAGTAGCCCAGGACGTCAGTCCTGGGCTAAGTTCATGCCGTCCCTTGCGGGACTGAAAAGCAACTCCACGAGAGGTCCGCTGAACTGCAGATCCCTGCGCTTCGCTTCAGTCGGGATGACAGAGGGGAGGGGGGCGCTTCCATTGAGAGTAGTGGCTGAGTAGAAGGGGCAGAGGCGCTTTTTCATCCCCGTTAGTGGGCCACCGCCCGCATTTGTGACGCAAACAATTTCTGCTAAGGAACAATGACCGCTGACCCGCGCTCGGTTTCTTCTTTGACAGCTAATAGAGCCTTGTTTGCGTCCTGCAACGGAAACGCGGTTGCCTGGGGCCGGATCCCGAGTTGATGAGCGATGGCGAGAAAATCGCGTGCGTCCTGGCGCGTCATGTTGGCGACACTGCGGAGCTGCCGCTCGCCCCAAAGTAGTTTGTCGTAGTCAAAGGCGGGCATCTGGTCGAGATGAATCGCATTGATCGCGACCACACCGCCTTTGCGCAAAGCGGACAAGGCACTGACGACGACCTTTCCACTGGGCGCAAACGTGACCGCACGATCGAGCTTTACCGGCGGCACTTCGTCTTCTTTGCCAACCCAGGTCGCACCCAGCGAGACGGCCCTCTGGCGATGGTTCTCGCCCCTGGTGGCGACATATACCTCGCACTTCCACGACTGCAGAACGGTGATGGCCAAACCAGCCGAGCTGCCAAAGCCGTAAAGTCCGACTCGTTCACCGGGCGCAACGCCGGCCACTCGCAAACTGCGAAAGCCGATAATGCCGGCACACAGCAAGGGAGCGACGTGGACGTCGTCTAAGCCCTCGGGTAACGGAAAAGCGAAGTCTGACCGCACCACGGCATATTCGGCGTAGCCTCCATTGACCGTGTACCCGGTAAACGTAGGGTCGTCGCACAGATTTTCCATGCCGTGGCGGCAGTACCAGCAATTCCCATCCACACCGCCAATCCAGGAGACGCCGGCACGGCTGCCCAAGGGCAGCTCTGCCGTTGCGCCGCCGGCCACCTCGCCCACGATCTGATGACCGGGGATGAGCTGCGGGCGAACCGGCGGCAGATCTCCTTCCGCAATGTGCAGGTCAGTGCGGCAAACGCCACAGGCCAGAACTCGCAGCAGCACCTCGCCAGCCTGCGGCTCAGGCCGGGGGACCTCCTCAATTTCGAGGAATGGCTCGGGGGCCGCGCGGCCGGGCATAAGAACGGCAGCTCTCATTTTTTGGCGAGCTCCTGGCTAAGCTGGTGAGCGGCGGTGGAATGCTGGTGGGCCTGGACCGTCAATTCATGAGCACTCAGATGATCTCCTTTGCCATGGGCGACCGCAGCGGCGGCGTGGGCGTGGGCGGCAAGGTTGTGGAGTTCTGCGATCCGATCGTGCGGGCTTTGGGGCATGTTGTCCTCCTCGGGGGCTAGATGTTTAGTCTCGCATGCGGAGTCCAGTGTGAAGATTTGGCGGAACGGGCTGCCCGGCGTAAGCTGCCTGGGAGACAATTGGTGAGTGCGAACAGCTGGATAAAAGAGCTGGGGGAGCCGAGACGTGAATAAAATCAATCCCAGAGCCGGGCAACTGGCCAATGCCACTGAGCTGGTTGACGTACCAAAGCTAATCACCGCCTACTATGAGGATCAGCCCGATCCTCATGTGCCCGAGCAACGGGTCTCGTTTGGCACTTCCGGGCACCGCGGCTCCTCCTTCGACCGCGGATTTAATGAGTGGCACATACTGGCCATCACCCAGGCGATTTGCCTGTACCGCCGGCAGCAAAAAATCGACGGGCCGCTCTTCCTCGGCATCGACACCCATGCGCTTTCCTGTCCGGCAATGGCCAGCGCCATGGAAGTGCTGGCTGCGAACGGCGTAGACGTGATGCTGGCGGAGAGAACCGACTACACCCCCACCCCGGCGATTTCGCACGCCATCCTGACCTATAACCGCGGCCGCAAAACCGGCCTGGCCGACGGCATCGTGGTTACCCCGTCGCACAATCCTCCTGAATCTGGCGGCTTTAAATACAACCCCACCCATGGCGGCCCGGCCGGGGGCGAAGTGACTTCCTGGATCGAAGCCAAGGCGAATGAGTTCCTCCTGGCCGAAGCTCGACGGGGTGCAAGCGCGTCTCGCTGAAGACAGCTCTGTCGGCTCCTACCACGCACCGGCACGACTACCTGACGGCTTACGTTGAGGATCTGGGAAACATCATCGATATGGAGGCAATTCGTGCCTCCGGAATCAATCTCGGCGTGAATCCGCTGGGTGGGGCCGGGGTGCATTACTGGGAACCGATCGCCGAACGCTATGGCCTGAATCTTACCGTGGTCAATGATCTTGTCGATCCCACGTTCCGATTTATGACCCTCGACTGGGATGGCAAGATTCGGATGGATCCCTCCTCCAAGTACGCGATGCAGTCCCTGATTGACATGAAGGATAAGTTCGATGTGGCCGTGGCCTGCGACACCGACCATGACCGGCACGGCATCGTGACCAGGAGCATGGGTTTGCTGCCTGCCAATCACTATCTTGCGGTTTGCATCCACTATCTCTTCGGGCATCGTCCCAGTGGGGCAAGCAGGTCGCGGTGGGTAAGACGGCGGTCAGCAGCAGCATGATCGATCGCGTAACCGCCGGGCTGGGCAGAGAGCTGTTCGAAGTTCCCGTAGGCTTCAAGTATTTCGTGGACGGTCTGCTGGAAGGCAAGCTCGGGTTTGTGGGCGAAGAAAGCGCCGGCTCTTCCTTTCTGCGTCGTGACGGGACTGTGTGGACGACCGACAAGGACGGTATGATCGCGGCGCTGCTGGCGGCGGAGATCACCGCCACCATGAAAAAAGATCCGGGCGAAATCTACCATGACCTCACCCAGCAATTCGGCGACCCGTTCTATGACCGGACGGATGCCCACGCGACCACGCGAGCAGAAAACGATACTGGCGAAGTTGAGCAAAGAAAGCATCCAGACCCCCACGTTGGCTGGGGAGAAGATCCAGACCATCCTCACCCACGCGCCCGGGCGATGGCCAGGCGATCGGTGGGGTGAAAGTGATCGCCGAGAATGGTTGGTTTGCGGCCCGCCCCTCCGGCACCGAAGAGATCTACAAGATCTATGCCGAGAGCTTTCGCAGCCAGCAGCACCTGGAGCAGATCGAGGCGGAGGCGCAGACCATCGTGAGCCAGGCGCTGACCGCTGCGACCTCAGTGGCGCGATAACGATTGTTGTTTCAGGATCGACCTTCCACTATATTCCTCCACGGAACGCTCAGAGGGGGATCGACTTGGCCATGAATCGAAGACAATTTATTACTTCTACGGGTGCGGCAGGACTGCTGGCGGCGCAGGGTTTGGCCTCGCCTGCTGCGCCCAAGGTGGTGCTGGCGAAACGCGCGCTGATGAAGGTCGGGGACCAGACCGCCCCCACCAACGAGACCCATCTGAAATACCTGGCGCGCTACAGCGTACAGAATATCTGCGGCTATCCGGAGATTGAAGGAGACCGCATCTACGCCACTGTCGAAGAGCTCAACCGCATGGTCGACCTCGCCGCAAAAATGCGGCATCAGCATCGACTGCACCGCGCCTCCATTTCTGGAGTCCAGTTACATCGATAGAGAAAAGCATCCGGCGATCATGCTGGCGCAAAGCCCGGAGCGGGACCGCGACATCGAAGCCATACAAACCATGATCAAGAATTGCGCCCAGGCCGGCATCCCCTCGATTAAATACAACATGAGCATCCTGGGCGTGGTCCGCACCGGACGCACGCCGGGACGAGGCGATGCGATGTACAGCACCTGGAAGCTTTCCGAAGCGCATCCCGAAACCCCGCTCACCAAGGCCGGGCATGTGGATGCCGATATGTTCTGGGAGCGGATCACCTACTTCCTCGACCGCGTGATTCCGGTTGCCAATGAATACAAGATCCGCATGGCCTGCCACCCGCACGACCCCGGCATGCCGCCCGAAGGCTATCAGGGGGTGAACCGGGTGCTGGGCACGGTCGACGGCCTGAAGAAATTCATTACCATCCAGGAGAGTCCTTATCACGGCCTGAATTTCTGCCAGGGCACCGTCTCTGAAATGCTGCAGAATCCGGGCGTCGAGATCTACGACGTCATCCGCTACTTTGGTTCCCGCAACAAGATATTCAACGTCCATTTCCGCAATATTCGCGGCCATCGCAACGATTTTTTGGAGGTTTATCCCGATGAGGGGGACGTTAACTTTGTAAAAGCCATCCAGGTATACAAAGAGGTCGGCTATCCCTATATGCTGATGCCGGACCATGTTCCGCAGGCGCCCAACGACCCCAATGGACTGCAGTCTTTTGCATTTTGCTACGGCTACATTCGCGCGTTGATTCAGGCAGTTGACTCTATGTGCTGAGGATGGGAGACAGATTGTGCCGACCGCTCGTTATGCGTTGCTTCTTCTGTCCATGCTGCTCGTTCAACCCGTTCTTCATGGGGCAGCCACCGCCAAGGACGGCTACTTTACCACCAGTGATGGGGTCAGGCTTCACTACCTGGAGAGTGGAGCCGGTCCTACCATCGTCTTTGTTCCCGGATGGACCATGCCGGCGGAAATCTGGCAGTCCCAGATTGAATATTTCAGCAAGACTTACCACGTGGTCGCGTTGGACCCGCGCTCGCAAGGAGCATCCGACAAGCCCGCGGAAGGAAACTATCCCGGCAGGCGCGCGACGGACTATAAGGAGCTGATCGATCACTTGGGCGGTTCGCCCGTGGTGCTGGTCGGCTGGTCGCTGGCCGTGCATGAGGCGTTGACTTATGTGGAGATGTTCGGAACCTATAAGTTGAACGCGCTGGTTCTGGTCGACCTGAATGTGTACACGCCCTCCACTCAGCAAGAGCGTGACCGCCGCTACGAGATGCTGCACAATTTTCAGGCTGACCGGAAGAAGTTCGCACGCACCTTTGTCAAAGGCATGTATCACAAGCCACAGCCGGAGGAGTACTTGCAGAGGGTTACCGGCGCTTCGCTCAAGACGCCGACCAACTCGGCGGTTGCCATGCTGGCCGAACTCGCGGTAAAGAACGACCTGCGCCCCGCGCTGCCTAAAATCAAGATTCCTGTTCTCGCCGCCATGACAGAGAACAATCGCTCCGCGGCGGAACTGATCACCTCTACGGTGCCTGGCTCACAGGCAGAGGTATTCGAAGATGCCGGACATTGCCTGTTCGTCGATGATGCGGACAGATTTAACACCTTGCTTGAGACTTTTCTAAAGAAAGCGAACGTGAGCAATCGATGATGCCGATGGATCCAAGGGAGATGGCGAAACGGGTCGGAGAAGGCCTGCTTTCTTTTCCGGTCACTCATTTTGGCGAGGATCTGGAGTTTCAGGCCAAGCCCTACCAGGAGCACATCGCCTGGCTGCTGTCGCATCAGCCCGCGGGCTTATTCGCTGCGGGCGGAACAGGGGAGTTCTTCTCGCTCACTCCGACGGAGTTTTCCGCGGTGGTTCGGGCCGCGGTTGTAGAAACCGCCGGGCAGGTGCCAGTTCTCGCCGGTTGTGGTTATGGCACCGCCATGGCCAAAGAATTCGCCAAGGCCGCGGAGGAGGCGGGTGCGGACGGAATCCTGCTTTTGCCGCCGTACCTGGTGAACGCGGAGCAGTCCGGTTTAGCTGCCCACGTGGAGGCGGTATGCGCCTCGACCAAGCTGGGCGTGATTATGTACAACCGCGACAACGCTGTGCTCGATGAGCTATCTCTCGAAGGTTTGTGTCAACGGTGCCCGAATCTCGTGGGCTTTAAGGATGGTGTTGGCGACATCGAGCGGATGACCCGGATTTACGCCAGGATGGGAGACCGGCTCACCTATATTGGCGGCTTGCCCACAGCCGAGACCTTCGCGCTTCCGTATCTGGAGATGGGCGTCACCACCTACTCCTCCGCCATTTTCAATTTTCTGCCCAACTTCGCGCTCGAGTTCTACGCCGCTGTGCGCCAGCGGGATCATGCCAGGGTCTTCACCCGCTTGCGGGAGTTTGTGCTGCCCTATATCGAAATTCGCAACCGCCGCAAAGGATATGCCGTCTCCATTGTGAAAGCGGGTATGAAAGCCGTAGGCCGCTCCGCGGGCCCGGTGCGCCCGCCGCTCACCGACCTTTCGCAAGCCGAACTGCAGGAACTGACTAAGCTGATCGCGGGACGGTCTTGAGCCAAACGACCCATGTGCGGGTCCGATCGTGCGCGAAATCTTGCATTGTCGGCGTAGCCGCCGTATCTACGCGCTTTTTGCGAGATGTGGGAAAGAAACTCGAACTGAAAACAGTAACCGGCGGCAAACAGCCGCTTTGTCCCAGCATCTCGCGCCAAGCGCGAGATATGGGGCACCCACAATTCCCGCAGAGAGCGCTGTTTCCGCAGCCTGTGCCCGGCCTAAAACTTGTTCCACAGGTACTGGTTGTAAACGTCGTGGTGGTACTGCACCTCGGGCGCCTTCACGAATGTGCCCAGCAGGCGAGGGCAGCGATCGGCGGAAGCTTTCTTCAGGTCCGCGTAGCGCTCTTTGACGTCGGCTCCCAGCAGGGTGTCAGTCCACTTCGGCGGCATTGAAGTTATCGAGTGCGGTGTAGATGTTGTCAGGCAGGAAGCGCTTGGCCTGACGAAGATTGTCGATGTTCGCCGTCTCCCCCTCGATACCCGTCTTGAATACCGAATAGAGCACCAGGTAGGGGTTGGCGTCGGGGCTGACCGAACGAACCTCCACCCGCATGCTCCTATCGTTGCCGATGGGAATGCGCACCATCGAGCCGCGATCAATGGCCGAAGCCATGAGCTGGTTGGGAGCTTCGAAGTGAGGATCAAGACGGCGAAAGGCATTGACGCTCGCATTCAGCAGCAGGCAGATATCATTGCCATGGGTAAGAATGCGATCGATGAATTCCCAGCCCAGCTTGCTGAGCTTCTCTTCACCCTTCTCATCCCAAAAAAGATTCTTGCCCTTCTCGCTGATCGAAACGTTGGTGTGCATGCCGCTGCCATTCACGCCCGACCACGGGTTTAGGCAGAAATGAAGCGGTCAGGCCCATTTTGGTCGCCACCTCGCGGCAGATGAGCTTGTAAAGCTGGATCTGATCGGCAGCAGTCACCACATCGCTGTAGCTGTAGTTGATCTCAAACTGAGAGGGCGCAACCTCGGGGTGGTCCTTCTCGTTTTCAAATCCCATGGCTCGCTGTACTTCGGCGCTGGTATCGATGAATGTGCGCAGAGGGTCGCCGGGGAGAGAGTGATAGTAGCCGCCGGTGTTGACGTACTCGAAGCTTTGCGTCTCGTGATAGTGGCGCTCCGCATCGGTGCCCTTAAAGAGAAACCCTTCAATTTCGTTGGCCGCGTTCAGGGTGTAACCCTTCTGCTCGTAAAGTCCATTGGCATAGTTCTTCAGTACTCCGCGGATGTCGGCGGGAAAGGGCTTGCCGTCCTTCGCGATCACGTCGCCAAAGACCAGCACCTTGCCCGCGCCGAAGTAGTCGGATGGCACCCAATAGAAAGATCCCCAATCGATGCCCAGGCGAAGATCGCTCTCTCTCTGGGCGGTAAAGCCGCGGATCGAACTGCCATCGAAGGTGAGATTGTCGTCGCTCTTGATGATGAACTTCTTGTCGTAGTCCAGCATGTGCAGCCGGCCTTCAAGGTCGCTGAAGAGCACGGTGACCGCCTTGATGCGCTTTTCGTCGGCGAGATATTTCAGCCGCTCCTCGCGGATGGTCTCCGCCGGCACGTGGCGTTTGCGTTGGTCCTTTGCCGCCAAGTTGCGCTCTTCCAGTTCGGCGTAGGGAATTTCAATGAAATTGCGAAGTCCGTCTGACATGCGTCTCCTTAGGGAATCGTGTTCCCGGCAAATTGTTTGTACCGCAAACTAGCGTAAAGAAACCATCAAGATGATGCAAAGCCGTGGCCGCCCGGGAATCGCTTTAGAGCACAATGTCCCCGCGCTCCTCGTTACGGATCCGGACTGCCTCGTCGACCCGAGTCATAAAGATCTTTCCATCGCCGATCTTGCCTGTCTGTGCCGCCTTCACGATCGCCTGCACCGCCTTCTCCACCATATCGTCCGGTACCACCAGCTCCAACTTCACCTTCGGCAACAAATCCACCGAATACTCCCGCCCGCGGTAAATCTCCGTATGGCCCTTTTGCCGCCCATGACCACGCACGTCGGTAATCGTCATTCCAGAAACGCCAATCTCCACCAGCGCATCCTTCACCGCGTCCAGCTTTGATGGCTGTATCACTGCTTCTATCTTCTGCATCGTCCTTCGGTCCCTCCTCATATTCAACTCCATAGAGCATACACAAGTGTATCTCTAGGTGGCGAAGTCATATCCTTCTTCGCCATGCTGCGACAAGTCGAGCCCAGTGCGCTCGTCCTCTTCGCTCACCCGTAAGCCCGACCAGCTTATCCACGACGAACAGGATGATCAGCGTCCCCACTATCGACAGACACCAGGCAATCGCCACGCCAATCGCCTGGTTCAGCATCTGACCCCTGATTGCCTTCGAGCAGCCCCGTGGCCTTTCCGGCCCCAAAAATCGGATTGATCGCGCTGCTGGCAAAAATCCCCGTCAGCAATGCCCCAATCGTCCCCCCGGCGCCGTGGACGCCGAACGCATCCAGCGAATCGTCATACCCGAACACCGCCTTAACCTTCACCACCATCAGGTAGCAGACAACCCCGGCAATCAGACCGATCCACAAAGCGGACATCGGCGTCACAAAGCCAGAAGCCGGCGTAATCGCCACCAGCCCCGCCACCGCTCCCGAGATCGCACCCAGCGCCGTACACCGTCCATTCCGCATCCACTCCGCCGCGCTCCAGCCAATCGCCGCCGCGGCCGCTCCAAAGTGGGTCGCCACAAATGCCGAGGTCGCCAATGTGCCCGCGCTCAAAGCCGAGCCGGCATTGAATCCGAACCACCCCACCCACAACAGGCAAGCCCCAATAAAGCTCAGGACCACCGAATGCGGCGGCATCGGCTCCTGCGGGTATCCCAGCCGCTTGCCCAGGTATAACGCAGTCATCAGCGCCGACACGCCCGACGTCACGTGCACCACCGTGCCCCCGGCAAAATCCAGGCAGGGAAACCGCCCGCCCAGCGAAGCGTTCAGCAACCCGCCCTTGCCCCACACCATATGCGCCATCGGGACTGTAGACGAATATCGCCCACAGCACCATGAATACCAGCATCGCCGAGAACTTCATCCGCTCCGCGAACGCGCCGGTGATCAGCGCCGGAGTAATGATCGCAAACATCAGCTGGAACACCATGAACGTCTGCAGCGGTATCGTCGCCGCATATTTGGGATCCGGCGCCAGCCCCACCCCGCGCAAAAAGACATTGTGCAGGCCGCCGATGAACGCATTTCCCTCGCCGAACGCCAGCGAGTAAGTCACCAGCGCCCACAAGCACCGTGATCACCGCCATCATGGCGAACGTCTGCATCATCGTGCCCAGAACGTTCTTCCTGCGCACCAGGCCGCCATAAAACAGCGCCAACCCGGGCCCGCTCATCAACAGAACCAGCGCCGAACTGGCCAGCATCCAGGCGTTATCGCCTGCCGTCTGCGCCGCGGCAATCGCTGCCGCCTGGGCCGCAGAGCTCTTTTCCAGCGCCGCCAGCCGGTCCGCGCGTTGCCGCATCGGCCTGGCCCGAAGCTCTGCGCCGTGGCCAATCCCGCCGGCACCACGCCGCCACCAGCAGCACGGCGACACGAACCAGCACAGCTATCCGATCGAATCGTCTCATCAATCCGTCATCCTCCGTTAAGTGCCCAGAGAAAATCGACCCTTCAGAAACGACGCGTTCACTTGCCCTGTTCTGCTTACTTTACACAAGATCTCCGCATCCCAACATCAATTCAATCGCCCAGGCGGATATCTTTCGCCAAGACGCTTCCCGCCGTGCAGGAATCGCAGGACGGCTGGTCCTAGAAATGGTAGATAACGTCTCCGGCCAGGGTCAGCTGGCTCGTCTTGGTCGGAGCGCCGCTCACGCCACCGACCGAGGGCGAGTCATATGCCGGCACATCGTAGGAGTGCTCAAAGCGCAGCTCGGGGCGGAAGGTGACCGTACTTCCCAGCCAGAAATTGAACCCTACCAGGTGCTCGCTAGTACCGGGTCTTGTTGCCGGTCCGCTGGCCCTTCAGTCGTCGAAGTATTCGTTGCGGATATTCAGCGAGCTGTGGTGATGATTGAACTCGTGCTCAAGGTAGTTGACGATGGCGCAGTCCGGAGCAAAGCAATGCGTCGCCAGGGGATTGCACTGCGCCCCGTTGGCCCCGGTGATGAGCGAGGGGCCGGTGATTTCACCGGCATTGGCGCCGATGTTCGCGTTGGAACCATAGCTGATGCACGGGCTCAACCCGTAACATAAGTTGGGAACATCTCTTTCGTACTGGTACCAGGCCTCGGTATCTGTGTGCCAGGTTGCATTGATTTTGTGATAGTAGGTCAGATAGTAGGCGGACAGATTGTTATAAGCGTATTTTCCTGAATTGATGGAGTTAGCGCAGGCGTAAAGATTATCTCCGCCATCTGTCCAGGTATAGGCTGCGCAGAAGTTGCCCGTCAGTTTGGCGTTGGAAATCCAGGGCGCCGATTCGCAACCGCCGGAGACCCCGGCCTGCACCGTCCAATGGTCGTTCAGCTTGGTCGTGGTGTTGATTCCATTTTGGGTATAACAGTCATAGGTGTAGAGGATGGAGTGGCTATAGGTGTAGTTATTCGGAGCCAACTGCGCTTCGATATCAGGCAGAGAGATATAGCGGCCTATCCGGATATCCATTCCTTGCCGACATGGGGGACATAGAAATCCAGATAATACATCACCGGGTCATAGCCGTAGGTGATTGTTGCTTTGCAGCAATTGCTGGCTGAAGATTCCTTTGGCGGTGGTGTAGCGGTAGTCCAGGCCGTAGAGGCTAGTGAACCGGAATCCCCAATCGACGTGCTCCGTTTGTACGGTATTCGGCAAGCGCTCGAAGTAGAGTGCAACCTGGTTAAGCTGGAATGGAGTTGGGGATGACGTCGTAGGCGGTTTCGTTGTTGGCGTACCGGCCCTTGTTCGACGTGCTGGCGTTTCCACCGATATCGAACCAGCCGTAGATCTTGATAGCGGCTCTTGTTCTCGTTGATTGCCTGCATCAGGATGTAGCTGCCGTAATCCGGCGCGCCGATCACGACTGTTCCGCCCATCGGCCAGTCCGCGGAGGGAAACGGCGGCGAGTTCAGGGGGCGTGGCGTTCCGCGCCGGGCCGGTTCAGGAGCAGCCGGAGAGCCATTGGAGTCCACTGTCCAATCGTCCAGATAGGCATGTCCCAAGCGGGTAAAGAAGCCCCGGTTGGGAGCCGTGGCTGCGGCCACTGGCTGCGTGGGTCCGCCGGCGCCATCCGTTTGCACCGGAGAATTGGCTTGAAAACCCGGATTCTTTTTGTTCGCGAACAAGTCATACGGAGCATCAGAGTTGCTGACGGCCGGAGCGGTCGTTTCGTATCCTGGCTCAGCCAATGCGGAGAGAGCTCCAATCCCGGCAAAAAATATGAAGAGAAAAAGTTGAAGTTTATATGTTCTGAAGTATTGCATTAACGGGCCTCACGATCATCCAAAGCCTGCCGGCGGGGATGACAAACGCTGCCCTATGAGACCTAGTAGATGGCACTGCGCGTAAGGAGTGCATAAAGAGCGCATAAGGATCTGATACGGAGGGATGGGCGCTCTAGGGGAGGACGGGCTAAGAGATGATTTTCTTTACGCTTTCTTTATGCAGGCCGCGTTACCATCAAGGCCCCTTCCATGTGGATGGAGATCTGAAAGCGAAGAAGTTCTATACTACTTGCGTGTTTATCATTGCTCATCGTGAGGAATTCGATGCCCTTGGTTGTCGCCGGAGCTGGACGGCTCCGCTTTCTGGCTTTCTGTCTGCTGCTCGCTCTCACAACCGTGCCCGCCCTGGCCCAGCTGGACCCGCAAACCAAACAGCTCTCACGCGATATCTTTCAGCAGCTCATTGAAATCAACACCACCGATTCTGTGGGCAGTACAACGGTTGCGGCAAACGCGATGGCACAGCGCCTGCTCGACGCCGGCTTTCCCAAAGAAGATGTGCTCGTCCTCGGGCCCAACGATCGCAAAGGCAATCTGGTGGCGCGCATTCATGGCACGGGCGCGCGCTAAGCCCATCCTCTTTATCGGTCACCTCGACGTGGTCGAGGCGCTGCGCTCCGATTGGACCACCGACCCGTTCCAGTTTGTCGAGAAGGATGGCTATTTTTACGGGCGCGGCACGCAGGACATGAAGGAGAGCGACGCCGTCCTGGTGACCACATTCATTCGCCTCAAGAAGGAAGGATTCAAGCCGGATCGCGACCTCATCCTGGCGCTGACCGCCGACGAGGAGGGAGGCAAATCGAACGGTGTCGACTGGCTGCTGAAGAACCACCGCGACCTGATCGATGCGGCGTTTGTCCTCAATTCCGATTCCGGGGGCGTGGACCTGGAACATGGCAAGCCCATCTCCTTTAACGTGGAGGCGACCGAGAAGCTCTACGGCGACTATCAGCTCACCGCCACCAATCCGGGCGGCCACAGCTCTCTGCCCGTGCCCGACAACGCCATCTATCACATCGCCGATGCGCTCACTCGTTTGCAGGCCTACACTTTCCCCTTCGAACTCAACCCGGTAACGCGGGCCTATTTTGCGCGCATGAGCACGCTGGAGTCAGGCCAGACTGCTGCGGACATGAAGGGAATTCTGGAGAACCCACCGTCGGCTGAGGCCATCGACGCACCTGTCTGCCATCCCTAAATACAACGCCACCATGCGCACGACCTGCGTGGCCACGCGTCTCTCCGGCGGCCAGCCAACAACGCCCTGCCGCAAACGGCATCGGCCAATGTCAATTGCCGAATTCTTCCCAGCCATTCGCGGGAAGAGATTCGCCAGCAGCTCATCCAGATCTTCAACGATCCCAAGGTCACCGTCCGCTACGTCAGCGACACCGGTGAAGTGATGGACACGGCCCGCGAAGCCACAGGACGTGCCCCCTACCGAGCTGCAGCCTGAAGTGATGCAGCCTTTAGAGAAGGTCGTGGCACAGATGTGGCCTGGTGTCCCGGTGATTCCGGTTATGGAAACGGGCGCATCGGACGGCAAATACACCAGCGAGGCTGGTTTGCCGACCTACGGGATCAACGGGATTGCCATCGACATCGATGACGTGCGCGCGCACGGCAAGGATGAGCGGGTGGGGGTAGACTCCTATTACCACGGAGTAGAGTTCTACTACCGCTACATAAAACTGCTCGGCCGGCGGCAAGTCATAATCGAGAAATGGATGGGGGCAAGTTGAACGAACAAATGATGATCACCTTCCGCAGGGTGTCTTTTGCGGCTGCATCTGGGCCTGTTTTCCGCAGCCAGCGGCATCCGCGGCCAGTCCGGCCAGGACCATCCCCAGGACCGATCCTTGGATGAACACCAGCCTCTCGCCCGACGAGCGCGCCGACCTGGTGCTCAAGGAGATGACCCTGGACGAGAAGATCGATCTCATGCACGGCCAGGGTATGCCGGGTTGGAGCCGGCCTATGCCCAAGACGTATCTCGGCAACCAGGGAGCCGGCTTCATCATCGGCATCCCGCGCCTGGGCATTCCCCAGGTGGAGATGAGCGACGCGGCCTATGGCGTCCGGATGAGCGCTCAGAATGGGCGCTACTCCACGGCGCTGCCGTCAAACATCGCCGCGGCTGCGAGCTGGGATCCTGAGGCCGCCTGCGACTACGGGGCGCTGATCGGAAGGGAACTGCGCGCGCAGGGCTACAACATGACCCTCGGCGGCGGGGTCAATTTAACCCGCGAGCCGCGCAACGGGCAGAACCTTTGAGTACCAGGGAGAAGATCCGCTGCTTGCGGGGACGCTGGTCGGCAACCGCATCAAGTGCGAACAGGCCCAGCATGTGATCGGCGATATCAAGCATTACGTCATGAACGATCAGGAAAATGGCCGCGATGAAGTGGATGTGATCATCAGCAAGCGGGCCATGCAGGAGACTGATCTGCTCGCCTTCCATATTGGCATCGGCATCGGCGACCCGGCTGCGGTGATGTGCTCCTACAACGCCATCAACGGCGATTACGCCTGCCAGAACAAATACACTCTGACCGATGTGCTCAAGCAGGAGTGGCAGTTCAAAGGCTTTGTGCTTTCCGACTGGGGCGGAACCCACAGTACGGTCAAGGCGTCTGCTGCGGGACTGGACCATGAGGAGCCGATGGACGACTTCTATGGCGAGAAGCTGAAGCAGGCGGTCGAGGCGGGCAAGGTTCCCCATGGCCCAGCTGGATGATCATGTGCACCGGATTTTGCGTTCCATGTTTCTGGCCGGGCTCTTCGACTACCCGACGCAGAAGAGCGTGGTCGATGTGGAGGGCGGCTTGGCCACCGCGCGCCGCCTCGCTGAGGGAAGTATTGTTCTGCTCAAGAACAGCGGTGGGCTGCTGCCGCTGGATCGCACCACGGTCCATTCGATCGCGGTGATTGGGACCGCACGCCGACACCGGCATGATCTCTGGCGGCGGATCGGCGCAGGTGGATCCGCCAGGTGCAGCCGGCGGCGCCCTGGCAGTCGAAGGTGTGGTTCCCGACTTCGCCCTTGAAAGCGGTGAGCGCCGCAGGTCCTGGCGTCAAGGTCCAGTTCGATTCGGGCGCCGACCCGGCTTCTGCGGCGGCTCTGGCCCGGCAGTCGGATGTGGCGATCGTTTTTGCCTACGAGTGGATGAGCGAAGGAACAGATCTGCCCAACCTTTCGCTGCCCGAGAACCAGGATGCCTTGATCGACCAGGTGGCTGCGGCCAACCCGCGGACGATTGTGGTGCTCGAAACCGGCACCGCCGTCCTGATGCCTTGGATCGACAAGGTAGGCGGTGTGCTCGAGGCCTGGTATGCCGGCAGCAAGGGCGCGGATGCGGTCGCCAACGTCCTGTTTGGCAACGTGAACCCGAGCGCGAAGCTGCCCATCACGCTTTCCCCGCAGCGAGGCCGATTTGCCCCATCCTGAGCTGAGTGAAGCCACCGGGCGGTGGAGAGGATGCCGGCGCCAAAGCTGAAGCCGGAAGATGCCAAGCCAACCTTCAGTGTGCATTATGACGAGGGGCTGAAGGTGGGATACAAGTGGTACGACGCGGAGAACAAGCCGGTTCTTTTTCCCTTTGGCTATGGTCTTTCCTACACCACGTACCAGTACTCTGGTCTGAAGGTCACGGCCGGGAAAGAGCCCACTGTGAGCTTTACGGTGAAGAATGACGGTGGCCGCGCAGGAGCCGAAATCGCCGAGGTGTATGTAGCCCTGCCGGCGAGTGCCGGCGAACCTCCCAAGCGGCTTGCGGGCTGGAGCAAGGTGCAGCTGAACCCCGGCGAGAGCAGGGAAGTCAGCCTGGTGATCAATCCGCGGGAGTTGTCGATTTACGACGAGGGTACCAACGCGTGGAAGCAGTTGCCCGGCCGCTACACCTTCATGGTTGGGGGCTCGTCCAAGGATCTGCCCCTTCACCAGGAGGTCAACCTGCCCTAAGGGCAGAACCGCAGATCCCTCCACTGCGCTACGCTTCGGTCGGGATGACAAATGGGTAGGGCGGCGAGTACCTGGGCCTCGGTTAGTCAGATGGCGGATCCTACAGAACTGCCCTTTTTCACCCAGCACTCTTTAGCCCCTGTGAACTTTTATGGCCCGACTAAAAGTCGTGCCCTTATACAAAGCGAAGCGTACCCGGTTGCTTGCAAGCGCTGGCCGCTTCTCGTTATCGTGATCAGGTCCGCCGAAGGGAAGGGCCCAAATGTCTCCATCACGCCGTCAGTTCATCGCATCGCTAGCCGCCGTGGGCGCCATGACTTGGTCGACCAGCGCATTTTCCGGGACCATCTGTCCCTTTCGACTTTCCGTCATCAATGACGAGCTGACACCGGACTTTGGCCGCGCCTGCGAGATTGCCACCAAAGACTTCGGCTTGCATTGGATCGAACTGCGCTCCATGTGGAACAAGAACGTCACCGACCTGGATGCGAAAGAGATCGCCGAAGCATGTAAGCTGCTCAGAAAAATACCAGCTCCGGGTGACCGACATCGCCAGCCCCCTGTTCAAGGTAGATTGGCCTGGAGCGCCTCTTTCCAAGGAAAGCCCACGGCGAGACCAGTTCCATGCCGGCTTCGATTTCAAGCAACAGGATCAGCTGCTGGAACACTGCGTGGAACTGGCAAAGCAATTCCAAACCGATCGCATCCGCTGCTTCGACTTTTGGCGGCTGGAAAACCAGGCGCCCTACCGCGCCGCCATCAACGACAAGCTACGCACCGCAGCTGAGACCTGTGCGAAGAGCAACCTGATCCTGCTGCTGGAAAACGAGATGTCGTGCAACACCGCCACGGGCGAAGAGTCCGCAGCCGTGCTGAAAGCGATCCCCAACAAGAACTTCATGCTCAACTGGGATCCCGGCAATGCCGCGGCCCTCGGCAGCACTCCCTATCCTGATGGGTACCGCCTGCTTGCCCCACGATCGCATCGGTCATTGCCATGCAAAAGATGTGGTTCGGCCGGCAGGCAAGAAATACGAGTGGGCGCCGGTAGGCGCAGGGGTAGTCGACTGGGTAGGTCAATTCCGTGCCTTGGCCAAGGATGGTTACCACTACGCCGTGAGCCTGGAAACCCACTGGCGCGGCGCCGGCACGCCCGAGGCCTCCACCCGCGTGAGCATGAAAGGGTTAAAGGAAACACTCAGCAAGGCTGGCCTAAGCTGCTGAAATTATTCAGTTAGCAGTGACTCACGCCGGTGATGGCAGATCACTGACTTCTTTGGCATAAAACATATGCGAAATCCGGGGTGGCTCTTTGCCGCGATGGAAGCTCCAAACCCGATCCCGGATCCGCAGATCGGTGGCGGTAAAGCGCTCGCGCTGCCGCAGGTACTCGAGCCAGGACTCGGTGATAAAGGTCTCGTTCATGTGTGCCGGGTCCGACGCATCCTGATAGACGCCCCAGCGGATAGCGCCATCCCTCAGGCGCACATCCCGCAGCTGATGGATGGCTTTGGTAAAGGCAGCATAATCGCCGGGGTCGATGTAGTAGTCGATGGACACCCGGACCGGTCCGTCGCTGTCTTCCCGTTCCGACGCCAGCTTGGGTGCGGGCAGGGTGTAGAGGTGGGGACTAAGATCCGGCTGCGCCCCGCGCAGAACATGGAACCGAAGGGATAAAGGAAGGGTGAGAGCCAGACCGCCGGCCGCGCACAGCAGCGACTTCGAAGTGGAAACGTGCTCCGCGATAAAGCCCCATATCACTCCGCCCAGGGCCATGCCTCCGGCAAAGATCATCTGGTAGGCGCCCAGCGCCCGCGCCTGCACCCATGCCGGAACCGATACCTGCACCGCCAGGTTCAGGGTAGACATAGCGCTGGTCCAGGCAAAGCCGCCGGCGATCAACAAAGACGATAATGATCAAAGGCACCTTTACCAGCGCCAGAACCGCAGCGTAGCTACAAACACACTGCTTGCCCCGGCGATGATGGTGTCCGCGGGCACAACCCGGCGCACCCGGGGTAGAAGGGTGGCGCCGATCACCGCTCCAAAGCCCATGCTGCCATTCAGGATGCCGTATCCCATCGCGCCCTGGTGCAGATCATTACGGGCCACTACGGCCAGCAGGGCCCAGACTGCGCTCACGAAGAGGGTGAAGATGAGCGTACGCATAAAGGCGGCCTGCAGCATTGGAGCATAGCGGACATAGCGAATACCCGCGCGCACCGAACCCTGTATCCGCTCGGACGGCAGCGCGCTCTTGAAAAGCGGGTTGCGCTGCCAGCGATACAACACCAGGATCACGCCCACGAAGGAAAGGGAATTGAGCAGAAACACCGAGGCGGCGCCGGTAGTGGCACGGGCGTACAGCGCAATCGCCAGGCCGCCCAGGGCGGGTCCCAGGGCGCGGGCGAGATTAAAGCCGGCACTGTTGAGCGAGATGGCGTCCGGAAGCTGCGCCCGGGGAATCACCTCCGGGCACAATCGCCTGCCATGCGGGACTGTTCATCGCCGTGCCGATATTCAGCAGGAAGGTGAGAATCAGCAGGATCCAGGGCGAGATGATGTCAAAGAAAGTGAGCACGCTGAGGATCGCCACCGCCGTCAGCATCCACGCCTGCCAGAAAATGAGCAGCCGGCGGCGATCGAAAATATCGGCCGTTGCCCCGGCCAGCAAGCCCAGAATGACCACGGGAAGGCTGGCCGCGGTCTGCATCAGGGCAATGAGCAGAGGGGAGGGCGTGAGCACGGTCATCAGCCAGGTGCCGGCCGTATCCTGCATCCATCCGCCCAGGTTGGACACAATGGAGGCGAGCCACAAATCGCGGAAAAGCGGCACGCCCAGGGGTTCAAAGCCGTGGAGCTTGGCTGGGGTCCCCATTGATCTGTCTTCAAGGTGGTCATGGGCAGGCAGAGGGTTCCCTGCTTTGAATTATCCCAGAGTGGTATCTAACGCCGGCCCGGATGTGCCGATGAACGCAACACCAATTCTTGCAAAAAAGACTCGGACGACTTTTCGGTTTTCTTGAGGTCTTAGTCTGCAGGCGGTGCGGGAGGGGCACAGGTGAGCAGCGACGCGTTTGTCAGCATGGCTTTACGCAGCGGTACCCAGGTTTGGAAGAGCCTTGCGGCCGCTCGCGGACAGCAGATGATAAGCATGCTGCTGACAACCATTCCGCTTGCCGAACGAATGTTGCTCTACCACGTGGCGATGACCGCCTGGATCATGCTTCCGGAGCGTGGCCTGTTGGAGAAAACCCTTCTTTCCTGTTTCGGACGGCTGGGCATTGTCGCCGGCTAGCCGGATGCCCCATGTTCGCCCGCGGAAGTGGGCCGAAAAGACCGTGCCCAGTTTCTTCGCAACTTTCGTTGACGGCGTATCCTGAAACTGCTGTGAGCTTTCTCCTTCACTCGACCGCGCGACGCGTTCTGCCCGCAACGATTGCGGCGCTGTTGCTCGCCCTGCTCGTGACCCAGGCAGCATCTTCGGTTTGCACCGCGCAGTGTGTTCAACACCAGCTAGGCCATTCCTCGGTAACGACCCATTGCCATTCGATGCAGCAGCCTGAAGCCAACGGTGCTGCAGCTTCAGACCTGCCCAGTCACAGCCAATTCCTTCTGCGCGATCGACCTGCTGGCAAACAGCCAGGGTAAGATGCTCCAGCCCCGTCCATCGTACGTGCGGACATTGCGTCCAGCCACCCTTCTCCCGCACCTGAACGTCGCCACATCCACACCCGTCTACCCTCCGCTTCGAAGTAGCGTTGGCGACCCGCCACTGATCACTCCTCTGCGCGTCTAGACGTCTTCCCTTCTTTTCCCTGGGGGAGATCTGCGCCTGCAGATCCTCCGGTCCCTCTCCGCCATTGCATTCATAAGGAGTCACTATGAGTACCCGACGTACCTTCCTGGGCCGCGCCTTTGGTGCATGTTCCGCTCTCTTTGCTGCGCGCGGACTATCGGCCCAAGTCATGCAGATGCAGATGCCACCCGCAGCTTCCACTCCACAGCCCCCACACAGTCAGCCAGCCACGCCATGTCGTCTCCAACGCTCCAAACCCCGGTAGTAACCACAGATGTAGGCGATCTCGACTACACCATGGACGGCGCCACCAAAGTCTTCCATCTGGTCGCCGAAGTGCTGCGGCAGAAAATCCACCCCGACAAAACCATCGACGTCTGGGGATTCAACGGCAGCGCCCCCGGCCCGACCATCCAGGTCAACCAGGGCGATCACGTCCGCGTCATCTTCGACAACCATTTGCCCGAGCCCAGCTCCATCCACTGGCACGGCTTTGAAGACATGATCGGCAATGACGGCATGCCGGGCATCAGCCAGGAGCCGGTGAAGCCGGGCGGTCGCTTCGTCTATGAATTCGACATTCACCAGGCGGGAACCTACTTCTACCACTCCCACATGGCGATGCAGGAGATGGCCGGCATGCTGGGCGGCTTCATCATGCATCCCCGCACCCCCTACCATCCGCATTGCGATAAGGACTTCCTGCTCCACCTGCAGGAGTACGCAGTGTTGCCCAACAACACCGTGCCCAACACCATGAATATGGAATACAACTGGCTGCTGCTGAATGGGAAGGCGGGTCCGGCGTCCACTCCGCTGATCGTTCGCCAGGGGGATCGGGTACGCATTCGCTTTGTCAACCTGGGCATGGATCATCACCCCATGCATATTCACGGATATACCTTCCAGGTCACCGGCACCGAGGGAGGCCGCATTCCGCAGACCGCCTGGTGGCCGGGGACCACGGTTCTGGTCGGCGTAGCTCAGGCGCGGGACATAGAAATCACCGCCGATCGTGTCGGCGACTGGATGCTGCACTGCCATCTGCCGCACCACATGATGAACCAGATGTCTTCGAATGTGGGCAGCATGACTCGCCGTCCCGGCATGACAACCAGCCGGAGTGGATATGAATACCGGCATGGGCATGCTGCAAGGCACGCCGGGCGCGCCGTCGGGCGATGACTACGGAACCAGCCTCGGCCGCGGCATGGGTTTCGGCAGCACCGCGGACATGGCGACGGCCAACGGCCCGCTCGCGCAGCAGAACGCCATGAAGGGCATGCCGGGTGATGGCAGATATGGCGAGCGACATTGCGGCCAACGCCAACGCGGTGCCGGGCTTCCCTCAGGACGCCTACATGGAAGGTCCCGCCATGGCCATGGACCAAATGGTCGATAAGCCTGAGAACTACGGCCTTCGTCCCGGCTGGAGCGGCTACATGATGGGCATGATGACCTTCCTGCGCGTGCTGCCGCCGGAGAAATACGAGCAAGTGATCGCGCGCATGAAGCAGGCGCAAAGGCCGAACGACCCCTACGCATCGCTATTGCAGAGAATTTCATAACCACCGGGGAGAAGACGATGTACAAGAGACTCGCGCTCGTAGTGTGGTTGTGCGCCGCGCCGCTTTTTGCGCAGCAGGCGACCTGTGCCGGAGCTGCTGCAGGGTGTCGCCTCGCGCGCGCCCCTCAAGTTGCAAGACTTTCTCGCCATGGCCGATCGAAACAACCCGACCTTGCAGCAAGCCGCGGCCATTGTCCGCCGCTCCGAGGCCGAGGCCAGGCAGGCGTCGCTCTATCCCAATCCCACGGTCGGCTATGAAGGCGACCAGATCCGCGGCGGCTCCTATGGGGGCGGAGAACAGGGCGGTTTCGTCGCCCAAACCATCGTGTTGGGTGGCAAGCTCGGCCTTCGCCGCGACATCTACCAGCAGCAGAAGCAGTCTGACCAGATCGCCGCCGAGGCCCAGCTCCTGCGGGTGCACAGCGATGTGACGCAGATGTTTTACCACGCGCTGAGCGCGCAGCAGACGGTGCTGGTGCGCGGCCGGCTCCTGGGTCTGGCCAACGACGCCGCGCAAACCGCGCACCAGTTGGCGAATGTGGGCCAGGCGGATTCACCCGACGTTCTGCAGGCCGAAGTCGAGGCGGAACAGGCAGCCATCGACTACACCGTTGCCCAGCGCCTGTTCCTCGAAAGATTCAAATCGCTCGCCGCACTCGCCGGCAACTCCTGCAATCGAGGTCGCCCCTCTGGACGCGGCGCTCGACGCGCCACCGGAGATCGACGCCGGTCAGATCGTAGATACGATCGTGCAGCAGGGCCCAACAGTAAAGCAGGCCAACCAGCAGGTAGCGATTGCCGAAGCAAGGCTGAAGGACGCCCGTCGTGAAGTGGTGCCCGATCTTCAATTGCGGGCGGGTGAGCAAGCGAATCTGGAGGCGCTCCCGGAAGCACCGGGCAGAAAAACGGGAGCCCAAAGTTTTGCCAGCGTGGGCATCGAGCTGCCGCTGTGGAACCGCAACCAGGGCAACCAGCGGGCTGCGGAAGCAGACCTCGACCAGGCCCGGCAGGAGATCACGCGCACCCAATTATCTCTGCGGCAACAGGCCGAGGCGGCTGCTACAGAACTATCTTTCCGCCAAGGTTGGAGGCGGAGCGCTACCGCACCGCCTTGCTGCCTCGCGCCCGGCGCGCGTATGAGCTTTACCTGGACAAGTACCAGAATATGGCCCAGGCGTATCCTCAGGTCATCGTGTCGCAGCGCACCCTATTTGAGCTCGAGGTGCATTACATCGACTCCCTCGATCGCATGTGGCAAAATGCCATTGCGCTCCAGAATTTCACTCTGCAGGGTGGCCTGGAAAGCCCGCGGCGGACGTCCAAGATGAAAGGATGACAGCTTGAAGAGAATCTGCAACTGTGGTTGATTCGTCATGGAGAAACGGAGTGGAGCCTCTCCGGCGCCCATACCAGCAGAACCGACATCCCGCTGACCGCACGAGGCGAGGAGCGTGCTGCGAAAATTCGGGACTATCTGGCCCATCGTAAGTTCAGCCTGGTGCTGACCAGTCCGCTGCAGCGTGCCCGGGAAACCTGCCGTGTCGCCGGCTATGGCGATGTGGCGCAGATTGACGAGAACCTGCGTGAATGGGATTACGGAATCTACGAGGGGCGCACCACGGCGGAGATTCGCAAAGAGCAGCCTGACTGGTCCATTTGGGATTCTCCGGTCCCTCAGGGTGAGCCGGTCGAGCATGTAGCTGCGCGAACGCAGCAGGTGATCGATCGAGCCAGCAAGAGCGGCGGCCAGGTCGCGTTGTTTGCCCATGCCCATGTGCTCAGGATTCTGGCCGCTACCTGGCTTGGGTTACCGCCGCGCGCGGGCAGTCTGCTGGCGTTGGGAACAGGCTCGGTGAGTACCTTAGGTTTCGAGCGGGAGACCCGGGTGATCTCCACCTGGAATCGGTCCTTTGAGGAGTGAAGCCGGAGTGAGCGACGTCAGAAGGCAAGCCGCGCCAGCAGCACCCCCAGCCACACCGCAAGCAGCCCCAGCAGAAAGCTCAGCGACACATAGAGGGCGGCCAATCAGGAATGCGCCTGTTTGCAATTCGATAAAGGTCTCCCATTCGAACAGTGGAGAAGGTGCTGTAGGCGCCCACGAAGCCGATCGGGATCAGGAACCCCCATGCCGGATTGATCCCGGTGCGCCGTCCCATCCAGGTCAGGGAGAAACCAATGATCAGGCAAGCCGTGAGGTTGATCACGAATGTGCCGTAAGGGAATCGGGTGCCCATCCGGTTGGCAACCACCGAGCCAACCCAATACCGGGTAAGCGAACCCAGGGCTCCACCGATTGCGATAAGAAGGTATTTCTGCAAATTCAACCTCCACCAAGCACTGCTCAGTCTGGACGGGGATGGCATCGCCGGACACGACTCCGCGACGGTTTCCCGTCAGGAGTCATCATCTGTCGAGCCTATGAGGCAGGAACAGCAGTTTAAAGCGGCTTCACATGGCGAAACCGTTCGGGTGAACTCCTTCACCACAGCGTACTCAGTTAGATAAGACGGGGAGGCCCCGGTTGTCAATCCTTTTGTAGTTGGTCCCGAGCAGAAATGCCGGACCAATGCACTACCCGCTCTTGACAAACTCCTATACACTTGTCGGGCATCTGGATACCTATGCCGACCGTCAGCATTGCCAGCAGGCCCAGCAAGATCCCCGCGTGACCGCCAGATTGATCGCGCGCATCAAGCGGCTGATTGCGGATGGCTCGGTTGCACCCGGCTCCAAGTTTCCCCCGGAGCGAGAGATGGCCAAGGAATTCGGGGCC
The DNA here is from genome assembly GCA_963757515.1 of uncultured Acidobacteriaceae bacterium. Taxonomy (GTDB): domain Bacteria; phylum Acidobacteriota; class Terriglobia; order Terriglobales; family Acidobacteriaceae; genus PALSA-350. Next base: position 69,253 of record CAVWRV010000024.1, on the reverse strand, counting down.
AACCGGGCATCGGTGCGCCAGGCGCTCAAGGTTTTGGAGATGATGGGTGTTCTTTCGCAGCGGGTTGGCGACGGAACCTATCTTTCCGATAGCGCGGAGACCATCCTTAACGAACCGATCGATTTTCTGGTGTTGCTGGACGACCTTTCCCACCACGAGCTTTTCGAAACCCGGCTGATCGTCGAGCCGGAACTCGCTGCCCGGGCCGCCGAACGGGCCACGGCGGAGGATATTTCCATCATGCGCAATGCCGTTCTGGCATTGGAGCGGAGCAAAACCACTCGCGATCGCCTGGAAGCGGACATGGCTTTCCACAACGCTATTTTCCATGCCAGCGGCAACCGCATCTGCCAACTGCTCTTCAAGGGAATCCACCGCACCGTGCTCACCAGCATGAGCCAGCTCTCGGAGCGGGTTGCGGTGGAACAGCCGCTCAAATTCCATCGCAAAATATACACCGCGATCCGTGCTCGCGATGCGGAAGCTGCCCGCACTGCGATGCGCGACCACATCCTCGATGCGCGCTCGCTGCTAACCAAAAAACCCTGATTACGGATTGTGATAAACCTCCTGCATCCTGGTCCACGACGTTTGGCCAGGCAGAGGAATTTGCATAGGGTCTGTCATGCTTAGCCACTTTACATTTCGAGGTTCCCTGGCCAGCGTTTCCATGTCGGTCTTGTAGTCGTTCCCGGTGTACTCGTAATAGGCAAAGAGGTAATAGTGGGTGTCATCCATCTTGTGGATGTATATCGAGAAGTTATGCATGTGGTATTTGTCGAGCAAGTCACGGACGCCCGGGTTTGAGGCCGCATGAAGTGCTTCGTAGGCGGCGATCCGATCGGGCTTGATGCCGATCAGCATGCCGATTCGTGCCGGCTGACTCTGTTGGCTATAGAGCCCGATCGACAGTAGTGCGAGACCGCTGAGAAGCAAGGTCAAAACAATTCTCTTCATTTCGAATCCTCTTTTTGAGCAGCCCCATGATTGCACCTTTGCCCCATCCAGAAAGGCACTTAGCCGGAAAACATAAATGGATGAACCAATAAGCGCGAACCCACATTGGGTCACTGGGCTAAAGAGTCTGTGTGAGAACCCGAGAACAGCAGGTCGCTTCATTAGGCTGCGCTCCGGTGGGATGATAATTTCAATTTCGCTACAGTAACCCTTAGCCCGTACGAGAACGCTGGTCTTTCCAAATGAATGTCATCTCGACCGGAGCGCAGCGTACTGAGGGACCTGCTGTTCTCGGGTTACTCACACAGACTCTCTCCGTTAAGCAACTTTATCTTGAGGCTCTAGTAGGCTGCGGAAAGCTCCCCCTTGCCAACTCTGAGTTCAATGGTTCATCATTTCAGACGCCAATGCGACTCGATTCCCACCAACACTTCTGGCATTACAGCCCCACCGAGCACACCTGGATGACCGACCAGATGGGGATACTGAAGCATGCTTTTCTACCTCAGGATCTGGAGCCGCTGCTGGCCGGCATTCACTTCGACGGCTGCGTTGCGGTGCAGGCGCGGCAAAATCTGGAGGAAACACGGTGGTTACTGGAACTCGCGGAACAGCACCCATTTATCAAGGGCGTGGTCGGATGGGTGGATTTGCGCTCAGAACAACTACCCGGCCAGCTGCAGAGATTTGCCACGCCATCCCAAGCTCGTCGGCGTACGCCATATAGTGCACGATGAGCCGGACGACGACTTTATGCTGCGACCGGAGTTTCGCCGCGGCATCGCGCAGCTGCGTGACTTCAATCTGACCTACGATTTGCTGCTCTTTCCCAAACACCTTACGGTTGCGGCGCAGCTGGTGGAAGAATTCCCGCAACAGCCGTTTGTCCTTGATCACATCGCCAAGCCTCGAATTGCCGAGGGATTGATGTCTCCCTGGCAAGAGGATATGCACCAACTGGCGACGTTTCCCAACGTTTTCTGCAAGCTCTCCGCCATGGTAACGGAGACGAGATGGAAGCAGTGGCAGCCTGCTGACTTTCACCGCTACATGGATGTGGCCTGCGATGCATTTGGCGCCAGCCGGCTTATGATCGGTTCCGACTGGCCGGTTTGCACGCTGTCGGGCGAGTACCAGCCGGTCATGAAGATCGTGATTGATTATGTGCAGAAATTTTCGGTGGACGCGCAAGCCGCAATTCTCGGTGACAACTGCGCCCGTTTCTATGGGATCGGGGCCTGCGCATGAAAGCTGCGGTACTCCACGGTGCAAAAGACATACGCATCGAGCCCTATCGCCAGCCGGAGTTGCATCCGGGCATGGTGCTGTTGCGCAGCCGCCGCGTTGGCATTTGCGGCACGGACCTGCACTATTACGAGCACGGACACAACGCCACCTTTGTGCCCGACCGCCCGTTCATCCTCGGCCACGAGTTTACCGCTGAAGTCGCCGCGGTTGCCGGCGACGTCGAGACGGTGAAGATTGGCCAGCGGGTGACGGTGAATCCCGCGCGTTCATGCGGTTTTTGCGCCTACTGCAAAGGCGGTCAGATCAATCTCTGCCGAAAAACCATTATGCTCGGCAGCGCCAGCACCACGCCGCCCACCGATGGCGCTCTTGCGGAATTCGTAACCGTCCGCGCGGATCAATGTCATCTGCTGCCTGCGGATATGGACGATGGCATCGGCGCCATGATGGAGCCTCTTTCCGTCGCCCTGCACGCGGTGAAGCGCGCCGGCACGGTATCGGGCAAGCGTGTGCTCGTGACTGGCGGAGGAACGATCGGCCTGCTGGTGGCGATGACGGCGCGCGCCTTCGGTGCGGTTCCGGTCGCAGTCAGCGACATTGTTTCTGCCCGCCGCAATAAGGCGATCGAACTGGGCGCCGATGTGGCTCTCGATCCCACTGCGCGCGATTTGCACGACCAGGTGCGCGAGCTGACTGGACTGGGCTTCGACATGGTTTTTGAGGCCTCGGGCGCGCCACCCGCGTTGCGTGCGGCGTTTGACCTGGTGCGCCCCGGGGGCACCATCGTGCAGATCGGCACGGTGGGCACCGCGGATATTCCAATACCCGTGAACCAGCTCATGGTGCGCGAAATTAACTTCCGTGGATCGATGCGCTACGGCGACACGTTTGATGAGGCGATCCGGTTAGTGGCCGCTGGACGGGTGAACGTGCAACCTCTGATCAACCATGTCTTTGCCCTGGAAGACTCGGTAAAAGCCCTGCAGTTTGCCGCGGACAAATCCCTTTCCCTGAAAGTCCAGATCCAGCCTTAGCTGCATGGCCATTTCTCCGATCGACGCCATCGTCATCGCTGTGTACCTGGTGGGCATTACTGCCTTTGGCATTAAGGTTGGCTACCGGCGGAATGCTTCTTCGCAGCAATATTTCCTGGCTAACAAGTCGCTCGGCTGGTTCACCGTCGGCGCGGCTGTGTTCACGTCGAATATTTCAACCATCCATCTGGTTGGGTACGCGGCCGGCGGCGCAAGGGATGGCTTGGTCATCGGCAATTTCGAGTGGATGGCGTGCTTCATCCTTGTCCTGCTGGCGCTGATGTTCGCCCCGTTCTATATCAACTCCGGGGTGGCCACCCTGCCGGAGTTCATGGAGCGGCGCTATTGCCCTGCGGCGCGCACTTTTCTCGCCGTGATCGGGATTCTTGGCGCACTCCTGATCCACATTGGCATCAGCCTCTTTGCCGCCGCAAAGGTCTTCGAGAGCCTGCTCGGTGTGCCGATGTTTGCCACCATCCTTGTACTTTCGCTGTTTACCGTTACCTACGCGGCGCTAGGTGGCCTGAAGGCGGTGGTGATGACGGAGAGCATCCAGGTTGTGCTGCTGCTGGGCGGCGCCACCCTGATCACCATCCTCGGGGTCCGTGCCCTACCCGGCGTAGGCGTGCATAATCTGGCGACCTTTCAACGCGCCGTCGCTCCCGGACAACTACACATGCTGCAGCCGGTGATCAATGCTCAGGGGCATCTCAACGAGTTCTCCTGGCTGGCGGTTCTGCTCGGCTATCCCATTCTAGGTATCTGGTATTGGTGTGCGGATCAGACCCACGTGCAGCGCGTGCTGGGAGCGCATACCTTGAAGGATGGGCAGAACGGCGCGCTGTTTGCAGGCTTTCTGAAGCTCTCGCCGGTGTTTCTCATGGTGTTTCCCGGCGTTATCGGCTATGTGCTTTGGCAGAGGGGCGCGATCCATCTGGCCAACGTGGCCGGTACCGGCCGTCCGGATTACAACACCATGCTGCCCTTGCTGATTACATACCTCATCCCGATTGGCGTGCGCGGGCTGATCGCCGCTAGCCTGGCGGCGGCGCTGATGAGTTGCATGGCGGCGGCGCTGAATAGCTGCGCCACGCTCATCTCCATCGATGTGGTCAAGCGTCTGCATCCGCAAGCGACCGACGCTCGAGTGGTGCGGGCGGGGCGGATCACTACTGGCGTGATCATGGTGCTGGCGATGTTGTGGTCCACGCAGGGCGACCAGTTCGGCACCATCTTCGAGGCGGTCAACAAAATCCCCATGACCTTTGCGCCCGCAGTCACTACGGTTTTCGTCCTCGGCGTCCTTTGGAAGCGTGGGACCAAACAAGCGGCCATGGCCACCCTCTATTTTGGCTCCCTCCTCGGCGTCATTTATTTCCTGGTCGATCTGCCGAGTACAGGCAGATGGTTCCTGGCCTCCTCGCGACTCACGGATTTCGGTGGTTTCGTAACCGATCCGGTGCTGGGTCTGGGCATTCCGTTCATGCTCGCCGGCCCCGTCATTGCCGCGGTCTGCGTGGCCATTTATGTGGTGACCAGCCTGTTGACGCCGGCTATGGATGAGGCCGAGGTATCCAAGGTCTGTTGGGATCACCCGCTCGCGTTTCTCAAAGGACCGGTTACGGCGGTGAGCGATCCACGCATCGTCTCATTACTGCTGCTTGCAACCGTGGGGGTGTGCTATTTCCTGCTCAGGTAAACCTTGCGCGAGTATCCAGGCTCTCTTGTGATAAAGTTACATGTAACCAGTTCGGAGATATGCCATGGCTTCGACATCAAAACCCAAGTCCTCGCGCCTCAAGGTGCAGGAGCATCGCGAGCGCCTGCGCAAGCAGGGGCTCCGTCCCATCCAGATCTGGGTGCCTGATGTACGCTCCAGAGCCTTCCGATCGGAGGCGCATCGCCAATCGCTCGCAGTAGCGGCTAGTTCCCATGCGCGTGAGGATCAGGCCTTTATCGATGCCGTATCCGTAGGGGGAGATGAATGAGGCGAGGCGACATCTGGACGGTTTCGGGTGGCAAGGGCTATGCAGGCAAACCGCGCCCGGTTGCGATTTTGCAAGATGACCGTTTCGATGCCACCGACTCCATCACTGTTTGCGCTTTCACCACCGACGAGACGGAAGCCCCTCTGTTCCGTCTTATGGTAGAACCGAATGAACGAAACGGGCTGCGTGCGAGCTGCCGTTTGATGGTAGATAAGATCACGACGGTGCCAAAATCGAAAGTCGGCGCGCACGTCGGCCGGTTGGACGATGAGGACATCCTGCGCCTCAATCAAGCCATGATCGTGTTTCTTGGGTTGGCGGTTTCTCCTAGAGCTAAACGCTAAACCACGACCGGACGGCGCCTACCGATGTTCGTGGCTTGTTCGAACGCATAGCCTAATTGCAGCACGCCCCAGTCATCGTGGTGACGGCCAACGATCTGAAGGCCAATCGGCAACCCACTTGAAGAAAAAGCGCAGGGAACTGACATTGCGGGGTTTCCTGCCGTCGAGATGTAATACGCAGACTTCATCCAGGCGATGTAATTTTCCATCGTCACGCCCGCAATTTCGGTTGGATAGTGGGTGTTTACGTCAAAGGGAAGCACCTGGTTCACGGGCAGAATAAAAAACTCGTACTCTCCTTTGAAGTTGCACAAACGCTGGTAGAGCGCCGTGCGCTTAGCCTCAATACGAGACAAGTACGGGCCGGTAAGCTTGCGCCCTTCTTCAACGTGCCAGTGAATGTATTGGTTGAGCTGGTCACCATGCGTGGCTAACAAATCGCCGTAGGCCAGTTCGACCGACCAGTGCCGCCACGCGAGAAAGGCTTCGTTGGCATCGGTGAAATCAGGTTCGGCATCTACGACAACGCATCCCAGCGACTCGAAGACCTTGCGCTGCGCCTGCACCGCGCTCTTCACTTCAGGCTCCCACGGCAAACCCATATCCTTGAACATCGCCACCCGCACTCCCTTGAAGCTTCGGCCACCCAGAGGCTGTGCAAATGGAGAGCCTGACATTTCAATGGAGATGGGTGAGTGGTGATCGTAGCCGGCCAACACACTCAGAAAGTAGGCACAGTCCGTGACATTGCGAGCTACAGGACCCGGCACAGAAAGGGTAAACCAACCCAGGTTGGTAGGCACGTTGGACACGCGGCCAGGTGAGGGACGGATGCCCACGGCGTTGCAAAAGTTGGGAGGATTGCGCAGCGAGCCTCCCATATCGCTCCCATCCGCCAGCGGAGCCATCCCACATGCGACTGTGACCGCTCCCCCGCCGGTGCTTCCCCCGCATGTCTTCGTCGTGTCATAGGGATTGTGCGTAGGGCCGAAGACCGGATTGAAGGTTTGCGAGCCGAGACCGAATTCAGGCACGTTCGTCTTGCCCAGCACGATCGCTCCTGCCTCTTTCTCCCGCTGCACAACCCGGCAGTCGAAATCCGGCACGTTGTTCTTGTGTAACGGAGAGCCGTAGGTGGTGCGGATGCCTTGTGTTTCGTGCAGGTCTTTGACCGCAACCGGCAAACCATGGAGAGGACCGAGCCATTTACCGCTGGCGAGCGCCTCGTCTGCCGCGCCGGCTTGTGTCATCAAATGGTCTTCGTCCACCAGAGTTACTACCGCATTTACCTTTGCATTCACCCGGCTGATCTGCTTCAGGTGCGCCTGCATGATTTCTCGGGCAGAGAGTTTCTTCGCGCGGATCGCGCCCACCATGTCGACTGCACGCATGAAACAGATTTCTTCAGAGGAGGCAGGCATAGCGGCGGACCTGGCCATCGACGAGGACAGCAATGGAGTGGCCGCGGCCGAAATTGCGGTGCTTGTTCCCAGCTTAAGCGCATCACGCCGTGACATCTTGCTGTTCACTTTTCTCCCTTGGCAGGCTGCGGAAAAACCCAATGTTTTTGAAGGGTACGACCTGCCTCGCCGCAGCGAGCATTAGGTCGTACGTAAACTATCTGCAAACAGGTGCGGCTTTAGCCGCCGAGGGAACGACCCACGGCCCCCCAGGACTCCCGCACCCTCTTAGAACGACTGACCGATACCCACAAACTATATATCCAGCTGAGGATTTCCGCGAGGTAGTTGGCGCGCAGTATTCTGTCACCGGGAAACTTTTCGCGTAAGACCGGCGCGATGGGGAAAGGAGGCTCGTCTGAGGCGCAGTAAGCAAATCGTCTCTGCCGCGATCGTGGCCCTGAGCGCCAGCCTGGCGGCAAATGCGGCCACCGTCTGTGATGCCTTCGCCTATGGCGCCAAAGCAGACGGAAAGACCAAAGACACAGCTCCACTGCAGCAAGCCATCGATGACTGCGCCCGCAAGGGCGGCGGTACGGTGCTTCTGGCAAAGGGAACCTTTCTTACCGGCCCCATCGTCTTGAAGAGCCACATCGCGCTCGATGTCGAACCCGGAGCAACGCTGTTGGGCAGCCAGGATAGAAGCGCCTATTCCAAATTGACAGTGCTGCAAGAGGACGCGGTCCAGCCATTAATCAGAGCCACCGATGCTCAGTACGTCACCATCCGCGGCGGCGGGACGATCGATGGCGCCGGCCAGCCGTGGTGGGCCGAGGTACACGCCCACAAGAACTCTCCGGACTATGTCGCGGCAAAACGCCCTCGGCTGATATTGATAGATCACTCAAAACATATTCGGATCGAGGGAGTCACAATCCAGAACTCCGCCTCATGGCAGCTTACGCTTTACTACTCCGATGACGTGACTATTCGCGACGGCAGGATCCTTGCGCCTGAGCGCTCGCCCAACACCGATGGCGTCGATCCCTTCTCGTCTCATCACGTCACCATCTCACACATGACCATCGACGTCGGTGACGACAATATTGCCATCAAATCGGGTCAGCCAGGTTCATTGGGACCAGACGATCCCAGTACCGACATTACCGTCACGGACTGTAACTTTCTTCACGGGCATGGCATGTCGATTGGCAGCGAGGTTTCAGGTGGGGTGCAAAACGTTCGCGTAGCCCGTGTGCATTTTCAGGGCACTGCCAACGGGGTGCGGGTAAAATCGAATCGCGATCGAGGCGGCGATATCGGCAATCTTGATTTTCGTGATTTGACCATGCAAGACGTGGCTACGCCCATTCTTATCACCGAATACTATCCGCGAATTCCAGACCAGGACTCGGCACAGCCGGGAACGCGGCTAACGCCGCATTTTCACGACATCCGCATCGAGAACCTGAAGGCAACCGGCGCGAAAATCGCCGGATTTGTTGTCGGCCTGCCGGAAAGTCCAATCACGTCGATCACTCTGACGAACGTCGACATCACCGCGGAGAAGGGAATGACAATCAGCAATGCAATCGTGACCACGCGGGCCTTTACCGTGAAGGTTGCCAGCGGAGCGCCCATCATCATGCTTGAGCATGGCAAGGTACAGGAGAAGTAAGAAGAGACGAACTTCGCGTCCATGATAAAAGGGAAGGTGCGGTAGAAGTGGAAGAATCACATGTCCAGCAACGGTAGATTGCGTCCCCTGTGCATCCAGGTCCATCGCACAGGATAACGTGGCCATCATTGCGAATGAAGGTGGGCTGCCCGCCGGGACGCAACTCGACAACGGCCCGGCACTCCTCGATACGATTCCGGAAGCACACAAGGTGGCCTTATCCGCCATTGCGAAAGGCGCTCCTATCGTCCGCTACGGCGTCGTCATCGGATTTGCGGAAGTCCCGATCGCAAAAGGCAGCTGGGTGCACGAGGGAGTCATGAGTTTGCCCGCGCCCCCGCCGCTCGATAAACTCTTCCTGGCAACCGCCGTGCCGGATCCGCTGCCGCCGCTTGAGGGATATACCTTCGAGGGTTTTCTCAACCAGGATGGTTCCGTCGGAACGAAGAACGTCCTCGGCATTGCAACCACGGTGCAGTGTGTCTCGGCCACGGTAGAATTTGCAGTCAAGCGCATCCGCTCCGAGATCTTGCCGCGCTATCCGAACGTTGACGATGTGATTGCGATCACTCATCCCTACGGATGCGGGATCGCGATCAATGCTCCCGGATCCGAAATTCCCATTCGTACCCTGCGCAATCTGAGTCTGAATCCAAATCTGGGAGGGGCCCCGATGGTGGTCAGCCTGGGCTGCGAAAAACTGCAGCCTGCGCAGATGCTGCCGGCAAGCAGCCTTCCGATTTTGTCCGCCGTGCCCTACGTCATCCGCCTGCAGGATGAGCAGCACCGCAGCTTTGGCGACATGATCACGGCCATTATGGAGATGGCGGAAAAGCGGCTGATCCAGCTGCATGCTCGAACCCGCGTAACCCGGCCGGCAGCGGATCTGGTGGTGGGTTTGCAATGCGGGGGGAGCGATGCATTCTCCGGAGTGACGGCCAATCCCGCCGTGGGCTATGCGGCGGACCTTCTGGTGCGCGCCGGCGCCACGGTGATGTTTTCAGAAGTAACCGAGGTCCGCGACGTCGTTCATCTGCTCGACCGCCCGTGCGGCCAACGCAGAGGTGGCGCGCGATCTGATTCGCGAAATGGCCTGGTACGACGCTTATCTGCAACACGGCGGGGCCGATCGAAGCGCCAATCCAACGCCGGGAAACAAGACCGGAGGGCTGACGAATATTGTTGAGAAGGCGCTGGGCTCGGCGGCAAAAGCAGGCAGCAGCGCGCTGGCCGGTGTTTTTGGTCCGGGAGAACGCGTCACTACCAAGGGACTTATCTTTGCCGCCACGCCGGCCAGCGACTTCGTCTGCGGAACTCTGCAGTTAGCCGCGGGGATGAACATGCATGTCTTCACCACCGGACGGGGAACTCCCTATGGGCTGGCCATGGCTCCGGTGATCAAGGTGGCTTCCCGCAGCGCGCTGGCGGAGCGGTGGTCCGACCTGATCGATATCGATGCCGGCCGCATCGCCACGGGTGAGGCAACGATCCAGCAGGTTGGTGAGGAAATTTTCCGCATGATTCTTGACGTGGCAAGCGGCCGCAAACAAACCTGGGCCGACCATTGGGGTCTGCACAATGAGTTTGCTCTGTTCAATCCTGCGCCGGTCACGTAAGAGACACCCTTCGAAACGATCACAGTCCATGACATACAACTTCAAATGCGCGTGAGGGAACGCCCTGCCATGCTCAAAGCGGTGGAGAAGCCGACCCTCTACGCTCATTATCGATGTATTTGAGGAGCAGCACGTCATTCCCTTTTTCTCCGTAAAACAACTCATCAACCAGATTCTTGGCCAGCAAAATCCCATATCCACCCGGACGAATCCCCTGCGCCTCGCGGTGTTTCTGATGGCGCAAAGGATCATCCTGCGGATTGTTCGCAGCCGTATCGAGATTTTCCTTTAAAGAGAATCCTTCGCCCGGATCTTTAATGCGGATGAGCACCACATGACGCGCGCGGAGGTAGGCAAACTCGATACGCCGTTCCGGATCAAACTTCCCGCCATGCTCCATCGCGTTGAGCAGCATTTCTCTGCACGCTGTCGCCACCTTATCCTGATCAACTTCGGGTAAATCCAGAAATTCGCGAACGAACTGGTGCAGGCGATTGGCCGTGGATACATCACAGCGCACCGAAAGACGTATCCACGCATCCGTCCCGGACAGCATTTCAATCGCCTCTTCCCAGGCAGGACTCTCCATCGCCAGTTGCAGCATCTCCTCCAGAGCCTGTGTCGAAAGCGGCTTTGTAAAATAACTGAAAGCTCGCGCGCGGATCGCGGCAATCACGTCCGCAGGCGTACTCCTGTCCGTAACAATGATCAAACGAGTATGTGGCCTTACGAGCCGTATCTTTCGAAGCAGTTCAGCATCTTCCCGCCCAGAACTGCCCTGGTCGGTGATAACAAGGTCGAAAGCGGACTTCTCTACCAGCGCGAGCGCTTCCTCGTTATCCCGCGCGCACTCCAGCCTCCACGAGGACAGAAGTGCCGACAACGCACTCGTCACCGGCGAGTCTGAACCCGCAACCACAAGCACCGTTTTCTGCAACAGCAAATTATCCTGGGTCATGAGAATCGCATGGACCATGATAGTCCGATCAGGCTTGCTGGGCGGTTAATGTAATTCCCGAAGACGCGAAACGACGTCGTCATTTGTGAGTCAGCGGTTGAGACCGATTATTGGTCGCGGGGAGCTGGTTTCATCGATCGGGGTAGTCCGGGCGGGAGGGGTTGATCCTAATTGGCCGGTGCCAATTCTATCCTCTGAACGATCGAGCGAAAGCGGCTATCGGAGTGTAGAAAGTCGTAGGCGGGATCTTGCTGGATCCAAAGAGTGTCTGTGGCATGCTGTTGGTAACCCTCCTCGAGCAGAGCGAGCGTCCGCTCTTTGTCACCAAGTTGTGCGTAATAACTCGCCAGTTCGACAGGAGAGACGTAGCTGCTCTTTGATTGCAGGAGACGCCGGCCAAGCTGCCAGCGAACTTCGCCACGGGCCCCGCCCCGATCCCAGGCACGCCGCTGGTTCACGGCTGCCTGAGAGTCTCCCGTCAGCATATACAACAGTGGTGATGGGGGCGATGAAGCGGTAGCCCATGCCGATGACGGTCTGGATGAATTTAGGATTGACAGGATCGTCGCGGAGCAGGTAGCGGAGCTTACGGATAGCGGTATTGATGCCGTGTTCGGTATCGACGAAGACTTCGCTCGCCCAGAGCCGATCGGCGATCTCGCTGCGAGTGACGAGTTGACCTTCCCGGGAGGCGAGCAGGATGAGCAGCTCCATGGGCTTACGCTCGACGCGCAGGGAGTCGCCGTCGCGGAGGAGTTGGAACGCTCCGCAGTCAAGCCAGAAGTCACGAAATTGATAGACGAGGCCGCTCAGGGAACCCTCCTGCGCGGGGGAGTATGACTCAGTGTCTCAGGAAAAAGCCAGATTTAAAAGCGTTTGGCGGTTCACCGAAACTTCACCTCCGGCTTCACCCACTATTCATTGCGCCGGCGCGAATCGCGGTTCAGTTTCGTGGGCAGCCGGTGATCCGGCCGAGGAGAAGAAAAATGAGAACAAGTAATCGGGGGTTGGTACCGGCTCTAGCCGCGCTGGTCTTTGCGTGGGCGATGATTCCGAGCGCCCTGGCGCAGTGCGGAATTCCCACGAAACTCGCGAAACCGGCCGCGTGGCATCCACAAATGGGTGGAGCGCACATCCTGCAAACGGCTGGCTATGAAGAGGAAGAGGGTCCATCGATCGTCGGAATGTGGCACGTAATTTTCACTGCCAAAACCAGCTTTGGGAAAGACATTCCCGACACAGTCGTCGACAATGCCCTTGCAGTGTGGCATTCCGACAAAACGGAAATCATGAATTCCGTGCGGCCACCCCAGGATGGGAACTTCTGCCTGGGTGTCTGGGAACAGACGGGCAGATCCACATACTACCTGAATCACTTTCCCTGGTTCGCCAACGAGTTCCCCAATGACACGAATAATGGGATCGGGATGCCGGTAGGTCCGACTCGTATCACCGAAACGGTCACACTGGGGCCGGATTGTAATCACTTTTCAGGAACCTTTACGCTGGATGCTTTTGATACGACGGGCAAAATCACCCTTGCATCGTTCACCGGGGTGATCACGGCGACCCGGGTCACGACGAGTACAACAATTCCCGATTTACTGTGAATGGAAGTTGATTTGGACGGATTGGGCGGCAATGGCATGCCGCCCGGCCTGCGCTAACTCCCATCCTGGTGGGGGTCAGCAGGATACTGCCGTCGGCGTCACGGCTGGCCAGCGGCGGCAGCGGCGGGACTCTAGCAAAGGGATCTAGAGGAGCAGGATCAGAGCTGCGAAGGTTTCGGTTTGCCATCCACCTCCCTCTGCCAACGCGCATACCGAACGCGAGTTACCTTTGGGCTTGTACTTCTGTGCCGAAAAACACATCTCGCCACTTACATGCAAACTCGGAAAGGCGCTATCTCTTAGAGTAGAAGATATCGGCAGGCGACGGCTTCTCACGCAACCGCGCCTTGGCCGGCAGTTGCCGGTAGTTTCGGCCTTCAGCGTGAGCGAAGGATAGCTTCACCGCTGTCCGGTCCCTCACCCTATCCCCGTCGCAAAATCAGCAACACCAGCCATACGTGGCCTCCCGCGGCTTCCAACCCTTTTGCGCCACAAGGAAGCAGCAAAGAACCCAATCTCCAGCAAACCGAGGAACGAGACTACCTATGCCCAAAAATACTGTCAGCGATCCCATCACCGATCAGGAAATGGCCTTTGCTCACCTGGTCCTTTCCGGAACCATGAATGACCGCCGCGCCGCGGAAGCAGTCGGCCTCAATCCCGACACCGCTGCCTACACCAAATCCAAGCCCCGCGTCCGCGCCTACATGAGCGAGCACCGCGCCGCCGTTAGGGAAAGGCTGGTGGACCAGGAAGCCGAAGGGCTGCGCCAGCTGAACCTTGGTCGCGACCAGATCCTGGCCCGGCTCTGGGAACTGGCCAATCTCAGCCCCGAAGCGACCAGAGGAATCATCGCCGGTCAGGTCAAGGCCCTTTCGATGATCGTAGCCATCGAAGGCTTGATCCCGTCCGGAACCATGAATGACCGTCGCCTTTCTCCATCCGGGAGTCAGCCCGCGGCCCCGCCCGTCAAGGCACAAATGTACAGCTCTCAGTGGCGCGCCCAGCAGCCTCAAGCCGCGGTCGAGGAGCCAGGCGATTCCGTTGCCGCCACGGAAGCCCAACCCGCCGCGCCCCAGGCCCCCGGCCCGGAGCCTCCTCCGCCCCTTCACCGGAACCCTGAACGGAACCTTAATCGGAATTTTGACCCGAACCAGCCCAGCCTCGTCAACCGCTTCACAATCCCGCAACCGCTGAATCGGGTTCCCACCGCGACCGGCCGCGTCTTCGATGCCGTTCTCGACACAGCCGGCTCCCCCGGGCTGCCCTTTCCCCCCCAAAAAGGTCCCTCTGCGCGGCGCCGCTGAAGTCTATAAAAAGCCAAATTTTATCCAATTTTATGAAATATCAAAGGGCGAGCTATCGCCGCGCAGAGCTCAGCAAAGCCGCGAGATATCCTCATCAAGGCGAACGGGACCAGGTTGGCGGGGACGCTAGGTTTCTCTATACGATGCCAAGCTTGCGTTGCAATTGCTCGAGAGTGATCCCTTTGGTTTCCGGATAGACGAACAGCACAACGAAGAATTGCAGAGTCGTCATGGCCGCAAAGAAAGCGAAGGGCAGACCACCGGAATATTTTGCCAGCACCGGAAAAAGAAGCGAGATGATTGCGTTCATAATCCAGTGTGCGGACGAGCCAAGGCTCTGCCCCTTGGAGCGGACGCGATTTGGAAACACCTCCGCGATGTAAACCCAGATCACTGCCCCCTGGGAGACGGAGAAGAACGCAATATAGGCGACGAGCAGCCAAACCAGGGCCCCTGCGTGGGTTTTCGTGAAGAAGACGGCTGCGACGCCAGAAAGGCAAAGGGTCATGCCCACGCTGCCGATCAGTAGCAGTGTCTTTCGTCCCAGCTTATCGATGAGGGACATACCCAACAATGTAGCGACCAGATTCATCAATCCAATCAGCACTGTCTGCAGGGAACTGGACAGCTGGCTAAAGCCTGCGGACGCAAAGATGTAGTTGGAGTAGTAGAGAATCGCGTTGATGCCCGGCGAGCTGATTGAAGAGTCCGATGCTGACGGCGAGAAAGATGGGCAGGCGGTACTCGCGCTTGAACAGCGGCTCGGCCGCCATGCCGCGCTCCAGGTGGATGGAATCGACGATTTCGCGCAGCTCGGCTTCAGAGTCGGGAGAACCCATCATCTTGAGGATCTGCAGCGCCTCGTCCGTTTTATTCTTGGTCACCAGCCAGCGTGAGCTGCGCGGGATGCCATACAGCATGATCAGAAAGAGCAGGGAAGGAATTGCGGCGACACCAAGCTGCCAGCGCCATTGCAGCGTGCCGAAGTTGAGCAGCGAGATGAGGTAGTTGGAGAGGTAGGCAAGCAGGATGCCGACGACCACGTTAATTTGAAACAGGCCGACCATTCTGCCCCGCCACTTGGCCGGCGCAAGTTCGGCGATGTAGACAGGGCCCAGCACCGAAGAGCCGCCAATTCCGATTCCTCCAATGAACCGGAAGACCATCAGCGCGGGCCAGTTCCAGGCGAAGGCACAGCCCAGGGCTGAGACGGTGTACAGAATAGCCATGATGCGCAGCGCCTCACGGCCGCCAATCCGCTGGCCCAGGACTCCCGCGGTCATCGCTCCCAGCACTGTTCCCGCCAGCCCGATAAAAACAGTCAGGCCAAGTGTGAAGGGTGTGAGGTGGTACACCGACGTCAGCTGCTGGGTGGTGCCCGCAATCACAGCCGTGTCAAAGCCGAACAACAGACCGCCCAGTGCCCCGACAATCGTACTTTTCAAAAGATATGAAGTCATCGCCATGTGTAGGTTCTCTTCCGGACCGCTATCTCGCCAACAGCGGACAATTTAATCACACATGCGCCTGTCTTTAGTTCAACCACTGCTGGATGTATCATTTGCAAGTAATTGTTTGTAAGTCGCTTGCGCTGTTTGATGATTTTGAATGCCAGGGTGATTCTTGGCCTGAGCGGATATGGGGCACCCGGGTTCGTGGCAGGTCATGGCGCTCGGCAGCTCTGGAGACACTCCCTACTCTTGAGCGACCATGACCGGTAGGGTTACAGGAGATACAAACCCAATGCCGCCTTGCCAGGCGATTGGCGTAATCAGCTGAACGCTCGGGAACCGTTCCACCAGGGCTAAGGTCGTGGCAATGGTGGCCATGCGAATGAGAGGGGCCCCGACGCATGCATGGGGTCCTGCGCCGAGACTGAGATGACTGATGCGCGGGCGCATTACGGAAAATTGGTGCGGATGCAAATGGCGCGCCGGGTCGCGGTTGGCGGCAAGCAGGCTCAGGATCACACGGTCTCCTTTACGAATCGATAATCCATTGAGAGTTGTGTCTGTGATCGCCCGGCGGAAAAGCAGACGAGTCAACCCGGCAAACCGTTGCAGCTCCTCCACTCCTCGCGCTACCAGTGCGGGCCGCGCGTGCAGGCGCCTCCATTCATCCGGATGACGTGCCAGGGCAAACCAGGCGTTCCCCAAAAGACTGACCAGGGTGCGCGAGAGCGCGACAAAGCCTGAGTCCCGCATCGGCTCCGGACCTCTGGTGAACAAGGGTCGCAGCTCCGCCGTCGCGGCCTTGGACCGGGATCGGAGGTGCTCATCCAAAGGCTCCGCTGCCGCCAGCGAGACCTGGGCCGCAAGCGTGGTGTGATGCTGATTGGGGATGGGTTCGGGTCGAGTGGCCAGAATGGCGAGCGCGAAACATAGCGGCTCTGCGTAGTCCTTAATCAGGTCGATAGGATGGTCGCAATCAAACTGAGCGACTCGTACTCTGGCATGGAAGAGCAGATGTTTGCGCCAGGATCGCAAGGCAACCGGCGAGAGCGCGTCCCTTGTCTCCGCCCGCATTCTCAGCCGGGCGGCCTCATCCACTGTGGCAAACGGAGCTTTACTGGCAGGGCCCACGAGCACCAGGTCGGGAGAGTAGAAGGCCGCGGTCACGTCTGCATGCCGGCTCAAAACCCAGCCGTTCAACTGAGTGTCGAAATAGGGTTCGGCTACTTGTAGGCGAAGGGCGCCCTCCTGGCAATCATCTTCCCAGGCGGCTCCGGTCGGCTTATGTGGGCAAACTGGCAATCCGTATCAGTCCTTGAGATTCGAAATTAAGTTTTGTCGCGGTAATTCAATGAGCACACACAACGCCGGCACGTCTCGTTTTCAGCGAACGCTGAGCGACTCTCTGAAAAGCCGAGCTGCCTCGCCGTTCACAACCTCTTCCAAAGTCGAAGAGGTGATATTTCCAACAGCTCGATGGAAAAAGCACGGCCTGACCGATCCGTCGACTTCAACCACGGCGGAAACCCAAGGCGCATTGCAGATTGGAGATTCGGGAGAGGCTTGCCCTAAATGCTCACGGAAGCGGCGAGGGATGCGCCTAAGCTTGTCAGGCGTCTCTGCGATAAATTTGTGGCGTATATCGTAGGCATGTTCCACAATGAGCCGTTCGATTTCATCATTAAGGGCCGCAACTTCGTTCACGGTCAATGCAATCTCGCTTTGTCTCTCTCCCGGCCACACCAGGGGCCGATTGAAGGCCTCCGATGTCAGATCGGCCGCCAGAAATGAGATGGAATCAAATCCGAGCGTTCTGGCCGCGGTCACGGTAGCGCGAAGATGACGATGATTGGCTTTCTGCACCGTGGTGCGGCAGGCTATTCGGGTATCCGTTTGGTGCGCCTGAACAGCCGCTACGCCTTGACCGATTACGTCGAATGCTCCCTTGACGCGCCGGATCCCATCGTGAATTTCTCGCGGACCGTCGATCGAGACGATCACATCATCGAAGAATGTGGAGACCTCTCGTGCGCGCTTGAGCAGCAGCAGACCGGTCGTTAGGAGCGTGAGACGAATATTCTGCTCACGAAAGAACTCGCACAGCGCGGGCAGATCGCCGTGCAGCAAAGGCTCCCCGCCCGACAGGACCACCTGGCGGACGCCGAGATTGCGTAGCGACGCGCGATGACGATCCAGATCGGCGACCCTGATCTGCTCATGGGTTTCCCGCTTCCAGATGTCACACATAATGCAACGGCAGTTGCAATGGCTGTGGACGTTCAGAATCAAAATCGGCATGGATGTCAGCCCGGGCTGAACGTGGACTGGAGCGATGCCACGCCTTCCTCATGCAGCAGAGGCACGACGCACTCTCTTTCCGCCGACACGCAAGATCGCTTCCCAGAACCTCTTCGGCGCCGGCTAGTAGTTTTTCGATTGGAGCGCGTACCCATCGTTGGTGACCATCCACCTCGAGAAGCTGCAGTCCCTCTCGGAGCGCGATGGGAAGACGCTCGAAGAGGAAGGGACCGGCAAGCTGGACACGGCCGGCAACGATCACCAGTTCAATTTGTTCGATGGTCAGTTGAGCGAGGGTCTCGGCTGGGCTAAGCCCAAGATCGCGGACCACAAGCATATCTGCAACCGAACCCGGCCAGAGCCGGCCTTCTCCCTGGCGCAGGCGAAGAACATCCGCCGCCTGGTTGGTCACCATGCCATAGACAGAGTCAGCATCGAGGCCAATCTGAGTGTGAGCAAATCGGATTTCGTCCAGCAGGTCGCCGGCAGCGGTGAGCGGCGAATCGCTGCCCAGCACCACGGTGTCGAGCGAACGGATGAACGCAAGCGAAGGCGACCGGTGGAAAAGGAACTCGTTCGATGTAGGGCAAAGAATGACAGCGGCGAGCCGCCGGTTGATCAGGGACACGGCTTCGGGAGTGCAGGCAAGGCCATGGACCAGCACCGTGCGCTGGTCGAGGGCATGCATGCGATCGAGCTCGAAGACCTCCTGCACGCTTTCTTCGTCCACCCCTTCCGCAGCATGCAGAATGAACGGCAGATCAGCCTGGCTTTCCGCGAATTTGCTCGCCAGTTGCGGCTCAAGCGAGAGCGAATGCGCCCAACCAAAGTCTGAGACAACACGGATAGGGAACCCGGGGCTCATTAACTCCGGGGTGACCGGGTTGTGATGGCAGACGGTGGTTACGCCGCATAGCAGGTTGCGAATGGCCCCCCACCAGAGGCGGACCGGCCTCGGCACTTTGCGATGCCGCGCAATGAGAGATGCCTTGCTGGCGTGAATATCACCTGCCCATTGGGCCGCGTTTTGATAGGGTCCATCGCCGATATTGGGAAAGAGACTGAACTCCAGATGATCGTGCGCGTTGACCAATCCGGGCAGCAAAAGATACCCGGACAGGTCAAGGTTGCTCTCCGAGAGAGAGTCACCCTGATTATCGACGCCACGATCGGTCTCGGACCGAATGAATGTATTTGCCCACAATCGAAACCGAAGCCGTTGCGGCTGCATCCGGTCCAATCGCGCAGCGGCGCTCCCGCAAGGCGGATCGATCCGGCGGCGCCTTGCGCGCGCATCTTCGTGAGCCGCGGGGAACTTGGGGGCTTTCGCAATTGCAGTACATAGATTGCGGGAAGAGCCGCGGCGGATTCATATAAATCAAGCCGGCCGCATTCTTCGAAGATCTGCCTCTCTTCGCGGACCGAAGAGTCGGTTCGATGAGCGAAATAAGCTCAAACCCCCGATCCAGAAAGGCTCCGCTTGATCTGTTGGAGCGACCATCCACTGGCCTTGGATCTCGGTGCTCGACGCCTCCTGCCTGAAAAGACCTCTTCCAGTTACAGGATGCCTCGGTATCTGGATGCATGTCGGTGAGAAAGATGGTTGTGCCGGGGCGGGCAACTCGATCGATCTCATGGGCAAAGGCCTCCAGGTCGTCCAGGTAGCTGACGACGAAAGAAGACAGCACCATGTCGGCGGAGGCGTTGGCGAACGGCATGCGCGGTGCAACTCCCCAGGCGAAGATCACAGTTGTGGTTCGAGCTTGGCCGCGGCCAACGCAGCATCTGCGGGGAGATATCGACACCGAGCAGGCTTCGTGGAGACCGCCCGGCCAACTGGTTCAGCCATCTGCCTGTACCGCAGCCGGCATCGAGGACGTCCAGGCCGCGAACATCCGGCAACATCGGACCGAGGACCCGCTGTTCCAGCGAAAGCAGAGGGTTCGGCTGGCTGTCATAAACATCCGCCCAGGCTATCAAACACCTCTGGCGGGGAGCAGGAGAGTTGTTTCATAAGCTCTCTCGCTTCGGCTTGCGCAGATTGATAAAGCTATTGGCCCACTGGAGTTCCAACGGGAAGCTGTAAACGCGCAGCGCGTAGCGCCACCAGCTCAGCATCTTCAAGAGCACACGGCTCCATTGGGGAGCACGAATGTCTTGCACCGTCGGCCAGCGCGACGCAACCACGGTTTCGAAGTTGTCGATGAGTTTCTTTGTCCTGGTTTTCAGCCACGGCGCATGGGTATCGATGCGCAGCGTGTAATCCATCCATTCTTTGCTGGCCCACCCGGCAGGACTATCCGGAAACGCAATCTGGCTATCAACATCTCCATACATCTTCCCCGGCTGAGGCGTGGGGGTGTAGTGCTGCATGATGATCTCGGAGTCGGGATTGATTCGTTTTAGCTTGCGGATAAAGCTCACCGTCTCTCTGGTATCGCGCTCCGGATCTCCTGGGTTGCCGATGACAAATGAAAACTCGGGAATGATGCCGAACTGGCGCGTGCGATGGGCCATCGCCACCGTTTCTTCGGTGGTGATGCCTTTTTGCATCTCTTTCAGCACCCAGTCGGAGCCCGATTCCGCTCCAAAAAAGATCATCGCGCAGCCCGCCTTCTTGATCGCTTCCAGCGTTGCATCTGAATAGCGAGACATGATATCCACGCGCGCTTCGCACCACCAGCGAAGGTTGAGCGGCGCCAGGCGATCGGCCAGCTCGCGGGCGTGATCTTCTCGCAGAAAGAAGTTCATGTCGTAGAACTGAACCGAGTCGGCGCCGTATCGGGCCACCAGGTAGTTAAGAATCTTGACCGTCCGCTCCGGAGACTCCATGCGTTCTGCTCTTCCGTAGGCGGCATGAACACCGCAGAAGCTGCAGTTGAAAGGGCACCCGATGCTGGCATGATGGACTGCCGTCCGCTTGCCGAAGAAGGAGGGCCGCAGGTACTTCTCGACCGGAAGACGATGAAACGGAGACCAGGGAAATTCGTCCGGACCTTTCATCGGCCGCTCCGGATTGGTGCGATGAAAGCCGAAGGCGTCCTTGTAGCAGAGCCCAAGGATAGACTCGAGAGCTACGCTTTCCCCGGAGTGCGTCGATGAGCTCAAGCAGCGTATCTTCACCTTGGCCGCGGACCACATAGTCGACGTACTTTGCATTGAGTGCGGTATCGGGATAAAGGGAAGGGAAGTAGCCGCCCCAGACGATGCGCACATGGGGGCGCAAGCCTGCGTATCTCGCGGCAGGTCTCCATGGCCGCCACCATTTGCGGGCCCGGCATGCAGGAAACCCCGAGCAGCTCAACCTGGTGAACGTCGATTGTGCTCAGGATTGCGGCGGTGGGATCGTCCTCCAGATTGCCGTCGATAATTCTGTATTCCTCGCGGCCCTCCAGCACCGCCGCAAGCGCGAGCACCGCAAGCGGAAGCCGGCAGTTGCGGGGCTTAGTGGCTCGGGGATGGAAGAGGATGATCATTTCGCGACCTTGGCGGTGTAGATTCGGAAGCGGGATGGTTTGCGGGTGCGGCGTAATTTCGCCAGCAGCGGCCGCATCTGCCAGCGCATGCCGTAGATAAGGTCTATGTGTCTGCCACCGGATATGGAAGCGTTGTTCCAGTGCCCCCAGTCGTTGGTCGGTAAGGTATTCGAGGCTCTTGAGTTCGTCGGACGGAAAGCCATAGCGCTTGATAAATAACGCGCGGCGCTCTTCGAGCATGCGCAATCCGCTCCGCTCATCGCTGTACCACGGAGTGTCGGCGATAAGCACTGTGCCTCCTCCGCGAACGCAGCGAAGCGCTTCCGCCAATGTCTTTTCGTAGTTCTCGGAATAATGAAACGAAGCGTTGAAGATCGCCACATCAAACTGGGAATCGGCGAAAGGGCAGATTGTCGAGCTTCCGCCTGAACGCGCGGAAACGGAAAGCCCAACCGCTGCTTGTAGTGCCGTGCGGCGCCAAGACCATCCCGATCATTGGTCAGTAAGTCGACAGCGACGGGGGCGTGGCCCTGGCTCGCCAATCGATAACTCATCCAACCGTTACCCGCACCCAGATCCAGAATGCGAAGCGGATGGTGTGTCAGGGTAGCGATACGTGGCAGAATCTTCCGCTCGATATAGCGAAAAGTACGCGCACGGATCGCCCACTGGGACTAAGACGGCCGGAAAGATCGCGATAGGGAAGCGCGAGGTAGTAGTCAGCGCTGGTACTTCCTCGGCCTTCTGCAGCTCGAATGGATTCGTAGTCCTCTACGAAGCGCGCGTACCGAGCCGGCGCTCCGGCAGAAGAGCTTTCCATATACCTTGCTCACAAGCCAGCCGTCGACTCGCAGGCTGAGCAGTCGAGCGCGATGGCATCGTTATCTCGTAGGCTGCCGATCAAGCCAAAGCAGCGCGGGCATCGCAGCATGCACCCCGGTGCCTAGCTCCTGGAAGTGGTCCTTAAGCTGTGCCTGCGGGGTTAGCAGCATTGCCCCCCCACCCGTTCAAAGTGGATGAGCATGTGATCTCCAATCGTTCGAAACCAGGGCAAGCGGGAAATGGCCCGATCGACCGAACGAAGCAGCTGAGCAGCCGCGGATATTTGCGGACATCGGTTCCAGGTACGAAGGTGGAACCGCAACCCCGATCCCGGTGCAGGAACGCATGCGAAAGTAAGGTAGAAAAGATCTTCTTGACTGCCCGCAAGGTTGGGTAATTTACCTTCACCGTGAAATCTCCCACTTTCACGGTTGCGAATCCAGAGCATCTGCGGAACGCTTTGCGGAATTGGCCATGGAGAGCAAACCAGGCCATCTCGGAAAGGCAGAAGCGCGTGGAAAGGCAGATCAGCACTGGAGCGCCCCTGGTTAGCAGGGATGCCAGATGGCGGGCTGTCTGGTTCAGGTCCGCAACACAGTTCAATCCGGAAAAATTGGAAAATGCGCCATCGAACAGCTCTCCGGCGTTCAGCCTCCACAGGTTCTCGGTCGCCAGCAGCTTGAACTCGATCGGCGCCTCCGGGTCTTCGGCGCTGCATGCGCTGCCGGGCGGTCTCGACCATTCGCGGGGAGGCATCGCAGGCAACAACGGAAACGTCATGCTGGGCGAGAAAGAGCGCATCTTCCCCGGTGCCGCAATTGAGTTCCAGGATATGAGACGCCGGGCTCGAAGGTGTCGAGAAGCACATCCCATACGGCTCCACGCTGGGCACGGCCGATCATGGATCGCGTAAACAGGTCATCGTATCGTCGCGGCAAGGCTGTCAAACGCCAGCACTGTCTGACTTTCAGCTTCGCAGGTGACGTTCATGCTTCCACCTCCGAGACGAGTCGAGAGCAGTCCCGCCCGCGACCTGTTCAATGCTATGGCGAAGGCTGGCTGCGCTCTCGGAATCCGCCGCAGGCGTGCCCGCCAGACGGGCCAGCTGCACTTCCTCTTTCAGCAGCCTGTCCGCGTAGCTGTAAAACTTCTGCGAGTGCCGGCCCTTGATCTTCAGCTCGCGATCGGAGCTGGTTGCCCACGGCTGCAGCTGAACCAGGCGATCGGACATCTTCTTGTAGTAAGGCGTTCCCTTGATCGGATAAGAGACCGTGGTGAAGAAGATATCGGGTTGTGAGGTGCTGACGTGCCGGATGGTCGCTTCGATATCTTCCAGCTCTTCTCCCTCGTACCCCCACATCAGAAACATTCCGCTTTGAATGCCGCGCTCCCGGCTCATGGCAACCGCCTGCTGTACCTGTTCGATCTTGACTCCACGATCCATGGAGTCGAGAATGCGCTGCGATCCGCTTTCCGAACCAATCCAGATGCGAAAGCACCCCAGCTCGGCAAGCAGATCGAGCATCTCCGGGTTGAGGCGATCCGCGCGCGAGATGCACTCGAAGGGGATGCGCAAGACCGCGCGCCCGCATCTCCGCCGCATACTGGCGAAGCCATTGGTGGTTGATGGTGAACACATCGTCGGAGACCCACACCATGTCGGGGCTGTAGGTGTTCAGCAGCCATTCCACTTCGTCCACCACCAGCAGCGGATTGCGCCGGCGGTGGGTCTGTCCAAATACCTGGTGGCTGCACCAGCGGCACTTATAAGGGCAGCCGCGCGCGGTGATGAAGTTGACCGATCCTTTACCGTGGGCATCGCGCCAGGTCTTTACATAGCGGTTGATGTCGATGGCCTGGCGAGCGGGCCAGGGTTGGCTGTCGAGATCGGAGATCTGGGTGCGTTGCCCGGTTTCGTGCATATGCCCAGCGGAATCGAGGTAGGCGATGCCGGCAATCGCCGAGTAGGAGTCGACGCTCCGCAACGGAACGATTCGAGTAATTCCCCCACCGTGAGCTCGCCCTCGCCAAAGACGACAAAGTCCGCTCCCGCCTGCAGGTATTCGAGAGCATAAGCACCAGGTTCGGGACCGCCGACGATTGTCTTCCAGCCCGCTTCGCGCGCAACCTTGAGAATTTCGACCACGTTCCTGCGCGTCATCAGATTGGCGTAGATGCCCAACACGGAAGGCTTCTCGCTGCGCAGATGGAGAAAGAGCGCCTCCCGGCTGGAGAAGGTAGTGTCGAATACGTCGACATCGAAGCCCTTGCTGCCTCAGGTGCGAGCACAGATACAAAATTCCCAGAGGTGCATAGGGCTTCATGATCTGAAGCTCTTTGGGGTCTTCGTAGAGAAAGTAACCGTGTGCGAGTAAGAGCTCAGCCATGGATCCCTCCTACGCCGGTTGAGCGACGCTGAACAGCTGGACCAGGCTCGGATCTCTACTGCGCGAAGAGGGTGACCTCAGAGTTTCTGCTGGTCTGCTCGAGCTCAAATACCCTTTCCCAAAGGCGAGATCCAGTCAATCGCATCGTCGCTGGTTGTGCCACGAGTCCACCTCAGCGTGGAGAGCATTTCGCAGAGACAGGTAAAACTCGTCTTTGTAGGCTGCCGTGAACATGAGGCACAGGTCATCGCTATCGGTCCAATTTCTCTTGGAGCCGATCTGCTCCTGCACCCGTTCGAAGAATGCAGTCCCGGGAAGGGGGTAAGAGAACGAGATACCGATGTCGTCCGGGCGCGTACTCCGGACCAGCTCTATCGTTTGCTGGATGTCCTCCCACTGCTCTCCTGGATAGCCGAACTGCAGGAAGTAACATGCGCGAATACCGGCGTCGCCCAGCCGCGCGCGTGCAGCTTCTACTTCTGCAACGCGCAAGCCCTTATCCATGGCGTCGAGCACTCTTTGCGATCCGGATTCAACCCCCATCCACACTTCCGCGCAGCCTGCTCGTTTTAGGCTGGCGACGGTTTGCTGACTCATAAGGTCGGCGCGGGATTGAATCTTGAACGGCAAGGCGCAGGCGCGCGCCTCAATCTCGTCTGCGAACTGTTGCATCCAGTGCTGGTTGAGGGCAAAGATGTCATCCCCGAACCAGATATGCTGCACTCCATACACTTCCTTGAGCTCATGAATCTCGGCCGCGACCAGCTGCGGCAGGGCGGAGTTGAAACTTGTTTCCAGAGATCGGCTTAGCGCACCAGTTGCAGCGGTAGGGGCATCCACGGCTGGCGACAACATTGGTGGAGAAGTGACCGTGAGCCGAAACCCATGCCTGCCGGTAAGGCTCGAGATCGATCAACTCGCGCGCCGGCTTGGACAGGTTCTTCCAATTCGGATTGCGTGGGGGCTTGACCGAGCTCTGCACCAGGTTGCCGCTGAGCGTCGAGGTGAGGACGCCCGGATATATTCGTCGGCGCAGCTCGCCGCCAGCTAAGAATGGACGCACAAAGCTCCACCAGGCTCTGCTCCGCTTCGCCGACCAGAACAAAGTCGGCCCCATTTTGCAGATACTCTTTGGCATGATCGGTGGCGTCCGAGCCGTGAGCGATCACGATCGCTCCCGCCTCCCTGCCGTCTGGGCCAGTTGCCATGCCAGCTCGCGCATGCGCGTCAGGCACATCTTGGAAAGAAAATTGAAGTCATCTTCGTAGATGGCGAGAATTCTCGGCTTCTCCTGGCGCAGGATCTCGAGGAAACCGGTGACCGGGTCTTGCAGCATGGGATCAAAGACGGCCGCGGAGATTCCATGCTCTCTCAGAGCCGTGGCCGCGTACAGGGTCCCAAGCGGCGGATACGGCTGCATCTTGCGTACCTGCTTGGGGTCGTAAGGGAGATGATAGGAGTGCGCCAGAAGAATATCCGCCACAAGTTACCTCGAAGAGTTCATTTCACTAACACGCACTTGCGGGTAGTTTAGGAAGTTCCTGGCCGGTTATGAGCGAACGGCGCAAGGCCAGCCGCTCAGAGAGACCTGCAAGCCAAAGCTCCCAGGGAAAAAAGCATTTGGCTTGAATTCAAACGCCAACGGATGGGCGATCGAATGATGAATTGCACTGCGCGCCGCAGCTGCGAATGCTTTTCCGTCTGGCGGCATATCTGGCTGTTGAGCAGGAAATACTCGACCAGCCGCTCCAGCCGCGCGAGCTCTTTGCCTTTGAGCCAGGGAAGCATGTTCGCGCCCAGCGGCATCTCCATCCATTCACGCAGGGAGTGTGGTTCGGGCACGCCAAGTTCCCGCAGCTGCGGCCAGATAGGAATCCCTGGATAGGGAGTGAAGATATTGGGCGAGAAGCTTACATTGGGAAACTGCCGCGCAATATCGCTCATGGTTTGAAACGTGATGGTGCGATCGGCCTCGGTTTCACCGGGATAAGCAAAGATGAGATTGAACGTGACCCGGATGCCGGCGAGGTTCGCCTTGCGCGCGGTCTCGTACATCTCGTTCACTCGTTGGTGGCGCTTGTTCATGAGCTTCAGCACCGACTCCGAAGTGGATTCGGTGCCGAAGCCCATATGCGATACGCCGCTCTTGCCCAGCAGGAGGACGTCCTCTTCGCTCATGCGGCAGAGGAAGTCGGTCGAAGCCTGGAATGTCCAGCGGAACTTGACGCCGGATGCGAGTGATGCCGCGGGCGATGTCGAGCGCCCGGTCAAGTTGAACGGGAAAGTTTGAGTCGAGCAGGGCGACTTCTTCAATACGATACCTGGTCACCAGGTCGGTGAGCTCAGAAACCACCCGCTCAGCCGAGAGAGCATTGAATCGCCGCTTGTAAAAGACCATGTCGGTGCAGTAGTTGCAGGCGTACGGGCAGCCGACGCTGGTGGCGTATCCAATTTTCCTGGCGCCGCTGAGCTTCTCGTAAGCGTCGAAATCGGTAAGTCAAAGGCTGGAATGGGAAGCGCATCGAGGGGCTCCACGCGGCGATCGGAGTTGTGTGTGCGCAGGCCTTTCTTTTTCCACGAAACGCCGGGAATCATATCCAGCGGCCGTTTTGCGAGCAGAGCTTCGGCACACTTCCACCAGGGTGACTTCACCCTGCCCGCGAACCACAATATCGACGAAGGGCTCGCTCAAGGTTTCATCCGGCAGCAGAGTGGGATGCCAGCCGCCAAAGATAATGGGCAGCCATGGATGATCGCTCTTGATCGCGGTGGCTATTTCCACCGCGCCCCGGATCATGGGGCCGGTAAGCACCGAGATCCCGAGGCACAGCGCGTCCACGCTTTCACACATAATGTGGGTTCGATAATCGGGATCAATGGCCGCATCGATCACCACGACCTCAAAGTTGGCCTGGCGCAGAGTAGAGGCGAGGGCGAGCAGGCAAAGCGGGGCGCCCAGCGGAGGCCCGTCGTAAGCCGGGTAGAAGAGGATAACCTTTCCCCGGCTCAGCATGTCGCCTCCACCGCGTTGGGCTCCAGCCGCTTTGCATCGACCGCCGGCTTGAGCGCGGCGGTCCGCTCTTTCAACTTCTTGTTCAGCCAAAGTTCGACCGGAAAGCGGTAAGCGCCATGGTCGAGACGCCAGCGTGCGGGGAGCGAAATGCATTTCTGCGCCAGCCGGACGATGGGTTTGCGCGTGTCCGCCGAGATGGGGATGCGATCGAAGGCGATGCGGAGATAGTCGCGCATTACCTGCAGTTCCTCATGATCGCGGCCGTTCAGCCAGGGAAGCTTGGTATAGCGGGGAAAGAAGTCGACCCAACCTTCCAGTGAGTCCGGCGTCTGGATGCCAAGTTCCGCAACCTTATCCATGATGGGAGCGCCGGGATAGGGGGTAAAGATATTGGTCCAGAACTCTGCCCCGGGAAACTTCCGGCATACGTCCATCACAAAATTGATGGTCTCTCTCCGCTCTTTCGCTCCTTCACCCGGAAAGGCGAAGATGATGTTGAACGAGGGCCGAATCCCCGCGGCCAGGCAGCGGGCCGCACTTTCATAGATCGTCGGGAAGTCCTGAAAGTCTTTGTTCATGGCCTTCCAGACTTTGCGAGACCCCGATTCGGCGCCCTGGCATATCTGGTGCAGTCCGCTCCTGTGCAGCAGCTTCAGGTCTTCGAAGGAGAGGCGCGCGGTGAGGTTGGTGGTCGCCTGAATGCTCCACTTAAACTGCGCCCCGGCACGCACCAGTCCTTCAGAAATGGCGCGCGCCCGGTCAAGGTCGACGAGAAAGTTGTCATCGACGATCCACAGCATCTCCAAACCGTATCTGCGGCTGAGATCGACCGTCTCTTCCACAAACTGTTCCGCAGGCAGAGCGTTCCACTTGCGTCCGTAAACGCCGGCGTTGGTGCAGTAGGCGCAATTGAAGGGGCAGGCGAGGCTGGAGGTGTACATTGCCCAGCGCTTGCCGCACAACCGTTCATAGGCGTCAAAGTCCGCGAGGTGATAGGCCTTTGGGGGCATGTCTACCAGCGGCTTCAGAGGGCGTTCGGCAGTAAAGATCAACTTGTTGTCGCGCTTGAAGCCGATACCCGCAACAAAGTCAGGCGCTGATCCTTTCTCGATGTGGTTGACCAGTTCCAGCAGCGAGTCTTCGCCCTGTCCGCGAACCACGTAGTCGATATAGGGGGCTTGCAGCGTTTGTGTAGGCAGCAGCGAAGGGTGCCACCCGCCCAGGATGATGGGGAATTCAGGATTCCATTCCTTGATGGCGCGGGCAATTTCAACCGTCTCCCGGATCATGGGTCCGGTCACAAGAGAGATACCAAGGCAGAGTGCATCACGTACTTCTTCGAGCACGCGTTTTTTATAGTTTGGAGTGATGGTGGAATCGATGAGGCAAATTTGATATCCGGCACGGAGCAAGGGCGTGGCCACTGCCAGGATGCCCAAAGGCGCCGTCGCATCGGAACTCGCGAAGGACGGGAAGAAAAAAACAATTTTGCGGGACTTGGGTAACACGGATTCCTCGCTTGAATAGGACGATA
This sequence comes from uncultured Acidobacteriaceae bacterium, assembly GCA_963757515.1. Lineage (GTDB taxonomy): Bacteria > Acidobacteriota > Terriglobia > Terriglobales > Acidobacteriaceae > PALSA-350. The sequence continues at coordinate 40,132 of CAVWRV010000024.1, read as the reverse complement.
GATCCTTTCCAGGGCGCAATTGTCACTGGGATGTCAGCGGTTTGTCTCTTTTAGAACTAAGCCATTCCGCGAACAGGACGCGGCCTTCGCGCCTGTGTGAGAGCCGGAAAAAACGGTGGATGCCCTTGGCGGCGGGGCAAGCTAAGTCCTTTGTTTCATCAAGGTGCTCAAATTCGGCGTGATTGCCGCCCCTGCCATGTTGCCACTTGATGGGTTTGCTGAACCGCAGTTCCGCCGCTGCGGTTCCGCCGGTCAGTACGGGAAAAAGTGTGCGCCCTAAGCGCCCTAAGCGCCCTAAGTCCCGGCATCGGCAGGTTTCGGCTCTCCGACTTTGGCCCATCCTCCATCGTAGGGTTTCTCGTGCAAAAAGAGCGAACTAAGAGCCCCCTCCTGCTCATGATCCATGGCCGATCGGAAGGTGGCGGGGCGAGGAAATACATTGCGGTAAGCGCGGTAAGTCGATTTTGCGTGCCCCAAGCCGCCACCGCGGCAGTTGCGGTGAGCTCGTACGGCGTGGGGTCAAGGAAGATATAACCGGGCATACCATATAGATGACAATTGACCATGGTTGGATAAATCGTGAGCGATTGTTTTCACCGGTGGTACCCCGTGAGGCGGGTGTTTATAGTCACCTGGGATGGGTGACTATCTATCACTGAACTTTTTGTGGATGCTCCAGAACGCTCCCCGGGATTCTTGTGGAACTTGGTGGTGTTGGCGAACTTCATGCGCCTTCCTTTTAGAAAAGGCGCATACGCGGCCTTGTCCAGCGCTGACCGTCAAGTCTGCTGCCTCGAGGGGCGGGTTGACGTCAAGTTTCGCGTATCCCACATCTCGCACAAGGGCAGAGTGTTCGTTAGCCAAGTCGTACGCTTTGAGGATCTCGGCTTTGAACTTGTTGCAGAAGACTTCTACAAGGTCTTCTTTCGTGATGCAGAGATTGGAGAGTTCGAAGCCGAATTCCTCGGTTTTAGGCCTTTGCAGGCCTGGCGATGAGCTTACGGCATCGCAAAGCCCCTGGGCTGCCTCTCGGAGTTCAGGCAGCTCGATTGAAGTTACCAAAAATGGAACTTTGCGGGAACTGGCAGACAGTTTCCGTGTGGCCCGTAATCCTACGCAATCCGCAAATTCCGAGTCCTTCATGGCTCAATGAGCGCGTTGGTGATTTCGCACTCATCGAGAATCGGCGCAGGCCTAACTTCCTGATAACCGACGAATCATAGCCAAACTGGGGGCATTGTCCTAATTGGCAAACTGCATGATAGGATCGCGCCATGAAATCGCCACTCGCCTGGCTCGCGCTCGCGCTGCTTGCATTTGGACAGGACAAGCAGACTCAGACCACGCAGGATCGCAATCTCATCGTCGGAGCCTGGAGCTTAAGCTCGTACGAACTTCGCCTTAAGCCTTCAGGAACGATCACGACACCGTTTGGACCACACCCTGTCGGTCGAATCCTCTATGAGGCGAACGGCCAAATGTCGGCCCAACTGATGCGTCCCGAGACGACGGCCTTCGCGAGCGATGACCCGCTACGCGCGACCGACGAGGAAGCTGCTTTGGCCTGGAGGAACTACATCGGGTATTGGGGCACATACACAATCGATGCGAGAGCGGGCATCATCACGCATCACATCGAGGGCGCTTGGTTGACCAACTTGGTAGGTCAGAATCAGACGCGTGCGTTCCAGCTTTCTGGGGACAGCTTATCGCTTGACGTTGATTTGGCTGCTTGGCACGCGCACCTCACATGGAAACGAATTCGGTGAAGGTAACCTCCCATAGCCATGAGTGCGATCAAGGCTCGGACAGATGACGGGCAATCCGAAAGCCGGCTTCACTTGTTGCCAACAGGCCGATGCGCTCATCGAGAGATTCAAACCGATCTACATCTTCGGCAAACGGCCGTAACACCGGCTACTGTCCGCTAACAACACGGCCAGGAGATAAAGGGACACGATACCTATTCACCCTGGAGTTGTTCTCTTGCTGCAATCGATATCAGTGTGTCGGAGAGAAACTGCCTCATTATCGCGGCAGACCGTTGGATCTGAGCTGGACGGTTGGGTTGAGCGAAAAAGCGGTTGGCAAGCGAGAGCAGTAATCGTAGCGCCGACGGAATCGACCCTCCTAAATGCGTTAAGCGTAATACCAGGGTTGTGCGATGCCGAAATAGCTTCAGAAGATTATGCGTGGCGCAAATCAGCTTCCACTCCGAGTTCGTTTTTCAGCAAGCCTCGTAAGCGGAATCTGCGAATGCCGCGCGCTTCTTTGATCTGGCCGAATACGGGTTCAACGGTGGATTGTCGAAGTGCATAGCGAGCTTTCCCCTGTTCGGTGGCCAGAACCTGCCTCATGCGAAAGGCCACTTCGTGGCGAGGCGCGGTGGGCGACAGCGCGCCGCCGGGAAGTTGCGGCTTAGAGTCAGGAGGTACTAGCATTTCAATGCCGCCCAAGGACGGATCCTGTAAGCTCTGTGTGTCCCAATAACCTGCATCTGCAGTGATCGTGGTCGGTACCCCTTGGACCGTGCTGCGTAGGCCTTATCACCTTGGGTAACAGTTGCTGGCAATCAAATGCCTGCTGTGTCAGCTCTGCGGCCACGATGATTTGAGCGTGCGAGTCGACTGCGATCTGCGCGTTGTAAGCCTGCATCAGGCCTGCTTGACCACTACCTTTCATCAGTCGCGAGTCTGGGTCGACGAAGTTATAGCGACGGCTAGGCGCAGTGGCGTTTTTTCTCGCTCGCAGACGGCGCTTCTTGTTCGTCTCCCGCTGTTTGCGGCTGTCTGATGGTTGGCCGGTCTGCTCCCCTTTTTTGGGAGGGCCGGGTTTGCATGGGGGGAGATTGGTTGAGATCTCCTGCAACTGGGCCTGCGCTTCCCGTTCTAACTCTGCCTTGGCTTGTTGTAGCCGCTCTGAGCCGCTTTTGGGCATCGGCTAATTCATCAGGCAATCGGTCGCCCGGTTGAGCTGAGCCCAGGCGTTGATCTTCTTCACGGTCCATTTGCTGTGCCTGGCTCAGCAACCGCGCAACTTCCGCGCGCCAGTGTTGCTCTCGTTCGCTGAGCTTTTCATAATTCATCGAACGCCATGCGTTGGCATTCCCCCCCCTCTCCTTCGTTGGCCTTGATCTTGGTGCCATCGATGGACACGTTGCCCAACTTCACTAAGCCCGCCTTTTGACATAGCCGCAGCGCTTGCACGAATAAGTCTGCCAGGGCTTGATGATGTCGCTGACGAAAGGCCGCCAGGGTATCGTCGGTCAGGATGCTGATCGGCAGACAAATAGCGAAAGGCCACGTTGTCGTAGGTTGCCTGCTCGATCTTGCGGGAGCTCGTAATCCCAATGCAGTAACCGTAGAGCAGCAACCGCGCCATCAGCGTAGGATGGTACGCCGCCAAACCTCGCCCATCACTCCGCTCATAGCTGGCATAAATGGAAGACAGGTCTAACTCGTTCATTACTTCAGCTATGAATCGTGCCAAGTGATTCTCAGGCAGCCAGTCCTGGAGTGAGGGAGGAATGAAAAAAGGCTGGTCGTAGCTACAAACTCGAAAGCGCTTGTTCACCATTCCATCCTACGAGAATGGTCTTCCCCGTGCACAGGCTTTGGTGCACTTTTTAAATCTATCTCCGACACACTGATATGCTGTCACCGCATTAGCCCCGAGATCGTGACGCAGCGATCAGAAGAGGTAAGGCACCAGGGCAGCGGTCTGATGAGCATAGGCGGCATACGCCTCGCCGAACTGGGAACGCATCCACTGTTCCTCCATGCGGAGCTTGATCCAGAACACGAGAAAGATGAGAACGAGGGCGATGAACCCGCGCGCTTGGGAGATGGCAATCGCCGTGCCAAGGAAGCCAGCCAGAATGCCGGTGTAGATAGGGTGCCGGACCACGGCATAGGGACCGGTGATGATCAGCTCGTGGCCCAGCTTAATGGTGACGGAGCGACTCCAGTTTCTGCCTAGGTGCGCGCGCGCCCAGACAGCGAAGAGAAGGCCGGCGATGGTGACGGCAGCTCCCAGCCAGAAGGGCCAAAGGCCAACCCGCCAGAGCTGCAGGTAAAGCCATCGCAGCGGGATGCGACTTGTCGTGAGGAGGACGATCACGATCAGGAAAATGAAGACGCGCAGGATGCGCGAGGCAGCCGGTTCGAGGCGCTGGGTGGTTTTGGTCTTGATGGCTTTGATCTGCCAGTAAAGAAGAAAGAAAATCCAGACCACGGGAAAGAAAGATTCGTAGAACCACAACATTCAGGACCTCCGGGAGTATCCGGTGACAGCACACACCTATTCCCCGAGTTTCCCATTGTAGAGGCCTGTTAGTCCCCTCAGCATTCGGGAACTGGAGGCAGGTTCCCCGAGTCACTTAAATGGACATGCACGATCGGATCGCGGCCGGCGGCGAGGATGTCCTCTGGTCACGAATTACGCGGTCGCTATGCACCTCAATGGCAATCTCACCGCGTCAGACCTCTAGTGACCAGGATCCGACGCGGCAGCGGAAGTAAATGAATTCAACACCGTCGAGTAGCCAACCAGCCTCCGCCACGGTCGGAACGCGCCGGCCACCGATTGTTCGAAAGTCGCTGCCGCGACCGAACCACGGACAGTTTTCCACCTTGCGGCCGTGTAGGCGCGGTCGATCGTCTGCCTCCGTCCTGATGGGGTCGCCAGCCTCGTCCAGGATCAGGCGAACCTCGCATCGGCGGGTACCATTGCCCATCGCAACCGCCAGCGTGTGCTTATTGAGAACACGCCACGTGAGCTGCCGATTGAACCGAATGGCGTCGGGATTCCATATCAACTCGGCAAGATATCGCATGGCTTCGCCGCGAAACAAAGTGTCGGTGTCAGTCATCCTCATCATAGGCAGTGCGCCGAGCAGCCGGCCTTCAAGTCCGGCCTTGCCGCCGACCACATAGTCAAGAACCTGCATCGTCAATCCGCCGATCCTGAGCCACGCTCGCCAGAGAAACCCGACCTCGACCACCGACATAGTTTGCTCGGCGCTGAGAGGCAGCGGTTTGGAGCCGGGCCTCAGCCACATGTCGCCGCACTGGGTCAGGTGAACAAGCCGACCTCCTCTATCGTCGGAAGCACCAAGCCTGCGGGACAGCGCGAGCACTTCTGGCGGTAGGTCTGCTGGAGTGGCAAGCGGAGCTGGCGATTGCTCGAGCGCCCGTCGCAGGCACTCGATGCGCTTGAAAAAGGAACGGCGTGCGAGGGTAGAGACTCTCATCGCGATAGCCGCTGCACCGGTAAGACCAAGAGCCAGGAGAGTGAATGACCTCTTGCGCGTCATGTCGTCACCGGGTGCCGAACCGCGAAAGGAACTCGATCGTGCCGGCACACGGCCTGGATAGCGGAGCGTGCCGTCAGTAGGCCGGACGGCAGCCCGCCTCCCGGCATAGTCCATTGGCCCACCATGAGAAATTGCCGCAAACCGGGCAGGGTGTTTCGTAATTGCTGATACCCGTTGGTGGGTGTCAGGAGCCAGCCTTCCATACTTCCCTTCCAATTGCCTGTGTAACGGATGACGGTCGCGGGAGTGGAAACATCGGTCACCTCGATCACTTGACGGAGCCCAGGTACACTTCTTTCGAGGATGGCGATGACAGCCTCGGCGATGCGTTGTTTCTCTGCCCGGTAGCCGGCGGAATCCTGTTGTTGCAGATGCACCCAATACTCGAAATTCCGCGTTGGTAGAAAGCAGGTAACTGCCGTCTTGCCGGCTGGGGAGAAGGTTGGATCGAAGTGAAAGAAGCGAAAGGAGACCTGTCGAAGTTGTGTACCCGGGTCCACTTCGAGCGGCGCGTCGAGCAGTCGGGTTGCAAATGCGGGCCCCTGGGATAGGTCCAGCGCTACTCCAAGCGAGACTTGCAAATACGAAGGAAAAGTTTCGAAGTCCTTATAAATTTTCTCGGTGGCTTTGTCGGTGTACTTACCACCAAGTAGATCGTGGATAGTGGTATGGCCATCTGCGGCGGAGATCACCCAGTCTGCCGTAATGGTTTCCCCGCCCATCAACTGCACTCCCACAGCGGCATCGTCCTCTACCAGAATGCGTTCAACTTTGGCTCCGAGTCGCAGCCGTCCACCCAAGCTGTGGAGCTTGTGTAGGATGCCTTGAATCACAGCCTGCGAGCCGCCGATCGGATAGCCGGCATCACGCCCATTCATCCACGCCAGAGAAAAGAAGAGAGCGAGAGCGGACAGCTGCCCCATGTCGCCTTCCCCAAAGAAGCCCCTTATCAATGGATCCGTGAACCTGTAGCCGTACTCCTTACTGGTCATGCTCGACAATTCTTGCAGCAATGGCAGATATGGCAGGTCACGCAGGTAGGTTAGACAGTTGCTGCCCCAACCCGCGGTTGGGTCGGGCATCTTGAACTCGGAGAGACTTCGAATCGCCAAGGCGAACTGGCCGATTTCGGCTGCGTCCCGAGGTGCCCGTATCAACATGGCCTCCTCCAGGCGGTCGATGTTGGAGTAGATGCTCAAGCAGTCGCCGTGCTCGTCCTCCAGGCGCACAACCTCATCGTGATACACGAATCTCAGCTTATCGATGTCGAACACTTCCAGCCATCGGGAATACATCTCCCCATGGGGGTTAGAGCCGAACAGCCAATGTAAACAGGTTTCAAACGTGTATTCCCCCCTATGCCAACTCGTCGCCAACCCGCCCGGGGAGTCGTGCATCTCGAGGACTTCGGCCTGATAGCCGCATCTTTGTGCATAGACTGCGGCGCAAAGTCCCCCGATTCCGCCGCCAATGATGATGATCTTCCCAGGATCATGCTTCATATCTGTGCCCCTCCATCCAGCGTTTTGTATACCGGTTGATCATTGCAATCGCCGCATGGCGCCGAGCCAGCCAAACACGTTGCAAATAATTCCTACTTGGTGAGAGCAGGCTGAAAAGTAACCTGGGTTTCACAACATATCGTAAGGAGTTCGCCTTATCCGACGCTGTGATGGAGAACACACTGGTAGGCATATGCGGCCCGGTTGAAGGGACAGGACGGAGTAACCACTATCCCGTCGCGCCACACGTAAGCCGTTCGAGTGGTGATTACTCCGTCTGGCCCTTCAACTCGACGGCTTGGGATTGGCCCTGAGGCATGCCCATGGGCGCTATGCGATTTATTGGGAACGCGGTTCATCAGTCGAGCGGCCATGCCTGGCAGGGTCGTTATTACTCCTGCCCATTGGATCGAGTCCATCTGTGGGAAGCGTTGCGCTATACAGAGTTGAACCCGGTGCGCGCCGGCTTGGCGAGGGAGGCGGAAGCGTGGACGTGGTCCAGCGCGGCAGCGCACTGCGGAGCGGAAGCGCGGAACGAGGTCTTAGATTTGGAGGTGTGGCGGAAAAGTTGGACTGCCAGTGCCTGGCGGCAGTACCTAGCGGCAGGCGAGACGGAATCCAAGCTGACGGAGATTCGTCGGTGCACCCACACAGGGCGGCCACTGGGTAGCGCAGAGTTTGTGGAGGCTCTCGAAGGGACGATGAAGCGGCGGCTGGCACCACAAAAGGGAGGACGCCCTCCTAAGGCCGGTTTGGATGCGAGACAAGGCGAACTGGTCTTTGAATCAGAGTAGACGGCGATTGATTTGATGTATTTAGCTGTTGTTGTGCGGGTATGGGGTACGTCCTGTCTGTCACCTGGTTGTCCCGCACAAGGGCAGAGTGTTCGTTAGCCAAGTCGTACGCTTTGAGGATCTCGGCTTTGAACTTGTTGCAGAAGACTTCTACAAGGTCTTCTTTCGTGATGCAGAGATTGGAGAGTTCGAAGCCGAATTCCTCGGTTTTAGGCCTTTGCAGGCCTGGCGATGAGCTTACGGCATCGCAAAGCCCCTGGGCTGCCTCTCGGAGTTCAGGCAGCTCGATTGAAGTTACCAAGAATGGAACTTTGCGGGAACTAGCAGACAGTTTCCGTGTGGCCCGTAATCCTACGCAATCCGCAAATTCCGAGTCCTTCATGGCTCAATGAGCGCGTTGGCGATCTGGCATTTGTTGAGAGAACTGGTCTCATGTCCCGAGGTCTGGCTAGCTCAATGCCTTAGCGAGTCGAATCAGTCCTTGCCGTGTCGCAAACTCGTCGAATCCGCCAAAGCCGAGGAGCAACGCATTCGGATCAGGACGTCTCAGAGTGCATCGATCGACGGCGAGAACCTCAACACCCTGGGCCGCTGCCAGCTTTTCCGCCAGTCGTGAAGTCATTCCATTCTTGAGGTACCCGATGGTGTAGAGACCTGCCCTGACGTTAGAGATTTCAAGCAACCCGCCGAGATGTTGCCTGGCTCCTTCCAGGAGTGTTGCGAGGCGCTCCGCATACAGATTCCGCATCCTCCGCAGATGACGTGCAAAATGCCCATCTACGATGAAGTCGCAAAGCACCGCCTGGTCAAAGGATGAATTCCGGAAATCGGTTCGGTAGCGAAAACCCAGGAAGAAATCTATTAACGGCGCAGGTAATACCACGTAGCCCACGCGTAAGGCTGGGAATAGCGTCTTGCTGAACGATCCGATGAAGATAACGCTTGAGTGATTATCGAGGCTTTGCAGGGCAGGCACAGGCGGTCCCTCAAACCTGTATTCGCTGTCATAGTCATCTTCGATAACAAAAGCGCCGGCGCGTGAGGCCCAGCTAAGCAGGGCCATCCGCCGCTCCAGCGACATCGTTACCCCCAGCGGGAATTGGTGAGCCGGCGTTACGTAGGCTCCCTTCGCATCCGGACAGATCTTAATTCCGGTGGATACCGACAGCCCTTCATCATTCACTGGCACAGCAATCATCCTGGCTCCGACATTGTCAAACGCGATTCTAGCTCCGAAATATCCCGGATCCTCCATCCATATCGGATCGCTCTTTTTCAAGAGCAGCCGTGCCAACAGGTCGAGCGCCTGTTGTATTCCGGAAACAATGACGATTTGTTCCGCGGTGCATCGCACCCCACGTGACGTGCGCAAATACTCGGCGATTGCATCGCGCAATGGACGATACCCACGCCGATCAGCCTCTTTCTTTAACCAGGACCTAAAATTACGTGCTCGGTCTGCGGCAATACGTCCCCAAACTTCGGATGGGAACTCGTTGATGGCCGGAACCCCGATCCGAAAGGGACGGATCCCCTCAACAAAAGCCAGGTCAATCCAGGGTTGCGGCCGTTTATATGTCGAAATGACGCGACGAATGTATGCCGGTATCGTGGTTGCCTGGCGGGCTGGCCGGGGCGCCTCCACACGATTGACCCACGTACCGAATCCGACACGGGAGGTGACATACCCCTCGGCTTGTAAACGCTCCAGAACACTGACGACTGTGCCCCGGGAGAGTTCATACTGGCTGGCGAAATCTCTGGACGCTGGCAGTCTGGCGCCTGGCGCGAGCCGGCCGTCAAGAATGGCAGAGCGCAGTTCGCCGTACAACCAATTGGTTAGGGTCTGATGGCGCGACCGGCTTTTGAGAGTGAGCTCGAACGAGCTAATGGCTTTCGGCATCTCAAATGGTCCAATAGAATTAGCTAAAATGGCTCTGTTCGATGAACCAATGGTGCCATAGTATCAGTTCTGAAATCGAGAAGCGCATGTATCGTCATTGAGCTCTGGCTTCTCGCTGAGCGACTGATGGGAGATCGACTGATGAAAGTTGGAGTTTGGTTCTATGGCTTGGGCACCGCTCTCACCGGCATTCTGGATATCGCCTGGGGTGATTTCGACGCTTCTCATCAACCCATCCAGTCCCTGGGTAAAGACTTCCCTGGTCAACACCTGCTGGCCTACGTCGCGGGCGTCTGGCTGGTTGCAGCGGGTCTTGCAATCTTGTGGCGGCGCAGCGCAAGGATTGGCGCCGCGGCGTCCGCCATCGCCTACTTGGTTTTTGCGACATTTTGGCTACCTCGGTACTATGCCGGAATTCATACGTTTGGCTGGCGAATCGACGTCTTAGCAGGCATCTCTTTCGGGCTCGCTCAACAGTTAATGTTGGTCGCTCCGGCAGCAATCGTTTACGCCTCCACCGCCTCACCGGATTCCCTTTTGCAAAAGAGAGCAGCTATCGCCGCACGTTGGATGCTCGGATTGCCTCCTGTCATCTTCGGCTTATTTCACCTAACCAGCATTCGCGTCTTCGCGAGCATCGTCCCGCACTGGATGTCGTTTGGATATTTTTGGGCGGTGCTGACCGGAATCGCCTTCTTGCTGGCAGGAAGTGCCATTTGCTCAGGAATTATGGATGTCCTGGCCGCCAGGCTTCTTGCGTTGATGCTGTTGCTGTTTGAAGGTTTTGTAGAAATACCTCCTATTTTTATCCGACTGCACAATCAGAGAACATGGGGTGCTGCTGTATACAATCTGACTGCGATAGGGGCATGCTGGATATTCGCCGAGTTTCTCATAAGCCGCGCAGATCGAGGACGAATCGGCTCGGCGAGGAATGTCGCCATGTCACGCCCCGACCCGTTGGTTGCGTGATTGAGTAACGCGTGGTCGTCAACAACCCAGTGACAACAACCCAGTGACAGATTGGACTGCACCCCTAAGCTGAGACACGCTGCAAGGCGATTAATTGGGTGACACATCGGCCCGCTTTGGTGTCGATTATCAATAAGCAGTAGCCGGGCCGCGGGAGTGTGGGAATCCCGGAGGGATTTCCAAGGCCTGTGGGAGCGGTGGTAAACCTGCCTTTGGTTTTCCATCGCTTCCATCAGCGCCGTCACTTCCGCGAGCCTCGCTGGCCCGCTCGAACTCTTCCGGTGTTAGATATCGTAACGCGGAATGCAGCCTTTGCCGGTTGTAAACTTGGTCCAGGAACTCACCGATTCGACTGCGCGCGTCTTCTAGATCCCGATAGTCGGCTCCGTGTACTTCCTCCTCTTTGAGCGTTCGCATGAACCGCTCTGCGCGTGCGTTGTCGTATGGGTTGCCGCGCCGGCTCATGCTGATTTGAATCTCGTTCTGCTCCAGCAGGTCGGTGTAATCAGTCGATGCATACTGTACGCCGCGATCGGAGTGATGGATCAGGCCCTCGGCTTTCCAGCTACGCTGGCTGAGTGCCATCTGCAGGGCGCGAGTTGCTAGTTCCGCCTGCAACGTACGCCCCAGGTCCCAGCCGATAACGCGGCGCGAGTAAGCATCCAGAACCACCGCCAGGTAGATGAACTCATTGCGCAGGCGGATGAAGGTAATGTCGGCCACCCATAGCTGATTCAGCCCCGTCAATTTCGCATGCCGCGCCAGGTTCGGATAGATCGGCAAAGTATGCGCCGAATCCGTCGTAAACACATATTTTTTCCGGCGTAAGCTAAGCAGGTTGTCTTCTCGCATCAAGCGCAGGACACGTTTGTGGTTGACTACTTGCCCTTCACGTCGCAGCAAAGCAGTCAACATCCGGTAGCCCCGAAGACGATGATGCGCGACTGCTAACTCCTGCAAGCGAGCGCGCAGCAACAAATCGGCCTGTTCTGGCGCAGTCTGCTGCAAATAGCGATAGAAGCCCGCTCGGCTTACCTCGGCTACCTGGCACTGCTGTTCCACGGTCAGTCCTACTCCTTCGAACGAGAGCGAGACTTCGATGCCGCGATAGACTCCTTGCCGCCATCGCTGGTACGACTCGACGCTGCTCCCCTGACTTGCTCGAAGGCTCGTTTTAAAAAATCCACCTCCAGCTGCTTACGGCCTAACAGCCGTTCCAGTTCAGCAATCCGTAACTCGGCTGCACTGGGTGCTGGCGGCGAAACGGTCTGTGACTTGCTCCCCGGCGGTCGGCCCCTGGGTCGCTCCAGCCCTGCCCTACCTCCTGCCCGAAACTGGTCACGCCACTCGTAGAGGAGCTTCCGCCGAACGCCCAAATCCTTGGCCAGACCGATAATGGTCTCAGCCTGTGCCATTCGACGCACCGCTTCCTGCTTGAAATCTATGCTGTAGCTTCTTGCCTTCTTCTTCATCGGCCTGCTCCATTATGGCCGATAAATGTCACCCATTTTTTCGCTCTAACCGTGTCTCACTTTTGGGGTGCACTACAGATGGAACGTAACCGTTACAATTCGCCGGAGTATTGCTCCTTCGCAGGCGGTGATCGTTCCGTCTGGAAGGTGTGAAAGATTTCAGCCGGCGCATAATCCCCCGGCTGAGTATTTCCATGGATTTCAGGTCCCCCGCCTCATCGTGAACCTGATACCTGGGGTTTCACAGCGCAGGTCAGGAGTAGTGGCTTTTGATGTGTCGAGAAGCAAGGAAGCAGGAAGCAGATCTTCAGTGTCTTTGCTTAGGCGACAGCGGCAACTGGGGTAGCGATCTTGCGGCGTACGCTAAATAACCGAATGAGGTTGTAACTAAGGCAGGTCCATGTAGCTTCCATGCCTGCTTTTAGTTGCCCCCGGCAGCGAAATTGCCGGAGCCCACATCGCTCTTTAATCCAGGCGTGTGGGAACTCGGCGATCTCCGAGCGCTGGTGGTAGATTTTCTGTCCCGCCTCACTCTGCATCTTGGCTTTGAAGGCGCTTGTTTGCGCAGACTCCTCGATACGTGTGATGGAGCGTCTCCACTTTGGGGTCGGCTTCTTCGAGGCGCACTGAGTGCGATAAACGCAGGAAGCGCAAGCTGCCTTTGGCGCCTTGTACACATGCGTGTGCACCCCGTGTCCACGATCGAGGACCGTCTTGTGTACGAGTTGTTGTCCGGCAGGGCAGAGGTAAATGTCATTCTTCGCATCATATGGAAAAGCACTGCTGATAAAGGCCCCGGAGCGTCCCTGAGCATCCGCTTCTGTCGGTTTCCAGCTATCTTTGCCACGAGCCGTAAAAGTCGACACCAAACTTCGCAGCAGCCTGCACGGCTGCATGGTTGGTGTAGTCTCCATCTGCAATCAACTGCTTCGGCAAACATCCCAGCGTCGCTTTACAGCGGTCAAGAGCTGGCTCCAGTTGACGATAGTCGATGGCGTCGGTGGTTGCCTCTACGTTCACCACGAAGCCATGAGTGGTATCGGTCACTAATTGCACGTTGTAGCTGGGCACCGTGCCGCCTTCGCCGTTACGCATCACATGAGCCTCGGCATCGGTGGTGGATGCCCGCGCTACAAATATCTTCTTATCCTCTTTCTTTTTTTCCTGCAGACGCTCCACTTCACGAAGCGCGCTTTCCAGGCGGGTTACGCGTTCACGCGCCGCCCGCTCTTTCGCAGCCGCTTGGCGCGTGGCCGCCTTGCTCTTCCTCTGCGGCTTGTTCGTTCATCTTCTCTAGTTGTGTTTGCGCCGCAGCCAGATGGGCTTCGATCTTCTCCTTACGTCGAAACGTGTTTCCGCTGGCGTTGGCTTTGATCTTGGTGCCATCCAGCGTCACCCGTTCCATGGTGATCAGCCCTTCGGCGCTCAGCACTCCCACCACCTGCACGAACACACTGCCGAGCGCGTCCTTATTATCAGAACGAAATCCGGACAGAGTCCGATGACTAACGGGCTGCAAACCGCACAGCCACTGAAACGCGGGCTCAAACTCACATCGCCGGGCAATCTCACGCGCTGAGCTGATCCCTCGGCTGTACGCGTACAACCATAAGCTTATGAGTAACTGCGGAGCTGTGTGGTCTCGGCCAGCCCGCCCCTCCACCGCTGCTATCTTGGCATCATACAAACTAAGATTCAGCCCGCCGATCATCTCCCAGATCGACCGTGCGCTGTGGTCATCGTCGATCATTCTCTCTACATCCACGGTACGAAAGACAAGCTGAGAACGGTCTATCGATGAAAGGCGCGGACGGGGTCGCGGTGGATCTGGCAAGGTGCTCATGTTTGCACTGTATAGGGTAAACACATACGTAACAAGAACTGTATGTGTACATTCGTCGATTTCTTCACAGCTTCCTGTCACCAGGATTAGTTCAAAAGCGAAGTGAAGGACCGGATTCGAGGTCAGTTTATTAGGACTGTCAGGGGAGCGGCTCCGACAGATGGCATCGAGTTGATTAGGAAGCGGTTGCCATCGCGGGAGACAGCATATTGGAATAGCACTGTGCGCGCTGCGACGATTCGCGTCTGGAAAAGAGCGTGGGGAACGCCTGCGACCGGTTCGTCATGCAAGGTGTCGATCGCTACGGCCATAAGCTTTTTGTCTATGGCGATATAGAAAAGTTCTCTTCCATCCGCGCGCCAGCGCGGTTGTGCGCCGCCATGATTGGATATCTGGATGCGCCTGCCCAGACCAGGGAAACGGCCTACATACACTTCAGTGTCTTCTCCGGTGGTCGACACAGCTCCGGTGAAGGCGATCCATTTCCCATCGGGAGAAAACTGGGCTTCCGCACCCGGTGCGAGGGCTGTCTGCGAATGGTTACGGAGGTCAAGAAAGTCCAGTTCCGGCGCAAGACCCCGAAAATTCATGTAGACGAAAAAACGCCCGTCCGCCGACCAGTCGTTGGGAATCACCGATCCGTACGCCACGAGTCGCTCCAGTTTGCCCGAACCATCGGTAGCCGCAACGTCGATGTACTGAGAAGCAATATCAACATTTCCCTCGTATGCCACCCTTTTGCCGTCAGGCGAGAGAACCGGAAATACTTCCGTCCCTCCATCTGAGGCGCGGGTGCTTGTACCCCTGGCGAAATCGTAAATATGGATGTAGTGCTTGCCGTTGTGATTATCATCCGAGGAGACCGCGAGCAGAGCGTCATTGCGAGAGAGATCAGGATCGCGATAGCCGGCTGTGGGTAGGTCTTCCAGTTCTTTACCTGAACGGTCAAACCAGCAGAGCCGGGAAACGCTTTCGGTTGCCGACTGGAAGACCACCACACCGTTGTCCGAGATCGAGAATCCCGCGCGGGAAAAGGCCGGCGCCTCTTCCAGTTCCTGTCGCGAGACAGCTTCAGGGGGACCCGTAGTCTGCAGCCGCTCCAGATCGAACGGCTGCGCCATGAGGCTGCGGTCATGGACGTAGTAGAGGCGCGAGGACGCGACCTGTGTGTTACCGAAGATCTCGGAAGAGATCAATTTGGTTTCCTGCGTACTTAGAGAACCGAGATAGATTCCCTGCTTTCGATGGGGGTCAGAGCTCCCGAACATGAAGTAAATAAAGTGGTCTCCGTCCGGAAGAGCGGACGGCCAATATGTCGAGGTGTTCGGCGAGCTACCACTGGTGACCCGCTGGGGTTCACCACCCGAAGCTGATACCTTCAAAAGTCCTGTGGTGGACCCACCGCCGGGCGTGTTCAGAAATGCAGCGAAGATGATCGTGCCGCGATTGTTCCATGCCCCGCCAACTCCAAAGGCTGCGTCGCATAGAGTCTGGACAGTGCCGCTGCTCGGATCAACGCTCTTCAGCTTGGACGCCTGGAAGAAGCCCACTTGATGACTATCCGGTGACCAGAAGGGGTACAAGGCCCCTTCCGTGCCGGTCAATTGCTGCGCAGCTCCAGCGGCCAGGGAGCGGATCCACAAAGCGGTGCCACCATCCTGTGCGGCAGCCACGAACGCGAGTCGCCGGCCGTCAGGCGAGATAGTGAAATTGTAGGGAACGAACGAAGTAGAGAGCGGCGGAAGTAGTGAAAGGTGAACATGCCGATCCTCCGCCGGCGGCATGCCGCGCCAATGGGTAACTCCGAGCCAAGTCGACAAGGCGATACACAGAGCCGCCACTCCCCACGCAACCCGTTCCCGGAGACGCGCCGCGGGTTCAGACGCTTTGGTGAGGCCTGCTCCTGCGGAGATCCACTTCAGCTCTCTCGACAAATCTCGCGAACTTTGCCAGCGCTCTTCAGGGTCTTTCATCAGGCAACGAAGCACCAAATGTTCGAGCGCGGGCGGAGTGAGAGGCTGGGAACTGGCCATGGGCTGCGGGTCTTTCTCCAGAATGGCAGCCGATATACTGAGTCTCGATTCGCCGGTAAAAGCTCGCCTGCCCGCTACCATCTCGTACAGCACGCAGCCAAAGCTGAAGATGTCACTTCGGAAATCTGCTGGTCGGCCTTGAAGCGACTCCGGAGCCATATAAAGGAGCGTTCCCACGATTGTGCCGTGCTCAGTGGAGGGGGCGTAGGGCAAGGTTGGGGCTGTCTCGCTCATCGTCGGGGATCCCTTTGAGGGGATCGCGGCTGGAGTGACGCCGGGTAACGTTGCGGTGCCAGACTTGGCCAGACCGAAGTCCATCAGCTTTACGCCAGACTTGGTAAGCATGATGTTGCCAGGCTTCAAATCACGATGGACTATTCCCTCGCGGTGAGCTTTGTCGAGAGCATCGGCGATCTCCACGCCCATCTTCAGGCACAGCGGCAAGGGGAGAGGACCACGACTCAATCGAACAGCGAGGGTTTCACCCTCCAAATACTCCATGACGATGAAATCGATCCCGTCCTGAGAGCCGATGTCGTACAGACAGCAAATATTGGGATGTGTGAGCAAAGAGACGGCTCGCGCCTCGCGCTCAAAGCGTTGCTTCAGATCGGGATCAGAAGAAAGGTGACTTGAAAGAATTTTGACGGCGACGTCCCGTCCAAGGCGCGTGTCCCGTGCGCGATAGACCTCCCCCATTCCACCAGCACCTACCGGTGCGAGGATTTCGTACGGACCGAGTCTGGTGCCGGAGGTCAAGGGCATAATCTGTGAATGTGGATTATATCGTCAGGCCCGGATGAAATGCGGAGGCCTTTCGGCGTTGTTGCGTGTTCCGTCGCTCTCAGGAAGCCCTTAGAACTGGATTGAACAGTCCGTTGCATGCGCGAGTGGGATCTTTGCAGACCGTAGGCGCGCCTCGCGGGCTGCTCCAATTAGCGATCTATGCGGCCGGTTGATGCCGGTAAGAGTCCGACTATCGGTAACCAGGATTCTCAGTTGTTGCCAACAGGCCGATGCGCTCATCGAGAGATTCAAACCGATCTGCATCTTCGGCAAACGGCCGTAACACCGGCTACTGTCCGCTAACAACACGGCCAGGAGATAAAGGAGGAGATAAAGGGACACGATACCTATTCACCCTGGAGTTGTTCTCTTGCTGCAATCGATATGCTGTCACCGCATTAGCCCCCCCTTATCCGTCCCCTTATCCGTCCCGCGAAACTCGCGTCTGGATTTGAAAAGGGCTAACTTTCACTCGGAGCGCAACGCTTCGATGGGGTTGATGGCAAGCGCCCTTCGCGCAGGTACCAGGGCCGCAATCGCGGCGACGGCGAGGAGAATTACCGATACCCCCAGGACCACCATCGGGTCGCGGGTCCCATTCTCGATCCACTGTGCGATCATGCGGCCCAGACCCAAGCTGAGCACGAGCCCTGAGAGAATTCCCAAACCCACGCCGGTTCCGGTCGATACTCCCACGATCCAAAGCACATCGCGGCGCTGGGCCCCGAGAGCAATGCGAACGCCGAGTTCGCTCGTGCGCTGCAGCAGGGTGTAGGAAACGACGCTCTAAAACCCACCGCCGCCAGAACCAGTGCCAGAACTGAGAACGCGCCGAAGAGCATCGAAACAAGCCGGCCCCGGGCGTACTCCGGCTCGCGTTGAATCCAGCCTTCGAGATCGCGTATATCGCCCGCGATCTGCTGGTCGGCATCGATCGAGGCGATCTGCAGTTTGATGCTGTGCAGCATGGCCAGCGGATCGCCTTGCGTGCAGACCAGGACTTGCGTGAACGGGAAAGTCAGGAGCGTGTAGGGCGCGTACACAGCGGGTGCCACGGGCTTGTCCAGTCCGTCATTCAGTGAGTCAGCGACTACGCCGACAATTTCCAACCACCCTGCGGCTCCATTGGACGTTAACGCTACCGGAGGAAGGGTGGCGAATTGAGGAATGCGCACCGAATGCCCAGCAAAGCTTTCACCGGAGAGGTAATGACGTACGAAGGAATGGTTCACCAGGACCAGCGTGGCGCCGCGCGCAATTTCGCTCTGATCCCATAGGCGGCCGCTGAGGATCGGGATTTGCAAGGTGGCGAAGTACTCGGGGCCGACGAGTTCTACTGCTGCCTCCTGGGCCTGGGAAGCCGGCTTGCCCATAATTTCGATGGGCTGGCGCGACCCGCTGTTGGGCGGAGTGGCATTCGTAGATATACCCGCGGAAACGACGCCAGGAATTGCCGCAATCTTGTCGCGCAGTTCGGTGAAGAAGCGGGCTCGATCCGCCCATGTTGTATGCGCGTCATCGCGGATGGGAATGATTACCGACATCACATGCTGTGGCTGGTATCCGAGCGGGACACGGAGCATGGCAGGAAGCCCTCGATAGCGGCTCCCGCAGCGGTCATCAGTAACAGTTCAGTGCAATCTGGCCAGCAATGAGCGCAGTGTGCAAGCGCCTGCCTCGCACACTGCCGGTCAGGCGTCGCGTGCCCGTCTGCATCACCTGGCTAATCTGGGGGTGCGCCGATTGGAGCGCGGGAAACAGCCCGAAGACAATTCCGCACAACACTGCCAAAACCACGCTGAAACAGAGAACAGGAAGGTTGATGTGGAAGTCTGCTTCGTAGGGATAAGAGTGATCAGGCAACCGTGGGACCAGGAACCCGATCGCCCGATAGGCGACAAAGACGCCCAGACCGGCTCCCACCAGGGATAGGAGCAGCGATTCGGTGAGAAGTTGGCGCACGATACGAATGCTGCTGGCTCCCACGGCCGAGCGCACCGCAAACTCATGCTGGCGCGCTGTGCCTCGCGCCAGCAGTAAGATCGAGAGATTTCCGCAACCGATCGCGAGCAGCAGCGCGACGGCCCCAAACAGCAGGTACATTGTCTTTTTCAGGTCGCGGGTATAGGTATCCGCCAGGCTGCGTACGCTGATCTTGTATTGCTTGGGAAAGATATTTGGCGTCTGATGGTCGAACTGCTGGTAGAGAGGCTGGAATTCCGCCGCCGCGGCCGCCATGGTAACGCCGGGTTTCAACTTGATCTCGGGACTGTACCGATGGAGTTGGTCCGAGGCCATCTTCAGAGGGGTGTAAACCTCTCCATCCCTCCACGTAAACCGCACCGGCATCACGCCGAGGATGGTATAGCTCTTATGGTTGAGTTGGATGGTTCTGCCCACGACAGAAGGGTCGCCATGATAATGACGCTGCCAGAACTTGTAGCCCAGCACAGCGACCGGCTGCGGATCTTTTCCGTCGGGCGCATCGGCGGGGATAAAGTACCGGCCCAGCAGTGGACTCAGGCCGAGAAACTGGAAGTGTGATCCCGTCATCTCGACAACGGTCGCGCCGTCGGGAACGTCACTGCCCGTGACCGTCTGGCTCGTATAGTTGGAGGCGACCACATCCTCGACAGCGTGCTGTCTGGCGCAATTACCGAATCTGCGGCCCCGTCAGGCCCCAGGTGCCTTGCGGCCGGAGTTGTCTGTAAGCCAGACATCGCTGATCCGCTCGATGCCCGCATAGGGCCACGGATTGAGAACGGCGTCATACAGGATGCTATAAACGGCCACGGTAGCGCCGATGCCCAGCGTGAGTGACAAAATCGACGTGACAGAAAAACCAGGGTTGTGGACAAGTCTGCCGCAAAGCAAACCGGAGATCCTGAAGCAATGTCTGGCATCGGCGCCTCCTTTTGCGAGGGGAAGCCATCCGGTCGCTAGGGGTTGAGCACGTGACTGCCACGTCGCGTTACTTAAGTAGGCTCTGCACTGAACTATAGCATATAGGACGAACAATAAAGAAAAATGTTCACAGCCAAACCGCGGAGATTCTATTGTAGGCCGACTTCTGCCGCTTCGGGAAGTCACAGGCATTTTTGTTTCTTTTGAAGTCTTGACTTTTGTTCCGCGCCCCGTGATCTGGTCGGTTTTCCATTTCAAAAATTTGTCCGTATTCGCCTGACAGGACTGTCCGCAACCACGAAAAAACAGAGCGTAGCCCCATGCGGGGGGATTACGTCATGCCCTTCGATATGCGTGGAAATCAGCCTGATTCCACAGCGGATTAGAACTAGTCTTGATGTATGGGCCACCCGCCGATGGGATGGCGAAGTTCAGCATTATAATTTTGAGTCGGCTACTCTCGTCGGATCGTCACCGCCAAGGGTGTTGACGGTGTTTCAAATCGGCCTTCAATATTTGACAACGATGGATCATCACATGAAGGAGTCCTTTTATGACTGAAACCACATCCGCTGAGGCGTCGGGTGATGGTGTGCGCGGATCTCAAGCGAACACAGGTAACGAACTGCAGGCGAAGAGTGTTCTAACGAAGATTGCAGCGTTTGTTGCAGATCGAAATATCCCTTTCCTTGTTTGCAGCATTGGAATGATCGTGATGTTGCTGTGGGCAGGCAAGTTCAAAATGACAGCACCCGGAGCAGAGGGCATCATCCCGCTCGTCACTAACAGCCCACTTACCAGTTGGCAATTCAAGGTCTTTGGACCATATATTCTGGGGGATATGATCGGGGCCACTGAATGGACAGCAGCAATCCTACTGATCATTGGCTACTTTAAACCTAAAGCAGGCATTCTGGGCGGGATCATTCTAGTCGGCATGTTCTTCACCACAAGCACCATGTTGATCACGACTCCGGATGACACCGTCGTGGTTCACGGCATCCATTACATGAACAATCTCGGCCTGTTTCTCTTCAAGGACATTATCTCTTTCGGAGTTGCGTTCTATCTGATCAGCTATTATGGCCGAAAAGCGATCATGGCTGAAAATCAGAGATGAATACTTTTACAGGGACCGTAAACCTTTCTCTCGCCGCGCAAACCCGGGGACGGACGGAACGATGCCTTTGCTGGGAGATTTGTGGCCGGGAGATAAAGGGACAGGATACCTATTCACCCTGAAGTTGTTCTCTTGCTGCAATCGATATGCTGCCACCGCATTAGCCCGTGACCCAGGTGCCAGCGAAGTTGGAGCCCGACTATCGATCTCCCGGCACCGGGGTGAAGCCCGGCAACATGCGCGAAGTCGGACGAAACTCGTGATAATTGTCATAGGCCATATCAGTAAGGATCGTCTTAAAGGGCGCATAGACCGTGAAACTCGCACCCCATTCATGGATATCCGTCACGCTGCGCTGTCTTGAGATCGTGACACTTCTTGTCGGGCAGATATAGGTATTCCCTCCGATGATCACAGGATTGTACTCGACCATGACGTCGGATCGTTCCAGGGGTAGCCTCGGTTCCAGGTCTGCCTGCAGGGTGAGGCGAAGAATAGCTCCACTCGCCGGATCGACGGCAAGCTCCCCGTGAAATCGGGCCTTCTTTTGAATTTGGACCATTTTGCCGTCATTCGCCAGGTAGCCGAACCCTACGAAGAAGAGAGGCGTTTCCTGCGGGACTCGGTAGCGGAAAACCGCCTGCAGCCCGTTCATGCCCTGTTCCCATCGGCTCCAAGACAAATCGCTGCCGGCTGATGTGGCGCCCGCGACAACTGTGGCTAGAAGGGGGCCGAACGTCCCCACAGTAGACAGGATCGGTTCCCCCGGCATCAGTGGCTTTCCCTCGGTGACCTGTTCTCTCACCACCTCCTTGCCGTCACGGAAGAGCAATGTAGCTTTGAACGTCTGATCCAGATGCAGCGACTGATCGCCGGTCGCGGTCTTCCACGTCTGGCCCGGCTTCATCGGGAGTTCGTGATATTCGACCATCGTCCGGCCAGCAAAGAAATTCGGCAGCTTGGAAATCGTCTTATTCACATAGTCGACAGTTTGCCCTAGCATCAGTCGCTGCGTGGCCATGTTCGGCGGCGCGGCTGATGGAATCTCTCCTGCCGGCGGAGGCAGAAAGGCCGACTGATCGGCCAGCGCCACAAGAGCCTGGTGCACTTTCTTGCCCTCAATCTGGCCTCCAACGTCGCGAGCTTAACGCTGTTCAGCCTGTCCGTCAGTTCCATAGCAGAAAGTTGCCGCGCCAAATCACCGTCCGAACTGTTACCGATCGCTGCGAGCGTATGCTCCAATTGCTAAACGTTCACACGTTCCGTCCCGGCAGGGGGTTGATCGTAGAAGACGGGTTGGTCGAAATACCCGGTTCTGGCATTGGTCGTGAAGTCCGGATTGCCGGCCTCCACTTTCAAATAGTGATACTCATCCTCGACATTCGTTCGCGAGGGATCGAACGTCAACGAGTAAAACGTGCTGGCCCCCTGTACACGTTTGCCGATCAGGTCAGCCAGGTCTCTGCTTGTGGCCAGTATCCCGCCGCCGGTCTGTGTTGCAACAGCCTGCAGCGCCAGGTAACCGAAATCATCCGTTTCGGGCCTCACACCCTTGAGAAATTCCGGGGAACTAAACTCGCTAACCGGTACCGGGTTTCCGTAACCATCATCTAACGGCCACTCCGTGGCGCTCCAGAGCTCAATCCGGGCCTCGCGCAGCCGGGTTGAGAGTTCACTGAAAAAATCGAAAAGTCCAGTACCCCTTCGACGATCGATCTGCCAGCCAGGGCCCAGCCAAAACATCAATTTCCTACCGGGCCTAAGCCGTTCTTGAATCGCGACGGACCCTAGCGCTGTCAGAGAGTGGGTTATTTTCCAACCGGTGTTCCCACCTGCTACAGCCTGACCCAGGTTCTCGGAGATCATTGGCGTTTTCCAGATAACGTGCAGTTCTGTTCGAGAAGCGATCTCCTCGGCCAGGGCGTTCCCGTCGAAAGAACCTTGCGTGGACGCTGTTACTCCGTCATTGGTAATCCGGTAGATCGATACCGGCTGGCTAAGATGGCCCTGGTTTTGGCGTAGAAAGCTTTCAGCTTCCTGCTCCGGAGTCAAAAACTGTGCCGTGCCGTGCTGGGGTACATACGGCATGTTCAACTCATCGATTACCAGGATGACTTCTACAGGAGGATCAGGCTTGGCGGTGAGTCCGTCGAATGCTTGAAAAGAGACAATTTTCGCTGGCTGGCCGTTGTCCAGCAACGTGAAGTCATGCTGCCCGAGGCCAGCTACCGGATTCCCTGATTTATCGGTCACCGCAACATCAAGCCTTATCATTCCTTGGGTGGGGTCAGGCCCAGGGCCGTGCTCAATCTCAAACGGTGAAAGGCTCGTGGGCTGACTCTGCTGCGCAAACGCGGGAGCAGCCACACATAGAAGCAGAAATGCAAAAATACGGAATGGCTTATGTGCGCCTGTCACCGGACTCAGAACCACCCCGACTTCTTCGCAGGAAGTATACCCGAATGCCTGAAGTCGGCTTACGTTTGACTGATCCGAGGTTCAATTGGCGATAACAGGGCGAGTCACTCTTCCAGGCGAATTGTAGTCGGTTTTCAGAAGTCTCGGGGTTCATCGGCAACTGGAAATCAATCGTGCCGACGGGCGCTCCGACCTTGGCGTTGTGGTTCCCGAAGACGGCGATTTGAGAAACGTCGGCCAAGATCCTGTTCTCGGGCTTCTGTGGTTGAAAAGCTCCGAACGGCATGGGCAAGATAAGCACCGTCGGGGTTCCCTCGGCTACGCTCGGGACAGGCTCTTCGACTCCGCGCCATCAAGCGCTGTGTCACGCGATAAATCTGTGAGGCGCTCCGCTCAGGATGACGATTTTGTGGGAGTTTTGACGAAAAACATCCCAAACAAGTTAGCGCTTATGGGACTGCGTCCTGGGCTCACATTCAGCCGTCCCTTCGGGACTGGTCCGTCTCTCGAATCTCTTCCTGCCTCGAGCCGGTCGACGAGGACTTCTATAAGGTCTATTTTCGGGATATTGAGATGGGCGAGTTCGACGCGGAAGCGCTCCGCTTCCGGTCAGTTCAGGTCATGCGATGAATGGATGTTCGGAGCCAGTTTCCGACAAAGCCGGTTTTACCTTCCGAGTGGACTGGATTTTTAAACACCGGCCGACATTCCAGGTACGATCCCGACCGGCTCGATGAGTCCTATGAGAGGGCATGTCAAGGAAAAATCTTCCCTCCGTCCTCTCCGAGAGGAGATGGATGTGGCGATTGGCATCCAGCCCAATCTGAGATCTGGAGAGGCTTTGTGTTCGCGACGTGCTTCTCACAGACCAAGGCAATCGACGGTGTCTGCTCGACGGTTTCATAACTCGATGGTTCGACGCCTTCGGTCCGGAAGCCACGCAAGCAAACCGGGGTGGCTCTAATACGCCAACCATGGTCCTATTTGAGACTCGAAGCCTATAGCTTTTTTCGGTTATGCGAGGGGGTATAGAGTGCATTTGGAGACTCGGTGCAGACAGCACGCGGAGTGGTCTAACTCATCGATTGATACTCTCCCTCGACCCGGAGCGTCGCAAGAACCGATTGGCTAACCATCAGGTAAGTCAACCTGGTCAATTGCCTGGGTTCCTGTAGACGCTCAAGCTGCTTGCGATTTCAGATGTTCGGCGTCGAAACTCCCTCCTTTTTTCCAAAGAGCTAACGTGATGGCGGCGATCTTGCGTGCCAGCGTTAGGCGAGCCATATCCGGCTTCATGCCCTTGGCCAGCAATCTCGCGTAAAAGTCCTGCAGCGGTCCCGCACAACGACTGGCGTTCAGGGCTGCACTTTTGAAAATCTCCTTCATCGCGTGGTTGTGATTCTGATTCAGACCACGGATCTGTTGTGGCTTTTTGGAACGTTGCAGTTGTCCGTCTACATAACGATGCTGCGCGCTGTCGTGCGTCACCACCGCCAGGCCACTATAGGTCCACAGCTGCCTCTTACTGCGGAACCGGTGTGGCGTTTGCATCAGGGCCAGCAACAGTGCAGCCCGAAGCGGGCCGATTGAGGGAACCTGGCGCAATATTTTCACGGCCTGATGCTTCTGGCTTTCGGCCAACAGTTCTCCACGCACGGTGTTCCGCAAAACAAGTAGTCCATCCAGCTGCTGATAGAACAGCTCCGCGCGGCGGTGCACGCCGACCTGCGCAATCTTGCTCAACCATTGTTCCCGATGGCGTGCGGCATAGACCTGCTTGCCGGCGCAGCAAATGCCCCAGCTGTGGTACAACGCCTTGAGCCGATTTTTGACGCGTTTCAGGTCCTTGCTGATGGTCAGATAACTACGTGCCAACTCCCGCAACGTCTGCAGCCCATTTTCTCCGTGGTAGACCGCGCGCAGCAGGCCGGCGCGCAGCAATTCGGCCAGCTTTCGCGCATCGATCTTGTCGCTCTTGCTGCCCTCTTTCAACAAAGCGTTGCGACGCGGGTTGCAGACCACGATCTCCCTCACGTGGGGCTTGAGCACGTCGTACAGCCACGCCGCCCAAGTCCCTTCTTCCAACGTCACATGCAGCTCTCCGCGCAGCCCATGCAGGAAATCGAGCACAGTGCTGGATTTGGTTTCCACGATCGACTCCATGACCAACTTCCCCGCACCATTTACAACCGCAATCGCAATCGCTTCCTTGTGAACGTCCAGGCCGATATACTTCACATTGCTACTCAGCATGCTGGGTACCTCCTTGGGGGGAAGGTGATTCTTCTGAGGGACCACTTCCCCCAAGGTCAAGTGTCATACTTCCAGAGCCCGCCGCAAACACCCGCTTCTTCGCGCAACCGCAGTACAATCAATTCCTGAACTGAGCGGAGGATAGGGCCATGCTGGGAAGCAACCCGAGCGCCGACTCAGTGGCCTCGACCGATACAGGGGGATGCTACGGCGTCCCCCTTCCGCTATCTGGCCCGTGAAACTCCCTATCGGGAGAGGCACCAAAGCGCTAAATCCTGGGGGTGTGGGGGCAAAGCCCCCACAAGCATGTGTTGCCGACGCAGACTGCCTTCTTAAGCAGGGCGCCCTCTCATAATGCGTGACTTGGCGATCTGGCATTTGTTGAGAGAACTGGTCTCATGTCCCGAGGTCTTGCTAGCTCAACGCTTTCGCGAGTCGAACAAGTCCTTGCCGAATCGCACCCTCATCGAAGCCGGCAAAGCCGAGGAGCAATGCCTTGGGGTCAGGACGTCTCAGAGTATATCGATCAACGGCGAGAACTTCAATGCCCTGGGCCGCCGCCAGCTTCTCCGCTTGCCGTGAAGTCATTCCATTTTTGAGGAACCCAATGGTGTAGAGTCCGGCCCTGACGTTGGAAAGTTCAAGCAACCCACTTAGATGTTGCTTTCCTCCTTCGATCAGTGCTGCGAGGCGGCCGGCGTACAGATTACGCATCCGTCGCAGATGACGTGCCAAATGCCCATCTACGATGAAGTCGCAGAGCACCGCCTGATCGAAGGATCGAATTCTGGAAATCGGTTCGAAAGCGGAAGGCTAAAAAGAAATCTACCAACGAAGGGAATACCACGTAGCCCAGGCGTAAGGATGGGAACAATGTCTTGCTGAATGATCCGATGAAGATCACGTTTGAATGATTGTCAAGGCTTTGCAAGGCGGGCACAGGCTGTCCTTCAAATCGGTACTCGCTGTCATAGTCATCTTCGATCACAAAAGCGCCGGCGCGTGAGGCCCAGTTGAGAATGGCCATCCGCCGCTTGAGGGACATCGTCACACCCAGCGGAAACTGGTGAGCCGGCGTAAGATATACCCCCTTTGCATGCGGACAAATTTTCGTTCCCGCGGAGACCGACAGGCCTTCTTCGTCCACTGGCACAGCGATCATCCTGGCCCCGACACTGCCAAACGCGACGCTGGCCCCGAAATATCCAGGATCCTCCATCCATATCGGATCCCTCTTCTTCAGGAGAAAGCGTGATAATAGGTCGAGCGCCTGCTGTATTCCAGAAACGATGATGATCTGTTCCGACTGCATCGGACTCCGCGCGACGTGCGCAAATACTCGGCAATCGCATCGCGCAATGGCCGATATCCACGCCGATCATCCTCTGTCGTCAACCATGACCTGAAATTTCGTGCGCGGTTTGCGGCAATACGTCCCCAAAGCTCGGACGGGAATTCGTCGACGGCCGGATTCCCGACGCGAAACGGGCGGACACCCTCACAAAAGCCAGACCCACGAAAGGCTTGGCCGTTTGTATGCCGAAATGACGCGACGAATGTAAGCCGGAGGATCGAGCTCATCTGGCGGGTTGGTGGAGGCGCCGCTACGTGATTGACCCACGTGCCAAATCCAACACGGCACGATACGTATCCCTCGGCTTGCAAACGTTCGAGAACGCTGACAACTGTTCCCCGCGAGAGCCCGTACTGGCTGGCGAAGTCTCTGGAGGCTGGCAGTCTGGTGCCAGGCACAAGCCGGCCTTCAAGAATGGCGAGGCGCAGTTCTCCGTATAACCAACTGGTTAAGGTCTGATGCTGCGGACGGCTATTGAGAGTGAGCTCGAAGGAGCTGATGGTCTTTGGCATCTTCCAATGGTCCAATGATATTAGCGCAAAATGGATCTTTCGATGTACCAATGCTGCCATACTATCAGTTCTGAAAATCGAGAATCGCATGTATCGTCTTGAGCTCCGGCTTGTAGCTGAGGGACTGAAGGGAGATTGAACAAATGAAAGTCGGAGTTTGGTTCTACGGCTTGGCAACGATCTCACCGGGATCCTGGATATTGTTTGGGGAGAATTCGAGGGCTCACATCAACCCATCAAAGCTCTCGGTCAACATTTTCCCTGGCCAGCAGGTGCTCGCCTATATCGCCGGCGTCTGGCTGGTCGCGGCCGGCGTGGCGATCTTGTGGCGACGGAGCGCACGGATAGGGGCAGCGGGATCAGCCATGATCTACCTTATCTTTGCGCCTTTTGGCTGCCTCGGTTCTATGCTGGAATTCATACGATCGGTTTTCACATCGGTGTCTTGATTTTCATCTCTTTCGGGCTTGCTCAACAGCTAATGTTGGTCGCGCCGGCAGCCATCGTTTACGCCTCACCGCCTCACCCGATCCCTGTTGCGAGAGAGAGC
Organism: uncultured Acidobacteriaceae bacterium; assembly: GCA_963757515.1. GTDB lineage: Bacteria > Acidobacteriota > Terriglobia > Terriglobales > Acidobacteriaceae > PALSA-350. The sequence continues at coordinate 12,402 of CAVWRV010000024.1, read as the reverse complement.
AGCTATCGCCGCTCGTTGGATGTTGGGACTGCCTCCTATCGTCTTCGGCTTAGGGCACCTCATCAACGTTCGCGTCTTCGGACGCTTCGTCCCGCATTGGGTGCCGTTTGGATTTTTTTGGACAGTGCTCACCGGCATCGCTTTCGTGCTTGCAGGCAGTGCTATTTGCTCGGGAATTCGGGACGTTCTGGCCGCGAGGCTCCTTGTGGTGATGCTGTTGCTGTTTGAAGCTTTTGTCGAAATACCTCCTGTTTTTGTTCGACCGCACAACCAGGGGGCGTGGGGTGGGGCGGTGTACAACCTGACTGCGATTGGAGCCTGCTGGATATTCGTCGAGTCTGTCGCAAGCCGCGCAGATCGAGGACGAATCGGCCCGGCGAGGAATGTCGCCATGTCACGCCCCGACCCGTTGGTTGCGTGATTGAGTAACGCGTGGTCGTCAACAACCCAGTGACAAACAACCCAGTGACAGACGGAACGTAACCGTTACAATTCGCCGGAGTATTGCTCCTTCGCAGGCGGTGATCGTTCCGTCTGTCACCAGGATTAGGAAAACGCAATCTCCCGATATGAAGGGTTCAACGCGCCGGGCAACTACTCCGTAACGACAACATCGACTTTCAACGTTCATTGAAATTAAAGGGGGCAATTTTGGGGGGTCTTGCCAGAACACTACTGCCAACGCTACTCTGCGTCGCTCTCTTCGCAGAACACCGAGAGATCAGTGCTGCCCAAGCAACCAAGGGTGCTGCCCAAGAGCGACACTACAGCTGTGATACCGACGGAGTCCAATTAGAGGGATTACTGAGTGAACGGACTTTTTATGGTCCACCGGGGTTCGGTGAGACTCCAGCCAAAGATGCGCGAGAAAAGCAGCTGATTCTTAAACTGGAGAAGCCGATTACTGTTAACCGTCTTAGGGATGTGAGCGCAAACAAGAGCAGTTGCTGGGGCGATTTTCCCAACATCACGAAGGTACAGCTCTTCGTCTTCCCGCCAGATAGAGCAGGAGAAGCCCGAAAGCTAGTAGGCAAAATGGTCGTTGCTGAAGGAAAACTCCACGAAGGGGATGCCCCAAGCGAACACACCAAAGTCGTGATGGACGTAAGTACAGTTAATCCGAAGTAGCCCGACCCAGTGACAGACGGAACGTAACCGTTACAATTCGCCGGAGTATTGCTCCTTCGCAGGCGGTGATCGTTCCGTCTGTCACCAGGATTATGTCGTCACCAGGATTATGTCGTCACCAGGATTATCCTCGGTTCTTGACAATGCGGAGCACGCGCGCCTCAAGGTAATCCAGGTGGCCCTATAACCGGCTATTCGTACAATTGACTTTCTCGATGCCATCATTGTCTTTGCTCCCCGTGCTACGAACGCGACCAACGCCGTTCCCGATCCGATCCCGCGAGCGGTCAACCACACTTCGCAAGAACGATAGTCTCGACGAACGAGTCTGTCGAAGCCGGCTGGCTGGCCAAGCGCCGCGTCAGGCCTTCTTGTAGACGGTCGGCGAAACTGCGTAGCGCCTCAGCGTCGCCATCGCGCACCCGGGTCAACGCGGAGGCGAGCGAAGGCATGAAGACCGAGCGGAAGAACAGCGCTTGCTTCGTCGCTAGCGCTTCCTTATCGGCGTCCAACTGATAATCGGTCCACGCGGCATCCGGAAGCACCGACATCTCGCAATCCTCCACAATGAGCCGCCGGAACTGCCCCTCCTTCGCGAATGGTGCAAGGAGCTCGCTTTTCCGTCGCGGATACGTTCCCAATACCATTCGGGCCCGTTCCTGGGCCGTGATCGTACCCTCGTCGACCATCTCTGTGAGGACAGCGTTTGCATGATCCATGATCTCTGCAAACCCTGACGATCCGTCATCGGAGAGGCCTGGGAGCACAACCACTAAGCGAGCGCCGGGCCGCATTTCGGATGCCCGCAATGAGAGGAAAGCTTCCCAGTCTTCCGCGCCCTGACGCTCGAACGCAGCGCGCGCGGCGCCTGTGCTGGAAGGTGGAAAGAAGTGCCCCGGAATCAGCGACGGAATGCGGCTGAGCCATACTGCGGCATACGAGGACCACCCAAGATAGACCGAATCAGGCGGAAGCACTTGCTCGTAAAATGATCTTCCAATCGCGCACGGGAAGACGTTCGCTCCGTCCAAAACATATCGATCCGGGTCGGAACTCAGCACTTCGAACAACGAGTTGAAGTCGTTCGATGGCTGGTCGACGTGAAAGACAAAGATTGGACGATTCGGGCCGAGGCGTGGCCACAGGTTTCTGATGGCGATCTGCATCGGTACGAGTGAGTTCTTGCCCTGCGACGATCCATAATCGGCAATGACGACGGGCCGATCCTCTGGGTCAAGCGCTATCTTCTGCACCGCCTTCTCCAAAAACGGAGCTGCCAAAGCAGCGCCGCCGGCCGGAATCTTCGCGTGCCTGTTGTAGGCGCCCTTTCCTTCCATTACGCCGTGGGAAAGCTTTATTTCGTCCAACATTTTGGATGTCCTTTCCTGTTTTGCTTACTCGGGAAACGCATGCCTAAGATGGGAGCATTTCTATGTCTGGGCCGCCTTCACCAGGCGGTGTGACCCGGTATCGGTACGAGGGGAGACGCATCATGAATGCGGCGCCGATGAACGTCAGGATGCAGAATAAAGTAAGCATGAGTGCATAGGAACCGGTCGCATCGAAAGCGGCGCCCATTAGGAACGCGCCCAATCCGCCCGCCAGACCGAAACCAGCAAAAATAAAACTATAGATCGCGCCGAAGGAGCGGAGCCCAAAATAGCGGCTTGTCAGGTAGGCCATAATATCCACCTCCGCACCGAGTCCGAGACCAATGAAGAATGCAGCAACAAACGCAAGCTCCGGTGAGCTGGTTATGCGAAGCAAAGCAATTCCCCCGGCAGCGCAACAAAAGATTAGGGCCGCGACACGGGGGGCGAAAAAATGGTCCAACAGGTAACCCGACCCGGTTCTACCAACCAGGAGCCCGCCGCCAAATAGCGAGGTCGCAAGGGCGGCAGCCCGTGCAGGCGTTCCCCGATCGGCGAGGATGGCCGCGATATGCGCGAGACACCCTTGCACGCTGGCCGAAACAAGGATGAAAGCGCAAAACAAAAGCCAAAAGGTCGGCCCGCGCCAAGCCTCGCCCCAACTCACGCCTGGATCGTCATCCGATCTGGAAGATGCCGTGACAACATAGGGAGCACCGTCCGGCAGAAGGCCCAACGGCTCCGGTCTCTCCTTGAGAAATCTTGTCACGACCGGCGCAGTGATAACCAGAATCGCGGCTCCGAAAATGCCAAACGCGAGACGCCACCCGAATCTTGCAATCAGGTATTGCGCGGCTGACGGCATGATGAGCGCTCCGGCACCCAGACCGAACATCATGAAACCGAGGGCCAAACCTCTGTATCTGTCAAACCAGTGCGAGATCACGTCGCAATAGGACACGGGCCCCACCCCGCAGCCGGCAAGGCCCAATGCCGCGTAAAACAGGTAGAGCTCCCAGATCCTACCCGAACAGAAATAGGCTGAAAGCAGAATCAAGCCCACCGTTAACGTGGATGGCAGGATTACTCTCCGCGCACCAAAATGATCGACAAGTCGGCCTGCGAAAGGCAGGCCAAAAGCAATGACCGCGTTGTGAAGAGTAAAGGCGAGCGAGACAGCGCCACGCCCCGAATGGAATTCCTTAATGAGCGGTTTGAGAAACACTCCAAAGGAAAAGACCACGATCGGAATGGGCCCCAGGAACAAGGCGAGTGCTGAAGTGGCAACCACCCACCAGCCGTAAAACAATCGAGGACGGGTCTTGGTCATCGGCACCTCCCCGGCTTCCCTCATCCGCGCACGAGATTCGCGGCACGCGCTGCACTCAAGCTTCCTGTTACCCAGGCATCCTTGCAGGTGTCATCTGAGCCACTGCGGGTCCGAGGCAAATATAGCGGAGCAATTTTACCCCCAAATCATGGGTGGGTTGAAGGGCAGCTTGCGCGACGAGGACCCAGATACTGCCCCGGGGCTAGCAGCTGAAAAGCATCGGGAAACGCTCAGCGTCACCATCTCAATTGCCCGGTTTGTCGGCATCTCGGCAACTTAACGGAGAGCGAAGTATCGCGGATTCATCATCCGAAAAGCCGGTTATACGTCGAGCGCCGGGATAAGCCGGCATGTTGTAGGGGATGAAAGAGCCCTACAGGAAAGGAATGAGCGATTCCATCCTGACCTCTAGTTTTGCAGGCGGCATCGTGAAGTGTCGCTTGAAGCGTAGGCCGGAGGCATTGGTGGCCGGGGTGATTGAGCTTCGAAAAACCGGTAGATCAGGATGCCGACTCCATGACGAGTAGGAGGAAGGCAATACGGTAACCACGTTATACGCGAGTGGTTGTCCGGTCCTGCGTAGTCGATAGAGCCCGCGCACGCTAAGAAAACAACATGCACGAGAACCGGGAGATCTCCAGCATGCCTGATCCGAGGATCAAGGCCGGTCCGCGAAGGCCATAAACCACAATGCGGACGTGTACGTGCCGGTGAAGTCACACTGCCGTAGTATCGTGAACCAATCGAACAACGAAGGGCAACCTTCTACGGAGGCTGGGGAGGAAAGAGCACAGATGAAGGAGAACATCGTCCAGTCACGCATGCACCCGACACAGAGCGGGGGGCCGCATGTCCCAGGGGCTGGAAGGTGTGCGAAAGGCAGCAAAGGAAAGGAGACAGGAACCTGTACGAGGTGCATTCGCGATTTCTCATTAACGAACGTCGCGGAGCAAAGCGCGATAAACTTCCTGTTGAACCGTCGAGGGCCAGATTTTAGGTCCTTCCGAATTCGTCCCGAAAACTTACCGGTTGTGAAACGACCCATAGAAACCCGATTAGCGATCCGCCAGCCGGATGTTCAGCGCAATGCGGTCTTCGGTTCCGAAGGTACGAGAGATATGACCCTTCCCGGTTGAGTCTTCAACCAGAACGATGTTTCCCGGCGCCAACGAAACTTTGTGACCGCCGGAGATCTCGAATTCTCCCTGCCCACTCAAAGTGATGAGGTACTGACGATATGTTTCTTGGTGCCAGTCCCGGACCCAACCCGGAGAAGTCCGCGCGAATACCAAACTGGTGACTTTGATCGGGTCCGAAAATTCAATACCGTTTCGCGAAGGATCAGATTTCAGATTTCCAGTAATCTCTTCGGCGTGTGTTTCACCGTCAGAACCGGTATAGATCCTCGTAATCGTAACCGGCTTGCGGTGCTGAGCCGTCAATAGGTGCGCGCACCAGCCGAACGCGGAGCAGCCTACAAGTGCGGACGAAAGAAGCCATTTTGATTGCATTGATCCCTCCTGGTTGGTGGGCCAAGTCTATCAGGTCTCCGCCAAGGTCGATTTCACGAACCGTGTCGCAATAAGGACCCTTTTCGAGACGGACTCGTTTGCACTTGGCCGTGTCACGCTCATCCCCTAGTGTGGTCTCAACCGGAGTTCCGAGTGGATTGTCGCCTATCCGGACAGGACCGCATTTTTGCGGATTACTTCCGGGGTGGGCGGTCGCCCGCCCGGAACTCCCGAATTCGCCTTCCAGGCGCTCGATTCGCGCCTCGGCGATTTAGCGTGAAGCCAGAATTCCTCCCGGCTACATGCGCGTTTTTCAGGACCTATCTACCTAAGCGTCGGCTGCAGCCCGCGTCTGCGATTCGGACACCGCTCGGACCAACCGCTGGAGAGATCCACGATCGTGATTCACAAACCCTCCCCACTACACGTTCGTGCTTCCAGATGGTTACGTTGGCTGGGTTCAGGTGATATTCAATGACCCCAAGACAAGTCGGCACCGGGAGGGCTTGAATCTACCCTCATCTCTTTGCACCGTCTCGTCCTACAAGTCGAGAATCAAATCAGGGGCTTTTCCAGTTTGGCTTTCGCCCTGCGTCTTTCGCGGCACGGAGCAGCAGAGCAGGATGTTTCCTTCGCCGCGATCGGCCAGGGGTTCCTCCAGATAGTCGACCGCGCCGTGAAGGATCGGAGTTTTGCAGGTACCGCAGATGCCCGAACGGCAGCCGAAAGCGGGAGCGAGCCCAACTTCTTCCGCTAGCTCAAGCAAAGTGCCGTCTTCGCGAGACCATTCCGTCTCGACTCCGGAGCGGGAAAATTTTACGAGCACCGTACTTGCACCTGGCTCCTCGGACGGCTTTCTGGACAACTCCGGCTTGAGCACCGTTCCTGGACCGAAGGACTCGTAGTGAATTCGCTCCGGGCGAACCCCCGTCCCCACCAGGCCGGAATAGAGCGAGTTCATGAACTCAGACGGGCCACAGAGATAGAAGTCGTAGTCTCCAGGCGGCAAGAGCGCGGTCACCAGGCTGGTGTCGATGCGGCCCTTGCTGTCGTACGCGACGCCGATCTGATCCTCAGGCGACGGATTGCTGAAGCAGACGTGCACGCTGAATTCAGGATGCTCGGCGGCGAGTTCGCGAATGCGATTGGCAAAAGCGCGGACCCGCCCGTTCTGTGCGCCGTGAATGAAATGGACAGGCCGGTAGGCGCCGGTGCGGCGCCCCTCCGCGACGAGGTGCTCGGCGATGGCCATCATAGGAGTGACGCCAACCCCGCCTGAAACAAGCACCACAGGGCGCCGACTGTTCTGGTCGAGAACAAACTTGCCGCGCGGCGTCAACGCGTGCAGACGGAAGCCGGTCCCGGCATTGGCGTGCATGAATTGTGAGACCAGCGCGGCTCCCTCGCCACGCCGGATCGACAACCGGTAGTAGTCCGGGCGATAACAGCTTGAGAGTGTATACGTTCGCAAAACGGGTTCGGCGTGGCCAGGGATGGTTACCCGGATGGGCAGAAACTGACCCGGCTCCCAGCGGTACAAAGGCGCGCCATCGACGCGACGAAGATAAAAGGAGCTGATGATCTCGCTCTCCTTCTCAACCTTCGCCACCTCCAGTTCGACAAGGGCGTTACGCTCGCCTTCCGCAATGGCGGAAGCGGTTGGCTCTGCGCTGATCGTGGTCGAAACCGGCAGCGAACTGGACGGTTTTGCTTCCGCTCCTCCCTCACCGTCAAACAAAGCCTGCACGATGAGCCGTTGAAAATGGATGCAAAGATGTTCGCTGTTGGTGAGGAACCTGCCCCGATCAGGAATACCGCCCAGGAGTCCGAGTTGCACGGAGTTGGTAAGAACGTCGTCTTCGTAACCCACTTGTTTGTTGAAGGCGATCAGCTCCTGAGCAAACTTTTCCGACACGCCCGGGGCAAAATATTGCTCGGAGAATCCCTTGGTCTTGTTGGGTCCGTCAGGGAACCAAACATCGATGGAAAGGTTGGGGAATCCAGGATTGATGTTGATGGTGAGATTGGGCCACAACAGGTGATATTGAGCCTGCGCTATTTCGCCGCGCGCGTCATAGATTTCGACCGCGGTCTTGCCCTCGAGCGCCGAGGGACGCACCTGGCCCAACTGGCTGGCGAACCAACCATGCATGGTGAGGTCGTAGTTCTCCTGCTTCACATCAATGGCGGCGCTGAAACCGGGATGGGCCACGGCGCAGTGGTAACACTCGAGATAGTTCTCCAGCATGGTCTTCCAGTTGGCTTCGGCGGTCCAGGCTTCCCGGCTATAGAGCTTGAGACTCTCCAGGTCTATGCCGCTGCCGGAGAGAATGTTGAGCACACCGCCATAGTACGAGGCAAGAGACCTTGCGCCCGAGTCAAGATTGACAAAGACGAACGGGCCCAGCGACTCCACTCGAATGGGCAGCAAGGGATAGTCTTCCAGACGGAAGTTAGGCTCGGCGGCGGAACGCGGTGCGCCCTTCAGGCATCCGGTGAGATCGTAGGTCCAGGCGTGATATCCGCATTGCATCATCTTCGAATTTCCGCGGCCCTTCATCACTTCATGCCGGCGGTGGCGGCACACATTGACGAAGGCTGCCAGCCCATCTTGGTTGCGGATCACGACGACGGGCACCTGGCCCGCATAGCCGGTGATGTAGTCGCCCGCGTTCACCAGCTCCTTTGCCGGGCCTATGTAATTCCATGTCTTCCTGAAAACCTTTTCGATTTCTCGCGACGTGATGCCGGGATCGGTATACCAGTGGGCGGGAAGCGATTCACCGCGATCAAGCGCCGCAAGCAAACTGGCTGGGGACTCGAGGACCTGGCTTGAAATCGTCTGGATCATATGACTTATCTCCTTGACTGACTCTCCTTAAGGGATTCATTGCACGGCATGGACATAGACGCCCTCCGCGGCTATCCGCCCGATGCTGCCGCCGCCACGCTTTTGGGCGAAGCTGCCTTGATAAGAAAAGGAACAAAGAGCAAAAGAATGGTGGTCGCGCACAGCAAAACACCCTGGAAGCTGATTAATCGGGCGGCGGCGGAAACGAGCGTTGCCGTGCCTAACATGCCGACTGAGTAAAAGATGTTGTACACCGCGTAGCACGCTGAATAGCAGGACAACCCGGAACGATCGACAACATTGCCGAGTTCCGCCGATGCCGGGTTGAGCATGAATGCGTACCAGACATTGATCAGGCAGACCGTGATGCCGACCAGGATGACTCCTTTGAAGAGCCCCAGAAACGGAAGCGTGAAGGCCATGGCAAGGGTTCCCAACGCGATTACTTTTTGGATCGGCATCCGTTCCGATACGCGGCCTACCAGCGGTGCGCTCAAGCCGTACATCAACGCCGAAACCGTAAAGATGATGCCGATGGCCATCGATGTTACGCCGTATCGCGCCAGCCGCAAAGGCAGGAGGGGTTCAATGATCCCCAGCGAAAATGCGGCGAGCGCGACCGCTACGGCAGGAACCATCATCGATCGGTTGAAGAGCAAAACGCGGAAGTCTGTTGGTTCGCTCCGTCGTTTTCCACCTGCTGGAACCACAAGAGCGATCAGACCCCCGGCGAGCGCAAACGCTATCCCGGTAATGAGAAAGGGCAGGCGATAACCGCCGGCTTGATACAGCAATCCGCCGGCGATCGGCCCGGTCACGGAGCCGAAGGTGCCACCAGTGAATGCGTAACCCAGTATTTCCACTCGCCTTTCCACGTAGTTCATCGCAATCATTGCCAGGCACGAGGTCCAGAGCGCGGCCGACGCGGCCCCCTGGCAGAACTTGCCGAGTAACAGCAGCGGGAGGCTCGACGCCATGCCCAGGAGCCAGATGGCACAGATGGACAATGCCACGCCACACAACATGGTTGACCGCCCGCCGAGGCGATCTCCCAGGTAGCCAAATACCGGGGTAACGAGGAGGACGCTAGCCGCGTAGACCCCGTAAAGCAGCGCCAGGTGTCCTTCGCCCTTCAGCCCCGCGTGGGAATGGGCCATTAAGGGGAAGAGAAGCCCGTAAAGGAAATAGTCGAGAAACAGAGCAAATGCGATGACGCCGACCATCGCCCTGGAATGATTGCCCATAGTTTTCTTGAGCCTGATTCTGAAGTATAAGATCCGTCATGGCCATGGATGGAGAGAATTTCGGCGGACATCTCGTAGGGGCAGATTTTCTCGCCTCCTAACGCCACGCGGATAGCTTCAGCCAGTGTAGACGATTAGAAAAGAACATGAAGACCTTGTCCGAAGGAGGAACGCTACCACCCGGAGCCTTGGGTGGAAGCGCTAGCGCCCCTCGGGCCGCCGGTCAGCGATAGACCCTAACACGTCCAGATCGAACTTTTGCAGATCGCACCCGTCATCGCAGTCGACCCTAGATCGGTACCGATAAGGAACTCTAAGTTGGCCGTGTTCACCGATCTTCTTTGTCATGATTTTGGATTGACGAGAACGGGGGAGATAAAGGTCGCGGGCGATTTGGCGCTCATCGGGAATTCCCGGCTACATGGGCGTTTGAACTAAGTCGCCGGCGCGACGGACGCTGCGGCGGAGGCCTCCGAGTAGTTTTGTCGCCGGTGTAAGGCTTGAGTCACAGGAGGTGTACTGTGACCCATCTTCGACAGTTGATGCTGGACGAACTCCAGCGTCGGAACTATTCACCGAGCACTGTTCGTTGCTACATCCACGCGGTGGAGGACTTTTCGAAGTACTTCCACCGCTCGCCTGAGCGCCTTGGTCCAAGCCATATTCGCGAGTACCAAGTGCATCTGTTTCGCGACCGGAAGTTGTCGCCTGGTACTATTCAGAGCCGTTGTGCGGCTCTGCGGTTTCTTTTCGTCAAGACCCTTAGACGACCCTATCTGCTCGATGAGATTCCTTTTCCCAAGCGTCCCCGGAAGCTGCCAACTGTACTCAGCCCGGAAGAGGTCGCCCGGCTGATTGATTCGGCTCGTAACCTGATGCATCGCACCATGCTGATGACGCTGTATGCGACAGGACTGCGAAGAGCCGAGTTGTGTCATCGGAAGGTTACCGACATCGACAGCGAGCGCATGGTCATTCATGTCCATCAGGGCAAGGGCAGCCGCGATCGCGATGTTCTGCTGACCCCCAAGCTTTTGGACACTCTGCGAGAGTACTGGCGCTGGATGAAGCCCAAGACCTACCTGTTTCCAGGTATGGTGAACAACTGGCGGGCCGATGTGCCCATTACCGAAAAGATTGTGTGGGCGGCTATGGCTGAGGCAGCCCAGCAGGCTGGCATCAAGAAGCACGTATCTCCCCACACGCTAAGACACAGTTTCGCCACTCATATGCTGGAAGCCGGCGCCGATCTGCGCACCATCCAGGTGCTTCTCGGCCACTCCAAGCTCGAACACTCAACCGTTTATCTGCACCTGTCCCGGCGCCACCTGCAGGCGATTCCCAGCCCGCTCGAGGCGATCGAAGTGTCACGGCCGGACGAAGCAAAACGCTCCAGGAGACGGATGAAGCGATGAACCGGCCCACCCTCGAGGTGGCCGACATCGTTCGTAGAACGGGCAACAGTTTCTGGCAACAGCAGCAGTCGCATCTTGCATGGCCGCATCGCAAGGTGCTCGATGCCATCGCTCGCTGCCGCACCGCGGCACTAGGCGGTCATCGCGATCAGTGCGTCCGCTGCGGCCATCAGGCCATCTCATTCAACTCATGCCGTAACCGGCACTGCCCCAAGTGCCAGGGAAACGCGCGCGCCAAGTGGCTGGCGGCGCGCTCGGCCGAGCTGTTGCCCGTTCCGTACTTCCACGTGGTCTTCACACTGCCGCATGATCTGTCCGCTCTTGCCCTCCAGAACAAGCGGCTGCTCTACGACCTGCTCTACTGCGCCAGCGCTGCGACCATGCTCGAACTGGCTCGCGATCCTAAGCATCTGGGAGCCGACATCGGCTTCCTCGGCGTACTCCATACATGGGGACAGAACCTGGAGCATCATCCCCATGTACACTACATCGTTCCGGCAGGTGGCTTGTCTCTCGATGGCTCAAGATGGATCGATGCCTCGCGCCGATTCTTCCTGCCCGTAAGAGCACTCAGCCGCGTCTTCCGTGGCAAGTTCGTTGCCGGACTGAAGCAGCTCGCCGCGCAAGACAAGCTGCAGTTCCATGGCACGCAACAACATCTGGCCGCTCCCGGAGGCTTTCCCAGCTTCCTTCGGCAGTTATTCAAGCAGGATTGGGTGGTCTACGCCAAGCCACCGTTCGGCGGCGCCGAACATGTTCTCAACTACCTGGCCCGCTACACACATCGCGTGGCCATCTCCAACCATCGGCTCGTGGCTTTTGACAACCAGAGCGTCTCCTTCCGCTGGCGGGACTACGCTCACGGCGGCAAGAACAAGATCATGACCGTTGCCGCTCATGAGTTCCTGCGCCGCTTCCTGCTGCACGTTCTGCCCTGCGGCTTGGTTCGCATTCGGCACTTCGGTCTCTTTGCCAACCGTCGACGTGGTGCTGCGCTCGAACGCTGCCGCCTTCTGCTCGGAGTAACGGCCTGCACTGATCCGCCCGCGCTTCCCAGCTTGCGCTGTCCAACATGCTCCGGCATCATGCTTGTTGTCGAACGGCTCACCCGCGCCCAGCTTTACTTCCATCCGAACCTGACCCCGCCCCAGCCATGGAGGTGCAGTGTTGACAGTTCATGAAAGACTGACCGCTCCCGCCGTCCTTCTCCACCTTCCACGCCCTGGTGCTCTCGCACGCAGAGTCGCCGTGTGCCTTGACTGTAGGCACAACCCTCCCGAGGCGCCTTTGCAACTACCGTCCAGGCCTCCACTTCAGCCGAAACCACCGTCTGCGCAGCCCGATTCGTCCACCTCGCCGATCCAAGCACCCGTAAAGGCCAACTGGCGCCGATTGAAATCCCATACCTAGATCACCGCGTCCGTCGCGCCGGCGACTTACTTCAAACGCCCCTATCGAAACTGTCCCGGCAGAAGATCCCGCCACAGGACACCCTCGTCGTGCCGGGACAGTCCCGATAGGAACCTAGCGTTTATCAGTACCGATCCGAAATG
>CAVWRV010000023.1:0-91960 GCA_963757515.1 uncultured Acidobacteriaceae bacterium | reverse complement strand
GGATGCCGACGCCTACCGGCAGTTTCTTATCGAGCATCGGATCGACTTCACCACCACTTCGTCATCTCGACAAATGCCGCAGTCAACGCCCTGTACGGAACCAAGCGGTTCCCGGGAGTCAACGTCCATCCATCGCCGGGGGCAATTTTATGTAAGTTCATCAGCGCCCAGGACTGGACCTCCCGGAAATTGTGAATTACCTTTCCCATCTGTAGAGGCCACACCCCATTCGAAGAGTCCCGCAGGTACGAATGAACGGTTAACAGCTCCCACCACTCACGCGCGCCCGGTCGACCACAATTCATTGGGCAAAGACACGGAAAGTGGTTCCGACAAATGAATTGTCATCCCGACCGGGAGCGCAGCGTAGTGGAGGGACCTGCTGTTAAAGCGTTCGTCTCGGGCTTCGGTGGTTTGACGAAAAATATTCCAAACAAGTTGGCGCTTATGGGACGCAGTCCAGGGTTAACTTGCGCCATTGAGTGGGTCTTGGTCGAGGCGCTGTCTGCTTGCTATGATGACCTCATGACGACCAATCTTGACGTTCTCTATCGCTACGAACTGCACCCCACGGAAGCAGCCATGATCGCGTTGGGTAAGGCTCGCGGCGTCTATGGGATTCGCAGGATTGTGCTCGACGAAAAACAGAAAACGATGCGGGTGGAATTCGACTTCACCCGGCTGAACCGCGACGTGGTGGCGGAGCTGCTGCGCAGCGCCGGCATCGACATCGTGGAAGAGATCGCGCTGGCGCCCCCGCCGGCGCCCAAAGAAGAGCCCGCCGCGCCGTTGCCGCCGAAATAGCCAGTCCGCAGCAGGCCTGCAGCACTACACGACGGGCTCGAGTACAGAAGTTTCTGAAGAAACGTCAGTATCACTGTACTGGTTTCCTTTTTCGATCTGCCTCGCCCAAAACCTGCCCCGCCTCTCCTCCGCTCGCTCCCATCCGGAATCATCATGTGACCGCGAACGCCTGCCGATAGAGCTAATTGAGTGTCTATGTTGGTCTGGCCAGGACGACATGGCAAACCCGGACCGGGAGCGCAATGAAGCCAGTCCTGATGCGAGCTTTGGCCTGCGAGGTGGTGCTTTTTGCGTTGACGCTGCTCGCCGCTCAAGCTCAAAGCGCGCAGGCTGACCTTACTGCCCTGCAGATTGAAGACCTCATGAATGTCGATGTGACTTCGGCTTCGAAGAAGGAGCAGAAACTATCCCAGGTGCCGGCGGCGATTTTCGTGATTACGCAGGAAGACATTCGCCGCTCCGGTGCGACCAACCTTCCCGATCTGTTACGGATGGTGCCTGGATTGGACGTGGCCCAGATCACAGCCAGCGTGTGGGCTATCAGCGCACGCGGTTTCAACGGCCAGTACTCAAATAAGCTTCTGGTTTTGATCGACGGCCGTACGGTGTACACACCTATCTTTTCCGGAGTGTTCTGGGACGCTCAGGACGTACCACTCGATTCTACTTGAGCGGATCGAGGTCATTCGCGGACCCGGCGCTGCGATCTGGGGGACAAATGCGGTCAATGGTGTCATCAACATCATTACCAAGAGCGCGCAGGACACGCAGGGTGGCCTGGCGTCTGCCAGCGGAGGAACGCTCGATCACGGGTCCGGAATGGCGCGCTACGGGGGGTTAGATTGGCGCCCACGGGGCCTATCGGGTTTTCGCAGATGGTTTCGCAATGGGCCACTTTCTCACCCCAGATCACCAGAACGGCCAGGACGACTGGTACCGATTCCATGGCGGATTTCGGGTGGACGCAGACATCTCCGCTAAAGATTCGCTGACCATCGAAGGGGAAGCAGTCAGCGGAAATGCGGGAGAAATCGTCTACTCCATTGTCTCCATCTCGCCACCTGTAAATTGCCCCGCTTGTCCTGCGTGACCGCTTTTTCCGGATGGAGTGTTCTCGCCCGATGGAAGCGGGAAATGTCCCCTGGCCGGGAGAGTTCGCTGCAGGTCTATTTCGATCGCGGCAACCGCGGCGATAGAACCTATGGCCTCGGGCTGAACACACTTGACCTCGACTTCGAGCAGCAGCTGACCTGGGGCCGGCGGCAGGATTTGGTGTGGGGACTCGGGTTTCGCACCAGCTCCGACCATACAGCGTCAAGCTTCCGATTCTCGCTTACTCCAGCAAACCTAACCACTCAGATCTTCAGCGCCTTTGTTCAGGACGAGATCGCCCTCCGTCCCGATCGCCTGTACGTAACCGTGGGAACGAAGCTGGAGCATGAATACTACAACGGATTTAACCTGCAACCCACGGCCAGGATCACGTGGACGCCCGACGAGGCGAGACATGTTTTGGGCGGCAGTCTCCAACGCGCAGCGAACTCCTTCGCGGGTCGACACCGGCGATTCGCTTAAATTACGACGTGTTTCCCGGACCCGGCAATCTTACCACTCTGATCAGCCTTTTCGGGAATCCGAAGATCAAGAATGAGCGCCTGACCGCAACCGAAGCCGGCTTTCGCAAGCAGTTCTCGGACAGCTGTCGCTCGATTCGGCGCGTTTCTTTAACCGGTATCACGATCTCATTTCGGAGTGAACCGGGAGCCCCGGGCCTGGAGGCGAACCCTCCGCCGGTGCATGTGCTCATCCCCATCGTTTTCGCCAACATGTTACATGGAGAAACCCACGGCATGGAGATATTTGCCAACGTGAAATTGGCCAGCGCGATGGACGCTTAGCCCGGGCTACACATTCCTCACCCTGCACCTGCACCGCGGATGCGGGCAGCCTGGACATGACCACGGCGCCCGAGACCGAAGGCGCCACCCCCAACCAGCAAGCTCAATTGCGCTCGCAGGCGAACCTCCCCTGGCATTGGCAGTGGACCACCTCAGCCTATTTTGTAGGACGCCTGGTAGCTCCAAAGATCCCGTCTTACACCCGCCTGGATACGAACCTGGCGTGGCAGCCCTCGGACAAAATATCCCTTGGGCCTGGTGGGGCAGAACTTACTCAGAAATCTTCACCAGGAATACTCCGGCCCAGACTTAACGGAGCTTCCCAGCCTGATTCGGCGCAGCGCGTATGCCAGGCTCACGTGGCGGTTCTGAATGCGCATGAGCGCTCATCGCGTCGAGCCGGAAAGGCGACCCCGGGCGCCGGGCGCGAATGCGACTGGGGCCTCGCGATGCTTGCCGCTTTCATCTCTCTCTCTGCTGGCAGGGGGTGGGCAAAGGACCAAAGCGCAGACCACCGAGGAAGAATACCGGGTAAAGGCGGCCTTTATTTTCCATTTTGCACAACTCGTGGATTGGCCTCCGGAAACACAGACCACGCACCGACAATTCGCTGGTTCTATGCACTCTTGGAGAGGACCCATTTCAGGGCACGCTGGAAGGCACGGTAGCCGGCAAAACAATCGGCAATCGCGATCATTCGCATTCGTCACCTGGGCGAGCCGCAAGACATGCAGGCTTGCCAGATCCTTTTTCTGGGCAAGGCGCAAAGCAAGCGCATTCCCATGCTGGTGGCGGATTTGCACAATGCTCCGGTTCTGACCGTGGGAGAGAGTGCCGGCTTTCTCGGTGCGGGGGGAATGATCAGCTTTCTGCTGGAAGACGAACAAGGTCCGCTTCGACATCAATCTCGATGCGGCAGAATCGGCAAACCTCAAAATCGGGTCGCGGTTGTTGATCCTGGCGGAACATGTGGTGGGAGAAAGCCGCGGAAAGTGAGCGCATGATCTTCAGAGACCTTCCAATTCGGCGGAAACTCGCTTTGCTCATCCTGACTGCCAGCGTTCTTGCGGTCGTTTTGGCCTGCGTAGGATTCGCCATCTACGAGCGGCAAAGATTTCATACCGATATCGCGGACGAACTCGCCACCTTGGCCGACACGCTTGGAGCCAATACAGCCGCGTCTCTGGCCTTCAACGATCAGAAGACGGCGCGGGAAATGCTGGCGGCACTGCGAACCGAACACCATGTATTAGGCGCGTGCTTGTACGACATCCACGGCCAAATTTTTGCTGAGTATCGCCGCGCCGACCTGGGGCCTGAATTCAGGATGCCGTCTTCGGCGCCCGGATGGAGCGTACTTCGGGCCCAACACCATCACCCTGTTCCGAAGCGTTTTGCTGGAGGAGGACAAGACCGGCTCCATCGCCATCGTTTCCGACCTGAGTGGCATTCGCGCCCGATTCCGGGAATACACCAAGATCGCTATCCTGGTCCTCTTCATTTCCATCCTGGCCACGTACCTCATCTCTGCGCGTCCTCTGCGTATTGTCAGTGACCCGATTGTGCAACTCGCCAGGATTGCGGGAAGGGTAACAGCGGAGGAGAACTATTCCCTCCGGGCAACGGCCCAGAGCAACGATGAAAGTGGAGTCCTCGTAAGCTCGTTCAACCAGATGCTGGAACGAATCGAGCAGCGGGATCTGGCCTTACAGAACGCGAAGGACGAACTGGAACTGCGGGTGGAACAGCGCACCGCGGATCTGCAAATCGAGGTGGCTGAGCGCATCCGGGCGGAGCAGCAAATGCGCGTGGCCAAAGATGCCGCAGAAGTGGCCAACCAGGCCAAGAGCGAATTCCTGGCCAACATGAGCCATGAAATCCGAACCCCGCTCAACGGCGTCATCGGCATGACCGATCTGGCGCTTGACACCGAGCTTACCGCGGAGCAACGAGATTGCCTGGAAACGGTAAAGCTATCCGCCGATGCTCTGCTCGCCGTGATCAATGACATTCTCGACTACTCCAAAATTGAGGCAGGAAAGATTGAACTGGAAGCAATTGACTTCAACCTGCCCAACTGCGCAGAAGAAGCCTTGAAGACCTTCGCCTCAGCCGCTGACGAAAGGGGGCTGGAGCTACTTTGTGACATTGCGCCCGATGTGCCGGAACTGGTAACGGGAGATCCAGGACGGCTGCGCCAGATCCTGCTCAACCTGGTGAGTAACGCGATCAAATTTACGGCTCACGGTGAGGTAACGCTGAAGGTGGAAGTCGATGCCGAGGAGAAGGACGCGAAGATCATAAAGTTTACGGTAGCCGACACCGGCATCGGCGTCCCCGCCGAGAAGCTGGTTTCGATCTTCTCACCCTTCACGCAAGCCGACTCATCGACGACCCGCAAGTATGGCGGCACCGGGCTCGGTCTAACCATTTCTGCGCGCATGGTGGCGATGATGGGAGGAAGGATCTGGCTCGAAAGCGAGGTCGGACGAGGTACCCAATTCCATTTCACGGCGCGATTACCGGTCAGCAACAAGGGAGCTGAATCGGAAATCATGGTTCCGCTGGAAACGTTGAACGGCCTTAAGATCCTGGTGGTCGACGACAACAAGACCAATCGGCGGATCCTGCAAGGGATGTTGACCCGATGGGGAGCGCAGACCACATGACGCCGAAAGCGCAGAGCAGGCATTGTCAGAATTGAACTCCGCGTGCAACGCCGAACAGCCCTATCAGCTGGTTTTGACGGATATGCACATGCCGGATATGGACGGGTTTGAACTGGTCCAACAAATCCGCCGCACCCCGGAAATATTGCTGGTGACCGTCGTCATGCTTACCTCCGGCGGTCATCCTGGAGATGTGGAGCGCTGCAGGAAATTAGGCATTCCCTCTTATGTTTACAAGCCGGTGCGAAAGCGGGAATTGCTGGCAGCGATTTTGCGGGCGCTAGGCCACCCCCAAACGGCCTCCCCACTGCTGGCTGTTATGCCGGCGGGGCGGCCGGCGCAACTTAAGGGTCTACATATTCTTCTGGCTGAAGATAACCGAACCAACCAGACTGTCGCCACCCGCATGCTCAAGAAGATGGGGCACACCCTGGTAGTCGCCGGCAACGGCAAGGAGGCCCTTTTGCTGCTGACGACCCATCGCTTCGACCTGGTTTTGATGGATATCCAGATGCCGGAGATGGATGGGCTGACGACAACCAGGAAAATCCGCGAGAACGAAAGAGGAACGCGAATGCACATGCCAATTATTGCCATGACGGCTCACGCCATGAAGGGAGACCGTGAACGTTGTATCGAAGCAGGGATGGACGGATATGTCTCCAAGCCAATTAGCAGCCAGGAGCTCGAAGGAGCCATAACCACTACTTTCACTGAACGGGGTAACGTCGAACCCGACACCAGCTTACAAGCGACCCCAGAGGATGCTGCGCCGCCCGTTGCGCCCAACGGGATCGTCTGGGATATGGGCAAGACCCTGGACCAGTTAGGCGGCGACGAAACGTTGTTTCATGAAGTGATAGAGATTTTTCTGGACGACGTTCCCAAACACATGGCCAGCTTACAGCGGGCTATCACAGAGGGCGATGCAGAGGCCATCGAACGAACGGCCCACACTCTCAAAGGAGAATTGGGGTACCTGGGAATTTCAGAGGTCTCGCAAAAAGCACGTGAAATGGAGGAGTTCGGTCAGAAGTCCCATATTCAACTTGCTGCCACCCTGTTCGCAAGATTTGAGCCAGAGATCTCAGAAGTGCTGATCGCGATACGCAGAATGGCCGGCACCAAGCCTGACGGGGAGATGGCTGCCGGACGGCAAGGGGCGATCAAATCATGAGCGCGGAGGAGACGAATGTAGCTTTCACCGAGTTTGAGCCGCCGGGTGTTTCGTGTAATCGGGTCCTGGTGGCCGAAGACGACGCGATGTTCCGTCGCATCCTGCAGAGTTGGCTGGAAAATTGGGGCTACCGGGTCACACTTGCGGGAGATGGCGCGCGAGCGTGGAAGATTCTGCAGCAGGATTTTCCCCCTCAAATACTTATCCTCGATTGGATGATGCCGGCCATTAATGGTCTGGAGCTCTGCCGCAAGGTTCGAGAACGTAACCAGGTTCCTTACCAATACATACTTCTTGCGACGGCTAAAGACGCCAAACAGGATCTGGTCACGGGTCTTGAAGCGGGGGCCGATGACTATCTGACGAAACCGTTCGATAAAAGCGAATTGCAGGCTCGGTTGAGAGCCTGTAACCGAATCCTCACCCTGCAGGACGGTCAGATCCGGGCCCAGGAGCAACTTCGGTTTCAGGCCACCCATGATCAGCTGACCGGTGTTCTGAACCGGGCCGAAATTATGGAGACGCTGCGCCGGGAGCTGGAGCGCGCAGCTGGGGCCAAGACAGCCACCGGGCTCTTGATGCTGGACATCGATCACTTCAAGAACATTAATGACACCTACGGGCATCTGACCGGGGACGCCGTGCTGAAGGAAGTGACGCAACGCATTACTAAAGCTGTTCGAGGTTATGACTCAGTCGGACGCTATGGGGGAGAAGAGTTCGTGGTCGTGCTGCCCGGTTGCAGCCGGGAACAGATTGACCAGGGCGCGGAGAGGGTTCGATCGGCAGTGGATAATGGACCAGTCCTGATCCGTGATTCGAAAGTCGTCGTTACCATCAGCATTGGCGGGGCAGTGATCGCGAACGGCTCGATCTCGGACACGGAAATGCTGGCGGCTGCGGACAGTGCGCTCTACCGGGCCAAAGCGATCGGACGCAATCGAACCGTATTATCGGACCTGGTGTTCAATTAACTTTCCCGTTTCCCGGTAGAATTTTGTCATGGCTGGCCTGGTAACTGGCGCAAGCGGTTTTCTAGGCGGTAGGGTGGCGCAAATGCTGCACCAGCGGGGTGAAGAGGTCGTCATCCTTGCCCGTGCGACCTCAAACCTCAGCCATCTCTCATCGATTCCGGTTCGCGTGGTTCGCGGCGACTTGTCAAACATGGCTGCCCTGCAAGAGTCAGTCCAACAGGTCACAAACATCTTCCACTGCGCAGCCTGCTCCACGGATTGGGCGCCGAAGCAGACCTACCGCGAAGCCAATGTCATCGGCACACAAAACCTGATCGACACGGCTCAACGGGCTTCCAGACTGAATCGATTGGTGCACGTCAGCACAACCGACATCTATGGCTATCCCCATATACCGTGCACCGAGGAGCACTCTTTTATCGATGCAGGTCTTCCTTACAACCAGACCAAGGGCCTGGCCGAAGCCGCGGTTTGGAAAGCATATCAAGAGCATGGGATGCCGATTACGATTGTCCGCCCAGCCACTATCTACGGTCCACGGGGAAAGGACTTCACCCAGGAGATCGCCATGCTGCTGCGCCAGCGGCTGATGGCGTTTATCGATAAGGGCGCAGCACCCGGTGGTTTTACCTACGTCGATAGTGTGGTAGAGGCCATGCTCGATGCTGCGGCGAGTGAACGCACGATTGGCCAGGCGTATAACATTTCCGGCGGCACGGGAGCCACTTGGGAGCAATACGCTACTCTGTTCGCGCAGCAGCTCGGGGTCAAACCACCCTGGATCAATCTTCCGTTCCCGGCAGCGATGACCCTGGCGCGAATTTTGGAGACCGCTCAGGGATGCCTTCGTCTACGTGGGCGACCCCTGCTTACCCGGCATGCTGTTTACCTGCTTGCCCGCAGCCAGGAGTTTCCGATTGCAAAAGCCCAACGCGACTTTGGCTACTCGGCGAAAATTTCTCTCGAAGAAGGCATCCGACGCTCCGTCGCATGGGTGAATGACGCGATGAACCCTAGATAGCTGTAGCAGGACGGACACGAAAAACATCTGCACGACAGGTCCGCTGAACCGCAGATCCCTCCACTACGGTCGGGCTGACAAAGGGGACGGGGGCACTTCCATTGAGAGTAGTGGCTGAGCAGAAGGGAGAAGAGGCAGTTTTCTGTCGGAGGAACAGACCGACCCCAAGGGGATGAAAAAGGGCTTCTGCTTAGCCACTACTCTCACTGGAAGCGGCCCTCTCTCCTTTGTCGTCCCGACCGGAGCGTAGCCTAGTGGAGGGATCTGCGGTTCACTCGGACCCGAGTGGAGGTTTGCAATAAAAGGAACGTTAAAAGGAGCAAGCGCGTGGTGCGCGCGGAGAGATTCGAACTCCCGACCTTCTGGTTCGTAGCCAGACGCTCTATCCAACTGAGCTACGCGCGCATGCGTACCCAAATAAGACTACCAAACGGGGTCAAAAACGCCAAATTCCCCGGTCGCAGCAGCCCCGTTCTGCGTCCAAGAGTATCGATGGCACGTCCACCACTTCCCACCGGCCAAGAGCAAATTGAAATTGGTTCCCGGCGAGCGCAACAAGACGGCGTAGGGCATCAGAAGATGATCTTTCCCGCTAACTGAGTGTTGAATGGCTCGCCGGGTCCAATGCCCTGCTCTGCGAAATAGGCACCGATGGTGGAGAAGATAGCGCCGGAAGTATCGCTGATTGCGGGAAATCCAACGGGCGCGAGGTTAGTGCGGTTGAACAGGTTAAACATTTCCACCCGCAACTGAAGGGTAACTCTTTCTTTGAGCCTGGTGTTCTTCAGGACAGAGAAGTCGACCTGAGAAAATCCAGGGTTGAAATATTGGCCACGGCGCATGGTGCCGTACTGACCCTGGGGAGGATCTTGAAACGCGGCCGGATTAAACCACTGCACCAGACCTCCCGTGACACTGTGAGAAACGCCGGCATACGGATTCACGCCGGGTACAACATCAGCGCGGTCAGCAAATTCTCCATTACCGCTGGGGTTTGTGGATGCCACCACGGTGTAGGGCTGCCCGCCGTGGAAGTTCAGTCCACTATTCAACTGCCAGCCGTGGGACAACCACTGCGGCCCATGCGCAGAGCCAGGAACGTCGTAGATCAGGTACGCAATGAACGTATTGCGCGTATCAAGGTCGCTGTTGCCGTATTCCGCTCTCGGGTTGGTGCTGTCCTGAGGCATGTAGGGAATCAGTCCGGTCTCGAAATCCAGATTATGTGACCAGGTGTAGTTGAACTGCGAGGTGAGACCATGCCACGCGGTCATACGAAGCGTTGCCTGCAGCCCGTTGTAGTTGGAATTGGCGCCGCTTTGCACCTGGTTGACCACCGCGTAATTGGGGAACTTCGCGAAATACGGCCGTGAGCATTGCTGATTTCCCTGCCCGGCCGACGCATATTGCGGCGCGCAAGTGGGATTCTGAAACGCGCTTCCCTGGGCCGCTTGATTGATGTCAATCACATTGGTAAGGTGACGGCCCTGGGTACCGACATATCCCAACTGGAAGATGGCAGCCTTGCCGAGACTCTGCTGGATGTTGAGGTTGTAGTTGAGCGTCGCGGACGGACGGTAGTTAGGGCTGACGGAAAATACATTCACCACGCCCGCGCCTGCAATCGATTGAGCAAGGGTGGGAAAAATCGGCTGATTATTGACGATGACAAAGCTGTTCACTGAAGGAAAGGCAACCGGCTTTGTACCTGTAGGATTATCCTGAACCCCCGGCGCGCCGCCATTGGTGGTGAACCTTAGATCGAAGAACGGGATCAGGTAGGGGTTATCGTAATAGAAACCGATTCCTCCGCGAACGACGGTCTTCCCATTGTCCATTGGTTGGTAAGCGAAGCCGACGCGGGGGCTGAATCCTTTCCAATATTGTTGATAGATATTGCTTATGGTGGAACCTGCAATTGCCAACCCATTTGGCGCATTGGGGTTAAAGACAGTAAGGTCCTTGTCGCCGTTGTGCGGAGGACCGAAGTATTCATACCGCAAGCCATAGTTAAGGTTCAGCCTTTTCGATATCTGCCAGGCATCCTGGGCAAAGAGGCTGAAGGAATTTACGTAGACCTGGCGGGTTTGATCGCCCTGGGCGATGCTGGCACTGGCGACGCATCCAGCCAGGAAGTCGGCTACAGCCAGCGTGTTGGGATCGGAATTGGGAGTAGGCTGGGCCTGATTCTGAGTCGCCAGGGCGGCGCACGCGGGGCTCGGTGAAGACGACCAAGGCCCCTGGGATCCATTGAAATTGAAGGCGCCGCGGGCGCTTCTCTGGGTCAAATCGTTGTAGCGAATGCGGCGGAATTCGCCGCCGAAACGCATCTGGTGAGTCCCCTTCACATAGGTCAGCGCGTCATTCCATTGGGGGACAAATTCTCTGCGCCCATAAGGGGGAAAGGGACCCAGCGGATCGAAGTTGGAGATATTGATCTTGGGAGAGCCGGACAGGGTGGGATCGGTAACGCCGGTATTCAGGCCCAGAGCAACGGGATGAAAGTTGGTGTCTTTGTCTTCGAAGAACAGGTAAACGATGTTCATTCCGAACGATGTCTGATTGGTGAGTCGCGGCGAGGGTGTCGCGTTGTAGATCACGGAGTAGTTCTGGTTACGCTGCGGCCCATAATTCCAGTACGGCGAGAGGGTCGAAGGAAGCGGGCTTTCCGCATGCCCGTAGCCGAAATATCCCTTGGCCGACAGGCTATTCCTGGGATTGATGTTCTGGTCCAGCTTGATAATGCCGTTGTCACTAAAACCACGCGCGATGGCAGTGTTGAAATAGTTTGACGGTTGCGCGGGGCCGGTAAGGGCGTCCGCAGGCCACAGGCTATCCAGCAGATTGGTGGAAACGGTATTTACCGGTACACCGTAGAAAGCGAGCACGCCTTCCGCTGCTGCCTGATAGGCCGCCGACGGTTCCGTGGCACTGGTGACATTGGCAATCCCGAAGCCCTGGTACTCGTACGCCGCGAAGAAGAAGGTCTTGTCTTTGACGATGGGTCCGCCAAGCGAGGCGCCGGAGTTGATATTGCGGAGATAAGACTTTTTTGTTCCGGTTGGCGCGAACGGAGTATTGGCAGCAAGAAATTCGTTTCTATTGTAGTAAAACCCCGAGCCGTGGAACTGATTGGTCCCAGACTTGATGACTAAGTTTACGGTGCCGCCTGCATTGCGCCCAAGCTCCGGTCCGGAGCTGGCGACGAAAGAAAACTCATCGATGGCCTCAGTTGGGATGAGCGTGGTGGCAATGCCCGACGCTCCGCTCAGGTTTGCGGCGGAGAGATTCCAGAAGATGTCGTTGTTGTCCGTGCCCTCAAGCTGCCAGTTGATTGAAGTGGGACGCGTGCCATTCACAGACGCGTATCCACCGCCACCGAGACTGTTGTATCCGGCATATCCAGGTGACTGGGCGACGAGTTGGGTATAGTCGCGGCCGTTCGAAGGCACATCCTGCACGGCTATGGTGGGGAGAACCGTGCTTAGAGTGGCCGTGGTGGTGTCAAGCCCAAGCTGGTTTGCGCTCACTTCGACCGTTGCCGTGGTCTGAGCTACGGCAAGCTTTAGTTGCAGGGTATAAATCGTGCCTGCAGAGACCGGAACGTCATCGACCTTTTCACTTTGGAATCCGTTGCCGCTGGCCACAACTGTGTAGACTCCTACCGGAAGATCCTGGAGCAGAAATTCGCCTGCATTGGATGTCGCGGTGGAGTGGGTAACTCCGGTCGCGACTGCCGTCGCAACTATGTCTACGTTGGGCAATACCGCGCCGCTCTGGTCCGTTACGCCGCCATTGATACCCCCACGGAAGGTTTGAGCGGGAGAGGTTATGACGTAGAAGATAAGTAAAAAGAGCACACGGCTAGACATACACAAGTAATTGCCCGGAGTGCACATATAGGTTTCCCCTTCCCTCGGACCCAGAATAAGTGGACACCCGTACGACAGAAATGAGTTTGAGATGAGCCTTTCCTGAGCGCGCCACCTAACAAATTGTTTTAGGCGACGACGGGAATCTCAGGTGGTAATTGCAATTTCATGGACGGAAAGCACAGGGCGGTGTCGCGGATAATGGACCAGGCAATCTGGTCCTGGAACTTGAAGGAATCCTGCATCTCGGCTTCGTAACAACCAGCCCACTCATTGCGGTCGGTCGAGGTGTCTATCAGCCGGACGGTGATTCTCACCCGGTGCCCCGAATGCAGAATGGCGCCCTCCAGAACCCGGTCGGCACCGAGTTCCTGCCCAATCTTTGGCAGCGACTTGTCGCTGTGCTTGTATTTGAGGGTGGAGGTCCGGGAAACGACGCGGACAGAACGATTGGTGGAAAGATAGGTGATCAGCAATTCTGCGAGGCCGTCGCCCAAAGAGCGCGTTTGAGCAGGGCAATTGAGCTCACCCAGGGGAAGCACAGCTACTGTAATTGGCCGGGCCGGCCTGGGGACTGCAACGACAGAGGTACCGCAGCGAACTCGCTTTACAGGAGCCAGAAAACGGTAGCCCCGACGATGGAGGGTTTCAATGTAGCGAGGAGTTCTGGCGTCTTCGTCGAGCGCTCTGCGGATTTGGCGCACGCAAAAGTTTAGACCCCCTTCAAAGTCGACGAAGGTCTCGTTCCCCCAAAGCTCAAGCCGAATCTCCTCTCGAGTCAGGGGTTGACCGGAGCGGGTTGCCAACAGAGCCAGAAGCTTGAGAGGTTGCGGCTGGAGCGAAATCCGTCTCCCTGCCGCCCATAACTCGCCGCTCAGTACATCCAATTCGAAGCCGTCGAATTGAAGGACGTGTGCCTCTCCATCCGTCATAGGGGTTCTCTCCGAGCTCACTTGTTTTGGAGGTTTCCCCTCGCATACCGCGAGAGGCGCGCGATCCCGTTAGCCCAGTGGCCCTACAATCAGATGTCTTCTTTAACCAAACATTACCCCGAGAATCGCTCGGATAATCAAGGTATTCTGCATAAATTGGTCTGACAATCTGCTAGCATGACAATCGCGGCGCTGAAAGGCGCCTTGCTGGAAGTTCATATAAGCTCTCTATAATCGACCCGTGGCCCACGAATTCCTCACTCCTGTCGACCGGACGACGCTCTCGAGCGACATTTGCCGCAAGATGGTCACCCATCTGATCCGAGGCGACTGGCAACCGGGCGACCGGATTCCGGCGGAGCGTGAGTTGTGTCTGCAACTAGGGGTAGGCCGGGCCTCACTGCGCGAGGCGCTCAAGGCCCTGGAGATCATGGGCATGATCGAGACGCGCGTAGGCGACGGAACCTATGCCTCCGAACGGTCCAATTTTCTGTCGCGCCCTCTTCTGTGGGCAATCCTCAGCAGCTCCAAATCAGAGGCGCAGGACCTGATTGAGGCTCGCACCCTGATTGAGGTGGAGCTTGCAGGCCTGGCCGCACAGCGCGCCACTACGGCCGATTTGGAAGAAATCGGTAAGTATCTCGACCAGCTGGAGACTTGCGGGGCGGACTTCGAAAAAGTTCAGCGAGCGGATATCGCCTTCCATCTGGCGATTGCCCATGCCTCGCACAATAACATTCTAAGGAATGCGCTGCTTCTTATCCGCAATCTGCTCTGGCACTGGATTGCGGATACGCTCCAGCTGGAAGGAGCGGTGGCCAGGACGATTGAACAACATCAGCAGATCTTTGTCGCGATCGCGAAAAGGAATCCGCCGGCGGCTCGATCCGCTATGCAGGAGCATCTGCGAGAGATCCCGAGTTTCCTGTTGGAGGCTTCCCCATCGTTGGTGGACGCAGCGATCGCCGACGAGCAGGATGAGGTTGCACCCGGCAAATAGGTTTGGGTACAAAAAAACCGGATTTCCTGTGGAACTTGGCGGCGTTGGCGACCTTCGTGCGTCGACAAACATTTCCACGAAAGGTCCGCTGAACTGCAGATCCCTCCACTACGCTGCGCTTCGGTCGGGATGACAAAGGGGAGGACGGCGCGCCTCCATTGAGCATCGGAGCGTGGCGGAAGAAACAGCAGGTCCCTCCACAACGCTGCGCTCCGGGTCGGGATGACAAAGGGAAGGGAGCGCTTCCATTGAGAAGCAGTTGGCGAAGAAGGAACAGAAGCCGTTTTTCATCCCCTTGAAGTGGCGCTTCGATTGAGAGCAGTTGGTGAGATGGCTGAAATTTATAACCGCACACAAATTGAAAAAGTAGTGCGTCCCGAGCAATTGATTGCCGCGGTGGAAGAGGGGTTCATTGCCTACTCGCAAGGAAAGGTCATTGTTCCGCCAGTGGGCCAGCTGCTGTTTGAAGATCCGCCGGGCGATTGCCATATCAAGTATGGATATGCGATTGGAGACTCGACGTTCACCATCAAGGTAGCGACGGGGTTCTATCGGAATTCTGAACTGGGAGTTTCCTCGAGCAACGGCGTCATCCTGGTTTTTTCAACCAGGACAGGTCAACTGATCACCATCCTGGATGACGAGGGCTTTCTGACCGACGCCCGCACGGCCGCAGCGGGTGCGGTCGCGGCCAAGCTGTTGGCTCCCCCTGAAGTGCCATGCATCGGCATGATTGGGACTGGAATCCAGGGAAAAATGCAGCTCGATTATCTGCGCCATGTATTGCCGACACGACGCGCGATGGTGTGGGCGCGTTCGACAACCAACGCGCAATCCTACCAGGTTGACGGGTTCGAGATAGAGATTGCAAGCTCGATAGGCAGCCTGGCTTCAAGTTGCAATCTGATTGTGACCACTACGCCCTCCCACCACTGGCTCCTGGGGGCGGCAGATGTGTGCCCGGGCACGCATATTACCGCCATCGGTTCCGATGGGGGCGGCAAGCAGGAAATCGATCCGCAGTTGTTTGCCAAGGCACAGGTTCGCGCCGTTGACAGTCGAAAACAGTGCGTGGAGTACGGCGACTCCTCGTTTGCGATCAAGCAGGGATTGATCGCGCCCGACGATCTGGTCGAAATCGGAGAAATCGCCCAAAACCCCAGTCTGGGGCGCCGGAGCGATTCGGACATCACGATTGCCGATCTCACCGGAGTGGCCATTCAAGACATTCAGGCTGCCAAGCTCGCCGTCAGTGCCCTTCGAGGAGTTCCCTAAATCGCCTGCCAATGACCGGGGGATCGCCTTCCGCCAGGCAAGCCGGGTTGAGGATCAGCAAGCCTTCTTCCGGCCGCCAGGGATTGACTTCGATTCCCGGAGAGCCGTGGCGAAGCCGGCGTACCAGTTCAATGGCCTGGTCAACTTTGAGTTCCACCACTGGCATGCCACTTTGCAATGGATCTGGAATGATGCGCGCGCAGACACCTGCAATTTCCGCCAGTTCGTCTGTGAGCAGCCTGGCAACCGAGAGAAGGCGGTCATGGCGGCCAACATTCCCTTCCTCGACAAACAGCTTCAAGGCGGTCAGCAGGCCTACGATCTGCTCCTTGCCCACCTTGCATGAACGGCCGATGCCGTGTCTTGGTACACCGGCAATGTCCCGCTTATCGACCAGGCCGACGGGCGGATCCCAATCATCGTAGTCGTAATCGAAGTCGAGCTGCTGCAACAACGCAGCGCTGATCAGATCGCGGCGGCCGCATAAGATTCCCGAGCCCTGCGGGCCACCGATGGACTTTCCCCCACTAAATGCGACCAGATCAGCCCCCTCGGCCAGGAAGCGCCGCAAATTTTCAAGCGGCGGCAGCTCGGCGGCTGCATCCACGATGACGGGAACGCGGGCCTGATGGGCGATGGCGACGACGTCTGAGAGCCGGGGCATCGCCTGGGGCTTAGCTAAGTAATAGATCGCAGCGGTGCTGTCGGAAATGGCCGCCTTGATCTCCCACAGCTCCGTATCCCGGACCCCCACATCGGTGTAGCGATCGGCAAAACCGACGTCGACCATGGTGACGCCGGTGGCGCGGATGGCGTGATCGTAGGAGTTGCGATGGCTACGCATGGCGATGACTTCGTTCTTCATGCCTCGGACGTCGGGGAGCCGGCTCATTTTTGCCGTATCCATGCCGGCGACACAGGCCGCCGTGCCCACCAGAAGGGCGGCCGCGGCGCCCGCTGTGACGCAGCCGGCCTCCGCACCGGTGATCTGAGCGATGATCTTGCTCGCGGCCATCTGCAGCTCAGCAATATCGACGCAGAACTGGGTGGCAGCCCGCATCGCATCGGCAACTTCGACAGGCATCACTCCGCCGCCAAGGCGCGTCATCGGGGCGTAGGCATTGATGATCGGCCGGACCCCGAGGTTCTCATAGACATTGGACATCTAAGCGCTCCCTCCATCGTGACGCCAGTAGAAATAAGCGGGCACACCAAGCAACGCAAACCCTAGCCCAGCCAGTGACTCGCGCGGACGAGCGATCAAGGTGTTCACCAAAAAAATACCTGTAATAAAAAGGTATAGACCGGGAATCCAGGGATAGCCAAAACAGCGGTAGGGGCGATGCAGGCCGGGTCGCGTGCGGCGCAGGATAAAGACCGCCAGAACAGTAAGCGAATAGGTGAGCGTCATCATGAATATGAAGCAGGTGTAGAGTGCCTCATATTGTCCGCTGGCCGCCAGGATACACGCCCACACGCACTGCCCAGCCAGGCTGACCACCGGAGTCTTCCATTTGGGGTGAAGCTTCTGCATTGAGGGAACGAAGACGCCGTCCTTAGCCATGGCGTAATACACCCTGGCGCCGCTAAGGATCACTACGGAAATCGCGCCAAAGCACGAAACCGCGATCGAAAGGGACACCACGATGCCCATTCGGGGAGAAAACAACGCGCTGGCAGCAGCTTGCGCCAGGGTACTTTGTTGGGCGACCTGGGCCATGGGCAAAGCATAGATATAGGTAACATTGGCGGCGACATAAGTCAGAACAACGAGCAAAATTCCCCAGGTCATCGCCCGGGGCAGATTACGCTCTGCGTTCTTGATCTCACCAGCGACCCAGGAGATAAGGTTCCAGCCATCGTAAGTCCAGAAGATGGCAACAAACGCAATTCCTAAGTGAGCGGGCGGCGGCCAGAACGATGCACCCGTGCCGGCGGAGCTGAAGTGCAGCCAGGAACCGTGTCCGAGTGTGAGACCGAAGATGACCAGGAGGCCTACTGCAGCGAGGGTGAGCAAGGTGGTGAAGTTCTGCAAAACCGCAGCCTGCTTCACCCCCAGTGCATTGAGTCCAGTGAGCACGACGATGCAAACGATCGCGACCACGGAGCCTTGCGTAAGATGCCAGGGAATGCCCGGGAAAATGTTATGCGTGTAGAGAACGGTATCGGCGGCCGCAAACGGAAACACTCTGCCAAAGAACAGTGCAAAGCCAATAGAAACCGCGGCCAAGGCAGGTGTGTTGCCGGCGGTAAACAGCACCCAGCCGTACATGAAGGCGGCAAAGGGACCGTACACCTCCCGGAAGTAGACATACTGACCACCGGCCTGGGGAAACATCGCGCCCAATTCCGCAAACGCAAAGCCACCGAAGAGTGCCACCATTCCGGCGGCGACCCACAGGAGGATGGACAAAATTGGATTGGGTACTTGCCGCGCTACGTCGGCCGGGGTGATGAAGATCGCCGAGCCGATGACTCCGCTGACGACAATCATGGTTGAATCGAACAGGGTGAGCGAACGGGCAAGCTCGACTTTCAGTTTGCGTACTCCGGCTCCTCACGATCGAGGACTCGCTTGATCGCCGTAAGATGCTTCTCCGCATACGCCTCGAACAAGGCATCGTCCTCAGACAACTGATGAACGACATGAGGAGGGACGTGCTGCATCGGCCTCCCGGTCGACATGGCCAGGACCTGACGTTTGCAGACCTCCTCCAGGTAGTAGAGACGGTCAAAGGCGCTGGCGATGGTTCTCCCAACCACCATCGGACCATGATTGCGCATCATGAGGATGTTCTTGTCGCCCAGAATGGCCACTTCGCGGTCGCCTTCTTCGGGAGAGAGAGCGCCGCCCTGATGATTCTCGTCGTAGGCTATCTTTCCAGCAAATTGAAAACCCGCCATGTTGACGGGTTCCAGCTGTCCGCCCTCAAGCAGGCAGAGCGCGGTGGCGTACGGAGTATGCGTGTGCAGTGCCGCCTTGGCGGCTTTGTTGTGGCGGTGAATGGGTGCGTGCAAACAAAACGCCGTTGTTTCGACAGTGCCGGTGCCTTCGACGATGGCGCCATCTAGATCGCATACCAGCAGGGAGCTGGCGGTAAGCTCCGACCAGAAATAACCTTCGGGATTCACCAGGAACAGGTCTTCATCGCCGGGTAATAGAAAACTGAAATGGTTACAGACTCCCTGCTGATAGCCGAGGCGGGCGGACCACCGTAATACCGCGGCCAGATCGACTCTCGCTGCGCGAAATTCCTCTCGCATGGTGACTCCCCCGACGCTCTGTGTCTTTAACATTGCGATATCTCCCGTAAGGCTCGAAGAAATCGATCCACTTCTTCAGCCGTGTTGTAATGAGCCAAGCCGATGCGCAGAAAACCGCCGTCCTTCTCTACGTCCAGATGTTCGGTCAGGTTTAGAGCGTAGTAGTTGCCGTCCCAGGTGAAGAAGCCTCGCCGTCCCAGCTCGGTTGCCAACCGCAGCGGGGTATGGCCTGCGATGCGTACCGCGACGGTGGGACAACGAGCGTCGAACCGTTCAGGATCGGCGATGCCGTAAAGTTTGAGTCCAGGAATTTTTGAGAGCCCGGCAATGAGGCGCTCGACCAGGATCCGCTCGTGCCTCTGAATGGTCTTCCAGGCGGCGAGCAGGGCGGCCCGGCGGCCTGGCAGGGATGGGGACAAGGATGGATGCGTGTGCCGCCCCAGATCTGCAAGGTAGTCGACGCAGGCGGTGATGCCGGCGATGCATTCGTGGTTCAGCGTGCCCCACTCCCAGTTAAGGGGAACGGCATGGGTATTGGCGGCGACTTTGTACGGCTGCAGGCGCGTGAGATGTTCATGCTTGCCATACAGCACGCCCATGTGGGGGCCGAAGAATTTGTAAGAGGAGCAGACCAGGAAGTCGCAATCAAGCGCGCGCACGTCGATTGGGCCGTGCGGCGCGTAGTGCACGGCATCGATAAAAGCCATGGCTCCCACGCGATGCGCCATACGAACCACTTCGCTTACGTTGTTGATGGTTCCCACCGCATTTGAGGCATAGCCGACGGCTACCAGCCGGGTGCGGCTGGTGATTTTCCGCGCCAGGTCCTCCATGTCGAGGGTGCAGTCCTGATCATGAATTTCGGCCACGCGAACGGTGACTCCCCGCTCCTCGAGCGCTACCCAGGGGGAATAGTTGGCCCCATGATCGAGGCGAGTGACGACGATCTCGTCTCCGGCATTCAGTTCTCGGCCAATCGACCGGCTGATGGCAAAGGTCAACGAGGTCATGTTGGCGCCGAACACCACCTCTTCCGGAGCGCAGCCGAGAAAGTCCGCCATGGCAGTTCGGGCGCCGGCAAGCATGGCATCGGTGCGTTGGCTGGTGGCAAAGACGCCGTCGGTGTTGGCATTGCTGCCGCGCAAATAATCAGAGATGGCGTCGATGACGGTTTGCGGGACCTGCGTGCCCCCGGGGCCGTCGAGAAAAACAGCAGGATGACCATTGACGGTTTGCGAAAGAGAGGGAAATTGGGAGCGGACCCAGGTTACATCGAGTGAATCGGTAACTTCTTCCTGGGTCGCAACGGTGAGATCTTTTCCGGTGATCATGAGCAATTCGTTCCTGGGTCTTCCTAGAGAGAGTACAGCGTAACGGGTGGGCAGTCATGTGAGCTATAGCTGAGTTTTCAGTGAGTAGCCCGGTTGGGTGGGAGGATCCTCATAGAAAACTCATTTGGACGGGCCACACCACGGAGTAAGCTGCCTCATGAAAAAATGGATTCTCGCTGCAGCTTTGGTTGCTGTTGTACTGCCGGCACTAGCCCAGGACCCCGCTACCTGGCTCTCCAGTCTTCCCAAGGCGAAGGACTACGTTCAGAAGCGCGCTTCGAGCTACGACCGAAGCGGCGCTAATGCCGACTATCGCGAGATTGCGGCGGGAGAGACCCTGACGTTGCTCGACGACTCCGGTCCCGCTTTGATCAGCCACGTATGGATCACGATCGACGCCGAAGACCCAAACCACCTGAAGGCCCTGGTTCTGCGTATGTACTGGGACGGGGAAGCTGCTCCCAGCGTGGAAGCTCCGGTTGGGGATTTTTTTGGCCTCGGCCTGGGCGATTATTTTCTTTACGAGTCTTACCCTCTCGCCGTGGGGGCCGACAAGGCGCTGAATTCTTTCTTCCCCATGCCCTTTCAGAAACGCGGCCGCATTACGGTGACCAACGAGGGCTCACAAACGGTCAAGTATTTCTACTACAACATTGACTATCGCACTTACTCCCAAGCTCTCCCTCCCGAACTGCTTTATTTTCACGCGCAGTATCGCCAGGCGAATCCGGCGAAAGGCTGGACCACTCAATGGAAGCGGAATGAAGATCCGTTGACAGAGAATGCCAAGAACCCGAATGGCGAGGCCAACTACATCTGGATGGAGGCCACAGGGCGAGGCCACTTCGTAGGAGTGACCATGTCTGTGTTGCAAAATCAGGACGATTGGTGGGGCGAAGGAGACGACATGTTCTTTATCGATGGCGAAACCAGGGCCTCCATCAACGGAACCGGCTCGGAAGACTACTTTCTCGGGGCCTGGGATTTCGGCACTCATGCCTTTTCCTATGGTCTGTTTGGCGCGCCCGTGAAAGGAACAAATCGAGCGGGGGCGCGATGGTCGGTGTACCGCTTTCACCTTGATTCGCCGATCCCTTTTAGCAAGTCATTGCGGGCCACCATCGAGCATGGCCACGCAAATCACCGTTCGGATGATTATTTTTCTGTTGCCTACTGGTATCAGACTGAGCCTCACGGAGCATTCCCGGCGTTGCCCCCTCTGCCAGAGCGCCTTCCGAGACTCCATCCCGTGGGCGGCCCCGGGAATGCGGGAAAATGATGAGGCAACGAAAGAGCTGCTAAGGTTCTCCAAACTGCTTGCTGTCACGGATAGCAAGACAGCGTAGATTCTCCTTTAGGAGAAGGCAGGGATGGTTAGCAAGGGAAAGAAAGCGGCGGGGCCTCCGTCGTCCTCCGGTCTCGTCGACGAGCAACTTGCGCGCTATCGCGCGATGCGTGACTTTAGCAAGACGGCCGAACCCAGCGGCCAGACAACCTCAGCGGCGAGTACGGAGTCCCTTCCCTTCGTGATTCAGAAGCATGCCGCCACCCGCCTGCATTACGACTTTCGCCTCGGGTTGCATGGAGTTCTCAAGAGTTGGGCGGTGACTAAAGGGCCGAGTTATGTGCCCGGCGATAAGCGCCTTGCGGTGCAGGTCGAGGATCACCCCATGGAGTACGGCGGCTTCGAGGGCGCCATCCCTAAAGGGCAGTACGGCGGCGGGACGGTGATGCTGTGGGACGAAGGCACCTGGGAACCGCTGGGCAACGCGGACGAAGGGCTAGCCAAAGGCAATCTCAAATTCGTTCTTCATGGCAAGAAATTGCACGGCAAATGGGTGCTGGTGCGCATGGGCGGCAAGGCCGCCAACGAGGCCAAGCCGAATTGGCTGCTGATCAAGGAACATGACGAGCACGAACAGACAGCGGACGACGAGCCCATCACCGAGAAGGCGCCCAACAGTGTCCTCACCCAGCGCGACATGGACGCCATCGCACGGGACGGGGATCATGTGTGGCAATCGAACCGGCCAGAGACTTCGAGCCCGGGCAAAAGCTCTGCGGCAAAGCCATCGCGTGCGGCTCCGTTCGCCCCGGCCGGGTTGCCGGGTAAGAAGGAAGCTCCGCCGGGGTTTATTTCTCCCCAGTTAGCCTCGGAAGCGCCGGCGCCCCCGGTGGGAAAGCACTGGGTCCACGAGCTGAAGCTGGATGGTTACCGCATGCAGGCGCACATCGACAAAGCCGGCAA
The DNA here is from genome assembly GCA_963757515.1 of uncultured Acidobacteriaceae bacterium. Classification (GTDB taxonomy): domain Bacteria; phylum Acidobacteriota; class Terriglobia; order Terriglobales; family Acidobacteriaceae; genus PALSA-350. Next base: position 69,495 of record CAVWRV010000023.1, on the reverse strand, counting down.
GGTTCGGCTCTACACCCGCAGCGGGCTGGACTGGACGCATCGCATGGCTTCGGTTGCGCGCGAGCTAGGCAAGCTTTCGCTGGAAAGCGCCATCCTGGATGGAGAGGTTGTGGTGCTCACGGAATCCGGGCAAAGCAGCTTTGCTGACCTGCAGGCCGCCTTTGAAGAGGGCGCGTCCCATCCGCTGACCTACTTCGTCTTCGACCTTCTGCACCTCAACGGGCATAATCTTCGCCAGGAACCGCTCATTGAGCGCAAGCAAATACTGGCGCAGATGCTCGACAGCCTTCCGGAACACGAGGTTGTCCGCTACGGCCAGCATATTGAGACGGAAGGGGCCCCGATCTTTGCCGAGGCTTGCCGGTTAGGCGCCGAAGGCATCGTTTCCAAACGCTCCGACGGTGTGTATAGCCCGGGCCGCAGCAAGTCTTGGATCAAGATCAAGTGCGTTCGCCGGCAGGAGTTTGTGATTGGCGGCTTTACCAAGCCCGCCAATGGAACTGAGGGCATCGGGGCGCTGGTGCTGGGGTATTACGATGACAAGAAGTTGATTTATGCGGGACGAACGGGCACCGGTTTCACCCAGGTCAACTCGCGCAAGCTGCGCCAGCAGCTGGAGGCCATGCGGCAAACCAGGAATCCCTTCGCCGAGGTGCCGGCTGCAGCCGCCAAAGGGGCTCTGTGGGTGCGGCCCGAGCTGGTGGCGGAGGTCCAATTCAGCACCTGGACGGCCGATTGGCTGGTGCGGCAAGCCAGCTTCAAGGGCCTGCGGGAAGACAAGAATGCCTCAGAAGTGCGCCGCGAAGTGCCCGATGCTAGTCTTGCGCAGAAAGCGGTACGCACCGAAGAAGGTGAACAAGCCCGCGGCCAAGAAGCTCGGCTTCACGGTGACTCATCCGGATAAGATTGTCGATCCCGAAACGGGGGTCACCAAGCAGGCCTTGATCGACTACTACCTGGCGGTTGCTCCGCATATGCTGCCCCACGTCACCGGCAGGCCGCTCTCGCTGGTGCGCTGCCCCAACGGGGCGGGAAAGAAATGCTTTTACCAAAAGCATCTGGGACCGGGGATGCCGCCCGGAATCGACGGGGTGGAGATTCCCGACAGGAAGGGCAAAGGCACAGAGACCTACGTCACGGTGGAGGGTGAGGAATCGCTCGCCGGGCTGGCGCAGATGAACGTGCTCGAGATACATCCCTGGGGATCGACCAATGCCGACCTGGAGCACCCCGACCGCATCATCTTCGATCTCGATCCGGACGAGGCGATATCCTGGCCCACGCTTTGTGAGAGCGCGCTGGAGGTGCGGGAGCGGCTGAAGAAACTGGGCCTCGAGAGCTTCGTCAAAACCACGGGCGGTAAAGGACTGCATGTGGTGGCGCCCATCCGGCCCACGCTTGGCTGGGAGCAGATCAAAGCGTTCACCCATGCGTTCACACTGCAGATGGAGCAGGACAATGGCAAGCTCTACATAAGCAAAATGACCAAGGCGGCGCGCACGAACAAGATTTTTGTCGATTACCTGCGCAACGAGCGAGAAGCCACGGCGGTTGCCCCCTACTCCAGCCGGGCTCGTCTTGGCATGGCTGCGGCGCTGCCTCTGGAGTGGGCAGAACTCAAGTCGGCCGAGCGACCTAAGTTCTTAATTGCGCGATTGGGTGAATGGAGTGACCGGCTGAGGAAGGATCCGTGGAAGGCGATGCTGTCGAGTCAGCAGGCGATTCCGGCAAAGCTCTTTGATGCATTGGGATAGAGGGACGGACCGAAGGGAAACCGCTACGCTACCCCGGATTTCCTGTAGGACTTGGCGGCGTTGGTGCACTTCACGCTGCTTCAAGGGTACGGGCTTCAGCCCGTACATCAATCCTCCCGTATGGAAGGGCTTTTTAGGCTGCGGAAAAACCCAATGTTTTTGAAGGGTACGACCTTTAGGTCGTACGTAAACTATTCGCAAACAGGTGCGGCTTTAGCCACTGAGGGAACAACTTCGCTCCCTCCAGGACTTTTCCGCAGCCTGTTTAGCCCCTGAGGTCGTACTGGCGCACTGTCAGACACAATGCCTTCAGCGGCTAAAGCCGCACTCATTTCGCAGCTCTTACTGTACGGGCTAAAAGCCCGTACCCTTCAAGATCTGCAGTTTCCCCTTTCCGAGCTTAGTAAATGCGGAAATTTACTTCGATGTTTACTTCCACGGGGACCGGTTTTCCCTGCAGGGTGGCGGGCTTGAACTTGTATTGCCTCACCGCTTCGACTGCCTTCTCGTCCAATCCCATGCCCAGGTGGCGCACCACCTGGACGCGCTGCGGATTGCCCTGCGCATCTACGATCAATGAAACCACGCAGACGCCCTGATACTTCGCCCGGCGGGCTTCGTCAGAAAATTCAGGGTCCGGCGCAAACACCAGCTGGGGGGCAGAAACACCACCACCCACATGATAGAGACCGCCGCCGTAACCGCCACCTTCACCCGGACCGTATCCGTTGCCTTTGCCCGAGCCGATGCCGCCACCGGAACCGGTACCCATTCCCCCTCCGCTGCCGCTGCCGTTGGAAGCCGGACCCACTACGCTGGTACGCGGGTCTCCCAGGTTAGGCAGATTGTTGTTGGGCAGCTGGATATCCTTGGGCATCATGATCGAAGGGTCGACGGCCAGCTTGGGATGGTCGTTCTTGATCACCATCGGCGGGACGATCGGTTGCTCTTCGAACTTAGGCAAACGCCCCTTGGGCGCCTGCAGAATGTCATGGGAGCCGCCGCCACCGCCACCACCCATCTGCGGTCCCTTGGGAGCAATGGGCATGTATTGCGGCACGTCGATGTTGGTCAACAGCTGGTCTTTTTTGGTCACGGCTTTCTTGACCGCGAGGAAAGTCCAGAAGATCAGGCCGATGATGACCACGTGCAGGGCGACGGAGATGATGGAGGAGGCCTTAGCTGCGCTTCTCCTTCATCGGGTCGATGACCGGAATCGGCGTCGACGTTAGTACGAGCGGAGGGAGCTTCCTGGGATACAGGAGGTCGTAAATGTTGCCGGCAATCGTCTTCCACGCCGGTTCATCGATGATCTCGGCGAGCAGCTTGGGCTCTCTTGGCTGATCGCGTTGGTCCAGCTCCGGGGGTAACAATACCTGATTTGCCATAGAAACTTATGAGAAAAGAGGGCGCGTAAGCCTCTCTCCGCCTATCTCCTCATTATGGACGACTGTCGCCCGGCTTGTCTCTCCAAGAATACGGAGACTGGACCCGTTGAAGATCCATTAAAAAGTATTAGACACCTTTTTTAGTCTTGAGGTAAGCAAATGGTCAACTTTTGCGGCGAAGATACAATAGAGTTTTGTTCGTTTTGTTACTGGAGAGACAATGCCGGCTCCGCCCGAACTCAAGGCGACACTGAACCTGCCCCACACCGACTTCCCGATGAAGGCAAACTTGCCCCAAAGCGAGCCGCGGCGGCTGGCCGCCTGGCAGCAGGACGGGATTTATGAGCAGATCCGAGCCGTCAGGCAGGATGCTCCCAGCTACGTGCTGCACGACGGTCCCCCCTACGCCAATGGGGAGCTCCACCTCGGCCATGCGCTGAACAAATGCCTGAAGGATTTTGTGGTGAAATCGAAGACCATGGCGGGGTTCAACGCCCCCTACGTTCCCGGTTGGGATTGCCATGGCCTGCCCATCGAGATCAAGGTCGACGAGAAACTGGGCCGCAAGAAGCTGGAAATGCCGGCGATCGCGGTACGCCGCGCCTGCCGCGAGTACGCCCAGAAATATCTCGACCTGCAGCGGAGCCAGTTTCAACGCCTTGGGATTTTCGGGCGGTGGGGACGCCCCTACTCCACCATGACGCCGGAGTATGAGGCCAAAATCATCGAAACCCTCTATCCGCTTCCTGGAGAAGGGCTTTGTCTACAAGGGCCTGAAGCCGGTTCTGTGGTGCATGCACGACCGCACGGCACTTGCCGAAGCGGAAATCGACTACGACATGCACACCAGCCCCAGCATCTACGTGCGCTATCGGCTTACCAGCCCTGCGGAGGCGATCGACGCCCGGCTCAGGGGAAAACAGGTCTCGACCATCATCTGGACCACCACGCCGTGGACCCTGCCGGCTTCGCTGGCGGTCGCTTTCCATCCCGATTTTGAATATGTCGCGCTGGAGCAGGACGGGGAAGTTTACATCGTGGCCGAGGCCCTTGCGGCCGCCACCCGGACCGCTTGCGGGCTCGAACGGGCCCACGAGATCGCCCGCTTTCCCGGCTCGCGGATGGAACGCGTTACCTTTGCCCATCCTTTTCTCGACCGGTCGATCCTGGGCGTGACGGCTACCTACGTCACCACCGACCAGGGCACCGGCGCCGTCCATACTGCGCCCGCGCACGGGGTCGATGACTTCGCCACCGGCGCGCGCTATGGATTGCGCCAGTTGTCCGACGTGGACGATGGCGGCCACCTGCGCGGCGGGCTGCCTGAATATGACGGGCTTTTCGTCTTCAAGGCCAACGAACCCATCATGAACCTGCTGGCGGAGCGCGGCGCGCTGATGGGGCGGCAGGAGGTGTATCACTCCTACCCTCACTGCTGGCGCTGCCATCGGCCGGTGATTTTCCGGGCCACGGAGCAGTGGTTTATCAACATGGAAACGCCCATGACGCACGCGGATGGCTCGGTGACCACCTTCCGCCAGCGCGCTCTCGAGGAGATTGGGCGAGTGAAATGGGACCCTGCAGTGGGGCGAGGAGCGTATCGCCAACATGGTGTCCTCCCGTCCCGACTGGTGCATCTCGCGGCAACGGATCTGGGGGGTGCCCATCGCGGTGTTTCTGTGCGCCGGCTGCCGGAGTCCGCTGAACGATCCCGCGGTCAACCGCCAGGTAGTTGCGCTGTTTGCGGCGGAAGGGGCCGATGCCTGGTACGTGCGCGATGTGGCGGAGATTCTGCCTCCGGGCACGGTCTGCGCTTCTTGCGGCGGCAGCGAGTTCAAGAAAGAAATGGATATCCTCGACGTGTGGTTCGAGAGCGGCGCCAGCCAGGCAGCGGTCCTGGGGGTGGAAAAGGATCTTCCCTGGCCTGCCGATCTTTATATCGAAGGCGGCGACCAGCATCGCGGATGGTTCCAGTCTTCCCTGCTCTGCGCCGTCGGTACTCGCGATGCCGCACCCTACCGCATGGCGGCAACCTGCGGCTGGACCCTCGATGAGCAGGGCCGCGCCATGTCCAAGAGCCTGGGCAACGGGGTTGATCCGGTGGACATCGCGCAACGCCTGGGGGCGGAGATTGTCCGGCTGTGGGTGGCCTCGGTCGACTTCCGGGAAGATGTAGTCGCCAGCGAAAACCTGATGCAGCGCGTGGCGGAGACCTACCGTAAGCTGCGCAACACCTTTCGCTTTCTGTTGAGTAACCTGAACGGCTTTGAGCCGGAGAAGCATGCGGTCGCCTGGGAGCAAATGCCCCCGCTCGACCGGTACATGCTGACGCGCACGCGGGAACTCACGGAGAAGGTCCTACGCTGGTATGAGGACTTTGAATTCCACCGCATTTACCACGCGCTGAATGAGTTTGCCGTCACCGAACTGAGCGCGCTCTACATTGATGCGGTCAAAGACAGAATTTATACCTTCGCGCCGCAGAACCCTGCCCGCCGTTCGGCGCAGACGGTCTTGTGGATGATCGCCGAAGCGCTGGTGCGGCTGGTGGCGCCGCTGCTCAGCTTTACCGCGGACGAGATCTGGCATTACATGCCGGAGATGTGGAACCGCATGCCCAGCGTGCATCTGGAGCTCTTCCCGGCGCCCGAGAGCCTGGCGGCGACCATCGATGCGGAGCTAATGAGTGACTGGGCGACGCTGCTCCTGGTTCGGGACGAGGCCCTGAAGAGCCTGGAGGAGGCGCGCAAGGCCAAGCTGATTGGCAAGGCGCTCGACGCCAAGTTGCTGCTGGAAGTGCCGGAGGCGTTGGGTGCTCTTCTGGATAGATACCACGGGAGCTTGAAGGAGCTTTTGAACGTGTCCCAGGTGGAGGTGCACCGGGCCTTCGCCGCAGGTCATCGCGACCACGCTGCCGGCCGATGGGACGAAATGTGAGCGGTGCTGGAATTACTCCGTGCACGTGGGTGAAGATTGGCGCTGGCCCACGGTCTGCGAACGCTGCTCGGCCGCGCTCGATGAGATGGGCGTTCCGCCGGAAGAGAGCGCGTGAGCATCAAGGATTTCAGGGGAGGGCTGCTGCTGCTTTCGCTGCTCGTCGTAGCCGCAGACCGGGTTACGAAATGGCTGGCGGCCACGCGGATCGAGCTGGGCAACAATCTGCAGGTGATCCCACATGTCTTCGCCATCAGCCATGTGGAGAATCCTGGCGCGGCATTCAGTTTGTTCAATGACTCGAGTTCGCCCGGGCGTGTGCGCTGGATGTTGCTGGTTTTTTCTCTGCTGGCAGCCGTTGCTGTGCTGGCAGCACTGCTGAAGCTTGGGCGCAGAGTGACCGCTACTTCCGTTGCGCTGGCGCTGATCCTCGGAGGCGCTCTGGGCAACGCCTACGACCGCATGCGGTTTGGCTATGTCATCGACTTTCTCGAAGTGCACATCATTCACTACCACTGGCCGGATTTTAACGTTGCCGATTCCGCGATCGTGGTGGGGGGGATTCTGCTGCTGTTCGATGCCTTGTTCAGCGGCAAGGACCAAGGACCGGTTAGCGAACCGGTGATTCGTAACCATCACGGTTAGTCGTTTTTATAAAGAGAAACAGCAGGTCCCTCCACTACGCTGCGCTCCGGTCGGGATGACAATTCTGTGGAAGCACGGGAAGTGGCTTCTGCAACAGAATTGTCATCCCGACCGGAGCGCAGCGTAGTGGAGGGACCTGCTGTTTCTCTTCCAAGCACTCAAATCGTCTTCAGGTATTCCTTGGCTTTGTGCCATTCGGGGAAGAGGCGTTCTTCGGCCTGGAACTCGCGGGGATGCACGCAGCGGCGGCCTCCGCGCACCTTCACCGGATGCTTCAAGTGCAACATCTCGTGGTAGAGCAGATACTCCACTGCGTAGCGCGGAGTGTTCTTGCGGTCGAAAACGCGGCTGACCACAATGGTGTTGTGCGCCGGGTCGTAGTGGCCCAGGCTGCGTTTGGCCATGTGCCCGCTCCAGGTGAGCAGCGGCCGGCCCAGCAGACCGTGGAAAAACCTGCGGTTCAGGCTCTCAAAAACCTCGTCCAGATCATAGTGCTGGCCCTGCGGTCCAAGCATCTTCTTGCGGCCACGCGACTGGCGAATCAACTCCGTCTGCCGGATCACCGCTTCGCTCGAAGCAAACCTGCGATAGCGGCTGGTCTGCACCGCATTCAGCGGCTTGCGGTAAAGCTTGGCCAGCAGGATATGGGCGATGGCTCGCAAGACACTCTCCGGCGCACCCTCCAGCAAATCCGATAGGTGCACGTGTACCCGTCCCTCGCGCAATCGGATGGTGGTGTTCAGGCTGGTGAAACGACGGAAACGAACTTCAAGAGAAGGAATCGGAGCGCGCGGCCGAAGGGCACGGTACTCTTCTGCAAACAGCAAGTGCAATTCGGAATTCACCGCATTCAGCCTAGCAGGACTTGGCGCCGAAAACGGTCACCTTTTTTGTTCTTCCTTCTCCTGTTCCTTTTCCTCTTTCTTCTTTTCAGCGAAATACTTTATCTGGTCGGCAAGCATCTGCGTGGCCGCCTCATGCGCGCTCTGATTGGAATCGATGGCCGTCTTACGCACAAAGTCGTATTGGGCACTGGCTTTGGGCTCGTTCAGGACAGTGGCCCATTCCCCGGTCTTGTCCTCGATCTCCTTAAGCACTTTGCGCAAATCAGCGTGCTGCTCATTGAAGTTGTCCATGTTGTCCTGGAGCTCATCGCAGAGCCGGGTAAACTCATCGAACAAGTTGTGCGTGCGCACAGTTCTTGTTTTGCGCGATGGGATCCGCACTGAGGCTGTGGATTTCCTTGGCCCGCTCGTCGACGTAGCCGACGAAGAGCTTGATTCGTTCCACGGGCTCGTCTCCGGCCTCGCGGACGTCCTCGATCTGCTGTGGGGTTAGGGGATCTTTCTTCGATTGGGCAAACGACGGAGCAAGCAGCAGAAGCAGGCAAACGCCCGTGATGGCCACGGTTCGCTTCAAGACTTTATTTCTTGAACACCTGCATCATGAGCTCGGTTTGCACCTGCTCCAGCTGTTTCAAGGTCGCCTGCAGCATCTCCCGATCCTCATAGGAAGCGGCATTGAGAATACCGGTCAGGCGAAACGAAGTGTGGCGCATGAGCTGCTCGGCGTTCTTCATTTTTTTGCCGTCTTCGGCGACGCCCATGTGGATCTTCTCCGCATATTTCTGCACCAGCCGCAGGGTGGCCGAAGCGTGATCACCATCACCGGAGTTCATTTGCTGCCCGGCGAGCTCAGTCATCTGGTGCACCAGCTCCGCATAGAGAAAGCATTGTTCTTTCGGTTGGGCCTGGTCGGCCTTGACCATGAGCGCAGCCATAGCTTGCGGATCGGGGATTCTGTCATCGATCGCGAAGGCGCGGGCACAAGAAAGGCTTAGGGTTAAAGCAGAGACAACGAGGGTCGTGGCCGCGAACCGCATTGGGCACCTCTCGGAGGGCTTACGGAACGTCTTGCGTTAGTGACTTCCACCAAGAGCAACGAGTCGATGCTTGGCCTGCCATTCCTGGTCGGGAAATTTACCGTCGGCAGAGGCGAGGAACTTGTGATAGTACTCCTGCGCTTGTTTCGACAGATGCAGGTTATCGTACGAGGTTGCCCAAAGGAAGTAGATAGCTGGAGTCTCCGCTAAATATTTTGCTCGCATGGAAAGAGCTTTAAGCGTGGCTTGGTACTGTTTATTCTCCGAGGCGGCGAAAGCCAGGCCGCTCCAGGCGTCTCCGTCGTCGGGTTTCAGCTTGACCGCCCGCTCAAAAACCTCCTGAGCCTGGGGATAGAGCCTCTCCCGGAGCAGGTTCTGCCCCTGAGCGGCCAGAATATCCTCATTGCCGGGGTTGGCGAGCGCCATCCGGGCGTAGATTGGGTCCGCCTTTTCGGGATGACCGGCCTGGGCGTAGGCGTCGGCCAACATCTGGTCGACAGAAGCATTGTCCGGCTCCAACTGGCGCAAGGTCTCAAGCACCGGCAGCGCCTCGTCATTCTTGCCCTGGGCCGAGCAGCGCGGTGGCCAATTGTGCATTCAGCGCCGGATCACGAGGATCGCGCGCCAGCGCGCTCTTGAGCAGCGGCTCGGCGTCGGCGTACTTCTTCTGCTTGATCAGCAGGTGGGCCAGGCCGCCGGTCGCCGCAGCCGCTACGCTGGCGGAGGGCGCCGGGTGAGCCGCCAGCAGGCGCTGGTAGGCCGTCTGGGCCAGTTCCGTATCGTCGTTGGCTTCGGCAATTTGGGCCGTCAACAGCAGGTCGGCCGGGGTCTCCGGGGCTGAGTTTGAGGGCGGCCACCAGCGCATCGCGGGCTGCTGTCGGATCGCTGGTACGGTCCAGCTTGGCCAAGGTCCGGAAGGCTTCGGCTTGGGCGGCGGGGTTAGGCGGCTCGGGGGTCAGCTGCGTCGCCTGCTGGATTTGTTCCCGGGCCTCATCGTACTTACCCTGATGGGCCAGCAGGAGCCCCAGAGCCAGACGCGCCTCGAACTGCTTTGGGTCGGCGGCAATGGCCTTGCGGTAGTCGGCGGCAGCCGCATCCTGGTGGCTGGCGGCATCCTCGACATAGCCAAGATCAAAGAGCGCGCGGGCATCGGCTGGGTTCTGGCTCAGGTACTTCACCAGCAGCGGCCGCGCTCCCTCGAAATCCTTCTGCTCTATCTTGCTTTCGGCCGCTTCCCTTTGGGGCTGGCGGGGCTGCAGCTGTCCGGCGCCTGGGTCCCCGGCGGGAGCTGGTTCTGTGCCTGCAACTGCCGCCGGCAACAATGCCACGGCCAGAAGCGAGTGAACAAGCCTCATTGCTCCGCCCGCGCCTCTTGCGCCGCCAGTGCATGCGCAAGCCAATATCCGGTATGCGAGCCAGGCGTCTGCGCCACCTGCTCCGGTGTTCCCGCGGCCACCACCTGGCCGCCACCCGCACCCGCTTCCGGGCCCAAGTCGATTACCCAGTCCGCCGACTTGATCACGTCCAGATTGTGCTCGATGACCACCAGTGAGCCGCCGGCGTCGATCAGGCGCTTGAACGCGGTCAGCAGTTTGCTTACATCGTCAAAATGCAGTCCGGTGGTCGGCTCATCCAGGATGTAGAGCACCCGGCTGCCAGCCTTGTTTGCCGCCCCGTTGGTGGCACGTCCGGCCGCGCTGCGTCCCTGAGAAAGGTGCGCCGCCAGCTTGACCCGCTGCGCTTCCCCGCCCGAGAGCGTAGTCGCCGACTGGCCCAGGCGCACGTATCCCAGTCCTACTTCGTCCAGGACGGCCAGCTTCTCCAGAATCCTGGTCTGCCCGGTAAAGAAGCGCAAGGCCTCCTTGACGGTCAGGTTGAGCACGTCGTGGATGCTCTTCCCCTTGTACTTGATCTCCAGCACGCTCGACTTGTAGCGGGTTCCATTGCACTCCTCGCAAGGCAACTCGACGTCGGCCAGGAACTGCATTTCGACCGTCACGGTACCGTCGCCTTCGCACACGTCGCAGCGGCCGCCGGGCACGTTGAAGGAGAAGTGCCCTGCCGCATATCCCCTGCGCTGGGCCTCAGGCTGGGCTGCAAAGAGCTCCCGGATGGCGTCGAAGGCCTTGATGTAGGTAACCGGATTGGAACGCGGCGTCCGCCCGATGGGCGCCTGGTCGACGAGAACGATATCGTTCAGCCGCTCCGCTCCTTTGAGCTCGCGGTACAGGTGCGAGGGGTCGCCGCCTTCGTTCTTTCCCAGCGCATGGGACACCGCGGGGTAGAGCACGTCATGCACCAGGGTCGATTTGCCCGAGCCGGAAACCCCGGTGATGCAGACCAGCATGCCCATGGGAATCTCGACGTCGAGCCCGTTCAGGTTGTGAATCCGCGCCCCGCGCAACACCAGCTTCTCCCGCATCGGCTCACGCCGCCGGGTAGGAATGGGAATGGTGAGCTGCCCGCTCAGATAACGGCCGGTCAGCGAGTCGGGATTTCTCTCCACCTCTTCCACCGTGCCCGAGGCCAGGATGCGGCCACCCAACTCTCCTGCGCCGGGACCGAGATCGACCAGCCAGTCGGCGGCGCGAATCACGTCCGGATCGTGTTCGACGACCAGGATGGTGTTGCCCAGATCGCGCAATTCTTCGAGGATGCGGATCAGCTTGGCGGTATCGCGGCTGTGCAATCCGATCGACGGTTCGTCCAGCACGTAGAGCGCCCCCACCAGGCGCGAGCCCAGCGAAGTCGCCAGCTGGATGCGCTGCGCTTCGCCGCCCGAGAGCGTGGAAGCCAGGCGGTCGAGGGTGATGTACTCCAGGCCGACGGCGTCGAGGAAATGTAACCGCTGTTGTATCTCGACCAGGATGCCGCCGGCAATCTCCTGCTGTTGCGGGGTCAGGGTGAGGCCCTCGAAGAAGCGGTTGGCCTCGCGGATGGTGAGCGCGGCAACCTCGCAGATATTTTGTCCGTTGATGCGAACCGCACGCGCTTCGGCACGCAGGCGTGTTCCTTTGCAGTCGGGACATGTAGCGTAGCCTCGGTACTTGCTCAGCATCACGCGCACGTGCAGCTTGTATTTCTTGCGCTCGAGATAGGCGAAGAAACCGTGCACGCCGAGAAAGGACCCGTGGCCATCGAGCACAAAGGCCTGCTGCTCGGCGGTCAGCTCTCTCCACGGCGTGTCGAGCGGAATGCCATGTTGCATGGCGGCTTTCCGGAGCTCCGACTGATAGGGGCGATACTTGGGACGAGTCCAGGGATCGATCGCGCCTTCGTTCAGCGTCTTCTGTTTGTCGGGAATGATCAGGTTGAGATCGAAATCGATGGTGTTGCCGAAGCCCTGGCAGCGCTCGCAGGCGCCATAGGGATTGTTGAAGGAGAACAGCCTGGGCTCGGGTTCGCGGTAGATGCGATGGCAGAGTTTGCATTCAAAGGCCTGGGAGAAGCGCAGCCGCCTGGGCTCGGTCTCTTCATCCCGCGGAACCGTCTCGAATACGATTTCCCCTGACTCGCGGAAGCCGATCTCTGCGGCGTCCACGATCCGGGCCCGGTTCTCGGCGGAGACCACCAGGCGGTCGACCAGCGCGTAGACGCCCTGGCCGAAGTCAAGATCGAGCAGCGACTCGGGGTTGGAGAATTCGACGATCTTGCCGTTCTGGTAAAGGCGATTGAATCCGCGCGCGCGCAGTTCGGTGAGCCGCTCCTTGAATGCATCGTTGGGAAGGGCGGGATTGACCAGGCTTTGCCGCAGCCTTCTTGCGCCGCTTGGGCTCCGCCTCAGGCTCCGCCGCAACCCGCGGCTTTACCGGAAACAACGCGTAGAGCCGTGTGTCCTCGCCCAGGGCCAGGATGGATGCGGCAATCTCATCCACCGTGTCGCGCCTGACCACTCCGCCGCAAACGATGCAGTGCGCGGTGCCGCAGCGCGCGAAGAGCAGACGCAGGTAATCGTAAATCTCGGTCGCCGTGGCCACAGTGGACCGCGGGTTGCGGGTGGTGTTCTTCTGCTTGATGGCAATGGCCGGCGCCAGACCGTCGATCAGGTCCACGTCGGGCTTTTCGATCCGTTCCAGAAACTGCCGGGCATACGCGGAAAGAGACTCGACATAGCGGCGCTGCCCTTCCGCGTAAATGGTGTCGAAGGCGAGCGAGGATTTGCCCGAACCTGAAACGCCGGAGACCACGGTAAGCTTGCCGTGGGTCAGATCGCAGTCGATGTTCTTCAGGTTGTGGGTTCGTGCGCCACGGATGGTGATCTGATCGTTCAATGTCTCAACCGGCAAGCTCGCCGTGGACCTCCTCGGTGGGAGATTCGATCTCTGCTTCAAAACCCGCTTTGATGCGCGCCAGCATCTCCATTGGGTCGCGCTTCTCCGCTTGCTCGAAGGCAGCCGCGATGTGGCGGGCCAGGTCCGCCAGCATCATCCCCCAGGCTTCGGGTTCCTTCCACACGCCCACCCGCATACTGATGTGCTGGTCCTGGTGCGCGATCCAGACGCGCAGCAGTTCGAAGGATTTGGCGTCGGTTCGGGCGGGTTCGGGGACGCGGAGTTGATCGGATTGAGCCATGGTTCTCCTCTTCTGGTCGGGAAGACGAACGGCAACTTAAGATCTGTGAGTGCTTGCTGGCGCCAAGTACACAAGCTTTGGGACTAGTGCCGCCCAGGATACCGTCCGGCTTTCCGATCGGTATCACTGCGGGCAGTTGCCCCACCACTCGGCAGCCGCGGCCTGGCGTTACGCTGTGCCGCCGGGCCCAGACCATCAGCAAAATACCGGCGACGATCGAGCCCAGGCTGGCGACCTGGGCGTTGCTCATGACCCCAATAAATGCGGGGATTGATGCGGATGAACTCCACCAGGAAGCGCGCCACGCCACTCAGCACCAGGTATTCGCCCGTGAGCTGGCCGAGCGGGCAAGCTACCGCCAGATTTCGCCCCCGGCGCCACAGATAGGCGGCAATCAGCAGAGCAACCAGTCAGTTCGTAAATTGGCGTTGGGTGGACCCTCTGGGTGGTGGGGACGAGCCCGTTGGGGAAGCTCATGCCCCAGGGCAGATGGGTGGGAATGCCATAGTCGCCATCGCCGGAGATGAGACAGCCGAGGCGGCCTACACCATAGCCCACCGAGACCGCCGGAGCGGCCAGATCAAGCATTCCCAAACCGCTCGATCTTCGCTTGCCGTCCCTGCCACAAGAGCACGGCGATGCCAGCCAGCAATCCACCGAACCAGGCAAAGCCCGCCCGGTCAAAAAGGACCGCTAAACGGCTGGTGCATGAGCAGGGTCGGATCTTCCAGTACATGCCATAGTTTGGCCCCGACCACGCCGCCCACCGTGGTGTAGGCCGCTACGCCGACGGCGTCCGCATCGACGCCAAAACGCAGAAAATTGCGATACAAGGTCCAGCAGGCACAGACGGACGCCAACCACAGGCAGAGGCCAAAAGTGCCAATAGAAAAGTGTCCGATGTGAATGAAGGGATACATGCGTGCGTCTGTCTTTACAGTATAGCCGGGCGCTTTCTCTTGGCAGGGATCCGTGGAAGAATGACAGAGCCAATGAGAGAGCACGAGCACGACATGTTGTTCCGGCGCGAGGAGATCGCCGCCCGGGTGGCGGAAATCGGCGCGCAGATAAGCCACGACTTCGCCGGAGAGAGTATTTTGCTGGTAGGCGTGCTGAAGGGGGCGGCCGTCTTTCTCGCCGACCTGGCACGGAGTATTTCGGTCGAGACCACGTTCGACTTCGTGGCCATCTCCAGCTACAAGGGGGTAAAGACCAGCGGCGCGGTAAGATTGATTAAGGATTTGGACACTCCGATCGGGGGGCGAAACGTGATCCTGGTCGAAGACATCCTGGATACGGGCCTGACCCTGGTTTTTCTGCGCAAACTGCTGCAGCAGCACAAACCCAAGACCCTGAAGATCGCAACCTGCCTGGATAAGCCGGCGCGGCGCCTGGAGAAGATCGACGCCGACTATGTGGCGTTCACCATACCCAACCATTTCGTCGTCGGCTACGGGATGGATTACCAGGAACGCTTTCGTAACCTGCCCGACATCCGCATTTTTAATCCGGATGAGGCACCAAATTCCCATTGATCTTTACCCGCAGAAGGGCATAGAGTCCCACCGGAGCTTACCCATGACCAGCAAACTGTTGCAGCCGGAGACCGATTACGCCTCTGGATATTTCGACGTCACCGGATTTGCCACCGCCGCGCTGGCGAGCGCGCCTGCGCTGGCCGCGGTTTTCGACCACACTTTGCTGAAGCCGGAGGCCACCCGGGACCAGGTGGTGAAGCTGTGCGAGGAGGCGGCGTCCTTCCGCTTTGCCTGTGCCATGGTCAACCCTGCGTGGGTGTCGCTGGCGCACTCGGTGATGGCGGGAAGCGGGGTTCCCGTTGGGGTGGTCGTC
Source organism: uncultured Acidobacteriaceae bacterium (assembly GCA_963757515.1). Lineage (GTDB taxonomy): Bacteria > Acidobacteriota > Terriglobia > Terriglobales > Acidobacteriaceae > PALSA-350. The sequence continues at coordinate 54,469 of CAVWRV010000023.1, read as the reverse complement.
GGCTTCCCGCTGGGCGCCAATCTCGCCACCACCAAGCGCGAAGAGGCCCTGGCGCTGATTAAGCTGGGCGCGCACGAGCTGGACATGGTGATGAATCTCGGTCTGCTGAAGTCTGGCATGAGCGCGCTGGTGGAGCAGGATATTCGTGGAGTGGTCGAGGTGGCGCACGAAGCGGGCGCGCGTGGTCAAGGTGATCCTGGAAACCTGCCTGCTGAGCGTGGAAGAGAAGCTGCGCGCGTCGGAGCTGGCGCTGGCCGCCGGCGCCGACTTCCTCAAGACCAGCACCGGCTTTTCTACTGGGGGAGCCACCGCGGCCGATGTTGCCATCCTGCGTGGCGTGGCGGGTAATCGCTGCGGAGTCAAAGCTTCCGGAGGCATTCGCACCTTAAGCGATGCGCGCGCCATGCTGGAGGCGGGCGCCACCCGGATCGGGGCCAGCGCCAGCGTGGCCATCCTGCGCGAGTACCAGAGCGAACCTGAGACAGAAAACGCTCCTCGGGCACAGGTCTTGAACGGTTGACTGCGCGAGTAAGCACGTCAGGGACGGCTTTCAGTCCTGTGGTAAACGCCATGATAGTCAGGCCTGAGGTTGCCGACGCAGTCCTCGGAAAGTCGAGGGACGGACTGCACGGGACTGACCGTCCCGGGTACTCTTCAGCCGTCCCTTGCGGGACCGTTCGTGATGTGCATGGTACCCAGGACTGCGTCCTGGGCTACTCTCAGCCGTCCCTTCGGGACTCAGTCGGTGAAGGCGGGTTCTCAAACGCTCAAGCGCATCTTATGCGGCCTCAGTATCCAACCGCGGGAGCGCTGTTCTTCTCACCTACCGCCGCAGACCAGCTATGATGACTCGATATTTGTATGACACCTCCTCCGCGACCAAGACGACGCCGACATCGAGAAAAAGCCGGCGCAAGCTGTTGCTACGCAATCGTTTGAAGGCGATTACCGTCCCAGCTCAGAAGCTCTCCCGCTGCCCGGCTCAGTCAGGATCGATCCGCTGCAGACCGAATTCCTGATGCGGCTGGCGAACGCCCTGAATACCACCCTCGATCTGCAGACCCTGCTGCATCGCACCGCGGACCTGGTGCGCGCCGTCATCGACTACAGGATCTTCGCCATCCTGCTGCTGAACGAACGGACCAACGACCTGCGCATGCGCTTCCAAATCGGCCATACGCCGGAAGCCGAGCGCTTGAAGATCCGCGTGGGCCAGGGAGTCGTCGGCCGGGCCGCCGAGCAGCGCGAATCCATCCTGCTGCAGGATGTGCAGCAGCGACGCGAACTACATCAGCGCCAATCCCGATGTCCGCTCGGAACTGGCCGTGCCGCTGATCGTGAAGAACCGCGTCATTGGCGTGATCGACCTTCAATCCGAGCAGGTCGGCTATTTCCAGCCGGAACACCTGCGTTTGCTGGAGCTGACCGCCTCCCGCGTGGCCCAGGCAATCGAGAATGCACGCCTCTACACCCGCGTGGCCCGGCAGGCGCAGACGCTTGCGGTGCTCAACGAAATCTCCCGCGAGGTAACCTCGATTCTCGATCTCGATCCCCTGCTGGAGCGCATCGGGGAGCTCCTGCGGCGGCTCATCGATTACCAGATGTTCAGCATTCTGCTGGTGAACGAGCGGGAGCAGGTGCTGGAGATCCAGTATGCCGTGCGCTTTGGCCACCCGGTCGTCGCCGTCGGAGAAGGTCCCGCTGGATCGCGGCCTGGTGGGGACCGCGGTACGCGAGCGCCGGCTGATCTACACCGGGGACGTGCGCAAAGATGCGCGCTACTACATGGTGAACCCGGAGACCCGCTCAGAGATGGCGGTGCCGCTGCTCTACAAGGGCAAGGTGATCGGCGTACTCGACCTGGAGCATGTGCGGGTCAACTACTTCAACGACGATCACCAGCGCACCCTGGTAACGCTGGCATCGCAGATTGCCGTGGCCATCGAGAATGCCCGGCTGTACCAGCGGGTGACGCAGCAGGAACAGCGGCTGGAGCACGATCTCGATATGGCGCGCGAGGTACAGTTGCGCCTGCTGCCTCCCAAGCCGCCGCGTAAGCCGCACGCCGAGTTTGCCACCAGATTTCTGCCCGCGCGCACCATCGGTGGAGACCTCTACGACTTTCTGCCTTATGACGACCAATGCATCGGCATCGCGATGGGCGATGTCAGCGGCAAGGCGGCGCCCGCCGCGCTTGTATGCGGCGCTGATCAGCGGCATCATGCGCGCGGCCACCAGCCAGGCCCTTTCTCCTGCCGCCATGTTGAAACAGCTCAACGACTCGCTGCAGGAACGAAAGATGGATTCGCAATACGTAACCATGGTGTTCGCGGTCTGGAACGATGAGAAGCAGACGCTGCAGATCGCCAATGCGGGCGCGGTGCAGCCGCTCTTCTGCCGCGCAGGACAGGTGGAAACGGTGCAGGCCGAGGGATTTCCGCTGGGCATGTTCAAGGACGTCAGCTACGAGGAATTCACCCTCTCCACCCGCCCCGGCGACGCGATCGTCTTTTTCAGCGACGGCATTGTGGATGCGGTCAACGACAAGGAAGAGATGTTCGGCGACGAGCGGCTGACCGCGCTGGTCACCAGCCAACTCAAAAATTCGGCCGAGGGGATGGTGGACGCGATCTACAAGGAACTCTCCGCCTTCCAGGGTGGGGTCGAGCGCTTCGACGACGAAACCGTCATTGTGCTGAAGGTCCTGCCCGGCCCGGGTTAGGATAAGCGTTGGAGTTTCAACATTGGCTGACACCCTGACGACACGAACGAACTATTCATCCGGCACGCAACCTGCTCGGCACCCTGCGGCTGCCTGGCGACAAGAGCATCTCCCACCGGTACGCCCTGCTGGCGGCGCTGGCGGAAGGCGGCAGCCGCTTTCAGAATTTTTCAACCGGCGCGGATTGCGCCAGCAGTCTGGACTGTGTGCGGCAACTGGGCGCCCGAGTGACCCGCTCAGGAGATACGGTCGAGGTCGAGGGCTGCGCCGGCAGGTTGACCCCGCCGGGCGCGGTGCTGGACTGCGGCAACTCCGGCTCCACCATGCGCATGCTGTCAGGATTGCTGGCCGCGCAGGCGGGCGCGTTCACTCTCGAGGGAGACGCCTCGCTGAACCGCAGACCCATGGAGCGGGTGAGGAAGCCGCTGCTGGAGATGGGCGCGGTCGATCAGCTCTGACCGATGGTCATGCGCCGGTTGAGATCGAGGGCGCGAAGCTGCATGGGATCGAGTACCGGACGCCGGTGCCCAGCGCGCAGGTGAAGACCGCATTGCTTTTTGCCGGATTGCAGGCCGAGGGCACGACCACGGTGAGCGAGGCGGTGCGCACGCGCGACCATGGTGAACTGGCGTTGCGCGCTTTCGGGGCCGAGATTCAGCGAACCATCGATTCGGTTACGATCGCCGGCGGGCAAAAGCTGCATGGCATCGAAGCCACGGTGCCGGGAGACATGTCTTCGGCCGCTTTCTTCCTGTGCGCGGCTGCGCTCTTCCCGGAATCGAGCCTGGTGTTTGACCAGCTGGGCATGAATCCCACCCGGGCGACGCTGCTCGATGTGTTGACCGCCCTGGGCGCGAAGATCCACGTGCTGAACCTGGAAGAGAACCAGGGTGAGCTGATCGGCAGCGTGCAGCTGACCGCGCCCCCACAAGGCCTGGGCAGTACGGAGATCCGTGGAGCGCTGGCGGCGCAGTTGATCGATGAGCTGCCGGTGCTGGCGGCGATTGCGCCGTACACCCGTGGGGGCATCCGCATTCGCGATGCGCGCGAGCTGCGGGTGAAGGAGAGTGATCGCATTGCGCTGGTGGCGAGAAATCTGCGCGCGATGGGCGCCGAAGTGGAGGAGTTCGAGGACGGCCTCGATGTGCCGGGGGGCCAGCAGCTGCACGGCGCGGTGGTCGATTCGGATGGGGATCATCGCATCGCCATGGCTTTCGCGGTGGCCGCCCTGCGCGCGCGAGGGAGATACGCTGATCCTCGGGGCGGATGCGGCGGCCATTTCCTTTCCTGAGTTCTTTGCCCTGCTGGAGCAGGTCACGGAACGTTAGTCATGTTACCGATGAGAAGCACTTCGCAGACGGGAATTCCTGGCCAGGACAGGGGTCCTCGCCGCCGGTTCGATGGCCTGCCGGGCATGGCGGCGTCGGCGAAACCGATGCGGCTGGGCGGCCCGATTTTCGTGAAATCGGATGATCCGGCCGTGCTGGCCAAAGCGCATCGTGATCTTGGCTATCGCGCGGCCTATGCTCCGAGCGACCTTTCTGTAACCGACAAGGATCGCATCGCGGGACTGGTGAAGGAGTTCGCGCGCCAGGATGTGGTGATTGCGGAAGTGGGAGCGTGGAAGAACATGCTCGATCCAGACCCTGAAAAACGCCGAAGATAACATGACTTACGTCACCGAGAAGCTTGCCCTGGCCGAGTTGCTGGGTGCGCGCAATTGTGTCGACATCGCCGGTTCGTATGATCCCGAATGTCTGGTACGGAGAAAACCCCAAAAATCTGAGCCAGGAGTTTGTGGACGCCACGGTCGAAAACTGCCGCAAGCTCATTGATGCCGTTAAGCCCCAGCGCACGTTTTTCAGCATTGAAATGATGCCCTGGAGTTTTCCCACTGCTCCGGACGAATACGTGAGGCTGGTCAAGGCTGTGGACCGGAAGGCGTTTGGCGTCCATCTGGATGTGTGCAACACCATGAACAGCCCGGTTCGCTTGTACAACAACAGCGAAGGGATACGGGAATGTTTTCGCAAGCTGGGTCCGTGGATTAAATCCTGCCACGCCAAGGATCTCAAGTGGGGTCCGGGTGTCCAGGTGTACATCCAGGAAGTCGTTCCCGGAACCGGCTTGATCGACTACAAAACCTATTTGCAGGAACTATCGCAATTGGGAACGGATGCTCCGCTGATGTTGGAGCATCTGCACAGCGAAGAGGAGTACACCAAGGGCCGCGAATATATCCAGGGCGTTGCCCAGTCCATGGGCCTTTCGTTTGGAACCTAAGGGGCCCTTGGCACTTGTGGTCTAAAGAAGAAAACAGCAGGTCCCTCCACTACGCTGCGCTCCGGTCGGGATGACAATTCATCTTGGAAGCCGGGGTGTGGTACCCAAGAAGAATTGTCATCCCGACCGGAGCGTAGCGTAGTGGAGGGACCTGCTGTCTTGACCCATCATGCTGATGAACGCCGCCCTCCTTTGTCATCCCGAGGGCAGCGGTGAGGGATCTGTGTTCGATTCCTATCTGACACCACTAATGTGCCAGATAGGATCCATAGGCAACAATTACTGTGGCGGCGGGGCCGCCGGCGGCAGGTTCTGCTCCTCTTGCGGAGTCAGCTTGGGCTGCGGCGGCATCACCGGCAGCGGGGGCATCTGCTCCGTATGCTGCAGTTGCTGCTGCTGGCCGGGCACGATTCGCTTCCGGTGCAGCCTTTGCCGGTTCCAGCCCGGGAATGACCGGTTCCTTGGTTACCGTGCCGCTTGACCGCATCGGAGAGCTGAATCCCATACTGATCCAAGGTCTCCGCCAAGAGTTGTTCCAGCGAGGCGCGATCTTTGGCATACGTGGCCTCAGTGGAAATGACATTGTTCTCGGCCGTGGCGAGATTGCGTTCCTGCTGCAACACGTTCGCGGTCGTCGATGCGCCCAACCTCAGCTTTTTCACTTCCGCCTGGAAGGACTGGAAGTTGTACTCGCGGGCAGCCAGCGCCGCTTGCACCGCGGCGCGGTCGTTGGTCAGCGCATACTGCCCATTGATGACCTGGATGCGCACCTGAATATAGAGCTGCTGCAGCCGCATTTCCGCCTGGCGATATTCGAGCAGGGCGCGAGCCTGCAGCGACTGCGCGGTACGATTACGCAGCGGAATACTCACGTTGACGCCAGCTCCCTTATCCGGGCCGGAGCTGTTGAAGAGGTTGGTGAATACCGTGCCGTAGCCCACGGTAGGAACATTGCAAGCCGCAGGGCCGAAAAATTCAGTCGAGCAAAAGGGACTCTTCGAGCCGCCCAGACCCAGCGGCACCATAGAATCCGTACAAGTCTACTGTCGGCAACAAGATTATTCTTGGTCGCTCTGAGCGTGATTTCATCGTTCCGCAGATTCAGAATTTTCTGCTCGATCTCGGGACGATTGGCAGTACGCCTTTTGCACCAGCTCCTCTACCGGCGTCCGCTCTTCCGGCATCTCGAGCAGCGAAACGCGATCCGTGGGAATGACCGGGGCGCTCGACAAAACCGGATCGCTCAAATTGCGGCTGATCGCTTGTTTCATGATCAGTTGCTGATACTCAAGGCTGGTCTGTGACGTGATCAGCGCCTGGGTATCGGTAGACACCTGGTTATCGGCATTCAGAACGTCCAGCGGGGCAAGGGTGCCGATCTGCAATTGTTTGCGATTGTCCGAAGCCAGCCGGGTGGACTGCTCCAGAGCACGCTGCTTGGCCTGCACATCTTCGTAGTCGCTCACCAAAACCCAGTAAATGTTCTCAATCTGGTTGATGGTGTAAAGAATCTGCTGGCGAAACGCGGAGTCAGTGATACGGCGGTTGTTCTTGGCTTCGAGGATGAAGCGGCCGTTGATGCCCGGACCAAAACCATTGAGCAGGTGTTGGGTCACGGTTGCCCGAAAGGTCGACTGTAACTCCGGACTGTACGCATTAAAGATGCTGTCGTTGGTGATGCGGCTGTTGTTAAAGCCGACCTGGAGCTGGGTGCCGGTGATGAAACCCTGGTTGTAATTGAAATTGTAGTGTGTTCGGGTTCTGATTCAGGGTCGGAGCGCCGCTGGCGAAAGGCGTCGGCTCCGGGCGTGGTTGTCCGTTCGAGCTGCATGGTTCCCGTGAGGACAGGATCCATGACCTCCGGCTGTAGGACCTGTGCCGTTGGTGGTGACCACGATGCCTCCGGCACCGGCAGCCGGCGCCCCCAACCGCAGTCGATGTGCCGCCCGGACCACCGCCGGAACTGAGCGAGTTCGAAGTAGTCGGTGCCCCGTTCAAGCGTACCCTGCACCAGGCCGGCTGCTGACGCCTAGAAGATTGGAGCCGGCCCGGGCCCGCAGCAGCTCGGTGTCCGCAATGTCGAGGTTGTAGCGCTGGATGGCGATATCGTAGTTGTTCTCCAGGCCGAGAACGATGGCGTCCGCCAGGCTCAGATAAATCTTGCCATTGTGCACCAGCGCATCCAGACGCTGGGAATTGGTCGTCACCGGCGCCGCTACCGTGATGGGTTCCCAGGTCTTGAGGAAGTTGGGAAAAACCTTGTGCGGGCCTGGTGAAGTCCCTGTCGCCCGGCCGCATGAACAGCGGCTGGGTGTAATTGGGCTGGGGCGCCGGCGGAAGACCCGGGGCCGGCGGAGCAGCGGAGCCAGCCGGCTGGCTTGCTGTGCCATTGCCGGCACCGGCACATACGCGCTCAGCACCGACACGATGGCCACGGATCGCTTGCAGCTTGAGAAACAACCGCCTTCCGTGCTGGCGAGACCACCTCGAAAGCAGCTTGGGAAGGCCATAGGAATTGCGACGGGATTCTGAATTTTTCATCGTGAGGTCAAAATCTCGGGGTTCGGGCCTCAGGCCCTCGCCGTTCTGTCTAAATATTTAGGAGCTAGCATGGCAGATGCGGCATGATCGCCCGATGACTCTAGTTTTCGCTCGCCGGTGTCAGCCACCGCTTTCTGGTTAAACCAATTACGCTCCTGGTCAGCGATTCGTTCCATGGATTTGCCGCGCTGCCTGTCTTGGGGCGAGTATATCGCAGCGCCGGTTGCGATATTCCCTGCCGGCGAGCTGGGCAGCCGGAAATTCCCAATGCAGACTGAAGCGTTGTATGTGGAAGCTGGTGCTGGCCTATGACGGTACCGAATTCCACGGCTGGCAGGTGCAACCCGACCGGGTGACGGTGCAGGGCGAATTGCGCGATGCCCTGGCCCGGATCACCGGCGAAGACGTGCTGCCCCAGGGCTCAGGCCGCACCGACGCCGGCGTGCACGCGCTGGGCCAGGTGGCATCGTTTGCGCTGGCGGCACCGATTCCCGAGGCGAATCTTGCCCGCGCGCTCAACCGCACTCTGCCGGCTTCTATCCGCGTGCTCAGCGCCGCCCGGGTCGGCGAGCGATTTCCATGCGCGGCACAGCGCGCAGGCAAAAACCTATGAATACAAAATTTTTCGCGGAGAGATTTGTCCGCCCTGGCAAGCACGTTATGTCTATGCATTGAATGCACCGCTGGATGTGGATGCTATGCAGCGCGCGGCCGCCAGGGTTTTGGGCGAGCATGACTTCACCTCCTTTGCCGCCAGCGACTCCGATTCGCGCGGCAACGTGCGCTGTCTCGCATGCTTCGCAGTGGATTCAGGAACCCCAGCTGCTTCTCTATCGCGTGCGGGGAAACGGCTTTCTTCATCACATGGTGCGGAACCTGGTGGGAACCTTTCTCGAAGTGGGACGAGGAAATCTGGACGAGACAGAAATTCCGGCGATTCTCGAATCCCGCTCCCGCGAGCGAGCAGGACCGACCGCACCGGCACGAGGGCTGTTCCTGGTCAACGTGGATTACCTCAATCATTGACCGGCAGAGAGGGTGCTACTCTGAGGAATCTGGTATGCCCGGCTCCCTCACCCACTCAGCTTTTTCCCGCATCGGCCAACTGGCTTCGCTGCCGCGCGTTCATGCGGCATTCCAGTGGTTCCACCTGCACGATCGCAGGATGATGCAGTGGCAGCAGGAACTGGTATCGATCGCGGCGCCTCCATTCGGCGAGGGCAAGCGCGCAGAGTGGTTGGCCGAACGCTTCCGCGAACTCAAGCTGGAGCAGGTTGAGATCGACTCCGAGGGTAATGTACTTGGTTGTTATCCGGGCAATCGGTCGGGGGCCGGCCAGCGATGCGTGATGCTGTCGGCCCATATCGACACGGTATTTCCCCTCCACACTCCCATTGCCCCGCTGGTGGAGCACAATCGCCTGGAGGCGCCGGGGGCATGCGATAACGGCGCCGGGGTAGCCGGCATTCTGGCCATGGCGGCCGCGCTCGAGAGCTGCGGGATCGAGCTTCCCTGTGACCTGCTCTTTGCCGGCAATGTGGGCGAGGAAGGCGAAGGCGACCTGCGCGGCATGCGCTACCTCTATGGAGCTTCTCCGTGGGGGGAGAGAATTGGCGCCAATGTGGTGCTGGACGGCGCCGGCTGCGAGGTGGTGGTCACCCAGGGACTCGGCAGCCGCCGCTACCTGGTCACCATGAAGGGTCCGGGCGGCCATTCCTGGACGGATGCCGGCACTCCCAATCCGATTGTGGTGCTGAGCCGGGCGATCGCGGCCATGAGTGAAGTTGCTTTGCCGGCCTCGCCGCGCACCACGCTGAACATCGGCACCATTGAAGGCGGCAGCTCGGTAAACTCGATTCCCGAATTTGCCACCGCTCGCTTTGACTTGCGCAGTCTGGAAGCGGAGCAGCTGGTGCGGCTGGAAGTGGAACTGCATCGCGCGGTGGAAGATGCGGTGCTGATGGCCAATGCGCGGACAGCCGGCAATAAAGGAACGGAGTCGGGATTGGACCGGTGCAGTTCCTGATCGAGCGCATTGGTGACCGCCCGGCCGGACGGCTGGACGATAATTCCCCGCTGCTCGAGGCCCTGCATGCCGTGGACCGGCACCTGGGGATTCGCACCGAGCAGCGCGTGGCCTCGACCGACGCCAACATCCCGTTGTCCCTGGGTATCCCGGCGCTCAGCATCGGCGCGGGCGGAGATGGCGGCGGAATCCATACCCGCGGCGAGTGGTATGACGCCAGCGGCCGTGAGCTGGCGCTCAAGCGCATTCTTCTTCTGCTTCTGCTGGCCTTGGATCAGTAGCTCAAACGGCGGCGCAAACGCATGACCTCGCTCAGCCGCTTGTAGCCTGGGCCTTTGCTGCCTGACGGCGATGGCTACTCTCCCCGCGGCGCCGCCGTCTCCGGTGGTCGCGATCTATTACCACGGTAACATCCTCACCGGTGTGGGTCTGGCCGACGCCGGCGCAAAGCGGGCCACCGCCATCGCGGTCGGGCCGCATCAGATCGTCGCCGTCGGAGACGATGTGACGATTTTGCGGCAAAAGCAGCCTGAGGACCAAGCTCTTCGATCTGAAGGGCGCCTTTGTGATGCCGGGCTTCAACGATGCTCATGTTCACCTGGCCTATGCGGGGCAAACCAAGTTCGCGCGTCGATCTGACCGGCTGCACTTCCCTGGCCGAGATGCTCAACCGGGTGAGCGCCGCAGCCTCAGCCGCACTGCCCGGACAGTGGCTCCTGGGCGGCGGTTGGGACCATACGCTGTGGGCCGACCAGACGCTGCCCACCCGGCAGGATCTTGATTCGCGTCTCCGGCGGGCACCCGGCATTCTTTGTCCGGGTGGACGGGCATATTGCCGTCGCCAACTCGGCTGCGCTCGCCTTGTCAGGAGTGACGATCGGCAAACCCCGAATCCGCCGGGGAGCCAATTTGACCACGATGCCGCACGGCGATCTTAACCGGAATTGTGCGCGAAGCACCATGCCCTGGATCTCATTCAGCAGCATATTCCCCCCCCCACACCCGAGCTGCGCAGGCGGGCGCTCCTGTTGGCGCTCGACGATGCGGCCGCCCATGGCGTGACTTCGGTCCAGGACAACTCCGGACTGGGATGATTTCCTGGTCTATCAGGAACTGGAGCGCGAAGGCCGGCTGACGGTGCGGATCACGGAGTGGTTGCGGTTCGACGACCCGGTCAAGCTCCTCGAGGCCCACCGCGCCGCGCAACCGGCCGACGACCGCTGGCTGCACACCGGTATGTTGAAGGGCTTCATGGATGGATCCCTAGGCTCGCGAACCGCCGCTTTGCTGTCTGCCCTATGCCGACGACCCCGGCAACAGCGGGCTTCCGCGTTACGACCAGGCCCAGCTCGATGCCATGACCAAAGAGCGTGCCGCCGCCGGATTTCAGATCGGCTTTCACGCCATTGGCGACCGGGCAGTGGAGATGGCTCTCAACGCCTTCGCCGGCACATATCGCCGGCAATGCGCGATCGCATCGAACACTCCCAGGTGGTCGAGCCGGAGGACATTCCGCGCTATAAGGCGTTGGGTGTCATCGCCTCCATGCAGCCCAGCCATCTTGCTTACGGACATGAACTGGGCGGCGGCGCGGCTCGGCCCGCAACGGGCCACGCATACGCCTACGGTGGAAGGCGTTCCTGGATGCCGGCGTACCGCTGGCTTTCGGGCACGGATTACCCGGTGGAACCCATTACGCCGTTTCGCGGAATCTATGCCGGGGTAACCCGCAGCAACGAAGCCGGCACCAGCAGCTACTTTCCTGCAAGACAGGCTGACCATTGGCCAGGTGCTCTTCGCCTATACCCAAGGCTCCGCGTATGCGGAGTTTTGCGAAAGCTTAAAGGTAGACTGGTTCCAGGATACGTCGCCGACTTCATCGTTCTTGACCGCGATCTGACGCCGGATTCCCGCGCCCGAGATTCTCAAGACGCGTGTCCTGCGAGACGGTGGTCGACGGGCGGATCGTGTACCAGGCAGCAGGGCCTGGTTAAGTACCGTGGTGCACCAGTCGTAACGTTACAAAGATAACTCCAACGGCCTCTATCCTTTATATATAGGTGACAGCTGGTGGTTGCCCGGCGAATCGGTCCGATTCTGTGACCGATAGCGGATCAAGCCGCGTCTATATAATTGTTGCTGCGGCACCAATCGCTACAACACGCCCCGTCCCAATCACCGGCTTTTGGCTATACTAGTGAAAGCACACAGTGGTGCCATCCTCTTAGAGCCGCCAGCCGTTGTATGCTTCCCAACCGACGAGGTTAGACCCAGATGAAACCCCTGCTCGAACGGCTTCGCGCAAGCCGTCTCGCTTCAACCTTTACGATTCTTGGCACGCTCTCAGCCGGCATATTGATCGGGTCTGTTGCTGTCCACGGTGTTCGCGGAAACGAAACGCAAACCGATAGCTCAGACGCCACCCCGCTGAAGATTCCCAATCCGGTCACCCTGTCGACCACGTTCACCCAGATCGCCAAGGATGTCGGGCCGGCTGTGGTGAACATCAATACCGAGACGCTTCCCCAGGAAGATCGCATTCCCGCCGCCGCACCCCTCACGCGGCAGCCCGCCGTACCTCCGGGTGGCGGTGACGATGACGGCGACCAGGATCAGGGTAGGGTCAGGGCCCCGACCAGAACTTTCAGGATTTCTTCAACCGCTTCTTCGGCGGGCAAGGGGGCGGCGGCATACCCGAGCAGGGTGACCAGATGCGCGAGTCTCTCGGCTCCGGCTTCATCGTGGATCCCCGGGGCTACATCATCACCAATAACCACGTGGTGGAGAAGGCGGACAAGATTTTCGTCAAGCTTTCTACCGACCCCGAAGGCTTTCAGGGGCGCCCCGGCAAGGTAGTGGGTGTAGATAAGGATACGGATCTGGCGGTGGTGAAGATCGCCACCAACGAGCCTCTGCCCACGGTAAAAATGGGCAATTCCGACGCCGGCCAGGTAGGTGACTGGGTCATCGCGATTGGCAGCCCGTTCGCACTCACGCAAACGGTTACGGCGGGGATCGTCTCGGCCAAGAACCGTACCATTGAAAAGGGAGCCGCCGGCCAATTCCAGCATTTTATCCAAACCGACGCGGCCATCAACCCGGGCAATTCGGGCGGACCCCTGGTCAACATGGCCGATCAGGTCATTGGGGTCAATACGGCGATCCTGACCCAATCTGCGGGTTATGAGGGGATTGGCTTTGCCATGCCCTCCAACACCGTCATCGGCGTCTATAACGATCTGATTGGACCGGAGCACAAGGTCATCCGGGGTTCCATCGGGGTTCAGTTCCAGGCCAGCCTGAACCCGGCGGTACAACGCGTCTACGGCTTCAAGAGCGGAGTTCTGGTCAATCACGTGACCCCGCATGGACCTGCCGACCAGGCGGGAATGAAGGCGGGCGACATTATTACTACGGTGGATGGCAAGCCTATTAAGGATGGGGACGCCCTGGTGACGGACATTGCGGCTCGTAAACCGGGGACCACAGTCCATCTGGGCTATGTTCGCGCCGGCCAGACTTGAACGCCAACCTGACCATTGCGGACCGGGCGAAGCTTTACGCGGCGCAACCCACCTCCCAAAATGGAGAGAACGGGCCGGAAAGCGCGCCCAACGCCTCCGAGGGCAAGCTCGGAATCACCGTGGAAGCCGTGCCTGGGCCTTTGGCCAGCAAGGGGATCCATGGTGTTCTGGTCACCCAGGTGAAGCCGGGTTCCTTCGCCGACGAGTCCGGATTAGCGGCTGGCCTGGTCATCACGGAAATCAACCGCCAGCCGGTAACCAGCATTGAACAGTTCCAGTCCCTGGTTTCGGCTTTGAAGGCGGGCCAGGATGTGGGCTTCCGGGTGGTCGATTCGCGAAACCCGACGGCCGGCGGGACTTACCTTGGAGGAACTCTGCCCTAGAACATTTTGCCCGGATGGGTCACGCATCTAACCATAAAGTAATAGGTGCAGGACCTTCATCCGGTAAAGTTGGACATTTTACCTGGTAATGGTTACCGGCGGCGGGAAAAATAGGGCCGCCGGTGCTGTTTTGTTTGCAATCTTGCCGCTCTTCTTTTAGTGTGTCGAGAAGCAAGAAATCCCCTAGTCGAGGTAAGCATGCCCTCTTTTCGAGCAAGCCAGGCTTTACTGTTGCTTTGCACACTGGCTATCACTCCAGCATTTGGCAGCCGAACTCATCGCGCACCAACATCCGGTCATTCCAGGGTGACCTCCTCTAAAAAGGGCAAGAGGAAAGAAGTGAGCCGGATCCACGGTCAGCGGGCCATCGACTCCGGTCGGGCGGCTGAGATTCAAACTGCGTTGATTCGCCAGAAATACCTGACAGGCACACCCACCGGACAATGGGACGCACAAACCCAGGTGGCGATGCGGCAATATCAGTCCGACCACGGCTGGCAGACCAAGCTAACTCCCGACAGTCGAGCCCTGATTAGTTTGGGACTTGGGCCCAACCACACGCAAGATCCGGCCATCGGCCGTACCCTCTCGGAGCGGCTCTTCGGCTCAACCAGAGGAACTAACGACCCAGGCGCAGTCGGCCGAGCCGGCAGAAAATACACTGGCCTCGGTTCATTCCCTTTCGCAGTAGATGTTTCGCTGCAGGTGATGGAGAAGGCCCGGGCAACTGCCCGGGCCTTTTGCTTTGGGTGAACTACGCTCGGTCGAAAACATCTCCACGAGAGGTCCGCTGAACCGCAGATCCCTGCGGAAGAACAGCCGGTCCCTCCACTACGCTCCGCTCCGGTCGGGATGACAATTCTGTGGGAGGAACTCCTTACTGGCGTTCCCAATAAATTGTCATTCCGACCGGAGCGTAGCGTAGTGGAGGGACCTGCTGTTTCTTTGTCGGTTTCGCACCCGCCGTACCAGGCTAGAGCAGCCGGGTCTCCGGTCCTACCAGGTCACGGATTGTTTCCCTCCGGCGGATCAACCGGGCTCGCTTCCCTTCGACCAGGACCTCGGCTGGCCGGGGCCGGGAGTTGTAGTTTGAGCTCAGCGACATGCCGTAAGCGCCGGCATCCAGAATCGCCACCAGGTCCCCTTCCTTGACCTCTGCCATCTCCCGGTCCCGGGCGAAGAAGTCGCCGGTCTCGCAAACCGGGCCGACAATGTCGACCACCGCTGGTTCGGCTCGCGGATCACGGACGACCGGCAGAATCTCGTGGTAGGCCTGGTAGAGCGCCGGCCGGATGAGGTCGTTCATCCCCGCATCGGTGATTACGAAAGTCTTGCTCCCATTGCGCTTGACGTTGAGAACCCTGGCCAGCAGAGCCCCTGCCTGGGCGACCAGGAAGCGGCCGGGCTCGAGCAGCAGCCGTACCTCAAGCCCGGTCAGAGCGCGCTCGACCGCGGCCGCATATTTTTCCATTTCGGCTGCTGGATCGAAGGTGGAAGCGCCCGGGTAGTCGATGCCCAGGCCGCCCCCGGCATCGACGAACTTGATCTGTATGCCGTCGCCTTCAAGCTCGCGGATGAGTGCGGCTACTGCCTCAAGCGCGGCCCCGAAGGGCTCGGCGGTCTGGATCTGGGACCCGATGTGCACGCTGATCCCAACCGGGTCCAGGTAGCGCGATCGCTTCACTTCCTGGTAAACCGAACGGGCAGCCTTGATGTCGATTCCGAATTTGTGCTCGCGCAGGCCGGTGGATATATAAGGATGGGTCTCGGCAAAGACGTCAGGGTTGACGCGCAAGGCGACCCGGGCCCGGACGCGCCGCTTGCGCGCCCGCTCGGCAAGCAACGCCACTTCCGATTCACTCTCGACATTGAAGATCAAAATGCCGGCGGCAAGAGCCAGATCGATCTCCGCCGCTGTCTTGCCCACACCCGAGAACACCACTCGCCGGGCGGCCTTCTTATTCACCTCGAGGATGCGCAACAGCTCTCCGCCGGAAACGATATCGAATCCCGAACCCTGACTGGCAAGCAGCTTGAGGATAGAAAGATTGGAGTTTGCCTTTACTGAATAGCAAATGAGGTGATCGCGATGAGCAAACGCATTGGAGAAAAGCCGATATCGATCGAGTATTTGCCCTGCGGAATAGACATACAGGGGGGTACCATACTTTTCCGCCAGGTAAGGGAGAGAAACGTTCTCACAATGCAATGCCGATTTGCCTTTGGGATAGTGGAAGGGACGGTCGGAAAACCGGGCTCGTATTTCAAAAGCAGGAGGCCTCGCGTGACCTAAGTCACTGTATCCAAATGTTGTTGCCGATGGGACGGACAAGAGGCTCCTCGGGCATGATCAACCAAAACATGCCGTAGGCCAGAAGCCCGACCGGGAAGACCAGCACCGCCAGCAATACGGCGATGACTCGGGTCAAGGTCACGTCCCAACCGTATTGGTTGGCGAGACCCTGGCACACGCCGGCCAGCTTCCTCCCGGCACGAGGCCGGGTCGGATCGGTGCCGCGGGCAGCTCCGGGGAAGCCAACTGCCCCCGGTTCAGTAACGGCCTTGCCGCAGGCTGAGCAAAAGCGGGCTCCACCGGGGAGCGATGCCCCACAGGCAGGCACAATAGGAAGCCATTTGACACCTCCATAGACCATTCAACGCCTAGCGCACAGTAAACGGAGATTTCAAGTACTTCCGGGCAGAATCCGCCTGCGCCGAGTCGCCGTCCTGGCGGAGCACGACCTGGTACTGCTTCAACGCCATATCTCGCTCATTCAAAAGATCATACATCTTGCCTGAATTAAGGTCGCAGCGGCTCTTGAGATCCACGCTGATGGTCGGCTGAGAGGTGGCCTGGTTGTAGGCCTCAGCGGCCTCGGCATAGTTCTTCTGCCCCTGCAGGGTGTCGGCGAGACCAAACCAGGCAAGTTCCAGATGGGCGGAGGGGAAATACCCTGGCTTTTTCGCTTGCTCGAGGAGCTGCTGGTATTCGGCTATGGCCTCTTTGCCCTGGCCGGCATCCTTGGTCAGGTTAGCCAGTTCCAGCCGGAAGAGGAAATCCCGCGGGATATTCCTCGGTCAGCGACCGGGTGACGGCAATCGCATCCTCATACTTTGCCTCCCGGCGAAGGAATAAGCCCGAGCGCCGTCCGGGCCTCGACGGAGGTGATCACGCCGTGCGCCCCAGCGTCTCGTAAGTCTTCTATTCCCTTTGATTTAGATCCTGTGATGCCGGCTGCGCCGGCGAGGATCTTGAGCCCAAAAGGCAAACTTCCGGTGACATATTGGTGGACGCCGAGCACCAGCTTGGCGTCGATATACCGCGGATCGAGCCGCAGGACCTTCTCGTTGTCGCTGCGGGCTTGCAAAGCAACGTGGAGGGCGGAAACGAAGCTCCGTTCGATCAGCCCGATGTAAACCGCGTGCAGGCTGCGCGCCCAGCCTCGGGCAAAGAGCGCGTCGACATCCTCCGGGTTCTTGCTCAGCTGCTGGTCGGAAAGCTCCATTGCCTTTGCAAACAAGGAGTTAACTCGTTCGGCGACGGCGGGGTCGCGGGCCACGGCGTGCTTGCCGCTGAGAAACCCGTCATGGGCATAGAAGGTGGTATCGAGCAGATCGAGGCGATAGAGTTCGCGGAAGATGACCGCGTCCAGCACATAGTCGACGGCCAGCGGGTTGTCGGGGTTCTGCTCCTGCACCTTTTCAAAGCGCGACAGCGCACCATCGTAGTCGAGGATGTAGAAGCGCTCGAAAGCCTGGCGCACCAGGGGATCCAGATTGAGGGGGTTGGTATCCACGCCCGAGGGTGTGGTAACGGCGCCACGCCCAAATGCCGGAAGAAGCAGCAGCAAAAGAGACTAAACCATGATTGAAGATAGCTTAGGCTGGAATGCAGCAGGAGGGTCTTGCCCCGGACGGTTACCTTCGGATGCCCGAGCGGCAGCCAGGGAAAGCGGTCGGGAGAATCAGTCTGCGGATTTTTTGGATAAAATTCATTAAGTAGTGGTAATCAGCCGAGACTCTTGGCGCATAAATAAGTAACTAAAGGCTAAAGCGGTTCTGGGGAGGCGTAACAACAGGCATGTCGGGCCTCCTCTAAGGTATCTGGGGAAACGAGGAGACGCTATGACCAGGCAGGAACTCCTTCGCATCGTTATTCGCCAGGCACGCACCAACGGTTTCCCGTTCCGCAAGTGGTTTCAGAGCTGCGATCGACCCCTCCTGGGACAGTTTTGACGATGCCGTGGAGCTGCTTGCCCAGGGGCGGCGCTACTATGCTCTCCTTTTTGCTCATGAATTTGCCCGCGCGTTCTGGAAGCAGGGTTCTCAGATCAGCTTTGTCGTTCCCGCAGCGAGCTATACGCGGCGGGATAAGGAGGGCCGCATCGTAACCGTGACCCGCAAGCCCTTCACCCGCCGAACCCTGAAGGCCGATGTCTGGAAATATCATCTGCGTGAAATGGCGGCCCAAGACGAGCCACTCCGATATATTCGACGTTTCCTGGTTATAGAGGGAGACGTACAACAATCGAAAAGTGTCGCTTCTTAGTTACCTTTCGGTGATTTTTTCTGGGACACTTTTGCGACTAACGAGTGATATACTCCCGCCTCCGGACAGCCTACTCTCGGCATGTAGAAATCGGTAGAGGAATGGTCGTCCGGTAGCCAAGTTCGCGGTCCCCCCGCAGCCCCGTTTCCGCCCGCCCGTTCCAATCAACACCGCATTTCCGCCCTCCCCCAAGTCACGGTAACAAGAAGACATGGCTTTCGGTGTCGTCAAGCGAAATGCGATGCGTAATCTGCCCACACGATCAGCCGGGAGGGATCTCGGTCATGAAAATAGCTCTGGCAGCATTGTTCGCCGCGACGGTGGCCACCACCACAGGATCAGCATTTGCTCAGGATCTGGCGCCGCAGCCTGCGGAGCTCATCCCGGCGGGTGTTCCGCTGCGGGTGGAACTCGACAAGAGCTATTGCATGAAGGTTGGGCACCAAGATCGAAGGCCACCTTACCGAACCTGTCTACCTTATCGACCACGTTGCCGTTCCCGCTGACTCCAAGGTATTTGGCACCATCACCGGCAAGCACTCCGTAAGCCGCCAGGTACGCACGGCGGCGATGTTCAATGGCGACCTGACACCGCTTAAGAATGCGGACGTCACCTTCAGCGAGCTGGAAACCCCGGATGGGCGCCATTTCGACATTGAGACGGATGCCACCGAGCGCACGGCCAAAGTCGTGCGCATGGCGGCTCCCGACGAGGCGCCGCGCCGCTCCCTGGGACAGCGCATCGCCGCAGCCTTCCGTTGGACCAAGCGGGAAACCGGAGCCGCATTCAGCTCGCCGCACAAGATGGACACGGCGAAACAAGCCCTGTATGCGCAGATTCCCGTGCATCCCCAGGAGCTCTGGGCGGGAACCCAGTATGACGCAGAGCTGAAGCAGCCATTGGAGTTAACCGGGCAAGACTGTGCCGGCGCCGGCACCCGCCGCGGACCTCGGCGAGCTGAAGCTCACCGGTAACATCGAAGCTCGCCTGGTGGATCCGGTGGACTCGAGCACCGCGACCGCCGGCATGCCGGTCGAAGCGGTGCTGACCCAGCCTCTGTTCGAGAATGATCCTGCAACCCCGGTGCAGGCGGCGGACGCGACGGTCCAGCTCACGACGGCCCACGGAAAGCTGCTGCTGCCGGAAGGCACGCACCTGATCGGCAGCGTGGTCGAGGCCAAGCCTGCGGGAATGTTCGGACACAACGGCAGCCTACGGCTGACCTTCCGCAAAGCGGAACTGCCCGCGGGCGACGAGCGGGTGGTGCACGGCCGCGTGATCGCCGCCGAGAGCGTCAGGAGCGACCGGGTACAGATCGACAACGAAGGCCAGATCAAGGCCAACGGTCGTAACCGCTTCCTGGCGCCGATTACGCTGGGCTCGCTGGCAGCGGTTTCGGACAGCACCGGCGCCGGGCTGATCAAGGAAGCCATGACCAGCAACGGGCTCGACCTGCTGACCCGGGTGATCGGAACCGCTTCGGCCAATGGCGGTCTGATCTGCGGGCTTTGCCTATTACGAGGTCGGCAAGGTGGTCTTCGACACCTGGATCGCACGGGGACACGAGGTCGTCGTTCGCCAAGAACACCCGGCTGGAAATCGAACTCGCGCAACGGTAGAAGGTGCCGGGCCTGACTGGCCCGGATGATGTAGATCGCTTCCTCTTCCCTTCCGGTAACAAATCCCAAATCAAAAGCAGAAGCTCGTTTCCATCCTGGGTTCGGAGTGCCTGAATCCGCATTGTCCAATTGACTCTCTCGGATTGAATGCCGAAGACAAATGGAAGATGGTGAATGCGCATTCACGACTCCCTATCGGCCTATTGAGACAGGATTAGGGAGTGACTGCAGATCACTGCATTTGCCTCTAGCAAAAACATTGTCCAGGAAAGAGCATCCATACAGAGATCTCTCCACTGCGCTTCGCTTCGGTCGAAATGACAAAGGGGAGGGCGATGCTTCCATCAACAGCAGTTGCTGGAATGGAAGCTTAGGGGAGGGCAACGCTTCTGCCGAAGTAATGGTGAGCGGGAAAACCCGCTTGATTGGAGGTAACCGGTTTGGATTCAGGATCCGGAATGCAGGTCAATGCAACACCGCAACTTCAGTCGGTAAGCTTGAAATTCCAGGAGGTCAAACCGAAACAGGTGATTCATTGGGCCCTTTTCCTTTGCCCAACCGGGTATGCCGAGCGCAGAGCTTCGGTGACGTATGCCTTCGCGGCAACCGCGGCCGCCCGGAACCCAGCCCGGAAATGAGCCCGCAAAGCAGCGCGGTGGAGAAAGCACAGCCTGTTCCGTGGGTCGAGTTGGTGACGATCTTTTCGCCCGGCAACCAACTCTGCTCCCCCGAAGCCGTGAGCAGAAAGTCGTCAGGCTGGTCGAGGTCTCCCCCGGTGACCACCACGTTCAGCTCATCGTTGCCCAGCCGCCCGGCCATCTCTTTGAGCCGAGCCGCGGCCGCCGGCACCTGCTCATCTCCGCCGACCGAGGATAGCCAATTCCTGAATGTTTGGCGTGATCCACCCGACGCGATGGAGCAGTTGGTCTCGGATGAGCGTGAATGCCATTTGCATCGATGAGAGGGGTACCCGAAGTCGAACGCAGCACCGGATCGAGCACAATCCGGTCCCGGGCGATGCTTCCCGGATTGCGCGGTCAGAAAGGAGACGACTTCGCCGCCACGCCGGAGCTTCCCAGCATTCCGATCTTTATGCCGGAAAGGGAGACATCCTCGGCCAGACACTCCAGGGTCTGCCGCACCAGGCTGGCGGACAGCGGCTCGACCGCGCGGACACCCATGGGTCGATTGCACCGTCAGGGCCGAGATGCAGGCCACGCCATAGACCCCGTGAGCGGAGAAAGTTTTCAGGTCGGCAGTGATTCCGGCGCCGGATCCGGGATCGAAGCCCGCGATGGTGAGTGCTACAGGTTTGGTGCACATTTCCGGCAAATCTTCCGTTTTCCACAGTTTTCGCGCTCGTTTCCAGTGCAGGAACCGTTGTGCCAGTGTATGCTCCGCCGATGGGGCTTTTTGCGGGCCCAGCGATGACTTTGGTGAGGAAAACATCCCGGTTTTCGGCAACACCAGGCTCCCGATGCCGTCTAATAATTACAGGCAAACAGTCTCAAATTCCACCCGGAGGACACCCTAATAAGTAATTGATAAATTTTGACTTAGGCCCGAAGCGCTCCATACAATAAAGACAGGAGAACAATGTCCACTATCGCAACCCAGTCTCATTGGCCCATAGGGCCCGCACTCCTTGCCGGCGCTGTACTTTCCGCCATCTGCATCAGCCCCGGTTCCACTCTAGCCCAACCCGATTCGCCACAAGCAAACACACAAGCTGCAGCTGCGACTCCGCCTCATCGCCACTGGCATCAGCTCGGACGAGCTTCCTGGTATGGAGGCGCGTTTCAAGGCCAGGCAACCGCGAGCGGCGAACCCTTCAACATGAATTCCATGACCTGCGCTCATCGCAGCCTACCGCTGGGAGCTACCGTTCTGGTTACAAATCTGCGCAACCATCGGTCGGTTCTGGTCCGGGTCAATGATCGAGGTCCAGTCCCTGAATCCCGGGTAGTCGACCTTTCGTACGCAGCCGCCAGGATCCTGGGTTTCCGCGGGCGTCGCACCGGTGCGGCTAGACCTGGTTGATCCAGCACTGAGCCCCACTCAAATTGCACAACTCAGCTGGCCAGCGCAGTTTCAAAGATGATCGAAAGCACCTCCGATCGCTTGATTGTTGCGCTGGATTTTCCCGACGCCAGGGCGGCACTCGCCCTGGTGGACCGGTTAGAGGGAGCCGCATGCTGGTTCAAAGTTGGCCTGGAGCTTTATATTGCTGAGGGCAACTCGCTGGTGGCCGAACTGCAGCGGCGCGGCTTCTCAATATTTCTTGATTTGAAGCTGCACGATATTCCCAACACCGTTGCCTCGGCGGTGCGCGCGGCATCCCGGCTTGGCGTGAAAATGCTGACCGTGCATGCCGCGGGCGGACCGGAAATGCTGGCTGCGGCGGCAGAAGCGGCGGAAGACGGCCCTTCTCTACTGGCCGTTACCGTATTGACCAGCATGGATGCGGCCCAGCTGGAAGCAACCGGCGTGCACGGGAGTGCCGGCTGCACAAGTGGAAAAGTTGGCAACCATGGCCTTCGCCTGCGGTGTTCGGGGATTCGTCTGCTCCCCGGCCGAGGTGGCCGGCTTGCGGAACCAGTTGGGCAGCAAGCCGCTGCTGGTGATCCCGGGAATTCGTCCGCAGGGCGCGGCCATCGGCGATCAGACGGCGGGTGGCCACACCGGCGGCGGCAATGGCATCCGGTGCAAGTTACCTGGTGGTGGGGCGGCCGATCACCCGGGCCGCGGACCCGGGAGCCGCGGCGAGAGCCATGTTCGCGGAGATGCAAGCCGCTAGCGAGATTGCGTCGGCTTAAAGCTTCTCGTAGAAATCACAGGCCGAACAGGAGATGTAAACCCCTCCGGGAACTCCGCGCTCCCGATCCTTTACCCGTTTCACAATGCGCGTTGCCTTATTGCATTTTGGACATTCAATACCCTTGGCAGTGTCCATCATTTTCGAACGGTCGGCGGTCTTGGCTACTTTTGCCATTGTCTAATTCTCCTCTAACAGGCTCCGTGCCACACTTCCGCCTGAACCTCTTCAACGCGGATTCGTATCATCTGGGGCGAAACAGAAGGCGCTGCTAACCCTTATTTTACACGATCTGCCTAGCAGTTTCGTAATTGGTGTAAACCGAAGCGACAGGCCTTTCGTGGTTTTCTCTCAAGGAAAACCACTCCTCGCGATCTTTATCAGACTGCAGTAATTGCGAAACTGCTCTAGTTCACTCCGCGGACATCCGACACGTTGATCAATTGCGATGGAGCGGAACCGGGAGGCGGCGGAATCGGCTTCGGCTTCTCGTCATCCGGAAACTGCACCGGCTTCATCTGGTGGTCTTTGTCGACCGCGTCCGGCAGCTGCTCCCCCGGCTGACGCAAACTAGGCGCGGCAGCAGGAGCATGTTCCTGGTTGGGCGCAGCCGGGGGCGCGTCTCCAAGGCGAACCTGGCGCACAAACTGCCCGGCAAAATAGCCGTCGGTTTCATCTTTGTCGCGAATCACGGGTGGCTGACCAACATCGGCAATCTCCAAACGGATTACGCGATTGCCATTGAAGCGCACAAATTGGACCTGGTGCGGTGGCTGCCCATAGATCCATTCCTCGAACGGCGTCTGCCCGTCCATTTCGCGAACCTTCTGGTCGGGCTGGCCCACGGCCTTCAACACCATCTCACGGTTCATGCCGACCAGAACTTCGTGGTTCAGCACCGCACCCTTAAGTTTCGGAGGTAAGGTGTCGGCGAAGGCCTCAACCGGAGTCTTGAGCGAAAAGTCGATCATGGGAGCGATCAGGCTGCGCACCTGGGAAGCAGTCATCTCGGGAACAAACTTGTTGAAGACCAGCACCATCCGCGAACCGACGGGAACATGGCCGTCATCCTGAGCCAGCGGCGCCATCCCACCCATGCCGCCAACTTGAATGTGCTGCAGGATGTGATGATGCTTCTCCGGGCCGTCGTTAAATTCAAACAGGATCCGATCCGGCCTCACCTCGAACTTGGTGATCACCACGCGGTCGCCGGGTTTGGCGGAGACGCCGTACTTCTCCAACTCCTCGGCATAGCCACTTCCGGAAGGAGTGAGTGGCCCGTTGGCGTGGAGCACAATGCCTTTCGTACCCAGCGGAAGAGGACGGACCGCAAAGGCCTCGTCGGCCTGAAATGTACGGATCAACTGCTGCTTGGTCCGCTCCGTGATCGGCTTGGTATCGAGCGCGACGGAAGTAGGTTGGACGGTGGTGAGATTGGCTTCCTTCGGACCCAGGTGTTCCCGTTGCACGGTGAAGACTTGTGCATTGCCTAGAGCGCAACCGCAAAGGGTAGTTACTGCCAGCAGAGCCGAGGCCCGGCGCACTGTGCTATCAAGGCCGGCGAGGAAGAATTCTTTGGTCGTGAGCCCAACCATGGCGATTCCCTCATGACGCCAATAATGGTCCTAATTGGAGGTGATTTGCAAGTAACGTTTCATGCGCAAAGGACAGAAAGTTTCAGGTAAGCAAATCAGCTCCCGGAACGACTTCATTCACCGGCTTTACTCGGGCAGTTCGAGAGGCTCAGGTCCAGGCTCAGGCGGCGACGTGGACACTGCTCTGGAGTGGCCGGCGCGGATTCGATTTGCACCAAAGTGGTCCCAGCCGGCGCCGGCGGAGGAGCGACCGGGTGATGCGGAGCCAGGGTGCTGCTCATCGCGTCAAGGTCAACCGGGATGCCGGCGGCCACAATGACCGGCTGCGTATGAAGATAGGCCAAGCCGCGGGTCGTTCGATAGACGACGAAAATGCCGATAAGCAGGACGATGGCGGTCACCGCACTGGCCTCCGGGCCGTAATCGCCACCGGTCATCCACACCGGACCCACGGTATTGCTCTGGATGACGGGTGAGAATTGCGTGATGCCACTCACCGGCAGCCCAAAGAGAGCACACATGCTCGCATTCCAGGCAAAGTGCCAACCCCAGCAGACCCAAAGCGCGCGGGTGCGCAGATAGGCCACCGATAGCAGCCAGCTGCCGAAGAACGGTGATGAGAAAGCTGGCGCGGTTGGCGCCGGGATTGAACATGTGCAAGGCGGCGAATACGAAGGAGAAAACGACGGTGGCCAACGTTGGCCCCATGGCTTCGATCAAGCGCTGGAAGGGATAGCCGCGGAAAGCGACTTCCTCTGCCAGCGAAGCCACGGCGAGCACCAGCAGATCGATCACGAGAATTCCGAACTGGCGCGGAACTCGCCCAGAAGGTGATGATCAATCCGCCGCTAAGGACCAGAGGCAGGATGCTCGCCAGCAACATGCCCCAGCCCAGCGCGGCGCCCAAGCCGAACTCTCGTTGCCAGCCGGGACGGAAGACCAGGCCCATGGCGCGGATGGGTTCGCGCTGGCGGTTGAAGGCGCGCGCCCATCGCGGCGTAGCCCACCACCAGCAGAAAGAGCAAAATGCCGCGCTCGAGGAAAGGAAGCCACGCCCCGGAGGAAAGACCATTGGCGGCATGAACCGAAATGCTCTGGGCGATATAGAAGTAGATCCCGGCGATGATGACGTAGCCGAAAGAACGCACTCGATCGGCGGCGGTGAAATGGGTCAAGCGCATGCCCCTGCCGGCATAGATGTTTCAGGCGTTCTTGTAGAACCGGGCAATCTCCCGGAACTTAGCCAGGCGGCGTGCGATCCGATCCTCGACCGTCATGGCCTTCAATTCATTGAGATGCCAGGCAAGCTTCTCGTCGAGCAGCGCGGCCGCGACTACCGGATCGTTCTGAGCTCCCCCGGAAGGTTCCGGGACCACATCGTCCACGCAACCCAAACGGCTTACGTCCTCGGAAGTAATTTTCAGCGCGGCGGCGGCCTGGGCGCGTTTGCCGGCATCCCGCCACATGATCGAACCGCACGCTTCTGGAGCAATTACGGAATAGACGGCATTTTCCATCATCAGGACACGGTCGGCGACGGCCAGAGCCAACGCGCCGCCGGAACCGCCTTCCCCGGTAATGGTGGCGATGGTCGGCACACGCAGGCGGGACATCTCGCGCAGATTACGCGCGATGGCCTCCGCCTGGCCGCGTTCTTCGGCCGCGATGCCGGGATTGGCTCCGGTGAGATCGATGAAGGTGAAAATCGGGCGGTTGAATTTTTCGGCAATCTTCATGGCGCGCAGCGCCTTCCGGTAGCCCTCAGGATTGGGCATGCCGAAATTGCGGCGTACCTTTTCCTTGGTTCCCCGCCCTTTCAGGTTGCCGATGGCCATCACTTCCTCACCGTGGAAGCGCGCCATGCCGCAAGCCATGGCGAGATCGTCGCCGAAGGCGCGGTCACCGTGGATCTCCGAAAAATCAGTAAAAATACGCTGGATGAAATCCATCGGGTAGGGCCGCTGCGGGTGCCGCGCGAGTTCAGTCTTGATCCACGCTGGGTTCGTCGGTTCGGCGACTACCTGGTGTCTGCTCAAGATTTGCTGCCGGTTCGGTCATGAGACTTTCGATCGCCTATGCCAGCGCGGAAAGCCTGCCGCTTGGCCATTGAATCTGTCGATTCTCTGGATTATAGCGTTTTCCGGAAATTCCACGTACCCACGAGGCTCCGAACGAAGGGCACGGCTGAACAGGCTGCGGGAAAGTCGCTCTCGGGTAGGGTCGGGCTTTACAGGCTGCGGAAAAACTCGGCAATTTCGAGAAAGTCATCCCTCAGGAGGTAAAGAGATCTGTGTGAGAACTTGGAAAAAGCAACAGCAGGTCCCTCCACTACGCTACGCTCCGGTCGGGATGACAATTCTTTTGGACTATTCAAAGCTATTTCTCCGACCGCTGTTGAAGCCATTGCCTTGCAAAAGAATTGTCATCCCGACCGGAGCGTAGCGTAGTGGAGGGACCTGCTGTTTTTTCTTTGGTTCTCACGCAGACTCTTGCAGTCCGGATCATCCGCCGAACTCCTGCCGCCATAGTATGGTTACTGCTTCCCTTGAAGTCTAGTTGTGGAGGGTTTTCCATGGTGACGAAAATTGCGCTTTTTGGGGCTGGCGGGAAGATGGGATATCGGCTGGCCAGCAATCTCAAGCGTTCCGATTTCGAGGTTCGCCACGTGGAGCGCAGCCCTGCGGGCCAGGAGCTGGTGAAGACTGGACTCGGTTTGCATTGTGTCCCTGCCCAGGAAGCTCTTGAGGGCGCCGAAGTCGTGATCCTGGCGGTTCCGGATACCGCGATCGGCAAGGTCGCTTCATCGATCGAAGGGGAACTGAAACCTGGAACGATGATCATGACGCTCGACGCCGCGGCTCCCTTTGCCGGGCATCTGCCGAAACGCGACGATCTGGCTTATTTCGTTACCCATCCCTGCCATCCACCGGTATTCAACGACGAGACCGATCTCGCCGCCAAGCGCGATTACTTTCGGCGGCATTGCGGCCAAACAGCATATCGTCTGCTCGCTGATGCAAGGGCCCGGAAAGCGCGTATGCCCTGGGCGAGCAGATCGCACGAGTGATTTGGGCGCCGGTTATGCGCTCCCACCGGGTAACGTTGGAACAAATGGCGCTGCTGGAGCCGGGCCTTTCGGAGACCGTTTGCGCAACGCTGCTGGTGGTGATGCGCGAAGCCATGGATGAGGTGGTGAAGCGCGGTGTGCCTCCGAGCAGGCAGCCCGGGATTTTCTGCTCGGCCACATCAACGTGCTCGCATCTGTAATCTTCAAGGAGCGCGAAGGCCTCTTTTCCGACGCTTGCAATAAGGCGATCGAGTTTGGGATGCCGGCCTTGATGCGGCCTGACTGGAAGCGCGTCTTTGAACCGGATGAAATTGCGGCCAGCATCCAGCGGATTACTTAGAGTCTGCGTGCCTGGCCGGCCCGATCTTGCCTCTTGTCTCATATGGGACTATACTTTGTCCCATATGGTGCAGGAGCGACAAGCCATGCAGGCAACTTTGGATCAGGTCTACAAGCAGCTTGGTGGTGAAGAGACGATCGGTGTCGAGGTTCACTCCGAAAGTGAAATGGAGCGTCTGCTTCGTGAGGGTCTCCCAGTCTCTGTCTTGGCGAAATTCCGCGAGAACTGGGGCCTCACCGTCATGGAATTAGCCGGTAGTCTTTCGATCCCTAAGAGCACCCTGATGCGTATGCTGGAACGCCGCAACCGGATGGCTTCCGCAGATTCCGATCGGGTGTATCGTTTGGCCTCGATTCTGGCTTTGGCGGAGGAATATATCGGTGATCGTAACAAGGCCCAGCGTTGGCTTCGGCAACCGAACCAGGCTCTTGGCGATCAGACGCCGCTACGGACGCTCGATACCGAGATCGGCACGCGTCGCGTCGAACGGCTCCTGGGGCGGATCGCGTACGGTGGTGTGAGCTAGTTGGAGGTTTACCGGATCACCCGCCGCAAATTTGCTGGAAAGGACCCCTTCGATGGAGAGGGGTCCTTCCTCTTTGGAGGCCGCTGGTCGAGCATCGGCACTCGTGTTTGCTACACATCCACCCACCGCTCTCTTGCAATTCTCGAATATCGAGCACACATTGACCCGGCACTCATGCCCGATGACCTCGTTATCGCCACGCTCGAAATTCCGGACAACGTAATGATTGCTCCCAAGCCTGCGCTTCCCGGCGACTGGAAACAATATCCTGCGCCGCCTTCACTTAGGAAGACAGGTGACCGCTTCATTGCAGAGGGGCAGACTGCGCTCATGCTGGTCCCTTCTGTACTAGTTCCGCAAGAGAACAACGTCCTGCTAAATCCTCTGCATCCTGACGCTACGAAGATGACCAGGCAGCGCCGGCTCGTGCCTTTCCTTTACGATAGTAGACTCCTTTAGTTGTGGCCCGACTACGGCCTAATACGGTGACAGCTTCACATCCACCGGTTTCCCGTCCACCGGTTTCCCGTCCTGCGCAGCATCGGCATACGGGGCAAGAGCGTTGGCAGCCGTTCGAAGCTGAAGATATGGCCGGAAGACGTTCGTGGCTTCTTAGTCACAGCTGTTGTGATTGTCCCGTCGGTCACCTCTTCTTTATCTCTTCTAAAATTCGATAAAATTTGGCCTTTTGTCGACTTCAGCGGCTCCGGGTAAGGGGGCCTCTTTTAAAGGAAAAGGGCTGCCTGGGTGAGCTGGTCGTGCCCAGAAGAGCATCGAGGCCACTGTCTGTCGCCAGGGGAACCCGGTTCAACCCTTGCGGCGGTCATTCATGGTTGCGGACGGGATCAGTCCTTCGATCGCTATGATCATCGAAAGAGCCCTGACCTGACCGGCAATGATGCCTCTGGTCACTTCGGGGCTGAGATTGGCCAGTTCCCAGAGCCGGTCCAGGATCTGGTCGCGACCAAAGTTCAGCTTGCGCAGCCCTTCGGCTTCCTGGTCCAGCAGCCTTTCCCTGACGGCGGCGCGGTGCTCGATCATGTAGGCGCGGACGCGGGGCTTGGATTTGGTGTAGGCGGCGGTGTCGGGATTGAGGCCAACGGCTTCTGCGGCGCGGCGGTCATTCATGGTTCCGGAAAGGATCAGGTGAGCAAAGGCCATCTCCTGATCGGTGATGGGATCGCTGACTGTATTTTTGGGCATAGGTAGTCTCGTTCCTCGGTTTGCTGGAGATTGCGGGCTTGGCTTCCCCTTAGTGACAAAAAAGGGTTGAGAGCCGCGGTAGGCCGGTCATGGAGTCATGGCTGTTGTTGGTGATTTTGTGACAGGGATAGAGTGTGGGACCGGACAGCCGTGACGCTATCCTTCGCTCGCGCTTAAAGGCCGAAACTACCGGCAACTGCCGGCTGGGCGGCGGTCGCGTGAGAGGCCGTCGCCTGCCGATGTCGTCTACTCTAAGAGATAGGCCTTTCCATGTTTGCATGTAAGTGGCGAGATGCGTTTTTCGGCACAGGAGTACAAGCCCAAAGGTCACTTGGGTTCGGTGATGCGCGTTGGCAGCGGGATAGAATGGGCGACCGATAAGGAAAGTCCGCTGTCCCTCCCTTTGTCTCAAGCATCGCAATGCGCTGGTTCGATTAGGGTAGGCTTCTCTGTCGCCCAGTCGGTTTCTTTTATTCGCTGATTGCCCTAATTGTGAGGGGTAATTTCGTCTGTCCTGAGACTCTGAGACTCCTGTCCTGAGACTCGATAAGCTGACGCAGGAATTGGCGCTATGGACATGATTGAATGACAGGTCAGCGACTCTGGGAGCCGTCCAGGAGGTGGCAAGCGACTACGTCCACATTGCTTGGTGCGCCCGCCATCGCATTCAACTGTAGAAGCAGTTGCCAATGCTGCACTTCGCCAGATTTTTTAACACCGCACTTCTTCAGTGTTGCATTCAGGCGTGGCGCGTCGGTGATAAACCTTCCGGCGGCTGCGGTGCCTTCGCCCGTTGCTCCCGCAATAAGCAGAACCTGACCGACTTGATCCGGATTTTTTACCAACGCAACAGTCGCGAAGGTTCGACCTGTTTCCCAGCCCGGCGCGGTTGGTACATACGTTGACGCTTCCTGGGGACGCGGATGTTCATTACGGATGAATTCCGTTTTGGCCTTGGGGTCGAAGACAAACCGAAAGTCAAGCTGGTCGCTGAACAACGCTGACCAAGGATTGCTGCGCGGGCTGCCTAAGAAGGCGAAATTATCCTCACTTGCCAGATCTTGAATCTGTATGCTGCGCGCGGCGTGTACGCTGACATTTCTAGAACTGGCGAGGGCCATCTGTCCGATATAGACGGCAATGGGCAGGTCAACCGCTGCCGCCTTGTCCCCACGCAGGATGTTGCGACAAAGATTGGCAACCTCTGGAGTCAGCTTGCTTGGGTCAGGTACGTATTTGTGATTTGCGTAGTCGGAAACCGAGAGCTGACCGCCAGTGAAGCCGTCGATCTCAGCAATATTGGGATCGCTGGTAATGATTTGCGTGGAATGTGGCGAACGGAAAAACGTCGACCACAAAAGGGACGACCGTGGGACCACTTCCACCACGGAATAGCGATTCCAGGCAATGATGGCAGATGCTATCAGAGCAAGGGTGCAGAGCGCGGCGATGAAAGACAGCCGCACAATTCTGGCGCGAACCCCCGATCTGAAAGGCTCGACGACGACGTCATTAAGAGGAGCGTGAACCGGACCTTGCAACAAGTCCGGGTGTGGCATATCGGCCACTTGATCCGGCTCCACCTCAGTTCCACTGTGGTGCGAATTGCCGTTCGCGGATGAACCTGTCCGGCGAGCGATCTCAGGAACGTAAGCTCCTAATGGTAGGCTGATACGAAACTCAGAAGTCGAACCATCCTTTCCATAATGTTGCAGAAGGCGCTTGCGCACGTCACTGGCCGTGACCCGAACGATCGCATCTTCACCCGTATCGTAGGTTGGGGAACGGCCAAAAAGCTCTATGCCGATGACCCGTTCTTTCAGCGATTCGAAGTGGCCCGCAATTGCCTGATCGACAATGTATTTTAGAAATTGCCCACTCCGTTGACTGGCCTTAAAAGCCGCACCTTCAATCACTTCTCTCAGATGCTGCTGAAGAAGTTCGATATCCTTTTCGGTCTCTAGAATCTTTCCTATCTCGGCTGTCCGGGGATCGGTTGGAGCGGTTATGTGCATCGTTGGACCTTGCGGGCGCCATTGTAGCACTCGGATGAGTGTCATGTCCCTTGGGCTCCTGCCCTTTGAACCGCAGCGTAAGGTTTCGCCATTTTCCCGCGATCGGCTTCAGGCCTTAACTCTCCATTGGAACCGCTTACAGCAGGAACGAGTTCTTTTCAGCAGTTCTCCCTCACGTAGCTACCGTTAGACGGTGATTGCCGAACGCCGGGGCTTTTTATTATCAGCTTCATAGAGCCGGCGTTAGGAGTCCGGCATAACGTTGCGATTGCGATCGACGTTGCTATAGTGTGGGTCCGCCAAGGACGTTGCTCGAAACCGAGGGGCAAATATTGGGAGACCGCTATGCTGAGAGCGAAGAGTTCGACATGGCATGTGGCTCACGACCCGAAGCTCGTCAGCTGAGGCGGGAATACTTTGATCCGGAACGGAGGGCAAGAGCTTCCGGCCTGTCCATTGTTGGTCTAGCCATCTTGCTGACAGCCTGCTCTGTCTGTCTGACTTGGCCTACTACGGCTGCTGGGCAGCAGGCCGCCGATGCCGCTGTCCCGTACAAGCAGTCTGAGGAACCCCTCGAGAGGCGCGTCGATGATCTGTTGCACCGCATGACGCTCGAGGAATAAGTGCGGCAACTCGACTTGTATTCCGGGGCCACGGCCTTGGTGGGTGACTCCTCGCTGGCCTCATTGACCACGAGTTTTCTCCTCAACCCATAGCTCGAGAGAGGAAGACGCTCATGAAACGGATGATGAGATGCGCCGCGATGGCAGTTCTGGCAGTCTGCTTGGATCTCAGCGCTTGGGGGACTTCGCAGAAAGATCCGGTAGATTATGTCTCTCCAAATATAGGCGGCATCGGTCAGCTGCTTAGCGCTACGGTTCCCTATGTACAGTATCCTCACGGAATGGCGCGACTGGCGCCCATTACTACTCCGGGCGTTACCGATCGTTATCTGGCTGACAAAATTTATGGATTTCCCGTTGGCCCGGCGGTGTTGATGGCGTCTGTCGGCCCACTCAGTTGCAACGCTGCAGGCTACGCCTCCGATTTTGACCACGACTTTGAGATTGCCACTCCGTACTACTATGAGGCAGATCTGCAAAGTTGGGGAATCAAGGCCGAAGTTGCACCAAGCCAGGAAGCGGCATACTACCGCTTCACTTTTCCTGCCGACGCCCACGCACACCTGTCGTTGAGCACGAAGAAAGATTCCGAACTGACGGTCGTTGGAGACACGGCGGTGCAAGGGAGCGAGAGAATCACAGGTCTAGTAGCAGAGGTTTCGGGCAATACGGGAGAAACCAGAGAATACTTTTACGCGGAATTCTCCAAGCCGTTTTCCGCTTATCGAACCTGGACCGGCGATAAACTTATGCAGAAGTCGAAGCAGTCTGGCCGCAGCATCGGGTTTGTTACTGATACCGCGACACACGATGGAGAACAGATCGAGGTCCGCGTCGGAATCTCCTACATCAGCGCGGAGCAGGCCCATCGCAACCTCGAGCGCGAGATCCCCAAGTGGACGTTCGAACAGGTCCGCTCAAAAGCGCGATCGGTCTGGAACGACACGCTAAGCCGGGTAAGTATTACTGGCGGCACAGAGCGGCAACTTACCGTCTTCTACACTGCTCTCTACCGCTCCTTGGGACGGATGACCGATATCACCGAGGATGGCAAGTATTTCAGCGGGTACGACCATACCGTCCACGCGGTGCAGGGACACGACTTCTATATCGATGACGGGCTCTGGGACACGTATCGCTCCTTGCACCCGCTGCAATTATTGCTGGATGGGGCACAGCAGCAGGACATGATCGAATCCTATGTGCGCATGTATGAGCAGAGCGGCTGGCTGCCCTCGTTTCCTTCCACAGCCGGAGAGCAGGCGGTCATGATCGGCCACCATGCTGCGTCCTTCATCCTGGATGCTTACAGCAAAGGTTATCGGGACTTCGATGTGGAGCAGGCTTATGCGGCAATACGGAAGAACGCTACGGAAGCCACGATGTTGCCCTGGCGCCGAGGTCCGCTTACCAGTCTCGATCACATCTATTTTGAAAAAGGGTTCTTCCCTGCGCTCGCCAAGGGAGAGAGCGAAACGGTGCCGGAGGTGACGGTCCGAACGCCGACAGGCCGTCTCGGTCACGATCGAGAACAGTTACGACGACTGGTGTGTTGCCCAACTGGCAAAGGCGCTTGGCAAACAAGAAGACGCAACTTACTTCACCAAGCTTGCTCACAATTACGAAAACGTCTTCGATCCGCGGATTGGGTTCATGGCTCCCCGAAGCGCAGACGGACAATGGGTTGCGGATTTCGATCCCAAACTGGGCGGAGGACAGGGTGGCCGAGATTATTTCACGGAGGTCGACAGCTGGATCTACAGCTTCAGCGTCCAGCATGATCCAGCGGGTCTTATTCGCTTGATGGGCGGCCGTGATGCTTTCAACAGGAAGCTGGATCGCCTCTTTGTCGAGCAATACGGCACATCGAAATGGCACTTCCTCGATCAGTTTCCGGACGCGACCGGCCTGGTGGGCCTTTACGCGCAGGGAAACGAGCCGAGCTTTCACATTCCTTATCTCTATGACTTCTCCGGGCAGCCGTGGAAGACGCAGCAGCGCGTCCGTCAGTTGATGGATATCTGGTACGGAGATGGGCCCTTGGGCATTCCTGGCGACGATGATGGCGGAGCGACTTCGTCGTGGTATGTTCTCAGCGCAATGGGTTTCTATCCGGTATGTCCGGGAAGTCCGGTGTACGAGATTGGCAGCCCGATCTTTGCCAAGGCGGTCATCCGGATGGGCAACGGGAAAGACTTCACCATAGTCGCGGGTCACGCCTCAGCGCAGAACAAGTACATTCAATCGGCCCGGCTCAATGGCAGACCGCTCGACAAGCCGTGGTTCTCACATGCCGAGATAGCCAGTGGAGGAACGCTGGTCCTGGAGATGGGCGACAAACCGAATCGCAACTGGGGCAACACTCCGGGAGATGCGCCGCCCTCAATGACGGACAATAGCAGTGCGCGGTAGCCGCAAGGCTTCGTTCAGGGCGATGAGGACGCGGGGCGTTCCGGGCTAGGTCGACCGATAAGGCTGTCTCAGACCCCTCCTTCATATCCGAATTCCTTTCTTAGGCGATAGGAGAATCCGCCAGTCGGGGCCCCGACTAACGTGAGGTATCTAACCGTTAGGCGGAACGTCCACCGTCAGTGTCCTATTATCAACAACATACGGCGGCGTTAGAGCGCCTGCGTAACGTTGCCAGCTCATTCAATGACCCTATAGGGTTCTCGGCGACTGTGAATGTCGGGAATTGCTCGCACAGAAAGACACACAATTTTCTACGCATTTTGCATTTACGGAGGCAGGAGATGAGATCAAGAGCGTTAGGTTCCGTTGAAAAAGAGTGGCTCAAGTACTTGAATCTTGGTCTGTTATTCGCTGTGCTCTGTTGCGGGAGCGAGTTGTGCCTGGCGCAACTCGATCGCGGCAGCATATCGGGAGTTGTAACCGATCCATCAGGCTCCGCGGTCGCGGGGGCCAGGGTAACCGTTACCAATACCGCGATGGGCACGCAGAGCTCTACGGTTACGACTGGCGCGGGAGCCTATACAGTGCCGGAGTTGCCCGCAGCCGAGTACAGCATTACGGTAGTTGCACCGGGCTTTAACACGCTGATCCGTAATGGAATCACGGTTTCGGTTGGACAGACCGCAACCATCAACCTGCCATTGGCGGTAGGGCAAGCCACCACGTCGGTTACGGTCACGGCGAATGCTCCCCTGCTCCAAACTGATAGCGCACAGAATAACGTTCAGGTCACCACGAGGGACCTGAATGAGCTTCCGATCAACATTACCGGTGTCGGAGCAGTGCGTGACCCGATGGGTTTTGCCGCCCTGGTGCCGGGCTCCATCGCAGGAGGTTGGAACGATATCCACATAAGCGGCTCGCCGGCAACAACCTATCGTGTCTTTATGGATGGTCTGGACGACACCTCGGCGGTTAAGGGCGCCATCTCCGATGAGCAGCAGCCCTCGGTTGAATCGCTCAGCTCAGAATCGCTGTTGATCAACAACTATGCCGCTAAATATGGCGAGTCGGGTGGCGGAATCTTCAACTACACCTCGAAATCCGGCACCAACCGGCTGCACGGAACGGCCTTTATCTATCTCGAGAACGAGGATCTGAACGCCGGACAGCCTTTCAACTACACGTCCAGCGGCCAGAAATACAACCCCGTGCAGCGGCAGCTTGATTTTGGCGGCTCTGCCGGCGGACCGGTGTGGATTCCTCACGTCTATAACGGCCACAACAAAACCTTCTTTTTCTTCGCTTACGAGGAGTATCACAACAAGCAAACCCTCAACCAGGGCACCATCACCGTTCCCACGGCAGCCTATCGTAACGGCGATCTGAGCTCGCTCTTGCTTGGCCCCATCGTAGATTCCAATGGAGCTCCGGTTCTCGACTGCCTGGGGCGACCTATGATCAATGGGGCAGTGTATAACCCGGCGACGACCAGAGTAGCAACCTGCACGGATGGTTCAACCAAAACGGTCCGGGATCCGTTCCCGAATAACTTCATCGGCGATCCCAGCACTTGGGATCCGGTGGCCCAAAAGGTTCTTGCTTACCTGCCCACTCCATCCGGGCCTACTGCGAATGCGCTGACCAACAACTACCCCAATCTGCAGCCCAACAACAAGTTCCAGTACCTGACGAGCGTCAAGATCGATCACTCGATCGGTGAGAAGTGGCATATCTCGGGTTATGGCATCGCCGAGTATTCAAACAAAAACAACGCGGCGGACGGCATCAATGGCGTGGCAGCCCAGACACGCTGGAACACAACGCCCGCTCCGCAGGTCTATCTCAATGCGGACTACACGGCCACGCCGAATCTTGTATTGCACGCAGGATTCGACTATACGCGCCACGCCGCCATGCAGAATTCTGCGGTGCAGGACTTCAAGGCGTCGACTCTTGGGTTGAACACGGCGGCAAATATGCCCGGTGGCGCCGCGAACACCTTCCCGATCTTCAACGGGCTCACCACCAACCGTCAGGGCGTTCCTCAAATGGGAATAAACAACGCCCCATTCATTGACAACAACTGGTACACCACGGGATCCGCGATCTGGGTCCACGGCCGCCATACCTTCGAATTTGGCGGCGACTTCCGTCACCAGCAATTTGGTACTCACAATGACCTATCGGCCGGGGTTTACGGTTTCTCTCCCGCTCAGACGTCTCTGCCGTCGGCCCAGGGCCAAAACCTCTATGGAGCCAGCCTCGGCGACGGTTTCGCGAGCTTCGTTCTCGGCCAATTGGGGGGCGCAAGCATCGGGAACGACAACATTCAATGGTTTCACCGCGTAGAGAGTGGATTTTACGCGCTGGACACCTTTAAGCTCACGCGGAAACTCACGGTGAACTACGGACTGCGCTGGGATCTCGAACAGATGCAGCGCGAACAGCATTTGCGGGAAACACAATTCAATCCCACGATCCTGAATCCGTCCGCTGGGGGTCTGCCCGGTGGAACCGAATACGAGGGGTATGGGACGGGGCGTTGCAACTGCACCTTCGAGAAGTTCTATCCCTGGATGATTCAGCCTCGTCTCGATGTCAGTTATCTGGTGACTCCAAAAACCGTGATCCATGCGGGGTATGGATTCTATTCCGGCCCGCAGCTCTTCATGAATGAAATAGGCTACAGCAACCAGGGATTTGGCTTCAACCAGGTGTTTTTGACCAGTCCTTCGTTTGGCATTGCCGCCGGCCAGCTTTCCAATGGCATACCGTACTCCCCGGCCGCTATCACTGCCACCCATTTCGACCCCGGCGCCTTCCCGAACATCGGTTCACTCAACTCGCCCCCGCCGTTCATTGTTCCCAATAATGGCCGGTCGCCGCGCTTCCAGCAAACAACCGTTGGCGTCGAGCGCGAAGTCATGAACAATCTGAGCGTCAATGTGTACTTCGTCGACAACCGTGGTGTTTGGCTAAATTCCGACGGCCTGACGAATTCTACCAACGAACTCACCCCATCGGTCCTCTTGAAGAAGTATGGTCTGGACGTTACCAACGCGAACGACTTCAACCTGTTGACACAGCCGATCTCTTCTCCCGAAGTGGCGGCAAGAGGGTTTGCGGCTCCCTACTCTACTTTCCCGTCCGGAGCCACTCTCGCCCAGGCCTTACGGCCGTTCCCGCAATTCGGCTACATTGGTGACTACTACGAGCACAATGGCAATTGGTGGTACGACGCGCTGCAAATCAAGGTCACCAAGCGCCTCAGCAATGGGTTGTCGGGCGGCCTCGGTTATTCATGGTCGAAGAATCTGGGATCCGTGGCTTCCACGAACCAACCGACTTTTCTTACGGCGCAGCCGATACAGGATCCTAGCCAGCCGCCCAAGAACGCGAAAACCTTTGAGAATATCGACCAACCGCAAGCGCTGAACTTCTACTTCAATTATGAGGTGCCGCGATTCAGCTTCTCGCAAAGCGGATGGAGGCGCCTCCTGCTTTCGGGCTGGACGACCGACGGCATCTTCCATTACCAGAGCGGTTTTCCGATCCAAACACCGAATTCGACGAGCACTCTGACTTCGGTGACTTTTGGGAATGCAGTTTGGGCGAATCGCGTTCCGGGCCAAAAGCTCTTCTTGCATGGCCTCAACAACCACAACGTTAACCCGCGCACTACGTTCTTTCTCAACCCCGCTGCGTGGGCAAACCCGGCCCCCGGGACCTATGCCACTTCCAAGCCGTTCTACGGTGATTATCGCGGCCCGAGATATCCCAGCGAGCAGTTGGGCGTCGGCAAGGTCATCCCAATCAAGGAAGGTATGACGTTCTCGCTGCGTGCGGATTTCTTCAACGTCTTCAACCGCTGGGCTTTTCCTAACCTGAACAATACGTCCAATCCTTTCCAGACTTCTCAGTATGCCAGCGACGGAAGCATATCCAACGGTTTCGGCTTCTTCGGAGACGGCATCTCCAATGCAGGAGGAAACTATGCTCCGAGAAGTGGCGAGTTTGTCGCGAGATTCCAATTCTGAGCGTCACTTTCACGGGGAACTCAACCGGACAGGGCGGATGAATTCATCTGCCCTGTTTCGTGGGCAAGAAAGTGCCATTGGCGGACGGCCAGGTGCGAGCGCCGCCCGGGAAATAGGATTGGAGACGACTTCGACGGCGACAGGGTAGTATCGGTGGGGCAAAATAAAGTTGGCAATGACGCGACGTGAGTTTGTAAGAGGCCTGGCTGCTCTAAGCAGCGGAACGGTGCATTCCCGAGCATTGTCGTTATTGCACACTTCCTCCGCCGCGGTGCCTGCTGATTCGCAATTGTCTTCGAGAACACAATCAAGGCGTCCAAAATAGATTTTGTTTTGAAGAATAGTGTTAGTCCCCAGCGCTACTCCATTGAGACAATGACTGGCGGTGTCGCAGTTTTCGACTACAACAATGATGGACTCCTCGACATCTTCTTTACAAATGGAGCAGAAATCCCGTCTCTGACAAAGAGCAACTCCAGCTTCCATAACAAACTGTTTCGCAATAATGGGGACGGAACCTTCACTGATGTAACGGAAAGGGCTGGTTTAGCTGGTGTTGGCTACTCAATGGGAGTGGCGGCAGGTGATTACGACAATGACGGATTTGTGGACCTATATGTGACCGGATTTAACTGTAATCAACTCTTTCATAACAATGGAGACGGCACCTTCACTGATAGAACGGAGAAAGCCAGCGTTAGCGGTGTTCTGAAACGGGGCAAGCCGTGGTCTGTCGCAGCAGGATGGATTGATTATGACAACGACGGGTTGCTCGACCTGTTTGTTGTGAATTATTTGGACTATTCGCTTTCCACAGCCCACAGTTGCAAGACGGGCAACATCGTTGATTATTGCTCTCCCGATGAATATCGCGGAACACCAAATATTTTGTATCGCAACAATGGTGATGGCACATTCACCGACGTTTCGCAGCAGTCGCGTATTTCCCAATATTCAGGCAAAGGCATGGGGGTCGCGTTTGCTGACTATGATGGCGATGGATACACCGACATCTTTGTTTCCAACGACTCCGTTCCAAACTTCTTGTTGCACAACAATGGCGATGGGACATTTACAGATGTCGCACTCCTGGCCGGTGTAGCCTACAACGAAAACGGCAAGGCTGTTGCTGGTATGGGGACTGATTTCCGGGATATCGATAATGATGGCATGCCTGATATCTTTCTCACTGCGATGTATGGTGACAGCTTTCCCTTGTACCGCAATCCGGGAAAAGGTCAATTTGAAGACGTCACAGAGACGACTGGTATCGCTGCAATGACAAACCGTTTCACGGCATGGGGAACAGGAATTTTCGATTTCGATAACGACGGGAACAAGGATATTTTTGCTGCCGGTTCCGCAATTCTCGACAATTCAATGGAGGTGAATCATAAGCCTTACCCACTTCCCAATTTTCTCTACCGCAATCTCGGCAACATGAGGTTTAAGGATGTGAGTGGAGAGGCGGGAGCAAGTTTTTCCGTTCCGGCTGCGCACCGCGGCGCCGGATTCGGTGATTTAAACAACGATGGGAAGATCGACATTGTCGTCACAGTGCTTAACGGAGAGCCCCAGTTACTCATGAATCGGTCTCAGAATCACAATCACTGGATCATTCTGAAGCTGATTGGCGTGGCCGACAATCGGGATGGATTAGGAACACGGGTGAAGATAAGGACGGCGAATGGCGTTCAGTACAATGAGGCCACGACAGCCGTCGGCTACAATTCATCCAGTGACAAGCGGGTATACTTCGGATTACAGAATGCGACTGTAGTGGACCAAATTGAACTCGTATGGCCCACGGGCGTGAAGCAAGTACTTAATCATGTGATGGCCGATCAGATCCTGACAATCGTACAAAGTAGCAGCTCAAAAAGTCCGATCGTCCAAAATTGAAATCTCGGGAACCTACGGCCCGGACCATCCATTAGATTTATATGTGGCCAGCGCATAGGCTCGTCGTATTGGTCTGAACTTCTATGATCTGGCTTCTGGCAATCCAGCTCGCAATCGGCCCAACGGAACATTACGAGCACGCAAAACAGGATTTTGCTCAACGGAAATTGTCCGAGGCTGCCAGTGAAGTCAATGCTGCCCTGCATGAGAACCCCTCCATGGTTCCGGCTCTTGTCCTCAAGGCTCGGTTAGCTGCCTTTGCGCATCGTCCGGACGTTGCCAAGAGCTGTCTCATTACGGCCATCACGGTCGATCCAACATCCGAAGAGGCGCAGTTCTATCTCGGGGCGCTTTTCTACGAGCAAAATGATTTTAAGCCGGCGATCTCAGCGCTTCAGGCAGCCCAAAAACTCTCTCCCAATAGCCCGCTGCCCGTGTTCTATCTCGCGATGACCCACGAAGCTCTGGGAGATCAGAACCAAGCGTTGGAGCTCTACCTGCAGGCAGAGAACCTTTCTCCGCAGACATCGCCGCAAAGTGCGGAGATCGCCGTCGCATATGGAAGATTGCTGGTTTCCCTGGGCCGGACCCAGGACGGTATTGAAAAAGAGCGACGAGCTATCGGGATCGATCCCAAGTCCCGCGATGCGCACTATGTATTGGCAAAGGGATTGGAACATGAGGGAGATTTCGAGAATGCCGCGCTTGAAGGAGAACTGGCCCTGACTCTACCAGAGGCCCACGCCAGCGATGGCGAGATTCATTTTCTCCTGACCAGGCTATACCGGAAGCTGCATAAACCAGATTTGGCAGAGGCACATATGGAGAAATTCCTGGCTCTAAAAAAAACAACACAAAAGTGAGTTGTGTCCTGTCAAAGTGGCTTTCCTCCTCCATCTACAAAGGTACCGTATTCACGGTTGGCCGCAGCGGTGTCGTTCTTCGGCACGGGAGTACAAGCCCAAAGGTCACTTGGGTTCGATGATGCGTTAGCAGTCCGTCAGCACGGAAGCAACGCCTGCGCCCACTCCAATCAGCATCTCCCCCTGCTGTGAGGGCGGTGTCTTCAACCCCGCTGAGTGGCCCTGTGGTGATCCCGCGGAGGGCTCTGCATCCGGATGCTACGAAGATGATAAGGCAGCGGCGGCTCGTACCTTTCCTTTTACGATCGTAGACTCCTGTAGGCTGTCGCCCGACTACGGCCTAATACGGTGACAGCTTCACATCCACCGGTTGCCCGTCCACCGGTTTTCCGTCCTGCGCAGCATTGGCATGCGGGGCAAGAGTGTTGGCAGCCGTTCGAAGCTGAAGATATTAATCTCTTCTAAAATTCGATAAAATTTGGCCTTTTGTCGACTTCAGCGGCGCCGGGTAAGGGGGCCTCTTTTTAAGGAAAAGGGCTGCCTGGGTGAGCTGGTCGTGCCCAGAAGAGCATCGAGGCCGCTGTCTGTCGCGAGGGGAACCCGGTTCAACCCGTGCGGAATGAGGGGGTCAGCAAGGCTGGGCTGGTTCTCGGGGTGCGGATGGGACGCGGCCGGATTGGGAACGGGCTCTGGCTCGGGGACCTGGGGCGCGGCGGGTTGGGCTTCCGCGGCGGCAACTGCATCGCCTGGCTTTTCACCTGCGGCTTGGTGCTGCTGTTCGCGGCGCCACTCAGAGCTGTAGATTTGTGCGTTGATGGGCGGGGCCGCGGGCTGCGTCCCGGATGGGGAGACGCGGCGGTCATTCATGGTTCCGGACGGGATCAGGTGAGCAAAGGCCATTTCCTGATCGGTGATGGGATCGCTGACAGTATTTTTGGGCATAGGTAGTCTCGTTCCTCGGTTTGCTGGAGATTGGGGGCATGGCTTCCCCCTAGTGACAAAAAAGGGTTGAGAACCGCGGTAGGCCAGTCATGGCTGGTGTTGGTGATTTTGTGACAGGGATAAAGTGTGGGACCGGATAGCGGTGAAGCTATCCTTCGCTCGCGCTAAAGGCCGAAACTACCGGCAACTGCCGGCCGGGCGGCGGTCGCGTGAGAGGCCGTCGCCTGCCGATGTCGTCTACTCTAAGAGATAGGCCTTTTCCATGTTTGCTGTAAGTGGCGAGATGCGTTTTTCGGCACGGGAGTACAAGCCCAAAGGTCACTTGGGTTCGATGATGCGCGTTGGCAGCGGGATAGGAACGGGTGGCAAACCGGATCTTGTGGGTATACCCCGGCGTCCGCGAAACCTCTCGGATTGATTCCCTGTGGGGAGATAAGGGAACCCTTTGGGGGGAGATAAGGAACCTTTGGGGGGAGATAAGGAACCCTTGGGGGGAGATAAGGAACCCTTGGGGGGAGATAAGGAACCCTTGGGGGGAGATAAGGAACCCTTGGGGGGATAGGTAACAGTCATTGAAAATCTGGATCGCGGTAGGAACGCATATCGCTATGCGCCCCCCGCGCAAAGCCGTACGTGCGGATTTCCCGAATACGGCTTCCACCTAGGTGATCCCGGTTAGCAAAGATTCATCTTGATCAGCGTACCAACCAGTCGGTATAGTACACCACATACCCACTGGTTGGTAGCAAAATGCCGATAGCCGAAGCGAGACACGAATCGAAAACCAAACTCCTGCAGGCTGCGATCCGGGTGATCCGCGTTAAGGGATATACAGCCACGCGGGTTGAGGACGTCTGCGAGGCGGCTGGTCTGACCAAAGGAAGCTTCTTCCACCACTTTGACAGCAAGGACGAACTGGCGCTGGCCGCGGCCGACTATTGGATTGAGGGCACGGAGGCGCATTTTGGCTCCGCGTCCTACCACGAGCTAGCCGACCCGCTGGAGCGGTTGCTGGCCTATGTGGACTTCCGGAAGGCGCTGCTGACGGGAGAGTTGCCCGACTTTACCTGCCTGGCGGGGACGATGGTGCAGGAGGTCTACGACACCCACCCGGCGATCCGCGAGGCATGCAACCGGAGCATCAGCGGGCACGCGGCAACACTGCTGGCCGACATTGAAGAGGCGATCCGGCAGCGCGGCATGCGCCCCGAATGGACCGCTGAAAGTCTCGCTCTCTACACCCAGGCCGCCCTCCAGGGCGCGTTCATCCTGGCCAAGGCCGGGGGTGGTGCTGCGATTGCGGCGCAGTGCATCGATCATCTGCGGCGATACATCGAGCTGCTGTTCCAACCATCGCCGTGTTCCGCGCCGCCCGGGCCATCGGGAATTTCGGCAACAGTCCCAAAACGGCGCCGAAGGGCGAAATGATTCGGCGTTGCGGATTCGATAGCGTGGCCCCAGAAGCCACTAACCCAAGAGCTGGAAAAGGTGGATGGACATGACAAGGATCGGAG
Organism: uncultured Acidobacteriaceae bacterium; assembly: GCA_963757515.1. Lineage (GTDB taxonomy): Bacteria > Acidobacteriota > Terriglobia > Terriglobales > Acidobacteriaceae > PALSA-350. Next base: position 10,964 of record CAVWRV010000023.1, on the reverse strand, counting down.
TATCACGGCGGAGGGCGCTCGAATTGGGAGCTTGCGCACTAACTGGAGCGGCGGGGCTCTTGGTAACGGCACGGGCGCGCGCAGGTACGGAGCCGGGCACGACATACGAAGAAATTGTCCGGAGGTGGTATAAGGCATGGGAGAAAAAGGACCAGGGTCAATTTGAGGCCCTGATGGCTGACAACTTTACCTTCACGAGCGCCGCCGGCGACGACCACATCAGTAAGAGCGCTTTCAAAACGCAATGCTGGGATACACAGGTTAACTTTATCGATCGATTTGATCTGGAGCGCGTGTTCGGAAGTGGCAACGAGGTGTTGGTGAAGTATCTTTGCCACACAAAGAACGGTAAATCATTCCGAAATGTAGAGTATTTCCGGCTCAGAGACGGGAAAGTGGAGACCATTGAGTGCTACTTTGGGGGGAAATCCACCTTTCCGTCAGCAGTAAGCAACGGCTGACGTGAGCCCGTCGACCAGCGTCTTCGGAGCGGCCCTCGGCGCCGGCTCGGGGCATTCTTCAGTACTCGGGGCCTTCTTCAGCTCAAGGCGAAGTTCCAGTTCTAGGCTGAACGTCATTAACCACAGCGGAGGCCGCAGTGTGGGATCAGCATAACGAGGCGAATAACAGCGGAGTTAAAGAAGTGGCGAAAGACTTGTCAGGAATTGCACCCGCCATCCCTATCGACCGCCTTGATACGCTTCCGCTGCACCGCCAGATCTGCGAAGGGCTCCGTGCCGCAATTCTGCGTGGCAATTTGCAGCCCGGACAACAAGTACCTTCCAGCAGGCACCTGGCGGAAGATCTGGAAGTATCCCGTTTTCCGGTCCTCGGCGCCTATGCCCGGCTGCTTTCCGAGGGTTACTTCGAAAGTCGAGTCGGATCGGGAACCTTCGTTTCGGCATCATCTGCCGGGTCAACTCCCACACGGTAGAAGATCACGGTCAACCACGGGAGGATCTCGCTGTCTTTCCCGGCGTTCCTCGTTATTACCGCGATTCGAAACTGTTCCGTGGCGAGACGGCTGGGGACCCTTCGGAGTCCACCAGCCGGCGCTCGATCAGTTTCCCTTCGGAGCGTGGTCGAAGCTGCTGGCTGAACACGGTCGAAGATCACGTTTGCGCGCCATTCATGACAACGACCCGATGGGGCTTGATCGCTTCCGAGACGCAATCTGCTCTTACCTCCGCACCGCGAGGGCTGTCGAATGCGACCCGTCGCAAATCATGATCGTATCGGGATCGCAACAGGCTCTGGAAATCACGGCGAGGGTGCTGCTGGATCCTGGCGACCCGGTGTGGATCGAAGAGCCGGGCTACCAGCTTGCACGGTCGGTTCTGCTCGGGGCAGGCTGCCGAATTGTCCCGGTCCCGGTAGACGACGAAGGCATAGATGTGTCTGCAGGGGTTAATCTGCTGCCGAAAGCTCGTGCCGCGTTTGTTACGCCGTCGCACCAATATCCCCTCGGCGTTACCATGAGCGCTTCTCGCCGACTGCGTCTGCTGGATTGGGCTCGGGATAATGGAGCATGGGTTGTGGAAGACGACTATGACAGCGCATACCGTTACGACACTACATCGGTTCCCTCCCTTCAGGGGATCGATTCGGACGCACGCGTGATTTACATTGGGACATTCAGCAGGGTTATCTTTCCGTCCGTAAGAGTGAGTTATATTGTTATCCCGCCCGATCTCATTGAAAGATTTATGGCAGTACGATTCTCGTTAGGTATCTTCCCCTCCTACTTATTCCAGGAAGTGCTCACAGATTTCATCCGTGCCGGTCGATTTGCCCGGCATATTCGCCGCATGCGGGCACTCTATAAGGAACGCCGGACTGCTCTGGTGGAGAGCGTGCAGAACACTTGCCGGGATATGCTGGAGATCCACGGCGTGGGAGCCGGAATGCACCTGACGGTGACCCTCCCATCAGGATTTAACGACGCAGAAATCGCGACTCAGGCAGCAAAGTACGGCTTATGCCTATGGCCACTGTCGCCCTGTTATATGAATAAGCCGCGCCATGGGTTCGTGCTTGGGTTTGCAGCCACTCCGGCAGACCAGATGGCGGGTGCGGTGCACCAGCTATGGAGGCTTCTGAAGGAACAACCCGGTCAATCTTAGTGCACGCTAGAGCATTTTCACTTCTACTCTGCACAGTCAAGCGCCGCGAAGTGCGGCTTTTCTTGAGGAAAAGCCACGTCGGGAGTGGTTGCTCTGTATACACCAGAAGTGACAAATGCTCTAACGGTCCGCACCCTCTCGTTCAGAACAGCGTGCATCTGGAGCGCGGGCGCTTTATATGGCCGCCGCCCACGAGCGGAACGGTTTAATTTAGCCACGCTCAGTTGTCGATGCTGCTCGCCGGCATCGACTGGAGAAGACCCGATCGCACCTGGCAGCCGCCGATGGCGGTGAAAACAACTATCTGACCGCAGCGACCCGCCAGGTATCAGCCGCCCCCAAATTGAATGAGGGTGCGGCATCAAATGGAAAGGAAGTTGGTCCTTGGCGGCACCCTATGTTGGGAAGCCGATGCGTCGCAGCAATTGCTGATAACGCTTGTCTGAGCGTAGGAAATTGAATCTCTGGTCGACGTTTATGTGGTGGAGGGGTACATTTTGTTCCTCTGCTCTCTCCAACCAGGCAATGGCCTGATCATTCTCGCCGAGTCCGGCATAAACCAGCGCTCGGTCAAAAGGCGAGACATAGCGATGTTTAGATTGTTGGTCCAGTTCGCGGAGAATCTTGCGCGCTTCCGCTTTCCTCCCCGACGCAGCATAGGCATGGCCGACGCCGGCTAGTGCCCCAGCCTTGTCATATTCAGCGATCGCGTCCGCATACATCGCCTTGGCTTCGTATACCTGTCCCAGGTTCACCAGCGCCTGGGAGAAGCCGGGGTTGAGCTCCAGGGTTTTGCGCTGCTCCTCGATCGCCTTGTCGTACTGGCCAAGGTAGAAGTATGCAGTCCCTACGCCGGTGCCGGCGGCAAGGTTGAGCGGGTCCAATTCCTGCCCAAGTTTTCTTTCGGCGAGATTGGCGGATTGCTGACCCAGCGCTTCGAGGAAATAGCCGTGCCACAGGTGGGCAGTCACATAGCTGGGGTTGAGTTCGATGGCCCGTTTGAACTCTTTTTCCGCGCCCGCCCAATCGTATTGGTTAAAGCGAACGGCGGCGAGGGCGTTATGCGCCCCTGGAAGAGTGTCATCGAGAGCCAGCGCCTTAGTCGCCATCTCTTTTGCTTTTGCGAAAGGCTCCTTAGGAGCGCGAAACCCCTGCACCGCCAGCGGTATGTAGGCCTCTGCCTCGGCCGCGTATGCGAGAGCGAAGTTGGGATCAATTTGAAGCGCGCGGTCAAAATGAGAGATGGAACGGTCCAGAGCTTCTTCGCTCCTCTGTTCCCAAAAGAACCGCCCTCGCAGATATTCCCGATAAGCTTCGGGATCTACTTGCCGGAGGTTTGCGGGCCCAGATTCGTCCCGCGGTGTGAACTTCGCTTGCACGGCGTAGGCGATCGTCTCCGCGACTTCCCTCTGCATTGCGGGAGCGTCACGAAGATCCCGCTCATAAGTCTGTGCCCAGACATGGCGGTCTGTAGGAGCATAAATCAGCTGGGCTGTGACGGAAACGCGATCACTTGCGCGCTGTACGCTACCTTCCACCACACCGTCCACATTCAGCTCGCGCGCGATCTCCGGGACGGATTTCCTGGTTTGCTTATACTGCATCGCTGAGGTCCGGGAGATCACTCGAACGACATTGGTCCTCCCCAGCTCCGTCGTCAAAGCCTCCGTCATCCCGTCCGCGAAGTAGTCTTGCTCCACATCACCGGTGAGGTTAACAAACGGCAGCACGACCAGAGACTGAATGGGAGGAGTGCTGGATCGGGCAAACAGGCGCTTACGCAAGCCACGGAAGCCGAGCGGCACGATGGTCAAGACGAGCAGCGTGATGATCAAACCGACGGTCCAGGAGTGCAGAGGGCGATTTCTTCTCCTTGGCTCTCCTACTGCTTGGGACTCCTGCCGAGCCTCTTGCACGGGCGGTGAGTCGATCTCTGCCGGCCATTCCGCCGGTGCGATGAACCGATAGCCGTGACGCGGTACGGTTTCGATGAAGCGGGGACTTTCAGCGGAGTCTCCAAGCGCGTCGCGTAGTCGCATTACGGCGGTGTTAACGCTGTGCTCAAAATCGACAAAGGTATCGGTCGGCCACAGTTTCCGCTGAAGCTCGTCACGGGTGACCACCTCCCCGCGCCTGGAAATCAACAAAACCAGGATGGCAAAAGGCTGCGCCTGAAGCTTGACTCTGATACCAGCCTTGTGCAGCGAGCGAGCCCGCAGGTCCAGATCGAAGATTCCGAACCGGACAACCTGTCGGGCTTCTTTTTCGGTTTCCACGGAAACCTGCTCCAGGGGAGTGTAGCACCGCCGTTGAGTTATTCGGGGCTTAGCAAACCCATATTTCGTGTTACCTGCGCCCCGAAGTCCTTGAACCACATAGAGTTCCTGTGTCACCACCGCTTAACCCTGTCATCACCTCCGGTGCATTGTTCCGGCGCATGCATTTGACCACAGTGGGTGCACCGCGCGGGATGCACCAGTGGCGCTTAGGCGCCTTGGCCATCCGCCCCAAAAAGGAGGAATCGATGACCAGGAAGTGGCTACTCTCAATTTTGGCCTTGGCTCTTGTAGGGACCGTGCCGCTGCAGATTACACCTACGCCAGCCAGCGCTCAAGACCGCGATGATGCGAAGACTCTTGATGTGGACGTCGCCATAGATGGCGCCACGCTCTCTTTGAACAACAACAATCCGGCAAACCCGGCTAACCCCATACGAGGAACAACGTTTACGGTGATCGGCAAGATCTTCCCGGGAGGCACCATTCCCGCGGGCATCACGTCGTTTGACCCGAACCAACCCGGCAGCATCGGGACCTGGGTGTGCAGCGGCGTTTTTGTTGCAGACTCCGCCGACATATTCGGAGGAAAAGCAGACATCGCTTTTCACACCAGCCAAATCTTTATGTTTCCAGATGGTCAGAATCAGCTGTTCACGGAAGGCGAAGAAGGCTCTGTGGGGGTAACAACTCACCGGATCGTGGTTGGCGGCACAGGCACGTTTCGGGGCTTGGTTGGACAGGAGCGCCAGGAAACCATTGGACTGAACTTAAATGGAAAGGGCCTGTTCGACATTCGTTTCAAGTTCAACCTGAACAGAAACGAATCGGACTGATCCACCCGGGATCGCCAAAGATTCTGTAAGTTGGTGGTCCCCTGTTCTTTCCTGCCAACCAACGACAAACCTCAGGGAGTGGCGCATGAATCGAGATCTCACAATTCATAACTCGATTCCGCAGCAAAGCATTCCTTTTCGTGCAACTCGCGTGGCTGCACTGATGCTGGTAATGATTTTTGCAGCGGCAACAGCCGGTGGCGAAGAGCCTTATGAACCGACGGTCGTGGTGATTTGGGACTCCGCGGCATTGCAAGGGGTTCGCGATTCCCGCCTTGGTCCGCCGATGGTGGCCCGGGCCCTGGCGATTGTGCACACTTGCATCTTCGACGCGTGGGCGGCGTACGACGAGAGAGCTGTCGGCACACAGTTTGGGGGTGCACTGCGGCGACCCGAGAGAGAACGTACGTTGCCCAACAAGTATGAAGCTGTGAGCTTTGCAGCCTATCGCGCGCTAGTCGATCTCTTTGCCCTCGACAAAGTTAGTGTCTTTGATCCACTCATGGTTGGTTTGGGCTACGACCCGCACAATCGAACGATCAATACCGACACTCCGGCAGGGATTGGGAATGTCGCTTGCGCTGCGGTACTCGCCTTTCGTCATCGCGACGGTTCTAACCAACTCGGCGATCTGCACCCGGGGGCGTATTCCGATTGGACGGGATACGCTTCGGTGAATCCCGCGAGCACTGTACCGGTCCAGCCAGAATTGGTGCTGGACCCTAACCACTGGCAGCCATTGACTTACGACGATGGCGCGACGGCGCCGACGCCGCACATCATCACCCAATCGTTTGTGGGAGCGCAGTGGTATCGTGTAGTCCCCTTCGCCATGACCACGCCTGACCAGTTTCGATCATTTGTCGCCCAGTTCGGTCCCGCTCCGTTCGGTTCGGAGACGTACTTGCGACAATCGAAGGATCTGATCACCATAAGCGCGAACCTCACAGACGAACAAAAAATGATTGCCGAGTACTGGGCCAATGGTCCGCACACGGAACTTCCGCCCGGACACTGGGCGCTGTTTGGCGAGTTTGTCTCACGCCGCGACCTTCACACGGTCGATGACGACGCCAAGATGTTCTTTGCATTGAGTAACGCCATCTTCGACGCCAGTATCGCCGCCTGGGATGCAAAACGGGCTTTTGACTCGGTGCGGCCCATTCAGGCGATCCCTTATCTGTTTCACGGTCAGCAGATCCAAGCATGGCGCCCTTTCGAAGGGACACAAACGTTTGATGGCTCACTGTGGATTCCCTACCAGACGACCACGTTTCCGACGCCGCCCTTCCCCGAATACATCTCTGGTCATAGCGCCTACAGCGCAGCGGGAGCCCGGATTCTTGAGCTTTTCACCCACAGCGAAATATTCGGAGATTCTGTGACGTTTCTCCCGGGAAGCTCCAAAACCGAGCCGGGTTTGACACCCAAACAAGAAGTGACGCTTTACTGGGCCACTTTCGCCGATGCGGCAAACCAGGCTGGAATATCCCGTCGGTATGGCGGAATCCATTTCGAACTTGCAGATCTCGTGGGAAGAGCCACCGGCCGGTTAGTCGCGGATCAGGCTTGGACGAAGGCACGGAGCTTTATCAAGGGTAATCGTGGAGACGAAGAGGAGCGCGGCGAGGACCAAGATTAGTTTTGTTGCGCGCGCGCCGGGTTTTATCGAGCGTCCTAGAATTGGAGAATTCGCTGACAGGCGGAAGTGGCACTTTTGGAAAACACAAGAAACGAGACAAGTCGCTCCCCGGTCCTTGGCCAACATGTGCTCCCCTGGGGCTTCGTCCGCATCCGCCACTTCGGCTATCTCGCCCGTGCCCACCGTACCGCTATGCTCACAACTGTCCGTTTTCGCAGCCCAATGGCCCGCCGCCAGTACCTCTGTCTACGCTTCAACTGTCGCCCTCGCGAGCAACAGCGCAAGACTCGAGGCCAGAATGGAGTCGCTTCTCCCTTTCTGTGGGCTCTCTCATCCCCTACAATGTGCCGGCTTAGCCCGGCGCTCTCTTTCCCCGTCTGCCCGTCTACCCGTCAGCCACACGAAATGCCAAAATAACAAATCTGTTTGACATGGATCATTTTTCGGTTAATCTCTTCACATCGTAAGACAATTCAAGGGGCTTCCTTACACGCCCCAGTTCGATAGCGGCTTCGAACACAACTATTCGGTGGAACGCAATTGCTGTATTTCCGCAATCGCATCGCTAGACAAGTGTTCTCGTAGCTCGGCCTGGAGATGTATCGGCCGTCGAACCCAGAGCGTCTACCCCGGGAATTGTGGGCTGTTTAAAGGTTTTTAGACGAACCCAGGTGCAGTAGATAGCGGAAAGCTGTTCCACAAAATTGAAATTAACGGCCTCTGGGCTGCATGCGAAGCGTGTCTTTATCGCATTGTGGCGCTCCCGCATATCTCTTCTCTGGAGGTATTACCGTGAGCTGCCTGCGCCAAGTCACCACCGTCATGGCCTTTGCGATCGTCGTTATTCTTGCGACCAACAACCTACAAGCACAACAGACACTTGGGGGAATCACCGGCACCATCGTCGACCCCTCGGGCAGCGCCGTGCCTGGCGTTGACGTAAAAGCCGTCTCTGACGATACCAAGCTCGTCCGTACAGCAAAGAGCAATGCAGAGGGCACTTACTCGCTGGTCGATCTGCCTATTGGTACCTATACGATCACCTTTACCCGTGAGGGCTTTTCTGTAGAGAAAGTTCCAGGAATTCTCGTCCAGGAAAATCGTACCGTCACCCTGCCGGGGCATCTTGCTGTTGGCGCCGTGGCCGACTCCGTCATCGTCGATGTGAACCCCTTGCTCAATGCCGTCGATCCGACGAATGGTTACGTTCTGGATAGAGCCCAGATCGAAGCCGTACCTTTGCCCACTGGCAGCTTTACCGGACTGGCCATTCTTTCTCCCGGTGTCAATGCCGAGTTGGCCGGTGGAACGGGTGCAAACTCCGGCCTCGGCAATGCTCCCATCTGGGCCAACGGCCAGCGCGACACCAGCAACAGCTTCCTGCTCAACGGCGTGGATGCCAGCAATCTGTTCAACGGAAAGTCCACCAGCCAGTCGGGTAGCGCCCGGGTAGTGAATGGCACCGGCGTAGGGAATGCAGGCGCGGGCGGCATCGAGCAGAGCAGCGCTTCCATTTATCTGTCCGTAGGCAACGCGCTTCCGAGCCCCGCCCCGGAGACCATCCAGGAGGTCCGGGTCAACGCCTCGATGTATGACGCCCAGCAGGGTGCCACTTCCGGTGCCCACATCGACATCAGCACCGCCTCCGGTACCAACGAGTATCACGGCAGCGGGTACATACACCGGGGCACCGACTGGCTGAACGCTGCACCTTTCTTTTTCAAGAACGACCCCAATATTCCCGCCAATGAGAAAGTGCCCCAATTGCATCGCTACACAGCAGGGTTCACGGCGGGCGGTCCCATCGTAAAAAATGAACTGTTCTTCTTCGCTGGCTATCAGCACATCCATGTTTCCGATCAGGAGATTGGTATCTCCCGCTTGGACGTCCCTGTCGGACTCGACAACACAGCAGCTACCCGCAGCAATGATGGGCTCGCCGCCCTGGCGAACGCCAACTTCGGCAGCGGCGGCATAACAGCCGCCCAAATCAGCCCGGTAGCATCCTTCCTCTTTAACTACAAGCTGCCCAATGGCCAGTATTTGATCCCTGGTGCAATCGGGACTCCTTCGTATGCCCATCCGGACAACGCGTCCATACCCGGCACAGCGTACTTCACCTCTGACCAGGCAGTCGCTGACCTTGATTACAACGCATCCACCAAGGACACACTGGCGGCCAAATACTACTACCAGCACGATCCCACCATCGCTCCTTACGGCTATTCCAACGTCCCAGGCTTTGCTGTCCATGTCGACTCCGGCGCCCAGGTGTTCTCCATTTCCAATACCTACATCCTCAAAAGCAACCTGACCACAATCCAGACTCTAGGCTTTGACCGCATGAAGGCTTATGCCAACAACGATCAGCTTTTCACGGCCCAAGACGCTGGTATCAGCGCCTTCGGCTCGTCCTACTTTCCCGGCGTCAGCATCATCGATGTTCTTGGCAACGCCACGCCGTCCGGCCTGGGGACGCAATCGCTCAACATCGGCCCCAACGCCTTCAGCCCGGGGCCAATACGGGCATGTTCCAGAATCGCCTGATGCCCTCAGGCAACGCTCTCTGGCTACTGGGTAGGCACAGCCTCTCCATGGGCGGTAACTATAGCTACACCCAGCTCAACATTCGCGACCGGCGCACAGGGACCGGCCAGATTGCCACCCACGACTTCGGCAACTTTGCTCAAGGCAACATTGCCGCGCAGAACGCCAGCTTCACCACCACCACCTTCCTGGTGGGGAATGCGAACCGCTACTATCGCGCCAACCAGGTGGGGGCCTATGTGCAGGACAAGTTCCAGTTGTTCTCTAACCTTTCCTTGACGGCAGGGGTTCGCTACGACTGGGACGCTGGTCTGACCGAAAAAAACGGCAATATCTTCAACTTCAATCCCAGCACCTACAGCTTCAATCCCGACTGTCTGACCAATGGGGATGACAATCCGGCCGACTGCTATCCCGGCAATGGGATCGTGATCGCCGGAAATAACAAGCAAGCAACTCCGGGCGCAAGCAAAACAACGCTCACCGGCCGGCAATGGGGTTTCGGTCCGCGTATCGGCGTCGCCTGGCAGCCAAAAATGTTCAATGACAACTTGTCGTTCGCACCGGCGCCGGAATCTACTATGATCGCGGGGAAAACTTCGCCTTCTTCTCGCCCGGCTATTCCATTGGGCAGGTTACCGGGGGCCCCTTCGGTGTCGCGCAGTCGCCTCCTTTCGTCAACGCCGTTCAATGCAACCCGAGCGGCGGGAGCGCCCCTGTTTCAACTCCCGGCGCCACCTGTGCCGGAACCTTCAGCCTATCCACACCCTACGGCAGCGCGACCTCTGTCAAGCAGCCGACCGGAAAAGCGGGGGATATAACCAACTATCTACAGACGCCTGACCAGATCACGAACGGCGGGCAGATGACCACCATTTCCAACTATGCCCAGGGCAACAAGCTGCCCTATACCATCAACTACATGCTGGACTTACAGTGGCAGCCGCGCAACAACCTGGTGGTGCAGTTGGGCTATGTCGGCAATCTTGCCCGCCACCAGGTAGTTCCCGTACCGCTCAACCAGGCCGAATCGCCACCCCCGGCCACCCCATTAATGGGCAATACTACTCCTACGGCTATTCCGTACAGACGGCTGGAAATCTTTATTGCTACTACGACTGTTCCCCAGCGCATCTGCCTGATCTGGCAGGGCAACCGTCGTCTGTCTATCTCGCCAACTACGAGGGGGGCAACGTCGATCTTCGCGTGCCGTATCTTGGTTATGCGTCCGAATCCCTGACTTATAGGGCAGCCGGTATCGGACAATACAACGCGCTGCAGGCCCATGTAGAGCAGCGTCTGACGCACGGCCTTATCGTTGGCGCGTCCTACACCTGCTCCACGGCTTGATGAACAGAGCAACCTCGGCCTCTTCTATACGGGCGGCAACGCTCTTAATCTTCGCAGCGGGTATGCTTCGGCGGATTTTGACCGTACCCACGTCTTCAACGTCAACTTCAACTACCAATTCCCTTCTCCATTTTCTGAATCTTCCCTTCCCGGCAAGTTCACGGGAGGATGGTCCATCAGCGGGATTGTC
>CAVWRV010000022.1:0-359488 GCA_963757515.1 uncultured Acidobacteriaceae bacterium | reverse complement strand
GCGAACTGGTCGGTCTCGAACACCGACGGGACGTCCTGGAGCACCACCGCCAGCCGGTTCAGCCCGAGGCCCGTATCGATGTTCTTCGCGGGCAGCGGCGTGAGGGTGTTGACCGGGTTCTGGTCGTACTGCGTGAACACGAGGTTCCAGTACTCGAGGAACCGCTCGTTTTCGCCGCCGGGGAGATCATCCGGCTTGCCCAACTCGACGCCGCGGTCGAGGTACAGCTCGGAGCACGGGCCGCAGGACCGGTCGGGGCGGCTCCAGCAGTTCTCTGAGCGGGGGCACTCGACGATCCGCTCGCGCGGGACGCCGATCTCGAGCCATGCCTCGATCGCCTCTCGTCGGCCCCGAGCCCGAGCTCGTCGTCGCCGCCGAACACGGTGATCCAGATGTCGTCGCGGTCGAACCCGAAGCCGTCGACCGACAGCTCCCACGCGAACCGCGCGCCTCGCGCTTGAAGTAGTCGCCGAACGAGAAGTTCCCGAGCATCTCGAAGAACGTGAGATGGCGGGTGGTCGTCCCGATGATGTCGATGTCGACGGTGCGGAACGTCTTCTGGCAGGTCGTGAGGCGGGGTGTGGCGGCGCTCGATGCCCCAGGAAATAGGGCTTGAGCGGATGCATCCCGGCGACCGTGAACAGCGCCGACGGATCGTGCTCGGCGGGGACCAGCGACGCCGACGGCAGCCGCAGGTGGTCGCGCTCCTCGAAGAACTCGAGGAACGTGCTCCTGATCTCATCGGAGGTCATCGGCAGTGATGAGTGTAGGGAGCTCGTAGGACGTCTAGCGGACGCCCGTCTCCGGCGGCCGTGCGTCGATGACGTTCGACGCCGGTCGACCAACGGGACGCCGCCTGCGTCTCCTGCCGTCGTTCGCTCGCCGGTCTCGCGTCGCCCAGCTCGCCGCCGGCGCGCTCGCCGGCGCCTCGCCCGATCCCACCGGCTTCCGGCTCGCCCGCCGGCGTACGCGTCAACGAGAACGCCGGCCAGGCCGTGATCACGGTCGAGCGCGCGGACAGTCAGAGCCGAGCGGCACAGATCCGCTACATCACGCTCGGGGACGGCGTCCCGTGCAGCGCGCCGTCCGGTGCGACGGCGTCGACGCCACGGACGACTTCACCTCGGTCAAGGGTGAGCTCGACTTCCGCCCCGGCCAGCGAGCGCGAGCTTCACGGTGCCGATCGTCGACCACGGCGTGCAGAGCGTCCGAAGACGATCCAGGTGTCGCTGTTCGGACCCTCGCCGATCGGCATGAGCTCCCCGAGCAAGGCGGTGCTCACGATCCTCGAACAACGACCCGGTCGACCCCGCGCGACTCGGCGAACCCGCTGGCGCTCGCCTACTGCGCCAGCCCCGGCAACCCGCTCGGCCGGCGCGAGCTTCTTCGTCGATCCCGCAGAGCGAGGCGGCGAACGCGGCGCTGCAGAATCCGGCGCTCGACGTGATCGCGCGCGAGCCCGGGACCGCTCGGTTCGGCAAGTTCAGCTTCGGCACAACGGCGTCCCGAACATCCAGACAGCGGTATCGCGGTACCTCGCCGCGCGGCCGTCGAGGAGCCGGGCACCGTGCCGCTGCTCGCGACCTACCGGATCCTGCACGGGTTGTCCACGCGGCCACGCCTCCGATTCGCCGGCGGACGCGGCCTCCTACCGCAACTTCATCGAGGGCTTCGCGCAGGGCATCGGCTCCTACCGTGCCGTGCTGTTCCTCGAGATGGACTCGATCATCACGATGCCCTGCCTCTCCCGCCACGGCCAGGCGGTCCGCGAGCACGAGCTCCAGCGACGCGATCAACGTCCTCACCGCCAACTGCCCGCACCTGGTCATCTACCTCGACGCCGGCGCCGCCGACGCGCTCTCCGCCGCGCGACGCGGCGCAGTACCTGCGCGCGTCGGGCGTCGCCAAGATCCAGGGCTTCTTCCTCAACGCCACGCACTTCGACTGGACCTCGCGCGAGATCCGCTACGGCAGCCAGATCTCGCGCCTTACCGGCGGCAAGCACTTCGTCATCAACACCGGCGAGAACGGTCGGGGTCCGCTCCGGCCCCGGACATCGTCCACGCCGGGCAACGAGGTCCTCTGCAACCCTCCCGGACGCGGCCTCGGACCGCTGCCGACGGCGAACACCGGCTACCGCGAACGTCGACATGTTCGCCTGGACCAGCAACCCGGGCGAGTCCGGCGGCGAGCTGCGTCGCGGGCGCGCCGCCGACCGGCGAGTACTGGCCCGCCTACGCGGTGATGCTGGTGCAACGCCGACTTCAACGTCCGCTGATCGCCCGCGCGATCGTCCCCCAGCCGACCACGAACTCGCCGTCCATCAGGCAGGCGAGCTGGCCGGGCGCGGCGCCGTCCACGGCTGCGTCGAGCTCGAGCTCGAGCGTCGGCGTGCCGGCCCGGCGGCGGGTCGCCGGCCAGCCGCGCGCGCGATCGGCCGCGAGCGGTAGCGGAGCTTGACGCGGTCGACCCGCGCGCCCGGGCGGTGCAGCCGCGCCGCGGACCGCGACCGCGGGTCGTGCGCAGCGCGCGCGCGGGCCGACGATCACGCGGTTGTGCGTCGGCGTCCTTGTCGAGCACGTACAGCGGCTCGCCGCCGGCGACCCCGAGCCCGCGCCGCTGACCGACCGTGAACCGCTGCTGGCCGCGTGCCTGCCGACACCGCTGCCGCGCGGTCGACGACGTCCCCGGGCGGTCGCCGATCGCGCCGTGGCGGGCGAGGAACCGGGCGCGGTTGGTGCCGGCGAGGAAGCAGAGATCCTGGGAGTCGGCCTTGCTCGGCGACCGGCAGCCCGGCGCCGGCGGCGATCTCGCCTGACTTCGGGCTTGGTCAGCTCGCCGAGCGGGAACCGCATCCGGCGAGCGACTCGGGCGCGAGCGCGGCGAGCATGTAGGTCTGGTCCTTGGCGGGGTCGGCGGCGACCCGCAGCAGCGGCCCGCTCGTCGTCGTCGGCTCGGCGATCCGCGCGTAGTGGCCGGTCGCGAGCTGCGTCGCAGCCGAGGCGGTCGGCGAGCTCGAGCATCGCGTCGAGCCGGACGTGGCCGTTGCAGCCGACGCACGGGTTCGGCGTCTCTCCGGCGGCGTAGCCGGCGATGAACGGCTCGACCACGCCGGCCCGGAACTCGTCGCGCAGGTCGATCGTGAAGTGCGGCAGGCCCATCGAGTGGGCGAGCGCGCGCGCCTGCGCGACCGCCGAGGCCGAGCAGCAGCTGCGCTCGGCGTCGTTCTCGTCGTCTGCCCACAGCTCGAGCGTCACCGCGACCGTGTCGCCGTCCCGGCGCACGAGCAGCGCGGCCACCGCGCTGTCGACGCCGCCGCTCATCGCCACCAGCGTCCGCGCCGCCGGCGCGGTGCCGGCGAGCGCGGCGCGCTCGCGGACGGCCGCGCCGAGCGCCCGCGCGAGCGCGTCGGCGGCCAGCTCGGCGGCGTGCAGCTTCCCGGGGCTCAGGCCGCCGAGCTCCGCCGCGATCTGGTCGGGGCCGATCCGCGCCGCATCGAGCAGCGGCGGCCGCGCACGAGCGTCACCGCGGCGCTGCCGGCGGCGGTCGCGGCGCCGCACCCGTGCGCGTCGAAGCCGGCGTCGGTGACGCGGTCGCCGTCGACGCTGAGCGAGAAGCGGATCTCGGTCGCAGCAGGCGCCGCCGCCGGCGGTCGACCGTGAAGCCGTCGGCGGGTAGGCGGCCGTGGCCCTGCGGCGAGGTCAGATGGTGCTCGAAGGCGACGGTGTCCACCCGCGCGAGGATAGAACCCCGCTTGTGCGGTCGCGCGACCCGGGCGAATCATGCGGCCGCGGTTGACGCATGCTCAACGCAGGCAGAAAAGTTCACGCTACGAGGGGCCGCAGCCCGAGCTCGCGCAGCTGGCCGGGGTCGACCGGCGCCGGCGCGCCGGTCAGCGGATCGGCGCCGCTGGCGGCCTTCGGGAACGCGATCACGTCGCGGATCGATTCTCGCGCCCGGCGATCACCGCGACGATCCGGTCGATGCCCATCGCGATCCCGCCGTGCGGCGGCGCGCCGTAGCGCAGCGCGTCGAGCAGGAAGCCGAACCGCGCCTGCGCCTCCTCGGGGCCGATCCCGAGCAGCTCGAACACCCGCTGCTGGACCTCGAGGCGTGGATACGGATCGAGCCGCCGCCGATCTCGGCGCCGTCGAGCACGAGGTCGTAGGCGCGCGAGAGCAGCGTGCGCCGGGTCGGTCGAGAGTCGCCCGACGCGGGCGCGGTGAACGGGTGGTGCGTCGGCGTCCCAGCGCTGCTCCTCCGCGTCCCACTCGAACATCGGGAACTCGACCACCCACAGGATGTCGTGGCGCGCCGGCGGTCGATCAGGTCGAAGCGCTCGCGCGAGCTCGAGCCGCAGCGCGCCGAGCGCCTGGCCGGCGGTCGCGACCTCGTCGGCGACGATCAGCAGCAGGTCGCCGGCGCGGGCGTCCAGCTCGCGCGTTGACCGCGGCGATCTCGCTCGCGGTGAGGAACTTCGCGATCGGCGAGCGCCACGCCTCCTCCCGTCCTGGACGAACGCCCACACGAGGCCCTTGGCGCCGTGCTGCTTGGCGAGCTCGGTCAGCGCGTCGAGCTCCGAGCGCGGCAGCTCGCGCGGGCCGGCGTTGATCCCGCGGACGACGCCGCCGGCCGCGAGCGCGCCTGCGAACACCTTGAACTCGGTGCCGCGCAGCGCTTCGCCGACGTCGTGCGAGCTCGAGCCCGAAGCGCGTGTCGGGACGGTCGGATGCCGAAGCGCGCGACCGCCTCGGCGAAGGTCATCCGCGGCCACGGCGGCGGCGCGACGTCGAACCCGCCGCGCTCGAACACGGCGCCCATCACCGCCTCCATGCACCTCGATCACGTCGTCCTCGGCGACGAACGCCATCTCGACGTCGAGCTGGGTGAACTCGGGCTGGCGGTCGGCGCGCGAGTCCTCGTCGCGGAAGCAGCGCGCGATCTGGTAGTAGCGCTCGAAGCCCGCCGATCATCAGCAGCTGCTTGAACAGCTGCGGCGACTGCGGCAGCGCGTAGAACGAGCCGGGCTGCGATGCGCGCGGGCACGAGGAAGTCGCGCGCGCCCTCGGGCGTCGAGCGGGTCAGGATCGGCGTCTCGATCTCGAGGAAGTCGCGCTCGTTCGAGCACCTCGCGCATCGTCGCGATCGACGCGGTGGCGCAGCGCGATCGCGTCGCGCATCGGCGCGCGGCGCAGGTCGAGCGAGCGGTGGCGCAGCCGCAGCGTCTCGTCGACGCGACGTCCTCGTCGAGCGGGAACGGCGGCGTTCGGCGTCGGCGAGCACCTCGAGCTCGCGCGACCGCGAGCTCGATCTCGCCGGTCGCGAGGTTCGGGTTGACGTTCTCGGGGTCGCGCGCGACGACCGTCGCCGGCGGCGCTGATCACGTCCTCGGTGCGCAGCTCGTGCGCGGCGCGCGTGCGCCTCGGGCGCGTGCTCGGGATGGAACACGAGCTGCACGATCCCGGAGCGGTCGCGCAGGTCGATGAAGATCAGGCCGCCGTGGTCGCGGCGGCGGTGCACCCAGCCGGCGACGCGCGCCTGCGTGCCGGCGTCGGCCGCGCGCAGGTCGCCGCACCAGTGGTCGCGGTAGCTCGTTCGGCCGCGGCGGCGTGCTTCACGCGAGCCGGCTGCCGCGCAGGATCGTCGGGATCACGTCGCGCGAGCTCGAGCTCGCGCTGCTCGCCCGACTCCATCTCCTTGAGCGCTGCGCCGTGCCGTCGCGCCGACGATCGCGACGTAGCGCGCGCCGAGCCGGTCGGCGTGCTTGAGCTGGCCCTTGAGCGAGCGGCCGGCGAGCTCGATCTGCGCGCGCGAGCCCGGCGCGCGCGCGCCTCGAGCACGAGCTGCGAACGCCGTCCGCGCGGCGTCGGCCGGTCGGCGAGCGCGACGAACAGGTCGACGAGCGGCGGCGGCGACCGGCGGCTCGCGCGGCCGCCAGCAGCATCCGCTCGACGCCCGGCGGCCCAGCCGATGCCGGGCGTCGGCGGGCCGCCGAGCAGCTCGATCAGGCCGTCGTAGCGCCCGCCGCCGCCGACGCCCGACTGCGCGCCGAGCGCGTCGCTCGTGAACTCGAACACCGTGCGCGTGTAGTAGTCGAGCCCGCGCACGAGCGTCGGGTCGAGCTCGTAGCGGACGCCGGCGTCGTCGAGCAGCTCGCGCACCGCCGCGAAGTGCTCGGCGTCGTCGGCGTCGAGCCGGTCGAGCAGCCTCGGCGCGTCCGCCATCACCGCGCGCGTTCCCGGATCGCTCGGAGTCGAACGCGCGCATCGGGTTGAGGTCGATCCGCTCGCGCACCTCCGGCGCGAGCTCGGTGCTCGTGCGCGCGCAGGTAGTCGCCGAGCTCCTCGCGGTACGCGGCGCGGGTCTCGGGCTGTGCCGAGGCTCGACGAGCCGCAGCCGCGGTCGCGTGACGCCGAGCGCGTCGAGCAGCTCGGCGAGCAGCACGATCAGCTCGGCGTCGGTCTCCGGGTCCGCCGAGCCGATCGCCTCGGCGCCGACCTGCCAGAACTGGCGGTAGCGCCCCGTCTGCGGCGCCTCGGCGCGGAAGAAGCTCGACAGGTACCAGAGCTTCACCGGCTGCGGCAGCTTGTGCATGCCGTGCTCGACGTAGGCGCGGCAGACCGGCGCGGTGCCCTCGGGGCGCAGCGTCAGCGAGCGCCCGCCGCCGTCGTCGAAGGTGTACATCTCCTTCTGGACGATGTCGGTCGCCTCCCCGACGCCGCGCGCGAACAGCTCGGTCGCCTCGAACGTCGGCGTCTCGATCCGGCCGTAGCCGGCGGCGCTCGAGGATCCGCTTGGCGTGCGCCTCGAGCGACGTCGCGGCGCGCAGCATCCTCGGGGAGGACGTCGAACGTGCCGCGCGGGGCCTGGATCACGCTTGCGTCACCGTTGGCGGCGAGCTCGCGCAGGAACGGGTTGGTCGCGCGCTCGCGCCCGAGCGTCGTGATCCCCATGTGGCCCGGGATAGACGGTCGTCTCGGCGGGTAGGCGTCGAGCAGCGTCTCGATCGATGCGCAGCAGCGTCGGCCAGTCGCCGCCCGGCAGGTCGACGCGCCCGACCGAGCCCTGGAACAGCACGTCGCCGGAGAACAGCGCGTCCTCGTCCGCGGATCGCGTAGGTGACGTGGCCCGGGGCTGTGGCCGGGCGTGAAGATCACGTCGATCGTCGAGGCCGGCGAGCTCGAGCGTCTCGCCGCCGCGTGACGGTGTCGTCGGCCTCGTAGCTCTCGAACGGGCCGAAGCCCGGCCACGGGACGAAGTCCATGATGTTGGCCAGCACCTGGCGCTCGAGCTCCGGGCAGTAGACGGGCGCCCGGTCGCCGCGCGCGACC
The DNA here is from genome assembly GCA_963757515.1 of uncultured Acidobacteriaceae bacterium. Taxonomy (GTDB): domain Bacteria; phylum Acidobacteriota; class Terriglobia; order Terriglobales; family Acidobacteriaceae; genus PALSA-350. The sequence continues at coordinate 352,157 of CAVWRV010000022.1, read as the reverse complement.
GGCGCGACCGCGCCGATGTGGTCGAAGTGGGTGTGGGTGACCAGGATCGCCTCGACCGTCGTCGATCCCGAGCGCGTCGATCGCCTCGAGCAGCCGGTCGGGCTCGTCGCCGGGATCGACGATCACCGCGCTCGTCGCGCCCTTGCTCGCGCACGATGAAGCAGTTCTCCTGCACCGGCCCGACGGTGAACATGCGGACGTCGATCATCTGTCCGCTGCCGCCTTGCTTCGCGCTGCGCCGGCGGTACATGTACAGCTCGAGGTAGTAGCCGGCGGGGACGTAGATCAGCGAGCGCGAACACGGCGAACAGCAGCGCGCGTCGCGACGCTGTTCTTGCCCTTGCGTCGGTCAGCAGCAGGAACACGAACATCGAGCGCCGCCGCGAGCCCGCGCCCGGTTCAGCGACGCTTCCACGTCGGCGGCTTGTTCAGGCGCTTCTCGCGGCATCGGCGCGCGGTCTGCTTCTTGCGCTCGTCGGCGTGTCGGCGGCCGGCCCGTCCGGCCGCGCGCCTCGATCGTCCCGGCGGCGTTCCGCGGTGCTTCGTGCGGCGCTTGCGCTTCGTCTGGGCCATCGCTAGTTGGAGCTTAGTCGCGGAGATCCTGCGACGAGCGCGTCTTCGATCGTCTGCGACCGCGCACGGAGGTCGCGTCCGGGAAGCCCTCGAACGCGGCCCGCGGCGCGAGCCCGACGAGCTCGGCCTCGGCGACCGGGTCGCGTGGCGCGCGATCGCCTCGACGACCGCGCGCAGCGGCGTCGCCCGGTGGTCCTCGACGTTGGTCGAGACCTGCGCGGCGTCGCGCTGCGTCGAGCCACAGCGCCGATCGCCCGGACGCGACTCGAGGCCCTCCGGGCCCGCCCTCGCGGATCAGCGCGGCGATCGCTTGCGCGTCCTCGAGCGTCGCCGGCGGCGCGAGCTCGACGTTGAACGCGACCAGCGGCGGGCGCGCGGCGACGAGCACCGCGCCGGCGGTCGGGTGCGAGCGCGCGGCGGCCCGAAGTCGGGCGTCAGCTCGCCCGCTGTCGATCCGGCGCCTCGAGCGCCGCCGGTCCGCCGCGCGCGCAGCTCGGCGCGGGTGCGCCCGCCGGCGAGGATCGCCGTACAGGAACACGGGCAGCTCGAGCTCCGTCGCCGAGCAGGTCGCCGAGCACGAGCGCCTCGGCGCACGCCGCGCCGCGATCGGCCGCGTTCAGGTACACGATCGGCGGCGACGTCGAGCGCGCCGACGCGCGGGTGGATGCCGTCGTGGCGCGTCGAGTCGATCCGCTCGATCGCTCTCGCGAGCGCCGCCGACGACCGCTCGCGCGAGCTCGCCGGGCTCGCCGGCGAGCGTGAACACGCTGCGGTGGTGGTCGGGGTCGGAGTGGACGTCGAGCAGCCGCGCGCTCGAACGCGCGCCTGCGATCGCGTCGATCGTCTCCGCGGTCGCGCCCCTCGGAGACGTTCGGGACGGCGAGCAGCGTCACTCGGCGGCGCGAGCACGTACCGGCCGCCGTCGAGCACCGCGCGGCCGTCGACGTCGAGGCTCGCCTCGAGCACGACCACGTCGAGGTGGATCGGCACCGACACGGTGCCGCCGATCCCGGCGCTCGCGCCGAACGCGACGTGCACCGTGCCGAGGATCTTCTCGTCCTCGAGCACGTTGCCCGTCAGCTGGCCCGGTCGTTCGTGCCGACGCCGAGCTCGGCGAGGTTGCGTGCCCGCGCTCGCCGTGCGCTCGCAGCCGCTCGAGGTACTCGGGCCCGAGCCCGTCTTCGCGCCGACGACGAGCCGTCCCTCCGTCGACGGTCAGGATCGCGGGCTCTTCCGAGATCCCGACCGGCGCAAGGCTCGCTCGCGACGATCCGTCCCTCTCCGCTGAGCGGCGCGATGAACCCCTCGCCGCACGGCAGGTTCCCGAACGCGCCCGGGCGCCGTCAGATCGCCGTCGTCGGCGATCCCCTCGCGGCCGTCGAGCTCGAGCGTGAGGTCGGTGCCGCGCGGGCACGTGACGTGCGCGACGCTGCCTCGCGTCGAGCAGCTGCCGCGACCGCGCGCGACCGCTTCGCCATCGTGTCGAAGTCGACCGCCATCACGCGCGCGAGCATGTCCTCGGTGACGCCCGGCATCGTCGCGCCGCGCGCGCCGCCGTCGCTCGCGCGCTTGCGCGCGATCGTGTGGCTGAGCGAGCGGGTCGTCGGCGCGATGAACACGTCGCATGCTCGAGCGCGGCCGCGATCGGGGGCGGCGGCTCGGTGCCGTCGTTCTCGCGCTCGTCCATCACCGCCAGCACCGCGTCGGCGCCGGCCTCGGCGCGCGCGTCCCTGAGCGCCTCGCCGATCGCCCGCGTGCCGGCGTCGGCGACACCAGCACGTCCTCGCCAGGCTTGATCGCCAGGCAGCGGTTGACGACGGTGTTGACCGCGGGGCCCAGATCTGGCATGGCTCGATCATATGTTCAGAGGGCTGGTCAGCGTCGTGGCGAGCGGTTATGCTCGGGGTGCGTTCGACCCGGGGCAGGGTCGATCGTTTCGCGACCGCCGAGGAGGCCGAAGATGACCGGCGCGCTGTATCGACTGGCGCAGTTCTGCATACGCCAGCGGTTCATCGTGATCGGCGCCTGGGTCGCGGCGACGATCGCGCTCGTCGTCGTCTCCCAGCAGCTGGGCAACGACACCAACGACAGCTCGTCGCTGCCCGGGACCAACAGCCAGCAGGCCACCTCGACGCTGCAGAAGCCGTTCCCGGCGATCGCCAACGGGACCAGCCCGGTCATCTTCCACGCGCATCGGGGCAGCTGACCGACTCGAAGTACACGAACGCGATCGACGAGGGAGCCACGGACGTCGCGAAGCAGCCCCACGTCTCGTTGGTGGTGAACCCACTCACGTCGCAGGGCGCGAACGCTCTGAGTCAGGACAAATCGACCGGCTACATGACGATCGGGCTCTCGGTCAGCCCGGGATCGCTGTCCACCTCGCAGGTTCGGCGATCGTCGACGCGGCAACCAAGCCGGCCAAGGCCGCCGGGCTCGAGACGGCGACCGGCGCGCAGCTCGGCCAGAAGCTGTCCGTGCCCGCGACGGAATCCAGCGAGCTGATCGGGATCATCGCCGCGATCGTGATCCTCACGTTCACGTTCGGGACGCTGGTCGCGACGTTCCTTCCGATCATCAACGCGATCCTCGGCCTGCTGTGCACGCTCGCGATCATTCGCATGCTCAGCAACGTCACCTCGGTGCCGTCCGTCGCCCCGACGCTCGCGACGATGATCGGGCTCGGCGTCGGGATCGACTACGGGCTGTTCATCATCACCCGGCACTTCCGCGGGCTGAGCGACGGATTAGAAGTCAAGGAGTCGATCGCGCGCGCCGCCGCGACCTCCGGCGGAGCCGTGTTCTTTGCGGGCAGCACGGTCACGATTGCGCTGCTGTCGCTGCTGGTCGCGAACATCCCGCAGGTCACGGCGATGGGCGAGATGGCGGCGATCGCGGTCGTGATCGCGGTGCTCGCCGCGCTGACCCTGCTCCCGGCCACGCTCGCAGTGCTGGGGCCGCACATCAACGCGATCCGCGTCCGCCCGCCCTACTCCGAGGCGCGCGCGCGATCAGGGCTGTGGGCGAAGTGGGCGAACGAGATCGCGAAGCATCCCGCGTGGAGCGGCGCCGTAGCACTCGTGATCCTGATCCCGATGATCATCCCGATCCACTCGTTGAACCTCGGGCAGCAGGATAACGCCGCGATGTCGGAGTCGACCACGATCCGCCAGGCGTACGACCTGACGACGAAGTACTTCGGAGCCGGGACGAACGGACCGCTGCTGGTGGCGATCAAGCTGGGCTCGCCGGCGAAGCGAGCGGCTCGTCCTCGAGCACCACGGACCCGCGGCTGACGACGCTCCAGAAGAACGTCTCCCCGACGTCCGGCGTCGCGTCGGTCAGCGCGATCCAGCTCGACCAGGCGGGTACGACCGCCTACTTCACGGCGGTCCCGAAGAACCTTCCCTCCGACACGCAGACCGCCGATCTCGTCAAGGCGATTCGCTCGGGCGCGATCCCGAAGTCCGAGAAGAACACGAACATGGTCGCTTACGTCGGTGGCACCACCGCCGGGTTCGTGGACCTCGCGACGAAGATCGGGCAGAAGCTCCCGCTTCAGATCGTGGTCGTGATCGTGCTCAGCTTCCTGCTGCTGGTGCTGGCGTTCCGCACGCTGGTGATACCCGCGCAGGCGGCGTTGATGAACGTCCTCTCGATCGCCGCGTCCTATGGCGTGCTGACCGCGATCTTCCAGTACGGCTGGGGCAGCGGGATCCTGGGATTACCTGGACCGGTGCCGATCGTCTCCTACGTGCCGCTGTTCATGTTCGCGATCCTGTTCGGGCTGTCGATGGACTACGAGGTGTTCCTGGTGAGCCAGATCCAGGAGCACCATGAGGCCGGCGAGGACAACAAGCAGAGCGTGGTCCACGGCCTTGTCACCAGCGCGCGGGTGATCACCGCCGCCGCGGCGATTATGGCGTTCGTGTTCGGCAGCTTCCTGATCAACGGCGACCCAATCGTCAAGCAGTTCGGGGTGGGCTTAGCGGTCGCGGTGATCATCGACGCGACGGTGGTGCGGTGCCTGCTCGTCCCGGCGGTGATGACGATGTGCGGTAAGGCCAACTGGTTCCTGCCGCGGTGGCTCCGCCCCGCTGCTTCCGAACCTCAACATCGAGGGCGCCGAGTACTTCGCCGAGCGCGACCGCAAGCCCGCGAGAGCACGCGAACCCGAGCCAGTGGGTTGAGTCGGCGAATCGTGGGAGAACCAGGACACCGACTCCGGCGGGGCCGGTCCGAGCATCCCGACCAACCAGCGATGCCCAGCAGGGCGCCCGACCACGACCAAGTCGTCGCACAACCGACTGTCGAAGGTCTGAGGGCTTCTGACGACTAGACTCGCCCTTCGCGCCGGAGTAGCTCAGTCGGTTAGAGCAGCGGAATCATAATCCGCGTGTCGGGGGTTCGAGTCCCTCCTCCGGCATCTCGGGGATTTGCGGGGAACTTCCCGTGGTTGCTGGGGATTCGGCGGTTTTGGTCGTCGGCTGGCGACCGCTAGGAACCGCCAGAAACCGCTGGATGGCTGACAAAACAGTCCAACGAACAGTCCAACGAGCAGGAGTCGGGCGCTCCTGAGCCAGGCCCGGGTTTCGCGGAGGCTGATCTGCCCTGGTTTCGGTGGAGTCTCCGCGGAACCCGGTCCGGCTCACCGCTCGAAGCCGGAAGCAGGGCAGTCAGACGCGAGCGAGGATTTCGCCGCCGCCCTTCATCCCATTGGTGTGATCGGTCAATGGTGGTGGTGCGTGCGTGCGGGTCGGCCGAGCGAAACGTTGACCTTGGTGTTTGGGCGTGTGCTGCCGGCGGCTGGTTGCTGGCTGATGATGACCAGGCCCTGGTACTTGTTGCGCGCCGAGCGGCCGGCGCGAACTTGCCCGAGGCGGCATAGGGCGCGTAGCAGGCGGCGGCGGGCGGCCGCGAGGCCGAGGCCGTGTAGGCGCGGCACCGTGCATTGGGCGGAGATCGGACCGGGTCGAGGCCCCGGTCCGGGCGCCGGCGTGGGTTGCGGCGTGGGTTGCGGCGTCGGTTGCGGTGTGGGTCCCGGCGTGGCTGGTCCAGCGTCGGCCGGTCCGAAGTATGGTTCGCTGGCGCCCGGGATGATCAGCTGGTCGGTCGCGCTTGTGCAGCTCGGCCAGCCGGTCAGCGTGAGGAGGTGGATCCCGTCAGGCGCGTCGTAGGCGAGCGATTGGCCGTCGGGAGCGAACGACACGCGCAGCGATTGGAAGTTGTTGGGCCCGACGTTGCACGTGTCGGTGGGCGCGCTCGGCGGCGGCCCGGTGGTGGCGTAGATCCGGATCTCGTTGCCGACGCCTCCGTTGACGTTGGCGACGAACGCGAGCTTGTCGGCGCCGCGGGTGATCGCGCCCGACCCGAGTCCCTGGACGCTGGGATCGGGATCCGAGAACCAGCCCGTCATCGAGTTATCGGGACCACCGATCGCGTAGGTCGCGACCTGGTCAATCAGGATCGCGGTCGAGCTCAGCATCAGATGCGAGTTGTCGATCCACGCCGGGTCGACGTAGTCCTGCTGGCCGCTCGTCTGGTTGGGCTGCGAATCCTGGGTCGCGGAGCCCCACCAGGTCGCGAACTGATGGGTGTACACCCAGCAGCCGCACCCGGAGTCGTAATAGCCGCTGTCGGTGACCTCACCGGCGTAAGCCTGGTTGACCCCATCAGGAGAAATCACCGGGTTCACCGGTCCGGCCCAGGTCGACGGCGCGCCAGTGAACGTCGTGTCGATCGCCGGCACCAGCTGGTTGCCCGTTCGGTCAAGGCGAAACAGCTGGGTACCGCGCTGGGCCAGGATCGTACCGTCATCGGCCTGCGAGGGCGAGTCCCAGCCGCCGCCGGTGGTGACCTGACGCTGAGCAGTCCCGTCGGCGCTCGCGAGCCACACGTTGCCGCCTTTCATGAACACGATGCTCGCGGCGCTCGCGGGAGCTGCCGCTAGCGCCAGCGACGCGAGCGCCGCGATTGAAGCCAGGACGGCGATCGCCGCCGTCGGACGCCTCGCGGGGAACGTCAACATGACTCGTCTCCTTTTCGACATAGCCGGCTGGGGGTCACTCAGGCTCGCTGCGCCGCGACGCTGCCACAAGCCGGCGCTCCAATTCTTAGTCAATGGCACACACCGCGCCAATAGCGCCGATGTGGTGGGGACGGCAGCGTGATCGCGGTCCGAGTCGGAACTCGGTCGGTCCTCGTCGGTCCGTCGCCGAGCGCGCCAGCAGGCGTCGCAGTTGCTCATGCCGTCTCCTCCTGTTCTTCTGGATAGGCGCCGACGTCTCCAAGGATCAGCACCAACTCGGTCCGTGAATGGATCCCGAGCTTGCGGTAGATCTGGGTGAGGTGGTGTTCGCAGATCGGTTGGTCGAGCGCGAGCCGGGCGCTGATTTCGCGGTCGTTGTGGCCGCTCGCGATCAGGCCGGCGACGCGGGCCTCGGTGGCGGTCAGCTTTTCGAGGTTCACGGCGGCCAGCTTGCCCGCGGCCGCTAACGCGTGGCTGACGCGAGGCTAACGCGGTGGGAGAATCGGCCCGAGATGATGGAGTTTCGGATCTTGGGGCGCCTTGAGGTGCTTGACGGGGGGCGCGAGCTGACGCCACGGCGAGCCAAGCAACGGGCGTTGTTGGCGATGCTGCTGCTGCACGCCGGTGAGCCGGTGGCGAGCGAGGTGTTGGTCGAGGCGTTGTGGGGCGAGCGTCCGCCGCAGACTGCGCAGACGGCGCTTCACGGGCACGTCTCGGCGCTGCGCAAGCTGCTTGGCGCTGATCGGATCTCGACGCGGCCGTCTGGCTATCAGGTTCGCGTGCGTCCGGGGGAGCTCGACGCTGATCGGTTCGAAACGCTCGTTCGGCAGGCTCGAGCGACCGATGACCAGGCCGAGCGTTCGCAGCGGCTGCGCGAGGCGCTGGAGTTGTGGCGCGGTGAGCCGCTGGCGGACTTCCGCTACGAGGAGTTTGCGCAGGCGGAGATCGCGCAGCTGCGGGAGCGCCGCCTGCGCGCGCTCGAGGATCGCGCGGAGAGCGAGCTTGCCCGTGGGCAGCACCGGGAGGCGTTGGGCGAGCTCGAGCGGCTGGTTGCCGAGCAGCCGTTGCGCGACAGGCTGCGCGGGCTGCTGATGCTCGCGCTGTACCGCGCCGGGCGGCAGAGCGAGGCGCTCGAGGTCTACCAGGAGGGCCGCCAGCTGCTGGCGAGCGAGCTCGGGCTCGACCCCGGCCCATCGCTCAAGACGCTCCACCAGCAGATCCTCGAGCAGGACCCGGCGCTCGCGCCAGCGCGGTCAGTCGAGGCGATTCCAACCCGCCAGGAGCGCAAGCGAGTGACCGTGCTGGTCGCCGAGTTCGCCCCGCGGCAGCCCGCCGATCCCGAAGAACTGCAGCGGCTGGTCGGCCCAGCCCTCGGCCGCGCTCGTGAGCTGGTGGGCGGCCATGGCGCGAGCGTCCAGCTGCTGTTCTCGAACGCTCTGATCGGGGTGTTCGGCGCGGCGCGCGCATACGAGGACGATCCCGAGCGGGCGGTGCGCGCGGCGGAGGCACTGGTCGATGCGATTCGCGCAGAAGGCCGGTTGACGGTGCGGGTGGGCATCGAGCGAGGTGAGGCGCTGGTCACGATCGCAGATGACCGGGTCGACGTAACCGGCGAGGTCGTCGCAGCTGCGTCACGCATGCAACTGACGGCGCGCAGCAACGGCGTGGCGCTTGGACCCGGGCTCGAGCGCGCGACACGACCTGATTCGACACGCGGCGAAGTGCCGTTCGTGGGCCGCGAGCCGGAGCTCGCGCAGCTCGAGCGAAGCTACGAGCGCGCTGTGCGCGAGAGCGCGGTTCAGCTCGTGACCGTAGTCGGCGAGCCGGGCAGCGGCAAGACGCGTTTGGCCAGCGAGTTTCGGCGGCGGTTGGCGGATACCGGACCGCATGAGTGGCTCGAGGGTCACTGCTTGCCATACGGTGAAGGCATCACGTTCTGGGCGCTAGGGGAGATCGTCAAGGCTCGCGCTGGAATCTTCGAGTCAGACCACCCCGAGATGGCGGCGCAGAAGCTCGCCGCTGCTGTCGCCGGGGTAGTCTCCAAGGAGGACGGCGCGTGGGTCGAGGCGAACCTCGGCCCGCTCGTCGGCCTCGAGAGCGCCACGGTCGCCAACCGCGAGCAATCGTTCGCGGCGTGGCGTCGGTTCCTCGAACGGATCGCTCATAACGCGCCGCTGGTATTGCTGCTCGAAGACCTGCACTGGGCCGATAGCGCGCTTGTGGAGTTCGTCGATCAGCTGGCCGGCACAGTGGAGGGCGTGCCGTTGCTGGTGCTGTGCACGGCTCGGCTCGAGCTGCTGAACAGCCAGCCGCAGTGGAGCGGGGGTAAGCGCAACGCCGCTACGGTCACCCTGCCTCCGCTAGCCGTAGAGGAGACGACGGAGATAGTTCGGGCCGTTCTCCAGGGCGAGGAGCCGTCCCGCGTGCTGGTGACACGGGCAGCCGGCAACCCGCTGTTTGCGCAAGAGCTCGCGCGCATGCAGACAACCGCGGTGAGATCGATTCCCGAGTCGCTGGAGGCAGTGATAGCCGCGCGACTCGATGCGCTGGCGCCGTCGGCCAAGGCGGTGGCAATGGACGCCGCCGTCGTCGGGGAGGTGTTCTGGCCGGGAGCGGTCGCCGCGATTGACGGCCTCGAGCAGCGCGTGCTCGATGATCGACTGCGCCAGCTCGCGGCCGCCGACGTGCTACGGCCGGCGCGGGCATCCTCGATCGAGGGCGAGCGCGAGTACGCATTCCTGCACGTGCTGGTCAGGGATGTCGCCTACAACCAGATCCCGATAGCAAGCCGGGCGGAGAAGCATGCGTCCGTGGCCGCCTGGCTCGAGCGGCTGGCCGGCGAGCGGGTACTCGACCATGCCGAACTGATCGCGCACCACTACGGCGCTGCGCTCGAGCACGCGCGGGCCTCCGGAGCGGACACGCGAGAGCTGACGGACAAGACCAGCGAGTTCCTCATCCTCGCCGGCGATCGCTCGATGCGGCTCGACATCGCGATCGCAAAGCAGTTCTACCACCGCTCGCTAGCACTGCTGGACCACGGCGACCCGAGGCTCGTCCGCGTGCTGTTGGCGCTCGCTCGCACCGCACAGGAGACCGGGCGGCTAGAGGAGGCGATCAGCCGCTACGAAGACGCGTTCCCGATCCTGGAGGAGGGGGCCGATCCGCTCATGCTCGGGCATGCGCTGGTGAATTACGAGCTCGCTCTCTGGCGGCACGGCCGCTCAGAGCAGCGCGGGAGACCGCTCGCCGAAGCGATAAAGCTGCTCGAGCGTCAACCGCCCGGGCCCGAGCTCGCCGAGGCTTACGGCCTCTTGGCCATGCGGCATTCGACGGCCGGCCGCTGCAGCGAGGCGCTCGACTGGTCGGACAAAGCCATCGCCTTAGCGGGCGGACTCGGGCTGGAGCGCGTGCACGTTCACGCGCTCCAGTATCGAGGCCTCTCACGGTGCGCGGTGGGTGACCTTGGAGGAATCGACGACGTGCGCGAGGCTCTACGGCGCGGCCTCGAGGCCGGGCTCGGGATGGAGACCGGAACCGCCTACGTCAACCTCGCCGAGATGGTGTTCTGGATCGATGGCCCGGGACCATCGCTGGATCTGCTCAATCAGGGCATCGATTTTTCCGAGCGCCACGGGCTCGAACACAACTCGTACTGGCTCCGGATGAACAAGCCCGCCAGGCTGTTCGATGCAGGCCGGTGGGAAGAGCTGCTCGCCGTCACCGACGAGATCTTGGCCTGGGAGCGAAGCGGCGGCGAGACGCAGATCACGACCGTCTCGCTCGTCGACAGCGCCGGCGTGCTCGTCCTTCGCGGGAACGTCGCGGGGGCACGATCGCGTATCGATCGGGCGCTCGCTCCCGCCCGCGAGGTCGACGACGCGCAAGTGCTGGCGCCGGCGCTGGTGTGCGCAGCGCTAGTCGAACGGGCTGAAGGGAACGATCAGACCGCGATCGAGCTCCTGGAGGAGTTCGAGGCCCGCACCAGCGACCGCGCGTCGATTTATCGAGCGCTCTGGATCGCCGATGTCGCCCGCACCTGCGCGGCCACCGGTGCGGTGGCGCTCGCGAACCGGCTCCTCACGGACCTGGAGGTCGTCGCACCCCGGCACGTGTATGGCGTGACCACCGCCCGCGCGGTCATCGCCGAGTCGGAGCAGCGACTCGACGAGGCACTCGCTGGCTACTCGGAGGTTGCGCAGCGGTGGGGGGATTTCGGCAATGTGGTCGAGGAGGGATACGCCCGCCTCGGGCTCGGCCGCTGTCTCCGGCAGCGCAACCGGCCCGGGGAGGCCAACGCGTCGCTCACCGCGGCGCGCGCGATCTTCCAAGCGCTCGAGGCCCTTCCCCTCGTCGGCGCCGTCGAGGAGCAGCTCGCTCAAGCGGTGTCCACCGCGGGTTAGTAGCTGTCAAATTTCCCGGCCAGAACCTCAGCGGTTCGATCGTCCGGGCTCGCGTCGATTCTCACGCGAACGCCGCCTCGACATGCCGTCCATCAGCTCGTCTAGTAGCTGGATCACCGCATGCCAGTCGTGCGACCGCAGCACCCGGCCGCGCAGAGTCCGGTCGGGCTCGACATCGCGGATCCGCTCGATGCGGTGTCGGTGGCCAACGCTGCGTCCAGGACTTGGCCAATTACGAAGCAGAAGCGCCATCGATCTGTCGCGCATCGGACGATGAGCGCGTGTGCGCCGAGACCCTTCTCGCCACGCTTCTGCTCGCCGATTGCGAAGGCGACAGCCGCCGAGACGGCGGCGACTTGCCGCGCATGAACCCGATGACCTCGCTCACAGGTTTGCTGGCGCACTCGGGGACGAGCAAGCACGACCGGTCGAAGCGGAAGTCCGGCCAAACCTCGCGTCGGCTGATGCTTGGGACGAATCGCAGAAACGCGCCGTAGTGCTCGGCGCTCTTCTGCTCGGCCAGCAAAGCAGCCAGCATCGAGCCGTCCGGATGGCTGCCCCTTCAGGCGTGAAGCGGCAGCGCCGTCGGCCTCCGCCGAGACCTGCTCTGCGGTTGGCACGAGCATCTCGGTCACGACGCCCACTTCCCTCCTTCGCGCGGCGAGCAGGGCGGGCCGGCAACGACAGTCGCCCGGTCAGTCGCCGGTTGCACTCGTGGCAAGAAGTAGGACGCTGAGATCCGCGGTCTCAGAGACCTGCATAGGTGTGACTGTGGCCGGCGGTCACGCGGTTGCAGTTCGGCCTGATCGGTTGGTAACCGCGAGGCCGGTAAGTGCGACGAGCATCCAGGCGGCGACGTAGATGAAGGCCGCGGTGGGTGAGACGGCGGTCCAGAGAACTCCTACGACCACGCTGGCGGCGAGGTTCCCGACCGCTTGGAGTGCGGCGAGTAGCCCGAACGCGGAGCCTCGGATGTGGTCGGGCGCGAGTCGGGCGACGACGGCGGTCTCGGCTGTCTCGGCGCAGCCGATTCCGATGCCGGCGAGGATGAAGCAGGCCGCGAGCAGCGCGAAGCTCTCGCCGCTGAACGCGAAGCCGACATAGCTGATGAGGAAGCAGGCGGCTCCCGCGCCGAGGATCCTCAGTAGGCCGTGGCGGTCGCCGACGTGGCCGGCGGGGATGCTCGCGAGCGTCGCGGCGAGGTTGTAGCCCGTGTAGATCACGAGTGCGAGCTGATGCCGCGGATGTGTGCGATCGCCCCGGCTGCAGCAGCTCGGTAGCGCGGAGGATCAGCAGCGTCGCGGCGAGGTTTCCGAGCTCGAACGCGAACGCGGTCGCGAGCAGCCGACCGACCTGCCCTCGCATCAGCGGGCGGATCCGCAGGCGGATCGGTCGGTGCTCGCGGACGGTCGGTAGGGCCGTGTGGCGGATCGCGTAGACGATCGCGACCGCCGCGAGCAGACCCGGGATGATCGAGAGCAGGATCGCGGAGCGCACACCGATCAATCCGACGAGCGCGATCGCGAGCAGCGGCCCACCGATCGCGCCGAGGTTGTCCATCGCGCGCTCGAAACCGTACGCGCGGCCATAGACCGCGGCCGGGACCACGTCGGCGAGCAGCGCGTTGCGCGCCGGAACCCGCAGCCCGCGCGCCGTCCAGGCACCCGCGCGCAGCACAGCCACCTGCCATACGGTCGCCGGCAGCGCCGATCAGCCCGGAAAGCACCGCCGTGGTCGCATATCCGCCGACCGCCACCGAGCGCCTGCGACCCGGGTCATCGGCAAGCGCGCCACCTCCCAGCCGAGCAGCGCCAGCCAGACCGTCCGCGATCCCCTCGATCACCCCAAGCGCGGACGCCGGAGCCCGCAGCGTGCTCGTCAGGAAGCTCGGGAGCAGTGACGTCGGGACCTCATGACCGAGATCCGAGAGCAGACTGGCTACCGCCGATCCCGCGAACGCCCGGGGGTCAACCAGCGGGGCTGATCCCCCGTCTCGGTTGCCTCTAACTCGGCGCTCACGTGCGCATCCTCTCAGCGCCAGCGACGAGGGCAATCACGGGGCCCCCAAGACCTGCATTCCACCCCCGAAGAGACTCGCGACGACGTACGCAGAAAACCCCCCAATGCGCGGACGGTAAGAAAGTCAATGGCTCAGCGACCAGTTGCTTGAGGTTTGTTCGGGCGATCGATCGGTTGGGGAGGGGCGGCGGAGGGCGGCGGATCGTGTCCTGTGAGCCCGATCCGGCCGGGGCCAGCGCTTCTGACGGCTATTTGCGCGTGGGCGCTTGCGGCCGGGTTGTCGGCGCCAGTGTGATGGCGGTAGGTTGTTGGTGGGCGCGAGTGACTGACGTAGCGAAGCGCAGACGTCAGGGGCTTGTGGTCTGCCGCGCGGCTTTGCCCTTCGAGGGCCTATTGATGCGCGCCCCGGTGTCACGCTCGCGCCCACCTTGCTTCGGTGCTGTCGGCCTGCCAGTCGCGGACCATCCGCGCGTAGGACGCCTCGGCCTGGCTGGGCGAGCTTGCGTCTCGGCTTCGCGCATCGCGTGGTTGGTCGGACCAGATCCCGGCGGCCGCTCGGTCGTAGCGCTTGGCGCCGGCGGTCGATCTCGAGGCGCGCAGCTTCTTGCGCGGTCAGCGATGGCTGCTGGTAGGCGTAGTCCTCGTCGCGGGTGAGCAGGCACCAGAACAGGCACGCGAGCTTGCGGGCGGCGGCGACGATCGCGACCTGGTGGCCGCGGCGGGCGCGGATCGCGCTGGTAGAACGCGCGCATCGGCCCGGGCTGCCGGACCGACGCTCCAGGACGCTTCGACCAGCGCCCAGCGCGCCTGCGGCGAGCCCTGCTTTGAGATCCGGCCGCTGCGTGCCGGGCCCCGACCCGGACTGGCGGACCTTCGGGTCAAGGCCGAGGTAGCCGACGAGCTTGCGCGGGTCTTGAACCGGCGGATGTCGCCGATCGCGGCCAGGAACGTCGCGGCGCAGATCACGTTCACGCCCGGGCACGCTCATCAGCCGCCGCGCGTCGCCGGACCGCAAGCGTCTGCTGGGCGATCAGTCGCTCGACCTCGGCGATCTCGCGTCGAGGAACTCGATCTGGCGCATCGTCGCCTCGACCGTCTCGCACTCCTCGACCGGCAGCTCGAGCGAGCCGCAGCCACTCGCCGGCCGGCCTTGCCGAACAGGTCGCGAGAACGGGCGGCGGCCCTTCAGCCGGCGCATCAGCACCGCGTGGATCTCGTTCTTGCACCGCGACCGCGCCCGCACCAGCTGCTCGCGACGCGACAGCCGCCGGCGCATCACCCGCGTGCGCTCATCCGGCATCCACACCCCGTCGAGCTCGCCCGCCGCCAACAGCCGCGCGAGCGTCCGCGCGTCCAGCCGGTCGGTCTTCGCCCGCGCCTGGCGATCCCCGTATCCCACGGGCTCGACCACGATCACCTTCGCGACGTGCGGCTCGAGGATCCGCGCGATCTCCCACGCGTTGCCCGTCACCTCCAACGCCACCCGATCCGTCGGCAACAGACTCGCCGCGAACACCTCCAGCGCCTCCGGCGTCGTCTCCACCCGACCCGCCGAGCGGACCTCGCCGTCCTCGCAGATCGCGACCTCGCAGAAATCGCAGATGCACATCCAACCCGATCGCTCGACCTACACGAGCTCACAACGACACCTCCTCGCTCGACACGATGAAATCGGAGAACCAGCGGGCAAACGACACCGACGGATACGCGCTCGAAGCGCAACCGGGCAAGTCGCAGGGGCGGCCACTGAAAAGCCCGGGCTCGAAGCCCATCGCGCAAAACGGCCTGCCCAACTGCGTTCTCCCACAAGGCCCCTGTCCCAGTCGACCGGACCCTAGGCCCAGCCCCGGACAGCAACCTCAAACAGCATTTTCATCGCCCGAAACCACAACTCGGGCAGCTCCACTGAGTTCGGGCCGCTTTTCAGCAGCCATCGACGGCAACGACCGGGCGCCTGGCCGTGGATCGCCGGGAACGGCGCGCGGCCCTGACATCCTCGTAAGCGTCGAGCGCTTGGGTCTTGATCGTGTCGAGCAGCTCGACCCGCAACCCACGGCCTTTCGCAATGCCGACGTCAGCGCCGTGCTTGGCGATCCGCTTGCCCCCGTCCTGATCAGCGCAGACGTAGATGACGCCTCCGGTCCGCCGCATCGAGGCCCACACCGCGTGCCGGGCAAGAATCGCGCGCAAGCGCTCGGCTGATTTCTTCGTGAGCTCTACCTCGATCGCGACACGGCCACCGGTCCGAGCGAGGACGATCAGGTCAGGCCGGTGCGATGCCTGCTTGAACCCGCTGCGGTCCGGCAGCTGATCTCGCCCGACCACTCATTGCCTTCGAGCAGCTCGCGCGCCCCGAGCAGCTCATGCCCACGGAGCTTGATCCACGCCGCCATCCACGCGATGGCACAGTGGTGCGCCCACCAGGTCGGCGCCGGCGCCCCGGCCGGTCGAACCGGCTCGGAAGCTACGGCGATCCCCGTCCGCGTCGCCAGGAACAACGACCCGCTTCCCCGCGTCATCGGATACCTCGCCAGCCAACCCTCTCTCTCGAGCCGTCTCGCATGACTCCTGGCCGCCACCTCGCTCCAGCCCATTGCACACCGCCACGCATCCAGCGGACAAGGCCCCACCCGGGCCAACCACCCCAGCCCCTCCAGAGAAGCCGGACCAGGACGCAGCACCCGACTCATTCCCAAGTCCCTTCGACCCAGTCAATACACGCCCGCGACCCAACCTCACCCTCGTCCCGGGACCGCCTCCGCCCCCGCTGCCCCTGATCCAGCGAATCGCGCATGACTACCCGACCATCACACGACGTGGGGGGCGGGTAGTCATGCGCGACCGAGCGTCCGATTCCCAATGGCGGCGGGGGCGGAGGCGGTCCTGGTGTTTCGCTCGCCGGTGCAGTTCGCAAAACACTTCACTCCGTAGTTCCTGGGTCTTCAGGCGGACTGTCTTGGTCCGGTTCTGGCGGCGTCCGTGGCCCGTTTTCGATTGCCGTCGCGACGTCCTTCATCGCGCTCGACAGATTGTGGAACGCGCTTACAACAGCGGTCACGATGCTTCCCTCCAGTGCTGCGCCGAGCCGCGCGACCACTCGGTCGACACGGTCCCAGGCATCCTTCGGTCCGGGCCGGTTTCCGCCGGGCCGCAGCTCGTAGGACAGGGTTAGTCCGCGCGATTCCGGTATGGGCCTCCACTCGAAGGTCGGGTCCTCGATGGACTCTCCGAGGACCACGGCGCGGAACTGCGCGGCGCCGGCGATGTGCAGGCCACCGAGCGATACGTGAAGCTCCTGCCGCCGCTCGACGAGAGTGACCCACCGGAGCGGCTCAACTCGTATCTCCGTCGCCGAGCTACCCGCTGACGTCGGAGCGTCCCTTGTCCCGGGACTGGGGACAGAGCGCTAGGATAGGTCCATGCTCAAGGGTGAGGACATCGTTGTGCTTCTCAAGCTCGTCGACGAGCCGGCGGACTGGACCGTGCGGACGCTCGCCGACGAGACGACGATCCCCCGGACCGTCGTACATCGCGCAATCAAGCGGCTGGCGGACGCTGGACTGTTCAACGAGCAGCTGCGAAGGGTGAACACCAGCCAGTCCGAGGAGTTCCTGCTCCACGGGTTGCAGTACGTGTTCCCGGCGCGACTGGGAGGCCCAAGCCTCGGCGTTCCGACCGCATGGGCTGCGGAGCCGCTCGCCAGCCACATCGCGTCGCCGAGTGACGAGTGCCCCCGGTCTGGCCGCATGCCCTCGGCGAGCACCGCGGCCTTGCCTTGGCGCCGTTGCACGGCTCCGCAGTTGAGGCTGCTGACCGTGATCCACAGCTCGGAGAACGACTCGCGCTCCTTGACGCCCTTCGGATCGGCGGTCAGCGCGTCAGGAGCGTGGCTGCCGAGCTGCTCATCCCGCGGCTGACGCCGTCTCAGCATGAACATCGAGCTGCTTGAGGTCGCCGCCGAGGCGCTCGGCGACCTGCTCGATGACGTCATGTTCGTCGGCGGAGCGACGATCGAGCTATGGCTGACGAGCCCGGGGACCGCCGATGTCCGCCCGACCGATGATGTCGACGTCGTCGTCGAAGTCGCGACCAGAACGGCGTTCTACGAGTTCGAGGCGCAGCTACGTCGACGCGGGTTCGCCGAAGACCAGACGAGCAGGGCGATCTGCTGCTGGCGCCACAACACATCGCAGCTGACCCTCGACGCGATGCCGTCACGCGCCGACATCCTCGGCTTTGAGAACCGTTGGCAAGCGGCGGCGCTCCCGCACGCGGTGGAGCGAACGCTGCCATCAGGCGCGCGCATCCGAGCGGCCTCGCCTCCCTACCTCGTCGCGATGAAACTCGAGGCATTCCGCGTCGGGGGAGAGGTGACTACATCGCCAGCCGCGACTTCGAGGACATCGTGGTTCTGCTCGACCGCCGCGCCGAGCTTGTCGAAGAGCTGAGCGCCGCGTCCGACGACCTTCGCGACTACGTGTCCGCAGAAGCGCGGCGGCTGCTCAGCGAGCCGCGGCTCCTTGACGGGTTAGGCGCAGCCCTGCCTCCCGATGACGCCAGCCAGCTGCGAGCGGCCGCCGTCATCGTGCCGGCCCTTCGGGGCTTGGCGGTCGCCCCATAATCTGAAGCGCCTTCAGCGACCACGCATACTCACAAATCGAGGAGCCCGGCATGTGCAACGCGGACCGGCACGCCAGGCTTGAAGAACTCTCGAGGCTTGTCGTCGATCCACATGGCCTGGATTGGGAGACGCTGGAGAACATCGAGAAGCTCACCGCGCGAGAAGAGCCGACTGAGGAGCAGCGGCGCGACGCGCTCGACTGGTGGGACACCTGCGATCGACCTCACCCGTCACCCTAGCCCGCACCAAGACGTCATGGTCGCGATCCCACAGGTCCGGCCCCCGGCCGGACCTCACTGCCACACAGCGGATGTCGGCTTGCTGTCGCCCGAAGGGCGGCCCGCAGGGCCGAGCGCGAAGCGCTTGACAGCAAGGCGACATCCGCTCCCCCGGTTGGCTCATCCAGACCGCCCGAGAGGCCTCCGATCGTGCACAACCGCTGACAAAACAGTCCAATTTGCCGTCCAAAATCGGCCGAATCGCCCGTAAACACTGGGAAAACGACCGGGCCCGGGATCAAGACCGACGAGCGTGGCATCTTCGACAACGAACGCCTCGGAGCCGCTTGGGTCAGGGACCCCGACGGCAACACCATCGCGCTTACCCAAGTCCGCCGGTAGCGCAGACTCTCAGAAGTGCATTTTCACCTCGACGCGGTTCGGGCCCTGCCGGCTATTTCGCCGCCACACGTCGGCTGGGAGGATCTCCGGCGGCACCGCGAGAAGCTCGTCGGCATTCGCCATCAGGGCGGCGGCGATCTCTCCGTTGATGTGAGCCTGGCGTGCATCTTCGGTGCCGAACGTGTCGAAGATCCAGAACGTTGTCGGAGAAGTTCGAGCGGCGTACCAGGCGACGGTGCCCGGCTCGGCTTCGGCCAGCGGCAGCGCCCCTGTCAAGAGCGCTGCAAGTTCCTCGGCCTTCTCAGGCTTGGCCTCCATCCGGGCCACGAACGCATACGGCGTGGACATGATCCCTCCTTTTGATTCGGCTTCAACAGACTAGCCCGGCAGGCACGGGCGATCCATCGAGTCGCCTGCACCCCGCACTCGGCGCAAACCCCGTCTCTGGGCGAGCCGCCCAGACGTTGCGCCGCCTCACGAATGCGGGTTTCGTGCATAGGAGTTCGCAAGGCGCCCGTTAGCGATGAGCTGTCGACGGCGTGTCGTTTTGCTCTGCCCTGAGCAGCCCGACACCGGCCCGGTGAGCGTTGGCACCCCGCACAGCTCCGGACCAGTGAGGCCATTGGGCTGGGTCCGGTCGATCGCGTCGGCCTCGGCCGCGCCCTTTAGGTCCACGCCAGGCCCGCGCTGTCCGTAGCGCAGCAGGAACGACAGGTAGGTGTCGACCTCCCGAGGATCGACACGCAGATCGTTGTGGTAGGCGCCTGGAAACGTTCGATTGTCCGCGCCCATTAGCCGCGGCGATCGCTCGTCCGGGCCAATGTAGAACGGGTCCCCCTCGAGGCCGTCGTACACGGTCATCCAGTCGGTCGGCGGGTAGGCCTCGAGGCTGCCACCGGGGCCATTGAGCCGTGCCAGCCAGGAGCTGCCTGGCGCGATCTCGTTGCATACGTAGTAGCTCGTCTCCATTCCGCGGCACACGGTCGTGCCATGGTTCGCCCCCGCAATCCCGACGAACGCGACCACGTCCGCGCCGAGCGCGGGGTAGTCGAGCATGAACTTGCGGGCGATCGTCACACCAAGAGAGTGGGCGACGATGTCGATCTTCGGCGAGCCTTTGTACCACTGTGTGGCTAAGGCTTGGCTCTTGGCCCGCGGTAGAGGGACC
This sequence comes from uncultured Acidobacteriaceae bacterium, assembly GCA_963757515.1. GTDB lineage: Bacteria > Acidobacteriota > Terriglobia > Terriglobales > Acidobacteriaceae > PALSA-350. The sequence continues at coordinate 332,725 of CAVWRV010000022.1, read as the reverse complement.
GCATACAGGCGCGCTGGGCAACGACGGCGCCGCGTGGCCGCGCGCGAGCGCCGGCGGCGCGAACGCAGAAGCGCACGCAAGTACCGCTGCACATGCGAACCGGGCCGCGCATGAAAGCGCGGCGGGCACCGCTCTGCGCGCCTGGCGACCGTGAAGGTGCCTGGCGCCTCGATTCACCGTACGCGAATCCTCGCACCGACGTGCCCGCAGTTGTGGAGGTTTGCCCGAGCGCTACGTGTGCTCGACGAGCGAAGCACAAGTGGCCGACGATCCGATGCGATGTTCACGAACTGGAAGTCAGCACCTGGTGAGGTCGCTTGGTGCAGCGTAGTGTCGAGATGGCCATCGAGGGTCTTCAAATAGTTCCGGGTTCTCTCCCAGGCGGTGATGAATTCCTCCGCTTCGGAGTCGGGGACCTCGAAGATGTTGATCAGCACCACCGGATCAGGCACAAGATCTCTGGAGGCAGCCGCACGTGCGATTGTGCATTACGCTCAGTCGATCGGTCCTCCCGCGACTCTCGTCATGTGGTTTCAGCTGCGCTCGCCGGAGTTGGCTGAGGACTTTGAGCGTCTGATGGCGGGGGATCGGGACGTTGTCCGCGGGTCGCTGGACACGGTCTCGGAGTGGCGTCTTACGCGGCCGACGGACGTGCCCGGACAGGCGATCGGTTCAGCCGATTACGTGTTGATCGCTGAGATCGTCGAAGTGGATCGCTTTGAGCAGCAGGCGAGCGATCAGGTCCAACGCTTGGCGGACGACTTGGAGCGTCTCGTTTCGAGTCGGGGGATGCTGATCCTGCGTTCCGTGTTCTGAGATTGGCGCACCAACACGTGGCAGATCGCGGTCGAGCCGTTGGTCGGCGTGGGTCGTGCCAGCGCAGAAGCCCTGACATGCGTGACCGATCCTGGTGACGAGCTTGCGAGGGGTTGCGGGCCACTCGCGCCGCCCGGCCTCGCTCTGGAGCTCCGGCGGCAACTCGTCACAGCGCGCGTCTCCGTGCCGCTCGTCCTCCGCCTCGTCCGTCGCGATCGCCTCAGCGACGCCCGTGCGTCGTTAGGGCGACCATCCACTCTCCTCGTGGGAGTTTCAGATGAAGTACGCCATGTCGATCCACGGCAAAGGCTTTTCGAACGGGCGGGCCGGTCGCGACTCTTAGGTCGAAAGCCGCGTCCTGAAGATGAGTGGTGGACCCCATTGCGGCCCTGGTAGCCCGGCCGCAATATGGAGCACCGAGGGCTTGCGGGGTTAGCCGCACGCCGACGGATCGTGCTACCGACCGAAGGGGACCGCCATGAGTACCACGCTGAACCACCGCCTCCTCGACCAATTCGACCGTCGGATCTCAGGACCGGTCCTGTCCGCCGAGGATGCGGGTTACGACGAGACACGCGCCGTCCACAACGGTCTCGTTGACCGTCGGCCGGCGCTATTGTCCGTGCCCGCACGACGAGGGACGTCGTCGCCGCGCTCGGGATGGCGCGGGATGCGAGCCTGGAAGTGTCGGTGCGGGGGGGCGGGCACAACGCCGCCGGGCGCGCGGTCACCGACGGTGGAGTGATGATCGACCTCGCTGAGATGAAGAACATAACGATCGATCCCGAGCACGCCATGGCCACTGCGGAGGGGGGCGTACGCTGGAGTGAGCTCAACGCCTCCGCCGCCCAGTACGGGCTGGCCGTGACCGGAGGCGCGGTGTCGACGACCGGCATCGCGGGTCTCACGCTCGGCGGGGGGCTGGGGTGGCTGATGTCCAAGTACGGGCTCGCCGCCGACAACCTCAAGGCTGTCGAGCTGGTGACCGCATCTGGCGAGGTGCTCCAGGTTGACGCGGCCACCCACCCCGACTTGTTCTGGGCGCTGCGTGGCGGAGGCGGCAACTTCGGCATCGCCACCTCGCTCACCTACCGTCTGCACCCGGTCCAGACGGTAACCGGCGGGTTAATCGCGCACCAGATCGGCGTCGCGCCCGAGCTCCTGCGCTTCTACCGCGACGCCGTGGCTCACGCGTCTGACGACCTCACCGTGTTCGCCGGGCTCGTCCACGCACCCGACGGCTCCGGCGCCAAGCTCGCCGCGCTCGTTGTGTTCCATGCCGGCGACCCCGACCAGGCCGACGGCGAGCTCGCCCCGTTTCTCACGTTCGGATCGCCACTCGTGGTGGAGGTCGACCGGATGCCCTACCCGCAGATGAACACGTTGCTGGATGCTGGCTTCCCGCACGGAGCCTTCAACTACTGGCTCTCGAGCTTTACGCAGGGCCTATCAGACCAGCTCATCGATACCGCCGTTGAGCGGTTCACGAGCGTTCCCTCACCGATGAGCTCAATCCTCTTCGAACACTTCCACGGCGCCGTGACCCGGATCGGGACGACCGAGACAGCCGTTCCCCACCGCGAGCCCGGCTGGAACCTCCTGATCCCCTCCGTGTGGACCGACCCCGCTGACACCGACACCAACATCAGTTGGACGCGCGAGACGTTCGCCGGCCTGCGCCCCGGCTTCGCGACCGGGCGCTGGCTCAACTACCTCGGCGACGATCAAGACGACGACGCCATCCACGCCGCCTACGGCCCCAATTACGCGCGGCTTCGCGATATCAAGCGCCGCTACGACCCGGAGAACAGGTTCCACCTCAACCACAACATCGTGCCATAGGGCGATCACCGCGACGAAGCCCCGTCCAAATAGGCCATGCGGCCACTCGATTTGGGATTGCATCCGGTCGGTGCTGCAGCCTTCCCACGGCGGCCTTAGCGGCTGCTTGGACCCCAGCCCGAGCGGCCCCACCCTCGGTGCCGGTGCTCCAGCGGAAGATGGTTGCGCGGTCCGCGAAACTTGCTCAGCGCCGAGCGGCAGCCTCATATGCCTGCGCCTCGTTCGCGGGGCAGCGGGTTCAGCTCACGGACGCAGCTTCATCCTGTCCCCGGGTTGCAGCGTGGTGGCCTTCAGCTGCGGGTTCAGCTCTTCGAGCTTGACGATGTTGACACCGGTCTTCGCTGCGATCGAACCGAACGAGTCGCCCGGGCGCACCGTCCACGACCGCGGGCCAAGCGGTTTGGGACGTGGCCTCGGCGGATGGCGCCACAAGTTCAGCCGCTGCCCGGGAACCAGTCCGCTCGGGTCGGCTTGGGGGTTGAAGGCCTCGAGCTGCGCGACCGTCAGTCCGGTCTTGACGGAGATCTGGGTAAGAGTGTCGCCCGGATGCACGATCCAGTAGGGAGGAACGCGGCGCACGTGTGCGGCCTTGGCTGCTGCCGAGTCCGAGCCGGAATGACCGGGAACTTTTACGACAACGATGATCACGGCGGCCACCAGGATCGCGAGCGCCACCGGTGCAAGGAAATGCGACGGCCGGACTCTCGATCCGGGAGCTGGCACGAACTGCACGGTCACTGCGATCCTTTCGACGGCGCGAGCCTGAGGACGCAACGGTGACGGATCCGGGTCGGGATCACAAGCGTCCCGCGCAGATGCCCGGCGTGGAGCGCGCGGAGTGCGGCCGCTCGGGATGCGGCATCCCCTTACCTCCTTCGGTGAGCAGACTGGTCGATGACCACCCGCGAAACGCGCGCGGCGGATGAGGCCGGCGCGTCCTACTTCACTGCGAGGAACAGATATCGGTTGAGGCTGAAGAAGTAGTCATCCCCGAGCGTCTTCAGATCCTCCGCCCAGTCCCGCGCATCGCGCTCGTTCAGCCCCTGCCGGCCCGGAACGAACGCGGTGATGAAGCCGATCAGCCCGACGCTGAGAGTGTTCGGGTCGTATCCGGCGTTCAGCAGCGGGATCGCCGCGCGGCGCGCGACCGAGAATCCCGCTGCTGACAGGAGCCCGGTCAGGCGCCGAGGGAGATAAGGATCGACGAGGTGCTCGTCCCACGCGGCGAGCACGCGCCGCATGCGTTCGGCGTCGCGCGAGTGCCACACAATCGACCCCCAGTCGGTGTCGAGCACGAGCAACCTGCCGCCTGGTCGCAGCACGCGGAATGCCGCCGCGAGCGCCGCCGGCACGTCTTGCACGTACTCGTACACCTGCGTTGCGACCGCGGCATCGAACGTTTCGTCCCCGAACGGGAGCGCGCAGCGTCGCCGGCGGCGAACCGGGTCTCGGCGGCACCCTCCGGCCGCCGGCGCGCTCGCGCGAGCGCGAGCATGCTCTCGCTCGGGTCGATGCTGTCGACCGAGCCGACAGCGCCGACCTCGGCCGCCATCTCGCACGCGAGGAGTCCCAGCCCCGACCCGATGTCCAGCACGCTCTCCCCCCGTTCGAGCGCCAGCGCCGCGCGTACCGCACGGCGCTGCTCGACGACATCAGGCGTCGTATACGTTGCTTCGGCCCGCCGGGAAGCCTCCTCGTCGAACTGGAGCGTGGTGCTCATTCCCACGATCTTTTCAACGCCCCGCGTCTCAGTCCAGGTCCCAGGTCGAGCATCACCTATACCCCGACATGCCGAGCACCCGCTATGGCGAGATCGCGCCGCGCGTGCGGGAAATCTGCCAGCGCTACGACCTGCCTTACAACAGTGGACCGTTCCTCAAGCAGCTGGCGCTGGCGCAGCGCACGATCCTACGCCTGGCGTTCCCCGGCGGGAAGTCGCGTCCAAAGCCCGGCGCCTACCGCGGACCGACCTTCCGCACATCGTGCGAACGCAACGTCGCGGATCAAGGCAGGCGTCGCATCGCAGTCGCCGGCGCCAGCAGGCTCACGTCAACGCATCACAAGGGGGTGATTTCCCCGCGCCAAGACTGCTCCCCCGGGCGGGGGTTAGGCGTGCGCGCCTCGCCGGAGCAGGTGCTGTTTGAGTTGGTGACGGGATTTGACTCCGAGCTTGCGGAATGCCTTGCGGAGGTGGTAGTCGACGGTGCTCGGGCTGATGAACAGCTGCGCGGCGATCTCTTGGTTGGTGGCGCCGTCGGCGGCGAGGCGCGAGATTTGTGCTTCTTGGGCGGTGAGGTCGTCGCGGGTCTCGACGGTCCGTTTGCGGGCGTGCTCGCCGGTCGCCTGGAGCTCGACGCGGGCGCGCTCGGCGAACGCTTCCATGCCGAACTCGGTGAACAGCTTGTGGGCGGTGCGGAGTTGCTCGCGCGCGTCGAGTCGGCGGCGCTCGCGGCGCAGCCATTCGCCGTACAGGAGGTGGGCGCGGGCGAGCTCCACGCGGACGCGGGTCCGCTCGAGCCGCTCGATCGCCTCGCGATAGAGCGGCTCGGCGGCTTCCCCTTCGGTCAGCAGCGCGCGCGATCGGGCCTCGACGCCGAGCGCCCAGTCGGTGCCACTGGCCGAGGTCGTCTGCGAAAGCCTGTCGAGCGCGTCGACCGCGAGCTCGGGCTTGCCGCAGCGGGCGGCCGCCTCGACCAGCTCCACCAGGCCCCAGGTCCGAAACCAGGCCGCGTTCGAGTCTTCGCGGGCCTGCACGCCGCGGCCAGCGCGTCCTCGTAGCGACCAAGACCGTTGTAAAGCACGGCGGATGCCCATAGAACGAAGGTCAGCCCTGCTCCCTCCCCCCGGCGCAGCACCTCGCCTCTCGTCTCCTCGATCAGCTCGGAGGCCTCGGCTTCGCGGCCCCGGAAGGCGGCCAGCGCCACCGCCGCGTAGGGCGCAATGCTGCTTCCGGTCGCCTCGTTGACCGCCGCCGCCTCCTTGGCCAGGGAGTCGGCCAAGATCGGTTCGCCCGCCACCAGACGCAACCCCCCGCGCGAGTTCAGAGCAAACGGGAGGGCACTCAGCGCCCCGGAATCGCGAGCGAGCCTCACGAGGCGCCCCGAGAGCACGTCCCAGGCGTCGAAGTCCCAAACGAGTCCGGCGGCGGTGCAGGCGACCCATAGCCAGCGAAGGCCTTCCGCAGCGGATACCTCATCGCCGCGGAACGCGCTCAGCGCGTGATTCAGCACCGGCACGCCTGCGCGGTGGCCTCCGTCACGAGAACGCGAACCCCTCGAGGAAAAGCTCGGCGGCCGCGCCGGCCCGGCGCGACGGAAACGGAGCCGCCGCGGACGGCTTGCGCGATCTCTCGCAACCCGTAGTCGCTGAACAGACGGCCGGCGAAGATCGCGGCGGCGACTGCATCGAGATAGATCTCGCGCGCCAGCCCCGGATCCAGTGGCTCGAGACGTTTCGCGGCCTTAAGCAACAGCGGCGGAGCCTCGCTGCCCCGACTCGAGTCGAACGAAATCTGACCGCGCAGCAGGTCGACCTGGGCGCGCTGGAGCTCGTTCGAGGGTCCGGACTCTGCGATCGCGAGCAGTCCGAGCGCCGCGTCGAACGCGCCGGCCTGGTGCTTGGCCTGCGCCGCGGCGAGCGCCCGCCTCGCCCGGCGCGAGGGCTCGGGCGTCAGCGCGGCGGCGCGCTCCAGGAACGCGCCGGCCGCCGCCAAGCCACCGCGCGCCTGAGCGCGGCCCGCCGAGCGCTCGAGCTCGGAGGCGACGTCCTCGTCAAACCCCGACGTCGCCTGGGCGAGATGCCAAGCACGGCGATCGGGATCGACCTCGGGATCGGTCGCGTCCGCCAGCGCGCGATGCACCGCCTGCCTGCTCCTCCAGCGACGCCGCCCGATACACGGCCGAGCGGACCAGCGGGTGACGAAACGTCACGCGCGCGCCGATCGTGAGCAACCCGTCGGTGTCGGCCGCCGCCTGGACACCGATCCCGAGCCGGTCGCCGCCCGCCACACCAGCACCGGGTCGCCGACCGGCTCCGCCGCCGCGACCAGCAACAGCCGCTGCGTCTCGGCCGGTAGCGCGTCAAACCGCCTCCGGAAGCTGCTCCTCGATCCGCCCCGACAGCCCCGGCGCGTCCGGCAAACCGAACCCGCCCGCCAGCTCACCCGGCGTCAACCCCCGCGGCAGCTCCAACAACGCCAGCGGATTGCCGCGCGTCTCCGCGACCAGCCGCTCGCGCACCCGCTCGTCCAACGGCACGCGGACCGCCGAGCCCAACAGCGCGCGCGCATCACCATCACGCAGACCCTCGACCACCAGCCTCGGCAATCCCGTCGAGCTCTTCGCTCGGCTCGCGCGTCACCAACACCAGCGCGACCGACTCCGCCAACAGCCGCCGCGCGACGAACACCAGCGCCTGCACCGAGGCCCGGTCAAGCCACTGCGCGTCATCAACCACACACAGAAGCGGCTGCTCCTCGGCCACCTCCGCCAACAGGCTCAGCACCGCCAACCCGACCAGAAACCGATCCGGCGCGTCGCCCGAACGCAACCCGAACGCCACGCCCAGCGCGTCCTGCTGAGGGCCGGGAAGCCGATCCAGCCGATCAAGCATCGGCGCGCACAACTGCTGCAGCGCCGCGAACGCGAGCTCCATCTCCGACTCGACACCCACCGCCCGCATCACCCGGAACCCCGACGCGGAACGATCGCGGACTCCAACAGCGCCGTCTTCCCAACCCCCGGCTCGCCGCACACCACCAGCACCCGGCTCTGCCCACCCCGCACCGCCTCGAGCAGCCGATCCAGCGCCTCGCGCTCTTCGCGCCGGCCGTGCAACACCTCCGCCGGCCCCTCAGTGACCATGCGACACCGACGATACCGCGCCACGTCGACCACGATGACGACCACGCCGCGTCTGTTCCCGCACACCAAACGTTCACGGCGCTCGAGCGGGTCGGGTAGCGACCCGCCGGCCGGGGCGCCGGCCCCTCCCATGATCGCGCCGTCGGGGCGCGTGGAGGTCGGGGATCGGCCGCGCACCTGGCGGGGCCCCTAATCCAGAGGAGGGCCTGATGGCCACCAACGGAGGTTTGCGCCGGCGTCCAGATGAACGCCCTGGTCGCGATCGGCACCGACCGCAATGTGCGCCCGAGCAGAGCGCCAACCGACACCCCGAGTGTGTAATTTTGCATTGATCGGGTGCCGGGTAAGGTGTAGCGTCGCGGTTGTAAGAGCGGTTGTCCGCTATCTGCCGCAGCACACAGGGGAGGGAAACATGGCGCGCAAGATCAAGGGCTACGGGTGGAACCCGGACATTCCCGATGGTCGCGACCTGATGTACGCCGCACCGCCCGAGGTGGTGACTCAACTGCCACCGAAGGTCGACCTGCGAGAGCAGTGCCCCGGCGTCTACGACCAGGGGCAGCTGGGGAGCTGCACCGCAAACTCGATCGCCGGCGCGCTCGAGTTCGATCAGATCAAGGAGAAGGAGCAGCCGTTCACCCCGTCCCGGCTGTTCATCTACTACAACGAGCGCGCCATCGAGGGCACGGTCAGCTCCGACTCGGGCGCGCAGATCCGTGACGGGGTCAAGTCCGTCAACCAGCAGGGTGCGCCCCCGGAGACCGACTGGCCATACGACATCTCGAAGTTCGCTGACCAGCCTCCGCAGCAGGCGTATGATGATGCCAAGCAGCACGAGGCGATCCTGTACCAGCGGCTCACGCAGACGCTGCCGCAGCTCCAAGGCTGCCTCGCGGCGGGTTATCCGTTCGTGTTCGGGTTCGTGGTGTACGAAAGCTTCGAGAGCCAGGAGGTCGCGTCGACCGGACAGGGACAGTTGCCCACGGCGGGTGAGAAGCAACTCGGAGGTCACGCCGTCCTCGCCGTCGGCTACGACGAGAGCCAGCAGCGGTTCATCATCCGGAACTCGTGGGGACCGGCTTGGGGCATGGCCGGCTATTTCACGCTGCCGTACCCGTACCTGCTCCAGGGGACGCTCTCGAGCGACTTCTGGACGATCCGCTCCGTGCACTAGGGCCGGGAGGGAGGCTGCAGCTGATGCCGAGAACATTCGGACTCCCCCGCAGCGTCAGGGCGATCGACCAGCTGCAGAAGCCCGCGCCGGCGGTGGCGGTTCCGGTGCAGCCGCTACCGCCGGGAGCGCCCGGCCGGGCGACCGCCGTGCAGGTCGGCATCGCCGACTCGGATCCGATCACGTTCTTCGTGATCGGCGACCACGGCGGCGTGCTCGCGCCGGCTCCCCAGAACGCGGTCTCGTATGCGATGCAGAGGTGGCAGGGGCCCGCGCCGGCGTTCGTCTACTCAGTCGGTGACTGGGTGTACTTCGGAGGCGACGAGGGCGGCTGGGACACGCAGGTCTACGAGGCCTACGGGCATCTCGACGTTCCGCTGGTGGGCATCCCTGGGAACCACGACGACCAATACGGCGGAGATCCACCGTACGACCCATCGCGTGGTCCCCTGGACGGGTGGATGGCGAACATGTGCACACCCAAGCCTGGGGTGCCTCCCGCCGATCCGCAACTCGAGTACGGCCGTTACACCCAGACCGAGCCGTGGTGTGACTGGACGCTCGAGCTGAAGGCCGTGACGATCATCGGGCTGTACACCAACGTTCCGAGCGGGGGGCACTTGGAGCAGTCGCAGATCGACTGGCTGACCGGTGAACTCAAGGCCGCGCCGTCCGGCCTGCCGCTGATCGTCACCCTTCATCACCCTCCCTACTCGGTCGACGCGCACCACGGCGGCTCGCAGGGGATGGGGACGGCGCTCGATTCGGCGTTCGACGCGTCGGGGCGCTGGCCCGACCTCGTGCTGACCGGCCACGTGCACGACTTCCAGTGCTTCACCCGCACGACACCCGCCAAGACGCTCCGGTACGTCGTGATCGGTAACAGCGGCTACCACAACCTGCACCAGCTGGCCCCGGACGCCTCCCCCGGCATGGACCTGGGCGGCGGCGTGACGCTCGATTACGGCGACGCGTCCGAGTACGGATTTCTGGCGCTCACGGTTGGGGAAGGGAAGATCTCCGCGGAGTACGTCGGCGTCAAGCCGGGGACGATGCCCGACGGCTCCGACGCGCAGGTGACGCCGGGGAAGTTCAAGTTTTGAGCTCGGGGGGGCCGGATGAAACGCGATGATGTACCCCGCATTCTCCTCCTGGCGCTCGGCGCCGCGCTGATCGTGATCGCCCTCGGGCTGATCGCGTGGGGCGAGGGGGCGGGAACGTCGCGGGTCATCACGACGGGCACCCCGCCCGACACGACGGTGACCACGATCCCGGGTCACGCTGCTCGGGGCAGCGACACGCTCGACGTGTTCCTGCTCGGCGTCGGGCTCGTGCTCCTGCTTGCAGGCGTCCTGTATCACCGGATCAGCAAGATCGGACTGCCCGGAGGCTGCGAGATCGACCTCACCCCCACCGCCAGCGCTCAGCTCGCCGATCAGGTCAAGCAGCAGGTGGGCGACGATCCACGCACGTTCGATCGCGCGTACCGGAAGGCGCTCACGACACTGAGCGCCGAGTACTGGGGCACGGTCGCGAGCCCGCCGCCAGACCGTCTCAAGAGCGCCGCGGTGCGAGGCCAAGAGCGCGCTTGAGGGCGAGCCCGCCAGTCGCTAACGCCGGCCGCGCCGGCGCGTAGGCACAACCGGCACTCGCGATGCGGAAGCCGCGATGACAGGCGCTCGCCTACGCCAGCTTGCCAGCGGCGACCATTCGATTCGGTGGCGGCAGCGACCGCACGAGCCGCGGGCCTCGGAGCGTCCGTACTGCTCGCGTCGCGTGAGGACCCGACCGGCCGGCGAAGCGTCGTGCGGACGCCGGCCGGCGGGGAGATGGCGTTCTGGCAGCCCAAGCGCTAATCGCCGGGGCACAGACACCGGGTTAGAGTCGCGCGAAATGTGGTCGACCGCGATCCAGCTTGTCGGCGCCGGCGGTGAGCCGGTCGACTTCGCACGGACGTTGCTGTCGCACGGCGTCGCCGACCTGCCGCCGAACGAGATCGCGCCGGACGGAACGCTCCTGAGCACGGTGCTGACCGCGGGTGAGGGCGCCTGGCTGGTGGAGCTCACCTCCGACGGGCCCGGACGCGCCCGGCTTCGCGCGGCCGCGGGCGCGACCGCGCCCCCGACCGCGGACCGGCCGGCGCTGGCGGCGCAGATCCGCCACATGCTGCGGCTCGACGAGGACCTGAGTGCTTTTTACCTCGTCGCCGCCGCCGATCCGGCGCTGGCCTGGGTCGTCGCCGGCGCCGGGCGGATGATGCGCAGCCCGACGGTGTTCGAGGACCTCGTCAAGACGATCTGCACGACCAACTGCGCGTGGTCGGCGACCGTGCGGATGGTCAGCGCGCTCGTCGGCGAGCTGGGGACGCCCGCGGCGGGCGCCCGCGAGCGCCGCGCGTTCCCGGCGCCGGCGACGGTCGCCGACGCGGGCGAGGCTTTCTTCCGCGACGTCGCCCGCGCCGGCTACCGCGGGCCGTACCTGCGTGCCCTCGCCGACGACGTCGCCTCGGGCCGCCTCGACCTCGAGGCGCTGCGCGACCCGGCGCTGCCGGACGAGGAGGTGGCCGATCGGCTGCTGCAGATCGCCGGCGTTGGGCCCTACGCGATGGCGCACATGATGATGCTGCTCGGCCGCTACCGGCCGCTGATCCTCGACTCGTGGACGCGGCCGAAGTACCGGCGTGTGAGCGGCCGCCCGCGGATCACCGACAAGGGGATCGAGCGAGCCTTCCGGCGCTACCGCCAGTTCGCGGGCCTAGCGTTCTGGCTGACGCTGACCGAGGACTGGCTGCCGGCCGAGTGAGCGTGCGTGATGGGCATCGAACAGAAATCCCCGCCATCGTTTGCCGACGTCGAGGCCGCGGCGCGGCGGCTTGCGGGCGTCGCGCACCGCACCCCATTGATCACCTCCCGGACGCTCGACGAGCTCCTCGGTGTCCACGTGATTCTCAAGGCCGAGGGCTTTCAGCGGATGGGAGCGTTCAAGTTTCGCGGCGCCTACAACGCGATCGCTCAGCTCCCCGCCGAGCAGCGGGAGCGCGGCGTGGTCACGGCGTCGTCGGGCAATCACGCACAGGCGGTCGCGCTGGCCGCTTCGCTGCTCGGCGCGAGCGCGACGATCCTGATGCCCAGCGACGCGCCCGGCGTCCAAGCGTGCCGCGACCGAGGGCTACGGCGCGAGGGTGATCGAGTACGACCGCTACCGGGACGATCGTGACCGGCTGCTGGTCGAACTCGCGGGCGAGCTCGGAGCATCGGTCGTGCATCCCTACGACGACCCGCGGGTGATCGCCGGCGCGGCCACCTGCGCGCTGGAGCTGGTCCAGGACGCGGGGTCGCTGGCGACGGTCGTCGTGCCCGTCGGGGGTGGCGGCCTTCTCTCCGGCTCGGCGATCTCGCTCCGTGCCGTCTCGCCGGCGACGCGGATCGTCGGCGTGGAGCCCGAGGCGTCGCCCGATATGCAGCGCTCGTTCCGAGCGGCAGGAGGGTCACCGTCCCGATCCAGCCCTCGATCGCCGACGGTCAGCTGCTCGACATCCCCGGCGAGATCACGTTCGGGGTGATCTCCTCGCTCGTCGACGAGATCGTGACCGTCACCGACGCCGAGATCATCGACGCGATGCGGCTGCTGTTCGAGCGCGCGAAGCTCGTGGTCGAACCGAGCGGTGCGAGCGCCTTCGCCGCCGTGCTGGCCGGCCGCGTCCACGGCGACCCGACCGGAGTCATCCTGTCCGGCGCCAACGTCTCGGCCGAGCGCTTCGGCGAGCTCACCCGAACCTAGGCCTGCGCCGACGATAGTTCCGAGTTCCCCTCCCCCAGCGCGTCCCCCAGCTCGCCGCGGTGGTGGATCTCGAGCTTGGCGAACACCTTGCGTAGGTGCCACTCGACGGTCCGCGGGCTCAGGAACAGGCGCGCGCCGATCGCCGGGTTCGATAGCCCGTCGCCGGCCATGCGGGCGATCTGGCGCTCTTGCGGCGTCAGGTCGTCGCGCGTCTCGACGCCGCGCTTGCGCAGCTTCTCGCCGGTGGCCAGCAGCTCGCGCCGGGCCCGTTCGGCGAACGCCTCCATGCCGATCGAGATGGACTGCTCGTAGGCGGCGCGCAGCTGTGCGCGCGCGTCGACGCGCCGGTTCTTCCGGCGCAGCCATTCGCCGTAGACCAGGTGTGCCCTGGCCACCTCGGGACGCAGCGGCGTGCGGCCCAGCCGTTCGATCGCCTCCCGATAGAGGTCTTCGGCCGCGTCCGTCTCGGTCAGCAGCGCTCGCGCGCGCGCTTCCAGTCCCTGGCCCCAATTGGTAGCGACGAACTGGTTGCGCTCGGCCAGCCGCGCGAGCGTTCGGTGCCCCAGCTCGAGCTCGCCACTGCGGCTCGCGGCTTCGACCAGCTCGGTCAGGGCCCACCCGGCGACGACCAGCTCGGGCATGTGCTCACTCGCGTCGAGCGCCGGCGCCAGCGCCTCCCGGTACCGGCCGCGGGCGTTGAGGAGGGCCGCCTTGGCAAAGCTCGCGAACTGGACCGCGGTTCCCTGGCCGCCGGGGGTGGCCTCGCGAATCGTGCGGTCGATCAGGTTTAGACCGCGGGCTCGCGGCCCTCGAAGCCGCCTAGGTACAGGGCTCCGTAGGCGCCAATCTCGGTGCCCGTCGCCTCGGCGACCGCGTCCAGCCTCCGAGATCAGCTGCCTGGCCTGACCGAAGTCGCCGGCCATCGTCACCGCCTCGGCGTTGATCTGGAGCGCCACCACGAGCACGGTCAGCGCGCCGGCGTCGCGAGCCAGTCGGACGCCGCGGCTGGCGATCGCGACGCAGCGTTCGTAGTCCCACACGGCGACCGCGGCCACGGTGGCAACCCACCCCCAGCGAAGCACCTCGTCGATCGCCGCACCGTCGCCGGCGAAGCCCCTGACTGCCCGTTGCAGCAGCGGCGTCGCCTCGGATCGCTCGGCGGTGAGCAGGGTCGCGAAGCCGTCGAGCAGCAGGTCGCAGGCCTGAACCGTTTCCGAGCGCAATCGGGTCCTACTGCGCATGAACGAGCTCGTCCACCGGCTGCGCTTCCGGCGCGACCATCGTTGGGCGCCGGGTCGCATGTCGGATTACCTCGACGGAGATCTGGCGCCGCGGCGTCGGGCGCGGATCGAGCGGCACCTGGGCGAGTGCCGTGAGTGCGATCGGCTGCTCGCGGGCTTGCGGCTCGTGATCGACGCGCTACGGCGACTGCCGCTCGTCGGAGGCCACGACGCTGGGCAGATCGCCGCTTCGGTGCGCGCGCGGTTGGGCGAGCCGCGGGTATAACTGGCGCTTGGCCTCCGAGCATGAGCTGATTCGGAGGGCGCGCGCGCGGCGATCAGGACGCGTTCGCGGAGCTGGTCGAGATCGCACGCGGATCGCGTCTACGGCGCGCTTCGGCGGTTCGGCCTGGACGCCGACGAGGCGGACGAGGTCGCGCAGGAGGTGTTCGTGCGCGCTTGGCGCGGTCTCGCGCGCTTCGAGGAGCGCTCCCGGTTCTCGACCTGGCTCTACCGGATCGCGTTCAACGAGGCCCAGCGCCGGCTGTCGCGCCGCCCGCGTCGCGCGCCGAGCGCCGATCCGACGGCGACGACGACTCGGTTCGTCGTTGCCGGCGTCGCCGCGGCTCGGCCCCGAGGCGCAGACGCTCGACCGCGAGTTCGAGCGGACGCTCGAGCGCGCGCTCGACGAGCTGCCCGCCGACTGGCGAGCCGCCGTCGTGCTCCGAGACATCGAGGGGCTATCGACGCACGAGGCCGCCGAGATCGCCGGCGTCGGCGAGGCGGCGTTCAAGAGCCGCCTGCACCGCGGGCGGATGCAGCTACGCGCCCTCCTCGAGCCATACCTCGAGCTCGAGGAGGGCTGAGCGCTCAGCGCCTACCGACAGCGTGGTCGCGCAGACACGCGCCGCCGTGCTTCTCGAAGTAGCGCTGGTGATACTCCTCGGCGTCGTAGAACGGCGACGCCGGGACGATCTCGGTCACGATCGGCCGACGCAGCTCGGCCTGCCGCTCATCGCGCGAGGCGATGCGCGAGCCGCTCCTGCTCCGGCATCGTGGAAGAAGATCGCCGAGCGGTACTGGCTGCCGAAGTCCCACCCCTGCCGGTTCGGCGTGGTCGGGTCGTGGATCGCCAGAACACGCCAGCAGCTCGCTCGTAGCTGACCAGCGTGCCGGGTCAAACCACACCTCGATCGCCTCGGCGTGGCCCGTCCCGTCCGAGCAGACCTGCTCGTAGCTCGGGTCGGCCGTGCGCCCGCCGGTGTATCCGACCCGCGTCCGCACGACGCCCTCGATCTCGCGGAATGACGCCTCGACACCCCAGAAGCAGCCCGCGGCGAACGTCGCGCGCTCAAGGCCCGAGTCGTCGCTCGCCGCTCCGTTCCTCGCGCTGTCAGAAATGCCCGTGAAGTTCAACAAGTCGTTCATCCTTCTCGTTCTCTGTTTACACCCGATTGGACCCTGCGCGGGGGAAAACGGTTCACTCGCCGCGATCGACCAGGGCGCCGACCAGGGGTCCCACGGGCGCGACGGATCGCCCGTCACGCAACCCTCACCGAAGAACCCCGAATCTCAGGAG
The DNA here is from genome assembly GCA_963757515.1 of uncultured Acidobacteriaceae bacterium. Lineage (GTDB taxonomy): Bacteria > Acidobacteriota > Terriglobia > Terriglobales > Acidobacteriaceae > PALSA-350. Next base: position 317,455 of record CAVWRV010000022.1, on the reverse strand, counting down.
ACCGATGTCCGCTACCACGTCGCCCGCTATCCGCTCCGTTTGAAGTCGACGTCCCCGAACCAGATCTCGACGAGCTGCGCCGCCGGGTCCTGGCGACCCGCCTGCCCGAGCAGGAAACCGTCACGGACGCGACGCAGGGCGTCCTCTTCACCAAGGGCATCGGCTACGCCACCGAGATGAACCTCCGCCCGCAGACCTTGTACGGACTCGCCGACTCGCCGGTCGCCCTGGCGGGCTGGATGCTCGATCACGATGCATCCAGCTACGAGGACATCGCGCGCGCGTTCGTCGACGGCGAACCGGTTGGCAACCTGACCCGCGACGAGGTCCTCGGCAACCGATGAGCGACTCGCCCCTGTCAGTCAAATTGCCGGTCGAGGGGAACCTCCCCTCGCTCGCCGGGGCGACCGGGTGGCTCAACTCCGAGCCGCTCACCCCGGGCTCCCTTCGCGGCAGGCCGGTGCTGGTCGAGTTCTGGACGTTCACTTGCATCAACTGGATCCGGACGCTTCCATACCTCCGCGCCTGGTACGAGAAGTACACGGGGGACGGGCTCGTCGTGCTCGGCGTCCACACGCCGGAGTTCGAGGTCGAGCGAGAGGTCGCCCACATCCGCCGCGCCGTGGAGGCGATGAAGATCGAGTATCCGATCGCGATCGACAGCGACTACGCGATCTGGCGCGCGTTCGACAACCACTATTGGCCGGCGATGTACTTCATCGACGCAGACGGGCAGATTCGCCACCACCGCTTCGGCGAGGGCGAGTATGAGTACTCGGAGATCGTGATCCAGTTGCTGCTCGCAGGAGCCGGTGCCGCCGGCGTCAACACGCAACTCGTCGCGGTCAACCCGCAGGGCGTCGAGGCGCAGGCGGACTGGGAGGACCTACGGACTCCTGAGACGTATGTCGGCTACGAAAGCGGCGCCGAGGTGTCCTCGCCCGAGGACGTGTCCGTGGACCGCCCGCGCGAATACACGCTGCCCGACGGCCTGCGGCTCAACCGCTGGGCACTTGCGGGCGATTGGACGGTCGGCCGCCAGGCGGCCATGCTGAACCAGGTCGGCGGCGTGATCGCGTATCGGTTCCACGCGCGCGACCTGCATCTCGTGCTGGCACCGACGCCCGGCGGCGAACCGGTCCGCTTTCGCGTGCTCCTCGACGGCCGGCCGCCGGGGGCGTCGCACGGGGTGGACACCGACGAGCACGGCGAGGGGATGGTGAGCGAGCCGCGGCTCTACCAACTGATCCGCCAGCGCGACGGTGTCGCCGGCCGCACCTTCGAGATCACTTTCTTCGACGCCGGGGTGCGTGCCTACGTGTTCACGTTCGGGTAGCGGCTCCGGCACCCCCAACCGCCGCCGACCGGTTCCACGCCAGCCGGGTGACCCTGGCGTCACGCCGCTACGGCGAAGGGTTCTCTTCGGCGACCGTCGGGGTACCCGGCGGCCCGAGGATCGCATCGACGACGCGCTTGCGCCGGGCGTCGATCCGCACCCAGCGGCGCTCGGCGCGCGCCAGCTTCTTGCTCTCGGGGCGGTAGAACCGCCGCGCCCAGGCGGACCGCGGCGAGGCCAGGCGGATCGATGCGACGAGCGATAGGAACGGGACGAAGATCCCGAACAGGCCCATCAGCGGCTTGCCCTTCAGGATCGCGAGGATCGCGAGCAAGATGTCGATCGCGATCACGATCACCAGCGTCTCGATCGGCGAGGTGTTGTTCGTCAGATCGAACGGCGCGATCCCAACCACGATCAGCGCGCCGAGCACCGCGGCGATTACCACCGCGTCGAAGGAGGAGCGCCCCTCGTCCGTCCAGTACACATCGCGGAGGTGCACCCACAACGCGAACTCGTCGAGCGTCAGCCCGGCGCCGATCCCGAACAGCGCCGCCAGGATCTCCTCCCACGGGCTGCGCGCCGCCGTCACGAATGACAAGAAGCCGGCGACCAGCAGTAGCACGATCCCCCACACGAGGTGGTGCAGGTGAAGCCCGCTGCCCGTCGTCACGCTCCCGGGCCACCATGTCACCTTGGGGCTCCGCATCAGCCGGGCGCTGGTGCGGATGAACAGAAACGAGAGCAGGAACGCGATCAGCAGGACGAACCCGGCGCGCTGCTCGGGCAGGTCGAGGAAATGCGCCGGGGCATCGAGCTTTAACGTGATCGATGCCGGAATCGCCGCCACGCCCTGAAGCTATCAACGGGCGATTGACGAATTCCACCGATTCCGATGTACTTGCGGTCGCGTGGGCTTTCGGTTGTCGTGGACAAAGGGGGCAGTTCGAGTTGCGTGTGGTGCGGGGGCGGTGCTCTGCATCGCGTCGATCGCGACCTTCGAGGGCGCTTCGGCGGCGGCGAAGACGCGGGCGCCCCGCCGGCCACAGCCGTGCAACGCCCACCGCCGCCACGCTGCGGCCGCCAACCGGCGGGTGATCGTGTACAAGAAGGGCACCGGCTACGACAACTACGGCGGGGGTCCGCTCTACACGTACTACGCGTGCCTGCGCCCCGCGGGAAAGCCCGTCGTGGTCGGGCAGGTCTCGACCGACGGTGGGGAGTACGTCGGGAATTACGGGATCTACCAGCTCCGCATCGCGGGCCGCTTCGTCGCGGACCTCTCAGCGAGCGGGTTCGCGTCGCAGGAGGCGTGTTACAAGTACGATCCCAGCAGCCCCGACTGCGCGAAGGCGGTGTCGTGGTGGGTCGAGGCGGCCGACGCCAAGTCGCGGCGTACGGGTCAGGCCCCGGTCCCCTCCTCCGTCGGGGCGCTGACCGTGTCGAGCGCGGGCGCTGTGGCGTGGATCGGCTCGACCGCCAGCTCGACTCACGCGCTCCAGGCGATCGTGCTTCACCCCGTCGGACGACATGGCCTGACCGCGAGCGTGCAGACCCTCGATACCGGCAGCATCTCCGGCGTACGGTTCACCGGGCTGACCCTCCACTGGTCGAACGCCGGCCAGGCGAAGAGCCAGACGCTTAGCTAGCGCCGCCGTCATCCATCGGCCGAAGCGGGTCGATGAGCCTCGCGTCCGTCAGCTTGAACCTGTCAGCCCGTCGGCCTCCCGCCGGGTCCGGCCACACGCTCTTGTCGAGCCGCAGGACCCAGAACCCGCTGGCCGCGTCCGTGTACCAGACCTCGCGCTGCTGGGGGTAGAACGCCGGGTGAGACATAGCCGTATCGCTCGCCTCCTCGCCGTTGACGTACGAGGCCTTCGGAGGCGAGACGAAGTAGGCGACCTCGCGCGGGTGGTACGGGTCCTGAATGTTGAAGATCCGCAGGCCCGAGTTGATGAACGAACAGGCGACGATGTCCGGGTCGACCTCGCGCGGGATCGCGCAGTAGTGCGCCGCGTACCCGACCATCCGGTTCTGGCCGCCGATCCCGCCCGGGTCGTTGTCCGCCTCCGTCCGGTAGGGCGGGTTGTTGGACCAGCGAGGTGTTCAAGCAGCGCGAGCAGAAAGGCGGCCACATGCGACGCCGCGGTAAAGGCGAGGGTCAGGGTGAGCAGCACAATCCGCGAGCGCCACTTACGTGGGGGCCCCTGCATGGCGTGGGCTACGCCCATGGCGGTATAGAGGGAAGCGAACAATCCAAACGCGGTGAGAATTTCATTGTTGGGATAGGTACAGGCGTGAATCACCGGAGGAGAAAAGCAGTACAAGGCCAGCGCGATAAAGCCGCCGGGATTGCCATAGAGACGGCGCGTAACCCACCACAGCGCTCCCCCCAGGAAAATGCCGGTGAGCAGGAAACCGCTGTGCTCCAGCAGCAAAACGTAACCGAGTTCGTGGCGCATCTCCCAGGTCGAGGTGTCCGCGTTCTGACCGGCGAGCATGCGCTGCAGGGTCAATGGCAGCCCGGCGACACGGTACCCGAGCGTGCCATCGGGTATGTTCCCGCAGCTGGTGAAGTATCCGGCCAGCGGGTTGGGCTTCTCCCACATCTCACGGCCGCAGCGGGCGAAGTCGTAGTCTCGCGAGGTGAGCGTCTGGCGGTGAAACACCCACAGGCACTGCGCCAGCAGCAGCAGCAACAGCAGGGCTGCGAGTTGTTGCGGGCGATGGAATTGAAAGCCTGAGACCTTGGGCATGTTTGGGACGATTTTTCTTTAGAGCTGGGGCAAGGTGAAATGAGTATCAGGCAAATATTGCCGTGCGTTGGGAAAGCCGAAGAGACGTCCGTAGCTGGTGTATCCAGTTTCGCTGGCCCAGAACCAAAGCTTCTTCCAGAGAGGGAAATCGGGTGGCCAGGGCGCCGCATCCATTCGCCAGGCAAGAGGATAGTGGCTGAAAATAAGGCTGGCGCGGCGCACATGGGTGGGCGAGGTGACGACCAGCGCCGAGGTCCAGTCGTGGGCCTGCATAATTTTGTAGGAGTAATAGGCGTTCTGAATGGTGTTCCGCGATTCACGTTCAGCCAGCAGCGCGGAGGCTGGCACACCCTGGGACTCCGCAAACAGCAGCATCACCTGCGCCTCGACGAACCGATTCCGCACTGCGCCTCCGGTCATGAGCAGCCGCGGTGCGACTCCCGCGCGGTACAGCCGGATCCCTTCCAGCACGCGTGATTTGGCGACCGGCGCAATGGAGCCATCGTCTTTTGCCGGATTGCCCAGCACCAGAATCACATCGAATTGCGCCTGCTGGGTATCTTGCATGGGAATGGAAAAATAGATGATGGAAGTGCAGGCAATCGCGGTAGCCAGCACAATTGCGAAAATGCGTAGGATCCGAAGCCGGTGCTGCCCTGCTGTGGAAACCATAGATGAACTGATTCTAGCCAGTCTACGCGGGCGCGTTGTCTCGTAGCCTTCAACCTGCGTAAGCTCGGACCTCGCGCGCAATTTTTGCCTCTTGCTCGGTCCTGGCTTTGGTCAGGTCAAAACTCTGCTGAAGGTTCAACCAAAACTCAGGGCTTGTCCCAAAATAACGGGCCAAGCGGAGGGAAGTCTCTGGTGTAATGGCGCGGCGCCCGTGCACGATCTCCCCAATGCGCGTCGCCGGGACGTGGATCTCCATCGCGAGTCTGTGCTGGCTGATCTCGAGCGGCTTCAGGAATTCCTCCAGCAAAACCTCACCGGGGTGAGTCGTAACACGCTGAAATGTCCATCCTGTGGTTGGCTTCTTGACTCGACGCATGCCTTCTTTCCTTCTCTACGCGTGATAGTCCGTGAACTCTATTTTATAGACGCCGTCTTCGCGCCACGTGAAACGGCACCGAGCCGGCTTTCGCTGACCTGCTCCCTTGCTGCTAATCTGATGCCAATGTCTGCCGGTAGAAGTGAATCCGAACGGCTGGTATCCGCCGACCGTGCCGAAGACGACAAATCGTTCGAACTAAAGCTACGGCCCAAGTGGCTGGGGGAGTTCATCGGCCAGGAGAAGGCCAAGGAACAGCTCGGCATCGCCCTCGCCGCCGCGAAGTCGCGCGGCGAAGCTCTGGACCATGTGCTGTTGTTCGGACCGCCAGGACTGGGTAAGACGACGTTGGCGACGATTATCGCTAACGAGCTGGATGTCGGCTTTCAGCAGACCTCCGGCCCGGCGCTGCAGATCCAGGGAGATTTGACCGCGATCCTCACGAATCTGCGGGATCGCCAGGTGCTCTTCCTGGACGAGATTCACCGCCTGCAGCCGGTGCTCGAAGAAAAGCTCTACACCGCGCTCGAGGACTACAAGCTGGACATCATCATCGGGCAGGGACCGGCTGCCCGGACCCACGTGATGGAAATCAAGCCCTTCACGTTTATCGCGGCCACCACCCGGCCGGGGTTGCTTTCCTCGCCCTTGCGGTCGCGCTTTGGGATCCTGCTGCGGCTGGAGTTCTACACCGAAGACGAGCTGCGCTACATCGTGGAGCGCTCGGCGGAGGTGCTGCACGTGCCGATTGACCACGACGGAGCCGCTGAGATCGCTCTGCGCTCGCGGGGAACACCGCGCATTGCCAACCGGCTGCTGCGCCGGGTGCGTGACTACGCTCAGGTGCGGGGTACGGGCAGCATCGATCGGGCCACGGCCGAAGCGGCCTTGAAGCTGCACGGGGTCGACGCCCACGGCTTCGACGACCTCGATCGGCGGCTGCTGCTCACCATCATCGAGAAATATGATGGCGGCCCCGTGGGGCTGAATACCCTGGCCGCCAGCCTGGCGGAAGAAGAGGATGCGCTGGAAGAGGTCTACGAGCCGTTTCTCATCCAGATCGGCTTTCTAGATCGCACCCCTCGAGGACGCGTGGCCACCCGGCTGGCCTATGAACACTTCGGCCTGCCCTTACCACGACGGCAGACGCCGCTTTTCTGAGAAGCCGAAAAAAGAAACAGCAGGTCCCTCCACTACGCTACGCTCCGGTCGGGATGACAATTCAGTTTGGGATCCGGCATTCCGATACCCAAAATTCTGCTTGGGCACCAGCACCGAGATACCAAACTGAATTGTCATCCCGACCGGAGCGTACCCGGATTTCCTGCCACGCAGCACCAGATAGAGCCGCGAATGCGCCTTTCTCCTAAGGAAAGGCGCATGAAGTGCGCCAACGCCACAAACCTCCACAGGAAATCCGGGGTAGCGTAGTGGAGGGACCTGCTGTTTCTTTTTCGGCCTTTACTGCGCGCCGCTCTTGAAAATCTGTTCCGCCAGATGGTTCTCTACTTTGGTTTGATCGCGCATCATTTCGTAGTAAGCGGCCCGCAGCAGTTGGGAGCGGCTGTCGCGCAGTTGCTGGCGGATGTCCTGCTGCACCCGGGGATCGTTCAGCTCACGCTGGCCGGCCGGCTCCTTCTCGATGAGCTTGTAGATCGCGTAGCCCCCAGGAGTCTTGGAGCCCGGCGCCAGCAATGGAATCACATCCGTCATCTGGCCCGGCTGAAGCTTGGAGATCGCAGCGAAGACCAACGGTTGGCTGCGCAGGCTCGATTCCGGGATAAAGCCCATGTTCCCGCCGTTGTTGGCATCATTGGTGTTCTCAGAGAGGTTCGCGGCCAGGGTGGCAAAGTCTTCTCCGCTTTCCAGGCGGTTGTGGATCATCGCGATTTTTCTGAGCGCCTCGGTATCGTTGCCGGCTTTGCTGTTCTGTAGATTGGCGCCTTGCTGCATCCGCGTGGGCTGCGAGGTCACGACGATGTCAGCGATGTCGTACTTGGGCTCGATAAAGTTGAATTGCGTCTTGTTGGCGTTATAGAAATTGCTGACGTCTGCGTCGGTGATGTTGATCCGCGAGTTCACTTCCTTGTTCATCAGTTTTTCCGAAGTGAGATTGCGCCGGATGTTGAGGCGCAGATCGTTCAGCGACATACTGGCGGCCTGCAGGTGCTTGTCGAATTCCTCCTGGGTATAGGGCGCCTTCATTTCAGCCAGCTTGGCGTCCACCTCTTCATCGCTGGCCACCAGGTTCATTTTCTTCGCCGCCTGCTGCACGATTTCCTCGTCAATCAATTGCTTCAGGATGCCGAGCCGGGTAGCCTCAGCTTGTTCCCTGGTCGGTTGCTCCTTGTTGTTGCCCAGGTTGTCGCGGTAATACTTCTCCACCTCAGAGCGCTGGATCGGTTGTCCGTTCACCGTGGCCACGACGTCCGGCCCGATAGCTGCGTTTGCACCCTAGAACACCACTCAGAAGCACGATGCTGATCGAGGCGCAGACAACGGCAGTGCGCACCGGGGACGGCTCTAACAATGATTCCAACGGTCTTTCTCCTCGCGATTGCATGATCTCTATTTGGGAGCTGCGGAGTTGTGACCGGTTTCTTGTCCGCTTCCGCCACCTGGGGCGGGGGCTGCACACCGGCCTCCCGCAGGGCCCGGTCGATGGCGATCCAAAGCTCCGCTTGCGGCAAGGCCCCGGAGATGCGCTCGCCGTTGATAAACAATGTCGGCGTACCATTTACGCCCAGACTGTCTCCCTGCTTCATCGAAGCACGCACCGTGGCATCGTCCTGCTTGGCGACGCACACGTCGAGTTTGGCCAGATCCAGCTTGGAGCGCTGGCCCTCCTCACGGGCAAGCTTATCCAGCGTTTTCAAAGCCTGTTGCGCATCATGTGCCGTTCCGGTGACCTCTTCCCCGTGCGAATGAACATAGTCCACAAATTTCCAGTAGGCTTCTGCGCTTTGGTCGGCAAGACAGTTCGCGTTCACCGCCGCATGCATGGCCCAGGGATGGATTTCCACCAGCGGATAGTCCTTGTAATAGAACTTGATCAGGCCCTTGTAGCGGTCGAGCGTGGCCGGGAAGAGCTGCGCGTGCATGCGCGCACAGTACGGGCACTCCAGGTCATCGAAGTTCACGATGGTGACCTTGGCGTCGGGCGTCCCGCGCAGAGGACGGTTCTGGATCGAGATCATGTCCGCCGGACTATGGCTGATGTCGAACCTTTCCAGGCGCGCCACCGTGTTGCCATCGCTGGAAAGAAGAAAATTCACCACCGTCTGCTTACCATGGCTGGAAAAAGTGATGGGCAGGTTTTCGAATCCCGGAAATTCGCTCTTGCTGGTCGCCCCGATCGCGACATCGACATTCGGGGGCACCTCGAATTGCGAGCGCACCAGGACTTCAATTCTCCGGTTCAGCTGAGAAGTGGGGACGGGAGAAGCGCTATTCGCTGCGGTGCTGGAGGGACTCTGCGCCTTGCAGCCTGCGGACAGAGAAACTAGCAGGCACCAAACCAGGGTACGGCGTACAGACAAGAAGACCACCTTTCCATAGCTCCATTAGAGCATTTCTCCCGGAATTGTGTCGCTTTCAGGCAGCCAGATCAAAAGATTCGCTCGGAATGCTTCAGGTTTCCAGCGGCGCCCACGCCGGCCAGGGTGAAGTTAAAGCTGTATTGGTTCTCATTTCGTACCGACCCCAGGGCCAGGCGGCGGTATTCGACAGAAAGCCCACAACAGTCCCAGTTGTAGGAGGACTGAATGCCGCCATACTGCAGGGCGTTCTGGACAAAGTCGTAGCCGGCGTTGGTGCCGACGCTCAGCCCGCGCTTGGTCGGATCTCCATACCCCAGCAGCAAACGCAGCAGATTGTACTTCGTTACCTGGCTGGCAAGGTTAGCGGTGAACGTGGCATCCAGCGCCTGAAGCGTGGAGTATCCAATGCTGCCGAAGATGCTATCTCGCCGGAAGTCGGCAAACATATTGCTGGCGTCCAGCCGGCTGGTTTTGAAGTCGTAGTCCGCATCCCATTCCAGGTCCATGTGTTCACTGGTGCGGACCTTAAAGCGTGAAATCAGCGGGGAAGTGTTGCGCGGGCCGTTGAGAAAAGCCACCCCGGTGAGGTCGAGCGTGGAAGTCAGCACGTTACGCCGGAAGGGAGTCGCAGCACCCCCGAAGTATGGGGTCGAAGAAGTATTTTGCGGCCAGTTTCCAGGTGATCCAGGCATCGGTATCGCCGCCGCATTCCGTATACGTTGGGGGCACATTGATGATCCCATTGATGGGCGCAGGCAGATCACCGCTGCTGCAGGCCTTCGGGTGCAAATGCTTGAAGAAGAGTCTCTGGGTGAGGGAGTATTCCAACTCGTTGGTATCGCTCTCCACGTCGGTGGTGTCGAAGCGGGGGATGGAGGAGAAGTTATTGACGCCGGCCACGTAGCGATACTGCACATCAGGCTCAATGGTGTGGCGAAGGTCGCTGCCGAAGAGCCGTTCCAGCGCGGGCGCTTTGAAATCCCGAACCAGCGCCGGCGGCCGCAGCTCGAAGCTGGCCTCCACATCGGAGCGATTGACGCTAGCATTTCCCGACCACCGGCATGGTGCCGCTGGGAATCTGGCTCTGGGTGTAAAAGGTCTCCCGGGCCCCCACTTCGGGCCGGAACGTCCACCCGTCCAGGTGCATGGCAGAGAGAGGTGGGGATATAGATCGAAGCGCCCGACGTCGCCGGTCTTGTAGCCCGGTTCACTGCGGCTCAGTCCGGCTGCGGAACCATCCACGCTCCAGCGCAAAGGCGTTCCCGGAAACGACCGGTCGACCGTGTCGAAATCGAGGCTGGGCACGTGCAGAATGCGGATCTGCGGGGTGACGTAGGTGTTGCCCACCTGGGTGATGCCTTCAAAGTTCTGATAGCGGTCGAAGCGGAGGCTCGCCGAACGTCCCGCTTCATTATGGGTAAGGAATGCCGACGACGTCACCTGCGAGGCGACCGCGAGCGCAAAGGATTCGGCAAACGCCTCGCGATAAACAAACGAGCTGAGATACTCGCCGGTGGCCACGGCGCGAGTGTGCTCGTCCAGGTCGAAGTCGCGCCGGCCGCTGAAGACGATGTCCTGCCCGCCTTGGTCGAGGTAATCAGGCGCCAATCCCGCGGTCGAACAAAGCGGTAAAGCGTGCATTGACGAAATCCTCTCCGCGCCCGCGATAACGGAAATCGCCGCTGGGCGACCAGCCGCGCTTGGAGAAGTATTGGGTACCAAAGGTGGCGTCCATGCTGCGGTTGATGACCAGGTAAATCGAATCGCCGGTGATGGTCCCCTTGGTCGATGAAGTACCGACAACGGGCAGCAGCAAGCCGCTTTGCCTGGCGCCGGTGTCTACCGGGTGGGTGACGTAGGGCAGGTAGAGAATGGGCACGTTGAGCAGGGTGAAGTAGCTGTTCTTCGCCCGCGCCACTCCATAGTTCACCCGGATCAGGGAAGAATGGATCCGCCAGTCCGGGTCAGGCAGCAGGCATGAGGTCATCGTGCCCTGGATTACCTGGTAGCGCTCCGGTCCTTCCTTGATGAGCACCCGGCCGGTAAAGAGAAACGGGTTCGCGGTGGTGTACACCAGCTTGCGCTTGCTGGCGGAGGGCTGGCGGCCGATGCTTCCCGTCACATTTTCGAAACGGCCGGTCTCCAGATCAAAGTTGAGCTTGCCGTGATCCGCGAGGATGAGTTCGTTGTTCCGTCCGCCCTGGAGCCGCACATGGCCATCGGCCTCGGCGTCCTTGGTTTCGTCATCGTAGGAAACCTTATCCGCCGTGAGCGTGTAGTCCTTGTAGTCGATCCTGACCTCGCCGGTCAGCATATAGACACTGCCATGCTTCTCCTGCTGCCTGGATTCAAGGCGCACGGGAACACCCGGAGGCGGCGCGGCAACCACTTCAGCAATCGGATAATCAGGCGCATCGGGGAGCGACACAGGAAGCCGAAGGAAACTGCTTGGTCAACGTCTGCGGCCAAAGCTGGAGATGACACAGCATTAACGCTGTGATAAACAAAAAGGTGCGGACTCTCATTACCAGGGGCGAGGCTAGGATAGCAAATGGCCCACACCCAATGTACTTGATCGCGCCGCTGCTCTGGTTAATTACAGGCCCGTTTTCCCGCCTTCATTTCGCTTGCGAATGAAGAAAGAAGCGTGTTTTCTGTTGCCTCCGCTCCCATGCCGCTTAAATAAGGTACATACGCCGGCGTGTGTACCTGTCTCCACTCTTTGTTCTACGGGGCCACGAAACATGCATCACGCAAGAGGAGAACAGCATTGAGTCCTGCTTCACCAAATGTCGGAGAAAATCTTTCCCATGCAGACACAGATATCGTGCCGGCGTGGAAGAGAGAACTGAACGAGCGCCTGGCCGCGACGCGCACGCGCCGCCTGCGCAACAAAGAGGAGCAGATCGCTCTTCCGGGCCTTGAACATGTGGAACGCAAAGTTGATTCCCGCGCCTCCCTGCTCGCCGCCAAGGTAGCGCAGCGGTATGCCAATGCTCCCTCTTACAGCGACGTCTTAGCCGCCGAGGCTCGAGCTCGGGCGGAGGCGGCAGTCGCCCGCGCTACCTGCCGGCGATGCCACTCCTTTCTCGCCGCAACCTTTACCCGAAAACTGGAACGGGTCTCCGAGCGCGGAAGAAGAAGATGCGCTTCTCGGGCCCGAGGTACTTGAGGAAGAGCCGGCGTTTGGCGGCGGTAGAGCCGTTGGCGGTGAATCGTGATCGAGTTTCCGCGGGAGCTGGTTGCAGCCCGCAAAGTCCGTCCTCGGCTGGCGGAAGGACCGCTGCGTGAAACTTCGCAGGAGGAACGTAGATCAGCTCAAGATTTTTGAAGTCGCGCCGGAGAGCATCTCGCAAACAGTAAGTATCGGGAAGACGCCAGCGGATTGGTCTCCTATCCGGCTGGATAACGATCCTATTGAGGCGCTTCCTCATGGCGGGGAGTCGCTCTCCCCGCAGATCCCGCTCAAGACGGCGCCGCTGGAAGACCGGATCATGGCCGGCGATTTTCGATCTGGCGTTGATCGTGGCCGCGTTCGCTATCTTCGTCCTGGTGTTTGTTGCCTGTACGGCCCATCCACCCACGGGCAAACCTGCGCTGATGGGCGCCGGTTTGGTGCTGGCCGGGTTCTGTCTGCTCTACCAATATTTGTTCTTCAAGTATGCCGAGGGTACTCCGGGAATGCGCTACGCGAAGATCGCGTTGTGCACGTTCGACGACGAGAACCCCACCCGGAAGGCAATGTGCAGGCGGGTTTTGTTTCTGCTGCTTTCGGCCGCTCCGCTGGGCTTGGGGTTTGCCTGGGCCTGGTTCGACCCGGATCGTCTGTCATGGCATGACCGGATGTCGCGGATCTACCAGCGGAGTTATTCCTAAGCTTCGTTGCCGAAAAACATCTCGACGAGAGATCCGCTGAACTGCAGATCCCTCGAGCTGCGCTCCGAGGGATGACAAATGCGGAGCAACGGCGCTTCCATTCAGCATGGATAGTGACGGAAGAAACAGTAGGTCCCTCCAGCTACGCTGCGCTCCGGTCGGGATGACAATTCGCTGTTTGGGGTTTAAATGCATGGTACCCCAGAGAGCTGTATGGAGTTGAGATGATGGTACCCAAAGAGGATTGTCATCCCGACCGGAGCGTAGCGTAGTGGAGGGATCTGCGGTTTCCCTGTCCTAAGGGGTGGGAGCCAATAGCGCGGAGGCCGCCGCGCCGATGACCGCTACCTCGGGGTTATCCGGCACGACCTCCAAGGAGTAGCTCTGCAGCGGGCTCATTTTGACCATCTGCCACAAATATTCCTTGAGCAGATTCAGGTCGAGGAAGCGCACGTTGAGGCCGGTGTAATAGAAACGGCCGGGACCGCCCAGGTGGATCGAGGTGGCCGTTGCAGCGCCCAGACCGCGATGCCAGAGGCGCACGAAGTCCATGCAACGGGCGTCGCCTTTCTTGGCGGCGGCAAAAACCTCCTCCGGCTCCATGTCGAGGAAGCGCAGACGCATCGCGCGGTATCCCATGATTCCTTCCAGGTGTCCCCGGCCACCGCAGCCGCAGTAGGTCTCTTTAGGGTCCAGGGTCACCACCATGTGACCGCCCTCCCACACCCCTGTCAGCATAGGGATAGCGGCCGAATCCGATTCCGTTGCCGATGGTCCAAACCCGCACCAGGCGATCCATACGGCCCTGGGTAACAGCCAACCCAGCCGCAACCGCATCGGCATCATTCATGGTCTTCAACGGCGCCACAATCCCCTTCGATTGGAAGATGGCGGCCAACGATTCAGCAACGTTCGCGCCCTTTAATTGGGCCAGGTTCGGAGAGTCCTCGCAAATCCCGTTGCGGATGATCCCGGGAATGGCGACACCGATGGCATCGAACTTGCCCTCCGGATGAAGAGCCAGGACCTGATCGCTGATCAAATGGCAAAGGCTTTCGAAGGGATGTTCCAGCAGAGCTTCGTGGTCGTCCGGATTCTCCGGATAAGCTGCCCAGCGAGCCAACCAGTTTGTGATCTTCGATGAGCCCCGCAACAATTCTCGAGGACACGACAACGCCAATCGTTCTGCCCATGCGCCCTCCCCTTAAAGCAGTTTCACAGTTACGTGGCCTCATCAAGATCGCGAGGTGTGGTTTTCTTTTGCGGAAAACCACGAGTAACTCTGTCGCTTCGGTTTAAACCCACCGTGAAACTGCTCAGTCCGCCGCCCGGGCAAGCCGGTTGATGCCGTTAAACGCGGCAGCCTTATAGCACTCGGCAAGGGTGGGGTAATTGAACACCGTATCGATGAAGTAGTCCAGTGTGCCGCCGAGGGCCATCACGGCCTGCCCGATGTGCAGCAGTTCGCTGGCGCCCTCGCCGATGATATGCACGCCCAGCAGATGCCGTGTTTCGCGATGAAAGACAATCTTCAGCCGTCCGGTGGTATCGCCCCGGATCTGCCCGCGGGCAATCTCGCGATAGTAAGCGACGCCCACCTCGTAGGGCACATCTTCATCGGTGAGCTGCTCCTCGGTCTTGCCGATAAACGAGATCTCCGGGATCGTATAAATTCCGTACGGGTAGTAGCTGGGATTGGATACCAGGTTGTCGTTGCCGAAGGCCCGGGCAACGGCGATACGGCCCTGCTCCATCGACACCGAAGCCAGGCTGGGAAAGCCGATCACGTCTCCCACCGCGAAAATGTTCGGCACCTTGGTGCGGAAGTCCTTGTCCACCGGGATGCGGCCGCGAGAATCCGGCTCGATGCCGACGGCCGGCAAATTGAGTTCGTCGACATTGCCGGAGCGGCCGACCGCATACAGCAAAGCGCCGCCGGAGATTCTCTTCTTGCTCTCCAGGTTGGCGACCACACTGCAATCGGGCAGCTCCTCCACGCTTTCCACTTCCTCGTGCAGGCGCATGGTCACGCGGCTGTCGCGCAGGTGGTAGCTGAGCGCCTCCACGATTTCCTGGTCGGCAAACTCCAGCAGCTTGGGCCGCTTTTCGATCAGGGTGACGCGCACGCCGAGCGCGGCGAACATGCAGGTGTACTCGACGCCGATGACGCCGCCGCCCACCACGATCAGCGACTTGGGCAGGTTGGGCAGGTCGAGAATCTGATCGCTGTTGACGATCGAGCGCCCGTTGATGGGCACCCTGGGGGAGTCGGCCGGCTTGGTGCCGGTGGCGATGATGATGTTCTTCGCCTCGTAGGTCTGGGTGCCCCCCTCATTGGTCACCTTCACGTGGTTGGCGTCTTCAAAGCTGGCCACGCCGGGCAGCACATCGATGCCATTGCGCGAGAGCTGCGCCTCGGTCACGTCGATCTCGGTCTTGATCACGTGCTGGACGCGGAAGGCCAGGTCCGCCATCGTGATCTTTTCCTTGACCTTGTAGTTCATGCCGTAGATCGAACGGTAGTTATAGCCGGAGAGATGCAGCACGGCTTCGCGCATGGTCTTGCTGGGGATGGTGCCGGTATTTACGGAAACCCCACCGACGGTCCGCATGCGCTCAACCACGGCTGCCCGCTTGCCCAGCTTATTGGCGTAGATAGCGGCGCGCTGCCCCGCGGGGCCGGAACCAATGATGAGTAGATCGTAGGTAATCATGCCTTGTTGGAAGGGTACCGGAAGAACGCAACCGAGGAGATTAATTTCCTATTTCTGTGACCCGGACCAAAACCCGAATTGAAACCGCATGACCTTGTCTAGCATACGCCCCGGCGATTCCTCAACTAGACTCCACTCCATGCAACTCTATGCCATTACGGACCGCAAGTCGGGCGATCCGGCCCCTTCTCAGCCTGGTGGAAAGCTGGTCAACCGGGGGCGTGCATTTCATCCAACTGCGGGAAAAAGACCTCGAGCGACCGGCGCTCCTCTCACTTGCCTGGGAGGTGATGGGGACAGATCGACCGCAGGCGTTCGAAGCTGCTGGTCAATGTCTCCACACCCGAATCGGCTGCGCTGGCGTTGGCGGCCGGCGCCGATGGCGTTCATCTTGCCGGCAAACCAGCGCCGGGTGCGGCCAGCAGCGTGCGCTCCGGCGACCGTGACGCGATCATCAGCGTACCCTGCCACAGCCTCGAAGATATCGATGTGGCCGTTCAAGAGCAGGTGGACCTGATGCTCTTTTCTCCTGTCTTCGAGAAGATCTTCGGTGAAGCTTCCCCAGCCCAGGGCCTCGAAGGCCTCCGCCTGGCTTGTGCGCCGCACGAGGCATCCCGGTCTTTGCTCTGGGCGGCGTGACCGCCGCCAATGCCCCAGATTGCATTGCGGTGGGCGCGGCCGGAATTGCCGGCATTCGACTCTTCGCGGGAGACGATTGGCGCAGGCTCTAGAGCCGGCAAACTGAGCCTATGGAACCATATATAGTGGGATAAGACTCAACCATGCAGAGTGTCCGTTTGAAAAAGTCCCTAACCCTTCCTCGATCGGCCCGGAGCCGGCAGTATTCATACTTCTTAAGCGCACTACTGGTGGCGGTGGGCATGCTCCCGTGGGCTGCTCCCTGCCATGCGCAGGACACGCAAACCATGCAGCGCCGAAAGCAAAGAGAAATTCGATGTCGGCGTGGGCGGCTTCTACCAGGTGACTCAATGCTGCCAACGGCAACTTCATTCGCGACGATACCACCGAGTCGGGCGGAGGACTGATCAGTTTTCGCCAGCCGTACCGCCCCTGGCTGGGCTATGAAGTGAACGTCGGCTACACCAAGTTCTATGAGGCCTACAACAAGGGCGTGGTCAAGGTGGAGAGCAACGTAACCGACCTGAGCTTCTCCTATTTGTTTCAATCGCCTACCATCTACGGGGTTCAGCCATACCTGAGCCTGGGCGGCGGGATCATCGTCTTTTCTCCCATAGCCGGGACGTTAACCGATTTGAACTCCCCGACGACCAAGAGTCTGCCCTCTCAGCTGCTGCCGGAGTTCGCCTATAACTTCGGCCTCAACTACCCTATATTCTCGCGCTTGGGAGTGCGGGGCGGGCTTCGCGGCTTGAAATACAAAACGCCTGATTTTCACCAGTTTTCGATCGATACCAAAACGCTGCGAACGACTCTGGAACCAAACCTCAGCGTCTATTACCGCTTTTGATCCGGAGAATGCTATGGCCATACTGATTACGGTGCTCGATCTTGAACGGGAGCCGCTTGAATTCAGTGAGACGATCCCGGCCGGCGCCATCGATTATGGATCCGGAATTCAACAAATCGGCGGCATGCCGGTAAGCGGCCGCGCCGACCTCATCACCGAGCATCGCGGCGCGCACAATTTTATCCAGGACATCCGTTTGCGCGCCGGCTACCAGGGTAATTTCGAAATGCCCTGCGCCCGCTGCCTGGATCCTGTGGCGCAACACCTGGAAGAACATTTTGACCTGCTTTTCCGCCCCACAGGTGTCGACGCAGACGCCTCGGAGCACGCCATCTCGACCTCCGATACGGAAATCGGGTACTATGAAGGAGGCCGTCTTGCGGTCGAAGACGTTCTGCGCGAGCAGGTGTTGCTCTCCCTGCCGGCAAGAGCGCTCTGCCAGCAGGAATGCAAGGGACTCTGCCCTCGCTGTGGACGGAATCGCAACAACGAGGTCTGCGCTTGCGATACAAGCCAGGTCGACGCGCGGTGGACAGCGCTTGCCGATCTCCGCAGCAGGATGAAAACGTAAAGTTTAAAGCGATCTCAGGCTGAAGCCGCACAGCCAGGGAGAACGCCTGAAAGGAATCTGCAATGCCGAATCCAAAGCGGCGCCACTCCAAGGCCCGCACTTCCAAGCGCCGTTCGCACGACGCGCTCACCGCCATTACCACCTCGGAATGTCCTAACTGCCACGAGCGCAAACTACCACACAGGGCTTGCCCCAAATGCGGCATATACAAGGGTCGCGAAGTGCTCGAAGCCAAGGAAGCCTAGCCCCGATCCGTGCCCACCCTCACGGATATTGCGCTCGACGCCATGGGCTCGGACAAGGCTCCTGATCCCGAGATCAAGGGCGCAATCCACGCCTGCCGTCATCTTCCAGTGCGCGTTCACCTGGTGGGTCCGGAGGATCGCCTGCGGGCTGCATTGCACGACGCAACCGGCGGCGAGCAGCTGCCGATCGTGATCGTTCCCGCTGCGGAATGGATCACCATGGACGAGAAAGCCGCGACTGCGATCCGCAAGAAGCCGGGCAGCAGCATGCGGGTCGGTCTGCGCCTGGTCAAA
This sequence comes from uncultured Acidobacteriaceae bacterium, assembly GCA_963757515.1. Classification (GTDB taxonomy): domain Bacteria; phylum Acidobacteriota; class Terriglobia; order Terriglobales; family Acidobacteriaceae; genus PALSA-350. Next base: position 299,587 of record CAVWRV010000022.1, on the reverse strand, counting down.
GAAAACAAGGCTGCCGGCTTCCTTACCGCGGGCAATACCGGGGCCGCGATGGCCTTGGCCAAGATGGTGCTCGGAGCCGTTGCCCGGGGTGGATCGTCCTTCGCTGGCCGCGATGCTGCCGACCTCGACGGGCTCGCGCTGCGTGCTGCTCGATGTGGGCGCAAATGTCGACTGCAAGCCGCATAATCTGGAGCAGTTCGCCGTGATGGGCGAGATGTATGCCCGCAGCGTGCTCAAGATCCCTCGCCCCCGCGTCGGCCTGCTTTCGATCGGCGAAGAAGAAGGCAAGGGCAACGATCTTACCCGCGAGGCGTCTCCGCTGCTGCGGCAGCTCTCGCTCAACTTCATCGGCAACGTGGAAGGCCGCGACATTTACAACGGCAACGCCGATGTTGTGGTGTGCGACGGTTTTGTGGGCAATGTGGCGCTCAAAACGTCAGAGGGGCTGGCCCGCCTGGTGCGCGATCTGCTGCGCCAGTCGCTGAATTCGACCGTCACCGCGCAGGTCGGCGCGCTGCTTTCGCGTAAAGCATTCAACGACTTCAAGAAGCGCCTGGACTATTCCGAGTACGGCGGTGCGCCGCTGCTGGGAATCCGCGGGGTTTGCATCGTGAACCATGGCTCTTCGAATGACCGCGCCATCTATAACGGCATCCGGGTGACGGCTGAGTTCGCCCAGGCTGGTATCAACCAGCGGCTGGAGCAGGAGTTTGCCTGCCGCCGGCCGGCAGACGGCGTCTGAACCAGATTAGCGAGCCCATCCAGCCGCTTCACTAGAGAGAGGAAAGAAACAGCAGGTCCCTCCACTACGCTACGCTCCGGTCGGGATGACAATTCTGTTTGGAGACGCAATCCCCGTTCCCAAACAAAATTGTCATCCCGACCGGAGCGTAGCGTAGTGGAGGGACCTGCTGTTTCCATAGCCCCACAAGAACGACATGAGTAAGACTGCTTTCCTATTTCCTGGTCAAGGTTCGCAAAGCGTTGGCATGGGCCGCGACCTCGCCTCAACCTTTCCGCTCGCGCGCCAGACCTTTGAAGAAGCCAACGAGGCGCTGGGCTTCGATCTGGCAGACCTCTGCTTTAACGGACCCGAAGAGCAGCTTCGGCTGACCGAGTTCACCCAGCCGGCGATCTTTACCGTATCCGTGGCGGCGCTGCGCGTTTTGGCCGAGGCTGGAGTCACCGCGGACTATCTTGCCGGGCACTCGCTGGGGGAGTACTCCGCCAACGTCGCTGCCGGCGCCATCGAGTTCGCCGCCGCCGCACGCACGGTTCGCCGCCGCGGGCAATTGATGCAGCAGGCCGTGCCCGCAGGTCAAGGGGCCATGGCCGCCATTCTTGGCATGCAACCGGAGGCAGTGGTCGCCGTATGCCGGGATGCATCGAGCGAGGTAGGCGCGCCCGTCGAACCAGCCAACCTCAACAGTCCCGAACAAACCGTTATCTCGGGAGCGACTGCGGCCGTCGAGCGGGCAGTCGCGCTGGCTAAGAGAACGCGGCGCCAAACGAGCCGTCATGCTGCAGGTCTCCGCGCCCTTCCATTGCAGCCTCATGCAGCCGGCCCAGGATGCCCTTGCCCCCATACTTCAGGAAGTACCTTTCTCGCCCGCAAAAGTGCCGGTCGTGGTCAACGTGGATGCCGACCTGGTCACCGACGGCGCACGCGTTGCGCGATGCGCTGGTCCGCCAGGTCACCGGCGCGGTTCGTTGGACTGAGTCTATGCAGCTGCTCATCGCCGAGGGAGTCACGACCTTTGTTGAGGTCGGTCCGGGCAAGGTGCTCAGCGGGCTGTTACGGCAGATTGACCGCAGCCAGAAGTGCGGGCAAGTGGAAGATCCCGCCAGCCTGGAAAAGCTACTGACCGCTCTCAACCCCTAGTCTGTCGAAAGCTGTACTGGGGAGAAGCCAAGCGTCTTGTTGCTGCGCTGCACCCAGAGAAAGACGGGCTTCTTTTGCCCGTTCACTTCGACCCCGACCACCACCCCGGAGCCCACTGTTTTCGACATCGGATCTTATGCGTCTTGATGTCGCCCCAGTCGCTGTTGTGGCCCCAATCTACTTCGAAGCGGCCGTAGGGGTATTGCGCATATTGCTGCGGGTGTTGTTGCCAGTCCGGGTCGTGGTTCCAAATCGCGAACGCCTTCGGCAGATCGTTGGCTTCGATGGCAGCAAAGAATTGGTTGACGCGATGCTCCTGCGGCCAGTCCCAGAAGTACCAGAGGAAGCCTGCGAGCACCAGGCAGGCGACGAGGCCGGCAATCAGAATATTCCTGCGCGTGCGCGCCTTGGCGGGATCATATGTGGGTGCATCGAGCAGGGTCATGGGCGCCTCCTTGCTTAGAGGAAGTTTACCGCTCATGACCATATCATCGCGAGTAGGAGATTTGTTCCTGTTCCGCTTTGCGTTCCAGCGCCAGCTCAATCAACCTGCGAGATCAGGTCGCGATATTTCATGCCCGACGCCTCCCACAGCTTGGGATACATGCTGATCGAGGTGAAGCCCGGCATGGTGTTGATCTCGTTGAGGTAGAGCCGGCCGGAGTCCCCCGCCTCGAGGAGAAAGTCCACTCGCGCCAGGCCGGCGCAGTCACAGGCACGGAAGGCGTCGAGCGCCATGGCCTGCACTTGCCGGCTTTGCTTTTTTGTCAGCTTGGCGGGAATGATGGCCTGTGAGCCTTCGCTGAGATACTTGGCCTCATAGTCGTAAAACTCTTTGCCTGGGACGATCTCGCCGACCACCGAGGCGATCGGCTCATCGTTGCCCAGCACCGCGACTTCCAGCTCGCGGGCCTTGCCCATTTTGGTCCGGCTGCCGCGGCCGCCGACCGCCTGCTCCACCACGATCTTGCGATCGAAGCCCGCCGCCAGGTCGATGGCCGGGCCCAAGCTCCTTGCGGTCATGGGCCTTGCTGATGCCTACCGACGAACCCAGGTTCGCGGGCTTAACAAAGAGCGGATACTTGAGCGCGGCCTCGAGCCTGGCGATGATCTTCTTCGGGCTTTGTTCCCACTCGCTGGCGGAGGAAGGTAACGTGGTTGGTGATGGGCAGCCCCGCGGCGAGGAAGAGGCGCTTCATCACTTCTTTGTCCATGCCGGTTGCCGAGCCCAGAACCCCGGAGCCGACATAGGCTAACCCGGCGAGCTCGAACAGGCCCTGCATGGTGCCATCTTCGCCAAACGTTCCGTGCAGCACGGGAAAGACGACGTCCAGCTGCAGCACGTCGTGGGCCGGGGAGATGGAAGATGCTTCGCGCTCGAAGGGCACGAGGGCGCCGCCCCGGCCACCTTCCGCGGGCGGCATGGGCGGCACGATCACGCCTTGGCCTTTGGCCAGCAGCGCGGCCGGCGCGGTGTGTTGCGGATCGCCCGCGCGCAGTGGTGCCGGTATCGGGAAAATCCCCTGCTAACAACCGCTCGGCATCGCCGGAGACCAACCAGCGGCCCTGCTTGGTAATGCCGATCGGCACCACCTCGTAACGAGTGCGATCGATTGCCTTGAGGACCGAGGCAGCCGAGAGCAGGGAGACTTCATGCTCGCCGCTACGTCCGCCAAAAAGTACGCCAACCCGGAGTTTCTTCTTCATGCCGTTCTGATTCTATGGGTGCTTGCGGTGGACATAGGTTGTCGCTTCTGGTGCGCAGGTTAGATACGGCCTTAACTGAGAGATGGAACGAAATTAGGTTACCGAATTGATGGCGCCGGCAGGTTTATCAGCCGTCAGCCATGGCTGAGGAAAACCACGACTCGTCCCCTTTGTCACCTGGACGGATACCAGTCGTGGCTAAGCCCAGCAGTCTCGCAAAGAACGAGCGAGACTGTGGGGCACTCCAAGGTCGTTGGCGGGGACAAGCTGCTTAAACCGGACACCATCTGGTTTTCTTCCGCCGTGCTCGCGTTCTACCCGCAGCGCAATGAGCGCCACCAGCAGCGCCACGCTGGCGACCGCCGCGCTCCCCAGCGAGAGATACCGGTAGCCGATACCCTCGGTCAGCATGATGCCGCCAAGGCTTGCGCCCAGTGCGTTTCCCAGGTTGAAAGCACCCTGATTCAGGGTCGAGGCCAGGTTCGGAGCTCCCTTCGCCTGCTCCACGATCCGCGCCTGCAAGGGAGACCCGGTCGCGAAGTGGATGCAGCCCCACACGAAAACCATGACCACCGCGGGCACCACGTTGAGCTCCAGAAAGGGCATCGCCAGGAAGATCAGGATCAACAGCATGAATCCGCCAGAGCACCGGCATCTGCTTCCAGTCCGCCAGCCTGCCGCCAAGCAGATTGCCCAGCGTGATGCCCACGCCGAAGACCACCAGCACCCTGGTCACCGCGGCCGGCGAGAGATGCGTCACCTGCTCCAGAATGGGCGCGATGTAGGTGAAGACGCAGAACAAAGAAACCGAAGAGAGCGTGCTCAGCGCCAGCACCAGCTGCACCTGGGGACGCAGCGCCGCGTGGAACTCATGCTTGAGGTGCAATCTTCTCCGCCGCCTGGTGAGGCACCATGCGCAGCAGTCCGAGACCGGCGATCAGGCCAATCGGAACCAGCGCCCAAAAGGCGAACCGCCATCCAAACGCCTGCCCTAGCGCGGTTCCGGCAGGAACCCCGAGCACATTCGCCAGCGTCAGGCCGCTGAACATGAGCGTAATTGCCTGGGCCCGTTCGGATCGCGGAACCAGATGAAAAGCAACGATGCTACCGATACCAAAGAAAGCGCCATGGCAAAGCGCGGTGAGAATGCGGGCCAACAGAAGCAGCAGAAAGGTAGGGGCCAAGGCGCACAAGCGCATTTCCGGCCACAAACATGCCCATCAAAATCAGCAGCGCCCGTTTACGGTCCATCCGCGACAAAGCAAGAGCCACCAGCGGCGATCCAAGGGTGACGCTGAGCGCATAGCCGGAGACCAGAATCCCGGTCTTGGGAATGCTGACCTGGAAGCTGTGAGCGAGATCCGGCAGCAGCCCCATAATGATGAATTCCGAGGTGCCGATGCCAAAGGCAGAAACGGCCAGCGCGAGCAGAGGTTTTCGCATAGGTCATTTCTATTGTCCTCGATTCCGGCGGCGGCCGTGCCGGCGGAAGATCGCTATGCGCATCGGCTTTACAATGCTTCAGAGTGGCAATTCCATAAAGACGTTCGCGCGCATATATGGCATTCGGGCAGGCTTTCCGGCAGGCACATGCCGAAACCCGACGGACTCGTACAGATGTACTGCATTTTCCAGCCGGGAATTGCTGCCCAGGAATAACGACTTCGCCCCGATCCGCTTCGCCTCCGTAACCGCATGCTGCAGCAACCTGCGGCCGATCCCCAGTCCGCGCATCTCAGGCGACACCGCCATCTTTGACAGTTCGTAGACACCATCGCCGATGGGAATCAAGGCGACGCAGCCAACAGCCTGCTGGCCGAGATAGGCCATGAAGATATGTCCGCCCTTCTTGAGGATCTTGTCCTCCGGGTCGCCCAGGGTTTCGCGGTCCATCTTCTCCAGGGTGAAGTAGCGGGTGATCCACTCCTCGTTCAAAGTCCTGAAGGCTGTCGCATCCTCGCCTGTCTGGAGTGGCCGGATCTCGATTTCCGGAAGATTGACCGCTTGCCCGCTGCTCGAACACCTGCATCCCGTCATTATGCATTTCGCTTTCCCCCTGACAGCAGTCTCCCTCTAGGTATCGATTACGTCCAATATCTTGTTTGGCTGGATTAAGATCTTTTGTATATGGATCGTGATATCGAGTTGCGGCACTTACGCTACTTCGTTGCGGTCGCAGAGGAGTTGCACTTTGGCCGCGCGGCGGAGCGGCTCCATCTCGCCCAGCCTCCGCTCTCACAACAGATACGCAAGCTCGAGGAGTTGCTCGGATATCCCCTCTTTACCCGCACCTCCCGCTCCGTCAGTCTCACCCCTGCGGGCGAGGCCTTGCTGCAGCGCGCGCGCCGCACGCTGCGCAATGTGCAGCGTGACATCGATGAGACCCGCAGCATCGGGCGTGGCGACGTTGGCTCCCTGCATATCGGCTTTATCGGATCAGCCATGCTGACCACGCTGCCTGGGATCTTCCGCTCCTACCGCGAGGCGTATCCGCGAGTGCGCCTGCATCTGCACGAATCTTTTACCGCACTGGTTACCGAGGGCCTGGAGAACGGCACCCTCGATGCCGGAATTCTGCGCGACGGCGACCCGTTCGAAGGCTTGCAAGTCACCACGATCCTCTCCGAACCTTTCGTTGCCGTGCTCCCGGCAACCCACCCCTGCGCGAAACAGAAGAGCATCTCGATCGCTGTGCTTCGTGACGAACCATTCGTCTACTATCCTCGCAGCGCGGGCACGCGAGCCTATGAGAAACCGCTGACGCTCTGTGAGGAGCACGGGTTTCGTCCGCAAATTGTGCAGGAAGCGTCTCACTGGCTCACCATCCTGCGCCTGATTGCCGCCGGGCAGGGAGTTTCCATTGCCCCCGCCTGTGTCCGCCGCATCGCTTCCGCGGAAGTGGTTTGCCTTCCGCTTCGCGGCGCAAAGGCGGTCAGCAACATTGAACTCGCCTGGCTCGCAGGAGATTCACGACCCATCGTGGAACGGTTCAAGCAGATTGCGGAAAGCACCCGGATCGATACCGGGGTTTAAGAATCTGCGCCAGAATCGGAAAGAAACCGCAGATCCCTCCACTACGCTGCGCTTTTATTTCCGGTTGGCACACAGATGCATTAGGCCCAGGCGAGAACAATCGCCCCGGCAGCAATCAAAAGCACGCCCGCCGCCTTAGGCAACGTAATCGTCTCGCCCAGCAGCGGCCATGCCAGCAGTACGACAAAGACCACGCTCAACTTGTCGATGGGCGCTACCTTCGATGCTTCTCCCAGGGAGAGCGCGCGAAAATAGCAAATCCACGACAAGCCGGTTGCCAGGCCGGAAGCGATCAGGAACAGCCAACTGCGGCGGCCCACATGGACCAGACCGGCATGGGAGCCAAGCGTGAGGGCGATGGTCCAGGCAAACACCACGACCACCGAGGTGCGAATGGCGGTGGCCAGGTTCGGATCCACATGGGCAACACCGACCTTGGCCAGCAAAGCGGTTGCGGCGGCGAAAAGAGCAGAGAGGACGGCCCACATAAGCCAGGTCATGAGAATGCCAGTGGGCACAGTCTAAATGAGCCTATAATTCGACGCCGAGGTGAACCTATGCCAACGTACCTTTCCTTAATGCGCTGGACTAAAGAAGGTGTGGAAAAGATCAAGGAAAGTCCATCCCGCCTGGAGGCCGGCAAAAAAGCTGTTGAGTCTGCCGGCGGGAAGATAATCAATTTCTACATGTTGATGGGCGAATACGACATGGCGATCGTCGTCGAGGCCCCGGATGACGCGACCCTCGCCCGCATCAGCCTTTCTCTCGCATCGAAGGGTGGCGTGCGCACGCAAACGCTACGCGCCTTCACCGAGGACGAATACCGGAAGATCATTTCCAGCATCTCCTGATCCGTATTGAGCCTTCGCCCTTCTTCATCGCCCTGCTGGTGAAGGAACTGGAGGTGTGCCCGATAAGACGAATGCGCTGTTACAGACAAAGATTATTCGTCCACAATCCGGAGGTGTGAATACGTACCGGTTTCTGGTAGGACTACTGGCATGAGTCCTGAAGCGATGCTCGTACAAACCGGCTACCTTGCAGTTCTGCGGCGGGAGTGGCTTTTGGGAGTGGCCTGGGCGACGACGGCGTTGTTTCTGCTGTTTGGGAAGCACTGGCTCGCCGACCTGTCGAATCCGCTGTGGTTCACCTTGATGCTGGTTTGGCTATTCGCCGTAATCCTGAGTTCAGCATTTGCCGTTGTGCATCACGCGGAGAGTCTGGCGATACGGCTGGGAGAGCCTTTGGGAACATTGGTGCTTACACTTTCCGTCATTGGCATCGAAGTGATGATGATTTCGGCGGTCATGCTCACCGGCGAAGGCAAGCCTGAATTGGCGCGCGACGCAATGTTCGGCGTGACGATGATTGTGATGAACGGCATGATTGGAATCTCCTTACTGTTGGGCGGTCTACGCCACCATGAGCAGGAATACAATCTCCAGGGCGCAAATTCTTTTTTGTCGCTGATCGTGCCTTTAACCGTGCTCGGCCTGGTGCTGCCAAACTTTACGACTGCCTCTCCAGGGCCTACGTTCTCCGCTCTTCAGTCCATCTTTCTGGTGGTAATGTCCATCGCGATCTACGGTCTCTTCCTGATCATCCAGAATTGGCGTCACCGCGAATATTTCCTGAGGCCGGCCCTGGACAAAGGTAACCACCCCGCGGATGCAGCGGCTGCTTCCGTTCATGGGGACCACATTGCAACCAATTCCCTTACCTATCACGCGACATTGCTGGTGATGTACCTGCTGGCCATCGTCGTGCTGGCGGAGGAGATTGCGGTTCCCATCGACCACGGCATTGAAGTTCTGCATGCGCCGGTGGCGCTGGGAGGCTTTCTGGTGGCGGCGTTGGTCTTGTCTCCCGAGTCGCTCAGTGCAACCCGGGCGGCGCTGGCAAATGATCTGCAGCGCTCGATCAACATCCTGTTAGGTTCGGTGCTGGCATCGATCGGGCTGACCATCCCCGCGGTTCTGACGATTGGCTTGCTTACCGGAAAGACCGTGATCCTGGGGCTGGATCCGGCGAATTCTCTTCTGCTGGTTCTGACCCTGGCGGTATCTGTACTGACCTTCAACCGCAATCGGACCAACGTTCTGATGGGCGCAGTGCACCTCTTGCTCTTTCTCGCCTATGTGATGCTGATCTTCGAGCATTGAGTGGCCGGCATCGGGCTTTCTCGGGCATCGCGTCCTCCCTTAGAGTGCCCCGGCGAGCTGCTGGGCGAGAGGCTTGATCGCATTCACCGTGCAGGGGCAGGTCGAATAAATAATGCGAATCAACTTGTTCCCTTTGCGAACCGTCATGATCGACCCCGCCGTATCAAACGCTTCATCGCCTATGCCTGCAAGCGGCTTTCCAGTTGAGCCGATGGACCCCGGCGCATTTTGATCCAGCGTCATCTGGGTCTTGGCCGAGTTCGGATCGATGGTAAAAGCGACCACCGCCGAATTGACTTCCGGGTTCGGGCTATTTCCGTCCGACGTCGTTTTGTGCGCTGCCGAGCAGCCCACGGGAGAGGTTCTGAATCATCTGCTGTTGCTGGGTGCTTGCGCCCCGAGCCGCCATCATGGCAGCGATATGCTTGCCTGTCAGTTCGGCGGGCGTGCCTTTGGCCAGATACTCGCAACCGGTAGCGGTTGTTCTCGTCGCTACGATGGCTACCCCTATCGAGCGGCCAACATCTTCCTTGCTCAGCAAGCGGCAGGCTCCCGGACCGGTTATCCCCCCATCCGATCCGCCCGCGGTTCCCCTGTCAGGGTTGAGCGAAGATATGATTCCGCCACTACCCAGCACTTGCCTGGAAAACTGGTGCGCCTTACGGCTTGCCAGGTGAAGCGCGTAGAACATGCCAAAGGTCGCGAGCGCTCCACCAACAAAGAGGAGCACGACCACGACCAGCACAATCTTGACGAGCGGGCTGGTTCCCTGGCGTACGGGGGGTAAGGGCGAAACCGGTGGGGGCAGCGAAACCGCGGGGGCGGCGAGGGGAACATTTGCTTGCGGTACCCTGGCCCCGCAAGCGCCGCAAAATGCCGCCGTCTCGTTCATCGGACTTCCGCAATTACCGCAAAATTTAGCCATAGCGCTCCTCTTTTGAGCCAGCTCAGAGTACTCCAACGCAGCCGTTCCGCAAAGGTCGGGGGAGAAATAGCCTGCAGGCTTCCCAGCGGGGACTATCGGGCGCCCCCATGGTCAAGAGAATCTGATGCATTTGGAGCAGTCCATAAGGGCTCCGCGGGAATCTGAAACCTGGGAAATTCTTAGTCGGCGTTTGCCGGTACTATATCAAGGTAAATTGGGCAAACCCCCCGATGAAGTGACTCGTAAACACTTATGGTTTCGGCGATTCATCGCGGAGTGACCGGTTGGGTGGCGTCGACGCCTCTTGTCGCCACGCTATGCACGCCGGCGTTTGCCCTCAATCGCCAGCGCGCCATCATACAGTCACTCTCCGGCGAGCGGTTTATATTGCTGTGCGTGCTGGGGGCCAGCGGCTTGCTGTGGCTCCTCTTCGTCCTGCGGCTGCGGCAGCTGACTGGGCAGCTGCGGGCGCGGATGGCCGAACGGTTGACGGAGCGGGAAAAAGTCGCTCGCGAACTGCATGACAGCTTGCTGCAGACCGTGGGGGGGCTGATCCTGCGCTTCCAAACGGCAGCCGAGCGAATTCCGCAAAATGATCCGACACGCCAGATGTTGGAGGAAGCTCTTAGCCAATCCGACCAGGTGCTGGAACAACTGCGGGAGCAGGTTTTAGGAACAGGAGTGAGTTCGGGGAAGCCCAACGAACTGCCCCAGGCCTTTGCGGCGGTGTGCCGGGAGCTAAAGCGAGAGAACCCGGCGGACTTCAGCGTGGTGGTCAATGGCAATCCCAGAGAGCTGCACCCGATGGTGCGCGACGAGGTATACCGCATTGGGCGGGAGGCGATCACCAACTCCTTTCACCATGCCAACGCCGCGCGGTGTGAAACGGAAATAAACTACGATCGCACCCAGCTGCGCATCGGCTTTCGCGACGACGGTTGCGGTGTGGATGCAACGGTTCTCGAAACCAGCCGCCGATCAGGACAATGGGGGCTGCCCGGCATGTACGAGCGAGCACGTAGGATTGGCGCTCACCTTGAAGTCTGGAGCCGGCCCGGAGTAGGCACCGAGGTAGAAGTGCGCGTTCCCGCCACGCTTGCCTACCGCTCCAACAAACACGCGTCGCGCTGGCAATGGTTACGCCGCCTCGCCTCCGGGGGCGGCTAACCGCAATGTCCTGGCGAAGGACCAGGTGCGTTCCATACCCCGGACTTATCTAGCCCGAGGAGGCACAGCAGGTCCCTCCTAGCTACGGTCTGCAGACCTTCTCGGGTTAGATAAGTCCGTGTCGGGAGTATGTTCGTTTGCAGGACCAAATTAATCACCAAACCGGGCTGACAAGTTGGATGCTCCATACAGGCCCTCCGACATACAGCGCGGTGTCCACCCGAACGATGGTCGGCGCGGCGCCTTCAGTAATCCAAACATGCGAATCTGGCGGCTGCTCACCGATCATGTGAGCCACTATGCCGGTAAGCCCTCCGAGCTCGGCCTTGACGTCCCACACCGCCGCTTTAAAGGGACGGCCGGCGATCATGAACTGGTCCTCTTTTTCCATGGTAAGGGCCAGCTTGACCAGCCGCGGCTTGGTCGAGAGGGTTAGATACGACACCTCGACCTTAGGCCCATTCGGGGCCAAATTCTTGATCAGGTTGAACAGAAGCCCGTTGGAGAGGTCGGGCGGCAGATCCACGTGCTCGGTCTTGACAGCTCCGCCTTTTGACAAGTCACGAATACTCATCTGTTGCGAACGCACATCGATCGTTATGTCGCAGGGATCCGGAAAAGACCGGCCCCTCTGGACATGCCGGTCGCTGATCAGGCGAAAGGTTGATTCTTGTGAGTAGACGGTAGTTTCATCGTCCAGCGAGCCGTCTCGGAAATGGAAGACCATTCGAGACTTGATCCTGCTTCCGCGTGGAATCTGGGTGAACTCTCCCGCGGCCAGGGTCGCTCCTTGATCGTTCCGCAACACAACGAATCCGGCCAGGGAGCCCTCCGGGTAGCGTACGATCACGCCTTGATCTTCGGCATAGACCGGCTGAACCACCATGGCGACCGCAATCAGGCTGACGATGCCGCCGCTGAAAACACCGGACACTCTTCTCATTAGTCTCCCCAGCTGAGTCTACGATATTGAACAACACGTGAAGGAGAAGCCCGCGCATTCCCACCCCCATGGCGAGGAAATCGTTTACGTCGTGCGCGCAGGAAGAGCGGTCTTGTTTCCGGGGGGCAAAATACATATGTTGTGGAACACCCGATGGAAGAGATGAAGGTGGTTTGCTTCTTCGCGCCGGTGGCCAAGCTCGCAACCACAAATTCTTGGACGACGTGGAAGCAGACCGCAGATCCCCCCACTACGCTGCGCTCCGGTCGGGATGACAAAGGGGAAGACGGCGCTTCCATTGAGGGAAGTTGCTGAAGAAGGAAACAGAAGCCACTACTCTCAATGGAAGCGGTTCGTTCCTCGGCGCTCTACTGCACCTTCAAATACGCGATCAGGTCGCTGATTTGGGCATCGGTCAGGATCGAGGCAAAGGCGGGCATGGGCGCCTTACCATTCTTAATGGCCTCTGTGGCCTGGGCCGGAGTGATCGGAGGACTCACCAAGGGCTTGCTGCTGAAAATGCCATGCAGGTTTGGTGGGCCGAATGGAGTGGCATCATCGGGTTGCTTGTTATGGCAGCTCACGCAATTTTGCTGGAAGACCGCAGCACCGCGTTTGGCCTTTGCATTCATCGCCGGCTTTGCCGTGTCGGCAAAACCGATCACATGAGTGACACCCAGCACTCCGGCAGCAGCCAGGAAGCACACAGCCAAAAGCCCTCGACCCATCACCATTTTTCTAATGCCTCCGCAACCCATCCTGCTATCAAAATGATAAACCATGCCAAGGGTTGCCCGGGAAGGCGCGCAGATCAGCTTGTGTGCACTGCGCATTAGCTCTGGACAATTGCAACCCTCGACCGTAGTCTCTTTATCGGGTTCCATTCGCACCGGACTCTGCCTTTATGCCCGAGGAAAAAGTTCGCCAGATTCCTTTCATACAAAGTCTTGATCGCGGCCTTACCATCCTGCAGGCGGTCGCGCTTTCCAAACAACCGGTCTCCCTGGGAGAACTAACCGAGTTGCTGGGGATCGATCGCAGCAGTGCCTTTCGGCTGGCGAACACGCTCCGGCGACGTGGGTTTCTTGCCTGCCCGGCAGGCCGGAAGGACTATATCCTCGGCTCTTCGATGTGGCGTCTCTCCCACCGCTACGACTGGGGCAACATGTTGATCCGGGTGGCCAATAAGCAGCTGAAGCTGCTCGCGGCGCAGATCAACGAAACTGCACACCTTGCCATCCGCGAGGGTAAATATGCTCTCTTCATCGACCACGCGGCGGCCAGCAACGTGATCGCGGTGGCGGGACAAGTGGGCGAGCTGGTGCCGCTCTATTGCACTGCACATGGCAAAGCTCTGTTGGCGGATGCGGATGAACGGGAGTTGCGGGCGCTGTTCGGCTCGGGACAGCTGCGGAGATATACCAAGAACACCATGACTTCGATTCAGGAGCTGAGCAAAGATTGCGCCCTGATCAAGAAGAGAGGCTTTGCCACCGATGAAGCGGAATACGCGGAAGAGCTGCGCTGCGTAGCTGCCCCGATACGGGTCGATAGCGACGTGATTGTAGGATCGATCGGTGTTTCCGCGCCTATGTCCCGCTTTTCCAAGGAGCGCTTTCGCGTCTCTGCGCAGCAGGTGTGCAAGGTGGCGCAGGCAATCGGCCTTCTGCTCAGCAACGCAGACACTCATTCCGATGCGGAGTCGGAAAAGCCGATCGCCGAATTCGCATAACAGACGGCCGTGTTACGACGGTTTGACTGTTCCGTGGTCGATGAGCCATGTGAGTGACTCGCGCACCGCTTGGAGTGAACTGTAGCGCGGCTCGTATCCCAATCGAGTGCGTGCTTTGGCAATGCTGCAGTTTGGTGAGTGGGCAATGTGATCCCAGGTCACCGCGGCATCCCTCTCCGTGACTCCCTGCCGCCACGCTTCCCAAGGTAAGAACTCCAGCTGGGCCGGATGCCCGAACCACTGCGCCGACGCGTTCGGCATATCCTCGCAGCGTCAGAGCCGCGGGCGATACAACGTGGAAGCTCTCGCCAAGCGCCTCGCTTCGCCGCTCCATCGCTCTGACAAAGCATTGCGCCACATCGTCCACGTGGACGTGGTGCACCGTTTCCATCCCAATGTTTGGCAGCTGGATTGGCCTGCCCTGCAGCAGCCTGGAGAAGACCTCCGGGTTGAAGTTGCCGGCGGGATTGATCGGGGCCCAGCCCGGCCCGACAAGGTGCCCAGGGTGCAGGATGGTCACCGGGAGTGCGGTCACGCTGAGGAGATAGGCCTCGATCGCAGCCTTGCGGGCGCCATAGTCGCCGAACGCCGTTCGCGGCGCCACTTCTGTGGTGGGTACTTCTACGCTCGGTCCATGCACCCAGATGGTGCCGCAATGGAGAAGATGCTCGACCCGTCCGCGCAGAGCCACCACGAGTTGTTGCGCGCTCTCCAACCGGTAACAGGTGAGATCAATGACCACCTCCGCATCCAGCTGGGCAATGCGCTCACCAAAGTTCCCGGCAGCCTCCTGCGCCGCGCGATCGATCTCCACGCGTTCGATAGCCTGCCATGCCGGGTGCTGCAGGTAAGGCTCCTTCAAGCCCCGGCTGATGCAGACAACCGAGTGCCCCGCATCGTGGAGCCGGGGAGTCAGAAAACTACCGATATGCCCAGTCCCCCCTATAATCGCTACCCGCACGCTTGACCCTCACTCTGAACCTACTCCGAGAGATGCGCGCAGGGAAGATCAGAAGCTGGCGCGCAGGTGGAGTTGTAGATAGCGCGGAGTCAATTGACCCGTAGCCTTGCCAAAGTTGCCCCGCAGCCGCTTCCGCCGAAACCTCGACACTGGCGGATACCGCTCCGATTACGCTGCGCTTCGGTCCTAATGAACAACCGCTCACCGTCAAGTCTGCTGCTCTAGTGGCGGATTGACGTTGAGGTTCGCGTATCCCACATCTCGCAAAAAACGAGCGAGATATGGGGCACCCATTGATTGGCGGCAGGGAAAAATCCCAAAGGCGCAGCGTTCATTCCATCCCTAACTTGCCAGCCAAGGCAGTGGCTCGGGCTAGATAAGTCCGCGCAGGGTGCCACCTATGTCCAACGTGGCGCCGGTTATGTACTTGGCCAGAGGCGAGGCGAGAAAGGCAATAGCATGCGCAACGTCCTCGGGTTGTCCGATACCGAGAGGCATGTACCGATCCTCGAGAAAACGCTTGAGGGCGGCGTCCCTGTCAAGGGCATAGCTTTCCACCAGTTGATCGACAATTCCGCCCGGACGGGTCCACATTTGGGTCCAGATGGGGCCGGGCAAAACTGCGTTCACGCGCACGCGGGGAGCGTATTGCACCGCCAGAGCTTTGGTGAAATACAGTAACCCTGCTTTGCAGGTGCCGTAGTCCATCATGGTGGGCTCCGGCTGCTTGGCCAGGTCGGATGCGGTGTTGACCACCGAGGCTCCGCCCAGCTCAGCCATCTTCGGAAGCAGCGTGCGACAGGTTCGGATACACCCCATCAGGTTAATCTCGAAGCTTTGCGCCCAGCGCTCATCGGACAGTTCTTCGAAGGATGCGGAGTTCCCCACACCGAGATTGTTGACCAGGATATCCGGTGCTCTGCCAAAGGTGGCGAGGACGTAAGAGGTTGCGTGCTCCACGCCGTCCGCGGTGGCCAGATTCGCAGCCACCACGCCGGCCCACCGATTGGCCTTTTGCTCCAGCGTGGCTCCGTCCAGATCGGCCACAATGACGTTTGCCCCTTCCTGGGTGAGCAGGTCGGCAGTGGCTTCGCCTATACCGTGGGCGCCGGCGTTGATGAACACGTATTTTCCCTTGATCTGATAATCCATAGGTTGCTCCTTTTCGTGCGAGAATGCGTCCTGATGTATGGGCACGCCATTCCTCTGAGAGTTTATTCGCCATCCTTCCGTGCCTGCACAGCGGTGCACCGGTAGTAGAGATCGATCACGGAAACCGCGCCGGTCTCGTCCATCATCTTGCGTTTGTCCATCAGCCAGTCAATATGGATTTCGAGCAACTGTGCTTCGCCGCTTGAGCGCCGGGTGATGTCGAGGCGAGAAGGATAGCTGTTCTGTCTTTAGCGATACACTGGGGAAAATTTCCTTCAGGCAAAGGCAATGCTGGATACGGCGCAAAATTTTTTCATCGTCATTGTTTCCGTGGCGTGCTCGCTTTTCTTTATGGCGGCGGTGAACTATTACTGGCCTGCCGGAGCAGCGCCGGGCACACAACGACCTGATTGGATGGCAGCTATCCGTTCTGGGTACGACGTATGCGGTCATCGTCGGCTTTATGCTGTACACGGTTTGGATCGAACTTCGGATCGGCGGACCTGAATTCGGATGCAGAGGCCAATTCGCTGGTGAATCTCTACCGGCTCTCCGACGGCCTGGCTCCGCAACAAGGGGCAAAGCTCAAGACTCTTGGCGCGGGCGTATGGCGATGCGGTCGTCGACCATGAATGGGGAGAGATGGCGATGAACACCATGCCCACGGAAAGCCGTGAGATCACGCGGCAAATGTGGCAGACTCTCATGGCCTCGAAAGGAGCCTCCCCCACCGAGATCACCGCGGAAGATCATGCGCTCTACGAGCTCAGCGCGCTGGCTGGATATCGCCGCATCCGCCTGGTCGAGAGCGCATCCCGGCTTCCCGGCGTGCTGTGGTTTGTCCTGCTCATTGGTGGGACGGTCACGGTTGCGTCTACCTGCATGTTCGGTGCCGCCAATGGCGCCTTGCACGTCATCCAGGTGAGTGCGTTTGCGTTGCTTATCTCGCTGGTGCTGGTCGCGATTGCCGATATCAATCGGCCCTTTCAGGGCTCTGTGCACGTCAGCGACTATCGCCTTCCGGCGCGCGCAAATGGATATGAAGGAACAATAGGCACAAGACTGGTCAAGTTCGTGGTATCCAACATCTCGCGAAAAACGAGCGGATACCCGAATTTCCTGCACGCAGCACTGGACATGAATGCGTGGAACCCATCAGCTTCACGGAAATCGGGTATGGCACCCGAGTTCGGTGGCAGGGTGAGTTTCAAAGCGCGGTGGTGCGCAGACGCAATGCGTTGGCGATGACGGAGACGGAGCTGAAGCTCATGGCCGCGGCGGCGATCATGGGGTTGAGCAGCAATCCGAATACCGGGTAGAGCACCCCTGCGGCAAGCGGCACGCCCAAAGCGTTGTAGACAAAGGCGAAGAAAAGATTCTGACGGATGTTGCGCATGGTTCGCTGGCTCAAGCGACGCGCCTTGAGAATGCCGCGCAGGTCCCCCTTCACCAGGACGATCGCGCCAGACTCCATGGCTACGTCGGTTCCCGTGCCCATGGCGATGCCCACGTCCGCCTGGGCCAGCGCGGGCGCATCGTTGACCCCATCGCCCGCCATGGCCACCACCGCTCCCTGCGATTGCATCCTTCTTGACTGCCTCGGCCTTTTGCGCCGGCAGCACCTCGGCCTCGAACTCGATCCCTAACTTCTGAGCCAGGGCCGCGGCCGTGGTGCGGTTGTCGCCGGTCACCATCACCACCTTGATGCCTTCGCGCTTAAGCTCCTCGATAGCCTGCGGGGTCGATTCCCGGATGGGATCGGCGACCCCAACCAAGCCGGCCAAACGGCCATCCCAGGCGACGAACATCACCGTCTGCCCAGCCTGGCGCAAGGCTTCGGCCTGCTGGTCAATCGATTCTGATGAGGCTCCAAGGTCGTGCATCAGGGCAGCATTGCCGGCAGCCACTTTCCTGCCCTGGATGGTTCCCGATACACCTTTCCCGGTGAGCGACTGAAAGTCTGTCACCGGCAACAACTCCAGCTTCTTCTCTTTCGCTGCAGCCAGGATGGCTGCGGCCAAGGGATGTTCGCTCTCCTTTTCCAGGCTGGCAATCGCTTGCAGAAGCTGGGCCTGGTCAATGCCCTCGGCGGCAAGGATGGTGGTGACTTTCGGCTTGCCCTCGGTGAGGGTTCCCGTCTTGTCCACGATCAGCGTATTTACTTTTTCCATCGTCTCCAGGGCTTCCGCGTTGCGGACCAGGATCCCCTCGCCGGCGCCGCGGCCGGTGCCCACCATGATGGACATGGGCGTCGCCAGGCCGAGAGCACAGGGGCAGGCGATGATGAGCACAGCCACGGCGTTCACCAAGGCATGCGCGTACCGAGGCTGCGGGCCAAAGACTGCCCAGACCGCAAAGGTGATCACGGCCGCAGCCAAGACCGCGGGGACGAAGTACGAAGCCACCCGGTCGGCAAGGCGCTGAATGGGCGCGCGGCGTCCTTTGCGCCTCGCTCACCATTTTTACGATCTGTGCCAGCAGTGTGGCCGCCCCAACGCGCTCGGCTTTCATCACCAGGCTGCCGGTTCCGTTGATGGTTCCACCCACCACCTTGTCTCCGGCTGTCTTTTCTACCGGGATGGGCTCGCCGGTGACCATCGATTCGTCCACCGAGCTGCGCCCTTCCGTCACCAGGCCGTCGACGGGTACTTTTTCCCCGGGACGAATGCGCAGAAGGTCGCCCATGGCGACCTCGCTGAGAGCGACATCGGCTTCGCTTCCGTCGGAGGAAATGCGGCGCGCCGTTTTGGGAGCCAGGCCGAGTAGCGCCTGGATCGCGCCGCTGGTCTGGCTGCGGGCCCTCAACTCCAGCACCTGGCCCAGCAAGACCAGAACCGTGATGACCGCAGCTGCTTCAAAATAGAGGCCGAGGTTTCCGGAGGCATCGCGGAAGGTCGCAGGAAAGAGGCCGGGCGCGACGCACCGCAGCCAGGCTGTAAAGATAGGCAGCGCCGGTGCCCATCGCAATGAGGGTGAACATGTTCAGGCTGCGATGCACAATCGAAGCCCAGCCACGCTCGAAGAAAGGCCATCCACCCCACAGCACCACTGGCGTTGCCAAGCGCAAGCTCAATCCACCCCAACAGCCGGCCCTGGAGAAGGCTTGCAGCGGATGGCCGGGCACTACGTCGGAGACCATGATGGCCAGCAGAGGAAGAGTCAGCACCGCGCCGACCCACAGGCGGCGGGTCATGCTGGCCAGTTCGGGATTGGCCGCGCTCGCGGTTACGGTACGCGGCTCCAGCGCCATGCCGCAAATCGGACAAGCGCCTGGGCGGTCGCGCACGATCTGCGGATGCATGGGGCAGGTGTATTCGATGCGCTCGGATGGCTGGTGCTCAGGCCATACGCATTTGGACAGCCCGGTTTGGGAGAGCACCTCGGGATGCATGGGCAGGTGTATTGCGGAGCGCGGGCGGAGCCTGATCGTGGAGCGGGTGGGCCGTCGTATTGGGTGGATCAGCCTCGAACTTTGTCCTGCAGCCCTGAGAACAGAAGTACCAGGTGCGGCCTGCGTGCTCAACCGATGCCGCGGCCTTTTCCGGCAACACCTTCATGCCGCATACCGGATCCACCTCCGGCACCACCGCATCTGCTGCATTTACCACCTGTAGCCTCCCGTATGGTTAGAGTGTCCGCGGGGCGCTGACGATTCGCGGTGAGAGCCCGTTGAAAAAGAGTGCGCCCTAAGCGCCCTAAGCGCCCTAAGTCCCCCTTGCTGACAGGTGGAACTAAGCGCTCTTTAGCGACCGGCGCCCGATGTCCCGCCGGTAGTACATGCCCTCGAATTGGATTCGGCCCAGGGCCTCGTAGACCAGCGACAGCGATTGGGCCAGGGTCGCGGCCGCCGCGGTCACGCCGAGCACCCTTCCGCCCTCGGTGACGTAATGCCCGTCTACCAGGCCGGTGCCGGAATGAAAAATCTCGACTCCCGGCACGCGGGCCGCTTCTTCCAGGCCGCTGATCCTGCGCCCGGTGACGTAGCTGCCCGGATAGCCGGCGGAAGCCGCAATCACACAAGCGGAGGCTCCGGGTTTCCACTCGCAGCTCAGTGTCGCTGAGACGGCCCTCGACACAGGCTTCCAGCACCGCCACCAGGTCGCTGTCCAGCCGGGCCAGAATGGCCTGCGTTTCCGGATCGCCAAAGCGCGCATTGAACTCCAACACCATGGGGCCGCGCGCGGTCATCATCAACCCGATGTACAGCACGCCTACGAAAGGATCGTCTTCCGCGGCCATGCCACTCACCGCGGGTTGAGCAATGTGGTGCAGGATCCAGTCGCGCATCTGGTCATCCACCATGCCATCGGTGGAGTAGGCACCCATGCCTCCGGTGTTGGGGCCCTTGTCTCCCTCCCCTATCCGCTTGTGATCCTGCGCCGGCGCCAACGGCACTACATGCTTTCCATCGGTCAGGGTCAGGAAGGAGATCTCTTCGCCGGTGAGGAACTCCTCAATCACGATGGAGGACTGGGCCGAACCCAGCAGCTTTCCGCCCAGCATGCCGGAGATGGCCTCGGCTGCTTCGCGGCGCGTCTCGCACATGATGACGCCCTTGCCCGAGGCCAGACCATCCGCCTTGATCACGAGGGGGAGATGGAAGAGGTCGATCGACTCCATGGCTTGCTGCTCGCTGGTGGCGACGGCATAGGCGGCGGTCGGGATCTGGTGGCGCTGCATAAAGCGCTTGGCGAAGGCTTTGCTGCTTTCGAGCAGCGCCGCCTTCCGGGTAGGGCCAAAGACCGGGATGCTGCGCCGCTGCAGCTCGTCCACCAGCCCCAGGGACAAGGGGAGCTCGGGGCCAACCACCACCAAGTCAGGACTTTCGGCCGCGGTGACCCGTAAGAGGTCGTCGACATCCTTCAGGCTGGCGGGAACGCAGCGCGCCAATTGGGCTATGCCCGCATTGCCCGGGGCGCAAACCACTTCGGAAACGCGGGGGGACCGGCGGATGGACCACACCAACGCGTGTTCCCGGCCTCCCCCACCAATCACCAGTACTTTCATTCGTTTGCCGCCCTTGGCAAGACTACCGCAGCTGCGCCGGGCTGTGTGAGCAGCAGTGAAGAAACAACAACGGGACCGTCGAACCGCAGATCTCTCTGTTGGGGTGCGCTTCGGTCGGGATGACAAAGGGAACGGGAGCGCTTTCATTGAGGGTAGTGGCCGGAGAAGGGAGCAGAAGCCCTTTTTCATCCCCTTGGGAAGGGCCGTACCTCAGGGGCGAAAGCCCTCATCTCGACAAGCCGGTGCGGCACGGCTGAAGCCGTGCCCTTCGTTTAGGTTGGCTGTCCGGGCTAAAGCCTGGACCCACCCGACACAGCGGAGGCTTGGCCGGGATGTGAAAGATGTTAACTATAGTTAACAAAAAACGGAAATGCAGGCTATACTGAACGGGCTACCACCGAAAGCACACTGAAATCGAGGATCGCGCCATGGCTCCCGCTTCTCCACCCTCGCTTCCAGTCTCATCGCCCGCAGCCGGCTGCGCTGCTTTCCAATCTCAAAACCCGCCAGGTTCTCTCGTGGTTTGGTCCGGCGTTCGTGGCCAGCATCGCCTATATCGATCCGGGCAATTTTGGAACGAATTTAATCGCCGGGACGGGGTTCGGCTACAAGCTGCTCTGGGTGCTGCTGTGGTCGAACCTGATGGCCATCCTGATCCAATACCTGTCCGCCAAGCTGGGGATCGCAACCGGAGCCACGCTGCCGCAGAACTGCCGGGAACATTTCTCGCGCCCTACGGCCATCCTCCTATGGGTGGCCGCCGAATTGTCGGCCCTGGCCACCGACCTGGCTGAGTTTCTGGGCGCCGCGCTCGGCTTCTACCTGCTTTTCGGCGGCTACTTTCTTCACCTGGGGCTAGCCCGGACCACAGTGATGTTTATCGCGGCCATCGTCTCCGCCGTCTGCGTCTTCGCCATCCTGGCACTCGAGCTGCGGGGTTTCCGAACCCTTGAGATTGGCATCATGGTGTTCGTTTTGGTGATTGGGCTCTGCTACCTGGTGGAGATCTTCCTGGTCCACCCCGACTGGCGGCAGATTGCCTACCATACCGCGGTACCCTGGCTGGATCGGCGGAGCATCTACGCGGCAGTCAGCATGCTCGGGGCCACGGTCATGCCGCACGTGGTTTACCTGCATTCCGGCCTGGTGCAGCCGCGGCTGGCGGCGGAAGAACGGCATGTGCAATCGTCCAGATGACCGCTACCTGTCACGGCTGCGCCACCTTCGCCTGGAGGCGCTGGATGTGTTTGCGGCCATGAACGGCGCCTGGCTGGTGAACTCCGCCATGGTAATTGTGGCCGCGGCGGCCTTTGCCGGCACCGGACGCAGCGATATGTCGATCGAAGAGGCTCACCGGACGCTGGGCCCGTTACTGGGTCCGGCTTCCGCTACCATCTTCGCAATTGCGCTTTTGTGCTCCGGCCTTTCCTCCTCCACCGTGGGGACGCTCGCCGGGCAGATGATTCTCGAGGGGTTCCTGAAGGTACGCTTCAGCATTTTCCTGCGGCGGCTGCTGACCTTGCTGCCGGCGATGATTGTCATCGGGCTGGGCCTGGATCCGCTGCGCATCCTGGTCCTGTCCCAGGTGGTGCTCAGCTTTACGTTGCCTTTTGCCCTGGTCCCGCTGCTCATCCTGTGCAGCCGCCGTAACTTGATGGGCGCGTTTACCAATGGCCTGGTCATCAGCTCTCTTGGCTGGCTGACGGTCGGGCTGATTCTGGCTCTCAATGTGGTCCTGTTGGGATTAAGCGTCGTCTCCTGAAAAAAGGTTTAAACTAAATAGCGGACCATGAACGCCCGAAGCAGACTTCGCGACTTCCTGCACAAGCGTTTCCGTCACGGCAAGCCTGACCGTGGACGGAGCCACTCCTCTTAACCTCTTATCGTCCGCCACACCCTGGCAACCAGCATTTGATCAGGCTCGCGCGCCTGCGCAAACTTGCGCGATATCCGAGAGGAATTATCCATGAACAGCTTCGGCAGCCAATCCACCCTGAAGGTTGGGAACAAGAGCTACGAAATCTTCCGTCTTAATGCGCTGGAGGCCAAAGGCCTCGAGCTGCGCCGTCTTCCTTACAGCCTGCGCGTATTGCTGGAAAACCTGCTGCGGCAGGAAGACGGCAAGAGCGTGACCGCAGACGACATCGAATTTTTAGCCAAGTGGCAGGCCAACGCCGAACCGGCGCGGGAGATCGCGTTTATGCCGGCGCGGGTACTGATGCAGGATTTTACCGGCGTGCCCGCCATTGTCGATCTGGCAGCCATGCGCGATGCCATGAAGGAGCTTGGCGGCAATCCGGAGAAGATCAATCCGTTGCAGCCGGCGGAGCTGGTGATTGACCACTCGGTGCAGGTGGATGAATTCGGTACTGCGAATGCGTATTCCATCAACGCGGCGCTGGAGTTCCAGCGCAACCGGGAACGCTACGCCTTTCTGAAATGGGGCCAGACCGCGTTCCGCAATTTCTCCACCGTGCCGCCCGGGATGGGCATCTGCCACCAGGTGAACCTGGAGTACCTGGCTCGGGTGGTCTTTACTACTGCGGCCAAAGCTGGAGTGGTGCGGGCGTATCCCGACACGCTGGTGGGCACCGACTCTCATACCACCATGATCAACGGACTGGGAGTGCTGGGTTGGGGCGTCGGCGGGATCGAAGCCGAGGCGGCCATGCTGGGCCAGCCGGTTTCGATGCTGGTGCCGCAGGTGGTTGGATTCAAGCTGACGGGCAAGCTGCGCGAGGGCGCGACGGCCACCGACCTGGTGCTGACCGTGACCGAGATGCTGCGCAAGCTGGGGGTGGTGGGCAAGTTTGTGGAGTTCTACGGATCCGGGGTAAGCGAATTGAGCCTCGCGGACCGGGCCACGATCGGCAACATGGCGCCGGAGTATGGCGCCACCTGCGGCATCTTCCCCATCGACGCGGAGACGCTGCGCTATCTGCAATTGACGGGGCGCAGCGCGGAGCAGATCAAGCTGGTGGAGGCCTATTCCAAAGAACAGGGATGGTTCCATACTCCTGATTCGCCGAGGCGGAATATACGCAGACCATCCAGCTCGATCTTTCGACGGTCGAGCCCAGCGTGGCCGGACCTCGCCGGCCCCAGGATCGGGTGCCGCTTTCGCAGACCGGCGCCAGCTTTCGAGCAGCAGTTGCCCAGCTTGCTGGGACCGAGCGCCGGCGACCGCAAGGAGCGGCAAACCATCCGCTGGGAGGGCGAGGGCGGGCATACCTGGCCCAATGGCAGCGACAAGTCCACGCCCGAGAAGGGGCCCTGCACCACGGTCAAGGAGCGCTTCGGCGTGGATGTCGATCCCTACCTGGATCATGGATCCATCGTGATCGCGGCCATCACCAGTTGCACCAACACGTCCAATCCGTCGGTCATGATTGCCGCCGGGCTGCTGGCGAAAAAGGCGGCGGAGAAGGGCTTGCGGGTTCCTCCCTGGGTCAAGACTTCGCTGGCGCCGGGGTCGCGCGTGGTGACGGATTACTACCAGAAGGCGGGCTTGCTCGAATCTCTGGATAAGCTGCGCTTTCAGGTTGTGGGCTATGGCTGCACCACGTGCATTGGCAACTCCGGCCCTTTGCCCACGGACGTTTCCAAGTCCATTGATGATCATGGGCTGGTCGCGGTGTCGGTGCTGAGCGGAAATCGAAACTTCGAGGGCCGCATCAATTCGGAAGTGCGGGCGAACTACCTCATGTCGCCGCCGCTGGTGGTTGCTTATGCGCTGGTGGGCAACATCGATCACAATTTCGAGACCGAGCCCATGGGCAAGGATAAGCAGGGCGCGCCGGTCTATCTGAAGGACATCTGGCCCACCCAGGAAGAAGTGAACAGCACCATCGCGGCGGCCATCGATTCTGAGATCTTCAGCAAGGAATATGCAACTGTTACGGATGGGGATAAGAACTGGCAGAATCTCAAGTTCCCTACCGGCGACACTTATCAGTGGGAGCGCGATTCCACCTACATCCGCAAGGCGCCGTATTTTGATGGGATGCCGGCCAAGCCCGCGCCGGTAGAAGATATCAAGGGCGCCCGGGTGCTGGCTGTGCTGGGGGATAGCGTCACCACCGACCACATTTCGCCTGCCGGGTCTATCAAGCTGAACGGGCCCGCGGGCAAATACCTGGTTGAGCATGGGGTGAAGCCGACGGATTTCAATTCCTACGGATCGCGGCGCGGCAATCACGAGGTGATGGTGCGGGGCACGTTTGCCAATGTGCGGCTGCGTAACAAGCTGGCTCCGGGAACAGAAGGCGGCGTGACCCGCCTGCTGCCCGAGGGCGAGCCGATGAGCATCTTCGATGCCTCAGTGAAGTATGCAGAACGGGGTACGCCGCTGGTGATTCTTGCGGGCAAGGAATATGGCTCCGGTTCTTCACGGGACTGGGCGGCCAAGGGACCGCGCTTGCTGGGCGTGCGGGCGGTGATTGCGCAGAGCTATGAGCGCATTCACCGGTCTAACCTGGTGGGGATGGGGATTCTGCCGCTGCAGTTTGAAAACGGTCAGAGTGCGGAGTCGCTCGGGCTCACGGGCGAGGAGGTATTTGATCTGGAGGGAATTCGCCAGATGCTGGAGCAGAAGTTTGCCCAGGGCCGCACGCTGAAGGTCAAGACGACGGATGCGACGGGGGTTAAGGGGCAGTTCAACGCAACGGTGCGCATCGATACTCCGCAGGAGATTCTGTATTACGAGAATGGCGGCATCCTGCAGTTTGTGCTGCGGCAATTAGCGGCTGGCTAGAGGATGGGGGAAGGAGAGAGAACTGCAGGTCCCTCCACTGCGCTGCGCTCCGGTCGGGATGGACAACCGCTCACCGTCAAGTCTGCTGCTGCCGGGGCGAATTGACTGTCAAGGTTCGTGGTATCCCACATCTCGCGAAAACGAGCGAGATGTGGGGCACCCATTGATTTATGGCAGGGAAAGATCCCGAGGGCGGCAGCGTTCACTAAGTCAGTGGCTCGACCGGGGCGGAAAGGGAAACTGCAGGTCCCTCCGCTGCGCTCCGGTCGGGATGACAAAGGGTAGGGTGGTGTCGCCAAGGGGAAGCGATTATGGGGATGGAAGGTCTGCAGGGCCCTCTCCTTCGGCTCACTTGGCCAGTACGATGACACCCCAGGGGCCGGTGCCGGCCTTCACTTTTTTGGTCACGGTGTTGGTTGCCAGGTCGACTACCGAAATGTCATTGGACGGTCCGTTGGCCGAGTACAGGGTCTTGGCGTCCAGCGAGAGGGCTATGCCCCAGGGACGTGCTCCCACTTCGACCGAGCCCAGCACCGTATTTGTTGCCGTGTCGATCGGTGAACACGCGGTGCCCTCTGCCGGTGCTGACGTAGAGCCTGCTGGCATCCGGTGAGAGCAATACCGCCATTGGCTTGATCAGGCCTGGCTTGCCCAGCGGAATGGCCTTGATCATGCGATACTTTTTCGCATCCACCAGAACCACCGTTCCATCGTTCTCTGCGTTGACGTAGGCGTGCGCGCCGTCGGGCATGAAGGCCATCGAGCGAGGCCGGTGACCGACCTTGAAGGTGGCTGACGATCTTGCCCGCAACGGGATCAAGGACGGCGATGGTCCCAGTCTCCTCGGAAGTGACCCAGACATGCTTCCCATCCGGCGTTACCTTGACGCCTTCAGGCTGCGCACCCACCTTGAGCGTTTTGGCTACCGTGCCAGAAGCAATGTCGACGATACTGACGGCTTCCTCATCTTCGTTGGAGATGTAGATTTGCTTGCCATCCGGGACTGACGTCGAAGTTTTCCGGATCAGAGCCGCCGGGAATAATACGCAGGAGCTTGTTCTGCGCGACATCGAAGACACCGATGCCATCGGCGCTCTTGTCGGGCGGCGGAAGAGTGCTCTCATCGACATCCGGCCCGGCAATCGGGCGAGCCACTCAGCGCAACATAAATCGTCTTGTGATCGGGGCTGGGATGGATGCCACGGGGACGCTTGCCCAGCGGGATGGTGGCCAGCAGGTTATAGTTTCCGGAATCGATGATGCTCAGATCGCCGGAGACCTCGTTGTCACGTAAATCCGGGGCTGCGAGGTTTCCGCGGGCGCCGTTTGCACCGGGTGCTCCGGAGCTTTGGAGGCGTTGCAGCCCGCTAACAACAGAAGCGGCAAAGAGAACAAATCCGAGGTTGCGCATGATTTACTTTTCCTTGAAGGTGAAGTTGGCCTCAGTTTTGCCGTGCGGGGGAACGGTTACCTGCTGCTCCTGGGTCCCAAGCTTTTCCTGCCAGACTGCAATGGTGTAGGTGCCGGGCGGCAGAGTTCCTGATCTCAAAGTTTCCGTCGTCGCTCGAAACCGCAAAGTAAGGATGATCCAGGACGCCGATAAAGGCGTGCATCCAACTATGAATGTTACATTTCACCGGGATCATGATTTCGGGCTTGAGAAACTTGCGCGCCAGGGGAGGATCGTCGGCTCCCTGACTGTGGTTCCATTCCCGGTTCACTTGCAGCCATGGGGTGGATGTTGTGGGTCACCGGATCTGAGTTGACGACCTTCAATATCTGGCCAGTCTGAATGCCCAGCACCCGGGGACGGAACCAGCAACCTTTCTGATCGATGGTGACCGGGTCCGCAGGAACTTCAAAGGTCTTTCCTTCCAAACCAGCTTTGACATAAACGAAAGCGTTGGCCAGGCCGCCCTTCTTACTTACAACCAACGATTCGTCATAAGCCTTTCCGTGATGCGCCTCAACACAGGCAGGCTCCTCGCTCATATCAATTACTTTGGGGGCAGGCCTTTTCCCTTTGAAAAGTATCCGCCCGGTCACCGTGCCGGCGGTCTCCGGATCCACTTTGAAGTACACCGGCGCGGGCTCGCTTTTAGCGCATCGGCGGTTCGGTTTTGACTTTTCCTGAACAACCGGCAAGGAGCGCCACCGCGCAACAGAGATGGAGAAAGTGGATCGGTCTCATCTTACCTATATCCTTTCCGGGTGGCCCGGCGTTCGCGGGCATCTCGCCGGTGAGCGACTCGAGAAACGCAACCAGATCCGCGCGGTCCTGAGCGGAGAGGTGCAGGGACTTGATGTCCTTGTCCAGATAAGGATTGGAGTTGCCGCCTCCGGCGTAGAAATCGACCACATCCTTGAGCGTCTTCAGGCTTCCATCATGCATGTAGGGAGCACTGAGCGCGACATTGCGCAGGGTCGGGGTTTTGAACTCTCCCTTCTCCGCTTCTATTTTCGTTTGACCGAAGCGGCCAAGGTCAGTAATCTCCCCCTCAGCATTCACGCCGGCGCCGATGTTGTGAAATTTCCCATTGGTGAAGAGGGCGTACCGGGCTTCGATGGTGTGGCAGACGGCGCAGTTGCCTCGGTTCGGATCTTCAAAGATGGCGAGGCCGCGGATGGCAGCGGGAGTAAGCGCTTGCTTGTTGCCACCGTATTGATATTGATCAAACGGCGAGTTGCCGCTGAGCAGCGTCCGTTCGAAGCTGGCCAACGACTTCTCAATGAGCGGGAGGGTTATGGTTCCAGGCCCGAACGCCCGGGCAAACTCGGCTTGATAGGCAGGATCGCTGCGAATCTTGGCCACAGAAACGTCGTGAGGCTGATTCATCTCCACGGGGTTGGCAATCGGAAAGGCGGACTGCGCCTCGAGAGTGGCAGCGCGGCCATCCCAGAATTGAAGCGGGGAGTAGGCCGCATTCAACAAGGTTGGAGCGTTTCGCTTGCCGATCACCCCGCCGACCCCTTGCGCAATCGCGCGCCCATCGGTGAAACCGATGTTTGGATTATGGCAAGAGGCGCAGGACAAAGTATTGTCTTTGGACAGCCTCGGGTCGTAGAAGAGCTTGCGGCCCAGGGCGATCGTTTCCACGGTTGGAGGGTTGTCCGCGGGAATCGGCACCGGCGGCAGCCCCAAGGGCGGCTTGATATCGACAACCTGACCGATTGGCTTTTCCTTCGCAGGGGTTCTACACCCAACGCAGAGGACCAAGAGCCCGGTTAACAGAACGTAATGTGGAGTGGGAAATTTCAAGCTCCGCATTATTATAGTGCGCGGACCGATAGAAACCGCAGATCCCTCCCGGGATGAAACAAACCGCCTGCGCAGGATTTGCGAGCTCGCTCGTAGGGCCTTCGTTTGGGGTAAAGGCGCACAGCAGGTCCCTCCACTACGCTACCGGATTTCCTGTTGAGGTTGATGGCGTTGACGAACTTTATGCGGCTCTCTACGGAGAGCCGCACACGCTGCATTGTCCAGTGCTGCGTGGCAGGAAATCCGGGTACGCTCCGGTCGGGATGACAATGTTGTTAGGGGGCCGGTCCTGGTAAGCAATCTTCATTCTCGTTCATTCCATCCTTAACGTGCCACAGGCAAGTCGATTGCTCGGGGTGACAAAGGGGAGGGGGGCTTCCATTAAGAGTAGTGGCTTAGCAGAAGGGAGCAGAGGCCGTTTTTCATCCCCTAGGGTGGCCGAAGGTCCGTGAGAGATCCCGAGGGGTTAGAAGCTGGCGGTGAGGCGCAGGGCAAAGCTGCGCGGTGGACCGATCGCATTGCCTGAGAAAAGGCCATTAAAGTCGATGAGGTCGAGGGTGTTGGTGAGATTTTGTCCGTCGACCTGGCAGCCCACTTGCAAATGTTCGGACTGGTAGATATCCGCGCCCGCCGACGCATTTATCTTCAAGGCAGGATAGATACGGCCTCGGGCAAAGTTGATGCGATTCAGCACTTGCTGGCCATACTCCGCGAGCACGGTGGCGGGATCGCCATCAAACTTGAAGGGAAGGCCGCTGTCATATTGCATTCCGCCAGCGATCCAGAACCGTGGTTGTAGCTGATACCGAACCCGTCCGCGAACGGTGTTTCGCTGATCCTGCGTATCCGGAAAATGCCCAGTGAGCTGGGTCTGCGCGGCTACCGCGGCGCCGCCTAAGAAAAGACCACCGGTCACCGGAAACCAGGCATTGCCGACGGCATAGGAATAGCTCAGGTAACCGGAAAAGCGGCGCCAGTCAGGAACTTCAAGCTTTGCTTCCCCACCATAGATAATGGCCTTACGGAATGCGATGGGAAAGCTGATGGTGGTGTTATCGATTTGATTGTCATCGGCAAAGTTATCTACAAACCTGCGAAAGTAGTTCGCGTCCAGCTTCATTTTTCCGAAGAACGCTTTGGTCAAGCCGCCCTCGTAGTAGTCTCCCGTGGAAGGCTGCACGGGCAAGCGAAGAAAGCTGGTTGGGTCAATGGACTCGACCGCGGTTGAACTGGAAAGCAGGATGTTCTCAAAGGACGGCGTTTGAAATACCCGGTCATAGGAGAAATGCATCACCATTCCGGCGGAAGGGAAATAACGCGAGACGGCGAAGCGGGGACCGAGTGCTTGCTGGTTGAGCAAGAGTTGATAGTGATCCCAGCGAAGCCCGGCGCTGATGGTCCAATTTTCCAACCGGATCAAATCCTGCACAAAGACGGATTGCTCCAGGTCTGGCCGGGTGGCGAGGAAGCTGAAGGTCGTGGGCGTGTCGGGATTAAATTGACTCGGATCGGTAATGAGGTAGTTGAGATTTTCGTGCAGGAAGGTGTTGTCGGACTCCAGACCAACCTTCCATTCCTGGCGGCCGCGGGCGAAGGTTACGGTTCCATTGATATATCCTTCGCGAAAGCGATTGTGCTGAAACACCTCGATCGGCGTGGATTGCTGGTTGGAAGTGAAATCGTTGGCGTTGTCGCGGAACATGCTGCGCACGTTGGCCAGAGTATGAGCGGAGAAAATATGCTCATAGGAAGCAATTCCCATGGTCTCGATGTTATCCCCGGTTTGCCGCTGGCCGGCCGCCTGTTGTACCTGCTCGTTGGGAAGATCGAAGCGCGCGAGCTCGTGGCGAACGCTCAGGCGCAGGCGGTCGTTTTGGGTCAGATCACGTTCATAGCGAGCCGAGAAATCACCCAGCGTTCCCGTGTTGGAATAGTTTTGCGGCACCACGGGATTGAGATAGTGATCCGTCATGCTGCCGCTGGCGCTGGCGCCGAGCGTATTCCTGCCCCAGGCGTACTGCCCTTTGGCGAAGGCGCCGGCGGTGCCAAAGCTTCCTCCGGAGAGGACGAGTTCTCCGTGCAGACCCGGCTGTGAATCCTGCAGCGTATTTACTTCGACCACTCCTCCCATTTTTCTTCCATACTCTGCCGGGATGCCGCGGTGTAGATGCTCATGGATTGCACGTCGTCGGCTTCAATCTCGGGGCCGAAGCTGGGCGAGCGATTATCGGTGAGCGGGATACCGTCCACCACGAACTGGGTCTGATATTCCGAGCCGCGGGGATGCAGAACAGCGTTGCCCTCGTAGAGCCAACCTGGTTGGGAGTTGACCAGGTCCTGCAAAGAGCGACCCGGAATGGAACTAAGGCGATGTTGCAGAAGTTCGGAGCCGATCTGACTTACGGAGCCTGCCTGCTCGGGATCGATCAGGGTATTGACCGCGTTCACCGTCACTGATTGATTCACAGCCGGGAGCTTTAATGCGATCAGGTACCTGGTTGGCAGCGAAGAGCGAATCACCAGCGAATCGGATACAGGGGCAAAGCCCGGCGGCTCCAGTTCAAGCTGATAGTTGCCGTAGGGCAGCCGTTGCACATTGAGGTTACCCTGGTCGTCGGTTAGCAGAGAGGTTCGATACTGATTTCCCGCACTCAGGATGTGAACGGCCGTTCTCACACCATGGCCGAAAGGGTCAATGACTCGCAGGCGCAATTCACCACTATTGCTCTGGCAAAAAACGGGCAACGCGCAAAAGAGAAATAGCGCTCGAAATCGCCTGATCAAAAATGAGGCCCTCTGGTTCCCTTGTTAGACGAACCCGCTGAAGGTACTAGCTATCTGTAATTTGTACACAAGATCCCTAGAATTTACCTAGTGCTTCAAGATATGCCTTGATGCCGGTGGAGATAATCTGCACCCCGATGCAGAGTAGGATGAACGAGGAAAGGCGCATCACCATCGAGGTTCCCGATCGGCCCAGAAGCTGCCTCGGCCTTTCTGGCATAGAGATAGCACACGTAGATGATGACGCAGATCAAGGTGATGCCGCTGATAGCAGCGATCAAAACCCGAGGTGAGAAGAGCGAATGCTCGTGCAGCTCAGGAGGCAGATGCGCTCCCAGCGTAATGGCAACGGAGATAGACCCGGGACCCACGGTGATGGGAAGAGTAAAGGGATAGAAGGCGTTTTCGAGGATCTGGTCGTCCGCGGTTGCCGTGGTTTTCGCTCGTCCAGTGTCCTGGTTGAGCAGAGACCATCCGGTGGCGGCGACCACCAGGCCTCCCCCGATCTGTACGGCATAGATGGCGATGCCGAAGAATGCGAGTACATGCACTCCCCACAGCAGGGAGCACGAGCAGCAGAAAGAAACTATAGATGGCGATTTTCTGCGACAGCAAGCGTTGGGTGGAGGAGGCAACCGGCCCGACCAGATTGACGAAAATCGCGGCGCTTCCCAGGGGATTGACGATGGGGAAGAGGGTGGCCACGACCAGGACGGTGGCCTCAATGACCGCGGTTATTTCCTGACGGATGTCGATCACTGGCGAGGATTCTCCAGGCGCACGACTTGCTCAGAATCTTACTACCTTGCTGCGGGCGGCGGCTTGGGGATCGCCGGCAGATAAAAATGATTGAGCAAAACGCTGCCGTTTAGAGCCCCGGGCGTTGCTAGAATCGAAAGTAATGACGGTTACTGACGACGAGCGTTTCGCCTGAAGTGCTGAACCGGTATGAGCCGGTCATCGGGCTCGAGGTCCACGTACAACTGCTGACCAATACCAAGGCCTTCTGCGGCTGCGCAAATAAATTCGGCGGCGAACCGAATACGCATATTTGCCCCGCCTGCCTGGGCTTGCCGGGCGCGCTTGCCGGTGCTGAACCAGCGCGCGGTGGAGTTCGCGGTGCTGGCCGCGACGGCGATCAACTGTGAAGTGCGCGAGCATTCGGTGTTCGCGCGCAAGAACTACTTTTATCCCGACTTGCCCAAGGGCTACCAGATTTCGCAGTTCGACAAGCCGCTGGCAGAGCACGGATGGATTGATGTTCCCGCGCTCGATGACTCCGGCGGCACAGCGTGACCAAGCGGATCGGCATTACCCGGCTGCACATGGAAGAGGATGCGGGCAAGAGCATGCACGACGGCTTTCCTGACTCCGCGACCAAGACCTACGTGGATTTGAACCGATGCGGAACGCCGCTGATTGAGATTGTGAGCGAGCCCGATCTGCGAACGCCGGATGAAGCTTATGAGTATCTGACCCGGCTCAAAGAGATTCTGCTCTACACCGGGGTGAGCGACTGCAACATGGAAGAAGGGTCGCTGCGCTGCGATGCCAACGTGAGCGTAAGGCCGCGGGGGCAGAAGCAATTCGGCACCAAGGCTGAGGTCAAGAACGTGAACAGCTTTCGCTTTATTCGCTCCGCGCTGGAGTATGAGATCGAGCGCCAGGTGGAGCTGATCGAGAGCGGCGGCCGCGTGACTGCAGGAGACGCGGCTGTGGAACGCGAACGAGGGACGCACCTACTCCATGCGGTCCAAGGAGCAGGCGCATGACTACCGCTATTTTCCCGAGCCCGATTTGCCGCCGCTGCTGGTCTCCGGGGAGTGGAAGGCCATCCTTGCGCAAGCGCATGCCCGAGCTGCCGGAGGCGCGCCGCAAGCGCATGATCGCGGAGTACGACATCACCATGCAGGATGCGCAGACGCTGACGGCCACGCGCGACGTTTGCCGACCAGTTTGAGACGGCGGCGAAGCAGGCGCGAAGCCCGCGGCGCGTCGCTAACCTGATCCAGAGCGAATTGATGGGCCGTCTCAAGGCCAAGGGCCTGGATCTGGAGCAGTCTCCGATCACCATGAAGGGATTGGTGCAGGCGGCGGATCTGGCCGAGGCCGGCGAGCTTTCCAGCAAGCAGCTCAAAGGGCTCTTCGACACGGCATTTGAGAATGGCGAGGATTTTGGCGCCGTGTATGAGCGGGAGAAGCCGCAGCAGATCAGCGATCCCGCTGCGCTCGAGAAGATGATTCAGGAAGTGATTGCGGCCAATCCCAAGCAGCTGGAGCAGTATCGTGGCGGGCAAGAAGACGGTGGCGGCATTTTTTGTGGGCCAGGTGATGCGGCTGTCAAAAGGACAGGCCAACCCGGCGCTGCTGAATGAATTGGTGACCAAGCAGCTCGACGCCTAGCAGAGTCCCTCAGCGGGGCCGAAAGCCTGGGGTTTAACGCACTGGAATCCCACATCTCGCGAAAGACGAGCGAGATGTGGGCGTCCCTTGGTTCCGTGGCTTGAACCGTGTGTTAACGCTTTAACTCCTGGGACTTGGGACGAGTCCAAAGACACGAGTAGATCTTGCGTTCCGTGGCTTGGACAGTGTGTTAACGCTGTAACTCCTGGCTTGCGGTGAGTCCAATACCGGTAATCCAATGTTCGACTCCGACCTGAACGAAGATGCCGCGCGGCAAAAAGTGACGCGCCGCGCCTTTCTGCTGAGCGGGGGCGTGGCCGCGGCGGCCATTGCCGCCTGGTCCCTGCACTCCGCGCCCCCGTCCTCTCGACCGCGTTGCCAGAGCGGACCAGCGCCTGAGATTGAGATCGCTGAATTTTCTGCGGCGGGCGTGCCCACGGGCACGGTCCGGTGCAGAAAATCGTCAAGAGCGACGCGGAGTGGAGACGACAACTTTCGGCCAACGCCTTCGACATCGCACGCCGGGCCGATACTGAGATGGCCTACACCGGCTCCTACTGGAACCTGCACCAGCGAGGAATCTATCGCTGCATCTGCTGCGACACAGCGCTTTTCTCTTCCCAGACCAAATTCGACTCAGGTACCGGCTGGCCGAGCTTCTGGCAGCCGATCGCGAAGGAAAACATTGTGGAGATAGAAGACAAGAGTTTCGGGGTGCGAACGGCTGTAGCCTGCGCCCGGTGTGACGCGCACCTGGGTCACGTTTTTAACGATGGGCCGCCGCCGACGGGTCTGCGCTACTGCATGAACTCAGCATCCTTGGTGTTCAAGGCCTTCGCCTAGATTACAGATTCATCTTCTTGAAGCGACGATTCGGGATGGCGCGCACCAGCAACATGATCCAAGACCAGAACCAGGGCACGTAGGCAACGTCGCGCCGCCGCTCGATCGCCTTCAATATGCCGTGGGCAACCTGGCCGGGCGAGGCAAAGAGCGCGTTGTGCGGCACATGCGCGGTCATCGGCGTGGCCACGAAACCGGGTTTGATGGTCAGCACCTGCACCCCATCGCGATCGATCCGGTTGCGCAACCCTTCCAGGAAGATGTTAAGCGCCCCCTTGGATGCGCCGTAGACATAATTGCTCTTGCGGCCGCGGTCGCCGGCCACGGAGGAAATCACCGCGAGCGTGCCCGCGCGCTGGGCCTGAAAGTAATTTCCCAGCCAGGTCAACAGAGAAACGGTGGAGATGAAGTTGGTATGCAGAATCGCCGCGGCCGCCTCGAAATCCGCTTCGGCTGCCTGCTGGTCGCCCAGCACTCCATGCGCGATCAGGGCCAGGTCGATCCTGCCCAGACGCTCGGCCGCGTCGGCCAGCATCTCCGGGTGGGCCGTGGTGTCATCCAGATCCATGACCCAGGTATCCACCGCGAGCGCGCCGCGGGTCAGCAAATCCTGGGCTACGGCGGTCAGCCGATCGCTGTTCCGGGCCACCAGCATGAAATGGGTATTCGGCGCCGCGAGCCTGCCGCATGGTGGCGATGGCGATGCTCGAGGTCGCTCCCAACACCAACACCCGGGAGGGAAAAAGAGGATCGCGTTTAGTCAAGGCCGGTTACCCGTTGCCAGAAGCTGGAGCTGAACGCCGGATCGATGTAGGCGGCCAACTGCTCCCACTGGGGATAGAACTGCTGGAAATGGGCGGCGCTCATGCAGGCGTCTTTGGCCGGATACATCCGGCCGCCGAACTCAGCCGTGATGCCGGCCAGCCGATCCAGAAGGTCGAAGCTCACCTCCCGCCGGATGGGAAAATCCAGCGCCAGGGTAATGCCGGGCATGGGAAAGGACATCATTCCGGGAGAGACCGCATCCCCGAAGACCTTGATGACGGCGAGAAAAGAAGCCAGCCCGGATGCGGTAATCGCCTTCAAGCAGCTGGGTCATCCCCATGGTGTCGCTGTCCCACGGCAGAACGCATTGGAACTGGAGCAGGCCTTGCCTGCCATACAGCCGATTCCACTGGAGGATGCGGTCCAGAGGATAGAAGAAAGGCTCGTAATCGATCAGCCCGGTTCGTTGTTTGCTCATCTGCTTGTGGTAGTAGAGAGTGTTGAAGGCGCCCACGGAAGAGCGGTTGAGCGCGATGGCCGGCAGATCGAAGGGCAGGGCAATCTTTGGCTTGGCCAGGGGCGTGAGCGGACCCGGATTTTCGTCGTGCTCACCCTGCATGAAGATGCCGCGGGCAAAGTTGCGGCCCTGGGCAACGCAATCGATCCACGCCACGGAGTATTCCTGGTGCGCACTGGCTTCGGAGAGCGCGACAAACTCCTCCAGCCCGACGAACTTGGTGCGATCGATAGCGGATGCGGCGGGAAACGATCGGCCGCATCTGCACCTCCGCCCAGGTGATCAGGCCGGTCAAACCCATGCCGCCGATGGTCGCGGCGTACCACTCAGGGTTCTCGGTCGGGCTGCACACCATCGGCGTGCCGTCGGAGCGCACCAGCTCGAAGCATGGGGTGTGCAGGCCGAAAGTGCCCGCGACGTGGTGGTTCTTGCCGTGAATGTCGTTGGCAATGGCTCCCCCGACGGTTACGTATTTGGTGCCCGGGCTCACGGGCAGAAACCATCCGCGCGGCACAGCGAAGTCAAGAATCTCCGCCAGCGTCACGCCGGCTTCGCAGCGCAGCAGGCCGGTTTGGGAATCGAACGAGATCAGGCGATCGAGGTTTGGCGTCTGCAGCAGGGTTCCATGCTGCAGCAGGCAAACGTCACCGTAACTGCGTCCCATGCCCACGGCCAGCATTTTGGTTTCCGGGGGCAATGGACGCGGGAAAATCCTCTTTCCAGAAAAGGGGGCGGACTTCGGCGGAGTGCTTTGGATAGCGGCCCCAGGATTCAAACTGCGGCTGGTCCTGGTGAGGGGACATAGGTCGATTATCTTTCCAAGATGTTTTAGAGCGCGGAGTAGGCAATGATCACCACTCCCTAAACCAAGCAGCAGGCTCATGCGGTCAGAAAGAGCAAAGACGACCGGATCTTCGTCCAGCAAGCCGCGCGAAGCCAGCAGCCAAACCCGGCTGACCCACAGGATCAACAGCGGAGTGATCAGCCACATGCGGTTGGGGTGGTGATAGAGGGCCACTACGTCGTGGCCGTTGATATAGAGGGCGAAGATCACGATGGAAGCATAGGCGCTGGAAGTGCCAAAGCTGCGCAACTGCTCAATGTCGCTCAAGAGATAGCCCCTGCCGTTGGTAGGGTTCACGCCGCGGGCATGGAGATTCTGCAATTCGCTGAACCGCTTGACCATCGCCAGGCTGAGAAAAAGGAAGATGGAGAACGCAGCGAGCCAGGGAGAGACAGGATCGTGCGGTGGCCGCGGAGCCGGCCATCATGCGGATGGTGTACAAGCTCGACAGGATGACGACATCCACCAGCACGATTCGTTTGAGCGAGAGGGAATAGGCCAACGTGGTCACGAAATAGAGCAGCAGGTAGATCAGGAACGTTCGCGGCAAGTAGGCGGCGGTGATCAGGGCCAGCGCCGGCGAGCGAAAAAGAAATGCCCAGCCCGGTGGTCACGGAAAGATCCCCGGCGGCAAAGGCTCGCTTGCGCTTGTTCAGGTGTACCCGGTCCGGCTCCAAGTCAAGCAGGTCATTGAAAATGTAGGTTGCCGACGCCGTAAAACAGAAGCAGAAGAATGCCGCGACTGCCGCCAGCACCGGCGCCTGCATGCAAGGAATGGGCCAGCAGCAGGGGCAGAAATACCAGCAGATTCTTTGCCCATTGATGCACCCGCAGGGCTTTCGCCAAGGCGGCGAGCAGGCGCGAACGGTCCATGAAACTTCCTGCTCACGGTGACGTTTCGGCTCTTGAGAGCACTGTTCAGCCTGAGGTCAGGATTGGCGACCATCGCCTGCTCGGGCGCCTTGAAGCAGGGGCAAATCGGGAAGTGCGTTGCCGATGTAGTCGAAGCCGTCGGCGGCAAACCGCTGCTCCAGATGCTGCAGCTTGTTGTTTCCGGTCAGGTTGACGGTGCCATCGCTGGCCATTACGTCTTCAAAAATGCCCAGGTGGGCTGCGACCTTGCGCGCCAGGACGCGGTCGGCGCCGGTGGCCAGGTAGAGCTTGCGGCCGGCTGCATGCTCGTCTCTCAGGTAGTCCAGCAGGGGACGGTTGTAGGGCAGGTGGGCAACATCGAGAGTGACCATGGAGGCCACCTGCGACTTGACATACGCCTTTCCCTTGAGCGCCCACAAGGGCGTGCGCAAAAAAGCGGCGGGATGACGACGGGCGAGGACCATCAGCGAGTCGACGAATGTGTCCGACTTGACCAGGGTCCCGTCCAGGTCGACACAGAGCGGGCGCTCTGCCTGGACCGCCACTGGAGGCTGCATAACCTTAAGTTCGGTCATTCAGAGCAGTTCTCCTGTTGCTGTGTCGATTCGAAGAGGAGACCGCAGCGAGGCGTCTAAAATCTGCGCTTCCGTGGCTGAACTGCTTGCGCTTGCGGACCTTCTGATCCAGATCTATCAACAAGATACGTGAGCAACAGGCACACCCAAGTAACCATTACAGTTCATATTGAGAATAGCAGAGCGCCCTGGTACATGAAGCGAATCCAGTTGCCAAGTATTCTTCGCCCTGGTCGAACCTTTCATCCCGGCCGTCTGTCGTCATATGAGTGAGCAGGAAACCAGGTCTAAAGGATTATGAAGATAGGTAATTGCGGGCTCGAGGACGATCGGCAGAGCAGTTGTGCTGGCGATGGTTGTGGGAATTTGCTTTGCCTATGCCGGGCGCGCTCTCCTCACCAGCGCAGGAGACTTCCACCGCTCGCGCCGTGGTCACGGCGACTACGAAAGCCGCGGAAGACGTAACCACTGATTCCCCGGCAGAGCATCAGTGTTTACGAGAATCGCAAGTCTCAGGATGTGACCGGTTGGGTTCCGCTGCGCGGCGCGCGCTCGGGCCTGCAACTGGTGGTGCTGTTGGATGATTCTTCCCGCGGCAACCTGGGTCTGCAATTGAATGACATCAAGAGCTTTTTGACGGCTCTGCCTCCTACCGCGCAGGTAGCGATCGGCTATATGCGCAACGGGACGCCGAACCTGGTGCAGAACTTCACCAGCGACCACGCCCAGGCGGCGAAGGCTTTGCGCCTGCCCACGGGGACTGCCGGCATTAATGGAAGCCCTTATTTCTGCCTCTCGGATCTGGTCAAGCATTGGCCGGGCGGCGACAGCAACGTTCGCCGGGAGGTGATCATGGTGACCGATGGCGTCGACCGCTACTCCGGCGCACGCTTCGATCCGGAAAATCCTTATGTGCAGGCAGCCACCAGCGACGCTCAGAAAGCCGGAGTGATCGTCTATTCCATCTATTACCGGGGTGCGGGGCGCGCTGACCGCAGTGCGCTGGTGACGGATGGCGGGCAGAACTACCTGACCCAGGTCTCGGGCGATACCGGTGGCAAGGTCTACCTGGAGGGTTTTGGCAACCCGGTATCGTTCGCGCCCTTTCTCTCCGACATTCAACGTAAACTGCAGAACCAATACGAGTTGACCTTCGTCTCTACGGCCAAGCCGGGGCTGCAGGCGATACGAGTGAAAACCAGCCAGCCGAACACCAGCCTGCAGTATCCCGCGCAGAGTTCCAGTTGGCGGCGTGACCGCGCCCGCAGTAAGAGGGAAAGATGCTATCCAGCGAGAGTACGAACCAGGGTTC
Organism: uncultured Acidobacteriaceae bacterium; assembly: GCA_963757515.1. Classification (GTDB taxonomy): domain Bacteria; phylum Acidobacteriota; class Terriglobia; order Terriglobales; family Acidobacteriaceae; genus PALSA-350. The sequence goes on along the minus strand of CAVWRV010000022.1, from coordinate 259,988 downwards.
TCGCGGTTGATTCTTTGCGCAGCAGTGTTCGCCGGCTTGTTGCCGGTCGCTGCCCGGCACAGGATGCAGCGGCTAAGCCGGTCACCTTCCTGGGGACCGTCCAGACGCTGAGCGGCAACACGATTACCGTCAAGAACGACGCTGGGGCCACCATGCAGGTAACGGTGGAGGAGAACGCCCGCCTGCTGCGCATCGAACCGGGACAGAAGACCCTCGCCGGCGCCAGCCCGTTCAGCCTGGCCGATCTGCAGACCGGGGATCGGGTCATGGCCCGCGGTTCTGCCAACGCAGATGGCAAATCACTGGCTGCCACCATGCTGGTGGCCATTAAGGGCGCCGACATCGCGCAGAAGCAGGAACAGGAGCGGGAAGACTGGCAGAAACGGGGCACGGGGGGCCTGGTCAAGTCTGTTGATCCGGCAGCCGGAACCGTCACCATTTCCAGCGGGCCGGTGGCACCCGGACGACGGTGATCCACGCCTCGCCCACGACCATCGTTCGCCGCTATGCTCCGGGCTCGGTTAAATTTGACCAGGCAGTCAAAAGTACCCTCGACCAGATCAAGCCTGGCGATCAGCTTCGCGCCCGCGGTTCCAAAAGCGCCGACGGGGCCACGCTCGACGCGGAGGAGATTGTCAGCGGAAGCTTCCTGAATCTCGCCGGCCCGATCCAGGCGGTCAACGCAGATGCGTCTACGATCACGTTGACGGATACGGCTACCAAGAAGCCGGTGGTCATTTCCGTTACCCCTGACAGTGAAGTGAAAAAGCTGGACCCTGCGGTTGCCCAGCGGCTAGCCGCGCGGCTGAGCGGCGGGGGCGCCAAGCGGCCGGACGGGTCTCCAGCGCCCGCTGCCGGCGGACCCCCAGCCAGGCAGCGCCAGGACCTCCGCGGTGGCGGATCGACCAGCCGGGTGCTCCCGAGCCATGGGCCGGGTGGAGCGGGACCTGATTTTCAGCAACTGCTGGCTCGCTCTCCGTCCGTCACGTTGAAGGATCTTCAGAAAGGCAACATGGTCATCGTCGTCGCAACCGAGGGCCAATCTCCACAATCCGCAACCGCCATCACCGTCGTCGCCGGCGTAGAGCCCATGCTTCAGGCCTCTACCAGCGCGAGCCAAGCCATGCTTTCGTCTGCCTGGAATCTGGGCGGAGAGGGCGGCGGCGGTGGAGAAGCACCGCAGTAGACCGAGACCCCTCGGTCCTAACGAACAACCGCTCACCGTCAAGTCTGCTGCCCTAGTGGCGAATTGACGTTAAGGTTCGCGTATCCCACATCTCGCGAAAAACGAGCGAGATATGGGGCACCCATTAAGTTGTGGCTGGGAGAGATCCCAAGCAGTCCTGACAAGTTGTGAATCTGAACGATTTGAGGAGAACTCTTGCATCGATTCCTCGCTCTCTGCCTGACGACTTTGTTCTTTTTTTCCGGAATACAACAAACCTTAGCCCAAACAGCAACCGGAACACTTACGCGGCCAGGTGGCGGACCCTAGCGGGGCCGTCATCCCCCAGGCTTCGCTTACGGTGACTTCGAGCTGCCGGAGTGAGCAGTACGGGCACGTCGGATGCCACGGGCCAATACGCCATCTCTGGTCTCGCGCCCGGCCAATACACGGTCACAGTCGCAGGCCCCCGGGCTTCTCCACGTTCACCTCTCCGCCGGTGCGGATTGCCGCGGGACAAACTCAGCACTTGAATGTTTCGCTTTCCATTCAAATGGAGCAGCAGCAGGTGCAGGTCACCGGAGATACTCCGGGGGTGAGCGTGGATCCGGATAGTAATGTGAGCGCCGTGGTGCTCACAGGCAAGGATCTGGATGCGCTCTCCGACGATCCTGACGAATTGTCGAACGAACTGACTGCGCTGGCCGGTCCCGCCGCGGGCCCCAGCGGAGGCCAGATCTATATCGATGGGTTTACCGGCGGCCAGTTGCCGCCCAAGTCGGCGATCCGCGCCATCATCATTAACCAGAACCCCTTCTCCGCCCAATATGACACGCCGGGTTATGGCCGGGTGGAGATTTTGACCAAGCCGGGCACGGACAAACTGCATGGCCAGGTGTTCGTGAATGTCGAGTGCTTCGGCCTTTAACACTTCCAATCCGTTTGCGCTCCATCAGCCGCCGTACCATACGCTGCAATACAACGGCAACGTAAGCGGCCCGCTGGGCAAGAAAGCCTCTTTCTTTTTCAACTTTGACCGGCGAAACATCCAGGACAACAGCATCGTCAACGCCAATGTGCCGTACGTGCCCGACCCTGCTACCTGCGGTCCGGAAAACGGAGCCGTTGCGGAGACCAGCGGCACGCTGTGCAACCTGGCCGTCCCCTACCCGCAGACGCGCACCGACATCAGCCCGCGCATCGACTACCAATTGACGCCTACCCAAACGCTGACCGTTCGCTACAGCTACTACCAGGACACGCGGAACAACAGCGGATTGGGCAGTAACCCGTTCGTGCTGCCCAGCCAGGCCTACGACACCAACGAGATCGAGAACAGGATTCAGATCAGCGACAGCCAGGTGTATGGAGCGAAGTTCGTCAACAATACTCGTTTCCAATACATTCATGACACCACCAACCAGACTCCGCAGCTGGTGGCTCCGGCAATCAATGTGCTGCAGAATTTTGCAGGGCGGCGGCAGCCCCATGGGCACGGCTCCGCGATACGCAGCAGGAATTCGAGATTCAGAATTACGCTTCGCTGGCTCTTGCGAACCATTACATTCGCTTCGGCGGCCGGCATTCGCAACAATCGGGACACCAATTTTTCCAATGCAAACTTTGAAGGAACGTACACCTACTCGAATCTGAATGGCTACCTTGCCGGCAAGCCCAGTCAGTTCTCCATCACGACCGGAACGCCCACGCAGAAGGCCAGCGTAACCGACCTGGGGCTCTATGCAGAGGACGACTGGAAGGCGCGGCCCAACTTCACGATCAGCTATGGGCTGCGTTTCGAGACGCAAAACCACATTGCCAACAAAGTAAATTTTGCTCCCCGGGTCGCGCTTTCCTACGGCATTGGTGGAGGAGGAAAGCCGCCCAAGACTGTGCTGCGCGCCGGCTATGGGATTTTTTATAACCGCTTCACGTATGACCTGCTGCTCAATACGAATCGCTACAGTCTCGACCAGCTAGGACAGGTGCAGACCATCCAGTCCAATCCCAACGGAACGCCTCCGGACAGCACGACCGAAGAGTCTCCAGCGCTGCCCACCTTCTATCGCACGCAGCCGGGGCTGAATGCGCCGGCCACTATCGAGACGGGGACCGGCATCGAGCACCAGGTGAATAAAAGTGTAAGTGTCTCGGCGACGTATCTCTATTCCCGCGGCATTCACCAGTTGCTGTCGCGCAACATCGATGCCCCGCTGCCCGATGGCACCCGCCCGGCGCTGGGTTTGTGCCCCAGCAATCCTATCGGCGCAGCACCGGGTACGCCATGTAACATCTACGAGTACGATTCGCTGGCCGTCTTCAAGGAAAACCAGATATTTCCTCAACCTGAATGTGGCTTACGGCCGAAAGCTTACGTTTACCGGCTTTTATATTTACAGCAAAGCCAATAGCGATACGGGCGGTCCCGGGTATCATCCTTCCAATCAGTACGACATCATGCAGGATTATGGACGCCAGTTTTTCGACGTCCGCAACCGGGTTTTTGCGTTCGCCAATTACTCGGCTCCCTATGGATTCAGGATCAGTCCTTTTCTCAGCGCTTCTTCGGGTGCGCCTTTCAATATCCAGCTGAGCCAGGATGTCAATGGCGATTCGTTCTTTAATGATCGCCCGGCTTTCGCGTCTTCGGCTTCGAATCCGGCAAACGTGGATACGACGAAGTACGGGAATTTTGATATCAGTCACACCGCCTCCAGCTGCGGTCGAAGCTCATTCCCATCAATTATGGGAATGGCCCGGTTCAGTTTGCGATGAATATGCGCGTGGCCAAGAGCTTTGGCATCGGCCCCCGGGTGGAAGAAGGCAAAGGAGCAATCGCCGGCGGCGGTGGCGGTGGGCCGGGCGGTGGCGGGCACGGCATGCCGGGGATGGGTTTGGGTGGAACCGGCGGCGGCCCCCACGGCCCAACTACGCGCGTGGATCGCCGCTACAGCATTACCTTGAGCGCCTTTGCGCACAATATCTTCAACGTGGTCAATCTTGCGCCGCCCAATGGAACGCTGGGCGGGCCTCCGGACGGGACCACCGACTCTCCTTTTTTCGGCAAGTCGAATCAGCTGGCGAGCGGCTTCTTCTCCCACGGTTCCGCGGTGCGGGACTTCAATTTTCAGGCGCTGTTCAATTTTTAGGGTCGCCAGCGAGACGCGAAAGAGAAACCGAGATCTCTCCACTACGCTACGCTCCGGTCGAGATGACGACTTCTGTTTGTACAAGCAAGAATTGTCATCTCGACCGGAGCGTAGCGTAGTGGAGAGATCTGCGGTTTCTCTTTCGTCTTTATGAACAAGCGCTGTGCTATATCGATTCGGTTCCGCTGACAGAAGATGCACGTCCAGGCCGGCCATTTCGATCTTTGCGCAGGAGGAGCCGAGTACCTCGCCGTCGGCCTGGACTGCGATGGCAGGCTTGTAGGCGCGATCGGGAATGGGGCTGCAGACCACGCGACTGCACGTCGCGATAGATTGCCGCCGCATGTCCGCCGGCTCGCGATCGCGGCACCGCCGGAGCGAAAGAGGGCATCGACGGTCGCCGACGCCAGCCGGGAACGGGAGTCTCCCGCCACCGTGGCCAGGCGGAGAAACGGAAAGTCCAGCCCGCCCCCGGGACGCCAACGGTTCAACTCTCGCCACGCGCACCGCGACCGCCTCGCATACCTGCTCCTGTATGACAGAGCCGCTGGTGGTGGTGATCGCAACGTCGAAGGGTTGCACCGGATGGTTCAACAACAACCTGCCCCCAGCCACAAAATAGGCGGCCCGGCCGGTTATGTTCTTGCCCGAACGTCGCGCTTCCGACATCAGAGCGGCATGCATGCCCATGCCGGCCGCCATCGCAAATAGCCAGCTTTGCCGGCCTCCGGGAGCACAGCAGGTAATCCTGCCTAAGGGCACCGGACGGGAGCGGCTGCGTAGAATCCAATGCGCTGCGTCCTCCGGATTTTTGGGAACCTTCAGGTTCTGCGCCATCACATTGCCGGTGCCAAAAGGAATGATGCCCAGCGGCACGGCGGAGCCGGCGAGTCCCTGAATCACGTCAAAGATTGTGCCGTCGCCGCCGCAGACAACGATGGCGTCGTAGCCTTCCGCTATGGCTCGCTTCGCCTTTGGTCCGGCTGCGCGGTTTTCGCCGGTCTCCAGAATATCGAGCGCGGCACCCGACTCGCGAAAAACACTCGCGACGCGGGCAATATCCCTGCGCCTGGCTCGCGTTTGCTGAAGCACCGGATTGACGAAGAGCAGGATCTTTCTCATGGCGCGTCAGAATTGCGCCGGCTTCTCCCACTCGGAGAACACGAATTCTTCCAGAGGCTTCCGCTGCCGCGGAGCCACCTCTCGTCTTATGCAGGTGCTCGGGCAAGCTGGCGGGGTCGCCAAAGTAGCCGATCGCGGTGACCGCGCCGAGCTCATAGTCAGAGGGAATGGCAAACGACGCCCGCACCTGAGCTCGTGATCGAACCCGGCCATCGAATGAGTGTGCAAGCCGTTGGCGGTCGCCTGCAAGGCCAGATTCGCCGTGGCTCGCGCCGGTGTCGTGCAAGCCATGGGCGATTGGGATGACCTTTCTCGGTGAAGGTCTTCTTGGCCACGGAGAGCAGCAGTACCGGTGCGCTCTGGCCCAGGTCTGGTTGAACTCCACCAGCGCGTTAAATATTTTCTGGTAAATCTCGTCGCCGCGCCGGCCAACCAGGAATCGCCAGGGTTGCTCGTTGGAGGAGGAAGCGGCCCAGCGCGCTGCTTCAAAGAGCGTCTTGAGCTCAGCCGCGATACCTCCTTGTCGGAGAAGGCGCGAGGACTCCAGCGGCGGCGAATCAAATCCTCAACGCCGGCTACATCGGGCGCATGCTTTAACTTCTCTGTAACTTCGGGCGAGGTCTGGGGGCACGGGATCACTCCTGAATAGAGGAATGGCGTAACGAAAATCGTCTGGCTCCAACGGAGAGCAGACGACGCAATGAAAATGGCCTGCTCCGAGAGCAGGCGTTGAGTTTATTCGCGGACGCCTTCTACGAAGGCCTTCAGCTTGCGTGAGCGGGAAGGATGGCGCAGCTTGCGCAGCGCCTTGGCTTCTATCTGCCGGATACGTTCGCGGGTTACCTGGAAGCTCTGACCCACTTCTTCCAGCGTGTGCTCGGAACCATCCTCGAGGCCAAAGCGCATCTTGATCACACGCTCTTCACGCGGGGTCAAGGTACGCAGCACCTGCGAGGTATATTCCTTCAGGTTCACACTGATCACTGCTTCGGAAGGCGAAACCGCCTGGCGATCTTCGATGAAGTCGCCGAGGTGAGAATCTTCTTCCTCGCCAATCGGCGTTTCGAGCGAGATCGGTTCCTGTGCGATCTTGAGCACTTTGCGGACCTTGGCCACCGGGATATCCATCCGGCGGGCGATCTCTTCGGAAGTGGGCTCGCGTCCCAGCTCCTGCACCAACTGGCGCGAAGTGCGAATCAGCTTGTTGATGGTCTCGATCATGTGCACCGGAATACGAATCGTCCGGGCCTGATCGGCGATGGCGCGGGTAATCGCCTGGCGAATCCACCAGGTCGCATAGGTGGAGAACTTGTAACCACGACGGTACTCGAACTTATCGACCGCCTTCATCAAACCGATGTTGCCTTCCTGGATCAGATCGAGGAATTGCAGACCGCGGTTGGTGTACTTCTTGGCAATCGAAACCACCAGGCGCAGGTTAGCCTCGATCAGCTCGCGCTTGGCCTGCTCGGCGTCCATGTCGCCCTGGATCATCTCGCGCTGGGTGCGCTTGAGCTCGGCGATCGAGACGCCGGCCTCCTGCTCCAGCTTTTCCAGGTCGGTCTTGCAGTTCTTCTGCTGGCGGCGATACTCCTTGCGCAGCTCTTCGCTCTTCGACTGGTCGTGCTTCTGTTCGAGCGACTTGATCTGCCGCTCGAGCATGCGCATGGCGTCGACGGTCTTGTTGACCTTGTCCAGCAGCCGCTTGCGTTCCGCGTTGGTGTACTTCAGTTCACGGACGATGCGCGAGACTTCGACCCGCTCGCGGTTCATCATCCATCGCGTCTTGCGATGTTCCCTGGCTTTCGCCTTGGGATTGATCGTCTCCAGCTTTTCGAACAGAAGAGACGCTTTCTTCTGGTGCTTGAGCAGAGTGTCGACGCGGCCGATGGTTACCCGGATGCGCGCCTGCAGAATCTCTTCGGTGATCTCTTCCTCGTCGAAGATCACCACTTCCTTGATGTTGCGCACGCCACGCTTGAGGTCTTCGCCCAGGGCGACGATCTCGCGAATGACGATGGGCGAACGGGAAATAGCCTTGAGTACCCGCAATTGCCCGCGCTCGATGCGCTTGGCAATCTCAACTTCGCCTTCTCTGGTCAGCAGTGGAACAGTGCCCATTTCGCGCAGGTACATGCGAACGGGGTCATTAGTTTTCTCGAGTGTGCCCGGTGTAAGGTCGAGTTCAACGTCCTCGCCCTCCTCACCCTCGCTCTCGAACTTATCTGCGCCAAACTTAGGACCGCCTTCGAGCACATCAATGCCCTGGGTCCCGATGGTGGTCAGCAGATCGTCGAGATCGTCCGGTGAATGCAGGTCGCCAGGAATCAGGTCGTTGACCTCGTTATAGGTCAAATAGCCTTTTTCCTTACCTGCATCAATCAGTTTCTGAATATCTTCTTCGTACTTGTCTTCAATAGCCAAGCAAATCCTATCCCGTGCCTTATTTTTCGGATCGGTCCGTGCTCAGAAAGGACAGGGTGCTATGCGAGCCGCTAAGGGCATATTCCGGACGGTTGATAAACCGTTTGGGCAAGTAGACGCACGTCCTTCAAAGAGTTATAGAATATCATGGAATGGAGTGTGCTCCCGGGCAGCTCCCAGAACGACACTCCCTTTCTGACCTTTCCCTTTTCGGCCAGTTTCTGAGCTGAAGCCTACCTCGTTAGATGTAAAAACGGTGATTCGGTTTCACTCGATGGGCTGACCAGGACTTATCGCAGGTGGCGAAAATAGACCGCAGCCTCCGGAGCTACAGCCTCGCTCGGGTCTTGGGATGATAAGATGTACGCGAGCTCTGAAGCAGCCGTACCCTTCATCCTGTGCGCAGCCGAGAGTCCTCGTGCCGAACCTTCTGGGAAGTTTTGCGTTTAGGCGTCGACGTCTCGCATTTGCGCGGTCCACTTTTAGTTTTTCGGCCATGAAAACCGCCAACTGTGCCAAATCGCCCCGCCGTTCGGCCTCGGCGATGTCCGCTCGTACCCGGCGCTGCAGGGCTTCCAAGTGGCGGTATTTCAGCGACTCCAGCGCGGCCTCTACCTCTTGCAGTCTCCACCTCGCCGGATTCGCGGAGCAAGTGCCTGCGCCAACAGCGTTCGCTGGCCGGGATCGGACACGGCGGCCAAAGGCTCGAGCGATCCGCGGTCGCGCAAGAGCGCCAGCATCGGGGTGACGCTAAGCCCCTCAAACGATTGGGGCTGGTCGTGCAAGGCCTGGAAAACACGGAGGCAAACGCGGCTTCCGGGCGGGGAAGCCGCCGCCCGCAACAGCACCCTCTCGGCCTCGTTCAGGGCGTCCACGGCGGTCGGGTGGACCTCGTCCCGGCGTTTGCGCGCCGCCTGCCGCAGTTCTTCCCTGACCAAAGCGGAGTCAATGCCCAGCTTCTGCGCCGCGTCGGAGGCGAACTCGTCGCGCATGATGCGATTGGGCATGCGCCGGATGTGCGGCAGCAAGTAGTTGAGGGCCTTGCTCTTGCCCTCAGCCGTCCGGGAGGGAAAAGCTGCATCGCGCGGTCGATCAGGTAGTCCGAATGGCGCCTGGCGCCTTTGACGGCGGCCACGTAGTCCTTGATGCCGCGCTCGCGAATAAAGCGGTCGGGATCGAGCCCTCCCTCGAGGGTCACCACCTTGACCTCAAAATCCTCTTCCGTGAGCAAGGCAATCGACTTTTCGGCGGCGTTCGCGCCCGCGGTATCGGGGTCAAAGTTAATGAAAAGCCGCTTGGTGTAGCGGCTGAGCAACCGGACCTGCATCTCGGTAAAGGCCGTTCCGCTGGTCGCAAGCACGTTCTGGATGCCCGCCATGTAGGCGGTGATGCAGTCCATCTGGCCTTCCACCAGCAGGGCAAAGTCCTGTTGCCGGATGGCCTGCCGGGCCTTGTCGAGATTGAACAGCACCTGGCCCTTTGGAATAGAGCGGGGTCTCGGGCGAGTTCATATACTTCGGCCCGGATTTCTCCTCGCTGTCGAGGGCCCGCGCGGTAAAGGCAATCACCCGCCCGGACTCGTTGTGAATGGGAAAGGTGATCCGCTTGCGAAAGCGGGCATACAACGGTCCGGCAGAGCCATCCGGCTGCTCTTTGGAAGAGAGAAGGCCAGAAGCCGCAACAGATCGGGAGAGGCCACCCCCTGCAAGCGGTCGCGCAGGGCGTTAAACGAATCCGGAGCATAGCCAATGCGAAACTTGGCGATGGCTTCCGCTGTCACACCGCGGCCGGTAAGGTATTCGCGCGCCCGGGCGCCCTCCGCAGAGCGCAACTGCTCTTCAAACCAGCTGGTCGCCAACTCATGCAGTTCGAGTAGTTTGCCGCGCTGGCGGTTCTCCTGCGCCTCTTCCGGGGTGGCAAATTCCCGCTTCGGCAGCGGAATGCCGCACTTTTGGGCCACGATTTTGACCGCTTCGGTGAAGCCGACGTTCTCAATCTTCTGCACAAAGGAGAAGACATCTCCCGACTCGTTGCAACCGAAGCAATGGTAGAACTGGCGCACCGCGTGCACGGAAAAAGAGGCGGTCTTCTCCCCGTGAAAGGGACAAAGACCGGCGTAGTTCTGGGCTCCGGACTTTTTCAGCGTGATGTATTCGCCGATGATGCGGACGATGTCCGCCTGCTGCTTTACGAGTTGGGCAAAGTCTGAAGCCACATCTTCTCATTGTCGTACATCAGGAGGCGCTGGAAAATGATCCGCTTGTGTGGAACGCCGCAGCAGCTCCGCGGTTGTTTTCCCTGCTCCCGCAAGGTGCGCAGGCTGAGCGCGTCATGGCGTTTGGCCAGCCGCTGGCCCTGCTCATCGCAGCAGCAACTCGCAGTGATACCAGGCGGGCGACGGAACGCCAAGCGCCCGCGCCAGCAGAATCTGCCGCGCAGTCGACTTCAGCAGGTCGGCGCCGCGAACCACCTCGGTGATCCGCATCGCCGCGTCATCCACCACCACGGCAAGCTGATAGGAGGGAAGATCGTCCCGCCGCCATACCAGGAAGTCGCCAAAGTCCTGTCCCGCCACAAACCGCTGGGGACCGAAGTGCCCGTCCTCAAACTCGACGACCTCTCCCTCAGGAACGCGGAAACGCCAGTTTGCGCCGGCTGCGGTGTCTCCGGTCTGGCGCCGGTGGCCGGGCGGCAGGTTCCGGGATAGATCCCTTCCTCGTCATGCGGGGCCTGCATGGCCAGCGCAAGGTCCTTGCGGGAGCAGCGGCAAGGGTAGAGCCAGCCCCCGGCAAGCAGCCGGCGCCAGGCGTCGCGATAGAGGCGTGCCGCTGGCTCTGGGTGTACGGCCCGAAGGGACCGCCGACGTCCGGTCCCTCCTGCCACTCGAGGCCCAGCCAGCGCAGGTCTTCGATCATGGCGTGGCGAAAATGCGGCCGTGAGCGCTCGGGATCAAGATCCTCGTCGCGCAGGATCAGCGTGCCCTGGGCGGCCAGCGCACGCTGCTGGGCAATCCAGAAAGTGCGGGCGTGGCCCAGGTGCAGGTATCCGGTAGGAGAAGGAGCCAGCCGGCCGCGGTAGGTGCTGACTCAAAACAGATCCGGAATGCTGGAAAAGGCGATGCGCGTGGGGGCCGCCGCACCCGCCAGCAGCATGCTGGCAAAGCACAGAGTATTGGTCCCGTATTTGTAGTTCACCTGATCCATGGTGGTTGACAGCCGCGTCCTTTTGGCCTCCTCTTCGAGGCCGGAGAACAGGCTGAGGGTGTGCAGGTGGTCGGGAACCAGGTTGCCCAGGGAGACGCCCACGAAGAATGGCTTTTTTTGTCCCCGGCCCGCCGGGCTTTGACTCCACAGGCGTTGCAGCCCCTCCAACAGCGTCTGGTTGTCCTGGCATTCGAGCAGGGGGCAGCTTTGCGCCCACGGCTGCTGGTGAATGCCGGAGGAATGTTTGGACGTAGCGGCCGCGCTGCCCACCGAAAAACGGATGGTCAAGGTCATATGCGAAGCCCACAGCCGCGCTTTGCGCAGCCGCATCGCGGCTTTGTGCAGCAGCTTGTTGGCCACCGCGTAAGCGCCCTCCGGCGTGCGCAGCTCCGGCGGCAGAACGTGGGAGTGGCCAATGGATTTCTGGTGCTCCAGCTCGGCGTCGCCAAAATCTTCACCGCGCAGCCAATGCCAAAGCTTTTCGCCGCCTATCCCGCCCCAAGCTGTATGCAGCTGTTCCCGATCGAGCGCCAGCAGTTGCTCCATGGTGCGGATTCCGCCCTGGTGCAACCGCTTCTCCATGCGCGCACCCACGCCCGGCAGATCGCGCGGGGTCAACGCCGCCAGAGCATCGTGCAGCAGGTCAGGCGTCAGGGCCACCAGACCGTCCGGTTTTTCCATATCGGACGCCACTTTGGAAAGGTAGCGGTTGGTCGCCAGACCAACCGAGCAGCGAAGCGTGGCCCCGGCCTTGCGGCGAACCGCGGCCTTTACCTCGCGCGCCAGCTCCAGCGCCGCCAGCAGAGGCTGCTCCCTGCCCAACAATCGGCAAGCCATTTCGTCGATGGACATTACCGAAGTAACGGGAAGACAGGACTCGACCGCTTCGACTACCCGATGGTGGTAATCCACATACAGTTCGTGCCGGGCCTCGACCAGCAGGATGCCGGGGCAGAGCCGCTTGGCTTCACCAACCTGGGTTCCGGTACGCACTCCGTATTGTTTTGCCTCGTAACTGGCGGCAATACAGCAGGTGGTGTCCGCCAGCAGCGGCACTACGGCCATGGGACGGTCGCGCAACTCGGGCCGCAGCTCCTGCTCCACCGACGCAAAATAGGAATTGAGATCCAAAAACAGCCACTGCAGCCGGGGATCCCCCATTCGGAACGTACTGGTCTTCGCGCTGGTCACGTCACTACCAGTTTTGCTCATATCGAATTTTTTGCAGCGATGCTAAGCTCTGTGGCATCGGCGGTTTTCGGGAAAGTGGACGCATTTGGTCCCAAAAGGGAAGCCACCGTGGCAAAATATTTTGCATCCCGGAAAACCATCCCCGGGGTTTATGGTGTCTCATACAATTGTGGAGTATCAAGTATGCATCCGCTACATTTTCACCAGCTCGCACACTGGTTCTTCCAGTTTGAATCGTACGGCCCAGCAATTCTAGTCACGATCGGCGCTGCATTGCTGATGGCTTGTGGTATCGGCGCAGCATGCTCGCCGTGTGAGGAAAAGGACGAAGTCTTTCACCGCCACGTGGTTTAAAGACTTCACGTTTCTCGATTGCCGTACAGCCCCCGTTCGGCCCCCGGTCTTATTGTGTTCAAAATCTGCTTGCTAGGATTCGCTGCCTCCGGCCGGCCCGCGAGGTCTGCATTGGGAATCAAAGAAACAGCAGGTCCCTCCACTCCGCTTCGCTACGGTCGGGATGACAATTCTGTGGCAAGGAAATGGGCTGCTTCTCTCTCCCTACCGTGACCTCCCTCGTGTTGTAATCTTGGCCCGTGGCTCCGCTGCTCGAAGTTGACCATCTCTCGATCTATTTTCGTGACCAGGCAGTGGTCAGCGACCTGACCTTCTCGGTCGGGCAGGGCGAAGTGCTGGGGCTGGTGGGCGAGTCAGGATCGGGAAAGTCGCTGACCTCGCTTTCCATTCTGCGGCTGCTGGATGCCGCGGCGCGGGTCGAAGGCGCGATCCGTTTCGAGGGCCAGGATCTGTTGGCCCTGAAGCCGGAACAGATGCGCCACTATCGCGGGCGTAAGATCGCCATGATCTTTCAGGAACCCATGACGGCGCTCAATCCCGTCATGCCGGTAGGGCGGCAGATTGCCGAAGCCATCGAAACCCATCAGCCGGAGCTGGGCCGCAAGCAGGTGCGCGACGCCGTGGTGGAGGCGATGGCCGCGGTGGCGATTGCCGAGCCGGAGCACCGCATGCGCGACTATCCTCACCAGTTTTCCGGCGGCCAGCGGCAGCGCCTGCTGATCGCCATGGCGCTGGTGAACCATCCGTCCCTGCTGATCGCCGATGAGCCCACCACCGCCCTGGACGTCACCGTGCAGGCACAGATTCTGCTTCTGCTCAAGGCGCTGCAACAGCGTAACGGCCTGGGTATGCTGTTCATCTCCCATGATCTGGCCGTGGTGGCGCAGATTGCGGACCGGGTCGCGGTGATGCGCCGGGGCATGCTGCTCGAGACCGGAACGCGCGACCAGGTGTTTCTCCATCCCGGGCATGCCTATACCAAGAGCCTGCTGGGGGCGGTACCAACGCTCACCACCGACCGGGACCAGCCGCTGGCCACGCTGGCGGCAGCCGGAGAGCGCGGCCGGAACCTTGGTGGAGCAGGCTCCCGGCCATTGGGTGCGCGTGCATCGAACCGGTCTGATATTCTGGTCGTTTGCGGCTGATTTCCGGCGCCGCGGCAGACCTCTGGCACTATGCGCGCTTTACTCATTTCCGACATTCACGCCAATATCGATGCCCTGGAGGCGGTGCTCGACGCTGCGCCAGAGCACGATGTGGTCTGGAACCTGGGCGATGTGGTGGGCTACGGGGCGGCGCCGAACGAGGTGATTGAGCGGGTGCGCGGCCTGGGCACGACCTTTGTCCGGGGCAACCACGACCGCGCTTGCAGCGGGCAACTATCGCTGGAGGATTTTAATCCGGTGGCCAGCCGCGCCGCCCGCTGGACGCGGCAGGTGCTCACTCCGGAGCACATCGAGTGGCTACATCATATGGTTCGCGGACCGGTCACGCCGGATGGTCCCCAGGTTAGCTGCATGCACGGGTCCTATCTCGACGAGGATGAATACCTGCTCTCGGTGCGCGATGCGAGACTTCCGCTGAAGCAGGCGGAAACCCGCATCAATTTCTTCGGCCATACGCATCTGCAGGGTGGCTTTGCCGCCCACGGCGAGGACTGGTTCAAGCTGGATCCGGTTTACTCGAGTGACGATGAGCCCGATGTGTCGGAGCTGGTGCTTGGTTCCGGGTGCGCGCTACCTGATCAATCCTGGCTCGGTGGGCCAGCCCCGGGATCACGATCGCCGCGCCGCTTTCGCGCTTTATGACGATCAGCGGATGGTGGTCGAATTCCGCCGCGTGCCCTATGACTTCCGGCTGGCGCAAATGCGCATCATGCGCGCCGGACTCCCCGACCAGTTAGCCATGCGGCTGAGCTTCGGACGGTAAGGGACATTTCCGAAGCCGAAAAGAAACAGCAGTCCTCACTCGCAGTGGAAGGATGCTGTTCGGCGGACTTGTGCCAGGTGATCTGAGTCTTTGACGAAGCTTAACCCTCGGCGTCTTCTGCCTTGACGGTGACCTTGATGTGCGCGGTCACTTCGCGATGCAGCTTGATCGGCACATGGAACTCGCCCAGCTGGCGCAGCGGCTCTTCCAGCTGCAGCTTGCGGCGGTCGATGGTGAAACCCTTCTGCTCCAGTTGATGCGCGATCTCAGCCGCAGTGACGGAGCCAAACAGATGATCGTTCTCGCCCACCTTGCGCTCGAAAACAAGCTCCACATTGTTGAGCTGGCGACCAGTAATTCAGCCTCGGATTTTTCCTTGGCGGAACGCCGCACAGCAGCCTGCTTCATCTGCTCGATGACGACTTTGTTGGCGGCCGTCGCTTCCATGGCGAGCTTCTGCGGCAGCAGAAAATTGCGGCCATAACCGTCGGCGACCTTCACCACATCGCCGCGCTGGCCGAGCTTGTTGACATCTTCTTTCAGAATGACTTCCATGACCAATCTCCTGCCTAGTAGCGGGCTGCAAAGGGCAGCAAAGCGATGTTGCGAGCCTGCTTGATGGCGCGCGCCAGCCCACGCTGGTGGGTGGTGCAGACGCCGGTAAGGCGGCGAGGCACAATCTTGCCCCGCTCGGCGACAAACTGCTGCAGCAGGCGCACATCGCGATAGTGGATGGCATCGATCTTCTCGACACAGAACTTGCAAACCTTCTTGCGGCGAAAGAACTTGCGTCCGCCGCCGCCAGGGCCGCTGGGGCGTCCACCCGGCGGGCGTCCGCCAGGGCCTGAAGACCAGGCCCGGAACCCTCGGGCCGGGACGTGCTTGGTGCGCTTGGCGTGCTGATTTCGTCAGCCATAATTTTCCTGTTCCTTTCAAAAATTTCTTAGGCGCTGGCTGCTTCGGCCGCCGGCGCGGGCGCAGCGGCTCGACCGGAGCCGGAGGAGTTGCCGCCGGCTGGGCGCTGAGCTTCTTGCGCGTGGCGCGGATGGCCTTGATCTTGGCCACTCGCTTCTCTTCTTCGTCCATGCGGACGGAGATGAACTTGATCACCGGCTCGGAGACGCGCAGCCGGCGCTCGATCTCGCCCACCAGGGAGCCGTCGGCGTTGATCGTCAGCAGCACATAGTTGCCGTCGTTGAACTTCTTGACCATGTAGGCCAGCTTGCGGCGGCCGAGCTTTTCCATCGACTTGATGCTGCCGCCACCCTGGGTGATGTTCGCCTCCAAACCGGCGATCAGCTTGTCGAGATCCTCGTCCAGAATGTCAGGACGAACAATAAACATGATTTCGTACGTGCGTTGCATGGCTACTCTCCAATTCTTTCCTGCTCGCCGCCATTCTCGCGGCGATTGAACTCATTCATTGCCGGGCCAGGTCCCTTGGCCAGCACCATCTCCACTGCCCGCGCGGTGCGATCCAGAACCTCATCCAGGATCGCCAGTTGCGCCTTCGCATGGGCGTGAGCACATAATCCTTCCGCCCCCGCCGTGCTCTCTCCGCCGCCTCATCCCCCGGGGAGCGACCCCGATACGAATCCGCAGCCACTCTTCGCTGCCCAACGCACCGGAGACGGACTTAACCCCGTTATGGCCGCCGGCACTGCCCCGCTCCCGAATGCGGAGCGAGCCCAGGCTAAGCGCGACCTCGTCATAGATCACGATCAGATCGCGCGTCGGGTCGGCATCGAACTCTTTGACCAGCGCCTGAACCGAGATGCCGCTCAGGTTCATGTAGGTCTCCGGCTTGGCCAAAACCACTTCTCTGCCGGCGATACGGGTGGTGGCCGTCAACGCCCGGCAGCGGCGGTTGTTTACCGCCACGCCACCCTGCTCCGCCAGCCGGTCGATGGCCAGAAAGCCCGCATTGTGGGGCGTGAACTGGTACTCGATGCCCGGGTTTCCCAGGCCGACCACCAGGGCCGGCCCCTTTCGCTCCTCGTCCACTGCGGCAGCCAAGCTCAGAGCCTGGTCACTTCTTCCCGCCCTTTTCGGCAGCCGGATCCGGAGTCTCGACCTTGCCCTTCTTGGCCACTTCCGGCTCCGCCGGAGCCGCGGCAACCACCGCATCCACCGTCGGCGCAACTTCTTCCTTGATCGCCACCACGTGAGCTACCGTTGCGCCCTCATCGGTAATGAACTTGAGCTTGCCGCTGCGGCAGATCGGCCACGCGGATGGAACTATTCAATGCCAGGCCACTGACATTCAAGTCAATATGGCTGGGGATATCGCCCGGCAGGCACTCGATCTCAACTTCGCGCAACACCTGGTCGAGAATGCCGCCCTGCATCTTGACCCCAACCGGAATTCCCTCCAGCAGTATCGGCACCTTGACCCGCATCGCCTTGTCCATCGCAATGCGCTTAAGGTCGATGTGCATGAGCTTGCCCTTGATGGGCTCGTACTGCCAATCGACAATCATGGCCTTGGTCCGGCCGGCTGCCGATCTCCAGATCGAAAATTGTGTTGTGGCCGGAATCCGAATGAAGGATGCGGGTAATCTGCTTGGGATCGAGCTCCACCGCAATCGCGGGTTCCTTGGCGCCATAGAGAACGCCCGGAATCATACCGGCGACGCGCACCCGGCGTGCTGCATTCTTGTTGAACTTGCCCTCGCGGGGCTTTTGCTGCGACCACTTCCTGCTCAGCCATACTCTTCTCCTAACTAAACAACGAGCTAACGCTGGTCTCCATGTGAATACTCTCGATCGTGGCGCCTAACAGGCCGGCGACGGAGAGCACTTTGATCTTTCCCTGCCGCTCCAGCTTCTGCGCCTCTTCGCGCAGCGGGATCGAGTCGGTAACAATCACTTCCTGTATCTTCGAGCTGGTGATGCGCTCGATGGCCGGCCCTGACAGCACCGGATGCGAAGCCGCCGCATATACTTTGACCGCTCCCGCATCGAGCAGCGCCTGCCGCCGTCTTGACCAGCGTGCCCGCGGTGTCGATGATGTCGTCGATGATCAGGCAGGTTCTTCCCTGCACATCGCCGATCACGTTCATCACTTCGGTCACGTTCAGGTCCGTTCGCCGCTTATCCACGATGGCCAACGGAGCCTGCATCTTGGTGGCGAAAAACCGCGCCCGTTCCACCCCGCCCGCATCCGGCGAAACCACCGTAAGATCGGGCAGGTTCAGCTCCCGGAAGTAGCTCACCATCACCGGACTGGCGAACATGTGATCCACCGGGATATTGAAGAACCCCTGAATCTGCGCCGCATGCAGATCCATAAACAGCGCCCGGTTGGCTCCCGCGGTGGTCAACAGATCGGCCACCAGCTTGGACGAAATCGCCACCCGCGGACGATCCTTACGATCCTGCCGGGCATAGCCGTAATACGGCACCACGACCGTGATTCGCCCGGCCGATGCGCGCTTCAGCGCGTCGATCATGATCAGCAGCTCCACCAGGTGCTGATCCACCGGATAACAAGTTGGCTGCACGATAAAAACATCCACGCCGCGGACGTTCTCGAGCAGCTGAAAGTAAATCTCTCCGTCGGCAAAGCGCTGCAGCTTGCTCTCGCCCAGCTGCACCCCGACATGGGTACAAATATCCTCGGCCAGTTTGCGGTTGGCCGAACCGGCGAAGATCTTGAACCGCTTGTCTTCGCTCAAACGCCCGGCACGCTTGCGCTCCGGTTTGACCTTGCCCGGCGTCGCTAGCTCCTGGGTTACGCTCCCGACCTCTTGTTGCGAGGCGGGAACCGTCAATACAGTGGATTCTCCCTTCACACGAACCTCCCAAGCTGGTTTGCTATGGTTGTTCCGCCTGATTGTCGGGCCACGGAGTGTACTTGCCGTGACAGGAATAAGCTGGCTGGGCGACTAGGAGTCGAACCTAGACAAAGTGCTCCAAAGGCACTTGACCTACCATTAGTCGATCGCCCAACTGGGTGCGGCAGGACGCGCTACGCCGCGTCTGCCACCATCATAGTGCGCCAGTAATCGCTGCGAGGCAACGTGCTGGTGACCAAGCCAGTTACGCCGTGCCGCTCCAGCCGCTCGAGGGCCGCCTGCGCCGCCGCCGGGGTACGGTAGAGCCCGAAAAGGGCTGATCCGGACCCGGAGAGGCCTGCATAGATAGCCGCGTCCTCCGTGCTGGAGCCGCCCACAAGAATGCGCTTGATTTCACCGAGAGAGGGATACTGAGGAAAGACGACCTGTTCAAAGTCGTTTTCGATCCCGGTTCGGACAAGCGCGAGAAGCGGATCCTCGGCCCGGTCTTCTCTCCAAGGAGAAGACACCGGAGGAGTGCGGTTCGCCAAATGCAACAGCGATCGACCGACTCAACACCTTGATTGTAGCTGAGGGGGCCCCCAGGGTCAACGCGGTCGCGGCTGCAAGCTGTCCCAGTCGCGGTAGGCTTGCGGGGTAGAAACGCCGATTTCCGGCAGGGCGAGGACGCACGGCGTAGGACGGAATATCGGGCAGAGGGAAGACCTCCTCCCCGCGTCCAACCCCGACCACCGCGCCGCCCAGCAGGAACAGCGGCACATCGGAGCCGATCTCGGCAGCCACGCGCAGGCGATCTGGTGGCGAAAGCCGGCGGTCGAGTTCGTGTTCCAGCCCGATGAGCGCGGCGACCGCGTTGGCCGAGCCCGCGCCCAGGCCGCCTTGCACCGGCAATTGTTTGTCGATGTGGATGTGGACCTCGGCGTTAAGGTCCAGCATCTGCAGGCAGCGTTCCACCATCCGCCACGCGGTATTGCGGGCATCGGTAGGCACACGCGGATGAGTGCTGCTGAGCGTGATGCGGGTGGCGGCGGCCAGGTGCGCTTCCACCGTTACCCACTCGTGAAGGGCCAGGGTCTGGTACACAGTCGTGAGCTGGTGGAACCCATCCGGACGCAGAGGGCCGATCGCCAAGCCCAGATTGATCTTGGTATGCGACCGAACGCGGGTGGGCATCCATTCAGATTCTATGTCTGCAGTTCTCTAGCACAGTACTTTTTGTCAACGACAGATACAATTTCACTATTGCCAATCGTTGCTCCGGGAGAGGAAACTCTGTTCGATGCAGCCCTTCCCCGAGAGACTGATCGAAATCGGCATGATCGTTGGCCGGCTGTTATTGGGCCTGTTGATCCTGATCGCCCCCAACTTCGGCCTGAAGCCGAAGCAAACAGTGGATGGCTGGCGCTTTCCGGTAAAACCAACCTGTCTTCTGCTTTACTACCTGGCACTGGGCGGCGGTATGGCCGCGGTCGGTTTCAGCGCGGCGCAACTGCTTGCCTCCGGCACCTCCAACTGGGCTGGCCTGGATGGGCTTTGGTTTCGGCTTCTTTCTGGTTCCGCTGGTGCTGGCCGACTGGCCGGAACCGCTGATCCTGGACGGGCAAGGTTTGCTCGAAGGCCGCTGTGCCTCCAGCCGCATCTGCTGGCAGGAGCTCAAGCATGTGCGTGCCTATCGCATTCGCTGCGACCGCGGGGTCGTGATCCAGGGGGCCGGGGGGAAGCAACTGGTGGTCGCCGATATCGCTTATGACTCCGAGGCCGTGCTCGACTGCCTGCTGCAATGGCAGCCGGTTCCGTATTATTCGCTGCAGGATGAGATGGCTCCGCTCTCCATCCTCAGCGACCATCATTCCCGTTAGCCCTCTTTCCTCAGCCACAAGCCATGGGTGGGCCCAGATCTCGATTTCCTGTCGTAGCGAAGGAATTTGAAGAATAAAGAAACAGCAGGTCCCTTCCACTACGCTGCGCTCCGGTCGGGATGACAATTCATTGGGATCACAGGAAAGCGTTCCCACAACAGAATTGTCATCCCGACCGTAGCGTAGCGTAGTGGAGGGACCTGCTGTTTCACCGACAGGAAATCGGGATATGGGCCACCCATTTCTGCGGGTAGGAAATATCCTGAAAGCGGATTTCTCCTGATCATGAGAGCCCGTCACGTGCCGCTGTGCGGTGAGAAGATAGGAGAAGAACAACGGAGCCGAGGAGCTCCGTGGAAACGGCGCGATGCTGAGAACGATTTCGACCCATATATTTCTGCGCCAGCGGCTGCATCCGGGGCTGCTGGAAACTTTAGCTAAAGGAGGCGCGCAGGCAATCGAGATCTTTGCCGCGCGCCAGCATTTCGACTACACCTCCAAGCCCCATGTAAAAGAAATCGCGCTGTGGTTCGCCGCCAACCCCGTGGAGCCGTTTTCCATGCACATGCCGATGTTTGCGGATACCGAGATGGGACGCAGCGGTGCTCCAGCGGTCAACGTCGTTCATCCGGAAAAGTCACGGCGAATCGACGCCATGGACGAGGTAAAACGAGCCCTCGAAACCGCGGAAGAGATGCCTCTGCGCTACCTGATTCTGCACCTGGGGGAGCGCGAAGACCGTTGGAGCCCGCGGACCCTGGAGCATGCCATGACGGCCATCGAGCACCTGCAGGCCTTTGCCCGGCCCTTAGGGGTAAAGCTGCTGCTCGAAAACATCCAGAACGAAGTGACGGATTCGGTCAACCTGGTGGAGATCGTGCGGATCGGCCACTTCAAAGACGTGGGCGTATGTCTGGACGTGGGCCATGCGCACATCGGCGGCGGCATTGCCGCGGCGATCGCCGAGTTGAAGCCGCTCATCCGGTCCACCCATATCCATGACAACCATGGGCAGAAGGACGAGCATCTTTGGCCCGGGGACGGAACCATCCCCTGGGCGGAGACGATGCAGGAACTGCGCACCGCGCCGCAGTTGTCCGCGGCTGTGCTGGAGATTAATTATCTGCCCGAGGATTCGCCGGAGCACGTCGCCAGCCGGGCTGCGGATACCTTCAAGATGCTCGAGCTGTAGGTGGAAATGGCAGAAGTGAATCAGCAACGAAGCAGTGGCCGCTCCGCTGGCCACCATCGCGACCCTGAACCAGCACGAAGGAAAACCGGTCACGCTGCGGGGATGGCTCTACAACCTGCGCGAGAGCGGGAAGCTTCTCTTCCCCATTTTTCGCGACGGGACAGGCACAGTACAGGGCATCGTGCCCAAGGCCGCAGTCGCGCCGGAGGTGTTTGAGCGGGTGCGCGGCCTGACCCAGGAATCAAGCGTCATCGTGACCGGCAGGGTGAGAGCGGATAAGCGCGCGCCCGGCGGCTACGAACTGGATGTCGATAACGTGGAAGTGCTGCAACGGGTGAGCGAAGAGGAACCCTTCCCCATCACGCTCAAGGAACACGGGGTCGAATTCCTGATGGAGCACCGGCACCTGTGGATTCGCACTCCGCGGCAGTCGGCCATCCTGCGCATCCGCGCCGAAATCATCAAGGCAGCGCGCGATTATCTCGACGATAACGGCTTTGTCCTGACCGACCCGCCGATTCTTACTCCTGCTGCCTGCGAAGGAACCAGCACGCTGTTTCCGGTGGAGTATTTCGGCGACGAGGCGTACCTCACCCAGAGCGGCCAGCTGTATATCGAAAGCACGGCGATGGCGCTGGGCAAGGTCTATTCCTTCGGCCCCACCTTTCGCGCCGAGAAATCGAAGACCCGGCGGCACCTGACGGAGTTCTGGATGGTGGAGCCGGAGATGGCCTATGCCACGCTCGACGATCTGATGGTGCTGGCGGAGGAGTTTCTAAGCTTTCTGGTGCAGCGTGTGTTGACTCGCCGGGCCCTGGACCTGAAGGTGCTGGGCCGCGACACGGCTAAGCTGGAGGCGGTCCGTCCACCCTTTCCGCGGATCACGCTACGACCAGGCTGTGGGCATGCTGAACGAAGCTTTTTCGCGCGGCTTGATAGAGCAGAAATTTGAATATGGAAACGACTTTGGATCGCCGGATGAGACCTACCTCTCCTCCCAGTTCGATCGCCCGGTGATGGTGCACCGCTATCCGGCCGCGGTGAAGGCGTTCTATATGCAGCCCGATCCCCAGAACTCGAGCCTGGCGCTTTGCGTCGACGTGTTGGCGCCGGAAGGTTATGGAGAAATCATCGGCGGCTCGCAGCGCATCGATTCCTACGACCTGCTGAAGAAACGGATCGAAGAGCACCAGTTGCCGCTCGAAGCCTTTTCCTGGTACCTGGATCTGCGCCGCTACGGTTCCGTTCCCCACTCCGGCTTCGGCATGGGCATTGAGCGCATGGTGGCATGGGTGTGCAGCCTGGAGCACGTGCGGGAGACGATTCCTTTCGCGCGGACCCTCAACCGGATCTACCCCTAGAGTTTTTTCGGAGTTCCGGGAATTCTGTGATACAACCCCTCTCAGATGAAGGGGACCCAACGGCGCCGGCCGGTCATTCCGTGGATAGCTTTCAGTCTGTCCTTGTTGTGCCCGGCTTTCCCCGCTGGCCTTAAAGACAAATCCCCTTCGATTCACTTCCAGTACCAGCCAATTTCGTTCGTTCTGGACAGTTGCGAGACGCCCGAAAAGCACGCGCCTGAGACCATGGCAGGCGGCACGGCGGTGTTCGATTACGACAACGACGGAAATCCAGACATATTCTTTACCAATGGCGCCGACATAACCAGTCTCCAAAAAACATCGTCAAGGTATCGCAATCGTCTCTTTCGAAATTCCGGGAACGGCACGTTTGAAGACGTAACCGAGCAAGCAGGACTCGCCGGCAAGGGATACGACATCGGGGTGGCGATTGGGGACTATGACAATGACGGTTACGAGGACATGTTTGTTGCCGGGGTGCACGGTAACACGCTCTATCACAACAACGGCCGCGGAACCTTCACCGACTTGACCGAGAGGTCGGGGCTGGGCAAGCCTGACTCGCGTTACGGTCCCCTATGGTCGGTCGGAGCAGCGTGGCTTGACGTGAACAACGACGGGTTGTTGGATTTGTTCGTGGTTAATTACCTGGCCTGGGACGTCAATAAAGAACCCAGCTGCCTATTTAAAGGAAAACCAGAATACTGCCACCCGAATTTTTTTGCGGCGCTTCCCAATCAACTATTCCTGAATAACGGTGATGGCACGTTCACCGATATATCGGCCATGTCCGGTATCCGCGCGCATCCCGGCAAGGGGATGGCAGTAGGGATGGCCGACTTCGATGGAGATGGCCTGCCCGACCTTTTCGTTGCCAACGACAAGACGTTTAACTTCTTGTTTCATAACACGGGGGCAAACCAGTTCCAGGAAGTAGCCTTCGAGAAGGGGGTCATGCTGGCTGAGTACGGCGACCCGATCTCCGGTATGGGCGTCGATAGTCGCGACCTCAACAATGACGGGTTCCCGGACATTGTCTTCACTGCTTTGCAGGACGAGACATTTCCAATTTTCCAGAATGACGGTAAGGGACAGTTCACCGAGGTCACCAATCGAAGCGGGATGTCCCTGTTGAGCAAACCAATGTCGGGTTACAGCGTGAATGTGGGTGACTTTGATAATGACGGCTGGAAAGATATCTTTGTGAGCCGTGGGGATGTGCAATCGCCAGCCATGGCGGGTAGTCGCCAGATCGAGCAGTCCAACACGGTCTTCAGGAATTCCCAACGCGGTGGCTGGTCTGCCTTGACCGCCGAGGCCGGGTTCGTTTCCCAGCCGCCAAGGCGCCACCGGGGGGCAGCCATCGGCGACTTTAATCACGACGGCAAGCTCGACGTGGTTGTTACCGCACTTGGCGCCCCTGCAGAAGTGTGGATGAATGACACCAGGAACTCAAACCATTGGATCGAGCTGGCCCTTCAGGGTACCAGGAGCAACCGCGACGGCATTGGTGCAAAGATAAAGCTGACTGCCGGCGGACTTAAACAATTTGACCACGTAAGCACTACTGCCGGGTACGCATCGTCGAGCGCGGGACCGATTCACTTTGGCCTGGCAGGGGCCAGTGTGGTGGATGAGATTGAGATTCGTTGGCCCTCCGGAGTTGTACAAGTGCTCAGGCACGTCCCGGCGGATAAGCTACAGCGAATCACAGAGCCGTGACCTCCTCGGTCAACGCTCACCGTCAAGTCTGCTGCTCCCGGAGCGAATTGACTGTCAAGGTTCATGGTATCCCACATCTCGCGAAAAACGAGCGAGATGTGGGGCACCCATTGATTTGTGGCAGGGAAAAATCCCAGAGGCGGCAGCGTTCATCCCATCCTTGACTTGCCGCAGGCGAGTCAGGTGCTCGGGATGACAGTTCGCCAGAATGCTAGGGCGTTGCCGTGTCTGTCGTGCCTCTGGTTAGAAGCTCCATTTGCCCGCTCGCGCTTCCGCTGGCCAGGGCCCGCGTTTGTGCCATTTCTTCATCGGCTTTTCCGTGCAGCCCTTGCGCTAGGTAGGCTCGGGCTAATTGGAAGTGATAGGTTCCATTTTTTGGATCGAGTGAGATAGATCGTTTAAGCACCAGTACTGCGCTGCTGGGCTCGCCCGATTGCAGATAAATTCGCCCCAGTGCGGCATATAGATCCGGAGTATCAGGATTGCTGGCGACGCCTCGACGCAGCAGCTGGATGGCGCCTTTTACATCGCCCTGGTCAACTTTGATGATCGCAAGCTCCTTAAACGCCCAGGGATTATTGGGTATGAGCGACACTTCCTGGTCGAACTGTTCCGCCGCGCGATCGATCTGGCCCTGTTTCTGGGCGAGAATACCGCGATAATAATGCGCATAAGGCAACGGGCCGTCCTTGCTGGCTTGCGTGAGTTCTATGTCTGCTTCTTTGAGGTCGCCCAGCGCGAGGTATGCCTTACCTAGAAGCAGGTGTAATTGGGGTGTATCGCCTCCGGCTTTCACCAACTGGGCGAAGACGTGTTGCGATTCTTCGGTCTTCTTCAACATGCCGTAACTGATTCCAAGCATGAACAAGTACTCGAGGTCGTTCACCTCTTGCGTGAAAAGCGGCTGAAGGGAATCGACGGTAGCCTGAAAATCGTCGGTCATGAAACCGCAAATCCCCTGCAGATATCTTGCTTGCGGATGATCGGGGTCCAACGAAAGAACTTCGCCAAAGTAGCGGGAGGCCAGCTTGAATTCCCGCTCGTGGAAGTATGCCAGACCAAGATTAAGGCGTACCCCGGCAACCGTGGGGGCAAGTCTTTCCGCATTCTCGAGCATCTTTATCGCCTCCTCCGGCCTGCCGGAACGCAGGTAGGCGACGCCCAGATTGGAATAAACCGGAGCGGTGCGTACCCCCAAGCGGAGGAGGTGGGTGAAGTCTTCACGTGCAGCCGGATACCGTTTTTCGGCAAGAGCCTTTTCGCCGTGGGCAAAGATGGCCTGAACTTCAGGTGGCGCAATCGATTGCGCGGCCAGAGAGAGGCAACAGAAAAGGCCCAGCAAACCGAGGCTTAAGCTTCTCCGATTGCGCTGGTTCTGCATGGCGAGACCGGATCATAACATGGTGCGATTTGGCCGGCGCCGGCTTGCTCTCATTTATTTCACAACAAAAAAACCGTAAATACCGATAGATGTTTTTGGACCCTGCTCCTAACCTCAGAGTAATTTCCAAGGGCCCTCCAGTGCCTGTTTCATTACTTCTTTCTGTGAGTCTTTAGCCAACGGGCCCCGAGCTTCTCGAAGGCATAAGGGAGAGTATTGCGATGAAGGCTTTTGTCTTGCTCGCGCTGGCGTGTATCTTGGTGGCTCCTCTTGCAGCCGGGGCGCAGGATCTGGCCTCCATGCTCGGCACCATCACCGATGCCTCGGGCGCCGCGGTTCCCGGGGCACAGGTAACCGTTTCCAATGCCGATCAAGGCTTCACCCGCGTAGTCACCACAGACTCCATCGGCGTGTATGCGGTGGCGCGCGTTCCCATCGGGAATTACACCTTCAGCGTCGAAAAAGGTGGATTCCAGGACCTGGTGCGCAACGGCATTACGCTCCTTGCGGGCCAAACCTTGCGCCTCGACTTTCAGCTCCAGGTGGGCTCCACCACAGAGAAGATGGTGGTCACTGGCACTCCCATTTCTGTGGAAACAGAAACCGGGGCAATTTCTCATGTCGTCACCAGCTCCCAGGTCAGCCAGCTTAACCTGCAGGCCAGAAACTTCGCAAATTTAGCCACGTTGATTCCAGGCGCGGCAACGCTGGGCACCGGGTTTGACCCTTCCTCTGTCGGGGTCCTGGCCAACGCCACGATTTCGTTTAACGGAGTACCGGGTAACTTCAACAACTGGGAAATCGACGGCACCAACAACGTAGATCAGGGTTCAGGCAGCAATTCGCTCATGATCTATCCCAGCATCGACTCCATTGAGGAATTCCGGATTTCGACCTCCAATTACAGCGCGGAGTACGGGAAGTCCGGGGGCGCCAACGTCGAGGTCGTGACCAAGTCAGGGACCCGGGACTTCCATGGTGACCTTTTCGAATATGTGCGCAACGATGCTTTTGATGCCAACGATTGGTTTCTGAACCAGGCCGGGCAGCCCAGAAATCCTCTTAAGAGGAACAATTGGGGCTTCACACTCGGCGGCCCCGTCTACATTCCCAAGCACTACAACACAGGCCGCAACAAGACGTTCTTTTTCGTATCGGAAGAGTGGCGTTCCAACCGCCAGGGAACTATTATTCGTAATCCGGTTCCGTCGCTCAAGCAACGGGGGGGCGACTTCAGTGAATGCGATCCAAACTCCCCCAACTTTAGCGCGGACGTGGCGGCAGGTTGTGCAGTCCCCATTGACCCGGATACGGGGTATTTTTATCCCAACGACGTCGTACCCGTGGACCCAAACGCAGCAGCGCTGCTTAACGGGCTGATTCCTCTGCCCAATACCGGTAAGAACCTCTACGTGTCTTCGCCCAGCTTGCCTACAGCATTTCGCGAAGACATGTTCAAGATAGATCAGAACCTGGGCGATAAGATGCGGATCTTCCTGCGCTATACCCAGGATGCGTACACGCAGGACTTCATCCCGACATTGTGGTCCACTGCGAACTACGGGACCGTAAAATCGACCTGGACAAGTCCCGCGAAATCGCTGGTCCTGCATTTTACCCAGACCATCAAACCTACCCTGGTCAACGAATTCATTTTCAGTATGTCGGCTGACGTAAACACGGTCAGCAACGAGAAGGGATTTGACAGCCCGGCGAAGTCCATCGACAAACCTACGGGCTTCACCGTGCAAACCATATTCCCTGGAAATCAGAATCAACCGTTTCTGCCGGGTATTTCTTTCGGCGGCGGCGTTCCCTTCCAGGGTCTGGGCGAATCGACGGGATTCCAATTTTTCTTCTGGGATCCGCAAACCGCGTTTAAAGATAACCTGATTTGGTCCAAGGGAAAACACACGCTCAAGATGGGATTTTTTCTGCTGGATAACCACATCAACACCACCACCAATATTGGCCTGTCCACGCAGGGAGCCTTTACCTTCAGCGATTCCTCCAGCATTACCACGGGTAACTCGCTCGCGGATATGTTCCTCGCCCGTATTGCGAACTATCAGGAATATGGCAAAGTCATTAACGGACAGCCGGTTGGTGGCCGTGGTAATGGGCACTGGCGGCAATGGGACTTTGAGCCGTATTTCCAGGATGACTGGCGTCTGCTGCCCACGTTGACGCTCAATCTCGGTGTGCGATATTACTACCTGACGCCGTTCTGGGACGCGACCAATCCGACCAGCGATTCCATCTTTGTGCCCAGCTATTACTCCTCCGCGGACCAAGCGCAACTCGATAGCGGCGGAAACGTCATCCCCGGTACCGGGGCGAACTACTTGAATTATGGCAACGGGTTATTGGAATGTGGTGTTGCACCCATTATCAAAGGCTGCACCAAGTCGTTCAAAGGAACCGTGTCTCCTCGTTTCGGTTTTTCGTGGGACCCGTTGGGAAAGGGCACCACCGTGATCCGTGGAGGCTACGCCTTGGCCTGGGACTCTAACAATCCCCTTTTCGCCGCCGGCGGGTTCAACGGCAATGCTCCCACGGCAGCAACTCTCAGCACTTCCAATATTTTGGGATTCAGTAACATTGGCCCCGGACCGCTGGGAACCGCTTCGTTTTCTAATCTTCCGACCAGCAGAAAATGGCCCGAGATCGACCAATTCAGTTTCGGTGTGCAACACCAGTTCGTGGCCAACAATCTTCTGAGCGTAAGTTATGTAGGCACCCTGGGGCGGCACTTGCAGCAAACCAGAAACCAGAATCAGGTTCCGCTGGGTTTGGGTGTAGAGAACGTTCCTGCTCTTGCCGACACACCCGGTTGTGACTCGGCCGGCAATTGCGATGTGCAGTCGGTGCTGATCAACAATTATCAACCATCGCTGTTTTTTACGCCCTACCGTGGTTACAACACCATCTCGCTGCGCGATCCCTCGGGTAGTTCCAATTACAACTCCATGCAGGTGAGCCTGCGTCATCCCACAGAACACGGGCTTACCTACGAACTCTCTTATACCTATGGGCACACCCTGGATGACATCATCGCGACGCCTGGGATCGACGATAACAATGCGAGCCGCTGGTACGGAACCTCAAGCCTGAATCAAAAGCACACACTGGTGATCAACTGGGTTTACCTGCTGCCTTTCTTTGCCAATGCCTCGTCTGCGCTGGCTAGAACGACTCTAGGTGGCTGGCAGTTGACAGGCATCGCCAGCTTCATGACGGGTCCGCCGCTTAACTTCACCTGCGGAATTGCTGGATTATCTACCGGAATCGGCGGCCTCGCTGCGTGCAATGCGTTGGGCCCGATGAAGATCAAGAAGGCGAGCTTGATCGACCCAACACTCGGTCCCACCCCAGGCTGGTTCG
Source organism: uncultured Acidobacteriaceae bacterium (assembly GCA_963757515.1). Taxonomy (GTDB): domain Bacteria; phylum Acidobacteriota; class Terriglobia; order Terriglobales; family Acidobacteriaceae; genus PALSA-350. The sequence goes on along the minus strand of CAVWRV010000022.1, from coordinate 230,755 downwards.
ACCCCAGCATCATCGGCCAGGTAACCCTGGACCAACTCCCCGCCGACAACCAACCCGGCATGTTTGGCACCATGGGCAAGAACACGCTTCAAGGGCCAGGACGCAACAATTGGGACATAGCCCTGATGAAGAACTTCACCTTGCCTTGGTTCAGCAGCGAAAACAGCAGTTTGCAGCTTCGCCTGGAGACCTTTAATACCTTTAACCATCCTCAATGGCAAGGGGTCAATACCGGCTGCAGTGATCAAACAGCTCCCGGCGCTCCTTGTACCGGGAACGTCTTAGGTGAGGTCAATTCAGCTTTTCCGGCAAGAATCCTACAGCTGGGAGCGAAGTTTTCCTTCTGATCGCGGGGAAACAAAAATTTTTTCAGAAATTGAAGATATGGTAAAGTTGTGCACACCCAGGCCAGCAGCTCTCCAAATCATAGTGGGGTTTCGTGCTGATGCAAACAGAAGCCTGCCCCGTGTGGGAACCCGCCGACTTATTCGTCGACAAGCGAATTAATCCGGAAAATTGTCACGTGTGGCCGTTCGCGGACTCGTTTGCCGTCGATGTGCGGTTCCTGGTATTGGATCGACGAAGTGTAATCCCGCTGCATCGTCCCGATCACCTTGAGGTCGTGGTTTTTGAGTCAGGGGAGCAGCTTTACGAAATTGGGAACAATACCTGTACCCTGGCCAAGGGTGACATCATCATCGTGGGTAATCGTCTCTCCCACCGATGTCTGCCAGTGTCCTCTTGGCAGCCGCCAGGGTATTCAACGGTGCTCTCCTTTCTTCCACAAACTGTACATTCGGGCATCCCGTTCGGTGATGATTTGCAGTACTTGATGCCCTTCAATCTTCACAACCCATCTGTACCGAATGTGATTCGCGCCAACCCCGGTCTTTCTCGCGAAATCCGTGAACTGATAGAAAGAATCCGAGTCGAGGTTCCCGCTTCGACGGAGTTCTCACGATTGGCGGTCAGAACCTATCTGAAAATGATCTTGCTAAGATTGCTGGACCATTGCTCCGAGATCGGATCTTTGCGCCGTGCGTTCGTCCTGCAGCAGGAATCCTTCGCTCGCCTGGCGCCGATTTTTGCATATATTGAAGAGCATGCGGACGAGCCGATCCGCATCAAGGATGCGGCCCGAATGTGTGCGGCCAGCCCTTGTTCCTTCATGAATCTCTTCAAGCAGGTGACAGGGCAATCCTTCGTGGCGTACCTGAACGGATTTCGCGTGGCCAAGGCTCAGGATTTGTTGATGAACACCAACAAGTCGATCGCGGAGATCAGTTTAGAAGTCGGATTCTGTAACCAGAGCTATTTCACGGTGGTGTTCCGGCAGATCGTGGGAGAAACTCCACTCGCATTCAGGCTGGAAAACGGCGCCAGTGCGGAACCCCGAAAGTTGAGACGGCAGTCCGATTTCCATTCCATCGTAGAGCCGCGGTTCATGCAGTAGCAGGAGCCTGTTCACTGCCAGAGAGCAGCGGGGACCGTGGTCGCCGGTACTCTGCGCAGCTGGTCGACTTCGCGCTGAATAAAGGCCACGATTTCTTCTGAAATCTCCAGCATGCGATCGAATTCAGCTTTTGGAGTGGTCAGCGGAGGCTTGAATTTGTATACGTTCCCGGCAGCGCCGCCAAATTGTAGGATCAGACCGCGATCGGTGGCGAAGTCCCAGGCTTTGCGGCACGCTGCCGATGCCGGCGCTTTGGTTTCTCGACTTTCCACAAAATCTACGCCGATAAACAGGCCGGGGCCGCGCACATCGCCGATCACGTCATAACGGCGGGCCAGATCGCGGAATCGTTCCGTTGCCAGGGCTCCCAAAGTTTGCGCGCGCTCAGCCAGTTTTTCTTCTTCCACAATATCCAGCACAGCCAATCCAGCAGCGGCCGCCAGGGGCTGATTCATGAACGTCAGCATGTGCCAGGCCTCTGACTCCAGGCCCTCAGGTATCAGATTCTTACGGGTGATAAAGGCCCCAATCGGAACTCCGCCACCCAGGGCTTTGCCGAAGACCAGAATGTCCGGCTGCATTTCATAAAGGTCACAGGCCCAGGTGGTGCCGCACCGGCAAAGCCCGGTCTGGATCTCGTCGACAATCAGCAGAACATTGTGTGCGCGGCAGACCCGCTGGATCTCTTGATAGTATTGCGGCGAATAAACGCTGTGGCCGTTCGGCCCCTGTACCAGTTCCATAATCAAAGCGGCAACCTGATGCGGGCTCCCGGCGAGTTCGGCCTCCAATGCGTGCACCGCCGCGCGCCAGCTATTCGGCTCTTCCCCGAGCGGCGGCCGATAGGTGTCGGCGGATGGGATTTGACGAAAGTTCGGCCAGCGAGGAGCAGAAGGCATCCACTTTCTAGACGTACTCATCCCACCCAGCCCCATCATTGCAAACGACTGGCCATGGTAGGCCCCGGTCAGGGAGAGCACTTCGGTTCGGCCGGTGATGCGCATCGCGAACTTGATGGCGGCCTCCACGGCCTCGCCGCCGCCCGCGCACAGGAACGTCTTGGACAATCCGGCCGGGGCAAGTCCGGCGATCCGGGTACAGAACTCAATCACCGGCACGCTGTCATGAACAATGTTCACCGAGGGGAGCTTCGCCATCTGCCGGGCGACGGCCTCCGCAACCCGCGGATTTGCATGGCCTACCATTGCCGGACCCGCTGAACCAGACATGGTGTCTAGATAAGCCTTGCCCTGAATGTCCCACAACCTGGAGCCTTCGGCCCGCGCAAAAATCACCGACCGGTCACGCCTCAAAGCATGCAGAACGTATTCCCGCGCGTTTGCCTGGTAGTCCATCGATCTTCTCCTGAGCACTTACTCGCAGACGACGCCTCTGTTTGTAACGCGATTGGGCATCCATTTCTATCAATAAATCACTATTCTCTATCGTAAGCGCGCTTACCCGCAGGACCTTATCACCAACTAGGTGAAATAGCTTTGTGACAAATTACCGTAGAAAGCCTATAGACCCTCTTGGTTCTTCCTTCTATTACTAGATCGTGAACCATGCCTAGGATCCTTTCTGTAGTTGCCTTCGCTCTGTTGTGCTGCGCGCCATTTGCGTGTGCTGCCGACATCTATCCCGTTACGGTAGGTCCCGATCACAGGCATCTGATGGATCAAACCGGTGCACCCTTCCTGGTCCAGGGGGATGCAGCATGGTCCCTCATTTCGGGTCTAACCAATGAAGAAGCCGAGAAGTACCTGGAAGATCGTCGCAGTAAGGGATTCAATTCAGTCATCGTCAATCTGATCGAGCATCAATTCCGTGGCCCGGTAGATCGGTACGGGCAAGACCCCTTCACGGTTGCTGGAGACTTCTCGACCCCCAACGAGAAATACTTTGAGCACGCGGATTGGGTAATCCGCAAGGCCGCGGAAAAGGGTATCCAGGTTTTTCTGGCTCCGGTCTACCTGGGTTATATCGGCACCAATGAAGGCTGGGTAAAAGAGGTCTTGGCAAACGGTCCTGAGAAAAGCCGGGATTGGGGCCGCTATGTGGGCAAGCGCTACGCGGGCTTCAACAACATTGTGTGGTTGATTGGCGGAGATAGAAATCCCGACACGGCTCGCGACGGTGTCGATGCCATTGTGCTGGGTATCAAGGAATTCGATAAGCGGCATCTCTTCAGCGCCCATTGTCATCCTGAAAATTCAGCGCTTGACCAATATGCACAAGAAGGGTGGCTAGACCTCAACACCACCTATACCTACAACATCGTGCATGGCATGCTGCTGAAGGATTACCAGCGCACGCCGGCGATGCCCTTCGTGCTCATTGAGTCCACTTATGAAGGAGAGCACAACGCTTCGGCGGTACAAATCCGCCGCCAGGCGTATTGGGCAATACTCTCTGGCGCTACCGGGCAATTCATGGGCAACCGCCCTATTTGGCTATTCGATCCTGGTTGGGAAGCGGCGCTCAATTATGCTGGCTCTCAAGACATGACGCGACTTAAGGAATTATTTACTTCGCGGCCGTGGTATCAACTGGTTCCCGATGACAAGCATGAGGTGGTGGTGGATGGACTGGGTGAATTCAGAGGATTGGACTACCTGGCCGCCGCGCGGACCACGGACGGGGCAACCGTCATCGCATACATGCCCACCCGGCGCGAGATTACCGTGGACATGACCAAGGTGGCCGGGAAAGAAGCCAAAGCATGGTGGTTCAATCCCCGGACTGGAAATTCCCTTTCCATCGGAATGGTTCCAACCCGTGGCCAACACCAGTTTGCGCCTCCGGGCGAGGGTGATTGGGTTTTACTGCTGGACGATTCCTCTCGCGGCCTGCGCGCTCCGAGCCTGCCCTAACTGGATGCGCCTCGCGGGAAAAGTCGCTATCGTCACCGGTGCTGCATCGGGGATCGGACGCGCGACCGCCATTCGCTTTTGCCAGGAGGGAGCGTCGGTCGCCATTTTCGATCGCGACGTCGCTCGCGGGGAAGCAGTCCTCAAAGAGCTACGCGCCGCCCAGGGAAAGGCGATCTTCTTACCCGTAGATGTCTCTGTCGAAGCGGACGTGTCCGAGGCCATCCGGCGCACAGAAGACGAATTCCATCACATCGATGTCCTGGTGAACAATGCGGCTGCTTTCGTGTTCGGTTCCTATCAGGCAACCCAGGCCGATTGGGAGCGAGTGCTTTCGGTCAACGTGATGGGAGCCGCCTTCTGCGCGAAATACGCCGTGGAGGCGATGATCAGGGCGGGCGGCGGATCCATCGTAAATGTAGATTCGATCAGCGGCTTTGTGGCCCAGGAGCGCAGTATTCCTTACAACACCAGTAAGGCCGCCCTGCTGGGACTGAATCGATGCCTGGCGATGGATCTTGCACCCCACAAGATCCGCGTCAATGCCGTAGCCCCTGGATGCATTGACACGCCGCAGCTGCGCGCCGACGTGGCGCGCGTGGGGTTGACGTATGAAGAAGACCTGGCGATCGAGGGTCCACTCCACCTCTTGAATCGATTCGGTACTGCCGAGGAAGTAAGCAACGCGATCTTGTTCCTGGCGTCGGAGGAAGCTTCTTTTATCACCGGCACCTGCTTGATGGTCGATGGCGGATACACGGCGAAATAGTGATCCGGTCAGCTTTCTGAAGCGAGCCCGGTCAGGTTCATACCCCGGCGGCGCAGCAGTACCAGCAGGTAGAGCACGCCGGCAAAGCTCCAGAGCGTGCCAACCCGGAGCGCAAGGGGCGAGACACTTAACCAGATCCAAAAGCACACCAGGAAGCCAATCAACGGGGACAACAGATATTTCCAAAGAGCGGCGCGACCGTGGTCGCGCCGTTGAACAAAATAACAACCGATGACGGAAAGATTCACCGCCATGAAGCCGGCGCAGGCGCCGAAATTAACCAGCTCCGCCGCCTTGTCGAGGTCCAGGAATAATCCCGCTACCATGGCGATCGCGCCCATCAGCAGCATGCTGTAAGTCGGCGTCCGTAGAGTGGGGTGTATGTAGCCAAAAATGGCGTGTGGCAGCCTTCCATCGCGTGCCATGGCAAACAACAGACGGGAAGCGCCCGCCTGACTGGTAATGGCGCTGGCCCAGGCTTGTGCGATGACCAGCAAGGCGATCAAATAAGCCAGCGCAGGTCCGCCAATTCGCCGGCCGATGTCGCTAAACGCTGTTTCAACCGGACTGAAAGTTGTGTAATCCGGCCAGATCAATTGGCCAAGATAGGTCTGCAGAATGAAAAGGCCACCGGCGATAAAGCAGACCAGGAGCGTCGCCCGCCCAATATCTTTCCTGGGATTTTTTGCGTCTTCGGCCAAGGTCGAAATCCCGTCGAATCCGAGAAACGAAAGCACGGCAACCGGAGTTGCCGCCATCACCAGTTTGAGCGAGAACGTGTGCGGAGAATAAAAAGGTTCCAGTGAGAACAGCGTTCCTCGTCCAACCCCATGGGTTAAAGCCCATACCGCCGCGCCCAGGAACCACAACACAGAGAAGGCCAATACGATATTAAAAATCGTGGCCGCCCGGGAAGTCATTTCGATGCCGCGCAGATTAATTCCCGTGACGATGAGGGCGGTCGAGATGACCCAGGCGCTGTAGGGAATGGCGGGCAGTAGTTTGTGGGAAGTGGCTCCAACGACAATAACGCAAAGCATTGGCATCAGGATGTAGTCGAGGATCATAACCCAGCCAGAAAGGTATCCGGCGATGGGGTGAATCGCCTTGGAGGCATAGGCGTAAGTTGAGCCCGCTTCTGGATATGCCTGGGACATTTTTCCATAACTTGCCGCCGTGAAGCTAACCGCGATAAGCGCGATCAGGTACACCAAGGCGAAGTGGCCGCGGGATTGGGCCGCCCCCACTCCAAAAAAAGTGTAGGGGGCCGTCGGGCCCACGAAGGCGAGCCCAAAGAGAACCAGGGCTCGCAACGAGAGTACTGGTCTGAAGCTGCTGGCGTTGCGAGTACCGATGTCAGGCACGGCTTGATGGTCCTCATTCCTGTCGCCGGGTTCCATCGCGAAATGAACAACTGGGATTTGATTCTATTCGGCACCGGCGCTGGATCTATAAGCTTCTCTGGTATCTTTGTCACGATGTCACGGCCTGCAGCAGGTACCTTTCCCGAGGCCGCTGGACAGCGGAGTGCTGAAGGTTCTCAGGAACAGGGGCATGGCGAAGGACCACAATCGGGGCCCGATCGAAAGACAGGCGCTGGCCGGCTTGCATGGTGGGGTGCAGTCTCTCCCGCCGCGCCAGATCCGCATCCTCGGCGTACCTCTCGATTTGGGCCAGTCGCGTCGCGGCGTGGACATGGGGCCTTCCGCAGTCAGGGTAGCCGGACTGGAAGCCAGGCTCGAGTCCCTGGGTCATTTAGTCAGCGATGGGGGGAATGTGGCGGTGGCCATCGCGGAGACCCGAAACGCCGGGGACACGAACGCAAAATACCTCAAGGAGATCAGCGAGACCTGCGAACGGGTTGCCGGCATCGTGCTGCAGACGCTCGAGGAAGGCATCACCCCTTTGATTCTCGGAGGGGACCACTCCGTGGCGGCGGGCTCGGTTTCCGGGGTAGCCGAGTTCTACCGGCGCCGCAACCAGAAGGTCGGGCTGCTGTGGATCGACGCCCACTCCGACATCAACATTCCTGAGACCTCTCCCAGCGGCAACGTGCATGGCATGCCGCTGGCCGCTCTGCTTGGGCTGGGGCCGGAACAGCTTTCAGATATCTTCGGCTGGCGGCCCAAAATTGCGCCGGAAAACGCGGTGCTGATTGGCGTACGCGACATCGACGTCACGGAGAAGGAGAACATCCGGCGGGCCGGCATCGCCGAGGTGTTCACCATGCGCGACATCGACGAGCGAAGTATGCGCACGGTGATGGAAGAGGCCTTGCGCACGGCCGGACGCGGCACGGCAGGGTATCACGTCTCACTGGACATGGACTGGATCGATCCGGAAGACGCGCCGGGCGTGGGCACGCCGGTGCGCGGCGGGGCCACCTATCGCGAGGCGCATTTGGCCATGGAGATCCTGGCCGACCATGGCCGATTGCTGAGCTTTGAGATTGTCGAGGTTAACCCGGTCATTGACGAGCACAATCGAACCGCTGAGCTGGCGGTAGAGTTAGTCTGCTCCGCCTTCGGAAAGAAGATTCTCTGAGGACGGGTGGAATTGGGGTCAAAGCAGAACAGCTGGTCCCTCCACTACGCTGCGCTCCGGTCGGGATGACAATTCTGTTGGGAACACCAAAAGTTATTCCTCCAACAGGACAGCAGGTCCCTCCACTACGCTGCGCTCCGGTCGGGATGACAATTCATTGGGAACACTAAAAGTTATTACTACAACAGAATTGTCATCCCGACCGGAGCGCAGCGTAGTGGAGGGACCTGCTGTCCTGCTTTGACCCAAATTCCACCCGTCCCGAGAGTCATCTCTTGATAAGCTCCATGCTTCGTCCTCCGGGGTCATAGATTTGAAAGATCATATGCTCCCCAGGCTGGAGGGTCTGAAACCGCGCGACGTCTGCGCTCCAGTGACTTTCCGGCCAGGGTGGGTAGACCCACTTCCGATACACACCCACCATGGTAAGAAGCAGAACCGCCAGCCCTGCAACCCGGGCCAACCTTGTCTCTCCTCTCGCCGCACACCATACGGCTGACCATAGGAACATAAGCGACGGCAGAAACCAATAGCGGATTGCAGTGGTGCTCGCGAGTACTTCCCAACGAGGCAGGTTGCCCGGCAGGAGGAGCGGATCTCTCAGCGAGGCCATGAGAACCAAGACCGCGAAGGCAAAGTAGAGACGTACCGCGAGCGGTGCGCTGCGCCAGCCCCAAACCATGATCGTCAATCCCCCAATGAAAGCCACGGCGAGCACGTAAATCAGCAGGTAAGGGCCGCCGGTGCCGGTGAGGCTGTCGATGAATATGTTGCCGGCGATGATGCGCAAAAGGCGAAGTGGCGTCGCGCCGAGAGGTGCTCCAGCGGTCCTCACCGAATGCAGAATCGTCAGAACCTGGATCATGACACCGAGAACCATGATGCCCAGGACGGCAAGAGTCCAGCGCTGCCGGCGCAGCCACCAGTACGCCACGACGCAAGGCAGCAGAAGAATACAGAACGGGCCGCTGATCCCTCCGATGGCAAATACGAGTAGATCCATTACACGTCCGCGCAAGCTGAGCGGCGGAACAGAAAAGGCAAGCAGAGCCTGCAGAACAGCAAAGTGCCACATGGCATTGGTTAAGACGATGTGGATCTCAGGCGCGTCTGGAATGGCGATGTAGAGGGCAGCCATCAAGATTCGGACAGGCAAAGGCCCCCATGGTGTGCAGCGGTGAGAAAGCAGTGCCGTCACCGGAAGAGCCTGGATCACGGCCCCGCTCAAGTTCATGATCAGCGGAGCCCATGGCATCGGAAAAAGCAGGGTCACGTCCGCCACCAGGCGTGGAAGCGTCTGCAGATAGCCCGCCTGAGCGATTCCCAGCGAACGCAACCAGCCCAGGTTATACGCCTGCTGGTACCAAACCCAACCGTCCTCGGCAAAGAACTGCGGGTGCAGAAAGGCCCCGGGAAGGCGGGAGAAGATGGCAATAAGAGCTGCCAGGAAAACCGCCGCCTGCCAGAGGAAACCAATCCCTTCCTGCTGTGCCAAGGTTCGCCAGACGCCTTGCATGGAACGGAATCGCAGGCTTATGGATGGAATAGGATTCAATCGCCGCGGTCGAAAAAGCGCTTGCCTGCATCATAACGGTCGCCGAAAGGGCCTGCATAGTGAACTCCGATGTTCGTGTTTCACCCGGGTTTGGGTATCGGGGCCAAAGTTTTAACCACAACGTTGCGTAACCATGTTCTTCTCGTCGCAGGAGGGTTCTTCGTGTCCTGGTACGCCCTTGATGATCCCAATGACCCGCAGCTCGACGAGCTGGCCAGGCAGTTCCAGCTCCATCCGCTCCACATTGAGGACTGCCGCAGCAACAATGAGCGCCTGAAGGCCGAGGGAACGGACCATTATCTCTTCCTGATCCTCAAATATATTCAATCGGTGCAGGATGGCGACCTCGGTTTTGCGAGTCTCTACCTGTTCGTCGGACGCGATTTCCTCGATCAGCGTCCGCGACCCCTCCTGCATGAGCGACGAGATTCTGCAGCGCGCCCGAAAGGCCGGGCCGGACGAGATACCATCCAAGCTGCTCTATCTGATCATGGACAGTATTGTCGACTCCTACTTTGTCTCCATCGACCATAGCGATGACCGGATCGACGAGCTGCAGGACAGCGTTCTCGACAATCCATCGCCTGCAGATACTGGAGAATCTCTTCGACCAGAAGCGCAAGTTGATCGAGCTGCGCCGCATACTGGTTAACCTCCGCGATGCCTGCATGTCGCTGCAGCGGGAATCCGGCTCCATCCTCCAACCTGAGCTCTACCCCTTTTTTCGCGACGTTTACGATCACTCACTGCGTCTGCTGGATATGGTAGAGACGCTGCGCGACCTGCTCAACAACACCTTTGACGTATACCTGTCGAGCGTTGCCAATCGCACCAACCAGGTGATGAAGGTGCTGACGGTGCTGAGCACGGTTGCACTGCCTGCGCTGGTCCTCTCCGGCATTTACGGCATGAATCTGAAAGGCCTGCCCTTCCTGGAGTCGGATCACGGCACCGAAATCGTGGTTGGGGCGATGGTCGCCTCCACCGCGATGGTGCTGTGGATGCTCAAAAGGTTCGGCTGGCTGTAGAATTCAACCCCATGCCTTTTACGCCGAGCACCATTGCCGCACTGGTCATCGCCGCGAGTTTCGCCGCCGGGCTCAACGTGTACGCCACCGTCCTGACGCTGGGCCTGCTGGCGCACGCGCATTGGGTGGTCTTGCCGCCGGGCCTGGAAACGCTGTCCAGCTGGTGGATCATCGGGGTGAGCGGAACCCTCTTCGCGGTGGAGTTTGTGGCCGACAAGATTCCCGGTTTCGACCTGCTGTGGAACGCGCTGCATACCTTTATCCGGGTCCCGGTCGCAGCTTTGCTGGCTTACCGCGCCACCACCCAGCTGACCCCCGGCATGCAGGTGCTGGCCACCGCATTGGGGCTGCGATTGCCCTGGCCGCACACGGGTCCAAGACGGCGGCGCGGGCGCTGGTCACTCCCAGTCCGGAACCGGTGTCGAATATTGCCTTGAGCAGCAGTGAAGACGTAGCCGCGGTGGGCATCACATGGCTGGCCACCCAGCATCCCTGGGCCGCCGCCAGCATCACGATTGCGCTGCTGCTGGTTTCCGTTTTGATGGTGCGGTGGGTGGTCAAGGCGCTGCGCGGGATGTGGCAGAGACTGCGGCCGGTTCCAGCGACCCAGATCACGCCTGGGCGGCGCGCCGGGTAAGGGCCGGTTCGGTAACCGGCTCGGTCACATCCGTTTCCCCCTCCGGCAGCACGCAAACCGATCCTGCCACCCCGGCTTGCCTGGCCGCGGCCATCAGGCGCTCCACCGGTTCTTCCATCGGCTCCTGGGAGAGCCGGAAAGTGCCATAGTGCATGGGGATCATCCGCCGCGCCCCAGATCGAGAAAAGCCTGCAGCGCCTCTTCAGGGCAGGTGTGGACCCCACGATAGCTGTCGGGCCTGTAAGCCCCGATGGGCAGCAAGGCAACCTCTGGCTTGAGCCGTTTGCCGATCTTGGCGAAGCCATCGAAATAAGCGGTGTCGCCGGAGTGGTAGAGGGTATGACCGCCGCCGCGTATGACGTAGCCGCCGAAACCCCGATGCGTGTCCTTGAAGAAGCGCGCTCCCCAATGCTTGCAGGGCGTCATGGTTACCTCCAGGCCGCCAATCGACTTGGTTTGCCACCACTCCAGGGTGACCACCCGGGCAAAACCCAGGTCGCTTACCAGGTCCTCCACTCCCCAGGGCACCACGGCAATGGGCGCCCGGCCAGCCACTTTGGTGTTGTGGGCGACGATCCGGCGCAAGGATGGCCGATTCAGGTGATCCATATGCGCATGGGAAAGCAGCACCATGTCGATGGCGGGCAGATCCTTGATCTTGACTCCAGGCCGGCGCAGGCGGCGCAGCGCGATCAGCCTCTCGGCGAATACCGGGTCGATCAGCAGCTTACGTCCGCGCGATCTGGACCAGGAACGAGGAGTGGCCAATAAACGTGACCCCCAGCTCCTCCGGCGAAACCAGGACGGGCTTCTTCGATTCTCCGGTCATGGGCCTGAAGGCAGACTCCCCTACCAGCGTTCCCAGCGACTGCATCTTGAGGAGAACGGCGCTCTTGCCCTGGACCTTGGTTTTCATCGCCACCCCAACTTCATAATAGATTCGGTCTGCCCGGTTGGGAGATGCCATTTCCGACGGTAAGGTACCACACGACGAGTACGCGGTACCTCTATTGATAGACGGGAAGCATCCAGGAAAGCATTGGAAGGAGGTTAAAAAGCGGCGTTTTGCTTCTGATGTATTCGGGTTGTCACCGGGGTTCGACGCCGAGGTTGTACATCAGGAACGAATAAATATCCGCCGCGGTGTCGAGGGCTTTGCTGGTGTTGCTGGCCCCGTGGCCGGATTGGGTATCGATGCGGATCAATACCGGATGAGCGGGGCTCGCCTTTTCCTGCAGAGTAGCCGCGTATTTGAAGGAATGGGCCGGTACCACTCGATCGTCATGGTCTGCGGTGGTGATGAGTGTTGCCGGATAGGTCACGCCGGCACGAATATTGTGTAGTGGGGAGTAGCCATAAAGCACCTGGAACTCTTCCGGATTGTCGCTCGAGCCATAGTCCGCGATCCAGTTCCATCCGATGGTGAACTTCTGAAACCGAAGCATATCCATTACCCCAACCTGGGGCACGGCGGCGCGAAATAGATCAGGCCGCTGGTTCATCACCGCCCCCACCAGAAGACCGCCGTTCGAGCCTCCGGAGATGGCGAGTCGGCCAGGCGAGGTGTAGTGGTTGGCAATCAACCACTCTGCCGCGGCGATAAAGTCATCGAATACATTTTGCTTCTGCAGCTTCATCCCCGCCTGGTGCCACGTCTCGCCGTATTCCCCGCCGCCCCGCAGATTGGCCGAAGCATAAACAAACCCTTGCTCCAGCAGGGCCAGGCGCAGCGGATTGAACTCCGGAGCAACGGTGACGTTGAAGCCGCCATATCCGTAGAGCAGGGTGGGATTGTTTCCGTCGAGCTTCAATCCGCGCTTGAAAACCAGAAACATGGGCATCCTGGTGCCGTCTTTGCTGGGGTAGAACACCTGCACTCGTCTCGTAGTCTTCCGCTTTGAAGCCTTTGATCGCCGACTCGCGGAAGAGAGTGGATTCTGCGCCGGCGATGTCGTAGCGAAAAATCGTGCTGGGGTAGTTGAACGAGGAATAAGCATAGAAAGCGGACGTATCATCACGCCGTCCCCCAAAACCGGCCGCGGTTCCCGGTCCCGGCAGCGCAATCGCGTTCTCCCTCTTGCCGTCGAGCGAATAGACGTACGGATGCGAGGTGACATCGCGCGCATAGGTGACAAAGAGCTTGCCTCCTTGGGTAGAAACACTGCTCAACGTGTCCGTGGTTTCGGGCACGACGTCTCGCCAGCCGGCTTGAGGATCGTAAAGCGCGACGCGTCCGTTGGGAGCGTCCTGGTTGGTGAGGATGAGGAATTTGTCGCCGACATTGTCGATCACCTGAAAGCGGTCGTGGGTCACCTCGGCAACAATCGGAGTGAAGACCGCCTCCTGCCCGGAGAGATCGCGGAAAAACAGTGCGTTGCCGTCCTTACCCTGGCCGCGCTCAGAAACGGTCAGAATCGCGAACCGTTCGTCTTCTGTGGTCTGCACGGATGTGGAATCGCTGGGGATGGGTTTCATCCTCGTAGACCATCGCGGTCGTCTGCCTGTGCTGTGCCCAGGCGGTGGTAGTAGACCTGGTGGCCGTCGTTGCGGGAAGAGAGATCGTGCCCGTCCTGGGGTGGCTGGTATCGGCTGTAAAAGAAACCCATCGCCGAACCAGGCAAGGCCACGTCACCTTCAGCCATTTGAGGTGGTCCTCAAGAACGCTTCCGGTTTCTATTTCCAGAACGTGACCATCCAGCCAATCCGAGCCGCCGCTGGAAAGGTAGTAGGCAAAGTAGCGCCCATCCCGGGAAGCCTCTCCCGCCATGAGGCGCACCGTGCCGTCGGGAGAGAGCTGGTTGGGATCGAGTAAAACCCGGGGCGTACCCTCCAACCCTTTCTGCACATAGAGCACGCTCTGATTTTGCAACCCATCGTTTTTCGACCAGAGGTAGTAGTCTCCGCTGCGGCTGGGAATGCCGTACTTGGGGTAGTTATAGAGCTCCTGCAGGCGCTGCTTGAGCTGCGCACGGTAGGGAATCTGCTCCAGGTAGTCGAGGGTTACCTGATTTTGCGCCTTGACCCAGGCGAGGGTTTCGGCAGAGTTGTCGTCTTCAAGCCAGCGATAAGGATCGGCGACTTTGATCCCGTGATAATCGTCGATCTGGTCGTCTTTGCGGGTTAAAGGATATTGCACGTTTGCGTCCGATTTAGTTGCGGGTTAAGAGGACAGCAGGTCCCTCCACTGCGCTCCGCTCCGGTCGGGATGACAATTCTGTTTGGAAACGGTTGATCTCATCTCCAAGACAAATTGTCATCCCGACCGGAGCGGAGCGCAGTGGAGGGACCTGCTGTCCACCGTCAGATCGATAACGATTTCAGATACTCGCGAAAAGCCGTCCCCAGTTCGTTGTGGTTCAGGGCAAACTCCACGGTTGCTTTTAGCATGCCCAGCTTGTCGCCGGCATCGAAGCGCAGGCCGTCGAAACTATACCCATAGACCTTTTCGTGCTGCAGCAGGCCCCTGATGCCATCCGTCAATTGCAGTTCACCGCCGGCGCCGAGCGGCGTCTTTTCCAGCACGTCGAAAATCCTCGGGGTGAGGATGTAGCGCCCGATAATGGCGTTTCGCGAAGGCGCCTCTTCCGGCTTCGGCTTCTCCACCAGGCCCTTGACGTCGAAGACGCGCTCGCTGCCTTCGACGAGCAGTGCAGTCGAGCACCCCGTAGGCAGAGATGGAATCACCGTCCACCACCTGGGTCGCCAGGATGGAGGACTGCGTTTTTTCGAAGACCTCGATCATCTGCTGCAGGCACGGCACCTTGGCTTCAATGATGTCATCGGGCAAAATTACCGCAAATGGTTCGTCGCCCACCAGGTCGCGTGCCATCAGCACGGCGTGTCCCAGCCCCATGGCCTCTTTCTGCCGGACATACGCGATCCGCGCCATGTGCGATATCTGCCTGGTCATGGCGAGCAGTTCGGTCTTGCCCCGCTTCTCCAGCAGCTGCTCCAGCTCAAAGCTGATGTCGAAGTGGTCTTCAATTTCTGCCTTGTTCCTGCCGGTAACGATGATGATTTGTTCGCAGCCCGCCGCAATGGCCTCTTCCACCCCGTATTGGATGAGGGGCTTGTCTACCAGCGCCAACATCTCCTTGGGCAGCGCTTTGGTCGCCGGCAAAAAACGTGTGCCGAGGCCGGCTGCCGGAAAAACTGCTTTGCGCACTCTGTCTTTCATCTCTTGATGCTCCAGTCCAGTCTTACAGTGAGAGCGACATCCAGTTCCGCGTATTTAGGATGCAGGGAAAAGTTAGAGCGTAGGCGACGTGTCCCCCAGAAGCGCGCGGCGGACGATGCTTGATGGGCGGAAATCCCTGCTTGAGAAAGTCGTCGTGGAACCGCTGCAGCGAAAACTGCGCGCCCTCCTTCTTCTCCAGATCGGCGCGCAACTTGAGAATCTGCAGCTTGCCCAATGTGTAATAGAGATAGGTTGCATCGGTTGTCCCGCGCTTGGTCTCGACTAAGCCGCCTGCAGGTGTTTCGATAGCCTTCGTCTACAAAGAATCTTACCGCCTGATCGAACGTCATCTGTCCGGTGTGCATCTGGATGCCCTACAACAAATCGGGCATCGCGCAGCAGCGCGTCCTGCAGTTGTCCCAGGCGAATCATTTTGGCATCCCGGGCATCGCGTGCACCCGTGCCCGGCTGGCCGTAGCCCTCGTCCAGCATCATCTGCTCGCAATAGTGCGCCCAGCCTTCGTCATTGGAAGAGGCCCCCAAAAGCTTGCGCACCGTGCTGGGCGCCTGCGGCACCCAGAGGAACTGTACGTAGTGCCCCGGATAAGCCTCATGAACTGGCAGTGCTGATGATCGTTCCCCGGTTGAACTGCGGCCATGAGCTGTTCGGTCTCTTGCTCGACTATGCGTGCGCATCAGGCACGGTCACATTAAAGTAAGCTTCGGTCGCGACCTTCTCAAAGGGCCCCGGCGTATCCATCGATGCGGTCGTGGTCGCGCGCATGAAAGGCGGCGTGTTTTCCAGAGTGGGCCGCACCTGCGAAGGAATGTCGACGATGTGCTTTTGCTCGATGAACTGGATCAACCCCTGGAACGTGTCGCGAAAACTCTGCAGCAGATGATCGGGCGCGGGATGGTCGCGGCCCAATTCCGCCAGCACTTCGCGCGGCTGTCCGGTTGGGCTCGACTTCGCTTGGCAATGCGGTTGAACTCCGCCTGGTTCTTGTGCAGGTCCGCATAGCCGATCTCGAGCAGCCTGGGGAGCGGCGTGTCCACCATCTCGTCGTAGAGCAGCATCTTCGCATAGGTGTCCGCGCCAAAGCGGAAGTCGCCATGGGAGCGGGGAAGAACGTCTTTCCGGAGCCAGCTCTGATAGCTTTTGAGCGCCGCGATGACGGCGCTGTTCGACTGAGCGAACTCGCTCTTGAGTTGCTCGTTCCGCGCTTGCTCGAAAGGCTGCGGGGACATCCGATTGAAAGAAAGAGATGATGTCGGGCAGTTGTTCGAGGGCTATCTCGGTATAAATGCGAGGCGGGTTCTTGAGATTCTGATGGGCGGCGTCCAGCGCTGCCGGCATCTGCTTTTCCCGCGCCACCAGCGAGCGCAACCGATCGTCGGGCGGGGCGAAGGTGCGCTCCATCAGCACGAAAGCGCTATTGGAGATTCCGCTCGAATACTGGTCTGGATCTTTCTCCCATAAGCGAATGGTGTTCAGCGCAAGCAGCGTGCTGTGAATGTTCCCCAGCAGCAGTTCCAGATCGCCCTGGCTGGTCAAATCGAGCTGGCCGGCCGGAATAGCAGCAAATTTGGCTTCGAACCGCTCCAGGTCAGCCGTCTCCCGATCGACCGCGGCGCGCGAGTAATCCTCCAGCTGCGCGTCGTACTGGTGAAAGCCCTGCAGTGTGCCGTTCGACGGGGCGTAATGAAAGTAGACCTGGTCGAAATATTCATCGGCCAGCTTACGCAGCGAAGTCGGCCGCGCCGGCTGGGGCCTGCGCTAGCTGGCGGCTGGTGTCTTGCGGGAGCAGCCGGTGGCCGCCGCCAGCCCGACCAGCACGATCACGATCCGTTTCCCACTGCAAGCGCATGGTTTTCTCCGTCTATCTGAACGTCTTACCTACGCTGATGCGGGGCCGCCACCTCGGCCTCTTCGCTTGCCGCCAGGCTTCCAGCAGAGCCCGTATCTCATCCAGTACATCCCCTGGCTCGGTCGCCTTGAGCGGAAAACGAAGCACTCCCTGGGGCGTAAACTGCGCACCTTTCTTCGCATTTTGCGCCACCAGCTTCATCAGCCGGCCGGGATCGATATTGGCCTGGCCGGTAAAGCGGATGTGGATCTGATCGCGCTTGCGATCCACCTGCGCCACTCCCGTCCGCTCGCATTGCAGGCGAAGGCTGGCCGCCTCCAGCAGATGGTGCACGCTGACGGGCAGCTCGCCGTAGCGGTCTTCGAGCTCAGCCCGAACTTCGCCCAGCATGCCCTCATCCTGCGCGCCGGCGATCTTCTTGTAGATGCGCAGCCGCTGGTTTTCTTCCTCGATGTAGTTTTCGTCGATGCGCAGGCTGATGCCGAGGTTGAGCTGCGTGGTCGCCCGCTGCGGCAGCTCCTCGCCTTTCAGCTCGTTGACCGCGTGCTCCAGCATGCTGGTGTACATTTCAAAGCCCACGGCCTCGATGTGGCCGCTCTGCTCCCCGCCCAGCATATTGCCCGCACCGCGCAGTTCGAGATCGAGGGCGGCGATCTTGAAGCCGGCGCCGAGGTCGGAGAACTCCTTCAGCGCGGCCAGGCGGCGGCGGGCGATCTCGGTCAGCTCCTGCTCCGGGGGAATCAGCAAGTAGGCATAGGCGCGGCGGTTGGATCGGCCGACCCTTCCCCGCAGCTGGTAGAGCTCGGAGAGCCCGTGGCGGTCGGCGCGGCTGATCAGGATGGTGTTGGCCAGCGGAATATCGAGCCCGTTCTCGATGATGGTGGTCGCCACCAGCACATCGTATTCCCCGTGCATGAAGGCCAGCATCACCCGCTCCAGCTCACCTTCGCTCATCTGGCCATGGCCGACAGCCACGCGAGCCTGGGGCACCAGCTCCCGGATCTTGGCGCTGATCTCGTAGATGGTTTCTACCCGGTTGTGCACAAAGTAGACCTGGCCGCCGCGCTCCAATTCGAGTTCCAGGGCGGAGCGAATCAGCTTCTCGTCAAACCTGGCCACCACCGTCTGAATGGCCATGCGATCCTTGGGCGGCGTCTCGATCACGCTCATATCGCGCAAGCCGACCAGCGACATGTGCAGGGTGCGGGGAATCGGCGTGGCCGACATGGCCAGCACATCGATCTCCCGCCGCATCTGCTTCAGCCGCTCCTTGTGGCGCACCCCGAAGCGCTGCTCTTCATCCACCACCAGCAAGCCCAGGTTGTGGAAGTGCAGATCCTTCGACAGCAGGCGGTGGGTGCCGATCAGGATGTCGACCTTGCCCGCCTCGACCCGCTCCAGAATCGACTTCTGCTCCTTGGGAGAGCGGAAGCGCGAGATCATCTCGACGTTGATCGGAAACTGCTTGAAGCGGCTCTTGAAGGTCTCGAAATGCTGGAAGCTGAGGACCGTGGTGGGCGTCAGCACCGCCACCTGGCGGCCGTCCTGCACCGCCTTGAAGGCGGCGCGCATGGCCACTTCGGTCTTGCCGTAGCCCACGTCGCCCACCAGCAGGCGATCCATGGGCAGGGGCGATTCCATGTCGCGCTTGATGTCGGCAATGGCCGAGATCTGGTCCTCGGTCTCGTTGTAATCGAAGGCGTCTTCGAACTCGCGCTGGAATTCGTTGTCCGCGGGAAAGGCATGCCCCTGGGCCGCCTTGCGCTGGGCGTAGAGCTTGAGCAGCTCATCGGCCATGTCCTGCATGGCCTTGCGCACCCGCGCCTTGGTCTTGGCCCATTGCTGGCTGCCCAGACGGTTGAGCACGGGCGCCGGGCCGGCGTCGGTGGAACGGTATTTCTGGATCAGGTCGAGCCGGGTAAGCGGAACGTAGAGACGCGCCTGCTCGGCAAACTCCAGCACCATGAATTCCACCTTGATGCCGTCCTGCTCGATCTCCTTCAATCCCATGTAGCGGGCGATGCCATGCTCCACGTGCACCACGTAGTCGCTAACCGTCAGGTCGCGAAAGTCAGAGACGAAGGCGGCCGTCTTTGACTTCGACTTTCTGGGCATGCGGACGAGCCGCCACGTCCGCTTCATCGGAAAAGTCATTGGCCCCGAAGATCACCAGGTTGCTGTCCGGCAGGCTGACGCCGCTCGAGATCGCGCTCTGCACGATCACCGGGGTGCGAAAATCGCCGGCCAGATGACTGGATTCGTCGTATGCCTGCTCGCCTCCCGGGGCCTGGGCGCGGCTGCCCAGCCGGTAGGGCTGGCCGTACTCCCGCAGCATGCCGGCTAACCGTTCCACCTCTCCATGGTTCGGCGCCACCAGCAGCATGCGTGTTTCCTGCTCCGCCAGCGACTTGATCTGCTGCAGAAACGCCGGGATCGAACCGTGGAAACGCAGGGTTGGACGGGAAGAGAAGGCGATCTCGTCCATGGGGTTGACGTCATCTTCCAGAACGTCCACCGCGCCCAGCTGATCCATCTCCAGGCCGGGCAAAGACGGAGATCTTGGCCAGCAGTTCGGGCGGGCGAAAGATAAATGTCGTCGGGAGTGATCAGCGAACCGATACCGCTGCGTTCATGCCGCTGCTCGACTTTGTTCCACCAGCGGTCCAGCTGGTTGCGGACCATGGCCGGCTCTTCCAGCAGAACCTGCACCTTGGGAAACAGATCGAAGAGGGTCCGGTCGGCGCCTGCCACGGGGCAGAAAAACTCCCATCCGGGAAAAACGCTCACGCCGCCGGCGGTCAGCGCCCGGCTCAGCAGTTCCGGGTCGTCTCCGGCATCCAGACGGCTTCCCGTCAGGCGCTGGTGCACGGCGGCCAGCAGTTCCTCAGAGACTGGAGTTTCGGTCAGCGGCAGCAGCCAGGTCTCGTCGATGGCGGTGGACGAGCGTTGCGAGTCCGGCTCGAATTTGCGGATGGATTCGATCTCGTCCCCGAACAGCTCCATGCGGACCGGCCGGTCCGCTTCCGGGGAGTAGACATCGAAGATGCCGCCGCGGCGGGTAAACTGGCCCGGCATTTCGACGATGTCCATGGGACTGTAGCCCACGCTCGCCAGGTGGGTGGTGAGCTCGTCCATGTCGATCTCTTCTTCGCGGCGCAGGACTCGCCCGAGGTTGGCATAGTAATCCGCCGGGAAGACGCGCATGCTGGCCGCCTCCACCGGAACAATCACGATCGAAGCCGCGCCGGTCGCGATCTTCCACAGCACGGAGGCGCGCTGCTCCTGCACATCCGGGTGAGGCGACATATTTTCGAAGGGCAAAACATCGTGAGCCGGCATGCGGAGCACGCGCTCGGGTTCGATGGCTCCGGTGAGCTCACAGGCAGCGCGCAGGGTGAGCTGGAGCGTATCGGCGGCCTTATTGTCGGCGACGATCACCACCACCGGTGACTGGGCAGCCCGGGCGAAGAGCGGCAGATAGAGGGCGCGCGCGGTGGCGGTAAGTCCGGAGACACGTTTGCGCCCCGCAGCGAGGGCCAGGTGCCTTCGTACGCGCTCAAAGGGTGCACAGTGTTCCAGGTCCGTGAGCAGCTCGCGGACGAAGGGGAGGATCATGCCTGATCCAATTCTAACCGGAGGCTTTTCTCAGGAGGGCTGCACTGCAGATCACACAGGGTGACAGCCTCGAAATTAGAACAGCAGGTCCCTCGAGCTCCGCTACGCTCACGTTGTCGGGATGACAATTCGATTGGGACCGCAGGGGAGACGGTTTTCTCGACTGAATTGTCATCCTCGACCGGAGCGTAGCGGCCAGTGGAGGCGATCTGCTGTTCCTTTTGTACGATCCTGGCTGCAGCCGAGTTTCACCACGCTGCATGATCGTGGCGTGCCGTGAAAGCCAGTTTCGGGAATGAAGTCGAGCTTGCAGACACAACACGGGCAGCGCCGGCTAAGGACCGGTGCTGCCCGTGCTCTGAAGTCGCGCTTGTCTACGCCTGGACGGCGACAGCGGCCTTTTGCGAGTCGGCGTTGGACATGTTCACAGGCGCCCCGCCTTCTTTTCCCTGACCCGGCTTGCGGATGTCGATGCCGCCCTTGAAGAAGGCGCCATCCTCGATGCTGATGCGCTGTGCAATCACATCCCCGGTCAAGGAACCTTCACTGCGGATGTCTACCCGGTCGCTGGCATTGATGTTGCCGCGTACCTTGCCCAGTACCACCACTTCACGGGCAGAGATATTCGCGGACACCTGTCCATTGCGGCCCACGGTAACCCGGTTGCCAGGCAGGTTGATCGCGCCTTCGACCTTGCCGTCGATGTACAACGACTCGGAACCCGTCACTTCGCCCTTGACTACCAGGCTCTTGCCAATCGTGGCCTGATCGGCGGCTGCCGGCGATGCGGGTGAGGTGCTGGAAGTACGCGTGGTGGTTGGTTCGTGGCTTGCAGTCGTGGGTACGGACGGACGCGTTGGCTCCGTGCTAGGGGACTGCGAGGGACTTCCAGGTTGGTTCGGTTTCCACATCTCTTTTGTACTTCCTTTCGTTTACTTCTGGATACAGGCCCCCGAACAACCCTGCGGATCTGTTTCCGCATTTCAGGGCAAATCAGGCGGAGCTGTTGGTTTCCTTCTCATTTGCCTGCCCGGCTAAAGCCGTGCAAGCCGCGCAATCCTTGCTCTTCTCTGCATCTTAATCACGCTTGGCGCAAAATTGAAATCCCCCATTCCGAAACTTTCGGAGTTCCGGGGTGGCTGACCCATTAGTATCAACAAAGGCATGGCCTTTCGTGCGACTTGCTCGTAATCCGCACCAATGTACCGGGAATGACTGACCGCGAACTCCTCCACCGTATTGAGCGTTCCGCCGGCCAGCGCGCCGGCTACAAGCAGCTGGTTCGCGAACTGGGGCTGGGTGGCGGGCGCGAACGCCGCATGCTGCTGGAACAGCTCGACCGCATGACCGCCCGCGGCGAACTGGTCAAGTCTGACCGCGATCACTGGGCGCTTCCCCAGGCAGCCACGCGCAACAACCTGCTCGCCGGCCGTTTGGATGTGCATCGCGACGGCTTTGGCTTTGTGCGGCCGGAAACCCGCCAGGCTGGCGGTGACGACGACATCT
Source organism: uncultured Acidobacteriaceae bacterium (assembly GCA_963757515.1). Taxonomy (GTDB): domain Bacteria; phylum Acidobacteriota; class Terriglobia; order Terriglobales; family Acidobacteriaceae; genus PALSA-350. The sequence continues at coordinate 208,733 of CAVWRV010000022.1, read as the reverse complement.
TTATTCCTCCCAACGAGATGAATGGCGCCATGCAAGGCGACCAGGTCCTGGTGGAACTTGCGCCGCCCCGAGCCGACGGCCGGCGCAGCGGGCGCATCGCCAGGGTCCTCACCCGCCGCAACCCCACGGTGGTCGGCATCTTTCATTATGCGCTTCACGAGCATGCGCCGGGAAACACGGTAACCCCGCTCGATGAGCGGGTGACCCAGCCCATCCTCATCCCCTTTGGCCTGGAGCAAGCGCCGGCGACAGGCAGCGCAACTCCGCATCGCGTCGTTAGTGAGAATATCGGCCCGCCAGAATCGTTTCGAGACCCTCACGAGCCTGGAGGGTATGGTGGTGGACGTAGAAATCACCGACTGGCCGACGCCCTCGCGTCCCGCGCGCGGCCGGGTCATCGAGGTTCTGGGCCGGGAAGACGATTTCGGGGTCGACGTCGAAATCGTCATCCGCAAGCATCATCTGCCCCATGTTTTCCCTCCCAATGTTCTGGAGGAGGCGCGCGCCGCCGCCCACCTGGACCAGGAGGAAGCCGCCCGCCGCCGCGATTTTCGCGAGCTGCCGATCGTTACCATCGACGGCGAAACCGCCAAGGACTTCGATGACGCCGTTTTCGTCCGCCAACACGGCGAGCGGCACCTGGGAGTTGCAGGTCCACATCGCCGATGTCGCGCAATATGTGACCCCCGGTTCGGCGCTCGATCTCGAAGCGCGCCTGCGCGGCACCTCGGTCTATTTTCCCGATCGCGCCGTCCCTATGCTCCCGCAGGAGCTTTCGAGCGACATCTGCAGCCTGCGTCCGGGGGAAGATCGCCTGGTTCTCTCCTGCATCATGATGATCGATCCGGAGGGCGAGATTCTCAGCTACGAGGTCACCCCGGGCGTCATCCGCTCGGCCGCCCGCATGACCTACACCCAGGTGCACGCAGTCATCAGCGGCGATCAGAAAGCACGGGAGCAATTCGCTCCGCTGGTTCCGGAATTCGAACGCATGTATGAACTCGCGCGGCTGCTGAACCGCAAGCGCCAGCGCCGCGGGTCGATTGATTTCGACTTGCCCGAGCCGGTCATCGAATTTGATTCCCAGGGAGCCATGCAGAGCATCGTTCGTTCCGAGCGCAGCTGGGCCAACCGCCTGATCGAAGAGTTCATGCTCTCCGCCAACGAGTGCGTGGCCTCCTGGCTCGAGAACCTCGACGTACCGTCGCTGTATCGAATTCACGAAAAGCCGGAACCCCGCCGGGTGGCCGAATTTGAAGCCGTGGCTGCCAGTTTTGGCTACTCCCTTGGCCTGGGTCCATTGCCGGTGAAGCGCGTGACCATGAAGTCGGAGCGGCGCGAGCAGAGAGGCCGCGCAGCCGGGCCGCGGCCACCAGCCTCGCCAGTATGAAATCGCGGAGGATATCGCCGTCACCCCGCGCATGTATCAGCAGCTGGCGCTCAAGATAGCGGGCAAGCCCGAGGAGCGCATCCTCGCCCATCTCATGCTCCGTTCCCTGCGCCAGGCGCGTTACAGCGAAAAGAACGAGGGCCACTTCGCCTTGGCCGCGCCCTGTTACACCCACTTCACTTCGCCCATCCGCCGCTACCCGGACCTCATCGTCCACCGCATCGCCAAGGCGGTCCTGGCCTCCGGGGAGAGCGGCATCGGTGTACTCGCGAAGCGAGCCGGCAGCGCAGAACAAAGCTTCGCGGGAACAGGAGTCGCGCACCAGGCTGCTCCGCTCAGCGAAGTCGAGCTTGCCGGCATTGCCTATGAATCGAGCCAGGCGGAGCGCCGCGCCGAGGATGCCGAGCGCGAGCTGATGGAGTGGAAAAAAGTCAAATTCATGCAGGACCGCCTCGGCGACGACTTCGACGCCATGATCCTCAGCGTGACCAAGTACGGCTGCTTTGTCGAACTCGACAGCCTCTTTATCGAGGGCCTGGTGCCCATCATGAGCCTGCAGGGCGACCACTACACCTTCCGCGAGAACACGCGCCAGATTATGGGAGAGCACTCCGGCCGGCGTTATTCCATGGGCGACCGGGTGCGGGTGGTTCTCGACCGCGTGGACTCCGTGCAGCGGCGGTTACAATTTTCCATCCTGGAGGAAGTTGCGCCGGTGCGCCTGGGCCGTCCCGCCAAGGCTAAGACCAAACTCAAGTCCAGCGGCAAGGCCCATCCCTACGTTCCCCCCAGGAACAAGGTGCTGCGCAAAGGAAAGCAGAGGGCGAAAAACAAGCGCCCGGGCAAGAAGCGCAGCTAGGGCCGCTTATCTCTTACAATGAAGCAAGCGATATTTTCGGAGAGAGATTCCATGCCACACATGGTAGTTTGTGCGCGCTACAAGCAAGAGATGGAGGGCCTCGACGAGGCTCCATTTGACAGTGACTTTGGTCAGAAGATTTACAACCAGGTATCGAAGAAGGCCTGGTCGGAGTGGATCGAGCGGCAGAAGATGCTGCTCAACGAGTATCGCCTGCAGCCCTGGACCCGGGAAGCGCAGGAGTTCCTGGTGGAGCAGATGCAGGAGTACTTCTTCGGCGAAGGATCGGCGCTGCCCAAGGAATACGTCCCGCCTGCTCACTAGGATTGACGTCGAGCCGGCGCACGCAGCCTTTCCAGGAACCGCCCCCAGTCGTGTACACTCAAGAGGGTAATTTTGCCGTCGGGACGTGGCTCAGCCTGGTAGAGCACTCGCTTGGGGTGCGAGGGGTCGGCAGTTCAAATCTGCCCGTCCCGACCATCAAATGAAACTATCTTATATCCCGGTTGCGCAGCATTCTCGCAAGCTCGGAACATACCCCTTCCAAATTTCTAATCAGGACGTCATTCGATGCGCTGCGCCCTGTTTCGCATCATCGCCAGACCGATGCGTGACCAGGATCACAGACGCGCTTCCCGCCGACTCCAGAATACGGACTGGAGATGACCGGAATGGCAAACCAGGGTCTTGAGAAGTGTCGTATCGCTCTCTGTCAATGCTATCGAAAAAAGCTGCCTGAATTGCAGGTCGCACCGTCCCTGCCCACCGCTGATCGTGATTGCCACACGGTACGCGACTGGAGATTGCCTAAGGTGCATCCGGCAGATGCCAGCGTACGTCCGTCACAGAACTCGTGACTGAACGTAGAGGAGACTCATGATTGGATATTGCTTCAATTCGGCGTGCAACCAGGAGCTGCGCTATCTGCGGCAAGGCTCAGTTTATCAGTTGGAAACCGGCGCTGGGCGGATGTTCCATTCGGAGTTCTTCTGGCTATGTCCAAATTGCTCTTCCAGATTTGAGATAGGTTCCGATGGTAACGGGCTGCCGCTGCTTGCACCATGCGGCTCGAAAGGGAGAGGGGCAACAGAGGTGCTCCCGAATTAAGAGGGTATTCCGGGGAATGTTGCAGGAATGTTCGGATGCCGGCTGCCCAGCGCGGCTGAAGACCAGCAACGCGTGAATCCGTCACAGCATTCAACGTTCTCGAGGTCTAGGCTTCAGCTTGAAAGGGAGAAATCAGATGAGTGCCACCAACCTGATTACCATCAATCCACGGGTATCGCCCTCCACCGCCGAGCAACTGATCGCAGCCGCATTGCCCGGTATTCGTTCTAGGGACCGCTAGCGCTTCTCGGCGATCGCGAGGCTGCCCCCATTCAGCGCATCCTCTGCGCTACCAGTTCGCTCGATACCTCGGCAATGTTCTCGCTTTTGCCGTCCATCTTGCCGCCCGCGATGGGAGCCAGACCTGGAGTTCGTGCGCGTCGTTGATGCTACCCAGAAGGAGGTATCTACTCAGATCTCGCAGGAACGCCGCGAAGACTGGACTCAGCGAATTGCGCGAACGAGGTATCCCTGTGAGTTGGACCGTGGTCCATGGGCGAGCGGACGAGGCCATCGCTGCGCGTGCAGCAAGTCGCATCCTCTCTGATTCTCTTCGAGCTGCATCGCAGTGGTAGCCGGATGATCGACTGTCCCGATGGCGTGGTAAGCGCCACCATTCGCCAGGCGCATTGTCCGGTAATTACGATCCCTGCCAGTTCTCATGGAAGCATAGAGGAGTTTCTATATGACGATCGTTGGAAATCAGATTGCGGTGAGCCTGGATACGATTCTGTTTGCCACAGACTTCTCGCCCAGCGCCGAGACCGCCAGGCTTTATGTGCAAGCCCTTGCTGCTCGCTATCAATCGCAGGTTCGCCTGATGCATGTGGTCGATCTCGGCGCGGCATTCAAGGCCCCGGACGCCGGTCTCAGCATCGACATCTTTCGCAGGATTGGAGAAGAATCTCTCGCCCGCCTGGGCAGCGAATTGGTTTCGGAGAAGATACGGGTCGAGACCGTCCTATGCGAAGGGATCGACCCGGCTGCAGAGATTCTGCAGGCGGCCCAGGACAGGATCCATCGACCTGCTGGTGATCGGCACCCGGGGCCACAAAGGCCTGGCCCGGCTGGTCCTTGGATCGACCGCGGAAGAGCTGATTCATCAAGGCCAAGTGTCCTATTCTGGCCATCGGGCCCTGCCGTGCCGCGCGCCAAAGCAGCCGATAAATTTTCAGCGGATCGTCTATGCCACGGATTTCTCTCCGGAGGCTGCGAAAGCGTGCGTGTTTGCTCTCATCGTTTGCCCAGGATTTCGGCGCCCATCTCTATCTCTGCCACGTGCTGCCAGAGGGCAACGATCAAATGAATGACCAGGAACTGAACGATCGATTTAACAGCGCGCTCAGGAAACTGATTCCCGACGTGGCCCGGGAATGGTGCGAGCCGGAATGTGTTCTCGAGCACGGGGTGGCGACGGATGGCATTCTGCTGCTCGCCCAGCGTGTGAAAGCCGATCTCATCGTGCTGGGAACGCGCAAAACATCACACTGGTACGACAATTTCAAAACCGGGGTCGCGTTCCAAGTGATCAGCAGCAGCACTTGTCCGGTGCTTACCATTCGAGAGTAGGCCTCGCGTATGCCAGACCCTGCAGTGAAGCTAGCGTCCTTTAACTGAAACGTCGGAAGATCGCGAGCTTGGCCATACAGCTAAATGTAGTCGCTTCTCTCGATGCCCAGCTTCCTGAGTTTGGAGTTCAACGTCGTCCGCTTCAGCCCGAGCTTCTCCGCCGCTCCGCCACTTCCGCCGATCATTCCTTTTGCTTCCCTGAGCACACGCAGAATGTGTTCCCGCTCGGCAGCGTGAAAATTCGGATCAGACATGGTGCCGTTTCCTCTTCAACCTTTTCCAGTTCGGCCAGAGGGGCGCGCAGGGTCGATCCGGGGGTCAGAATGACGGCTCTCTCAATGAAGTTCTCCAACTCCCTTACATTGCCGGGCCATGGCCACGCAACCAGCGCGGCCATGGTCTCTTCCGGAATCAAGTTGATGGGCTTGTTCATGCGCCGGGCATGTTTGTTGACGAAATAATTCACCAGCAGCGGAATGTCCGAGGTCCTTGCGCGGAGCGGCGGGAGGGTGATGGGGAAGACCCGCAGGCGGTAGTAGAGATCACTGCGAAACTCGCCGGTTTTGACCATCTGGGTAAGGTCGCGGTTGGTGGCGGCGATAAGACGAACATCCACCGGAATCGTTCTCCTGCCGCCCAAGCCGCTCTATCTCCTTCTCCTGCAGAGCACGCAAGAGCTTGGGCTGCAGTTCCAGCGGCAGGTCCCCGATCTCGTCCAGGAACAGCGTGCCCATATGAGCCAATTCCAGTCGTCCGATGCGCTGTGAGATCGCGCCGGTGAAAGCGCCTTTTTCGTGGCCAAAGAGCTCGCTCTCCAATAGGCCAAACGGAATTGCCGAGCAATTCAACTTCACGAAGGTCCGGTCACGCCGCGGACTGATTCTATGAATCGACCTCGCGATCAACTCCTTACCGGTCCCGGTCTCACCCAGGATCAGCACGGTTGCGCCAGTTGGAGCAACCGTTTCCACCTGCTTCAACACGGTTTTCAAATCCGCGGCTTTCGCCTACGATTTCCTCGAAGTTGTACTCCGTGCGCAGCTCTTCTTCGAGATAACGTTTCTCTTCTTTCAACTTGCCGCTCAGCTGGACCATGCGGCGGAAACCGTGGTCAATCTTGATCGCTGCCGCGATCTGGGCGCCCGCCTGGAGAAGTATCTCGGCTTCGCGTTTATCGAAGACCGTCTTGTGCCGGCTGCCCACGAACAGGGCGCCGATGACTTCACCCCGGCAGTTCAGAGGAACCCAGCAACCCGAATGAATGCCGGCCCTGAGTTGCTGGGTGGGTTGCCCGGCATTCTTCGTGTCGATCTGGGTCCATCAGAATTGGTTCCTGGTTGCTAAAAACCCAGCCGTCCGGCGTTCCTTCGAGCGGGATCACGTGCTCGTCAAGAATTTTCGGTTCACTCGACGAAGGCAGTTCCTGCACCAGCAGTTGGTGAGGACTGCTGGGGTCATGAAGCGCAATGGTCGCGTAATCGTGCGGGATCAACCGCTGAATGCTCGCCTCAATCGCTGCCAACATCTGCCGGATGTCCGGATTAGCCCAACCCGCCTTGCCGAGTTCGAGCACCAGCGATTCTTCCGCGTTCTTGCGATCGGTGAAGTCACGTGTGACTTTGGAGAAGCCGAGGAGCCGGCCGTCTTGCCCCCGCAACGCGGTAATGATGACATTAGCCCAAAAGCGGGAGCCATCTTTGCGGATCCTCCACCCTTCGTCTTCAAATCGGCCCTCGGCGGCGGCCACCTCCAACTCATGCTGCGGCTTTCCACGCTCGACGATTTCCTGGGGATAGAATCTGGAGAAATGCTGGCCGATAATTTCGTCCGCCGAATACCCCTTGATTCGTTCCGCCCCGGAATTCCAAGTAGCGACTTTTCCTTCCGGATCGAGCATGAAGATCGCATAATCTCTGGCCCCTTCCACCAGCAGACGAAATCGCTCTTCGCTGCGGCGAAGGGCTATCTCCGCCTGCTTGCGCTCGGTGATGTCTCGCACCACCGTTAAAACGAGGCGTTCGCCGCCGGCCTCGACCGGGCTGAGCATAATGTCAACCGGAAACTCACTCCCGTCTTTTCGCAGGCCGTAAAGTTCAAGACCTGTTCCCATCGGACGCACGCTGGCCGCGGCTGCATAAGTACTCCGGTGTTGGGGATGCCGGCCGCGAAATCGTTCAGGGATGAGAGTCTCGACCAGGCTCCCAATCAGCTCTGTTTCGCCATAGCCGAAAAGCCGCTCCGTCGCTGGATTCACAGTGGAGATACGACCAGCGCTGTCGGTTACCAGAATCGCGTCAGGCGACGCCCTGAAGAGCTCCTTGAAGAGCGCCAGTGTGTGTTCAGAAGCATCTCTCTTGGCCAAATCCGCAATAGAAAGCATAAGTAGAGAGGCGTAGGAGGTGCTAGCCAGGAATCATCAGCAGCCCGCTTACAATCCGATCACGAGCATACGCTGCTGACATTGTAAAAACCAGTTCAAGAGGAAAGTAGTGGACTGTAACAGCTGGGGTCTGCGGCCGATGGATGAAAAGGGTGAAGCAAGGGCGGTCTGCGGTTCTTTCCGGCTTCAATCTCCGCAGACCGCCTGCAAAGCAGAGCGGCTGGGTATGGTCACTGTGGTTCCTTTGAGAGTCACCAGATGCTTGTTCTTGAATTCGCTTAACGTCCGCGTGATGGTTTCACGGGTAGAACCTACACATTCGGCGATCTGCTCGTGGGTCAATGCCATTTTGATCTGTGCCCCTTCAGACGTCTGCTTTTCTTCAGAAAACCAGTGCAGGAACAAGCGGGCCACTTTCTCGTTTGCGCTTGTAGATAGGCCTACCGTACGCAACTGCTCGCAGGCACGGGTGTACTGAGAATTCAGCTGTCTGATGACAGCCTGGTACACCTCTGGAAAGCGGTTGGCAAAATGGACGAAGTCTTCACGACGAATAAATGCGATTCGGGATGGGTAAAGCGCTTCGGCGCTGACTTCGTAGGGAATGTTAGACATCGATGCGCTTAACCCGAGTATTTCCCCCGGGCGCGGCAAGCTGGAGGATCAAGGTCTTTCCACCCCTTGAGCTGACCGACAGCTTGACCTTTCCGGAGCAGAGCAGAAAGATACCTCTGGCCTGCTCCTGCTCAAGAAACAATGGGGATCCAGCGGGATAAAAAGAGGAGGACTTGATCGCTTCGAATTCCTTTGCCGCGATGTCGCTGAGATGGCACAGGAAGCCGCTGTCTTTCAGTTGGCAGATTTCGCAAGTGGACGTCGAGTTTCGTTCGCATGTGGCAGGCATATCAGATCTCCTCTGTGTCGGGCACAGTCTTGGCCGCAGCCTGGTTGGCAAAGTACCGGGTTAGGGGCGAGTCGGCGATCACTTCCGCACCGGTCGCTCTGACAATTTCCCGAAAAATCTGGGTGCCCTTCTGATCGGCGAAGGTCACGCCGCGAATGTCTAATCGCAACCGCTTCTGTCTTGCCGCGTCCCAGAGGTCGTGCCAGGTTTCTCCTAATTCGATCGCCCACGGGCCGACTACCTTGCCTTCAACCTTGAGTGTTGCCGCGATCGCATCGTCTTTCATCGAGATTCTCAGCACATGTTTAACCTTCGTTGCCTTGCTATACAGCACATTGAGTACCAGGCAGGGAAACGCGATGAAGTCTCTGAGATATATTGAAAACAGATGAGTTAGAGTCGCGGTGCCTACCTGATTGGGGAGTGGATGACGACAAGCGGAGACGATATGCCGTCGCCGAGACGATGGGATCGTCTCATTCCGCGTCAGTGATCGTCGCGGCGCTGCCCGCCAGCCGGCACGCGGGGCGATGGACCGACGCCTGGACCGCTGGAGAGCCACTGTGATTTCTGTCACAGCCAGCTGATCCACGGACGCACTAGGTTGTTTGGTAGGCCACCCAGTACATCCGGGTGGGTGTTTGGTCCCAGCAGGAGGGGCACTTATGACTACCATGAATCCCGTCGCCGTTACCTTCGAGCACATCCTCGTTCCAACAGACTTCTCAGACGTTTCGCAACGTGCGTTGGAGTACGCCAAGACCATAGCAAAGCAGGGGAACTCAGAGCTGCTGCTGGTTCATGTGGATCCGCCGCTGAATCTCATCACTCCGCCGGAAGCAGCGTGGATCGATGGGTCTGAGATCCAGGCTATGCATCAGGAACAACTGAAGCAGAGTGGCGACGCGCTGGTTTCCGAGGGCTATCGGGCGCTGCCATCTCACTTACCGGGCCGCTTTACGACCAGCTCCTTTCCGCGATCAAGGAATTCAACGTCGACTTGATTGTCCTGGGAAGCCACGGCAGGAAAGGCCTGGACCGCTTTCTGCTCGGCTCGGACGCGGAAGCGTTGCTGAGGCACGCGCGTTGTCCCGTGCTCTCGGTGGGGCCCGCGGTGCCGGATCTCGAGGACAAGGAGTGGTTCATACGCGAAGTAATCTGTGCCACCACTTTTGATCAGCGCTCGGCTGAGGTTGCGGCCTATGCCCACAGGCTCGCCAGCCAATATGGGGCGGAGTTGATTCTCTTTCACGTGAAGAGCCCGGGCAGCCGGGAAGATCCGGATTGGGTGTCTTTTGAAAAAGCCTTCCGCCAATATGTTCCTGAGGACGGCGGGAAATATTCCTGGTTGCATACTCGTCTTGCCAGTGGAGCTCCGGGGAGCAGCATCGTTGACGTCGCCAAGCTGCGCGGTTCCGACTTGATTGTGATGGGGGCGCGTCCGGGATCCTCAATGAGGACGCATTTACCTCCCGGAACCGCAGCCAAGGTTCTCATGGAAGCTCCCTGCCCGGTGATGACGCTGCTACAGCCATAGCGCGTCCTCCGGTTGGGATGAAAACCGCTCACCGTCAAGTCTGCTGCTCCCGGGGGCGAATTGACTGTCAAGGCTCGTGGTATCCCACATCTCGCGAAAAAGAGCGAGATGTGGGGCACCCATTGATTTGTGGCAGGGAGAGACCCCGAGGGCGCAGCGTTCATTCCGCCAACAGAATTTTCATCCTGACAGCAGGGCCTCACACACTCGCTTGCTTGAGGGCCGGGGGCGGCTTGATAGCTTTCAGGGCCTGTTGTTGCAGAAAGTACATAGTGAGCAGCATCTGCGAGCCCATGAATAAAGCGTAGCCGCCAATGACGGCGAGAGAGGCTCGATCGTCCCGGCCCGTGATCGCGACCGCAACCAGGGAGGCACTGAAAGCGAGCGCGACGCCGGCCAAGAGGTACATCACCTTTTGTTCGCGCTGGGTGCCGGTCCATGACCGGGCCAGGCCGAGCTTGCCTACACCGAGCGCAAGGGCATAGACCGCGATAATGTAAGACAGCATTTCCATGGTTGTGCCCGGATAAAGAATCAGGAAAACACTGCAGGCGGCAACGGCTGTGCTCACGAATAGAAGGCCCCGGAGCCTCCTCACCTGACGGCTACCAAGGCCGGCAGCGCAGATCCAGTCCAGGGCGGCGACAAAAAGCAGTGACGCTGCGACCAGCAACAGCGCAAAAGCGCCTCCGAAGACGTAAAAGTAGAGATTGGTCATCGTCGCGCGGATGTAGAAGAGTGTGAATCCCAGCGTGAGCATCGCTAAGCCGTGAGCCATCATCAGCTTTCCGCGTGTGTCTTCCGCTAAACGAATCATGTCCATCACCTGCCAGCCTGAAGTTTGCCAGTATTTGCCAAGAGAGGCAGTGATGGCGGTCACAGCCGCGGTTTGCTCCAGGTCCAAACCGGGCTAAGAAGATCCACTCTGCACAGCGGAGAATTCACGATAATTCCCGTTGCGCTTCGTCTTGGCTCCACTGCGGAGGGTGAAAGCAGGACAAGGGGCTTGTGCTATCACCCGGTATGCCACGCCGTTACGGAACGTTGCCGCAATGGGGGATGCGGGAAGTGCGCTCAGGACGAGCCACTCAGGCCTGAGAGCCGTACACGCGGCAAGAATTTCTTCCGCCGGCTCACCGCCGCGGATGCGCATATGCGGCATCAGACGCATTTGCCTTGCTCCTTCCAGCAGCTCGTCGATTTTGGATATGGCTCCCGCCTCGATCCCCTCGTCAAATGATCCTGCTCGGTGACATGAAGCACGATGAGCTCCGCCAGCCACCGCGGCAGCAAGATCAACTGCGAACTGCAAGCTGTGTTCCGGATGATGGCGCAAAGAAGTGGCAAAGATCACCCGGCGAGGGTGGCCCTGCGGGAAGTGGCTTGAAATGCGGGCCCACCGTGCAAACGGGAATTTCCAAGCTGCGTATCAACTCCTCGGCAACAGATCCGATCAGGAGCTTGCCGAGTTTTCCCCTGCTCGAAGTACCAAGAATCAGGCGCTCTATTCCGTGTTCGCGAATGAATTCCTTGATTTCGTCAACCGGGTACCAGCGACGGACCTCGTAAGCACAAGCCACATTCTTTCCTTCAATTCCGGAACGCAACTCTGGCGAGAGCTGCTTCCGCAGTACGGAACGCCTTCTCTTTTTAGACGGTAGGATAGGGCTCCGGATTCGATGGAGACATAAGCATCCGGAGGAATCACGTGGAGTAGCCAAATCATGGCTCCTGTCATCTTGGCCTGCTCCATCGCAACCGGAAGCAGGAAATCCAATCGTTCAGATCTGTAGCCACCAAAATGGACTTTGGCCGGGTTAGCGAGGATAGAGGCATTTATTCGAGCTCTTACCTGGTTGCGGGTCTCCGATTCGTCAAGAGGAGTGCGCCGGCACTAGCAGTACCGGGCAGTGCGATTCGCGAATGATCGCGGATAGTTTGGTCCTCGGCATATGATCCGCCAGAGGCGGTTTGTGTCTCGCGCCCAGGACAATCAGATTGGCTTTGTTTTCCTTTGCCGATTGAAGGATTGCCGGGGCGATATCGCCGGTCTTTACCCCAAATTTCAGGGTGCACCATTCTCCACAGTCGCTGGGCACGAGTTGGTGAAGTTTCTTGCTGGTGCTCAGCTCGGCCCGGGCTTGCTCCTCTGCCGTGCCCGCCGGAGAGAGCACGTGGATTACTGTCAAGCTGGCGTTGTAATCCTGCGCCATGGAGCTCGCATACTGAGCCGGGCGCAGACCCTGCTCCGAAAGGTCCGTCGCCAGAACAATAGACTTGATCGGGAGCAAGCTTTTGTCGCACATCGGGGTCCCGCCACGAGAACGGGATATTTGAGCCGGGTGATGGCCCACTCGGCGACAGATCCAAGAGTCAGCTTTGCCAGTCCCTGGCGCCCACGAGAACCAACCACCAGCAAATCAATGCCATTGGATTCTGCGGCAGATTGAATTGCCTCACCAGGGGAGGCGAGAGAGACGATCTCTTTATGCTTAACCGTCCGCAGATCGGGGATGTGCTGAGCATATTTGTGCAGGTTCTCGTTGGCGTTCTGTAGATTCATCAACTCGAGCTCGGGAAACGGCCCTCGCATGTTGACCGCATAGAGCTCGGGTGGGATCGCATGCAGCAGGTAAAGCCTGGCGTGGAATTCTTTAGCAGCTCGCGCTGCCAGCTTTACCGCGGCCGTACTCGCGGGGGAACAATCCGTTGCCACCAGAATGGATCGAAATCGAAGACCGGCAGGACCCAGGCGAGACGTCTCCTGTTCCCCCCGTACCGGACTGCTCGAAGCAGTCATCATGGCAGACCTCTTTCCATGACAAGTTGGCATCCACACGGATTGCCTGTGGTCAGGATCGCGGAGACGGCTGATTACGTCTGTGATCGGAATCACAAACCCCGCAGGCTGGGCAATCTTGGAATTTTCGGCGGAGCGGAGAGAGGAAGTGTCAGGTTAGCGCGTAGCTTCGTGTTCCCGGCGCTCACGGCGAATCCGGCTGGCCTGCATGAGCACCAAAGCTAGCGGCAGCCCGGCATAAGACCGGTGGTGGCAATGCCGGCAGCGCACTGGATACTGCAGCAGTAACAGCCGCTCAACATCTTTCATGCGGAAACGGGACAGGCGAAAACTGGAGGAAGAGCATTCGGGACAAGTCACTGGAGTTCACCGGCTTCCCATTACAAAAGGCTATAATTTATCCGGCCCGTGCTTACTGGTACTTTAGCACGGAAGCGGCCGTTCCTAACCGTTGCCAGTAAGAGCTTCACGAATAAGCTGCAGGCATTTTTCTCCAACTATTCACATAAGGGAGGAAATGCGAAAGACGCAGGCCTTAGTACCAGATGAGGTGAATCATGGTTTGGGATGTCTCGTTCACGTGCGACATTTGCGGCAGGAAAAAGCTGGAGGCGAACCACTGGTGGATGCTGGTTCTGGGCGATGTCCCCTGCTTCGAAGAAGGGCAGCCGCGACAGCGTTTTACCCTTATGCCGTGGAACAAGGCGGAAAGCGGCAATCCGGACTTCTACCACCTCTGCGGACAGGGTTGCGCCATGCAGGCAATGGAACGCTTTATGAATCGCGGCAGCATCGTGTCCGATGGCGCTCTGCACGGAGCCGCCGAGACCTTTAGCAACCCAGCCTGACTGAATCCGAAATAGAAACCTCCGGGGAGGGGCGTAGACCCTTAAAGTTCGAAGAGGCCAGGTTTTGCGGCCGGGGTGGGGGCGGGCCGCTCCCGTGGCTTGCAGTTGCGGCGTGGGAGCCGCAAGCATACCCAGGATCTCGCGCAGTTCCTTGCGCACTTTATGCAGCCGCGCTTCGGCCCGCTGCGCGGCTTGTTGTTGTTGCGGTAAGGGAAGTTCTGGCTGGCCGCCGCCTCGCTTGCTCCGCGTTTCAGCCTGAATCGCCTGGCGGGCCCCGGCGATGGTGTAACCCTCGTCGTAGAGCAGGCGCTTCACCCGTAGTGCCATCTCGACGTCGCGCCGGCGATAGAGCCGCTGACCCGTACCGCTCTTGTTGGGTTTGAGCTGGGTAAACTCAGTCTCCCAAAAACGCAGAACATACGGAGCCACCGAGCACAACCGGGCAACTTCACCGATGCGAAAGTAGAGCTTGTCGGGGATCTCCGTTTTTTGCGGGGCGCGTTGCTGGGGCAGGTGAGTGGCCATGCTGGTATTCAGGCGGTCGGCTTGCACGAACCCGCCTTCGCTCAGAAGTATAGGCCAGCCGGCGTTCCCGCCGGAGCTTTTCTTGACCTTACCAGTGGATTTCTGGCCCGATACACCAAGTGTGACAATGCCCTCGCGTAGCTCTCAGATCGCAGCTGTTTCGGGAATGGCGGAAGCGAGCGATCGGTTCGCGCTCCTGGCTGCCTCGCGGCGCCGCACGCAAGTACTGGGCAGGCCAGCTGGTCACGTCCCCAAGTTCGCTCGCTGCCTTGAGCGGCCAGTACGGTTCGCGCAGAAACTCCCGCGCGAGCAAGACCACATCTGCCTGACCCGTGCGCAGAATGTGCTCCGCCTGGGCCGCTTCGGTAATCATGCCAACCGCGCCGGTGGGGATCTTCGCCTCCCGCCGGATGCGCTCCGCAAAGGGTGTCTGGTAGCCCGGTCCAATCGGCATCACCGCCTGCGGCGTCATCCCCCCGGAGGAGACGTCGACTAAATCGACCTTGTGCTCCTTCAGCACTTTGGCCAAGGCTACGGACTGGTCGATGTCCCAACCTCCCTCAGCCCAATCCGTAGCCGAAATTCGCACCAGCAGAGGAAGTTCGGCGGGAAGCGCGGCGCGCACTGCGTCCACCACTTCCACCACCATGCGGATACGATTCTCGAAGGCGCCGCCATACTGATCGGTGCGCCGGTTGCTCAAGGGCGAAAGAAACTCATGCAGCAGGTAGCCATGGGCCGCGTGCAGCTCGACCAGGTCGAATCCTGCCTCCAAGGCCCGCTCAGTGGCCTGGACAAACGCCCGGGTAATGGCTTGTATGCCGGCGAGGTCCAGGGGGATGGGCGGACCATAGTTTTCCGCAAAACGCACCGCGCTGGGGGCCATCACATTCTGCCACCCGCCTTCGTCCGGGGTAAGATAGCGCTGCTCCGGCGCCCAGGGACGGGCCATACTGGCTTTGCGCCCGGCGTGCGCAAGTTGCACCCCGGCGCGTGCACCCTGCTGGTGAACGAAAGTCGACGATCCGCTTCAGGCCGGCGATGTGATCGTCTTTCCACAGGCCCAGGTCTTGGGGCGAAATGCGGCCTTCGGGCAGCACGGCGGCTGCTTCGGTAAAAACCAGCCCCGCTCCGCCCACGGCCCGGCTGCCCAAATGAACCAGGTGCCAGTCGTTGCTGAATCCATCCTCGCTCGAATATTGGCACATGGGAGAGACGAAAACGCGGTTGGGAAAAGTGACGCCGGCCAACTGGATAGGGGAGAACAAGAGCGATTTGGACAAAGGAAAACCTCGCAATGCGGAGCTTCCCCAGTAGATGCATCAGGCAGCCCAAAGTCGCAGCTTGCACGCCGACGGGCTTCCTGACTTTTCTGGGGAACATGGAAGAGCCGCCGCGCGTACATCAATAGAGGAGAAACAATCATGAAAGCGTGGCATCCTCGGTTTTCTCTTTGCTCGCGCGTCCTTGTGGCCGGCGCGGCCGGCTGCAAGGTGCAGGTGGACAAGTCCAGCGACGGCGACAACGTAAAGATTGCCACCCCGTTTGGCGGTATCTCCGTCAACAAGGACCAGACTTCAGCCGCCGAGATTGGTCTCCCTGCCTACCCGGGATCTGTCGTGGACACGGGCGGCGACGGAAACAAGTCAGCCAAAGTCGACATGGGATTCGGCTCCTTCAAGCTGCGGGTGAAGGTGGCCAACTACAGCACTGCCGACAATCGGGATCAGGTGCTCGCCTTTTACCGCAACGCTCTGAGCGAATACGGCAACGTGATTGAATGTGCGCGGGGGCAAGCCGGTCGGCCCACCGGCCGCGACCGGGGAAGGCCTCGACTTGCGACCACTCCGATCATGAACACTCGATCACGGCCACTCCGCTGCCCAAAGCCATTCCGATGACCTGGAGTTGAAGGCCGGTTCCGCCCGCCATCAGCACATTGTCGCGTTCAACGGCGGCAGTACCTCACCCACCCACTTCAGCCTGATTGCGTTGGATCTCCCTCACGGCTTCGAAAGCGAGCAAAAGGGTACCAATTGAAGGCATGATTGCGCTCCGCTCGCCCCTGAGATAGCTTCAAGAAGGATGAACCTGCTCTGCCATCGATGTGGCGCGACGCTCAGCGCATCGGAACTGTTCTGCCCTAACTGCGGTTCCCCGCAACTGAAGTTTGCCCAGCAGGAAGAGGGCGAGAGCGGATATGGGGGCGTCCGGCCGCCCGGGGCGCCGCCGCGAGCCCAGGGAATCTCCTGGAAGGACGCTATCCTGGCTGCGCTTTTTGTGGCCGTGCCTGCGGGTCTGCTGAGTGCCGTTTCCGTGTTGTCCTGGGGATGCTGCCTGTGGGTGGTCGGGGGGGCGGTGCTGGCCATCGCTGTGTATCACCGCCGGGCTCCCGCATTTCTGCTGGAAACGCGCTCCGGGGTGCGCATCGGCGCCGTCGCCGGGCTCATCGCTGCTTACAGTTCCGTCATCGCCACTGCTATCTGGCGGGTCTTTGCACGCTTTGTTTTGCACCAGGGTTACGCCATCGATCAGTTCTACGACTCAGTCATCCAGCAATCGACCGCCCTGGTGCAGACCAATCCCGAGGCCCAGGCCCAGTGGCGCATTTATGTCCACTTCCTCTTGTCCCCGGATGGCAGGGCGGCTTATACGCTGATGAATGCCGCCACCACGTCTGTGGGTATCATTCTCTTCTCCGCCATTGGAGGCGCCCTGGGTGTCCGCCTGCTCACTCCCCGAAAACCCACCATGGGCAACGGGTAACGGACCCGCGCCCATTTCATAGTAAAAATGCGTTAACCCTCGTATCATCCGGCCAGAGCAATTATGAGCAAAGCAAAAGTCACCCCAATGCTGCGGGAAAAGACCCGCATCATGTCGGCATCGGAAATCGAGCGCACGCTGATTCGGCTGGCGCACCAGATCATCGAGAAAAACAATGGCGGTCAAAACCTGGGGCTGGTGGGCATCAAGCGCCGCGGGGTACCCTTGGCGGAACGCCTGGGTCACCTGATCGGCTCGATCGAGAAATCACCGGTCGATACCGGGGTTCTGGATATCAACTTCTACCGCGACGACCTCTCCACCCGCGACATTCGCCCGGTGGTGGTTCCCGGCGCCATCGGCTTTGACATTGCCGGGCGCGACATCATTTTGATCGACGATGTGCTCTACACCGGCAGAACCATACGCGCAGCTCTGGACGCGCTCTTTGACCACGGCCGTCCCCGGCGCGTACAACTGCTGGTGCTGATCGACCGCGGTCATCGCGAGCTGCCGATTGAGGCCAGCTTTGTGGGCCGGCATGTGCAGACCACAGCGCGCGAGATCGTCGAGGTCAAACTGCGGGAGATCGACAACGACGAAAAAGTGATCCTGGTCGAACGCGGCGATTAGCGTTCCGCCGCAGCCCCCCATGACCCCAGTCAAAGCCATACCGGAGCCACCTCGCGTCGCGCCTCCCCATCCGGAAGCCCCAGCCGGGCCACCCGTCGATACGTGTTCGCGGTCCTTGCTTTCCGTCACCTCGCTCAGCGTCGACGATGTCTCGGCCATCCTGCGCCTGGCTACCGAACTCGAGCCAGAAGAGCCCGATATTCGCGCCCGGCGGCTCGCTCACCGGCGGATCGCGCTCCTCTTTTACGAATCCAGCACCCGCACCCGGACCTCGTTCGAGCTGGCGGCCAAGGGGCTGGGCGCGGATACGGCGCTGATCAGTTCCCAATCCTCTTCCATTGAAAAGGGTGAATCGCTCAAGGATACGGGCATCACCTTGCGGGCGCTGGGGGCGGAGTGCATCATCCTGCGCCATCTTTCCTCCGGGGCGCCCTACCTTCTGGCGCAAGCTACCGGGCTGCCGGTGCTCAACGCCGGCGACGGCATGCACGAGCATCCATCCCAGGCCCTGCTGGACGCGAGAACCATGCTCCGCGCCCTGGGCCGGCCGGAGGACGTCTCGGGCGAAACTCTTCTTGCAGGGGATCACAGTGACCATTACGGGCGATATTCTGCACTCCCGCGTGGCCCGCTCCAATGCGCTCTTGCTGCCCCGGCTGGGCGCCCGGGTCATTCTGTGCGGGCCCCCCGCGCTGCTGCCCGAGGTGGCGCTGGAACTGGGGCCCGGCATCCGCATCGAGCGGGACTTCGATCGCGCGCTGAAGCAGGCGGAAATTGTGATGATGCTGCGCATCCAGAAGGAGCGGCTGACCGGCGTGCACATCGACCTGGAAGAGTACACATCCCGCTACCAGTTGAACCGTGACCGGCTGCGTGCCAGTGCGCCCCAGGCCATCGTGATGCACCCGGGCCCCATGATCCGCGGGCTCGAAATCTCGAGCGAGGTAGCCGACGGGCCGCAGTCGGTGATCGCGGAGCAGGTGCGAAACGGGGTGGCCATTCGCATGGCGTTGATTCATCGTGCACTGACGCCTGAGCCCAAAGATTCAGCCCAGCGCCGTCCGGCGCGGCAGCCGGCGGCCAAGAAGAGAGGCGGCGCTTGACCGCGATTCTGATTCGCGGCGGCCATCTGGTCGATCCTTCCGCCGGGGTGGATGCCAACCGCGACGTCCTGCTCAAGGACGGCCGGGTGGCTGCGGTTGAGCCCCCGGGCAAATTGACCGCCGCCGGTAAACAGGCAGACGCGGAGATCGTCGAGGCCGGCGGCTTGGTGGTTGCCCCGGGACTGGTCGATATCCACGTCCACTTGCGGGAGCCGGGACAGGGCTACAAGGAGACCATTGCCACCGGAACCGCGGCGGCTGCGGCGGGTGGATTTACCACCGTATGCGCCATGCCAAACACGCGTTCCGGTCAACGATTCGGTGGAGACCACGCGCTGGATGCAGAGTGCGGAGCGCAATCCCGATGCGCGGGTTTTTCCCATTGCCGCGGCCACCCGGGGCAGCATGGGGGAAGCGCTGACGGAATATGGCTCGCTCAAGGCTGCCGGCGCGGTTGCGGTCAGCGATGACGGCAAGCCGATTCTGGGCGAGGCGATCATGCACCAGGCGCTGGCGGCCGCGGCGCGGGCCGGGCTGCCGGTGATCCAGCACGCCGAAGACACGCGCATGACCGGGGGATGCTCGATGAACGCCGGCGCGCTGGCTTTCCGGCTCGGCCTGCGCGGGATGCCGGTGGCGGCGGAAGCCGGCCTGGTGGAGCGCGATCTTCGCCTGCTGGCCGAACTCAAGGGCGGCCGCGCCCACCTGCACGTCGCACACTTGTCCACGGCAGCGGCGCTGGATGCGGTTCGTAAGGCCCGGCGCAATGGCTTGCACGTGACCTGTGAAGTGGCGCCGCATCATTTCGTGCTTACCGAGAGCGCAGTGGGGGAGTACAACACCAACGCCAAGATGAATCCCCCTTTACGCGCAGAATCCGATCGCCGGGCCATGCTCGAAGGGCTGCTCGACGGTTCCATCGATTGCATCGCCACCGATCACGCTCCGCATGCCATCCATGAAAAGGAGCAGGAGTTCGAGCGCGCCCCCAACGGCATTACCGGGCTGGAGTCGGCCCTGGGCCTGACCCTTGATCTGCTCCATCGCAAACACAAGGTCTCGCTCAGCCGGCTGATCACGCTGCTGAGCACCCAGCCCGCCAACCTGCTGAACCTGCGCGGCCGCGGCAGCCTGATGGCCGGCGCCTGCGCCGACGTGGTCATCTTCGATCCCAAAGCGGAGTGGACCTTTCGTGCGGCGAACACCCGATCCAAATCGACCAATACTCCCTTTGACGGGTGGACGATGCTGGGCCGGGTGCGGATGACCATCAGCGAGGGCCGGGTGGTCTACCGGGCAGAAGAAAGCCAGACTCTCAGCAGCTGAAGAGTCTGCGGGAGAACCCGAGAGAGAAAACAGCAAGTCCCTGCTGTGTTTCTTTTTCTCTGGTTCGAAACGGCCTCCTCAGGGCCAATGAATTTGGCCGGTCGATGTCCGGGCTAAACAGGCTGCGGAAAAAGTCGCTCCCACCGCCACCCCGAACAGCAGTCCCAACCCGAACCGGGCGAGGGGTAAATTGCCGTGCCAATGAAGCACGGCGGCGGCGACATCCAATAGGTTGAGCAGCAAAGCCACCGCCAGGAAACCTGTGGCTGGCGACCTTCTCAGGCGCAACAGCGCTCCCATTGCGGTCCCCAAATAGATCCCCAGACAGCGCACGCAGACGGCGACCGGCGAGCCGCCGACCATGAAACTTCGGGCTGGGTCCTGGTGGCAGAGGCGGGAGAAGAAGCTGCGGATGAGCAATGCAGCCAGAGGGTGGGTGGCAGCCAGAAGCGGCGCTGCCAAAGGAGCCAAGGCCATAGCCAGGACGGCCAATGGAAGCCGCGATTTCATGATCCCGTGCACGTTATCGAGCTTATCCTACTAACACAAAAGTACCGCATCGGTGATGGACGGTTCGAGGTACCTTTGGCTTGAGGCTCCCCCTATGAATAATTCCCCCAACCGCTGGCGAGCAATCGCCGCGTTCGCGATTCTGGCCTCTGCCTTGTCCGCGATCTTCGCTGGATGTTTCAATAAGACTGCGGCTCCTGGCGCGCAAACTCCGCCGGCCGCAGCCGCCACCAACCCGGCGAGCCCGGCGAGTACGACCCCTGCCACATCCGTTGCCACAGCCGCCCCGGCCCCCGCAACAGCGCCGGCCCCGGAACCCCCCACCCTCCCCCGGGGTACCCGGCTTGAGGTGCGTTTAAGCCAGACGATCGATGTCAAACACGCCGAGTCGGGCGAACGATTTAGCGGAACCTTGGCCGAGCCGGTGGTGAACGGCAATACCGTCGTCGTGCCCGCCGGTTCCGGCGCGTCGGGTGAGGTCTTGGTGGCCCACCGCCGCGGAAGGTTCAAGGGACAGTCGGTATTGGCATTGACGCTCACACGGTTGGAGGTCAACGGCACCCAATATCGCATCGATACCGGGAGCCTCGCGCGGACCAAAAAGGGAAAGGGTAAGCGCAGCGCAGCCTTGATCGGCGGCGGTGCGGGGATGGGCATGTTAATTGGCGGGTTGGCAACCGGTGGTGTTGGCCTGCTCGTCGGCGGCCTGGCTGGAGGCGGAGCGGGCGCCCTGGGCGCAGCCTTTACCGGCAACCGCGACCTGTCGATTCCAGCAGAATCGGTAGTTACCTTCCGCCTGCAGGATGCGCTCACGCTTGCGCCCGAGACCCAGGCGGCCCTGGCACACTAGTCCGATGGTTTGACATCCGGATCCGCAGACGCCATGGTGGATCCATGCTGCTCCTCTTCTTTGCTTTCCTGATCGGTTGCGTTTGTGGCCTGCGCTCAATGACGGCTCCAGCCGTGGTCGCGTGGGGAGCGAGTCTGGGTTGGCTGCATCTCCAGGGTTCCCATCTCGCCTTCTTCGCCAACAAAATCTCCCTGGTGGTCTTCTCCCTGTTTGCCGTCGCTGAGCTGATCGCAGACAAGCTGCCCTTCATCCCCGCCAGGACAAAGCCCGGGCCACTCGGCGTCCGCATAGTCTTCGGTGCAATGTGCGGAGCAGCTCTGTGCATTGCCGGTTCCGGGTTGCCGCTCTTTGGCGCCATCTTCGGCGGACTGGGCGGGGTAGCCGGGACCTTCGCCGGCTTTCATTACCGCCGGTCCCTGAGCGGTAAGGTCCCTGATCTGCTGCTGGCTCTGCTCGAGGACGTGGTAGCAGTGAGCGGTGGCTTTCTGCTGGTGTCCCGTTTCTGACTTCGGTCCATCGCCCCTCTTCCGGCATCATAGTGTTTTGCGCGGAGGTGGTTGGGCATGACTGCAGATGCGAGTATTCGGGAAACGTTTGATGCCATCATCATCGGCTCGGGGCAGGGCGGCAATCCCCTGGCCGAGGCTCTGACCGCAGCGGGCAAGAAGACCGCCATGATCGAGCGCCAGGATGTAGGCGGCACTTGTATCAATCGCGGTTGCACTCCCACGAAAACCATGGTGGCCAGCGCGCGCGTGGCCTACCTGGCGCGCCGGGCCGCTGATTACGGCGTCGGTGTGGGCGCCATTGCGATGGATATGGGCCGGGTGCGGGAGCGAAAACGCGCCATCGTCAGCAGTTTCCGCCAGAGCCGTGAAAAGAGACTGGAGAAAGTACATGTGGAGCTGATCCGCGGCGAAGCTTCGTTTACCGGTCCACGCCAGCTTCAAATCGCCCTGCACGGCGGCGGAGAACGACGGCTGAGTGCGGCGCAGGTTTTTATCGGCACTGGAACGCGTAGCGCCACGCCGCCGATCGAGGGTCTCGATACCGTGCCCCATCTCGACAATGACAGCATCATGGAGCTGGACCGCGTGCCCGAGCACCTGGTGGTTCTGGGCGGCGGCTACATCGGGGTGGAGTTCAGCCAGATGTTCCGCCGCTTCGGCAGCAGGGTGACGGTGATCCAGTCAGGCTCGCAGCTGCTGCGTGAAGAAGACCAGGATGTTGCTGCGGAGGTGGTGAAAATCCTGCGCCAGGACGGCATAGAAATCCTGCTGAACGCGCACGCCGAGAAGGTGACCGGCGCCGCTGGCGTCCTCAGCCTGGAGGTCGCGGTCGAGGGCAAGCGGCAGACGATCGAAGGAACCGATCTGCTGGTGGCCACCGGGAGGGTGCCCAACACCGGTGCGCTGAAACCAGCTGCTGCCGGCATTCGAGACCGACGATCGCGGGTTTATCCGAGCCAACGACCGGTTGGAGACGACAGCCCCTGGGGTGTACGTGATCGGCGACGTGAAGGGAGGTCCGCAGTTCACCCACATCTCCTATGATGACTACCGTATTCTGAAAGCTAACCTGCTTGATGGTGGCGACCGCACGGTGCGCGACCGCATGGTGCCCTATACCGTCTTTATGGATCCGCAGCTTGGCCGGGTGGGCATGACAGAGGCTGAGGCGCTGAAAAGCGGACGGAAGATTCGCGTAGCCAGAATGCCGATGTCGTACGTTGCCCGGGCCCTGGAGGTTGACGAAACCCGCGGCCTGATGAAGGCCATTGTGGATGCCGAGAGCGAAGAAATTTTAGGCGCGACGGTACTGGGGATCGAGGGCGGAGAGGTGATGTCCGTCTTTCAGATGGCAATGATGGGCCATTTGAAATACGGCGTGCTGCATGACGCAGTCTTTGCTCATCCCACTCTGGCCGAATCGCTCAACAATCTGTTCTTGCACTTCGACGACTGAGGCGGGAGTGTCCCGAAGGGACGCCTGAAAGTAGCCCAGGACTCGTCCCATGAGCGCTGACTGCTGGGGATGTTTTTCGTCAAAACTCCCACAAGAGCGTCATCCTGAGCGGAGCGCCTCACAGATTTATCGCGTGACACAGCGCCTGATGGCGCGGAGTCGAAGGACCCCGAGGATGCTTATCTTGCCCATACTGTTCGGGGCTTTTCGACCACCGAAAGCCCCTCCCAAGTAGAGCGTTTGCAGCCATAGGCCGCGGTGCAACCTTCCAAGGTGCACCGTGGCGGGTCGGCCAGGTGCGGGCTTCGGTGGTTGAAAAGGTCCGAAGGGCATAGGCAAGATAAGCATCCTCGGGGTCCTTCGACTCCGCGCCATCAGGCGCTGTGTCACGCGATAAATCTGTGAGGCGCTCCGCAAGGATGACGGTTTTGTAGTGAGTTGGAGATGAAAAAAAAGCGTCTTCTCAGAGGTCCCTTAAAGTCGCAGATCGACCACGGTGGCTCCGGCTCCGCCTTCGCTGGGGCTGGCCTCGGCCACCAATGCCACATGCGGATGCCGCTCCATGAGCGCCCGCAATGCCTTGCGTAACACCCCCATCCCCATGCCGTGTACGATCCGCACCCGCGGCAGCCCAGCCAGGAAAGCGCGGTCCAGATACTGCTCCACCTCGCCGGTAGCTTCTTCCACGGTGCGACCGATCACGTTGAGCTCCGGGCGGACCATCTCCTCCGGGTGAGCGATCGAGACCGTAACCCCACGCCCGCGGGCCGCTTCCAGCGGGCTCACGGCTATGGGCGGCCGGGCGGCGATGACCTCGGCGATATCGTCCCGCACCACCCGCATTTTCATCGGCCCTACTGCTACCTCGAAGGCGTTGCCGTCCACCTGCCGCTGCACCACGCCGGTCTTGCCCAGCGACTTCAGTTTGACGGTGTCCCCAACGGAGACATGCCGCACCAGGTGCGGCTGCGCGTTGCTGTCTCCCCGGTCGGCTCCGCTATGTTGAGCAACCACCACTGAGTTAAATTGCTCGCTGAATTCCCGCCGCAGCCGGGCCATGCGGCGCTCCGCTTCCTTGGACAGCTTTTGCTGCGCCGCGCGGTCGTCGATCGCCCGCACGGTCTCGCGAATTTGATAGGTAAAATCTTTCAGTAACGATTGCAGTTGCTGTTCCAGGTCGCGCACCTTGGCCCGCCACTCCTTAAGGCCCTCGCTTTCCAGGCGGCTCTTCTCCCGCGCCACCTCCTGCTCCCGGCGTTGCAACTCCCCGCGCTCGCGTGCCACGGCGTCGAGCTGGCTGTGCAACTGGTCCAGGAAGCGGCCAATGTCCTGGGTCTGGGTGTTTTGCTGCGAACGGGCATCGGCGATGATGGCGCCATTGAGGCCCAGCCGCTGGGCAATATTGATGCCAGCGGAAGCGCCGGGAACGCCCAGGCGCAGGGCAAAGGTCGGCGTGAGCGTTTCCTCATCGAAGCCCACCGAGGCGTTGAGCACGCCGGTCCTTTTGGCAGCGTAGACCTTCAGCGACGTGTGATGGGTGGAGATCAGGCACCAGGCATGGCGGTCCAGGAAATATCCGGCGATGGCCACGGCCAGGGCTGCTCCTTCTTCGGGGTCGGTGGCCGAACCCAGCTCATCGAGCAATACCAGGGACGACTCATCCGCCAGCTGTGAGATGCGCTCGAGATTGGTGATGTGGGCGGAGAAGGTAGAGAGGTTCTGCTCGATCGACTGCGCGTCGCCAATGTCGGCCAGAAAAGCATGAAAGACAGGAATGGTCGCCTCGGCGGCAGGCACCGGGATCCCCGCCTGCGCCATCATGGTCAGCAAGCCCGCGGTCTTGAGCGCGACCGTCTTGCCGCCCGTGTTGGGGCCGCTGATGATGAGCTGCCGCTGCTGGCCGTTCAGCGCCAGGGTGAGCGGCACCACGGTTGCCTGCCGCGCGCGCAAGCGCTTTTCGAGCAAGGGGTGGCGGGCCTGCTGGAGGTCGAGCACCGGCGCCGCCGGGTCAGCGAAGCGGGGGCGTATACAGTCGAACTCGGCGGCAAATCGCCCTCGTGCCTGCAGCCCATCGACCTGAGCCAGGGTGGCCGCACCCAGGGCAATGGCGTGGGACTGCAGGCCTATCTCCCGTGTCATGGCCAGGAAGATGCGCCTGGTTTCGGCCTGTTCTTCTTCGATCAGCCGCACCAGCTCGTTATTTTGCTCGATGGTCTCGAGCGGCTCCAGGTAGACCGTCTGCCCGCTCGAACTGGAGCCATGGACCACGCCGGGGATGCGCCGCTTATGCTCCGCCTTTACCGGAATGACGAAACGCTCCCCGCGTATGGTGATCAGATCTTCCTGCGTGCTGCCGCCTTCGGAGAGTCTGCGCAGGGTGTTGCGCAGGCCGTCTTCAATCACTTTTTGCTGGCGCTCAATCTCCCTGCGGATACGGCGCAGATCGGGGGACGCGTCGTCGCTCAGCGAGCCATCGGGGTTCAAGCGCGAGCGGAGGGAACGTGCCAGCTGGGCCAGCTGCGCGCCCGGGGGCAACTGGCTCAGCGCCGTTAAACCGTCAAGCTGCCCCGCCAGCGCTTCCGGAGGGTGCTCGATCAGCGCCTGCCAGGTGGCGATGTTATCCACCAGAAAGAGCAGGTCACGAATCTCCTCCGGCTCCAGCAATGCTCCCTGGATGCGCGCCTTATCGGTCAGCCTGGTGGGATCAAACAACCCGCCCAGCGCCGGTGAGACCCCTTGGCCCAGGAGCTGGCGCATCTCGCTCACTAGATCGTGCTGTTGGTTGATCCAGGAAGTTTCCTGCGAGGGCTTCATGGCGAGCAGCCACTCCCGAGCGACGCGAGAGTGGGCGAAACTCGCCACCAGCTCCAGCAGGCGGCTCCATTCGAGCGCCTCGCAGCTGCATTCCTCGACCATCGACGGAACGGGTTCTAAGAGACTCACTTGAACATGCTAGAGCAACAGCGATCGGATCGGTTTCGCTACCCCTTAGAATCAAGAAATGGAATTCCCTGTCACCCGCCTACGGCGTTTACGGCGTACCGATGCGATGCGCTCGCTAGTCCGCGAAGTTCATCTGCATCCCGGAAGCTTGATTTATCCCCTATTCATTTGTCCTGGCGAAGGTGTCCGGCGTGAAATCAGCTCCATGCCGGGGGTTTACAACCTTTCCATCGACGAAGCTATGAAGGAAGTGGAAGAGGCCGCAAGCCTCGGCCTCGCCGGGCTGCTGCTCTTCGGGCTTCCTGCTGTCAAGGACGAGGAAGGGAGCGGTGCCTGGGCTGCGGATGGCATCGTGCAGCAGGCGCTGCGTGCCTTTAAGCCTGCAGCTAAGAAACTGCTTTTGATTGCCGACGTTTGTCTGTGCGAATACACTTCGCACGGCCACTGCGGGGTAGTCACCAAGAGCGGCGAGGACTACGAAGTGGAGAATGACGCTACCCTGAATCTGCTTGCCCGCGCCGCGGTATCGTTAGCTGCGGCCGGGGCGGACATCGTGGGCCCTTCCGACATGATGGATGGCAGGGTTGGAGCCATTCGCGACCACCTGGACGATGCCGGCCTGGAGCAAGTGCCGATCCTTTCCTACGCGGCCAAGTTCTCCTCTGCTTTCTACGGGCCCTTTCGCGAGGCAGCCGATTCGGCCCCGCAGTTCGGCGACCGGCGTACCTACCAGATGGATGGGGCCAACCTGCGCGAAGCCATGCGGGAGATCGATCAGGACATCTCCGAAGGCGCGGACATGATTTTGATGAAGCCGGCCATGCCCTACCTGGATGTGGTTCGCGCCGCCCGGGAGCGCCTGGATGTGCCTATCGGGGCTTACCAGGTCTCGGGCGAATACGCCATGCTGCAGGCCGCCTTCGCCAAAGGCTGGCTGGATCGGGAGCGCGCCATCATGGAATCCCTCATTTCCATTCGCCGCGCCGGCGCCGACTTCACCGTGACCTACTTCGCCAAAGAGGCGGCCCGCCTTCTCGGCTGATTTTCTCGTGGAAATGTTTTTTTCGACAGAGCGTAGGGGAGGGACCCTATTCCCTGACAGTCGAGAAATTACCAGACCTGGATTCTTCCAACTCGACGATGGCAGCCTCCAGCCGCCGGGTAAAGCTCTGCGGCTCTTCCCCGGGCTCCATGGTCAACGGAGCGCCCAGGCGAACGGCCACCGCTCCTCGCCCCGGCCATCTCTTTCCGTCGCGCGGCTTCAAACCCTCCACCAGGATCGGTTGCACCGGCACCTCGGACTCCTGCGCCAGCAACCCGATACCCGGCTCGAACGGCTGTAACCGTCCATCCGCCGAGCGGCGGCCTTCGGGAAAAACCAGCACGTGATAACCCTGGTCCATAGCCTCGCCGGCGTGAGCGAAGCTCTGCCGCAATCCGGCCCCCGGGGCAAGGGAAAGACATTGAAGAGCGCAGTCACCAGCCAATAAGCCAGCGGGGTCAGCACGGCGACGATGCGATGGCGCTCCGCCTTGCCGTGCCGCCATCCCGTCAACAGCTGCCCGGACATGGCCACCGCCACATGGTCACGGTCGTTGCTGCTCAGCGCATAAAGAATGACCGGAACGTCGAAGGCGGTGAGATGGTTGGCGATCAGCAGTGAGGGCCGGTCGATCAGGGCCCGCGGTGGCGATGCGGGGGGCAAGCACCAGCCACACCAACGGACGCATGACCCCTTCGAGAAAGCCGATGCGCACCCAGCGGACCAGGGCCACCAGGGCCAGCGGGGAAAGACCGCTCCCTCCCTCGGACGGGTGACAGCAGGCACGCAGGGGCGACGCCGCCGGGAGCGAGGCGTCGAGGCTCTCACGGTCCCGCCCCCGGCTTGATACCGTGTGCAGCAGGCCGCGCAGATCGCCCACCGTTCTTACCTGTCCCCACACGGCGTCCTCCAGCTCCACGCCAAAGCGGGTTTCGAGCGTCGACTGCAGTTGCACCATGGCCAGGCTGTCCAGGTGCAGATCCTCGGCCAACCGGTCGCTCGAACTTACTTCCCGGTTGGTCGCCCCCAACTGGCGCAACACCTCGATCAGCCGGTCGGAGGGATCCTCGACCGCAGCGCCTCCCGTGGCCAGCGACTGCTGCGCCCAGCTCTGCACCGTGCGGCGCAGGACCTTGCCCGTGGAGGTGCGGGGAAACTCCGGCTGCGGCCAACGCAGCCAGTAGCGAATTTGCTGGAACGGCGCCAGCTCGCGGTTGGCGTCGTCCACCGCGCTCTTGCAGAAGTCGTCGCTCTGGCCGCATCCGCAATCAGCACCGCGGCCGGCGCCGGCCCGGACGGCCGAGTCGTAGGCCACGACCAGGCAATCCCGCACCCCAGCCTGCCGGCGCAACACCGCCTCCAGATCCTGGGGATGGATATTCAATCCGGCGGAAGTGACGATGACGTCGCTCTTGCGCCCGGCGAAGACCAGCTCGCCCTCCGCATTGCGGGTCGCCAGATCGCCGGTTGCCAGCCAGCCCGGGTCGCGTGCCTGCAAGCCGCCGTGCTGCCATACCTGGGAAGCAATGGAGTCGCCCGCGCACCAGGATCTCGCCATCGGGTCCGATCTGCACCTCCCGGCCAGCCAGCGGTTTGCCGATGCTGCCGCGGGCAATCTTGAAGGGGTGGTTCAGCGTCACCAGCGCCGTGGTCTCCGTCATTCCGTATCCCTGGATCAGGGCAAAGCCAATCGTGGTCCAGAAGCTCTCCAGGTCAGCCGGCAAAGTCGCTCCTCCCGACACGAAGGCCCAGAATTTAAACCCCAGGCGGCGATGCACGGCACGGAAGCGCCACCATCGTTTCCCAATCGACTCGCCCCGGGCGGCGGCCAGGCTTTGCGGCAAGCCCGGGAAACTCAGCCTCCAGCCACGCCGCGGAGCAGATCGAGCACCCGGGGAACCGCCGCCAGAACCGAGATCCGCTCCTGGTGCATCAGCCTGGCCAGCCGCGGCGCCTGCAGGCGGTCTTCAAAGTGCACTTCCGCCACCAGCAACGGCGGAACCCACAGGCCCATGAACTGGCCAAAAACGTGGCTCAGCGGCAGCGTATGCAGAATGCGCAGGGGATGAACGAAGCGCTCGTAGCGCAGGTACTTGCCCATCTCCTTTTCCAGGGGATCGAGCGAGGCCAGCACATTGCCGTGGGTGTGCACGATGCCCTTGGGCTCGGCGGTGGTGCCGGAGGTGAAGATGATCTGCAGCGGCGTATCCCGCGAGAGCCCGGGCAGCGGAGCGATAGTCCGGCGCCGGGAGCCCGGCGGGGAAACCTGCAAAACCAAGCGTGGGAATCTCCGCATGGAGCTTTTGCAACAGCGCCAGGTCGCCGGCCAGGAGCCGGGGCTGCACCTCGGCCACCACCCGCCGGGCGAACTCCAGGCTGCCTGCGGCATCCAGCGGAACTGCAACGATTCCGCGCAGAATGCATCCAAAGAAAGCCGCTACCCACTCCACGGAGTTGTTTCCCCAGAGCAAAACCCGGTCTCCGGGCTGCAGGCCGAGCTGGTCGAAGGCATGAGCGCAGCGGGCGCTCAACTCCGCCAGTTGCGCGTAAGTGGAAGAAAAACGGCGATTGCCGCGGTGGGTAACGACCGCGATCTGCTCTTCATAGCGGCGGAAGTCCGCCACGAGCGTTGCCAGGTGCGGTCGCACCCGTTCAGTGTGGCACAAGACGGCGCCGGGCGCGGCGGTCGCGTAAAATAAGGGTTTTGCTGACCGCTAACGGATTCAGAGAGGGAGCTAGCTGTGGCAGAAACAATTTACGACATGGTCATCATTGGCGGCGGTCCCGGGGGATACACCGCCGCCATCCGCGCCGGGCAGTATGGGCTGAAGGTCGCCCTGATCGAGCGGGAAAAGAAGCTGGGAGGCACCTGCCTGCACTGGGGCTGCATTCCCACCAAGTCCCTGCTGTTCGACGCCGAGATCTATGACCACCTGAAGCATGCCACCGAGCACGGCATCGAAGGCGTGGGCACGGTCACCATCAACTGGAAGACCATTCTGGACCGCAAGAACGGGATCATCACCAAGCACGTGAAGGGTCTCGACTTCCTCATGCGCAAGAACAAGGTCACCACCATCGAGGGCTACGGCCGGCTCACCGGCCCGGCGAAGGATGGCATTCACTCCATCTCCGTCGAAGCAGCCAACGGCGAGAAGAAAGTCGTCCAGGCCAAGAATGTGGTGATGGCCACCGGCTCCGACGCCCGCATGTTGCCCGGGGTCGAAGTCGGACGCCGACCAGCATCCTGACCAACATGGAGATCCTGGTCCTGCCCCAGATTCCCAAGTCGATGGTGGTCATCGGCGCCGGGGCGGTGGGGGTGGAGTTCGGCTCCATCTTCAAGAGCTTCGGCAGCGAGATCACCATCGTCGAATACCTGCCGCGCCTGGTGCCCAACGAAGATGAGGACGTGAGCAAGGAACTGGCGCGCGTCTTCCGCAAGCGAGGCATCGACACCCACACCGGCGCCAAGGTCGAAAAAGTCGAGAAGACCAAGGACGGGGTGAAGGTGACCTTCACCGGCTGCGGACGGCAAGCAGGTGGTGAAGGAAGCGGAGAAGGTGCTGGTGGCCGTAGGCCGCGCCCCGCGCACCGCCGATCATCGGCCTGGAGGCCACAAAAGTTGAAGTGGAGCGCGGCTTCATCCGCGTCGATGAGTGGATGCAAACCGGGGAACCCGGCATCTTCGCCATCGGCGACGTAGTCGCCGGTCTGCCCCAGCTGGCCCACGTGGCCGCCATGGCGGGCATGGTGGTCGCGGCCAAGGTAGCCGGCAAGCGCGCACGGCCGGTGCGCCGGGACCGCATCCCTGCCTGCACCTACTGCGAGCCGCAGATCGGCAGCGTCGGCCTGACCGAAGCCCAAGCCAAAGCCGCAGGGCCACGAGGTGAAAGTAGGCAAGTTTCCCTTCTCCGCCAACTCCAAGGCCTCCATCGTCGGCTCCCACGAAGGCTTCGTGAAAGTCGTCGCGGATGCCAAGTACGGCGAGGTGCTGGGGGTCCACATCATCGGGCCGCAGGCCACGGAGCTGGTGGCCGAAGCGGTGGTGGCCATGGAGCTGGAAGCGACCATCGAGGAGCTGATGTTCACCATCCACGCCCACCCTACCTTGGCGGAGGCGATGCTGGACGGCTTTGGCAGCGTGGAGAACATGGCCATTAATGTCTGAGCGGGTCCATCTCCCTGGTCGATCTCGGCCGCCTGGACTACGCCGCGGCGCTGGCCCTGCAGCAGCAGGTTTGCGCCCTGCGCCAGCAGGAGCAGATCGGCGATGTGCTGCTGCTGGTCGAACATCCGCCGGTGCTCACCCTGGGCCGGAATGCCCATCGCGAGCACGTGGTGGCCAGCGACGAATTGCTGGCCCGGCGCGGCATCTCGCTGTTTGAGACCAACCGCGGAGGCGACGTCACCTACCACGGGCCGGGGCAGCTGGTGGGTTATCCCATTCTCAATCTGCGCGGCTTCACCCCGCCGCTGGGCATTGTCGAGTACCTGCGCAGGCTGGAAGAGGTGCTCATTCGCGCCTGTGCGGACTACGGCGTGCTGACCCAACGCGCGCCCGGGCGCGCCGGCGTCTGGACCATGCCCGGAGGCGACCGTCGCGGAGAAGAAGATTGCCGCCCTGGGCGTCCACGTGGCCCGCGGGGTCACCACCCACGGCTTTGCCCTCAATGTAACCACCGATCTCGACGACTTCGAGTTGATCGTGCCCTGTGGCATCCGCGATCGCGGCGTCACCAGCATGGAAGCAGAAGTAGACTCCGCGCCGTCGCTTCGAGCAGGTGGCCAACGCGGTGGCCCGGCACTTTGGCCGCGTCTTTGGCCGGCAGATGGTATGGGTGGAAGCGCTGGAGGATCTGCTGCCGTGCGCGCACACAGTGACCGCGGGATTGCACTAGAATAGGGAGTTCGCGTAGCGAAAGGGAGTCCATGCCGACCGATGTAATCATGCCCCAGATGGGCGAGTCGATTTTTGAAGGCACCATCACCAAGTGGCTGAAGAAGCCGGGCGACACGGTGCAGCGGGACGAGCCTCTGTTTGAAATTTCCACCGACAAAGTGGATGCCGAGATTCCTTCGCCCGCCAGCGGAGTGCTCACCGAAGTCAAAATCGCCGAAGGCAACACGGTCCAGATCAATACCGTGGTCGGCGTGATCGGCGACGCGGACGGTCAGCCCGCCGCAGCTCGCTGCCCAGCGCCGGCCGCCGAGCGCCTGCCAGACAGTCGACCCGCCCAGCGCCGAGCAACTCACCCGCTCCTGCAGCCGCGGCCGAACCGCCGCTCCGGCTTCGCTCACCGACGTGATCATGCCCCAGATGGGCGAGTCGATTTTCGAAGGCACCATCACCAAGTGGCTGAAGAAGCCGGGCGACACGGTGCAACAGGACGAGCCGCTCTTCGAGATCTCCACCGACAAAGTGGACGCCGAGATTCCCTCGCCCGCGGCCGGCGTGCTCTCCGAAATCAAAGTCCAGGCCGGCACCACGGTCCAGATCAACACCGTGGTGGCCGTCATCGAGCGCCGGCGGGGCCGCAGCTGCAGCCGCTCCCGAGCGCGCAGCCCGCGCCGCCGCCCGCTGCCGCAGCTGCGGCCGAGCGCCGAGACCGAAACCGATGCGGCGACGGAATCCGGGGAACGGGTTCGCTCCTCGCCGCTGGTGCGCAAGATCGCCAGGGAAAACAATCTGGACCTGCGCCAGGTTCCGGGCACCGGATCGGCAGGCAGGATCACCAAGGAAGACATTCTCGGCTATCTGGCCAAGGGCGCTCCAGCCGCCTGCCGCCCGGCGCCCAAACCACCCGTCCGCCGCCAGCGGCTGCTCCGGCACCCTGCCGCGGCCAAGCCAGCCCGCCGCCGCCCCGGTTCCCGGTGGCCACCGCCTGGGGACGAGCTGGTGCCGATGACCCGCATGCGCTCCATCATCGCCCAGCGCATGGTCGACTCCAAGCGCACCAGCGCCCACGTGCACACCGTCTTCAAGATCGACATGAGCCGCATCGTGCGCATTCGGGAGAAGGAAAAATCCAAGTACGAGCAGCGCAACGGGGTCAAGCTCACCTACATGCCGTTCATCTCCCGCGCGGTCATCGCCACCCTGCGCAAGATGCCCATCGTGAACGCTTCGATGGAGGGCGACGCCATCCGCTACCACAAGAACATCAATCTGGGCATTGCCGTGGCCCTGGATTGGGGTCTGATCGTTCCCGTCATCCGCCAGGCGGAAGACAAGAGCTTCCTGGGCATCGCGCGGGCCATCGTCGACCTGGCGGAGAGAGCCCGGGCCAAGAAGCTCAAGCCGGAAGAAGTCGGCTTCTGGCACTTTCACGATTACCAATCCCGGCATTTTCGGCGAGCAATTCGGCACCCCGGTCATCAACCAGCCGGAGTCGGCAATTCTGGGCGTCGGCGGCCTGTTTAAAGAACCAACCGTAGTTACCGATGAGAACGGCTCCGATTCGATCGCCATCCGCAGCATCATCCGTCTGACCCTGGGCTTCGATCACCGCATCATCGACGGCGCCGACGCGGGCAAGTTCATGGCCGAGCTAAAGAAGTACCTGGAAAACTGGAACGAAGACATCGGCTAAGCACGAACATCGGAGCGCGTAGAACCGCGGTCGAAAGACATTTCCAGGAGAGGTCCGCTGAACAGCAGGTCCCTCCGACTACGCTCGCGGCATGACACGGGAGGGGCGATACTTCCATGTGCAGAGAGCAACGGGGTCGTTGCTCGTGCGAACGCTTTAAGTCGATCGCCATCAACACTCCATTGGCAACCCGCCTTACCGTGAGCTCATCCCGTACCGAAGCGGAGCGCATGAGCTGATCTTCTTTTCATCGGAGCTCACGCCGGAAATCCTTTCGACCTAGCGGCCTTTCAACCGGCTCGATTCGCCTACAAGTCGGCTCCTGGCTTCGAGAACCCGAGCCACGGCTTCTTCCGCCGTGTCCGCGGTCGCCGAAAGATGGCCCATTTTCCGCCCCGCGCGGGCGGTATGTTTCTCATACAAATGCAAACTGACCTCGGGCACCGCCAGCGCCCGCGCAAACCGCGGTTCACCCTTGAGCCAAAGATCGCCCAGCAGATTGGCAATCGCCGCCGGACGCATAATCCTCACATCCCCCAGGGGCAGGTCGCACACCGCGCGCACCGCCTGCTCAAACTGGCTGGTAACGCAGCAGCGCTGGCTGGCGTGATAGCTGTTGTGGGGCCGCGGCGCCAGTTCATTCACATACAGGCCATCGCCTCTGCGTGACGAACATCTCCACCGCCAGCAGACCCTCCAGCTTCAGCTGGCACGCCATGGTCGTGGCCAGCTCCTGGGCCCGTTTTTCCAGCCCAGCCGGTATGGAAGAGGGAAGCGCGCTCCACACCAGGATCTGCTGCTCATGATGATTGGTGGCCGCCGGGTAAGCCAGCACCTCGCCGCTGGGATTGCGCGCCACCATGACCGAGATCTCCGATTGCAGATCGAACGCCTGCTCCGCCACGCACGGCTGCTCCCCCAACGACCGCCACGCATCGCCGGCGTCGGACCCGGGCTTCGACCTTCACCTGGCCCCGGCC
Source organism: uncultured Acidobacteriaceae bacterium (assembly GCA_963757515.1). GTDB lineage: Bacteria > Acidobacteriota > Terriglobia > Terriglobales > Acidobacteriaceae > PALSA-350. Next base: position 174,103 of record CAVWRV010000022.1, on the reverse strand, counting down.
GTCGTAGCCGCCCTGGGCACGCTTGAGGTAAATCCGGCCGCCCAGCTCGGCGATCGCCTCCGCCAGGTCGGCTTCCGAATAGATCGCCCGGTACGGTCCTACCGGAAAACCCTGGTCGCGCAGCCAGTTTTTTTGCCGGATCCGGTCCTGCACCATGGCCAGGATGTCCTTACCCGGGCGCACCGGAGCATGCCGGGCCGCGGCTTCGAGCGAGGCGATCGAAATCTGCTCGATCTCCAAAGTGATCACATCGCAGCCGCGAGCCAGGTCTGCTGCCGCCTTGGCGTCGTCCCAGGCGCCCACAAAGCAGGCGTCCACCACAAACCGCGCCGGGCAGGAAGGGTCGGGGTCCATCACCTGCACCCGGTAGCCCATCGAGCGGGCCGCCATGGCGGTCATGCGCCCCAGTTGACCACCTCCCAGGATGCCGATGGTCGAGCCCTGAACGATCGCGGTCAACCCGGCAACTCCGCTTCCAGCACCTCGCGGCTGCGCGCCTGCCGCCAGGAGCGAAGCCGGTTGCCCAACTCCGGATCGTGGCCAGCCAGGATGGCCACCGCCAGCAACGCCGCATTGGCGGCGCCCGGTTTGCCGATAGCCAGGGTGGCGACGGGAACCCCCTTCGGCATCTGCACGATCGAGAGCAGAGAGTCGATGCCCTGCAGGCAGGTGGAGGGGACCGGCACCGCCAGCACCGGGAGGATGGTCTTGGCGGCGAGCATGCCCGGCAAATGCGCCGCGCCGCCGGCGGCAGCGATGATGATCTTCAGTCCTCGCGGCTCGGCCTCCTCGGCGTACTGAAAAAGCCAGTCCGGGGTGCGATGGGCGGAGACGATGCGCGCTTCGTGGGGGATGGCGAACTCCCGTAACAGGTCAAGGCAAGGCAGAAGCACCTCGTAATCGCTCTTGCTTCCCATGACCACGCCAACCAGGGGAGAGGCGTTCATGTTGCCGATTATCCCACCTGCTCGTTAGACGCGAAGCTCCCGGCGGGCCGTCTCCGCGATGCGCGGCAGATCGGACGAGGTCATCACCCGGATCTGGTATGTTCCTCCATGATTTCGACCGCATATCGGTACTGCAGCGATGCGCTCTTCGCTCGGTTCTCGCTCGTCGCCCTCCGGCCTGCCGAATCGGTTCCACGATCGCGGTCAACTCGAGCTCCGCCTTCTCCACCCGCTTCACCCCTTCGATCAGGCCTAGGGCGCTGAAGGCCAGCAGCTTGGCATCGTCGGCATCGGTTTCGAGCGAGATCGCCTGGAACATGCGCACCACTCCGTTGGGCCGATAGCCACAATCGATGCGCAACGGATCGCCCGGCCTGGTGTAGTCGGCGGCGGCGATCTGCTTGCGCATCAGCGTCCACACCCCGGCTTCCTCAAAGCGCGTGCGCATGGCCGCAAGCAGGGCCGAGCGGCCGCTGCGCCGCTGGCTTCGTTCGCGCCGCGGGGTATCGACATACAGACGCATCAGGTCTTCCAGGCCGGCGAGAAAGGTCTCCGCCAGGTACGCCTTGGTCTCGGTAATCTGTAAGCCGTTGGAAAGTGAATCCTCCAGCAGGCCCAGATCGGCCGCGGATGGTTGGCCGGTTGGGTCCGCAAGCCGCTGTCCGACTTCGATCTCCAGGGCTTCCAGCATCTGCGTGTCCGCATCGGGATCGAGACACCGCACCCGGCCCCAGTCCCGGGTAAAGCGCAGCATGCTCTGCTCTCCCGGGGCGCGCAGCACCACGCCAATATTGACGAACTCGTTCTTCACCGGATCCGGCACATAACGGATGAGTTGGAACTCGCACTGCTTCCGCTCCGGCATGCTACTCTCCTTTCCCCCACTCTCATCGCACTCCACTCCCTCGTTCCTCATCTTGCACCCATTCCCGCCCCGGCCCAATCCGCTCCCCTGCACTCTTTTCCGCCTCCGCTCCCCCAATTAGGAAACGGCCGCCGCGCCGATTCCCTGAATGCCACGATCAGCTCGCGCACCCGCGCCCGGCGCGCCAGCAGCCGCTCCATCAGAACCTCCAGCGCGCTCAGATCCCCGCCGTACCACTCCGGCGGAATGATCTCCGCAATCCCCCACGCGGTCTCCGCGGCCAGGTTCTCGATGCGGCTAAGCCAGGGTTCGAAGCTGGCCCAGCCGGTGACCCCGCGATACACAGTGTTTTCGGCAAAAACACCGCCCAGGCTGGCGTCGATGAACTTCCAGTCCCCGGCATGAAAACAGTATCCCTGGTCGATAAAGGTGGCCTTGTAGCGGCGTTCCCGCCGGCCTTTCTGAAACACCGCCTGCCGTCCGTTGATGTTGCAGGTCCACTTGTCGAGCGCCAGAATGCCGGCGAACTCGGCCAGATTGCGCACCTCCAGCAGCTGCTCCTGGGGCAGGTAGTCGACCGTTTGTCCCGGCATCAGCCCTCCCACCCAGCGCGAGGCGAAGTGCAGGCCGGCCTGGCATCGCTGCGCCCCTCCGCGCTGCTCGATGGTCAGATCCGGTGTGTTCTGGATCAGCCACTCGCTTACCTCGATGACCTCGCGACGGGGGAACGGCCAGCCCGACCGCAGCCGCCAGCCGGGTGGCCAGCAACTCGTTGGCCAGCACCCGGACATGTTGCGGATTGTTGCGGAATTTGACCACGTACAGGTTGCCATCCGAAGCCAGCATGAGGTGGCTCTGGGCGCCGCCCCGCATGCGTCGAATCTGCTGGATCGCGATCACGGCCACAGAAGCCACCTGGGTTGCAAGTAGCAGCATACTCGAACCCCGCCGCTCCGCTTCTGGTAGCATCGCCACGGAGGAAGTACATGGAACAGGCTGTCACGCCCCGAATGGCTCGCGCCGCAATGAAGATATCGCGTTGGATTTATTGAAGTTTGTCGCTGCGACGACGGGGATTATCAAGGGACCTTCGCCCGCCGCGGGCTTTGTCTCCGCCTCCGGTTCCAAGCCCGAAGACCAGGTAAACCAGTTACTCGCCCTCTACACCAAATGCCTCGGTGTGGTGCAGGGCAAATAATCAAGCCAGATGGCAGAACACCGCCCATGAGCAGACAGTAACGAGGTCTCAATGTAGCCGTCTTCGGCGCCGGAACCTTTGGCCGCAACCATCTGCGTATCTACCGCCAGCTGGAGCAGCACGGGGTGTACGGCTGGCCGCGGTCGTGGATACGGATCCAGCTACCGCCGAAATGCTGCGCCAGCAGGATGGTCTCACTGTCTTTAGCTCGCCGGAAGCCTGTCTGGAGGCATGCCGGGCGGGCAGTCTGCATCTGGACGCGGTTTCCATCTGCGTGCCCACCTCCGCGCATTATTCCGTGGCCTCGCAGGCTCTGGCCCAGGGACTCGATGTGCTGCTGGAAAAGCCCATCGCCGTCAGCCTGGCCGAGGCCGATGCCCTGGTGGCGCAAGCGGCGGCCAGCGGGCAGATCCTGCAGGTAGGCCTGCTGGAGCGCTTCAACCCCGCGGTCACCGCCGCCGAGTCGCTGGTCAACGGGCCGATGTTTTTTGAAGCCCACCGGCTCAGCGTCTTCCATCGCCGCGCGCTGGACGTCGACGTGGTGCTGGACCTGATGATCCACGATCTGGACATCGTGCTCAACCTGGTGCGCTCCCCGGTGCGCCAGCTGCAGGCTGTCGGCCTGAGGATCTTATCCTCCCAGGTGGACATCGCCAACGTCCGGCTGGAATTTGCCTCCGGCTGTGTCGCCAACTTCACCGCCAGCCGGGTCAGCACCGAGACGGTGCGCAAGCTGCGCTTCTTCCAGCCCCACCAATACCTCTCCATCGACTATGCCCGCCAGGATCTGCTCATCATCAACGTCGCCCCGGGGGAGAACGGAGCGCAGCCCTGGCTGCCACCAAGCCGGCGGTGGAGAGCGGAGAGCCACTGCTGTTGGAGATCAAGGCATTCCTGGATTCGGTGAGAACCCGCACCCCGCCGCGGGTCACCGCCCAGCAGGCCCGCGATGCGCTGGCGCTGGCGCTCGAAATCAACCAGGCGATTCAGGCCCACGCCGACCCGCGCCGGCTGCTTGGCTTAACTCAGCCCTCGGTAGCCGCTTCCAGCGCCAGCGTCCCAATTCCCCCGCCGCAGCCTGCCTAGGGCATCTTCTGCACTTTGTAGCCCTTAGGCACCTTCAGTTCAAACTGCTCGTCGGTCAGCGGCTGATTGACAATACCAGCTTCTCCACGGTCAGGGTGATGCGGTATTCATCCAGCAAGCGATCGATGGTGATGGTGCTGGGGAATTGGGTTCCGTTGAAGTCTTGATAAGGTCCGTAAATTACCTGGGTCTCCACGATCCCCGTCGGCTGTTGTAGATGTCCTGCTCGGTGGGCATCAGGTCGATCCGGCTGAAATGGATCACCCGCAGCGGCTTATCTACCTGTGGCAACCCGCTGGATGAGCTCCGTTCCCCCGGTTTCGAGATGGTCAGGTCGTACTGCGGGGTCTCAATCAGCTGCTTGGTCCGCGGATCCAGCTGTGGTCGTGCTGGAATTGATCAGGGAGACAATCCGGTCGGCAGCAATCCTTTGAATCACGATGGAATCAAGAAAAATATCGGGGCGCAAATTCTCCATTGGATTGGCGGCCCGGGTGGTCACCGAATTGCTCCCTTGAATGGCCCGGTTGTAGTGCGGAATCAGTAAGCGTGAAGGTGTCTGCCGTTGCTGGCCAAATTAAACGCGATGGTGCGAATCACCGGCACCTCTCCGATCACCCGCAGCATCTGCGGCTTGCGGAAGAGAATAAACCCGTGGAAGGAGGTGTAATCCGTCTGCTTACCGGCTGTGGGCGCCGCCCACCGAAGCAGCAAAATCTACCGTCGCGGTCAGGGAGTTCACCTGGTCGTAGCGGTGATTGACCGCCTCTACCAACTGCACGGCGTCGGCGTTCAGCACCGCCCCGGCCAACTTCGGCTGCTGCAGCTTGCGGGTGTGGCTCAGGCATCCGGTCAGAACCGGTACCAGCAGCGCCAAAAACTTCAACCAATCTCTCCGCATCCATTCAACTCAGGAACTGCGAGTATAGAGCAATCGCGCTACCAGGGCCCTCAATGGGCCCCTGCGCATCCTTAAGGCCCTCGCCGGTAAGCGGTCACATTCCGCTCATGCTCTTCGAGCGTGGCGGCGAACCGGGAATGGCCGGCGGCGCTGGGATCGGCGACAAAATAAAGAAAATGGCTGTCTGCGGGATGCATGGCCGCCTGCAAAGAAGCGGTTCCCGGGCTGCAGATCGGCCCCGGCGGCAGACCGCTATGGCGGTAGGTGTTGTAGGCCGAGTCCCGCTTCAGGTCCGACTGGTAAATCGTTCCCCGGTATTGTTTCTCCAGCATGGCGGCGTAGATCACCGTGGGGTCGGTCATCAGCGGCATGTCCTTGGCCAGGCGGTTCTGGAGCACGCTCGCCACCAGGGGCCGATCGGCCGCCACCGGGGTTTCCTTCTCCACCAGCGACGCCAGGGTCACGATGCGGTGATAGTCGCCCTCCAAGCCGATCGAGGCGCTGTTCTGCCGGAAGCGCCTCACCATCGCGGCCAACATCTGGCTCGGGTGTCAGGTGCCTGCTGGAAAGCGATAGGTATCGGGAAAGAGATAGCCTTCGAGGTTCTTGGCCCCCGGGTCGAGGTCGGCAATCAGGGCCACGTTCTGGCTGGCGGCGGCCAGAAAGCTCTCTTTCGATCCCAGTTGGGCATCCTGGACCGCCTGGGCAATGTCGAAAAGGTTGAAACCTTCGGGAATGGTCACCGTGCGGGTATAAACATCGCCGCGCACGATGCGGTTGTAAACCGCCGGAAGGGTCGCCGGCTGAACGAATTGATATTCTCCCGCCTTCAAGCGTGCCCCCGCGCAGCACATGCCAAAGATCGAAGGCGTACTGGCTGCGGATAATGCCATGCTCGGCCAGCAATGCGCCGATGGCACGCGTCCCCATACCCGGAACCACTTCGACAATCGTCTCTGCCGGCGGGCTGGCCGGCTGAGTGAGCTCCACGGTAAGCAAGCGAAACCGCAAGCAGACCCAGGACCAGAAGAACTACCAGAAAACGTCGCACAAGCGGGGGACCTTGGTGGATTGGATTCTCCACCTGGATTTTATGATGCGATTCTCTTGTCCGCTCCGGAATGCACCAAAAATAGAGCAGTAAGATGGAGTAAGATCCGCAAAGACAGCCTGTGGATCAACAGCACCAACCCGGAGCAAGCTGCCCTCGGCCGCATTTTGGGTCTCGATGTCGGCGATCGCCGTGTCGGCGTCGCCGTCTCCGATGAACTGGGGCTTACCGCGCAACCGGTGCTCACCCTGGTGCGCAAGAACCGGCGCCAGGATCTCGGCTCCCTGGGCCGGCTGGTGCGCAAGTATGGCTGTGCCCAGGTGGTGGTGGGCAACCCGCTGTACATGTCCGGCGACGTCAGCCCCCAGGCGCTCAAGGCGCAGGCCTTTGCCCAGGCCCTGCAACTCGAGACCGGGGTAGAGGTGACGCTGTGGGACGAACGGCTCTCGACCACCGAAGCGCATCGTCACCTGGACGCCGCCGGCCACCTGCCGGGAAAGCGGCGCGCGGTGATCGATCAGGTGGCCGCAGTGCTCATCCTGCAGAGTTTCCTTGACTCCCGCAGCTGACTCCGGCGAGGGTTCGCGGGGCCCGTCCGTCGTATAATCGTCTTTTGCTGTTCGGCTACTCGGCCGCGCGCGCCCCCGGATCATTGCCCAATGCCTGAACACATAAAGAAAAAACTGGAAGAACAAATCCGCGTGCTGGAGCACGAGCTTACCCACGAGCTGCCCGCCGAGATCAAGAAGGCAGCCTCGCTGGGAGATCTGAGCGAGAACGCGGAGTACCACATGGCCAAGCAGCGCCAGGTCTTTGTCAACGCCCGCCTGGGGCAGCTCAAGAAGCGCATGGCGGAACTTGCCCTGGTGAACCTGTCCAATATTCCCAAAGACAGGATTGCCTTTGGCTCCACCGTCGTGGTCTTCGACACCACCAAAAACGAAGAGATCACCTATAAGCTGGTCACCAGCGAAGAATCCGACGTCAACCAGGGCCTCATCTCCACCACCTCGCCCATTGGCCGGGGACTGGTCGGCAAGCAGGTGGGCGACATTGCGGCGATTGTGACCCCGAACGGCAAGCGCGAGCTGGAGATTCTGAAGCTCACCACCATTCACGACGAGGCGTCATGACCGGATCCCAGAACGGGTCTTGGAGTTGGACCAGCGCCTTCGGCAGGGGTTGCGGCGTCATCCTGCAAGGCATCGTCGATGGGCTCGCGCTGACCCGCATCTCGCCCAACGTGCTCACTTTCCTCGGCCTGGTCATCAACACCGCCGCGGCCATTCTCTTCGGCTGGGCCAACGAGCACAATTACGTCCGCCTGTTCCTCTACGCCGGCCTGGTCATCATCGGGGCCGGCATCTTCGACATGGTCGACGGGCGGGTGGCGCGCCAGACCCACCAGGTCACCATCTTCGGAGCATTCTTCGATTCCGTCATCGATCGCTACAGCGACGTAGTGCTGTTCTTCGGCCTGCTGGTGTTTTATGCCCGCGGCAACCGGTTCTTCTATGTCGTGCTGACCGCCTTTGTCATGGTTACGTCGCTCATGGTCAGCTACACCCGGGCCCGCGCCGAAGCCCTGATCGGCTCCTGCAAGGTGGGCTTCATGGAGCGGCCGGAACGTGTGGTTCTGATCATTCTGGGCGCGCTTTTCAACCGCTGGGGGGTGATGGCCCCGGTGCTCTGGGTGCTGGCCGTGTTGTCCACCATCACCGTCATCCATCGCATCAGCTATACCTACCAACGAACCAAGCCGCTCCCGCTGCGAGCTTCAAGCCCCAGGAGCACCGTCCCGGCGCATACCGGCGATCTGCGCCCCGCTTCCCGCGCCAGACGATGACGGGCGCACCAACCTTTCGATCTCCTGTGCTGCTGGTCCACGGCGGCGCCTGGGACATTCCCCCTGACCAGCTGGAGGCCCACACCCGCGGCGTCCTTCGGGCCGTGGAGGCTGGCTACGACCTGCTCCGCCAGGGCGCTTCCGCCCTGGACGCGGTCCAGGCTGCGGTGACCCTGCTCGAAGACGACGAAACCTTCGATGCCGGCCGGGGCAGCTTCCTGACCGCAGACGGCCGGGTGCAACTGGATGCGCTGCTGATGGACGGTGCTACCCTGCGAGCCGGCGCCGTGGCCTGCGTGGAGAGGTTGAAGAACCCGATTCAGGCCGCGCGCCTGGTGCTCGAACAGAGCCCGCACGTCTACCTCGTCGGCGACGGCGCGGAAGAGTTCGCCCGGCAGCATGGCATGGCCCTGATCGAAAACGCGGAGCTGGTGATTGACCGCGAGCGGCAGCGCCTGCAGGCGGCGCAGGCACGAGCCAACGCCGGGTATTCCCGACCAGACCTTTGGCGGCAATTCCTCGCACGACACCGTGGGCGCGGTCGCCCTGGATGCTGCCGGCAACCTGGCGGCTGCCACTTCCACCGGGGGGACGCTGAACAAGACGCCCGGCCGGGTCGGCGACTCGTCGGTCATCGGCTGTGGCGGCTACGCCGACAATCGCAGTGCGGCCGCCTCGCTCACCGGATGGGGCGAGCCCATCATGAAGCTGGTGCTGGGCAAATGGGCGGTCGACCGGGTACCGCAGCTGGGACCGGAACAAGCCGCCCAGGATGCCATTGCCTATCTCTACGCGCGCCTCCAGGGCCATGGCGGCATCATCCTGCTCGGGCCCGACGGCCGCTACGGCATCGCTCACAACACTCCGCGCATGGCGTGGGCCCTTTGCGACCGCAAGGGCGTGCGCGCCGGCACCACGCGTGGACGAAGCTTAGGTTGATGCATTCCACTCTCATTCTTGCTTCTGGCTCGCCCCGCCGGCGGGAGCTGCTGGCCCAGGCGGGATATCGGTTCGAGGTCCAGGCATCGTCCGTGGCCGAGTCGCGCCGGCCGGAAGAAGACGCCATCCGCTTCGCCACCCGGCTGGCCCGGGAGAAGGCGGAAGAAGTCTTTGCCCGGCGTATCCCGTCCGCTGAAGCGGTGATGGTTCTGGGTGCGGATACGGTCGTGGTCTGCGATGGAGAAGTCATGGGCAAGCCCGTGGATGCCGCCGAGGCCACGCGTATGCTTTTGCTGCTCTCCGGGCGCACCCATCAAGTGGTCACCGGTGTGGCCGTGGCCTGGGGATCGGGCTCGACAGAAGTGGCTGCGGAGCTGACCCAGGTCACCATGCGGACCCTATCGGCCCAGGAAGTCTCTGACTATGTGGCCAGCGGTGAGCCCATGGACAAGGCCGGCGCTTATGCCATCCAGGGTTATGCCGGAAGGTGGATTCCGCGCATCAGCGGTTGCTACTTCAACGTTGTCGGGCTGCCGCTGGCCCTGGTCACGAGCCTGCTGGAAGGAGCGGAGCTGCGCTTGGCTTCACTTGCTGGTTAAGAAAACAGCAGGTCCCTCCACTCCGCTACGCTACGGGATGACAATTCATTGGGATCACGAGAAGGTTTCCAGCAACAGAATTTGTCATCCCGACCGTAGCAGAGCGGAGTGGAGGGACCTGCTGTTTTCTTTTGTCCACAGGAAATCCAGAGCGTAGTGGACTCAGGACAAAATATTAGAGTCTCTCTTCTTGCCAGGGCGGAGCAACTGGGTGGAGCAAAGAACAAAGATGGCGAGCAGGGCGAGATCCAAAGCGGCCAACATCGGTGTCCCTTTCCGCGGCCTATTGCAAAGCAAGACCGCCAATCATCGCTGCAAGCAGTGCTGTTCGGGAACGAGCGCATCCAGCAAAATAGATTCCCGGTGGGCATGTGCGCCTTCACCCACCGCTCCCATTCCATCCAGCGTCGGAATCCCCAGGGCCGAGGTAAAATTTCCGTCCGAACCTCCACCCGTCGCTGCTTCCTGCAATTGAAAACCCAATCCTGCGGCCATTGTTGCTGCGCGCTCAAAAAGAGCCACCGTACCCGGAGTTCGTTCCATCGGCGGCCGATTCAGCCCGCCCGCCACCTCCAACCTGCACCGCGCGGTCGATGGCGCGCAGAGAGCGGAAACGCCGGTCCATGCGCTCGGCATCCACCGCCCTGGCAATGCGGACGTCGAACTCCGCCCAGGCATCGGCAGGCACCACATTCGACCGCGTGCCGCCGCCGATCACCCCCGCGTTGACGGTAATTCCCCGGGCCAAATCAGTGAAGGCGCTGGCTCGCTCGATCTGGCGCCCAAGTTCCAGCACCGCGCTGTGCCCGCTGGCCGAAGTCCACCCCGCTATGCGCGGGAACACCGTGCACCTGGAGGCGGTAATTGGCCACTCCCTTTCTCGCCGTCTTATAGGCCCCGGGGATGCCTTGCGCCGGCTCCAGGACAAAGACGGCCGCGCATTTTCTCGCCAGCGACTCGGTCAATGCCGCGCGAATGCTGGCTGCCCGTCTCCTCGTCGCTGTTGAGCAACAGCAATACCGGCCGGGTTAACCGCTCCGCATCCAGCAATATGCGCAGCGCGCTCAGGGCCATCACCACGCCCGCCTTCATGTCCAGGACGCCTGGACCCCAGGCCCGGCCCTCGCGCACCCGGAAAGGCATCTTCTTCAGCGTGCCCAGCGGCCAAACCGTGTCCAGGTGGCCCAGCAGCAGCAGCGGTTTACTGGTGCTCCGAGCCGGCCCGAAGCGGCCCATCAACAGATCTCCAGCCGACTTTTGCTGGCTGCGCCGGCTCTTACCGCCCAGCTGGCCTTGATCCAGCCCTCGACCAGGGTGACACAGCGATTCACCGCCGCCCGGTCTTCCGTCGGGGACTCGAGGCCCACCAGCTGGGCTATCATTTTGAGCATTTGTGGCTGCCGCCTGGCCACTGCCGCGATCAGGTCACGGTACGTTTCCATCGATCTTTTCTCCTCTAGTCGGTAAACCTAACACTGCTGCCGTACGTCTGATGGCCCGATCAGTTTGTTGCGTTTTTGACACAGTGAAACTTTTTTTATCCTAGGTAGTCTATGGTTTTGCGACTACTTGCACACCAGGAATACTGATTCGTGGAACCAGCCCACTTAGAAAAGACCATCGCGTCGGTGATTGAGTTCTCAGGAATCGGTCTCCACAGCGGGGCCCCGGTGAACATGCGCTTGCTGCCCGCGCCTGCCGGATCGGGCATTGTTTTCCGCCGCACCGACCTGGACAACTACGAGATTGCGGCCACGGGCAGAAATGTAGCCAAGGTCAGCTACGCCACCAGCATCATGCGCCAGGGTGTGCTCATCTCCACCACCGAGCATCTTCTTTCCGCCCTCATCGGCACGGGCATCGACAACGTCATCATTGAGCTGGACAATCTGGAATTGCCCATCCTCGACGGCAGCGCCCTGCCGTACGTGGAAGCCTTTGCCGCAGTGGGCATTCGAAGCCAGCGGCGAAGGCGGCAATATCTGCGCATCCTGAAAAGTGTCGAAGTGCGCGAGAACGGCAAGTTCATCGCGGTTTATCCCGGCGACGGCTACAGCATCACCTACGACATCCATTTCCCCCACCCCATCGGCCGCCAGGCATTCACCGTCGACTTGGCCGCAGGCGGCTACGGCGCTCAAATCGCCGCCGCCCGCACCTTCGGGTTTCGCGAAGATGAGAAGATGCTGCGGGATATGGGGCTGATCCGAGGCGCCTCGGAGGAGAACGCGATCATCCTCTGCGGAGGCGCAGTGCAGAATGGGCCGCTTCGCTTTGACGACGAATTCGTCCGCCATAAAGTGCTCGACCTGATTGGGGATCTGGCCTTGGCCGGACATCGCATCCTGGGCCGGGTAGTGGCCGCAGAGGGCCGGACATGCCATGCACACTGCGCTGGTCTCCCGCCTGCTGCGCGATCGATCTGCCTGGGAGCTGGTGCAATTTCCCGCTCCGCGGCGCAGCATTGTCGCCGTGCCCGCAGCCCGTCTAGCCACCGCCTAGTTAGTGCGCTTCATACGGATTGCGCAGCGAAATTGCGATGCTTAGTATTCCGCCAGATCGTGCTCGCCGCCGCCGGAGCAATTTCCGCTTCGCGGGATGCGCGCACCACATCGCCTACGGCATATTTGAGCTCGTTGATGCCTGCCCCGCTGACTGCGGAGATGGCAAAGAAGGGCAACTTGCGCCGCTTGGCCATGGCGCGCAGCTTCTTGAGCTTGTCCGGATTGGCCACGTCTGCCTTGGAAGCCACCACCAGCATCGGCTTTTCGTCCAGGCCATGGCCGAAGCTCTTCAACTCGGCCATGATGACCCGGAAATCTTCCACCGGGTCGGGCCGGCCGCTGGCATCGGAAACATCCACCAGGTGCACCAGCACCCGGGTTCGCTCAATGTGGCGGAGAAACTGGACTCCCAGCCCGGCCCCCAGGTGGGCGCCCTCGATCAAACCAGGGATGTCGGCCACCACATAGCTGTCTTCATGCGGCGGTTCTCCCACCGACACCACTCCCAGGTTTGGCTCCAGGGTGGTGAAGGGATAGTCGGCAATCTTGGGCTTGGCGGCGGAGATCCTGGAGATCAGCGTCGACTTTCCGGCGTTGGGATAGCCCACCAGCCCGACATCGGCCAGCAGCTTCAACTCCAGCCGGTAGACGCGTTCTTCGCCCTCCCTGCCTGCTTCCGATTCCCGTGGAGCCTGGTGCGTGGGGGTGGCGAAATGCTGGTTCCCTCGTCCGCCCCGTCCGCCCTTGGCGGCGATGATGCGCTCATCGGGATGCCGGAAGTCATGCACCAGCGCGCCGGTCTCGTCGTCGTACAGCACGGTGCCCACCGGCACCTTCAAAATCGTATCCACGCCTTCCCGTCCGCTGCAGTTGGAGCCTTCGCCATGGCGTCCGCGCTCCGCCTTGTGTTCGGGATTGAAGCGGAAGTGGACCAGGGTGTTATGCCGCTCGCTCGACTCCATGATGACGTCGCCGCCCCGTCCGCCATCCCCGCCGGAAGGACCGCCGCGGGGAACAAATTTTTCCCGCCGGAAGGCAACGCAGCCATTGCCGCCATCCCCTGCCTTCACGCGAATTCTAGCTTCATCGATAAACACATTTCCAGTGTAAAGGAAATTGCACCAGAAGTCTAAGCCACGAGCACCCGGGGAACCCGGGGCCCAATCGCGCACAATACTTCCCAGGGTATGCTGCCGACGAGGTCAGCCATATCCCAGGCACTGACCGAATGCCGCCCCTGGCTCCCAATCAGCACCACTTCATCGCCGACGGCAGCAGCGGGAATGGCAGTAACATCCACCACCGTCTGGTCCATCGAAACTCGCCCGGCAATGGGCGCCTCGTGCCCGCGGATGAGAACGTGTCCGCGATTCGAAAGCAGGCGGTTGAGCCCGTCGGCGTAACCAACCGGCAGCAGCGCGAGTCGCGTTTCCCCGGTGGCTTGAAAGGTATCGCCGTAGCCGGCAGTCTCACCGGCCGACAGGGTTCGCAACGAGGTCACCTGGGTCTTCCAGGCGAGCACCGGAGCAAAGCCGGGCTCGCCATCCCATGACAGCCCATCCTGGGTGATACGGTCGAGATAGCCATAGAGAGCAAGGCCAGGACGCAACATCAACCGCGCTCCCAGCCTCGATGCCATCTCCATCAGGGCTTCGCCGGTCGGGTCCGGCGACGATGCTCGACGAGTTGCCGGCATGCAGCCACTGCGGGCGCAACCCGCGGCTCAGGATCAACTCCAGCGCCGTTCCCAGGCTCGCCAACTGCGGATTCGGGCGGATGGTGGAGATACTTTCGGGCGCAGCTGAAATGGGTCATCACTCCTTCCAGCCGCAGGCACGAGCCGGGGTGAAAACGAGCTAACAAGGATGCCGCTTCGGCGAAACATGTTCGCCGACGACGCGCACCCCCTGGCGCGACATGCCCGGTATCGATCTCCAGGTGAACCGCGAGAGACAGGGGAGGCATGCCGCGGGCGACGGCGGCCTCCTCCAGCAGGTCAAGATGCCAGGGCTCCCAAACCACCGGAGTCAAACCCTGGTCGATGACCGTATCTGCTTCCCCGCGGAATATTCCGGACATCAACAGAATGCGCGGCTGGGGACAGACCGCGCGCACCGCCGCGCCCTCCTCGGTCGAGGTCACCCCCAGCCACTGCGCCCCCGCGGCAGCCAGCAGCGGCGCGCACGCCAGCACATCGTGGCCGTACGCGTTGGCCTTGACCACCGGCATCAGATCAGCCTTGGAGCCGGCCATGCGGCGCAGTTTTTCATAGTTGGCCAGCAGCCGGTGGCTGGAGACTTCAGCCCAGAGCGGTCGGTTCGGCATGAGTCTACTTAGTATTCTCCCGGCGCCTCACCAAAGGCCATGTTCTCAAAGCGCGTGCAGTCCGCCCGGTAGGCGAGATGCACCGAGCCGGTGGGACCATTGCGCTGCTTGGCGATGATGATCTCCGCCTTGTTCTTGGAGTCGGGATCTTCTTCCCCGTTCTCGTCCTTGTTGTAGTAGCTGTCCCGATGGATAAAGGCCACCACATCGGCATCCTGCTCGATGGAGCCTGATTCGCGCAGATCGGAGAGCATCGGCTTCTTGTCCCCGCCGCGCTGCTCCGAGGCGCGGCTAAGCTGGGAAAGCGCCACCACCGGAACCCGCAATTCCTTGGCCAGCGCCTTGAGCCCGCGGGAGATGGCTGAGACTTCCTGGGTGCGGTTCTCGTAGCGGCGCGCCCCCACGCCGAAGGAAGAAGCGCTCATCAGCTGCAGATAGTCGATCACGATCAGGTCCAGGCCGCCCTGCTGCCGCTGCAGCCGCCGCGCCTTGGCCCGCATCTCGGAGAGCGCGATGGCCGGCGTATCGTCGATAAATATCTTCGATTCCGCCAGCCGCTCCAGCGCCTCCATCAACTTGCCGCGATCCGCTTTAGGAATAAATCCAGTCTGGATCTTTTGCATGGAAACCAGCGCCTGCGAAGCCAGCATGCGGCGCAGCAGCGACTCTTTGGACATTTCGAGCGAAAAGACGGCCACCACTTTGCCATCTCGCACCGCCGCATTCTCGGCAATGTTGATGGCCCAGGCCGTCTTGCCCATGCTGGGACGGGCGGCGATGATGATCAGGTCGGAAGCCTGCAGGCCGCTGGTCATCTTGTCGAACTGGGTGTAGTGGGTGGCCAGCCCGGTCACTTCTTTCTGCTGCGCGTACAAATTGTCGATGGTCCCGAAGGAATCGCGAACGATCTCCGGAATGCCGGCAAACCCGCGCGTAATCCCGCGCTCGGAAACTTCGAGCAGGCCGGATTCGGCGGCGTCGAGCACCACCAGCGCTTCATCGCTTTGGTCCGCCGCCCGGGTGATGGCGGTGTTGCAGATGCCGATCAGCTGCCGCGCCAGGGACTTGTCCTTCACGATGCGGACGTACTCTTCGATGCTCGGCCGCCGCGGGAGCCCCTCGGTGAGGGACGCGAGGTAGGCCACGCCGCCCACCGCCTCCACTTCCTTGCGCCGCGCCAACTCTTCCGCCAGGGTGACGATATCGACCGCGCGATGGGCGTCGATCAACTCCGCCATGCGGCTGTAGATGCGGCGGTGGGAGTCGAGCGAGAAGTCTTCCGCGCGAAGCTTTTCCGCCGCCTCGTTATAGGAATGGTTGTCGAGCAGGATCGCGCCCAGAATCGAACGCTCCGCCTCTACGCTGGCGGGCAGGCCGCGGTCCAACGACACATCAGAAAGGGTGGCCATGGGGAAAACTCCAAGCCCAGTTTAGCACACGGCAGAGCCCTCCTGAGGGAATCATAGGTGAAATGTGGACAAACGGTATGATTAAGACGAGGATGCGTCGTTTATTCATTACCCTCTTGCCTGTTGCTGCCCGGAGTGATCTCCGGGGCGCAGCAACCAGCCAAGACCAATGCCGCCGCCGCCCGAGTTTCGCGAGATGCAGCAGGTGGAAGACCGCTGGGCCGACGCCGTCACCAAGCGCGATCAATATGCATTGGAGCTGGTCCTGGCTCCGCAATTCATCGGCATTTCCGCCAGCGGAGATGTAACCACGCGCAACCAGCAAATTGCCCACCTCTTCGTCAAGAACGCCGGGCCCGACTCTCTGGAGCAGAAGGTGGTGAGCGTTCGTTTCGTGGGTGACGTAGCCATTGTCAATGGAACCTACGTCATGACCTGGAAGGGCGAGAAGGGGCCGGTGTTGGAAAAGGGCATCTTCTCCCACGTCTTCGAGCATGTCCGCAACAACTGGCTCTGCCTTAATTCCCAGCGCACCGTAGTGGCCGAAGAGAACAAAGGGGCAGCGGCCAAGGAGAAGCCCAAAGCAAAGCGCAGCGATGCCGAGCTGCCCATGCACATTCCCTTGATCTACAAAGGACCAGACAGCACCCAGCCTGCGCCCGCGCCAGGCACCAACCAGCCCCCTCAATAGCGTCACTCAGCAGTCTCTCACCGCGCTACGCTCTGGTCGGGATGACAAATCTCTCTGAGCCAGATTCTGACAACGGTGCGCCTCAAATCGAATTGTCATCCCGACCGGAGCGTAGCGCAGTGGAGGGACCTGCTCAGTTCCAGGATATGCGCTGCCTTTGCGGTATAGTTCTTCTGCCATGCGCACCGCACATTTCTGTTCAGCCTTACCTTGCCACCCTCGCCGCGGACAAAATGACCGCTCCGCAATTGATAACCCTGGCGCAATCGCACAGCCCAGCCCTGCAGGACGCGATCACCGCCACCTTCACCCCCCAGGAGTTGAAGGAGGGCACAGCATGGGCTGGGCAAGGGCCACGACTTCTTCTTCGCCCTCCAATCCGCCACCCCTCCGGAGCTTTTCATCGACGGTGTCCCCGGCCCGCAAATGCAGCCCCTGGGCGCCACCGGGCAATGGTATGCGGTGGCCAGGATCGAGAGCTGGGCGTGCTCCACTCCTTCTATTACCAGCTCTCGGGAGCGAAATTTGGCGGACGTTTGGACCTTCCCGCATTCGGTCCGGATTCTTACC
Organism: uncultured Acidobacteriaceae bacterium; assembly: GCA_963757515.1. GTDB lineage: Bacteria > Acidobacteriota > Terriglobia > Terriglobales > Acidobacteriaceae > PALSA-350. The sequence continues at coordinate 157,172 of CAVWRV010000022.1, read as the reverse complement.
TCGAACCCGGTGTGCCCTCAGGCAAGCTCTCCGAAAAGCTGATCCACACCAGCAAAATCTATGACGGCATGAAGAGCGAGTACTGGGTATACGTGCCTGCCGGTTACGACCCCAAAGTCCCTGCCGCACTCATGGTCTTTCAGGACGGCGGCGGGTATATCCATCGTGACGGCAACAACCCCGCGCTGAATGTCATCGATAACTTGATCGCGCAAAAGAAAATCCCGGTGATGATCTGCGTCTTCATCAACCCCGGCGACGTGACCGACGCACCGGGAACGCCCACCTACCGCTTTGTGCAGGCGTTTGCCGAGCAGTGGCACCGGACCCTCAAAGACTCCATGCGCAGCACGGAATATGACACCGTGAGTGATCGCTATGACCGGTTTCTGCGCGATGAGCTTCTGGCTGAGGTCGCGGCCCAATACAACATCCGCAAAGACGCTTACAGCCGCGCCATCACCGGCCTGTCTTCCGGCGGCATCTGCTCCTTCAACGCCGCCTGGCAGATGCCCGATCAATTCAGCCGCGTGATCACCTGGATCGGCAGCTTTACCAGTATCCAGTGGAAGGAAGATCCGGCAATTCCGGATGGAGGCCAGGATTATCCGGAGAAGATCCTGCGCGAACCGGCGCGCAACCTCCGCGTATGGCTGCAGGATGGCTCCAACGATCAGGAGAACGATCGTTACGGAAGCTGGCCCCTGGCCAATATCCGCATGGCCAATGCATTGAAGCTGAAAAACTACGATTTTCATTTCAGCTTTGGCCAGGGAACACACAACTCCGGCCACGGCGCAGCCGAGTTTCCCGCGGAGATGATCTGGCTCTGGCGAGACTACGACCCGGCCAAGACCAGCCAGACGTATGAAATGGAAGCCACGGAGAAAGCCAAGCCGCTCTTCCGCGTAACCATTGCCAGTCGCGATGCGCGCTAAGCGCCCGCCCCAACGCCGCCCACGGATCAGTTCTTGTGCTTCCGTCTGCCGGTCGTCGTAGGATGGGTGGCTTCAGCCCTTGAAATTGCTACTAGTTCGATTGGAGTGCATATGAAGACACTGATCCGCTCGATGCTGGCGAGTACCGCGCTGGCTTTAACCGCAATGATCGTTTCCCAGGTAGGTGTGGCTCAGGCTCCTGCAGGCGCTCCCGCTGGCGCTACCGGGCTTTGTAATGACGGCTACCTACTGGACCGGCGCGAGCAAGAGCGGTGCGTGCCGGGGCCACAAGGGAGTGAAGACCTGGTACGCCGCCAGCGCGCCCCGGCTGCTGCTGCACCGGCGGCTCACCGCACTCCTGCGACGCCGAGCGCGCTCCGCTGCTCCCGCTGCCGGCTCCTGCTGCCCCCGCGGCGCCGGCAAAAACCAAGACAGCGACCTCCACCACGCCCGCTCCCGGCGGTGGACCAGGCTTAGTCTGGTTGAATACCTCCACCAAGGTCTATCACTGCCCGGGGACAAAGTACTACGGCACAACCAAGGCCGGCGCCTATATGACCGAAGCGGACCAAGGCCAAAGGCGCCCACCCGGATGCGGGCAAACCCTGCAGCTAAACGCTGGATGTACGGGGCCGAGATCCCTTGGGGATGGTGAAACCCGAGTCATGTTATCGCGCATGGTGAGAAAGTCTGCTCGACAACCGCGGTCAACCCAGATCCGCTGATTATCGTAGCCCCAGGTTTGCCCTGGACACAAGGCGAACCGCTGCGCTGGTTCGTGAGTTGTACTCCGCGGCTGGTGTTTGCCGGGCAGTAATTTCGCTTACCGTTATTGGACGAGCAGGTAATTGTTATCCCGACCGCCGCCATACGGTGGTCCGCCGGGGCCGGTCCGCCAGGTCTGTATTAGAAGCCAGGTAAAAATCTGCCCGGCAGCCGCGGTCACCCAGATTCCTTCTGGCTGTAGCCCCAGGTCTGCCCCTGGATGCAGGGCGAGCCGCTGCGCTGATTCACCATCGTCACCCCGCGGCTGGTATCGACCCGGCACAGATGTCGTCTTCATATCATCGGAAGCACAGGTCACATTCCGTCCATTTTGTTGCGTGATGCCGCTTTGTGCCCACGCTCTCGATGATCCGAGGGATAAGCCCAGCAGCAGAATAAGCCAAGTTAGTTGCTTCATTCTCATCTCTCCTGAAAGTCTAGATAGTTCGATTGCCCGGCCCGCGGTACAACATGTTCAAGCGATGATAAAGCGAGAGATGCAATGGGGCATGAATCGATAGCGATATTTGATAGCGCCGCAGGCTTCATGCGATGAACAATTGGGTTTCCTGTTAAGTGGGAGACTTCAGCCTTTCCAGCCCCGGGTTAGAAAGGCTGCGGAAAAAGTCGCTAAACGAAGGGCACGGCTTCAGCCGTGCCGATCCGGGCATGCTGAAGCATGAGGGCTTTAGCCCCTGAGGTACGGCTTTTTCCCACGTTCGTGTCGAAGCTAGTCGGAGGCTGCAACAACTCAGGGAGATTATCGGCTCACAGGTCACAAAAAGCGTACCTCAGCGGCTAAAGCCGTGAGCGCCAATGAGAGTTGCGGCACGGCTTAAGCCGTGCCCTTACGTGCAGCCTTTCTCAGCCGGTTCATTCCCGCTCGACCATTCGCTACTCTTGAATGAAGACCGCCGTCGAGAATCTTAGACGAACTCCAACTGGTCTCCGACCTGAATCTGGCAATTGCTGATCTGGCCGGCCGGCAGCTCCAGCATGCAATATGTTTTCAGGCTGATGCTGGTAATCCGGAACGGAGCCAACCGATGCCAAAGCTTCAGCACCTGTAGACCCTTGCTGAGCGCGACCACGTCGATCGAAAACAGCATGCCAAAAGTATGAATGCCGGATGAGGGCCTGATAAGAAGCCCGCATCCGGCATCGAGCCGCCTCCTGCCCGCCAAACCTATCAGGCGGGTAAGAGACGTGTCGGCGATCGTTATCCGCGTACCGATCGTGGTGGCCCTGGTTATGTTTCTGAGGTTCATTGTTTTGTCCTCACTCATTAAACCTTCGCGTGCTTTCTGCGGTATATCAGGAAGGCGAGCACAGCCACGGCCAAAACACCTGCGATGATCCGAACTAATGTTGTCGTATCCATCTGATGGTTCCTCCTTTCTCGCAATCTCGTATAACTTGCAAACTCTGCGGTCGACCTACTTAAACGCCTGCATATTCTTGGCAATGTTCAGAATCGCGGGCGCAAGCAGCACAATGAAAATGCAGGGGAATATAAACAGCACCAGGGGGAAGAGTATTTTTATTTTTGTCTTCGCGGCCATCTCTTCGGCCCGTTGCCGTCGTTTCAAACGGATCTCGTCCCCAAACCTGCTCAGCGCTCTGACAATGGGCGTACCGAACCGGTCCGCTTGCGTCAACATGCTTACGAACAGCGAGAACTCGGGAATTTTTGTCCGCTCTGCCGCGCTCTTCCATGCTTCCAGGCGTGGCTTTCCGGCAAGTTGCTCCAGATTGACTTGCATGAACTCCTGGTGGATATCCGGGTGGCTGATGATCAGCTCCTGGCCTACGCGCAGCATCGCCTGATCCAAACCGAGGCCGGCCTCCACGCAGATAACCAGCAGATCGAGTGCATCCGGAAGGCTTTTCCTGATTCGTTCTCTTCGCTTCTTGATCTTCATCCTCAGCCACATGTCCGGGACAAGATAAAAGACGGCGCCCAGGGACAAAGCCCAGAAAACCGTGTTGGTGCGAATCAGGCTTCCGCAGACCAGGCCTATCACCGGACCAACGAAGCGGCTGGCTGAGTATGCGTTCATGCTTTGACTGCTTTTGATCCCCGCGCTCAACAGCTGCTGTTTCACCTTTTCATCCTCGGTCAGCCCCAAGCGTGCTTGCATGCCCTTGGCCATGGAAAGGATCGTCCTTTGCAGCCGCTCTTTGGTGCCGACGCTCCTTTCGTCCGGGCGAGTGCTCTGCACCATCTCCAGCATTCGTCTGGCCGCCGGCGACGGCCTGCAGGATGACCGGAGCGAGCAGCAGCGCAACCAAAAGAAAGACGGTAAACGCCAACGCGATGTAAAAAATCAGGCCCATATCTGGCTAAACCTCGATTCCATTGACGATGCGGCGGATGATGAAACTACCAACCGCCAGCATCGCGATGCTGAAGTAGATCAGCTTGCGGCCGAATGGATCGCTGAGCAGGATACTGGAGTATCCCGGATTCACCAGGTTGAGCAGCACCAGCATCACCACCGGAAGCGCGCTCAGAATCCATCCGGTAAGTCTTCCCTGGGCTGTCTGCACTTGAATCTCGCCCTGGATCCGCAGCCGTTCTCGAATGACGAAGACGGTGCGATCCAGGATCTCGGCGAGGTTGCCGCCGGTGTCCTTCTGCACCAGGATTGCGGTCACCAGAACCCGCAGGTCGGGCGAGGGAACGCGATCCAGAAGTTGCATCAGTGCGTCGCGCATCGGCAAACCGAGGTTCTGCTGTTTGAAGATTTCTCCGAATTCCGAGGCGGCCGGTTCCTGTGCATTCTCAGCCAGCATTTCCATCGCGCCTACCACCGAATGGCCGGCGCGCAGAGCGCGGGCCAGCATGTCGATGGACTCCGCAAGAACCGCGTTGAAGGCGCTGATTCTTCGCTTTCTCTTGAAGGAAAGAATTCCGTATGGCAGCAAGCCCAGCGCGGCCCCAGCAGCTAGGTCGATCAGAAGCATGGGCGCGAAGAGCCAGGTAATTGCATATCCGCCCAGGAACAAACCCAGGCTGGTCAGGATCAGCCCGCTCACGGTGGTCGAGCTATTCGCCTGCAGAATGCGCTTCTGCAGCGTCTGCGCGAATTGGTAGCGTTCCAGGATTTCGTCGAGCCAGCCAAATCTGCCCGTGCTCGTCGCCTTGAGCAATTGCGCGGTCTCAGGAGTAGCGCCAGCCGTGTTCTTCGGTTATGTGAATCAATGCCATCCGCTGGCCACGGTCTTCTCCTGCGGCGACGGGCGCGTCATCGCGATCGACCAACACAAAGGTGGCCAACAGGATCGAGAGAAATAGTGAGAACCAGGAGCGCCATCTCTATACCTCCTACACTTCCACCGAGTAATCGAGCAGACCTGTCGGCAACGGGAATGCCCGCAGCTTTCAATTTGTCGCCGAATTTGGGCACGATGCCGGTCGCGCGAAAGCGGCCCTTCACCTTCCCATTGGGTCCCAGCCCTTCCTTCTCAAAAAGGAAGATGTCCTGCATGCTGATGACATCGCTGAACGCTCCGGTAAGTTCGGTGATATGCGTAACCCGGCGTGAACCATCGCTCATGCGGGCTATCTGCACGATCAGATGGACGGCGGACGCGATCTGCGCCCGAATCGCCTTTTCCGGCAGGCTCACGCTGCCCATCATGGCCATGGTCTCCATGCGGGCCATGGCATCGCGCGGCGTGTTGGCGTGGATGGTGGTCAGTGAGCCGTCGTGGCCAGTGTTCATGGCCTGCAACATGTCCAGGCACTCTTCGCCACGCACCTCGCCCAGCACGATCCGGTCGGGACGCATACGAAGCGCGTTGATGACCAGTTCTCTCTGCTTCACCGCGCCCTTTCCTTCCACGTTCGGAGGCCGGCACTCCAGCCGCACCACGTGGGCATGCTTCACTTGCAATTCGGCTGAGTCTTCAATCGTGATGATGCGCTCCCGCTCGTCGATAAAGCTGGACAGCACGTTCAGCAATGTGGTCTTGCCCGCGCCCGTGCCGCCGGAGACGATGATGTTGAGCCGGGCCTGGACCGCACCCTTCAGGATCTTCGAGCATCGGCTCGGTGAGCGCCTTGTTGCGCAACAGGTCTTCTGCCCCCAGCGGTTTCGACCCAAACTTACGGATCGAAAGAATGGGGCCGTCGACGGCCAGAGGCGGAATAATCGCGTTGACACGTGAACCGTCCTTGAGCCGGGCATCCACCATCGGCGACGACTCATCCACCCGCCTTCCCACCGCGGAGACGATCTTGTCGATCACGTGCATCAGGTGCCGGTCGTCCTTGAAGATCACGGTGGTCTTCTCCAGCACGCCGCGCCGTTCTACATAGACCGCGTTGTAGGTGTTTACCAGAATGTCGTTGACCGTCGGATCCTGAAGCAGCGGTTCCAGCGGACCAAGGCCGAAGACTTCATCCAGCACCTCCTGCGCCAACCGGTCGCGTTCCGCCGCAGAGAGCGGAATATTCTGCTCGCCGATCAGCTGCTGAATCACGGCAACCAGTTGCTGTTGCGAAGCGGGGTTCTCGTGCATCAGCGCGATCTTCTCCAGATCCAGGCGCTTGATGAGTCCCAGGTGTACCGCGGCCTTGATTTCCTGCTGCATCTTTAAGGCAACAGGCTTCGCGGTTCGCACGATGGCCGGAACCACCCCGGTTCTTCCCCCGACCGTCACGTCAGACATATCGAGTCCCCTGGTACTTCATTCGCCTGGTACTTCACTGCACTTCGTCCGCACCTGGAGCTCCTTCCACAGCGCAAACTTCTTCTTTGCCGGCTCCGGAGCCGTTGGCGTAACGGCCTTGACTAACGAGGCCGCCCATTTCGTCATCTGCAGGGAAAAATCCGACTTGCTGTCCGGCGACACCGGTTCGCCGATATTGATGGATCGGACCAGTTCGCCATAGTTATTGGGGATCTTGAACGCGATCGGCAGGTGCACCGCCTTTTCGATCTGCTCGATCGTGACTGCCTCGTGCGAGGAGTAGCGGTTGATGATCACCTGCAGCTTCTTGGTCGCCTGCTCATTCTGAATCAGACCATCCACATAGCGGGACAGATCGCGGATGGCCCCAATTTCCGGAGTAGCGACCAGGTATATCCAGTTGGAGAAAGCAATGACGGCAAGGTTGATGTCCTCAAACGACGCCTCGCAATCCAGCAGAACGAAATCGTATTGCGTGCTCAGGAACTCCAGTGTCCGCTCGACAGAGTCAGCGTCGGTTTTCCATGCGCCGCCATAAACGTCAGGAGAGGACAGAACATCCAGGCCGCTCGAGTGCGTGGCGATGAATCCGCGGAGCAATTCCTGGTCCAGTCGGCTGACATTCTGCACCAGATCATAGAAGTGATGATTGCTTCCATCCATTCCCAGGTAGAGGACCACATGTCCTAACTGGGCGTGATTGTCGATCAGCAGCACTTTCTTGCCCAAGCTCCGGACCAGGAACATGGCCAGATGGACCGCCAGCGTAGTCGTGCCCACGCCGCCTTTGGCCCCGAAGAAGGACAGAATTTTTCCCGAATTTTGCGGACGGCCTATGGTGGCCGACCAGCGATGGTCAAGCCGGGTGAGCGCATCCGTGAATTCGTCGGCATCGAACGGCTTGGAGAGAAATTCGCTGTACCCCGCGCGCATGGCGCGCAGCAACAGGTCAGGATCGGTGGTGGAAGAGAGAGCCAGAATCGCGATCTTGTGGTAGAAGCTCTGGCGCAAGACATTCAGCGGTCTCGAGCGCCAGCTCCGGATCCTTGTCGAAGTCAACCACCGCGACGCAGCCCTGGGCTTCAATTGCCCGTTGGGTAAGGGCTGGGAGCTTGGCGGTCGAGAAGTAGTTCTCGTAATCCACCTGCAACCAGCGTCCAGGGCATACTGGAAGCAGACTTGCGGATCTGATCCACCGTCTCCTGGTCGACATGCACCGTCAGCAGCGCCACCTGTAGAGCCATCCGCATTGTGTCCGTTCTGTATCACTCTGTGCCGCCTGTCCCTGGTTGTGGTTGCGCCGCTGGTTTCTGCTTGACTGTCTTCTGGTCAAATTGTTTGGGGTCGAGCATCGGCACCGGGAGTTTCGGTGGAGTGGGCGAAGTCGCTATCGTTCAGCGGATCGACGATGGTAGGGGTCACGATCACCATCAGCTCCACGGTCGAGTGATTGACATTCTTTGAGCGGAACAGCTGACCCAGAATCGGCACGTCGCCGATGCCCGGCATTTTGTTGAAAATATCGGTGGTGCGATGATCGAGCAGCCCGGAGATGGCGAAGCTCTGTCCATCCCGCAGCTCTACCTGGGTCTCTGCCCGGCGGGTGGAGATGGCGGGAATGGTGTACCCGGAAATAGTGACCGCATTGGTGTAATCGAGCGCGCTCACTTCGGGCGCCACTTTCAACTGAATCGGTCCCATCGTCATTGACGATCGGGGTAAAGTCCAACTTCACCCCATAAGGGCGGAACTGAATGGTGATGGAGGTAAGTCCGCCCGATGAACCCTGAACCACCGGAAAGGGAAACTCGCCCCCGGCAAGAAACGATGCCTTCTGTCCGCTCAGCGTAGTAATGGTCGGCTCGGCAAGGATTTGCGCGATCTGCCTGTTCTGCAGATCCTGCAGGGTCAACCCGATATTCAGTCCGAAATTGTAGAACAGCAGGTTCAATGGATTGCTTCGCTTAGTGTTGCAGGACCGTGCCGCTTGCCGGCGTATAGGTTTGCGTCGAGGGAAACTGCCCGGTTGTGAACGTTGCCTCGTATTCTTACCCTCGCTGAACAGGTTAATCCCAAACTGGTCTATCTTCGACCGGTCAATCTCGATGATCTGGACCTTCAGCTTCACTTGCCTGATGTGCGGCTGTCTTACCACCACGGAATTGACCACGTTCTTTCGCATACAGAGCAGCCAACTTGGCCGCCGCCTCGGCAGAAGCATCACTCAACACCGTGCCGGAAAGAGAAACGCGGTCCTGCTGCGCCTCTACCTTGATGTTGTCGTTGGGCAGCGCCTCGCGAATCTCCTTTTGCAGGCTGGCCACATCCAGGTCGGAGAACACCACATAGGTCGCCGACTGGCCCGCTTCATCCCACAGGATCAGGCTGCTCACGCCGGGTGTCTTAGCCGTAACCACGATCTGCGTAGGGCTCGAGGTGAAGGAATCGACGGCCAGCGGATTGCTTACATACACCCGCTTGAGCCGGCTCATGCTCTTGATAAAAATCGACCGCCCCACCAGCACGTGCAGCGACTGGCTCGCCGATCTCGCCGAGCTGCTGAGCGCGGTAGTTGCGTCAGGCAATGTCGCAACGTGCACAGGCCGCACAAAGCGGCCGCGGGAGCCGTTGCTGCTGGAATTGTGGGCGGGGTCTGGGCATGGACGGCGGCACAAAGCATAGCCGGCAGCGAGCGCGCGATACGGCCTTCTCCAGCAATCCATTCATGAGTATCAATCTGCGCGCCTCAGCGAAAGCCATTGATCACTTGCTTATCGCCCAGGATGGTCTCCACCTCGTATTGCCTGGGCCTGGGGTGCAGTAGTTTGTTCGTGGGCACTGCGGCTCCGGGGTCAGGCGAGAGAGCAGAAGCGCCGGCGAGTTGAGTGAGTCCAACCGGCGGGCTGAGTGCCTGCTCCTCGTCGGCGCCGTTTCTCAACACGAAATAGATCCCGCCCAGGCTGGTCGCGAGCACCAGCTTTTCCGCGTCCTCCGGCTTGAGCAGCAGTGTTACCACATTGACGCTGATCGGCTTGCCATCTGCCTGGGGTTGAATTTGCTGCCCCGCGGCAAGCACCACCACATCCTGCAACGCCGTCAGCGTCTGCGGCTCCGGGGCTGGTCACCGAGTGGTAGGTCATCAGCACGTCGACATGGGTGCCGGGCAGCAGGAAGCCGGCCACCCCCACCACTTCATCGGAACGAACGGAAATCGCTCGCATGCCCGTGGGAATCTTTGCCGTCAGGCCTGCGCCCGCTCCCGCAGCCGCCAATTGCCGTTCCAGAATGGGTTCGCCCTTCGGCAACGGATAGAGCACGATTCTGCCGGCAACTTCATCGATCTTGGTGAAACCGCCGGTAAGCGGTGTCGCTGCGGGCCACTCAACCAGTTGCAGGCTCCCCGGTTTCAGTAGTTCGCCCGCATCGAGCGCCTTGCCTGCCGCCACATAGAGTTGCTTTTGCGAGTACGTCCACATGAGCCGCTTTGGCCACTCGCCTGCTCAGCCAGAACGTAAACACACCCGAGACCAGCACCGCGAACAACAAGGCGGTGAGAAGGCGCTTTGCCTTCATGGCTTCACCTCTGCACCATCAACAGGCAAAGGCTAAGCCCGCTCCCGGCGGCGATAGCCAATGCATAGGGCAAGCGGAGCGCTTGCGCATTGTCGAGGTTGAAATCCGGATGCGGAGCCAGACCCACTGTCCCGTGATGAACCACCAGCGCGCACATGTTATGCACGGTCTGCTTGAGGCGGCGATGATAAAGTGCAAGGCCGACGGCCATCACTCCACCGGCAAGGGAAGTCAATATAAGCAGCGGACCGGCCAGCGGGAGCCCGGCGCTGCAACCCACCGCGGTGATGAGCTTCACGTCTCCCCCGCCCATACCGCCGGCGAGATGGAACAGCAAAAAAATCAGGCCGCAAATCAGTCCGCCGGCAGCCGCCGATCCCAACTGCCGCCATCCGCCAAAGCTGAAATGCAGCAGCAAGCCAAACAAGATTGCCGGAAGTGTAAAAGCGTTCGGTATCCTGCGGCTTATCACGTCATACGCCGCGCCTACGAGAGCGCAAAAAAGCGAGCATGCCGCGTACACAAACTCGATATTCAGTCTTCCCACGGAGTACTTTCAGGTCGGCAATTTAAGGTGCGATCTCATCGGTGCAAGTTTCATATTGGTCGCGATCCTGATTGGTCCCGATCTTGAAGCTGCCCGGTGGAATCAGACATTCGCGGTTAGTCTGCTGCCAATGCTGGTGAGAGCAGTCCCAATCGTGGTCGCCAGAGCCTTCATCGTGGCCGTCGCGCCCAACCCGATCAACGCTGCCACCAGTGCATATTCGATAAGATCCTGGCCAGACTCATCACGCAAAAGGTTCGAGAAGAGCCGGTTGAGATCATTCATTCCATCGCTTCCATCAAATCAAACAGCTGGCGGGCGGCCGAGCTATACAGCGGCGGTTAGCTTGCTTCCCACGGTGGAGAAGGCAGTGCTGATGCTGGTGGCCAGGCTGTTCATTGCTGCCGTGGCGCCCAGGGCGATCAGCGCAGCGACCAGTGCATACTCGATAAGATCCTGGCCGGACTCATCACGTAGAAGACAAGATACAATACGTTTTAGATTATCCATTGCGGTTCTCCTCTAGAGCTGTCAGGGTACCGAAAACACGGGCTATCTAATGGGATGGTGTATTTAAGCAAGGGCAATGTCAATCACATGTTACCGGTAGGCCAAAGAGAGATACTTACATAAGTCATGAGTATGTACGCGACAATAGAACCCTAAGTGGGTGAGCAATATTGCTCTTGGTTTATATCGCGACAGGGTTCTCATGGTTGGCTGGTTGTTGCCGATAAACAAACGTGTCGCGTAATTTACAAATCCAGATCATCGATCGCACTTAAGAACATGACCGGCAGGCCGCGATTTCTCCGGGCAGGCGGCGCGCGAACGTTGGTGCCTGCGAGAGGAAGGTCAGAGCCTGATTGAGGTTGCGATCATGATTCCGATCTTTCACCATCCTGGTCTGCTACGCCGTGGACTTCGGGTTCTTCTTTCTGGTGGCCACGTCTCTGAACTCCGCTGCGCGCAACGCGATCGAGTATTCGATCCAGGGCGCCTCGTCGCCTGCCCAGGCTGCCGAGCCAGGGGCCACGGTGATTTCGAATCTTGCCATCGCCAGCATCGGGCTTTCCGGCGCCTCAACAGCCACCGTCTCTGTTCGGGTATGTTCGAGTGCCGTAGGCGTGAACACGTCCAATAACACTACCCAATGCACCACTCCAAGCGCCGGGGCGGGCGCGGTCACCGGCACGCCTGATATTGACCCTGAATCCCCTACCTTCCAGTTGAACCGGGTGGACGTGGTCTACACCTTCACCCCACCCATTCCCATTCCCGCGTCCATCTTCCCCACCCGGACCTTCCATCGCATGGTGGAAATGAGGGCCATGCAATGACTTTCGGCAGCAGCCGCACTACGCGCGAAGATGGACAGGCCACGCTGGAGATACTGGTCTCGCTCACCGTGGCCTTCTCCCTCGTATTCTGGTTATTTGAGCTTTCCATGTTCACCTACACCTGCAGCGTACTGAACGATGCAGCCCAGGAAGGCGTGCGCTACGCGATCGTGCACGGAACCGACAGCTCGATCTGCAGCGGGCCTGATACGACCTGCACCAATCAGACTCCCTACTCCAATGTGCAGGCAGTCGTGACCGCTGCAGCCTCTGCCTCACTGCACAACATGTCCGCCATGACGGTTACCGTAAGCTACGCCAACAGCACGGCAGCGGTCGGAAATCCGGTTGCGGTCAAGGTAGCCTACACCTATGTTCCTTATCTCAATTTCCCTGGCTTGGCGAACGCGCTGACCTTCACCTCGCAGGGACAAATCCTGTACTAAGTTGATAGAGCCTGTGTGCGAAGCAGATAGAAACCGCAATCACGATGGAATGTTTTTCCTCAGAGCGTAGCGCAGTGGAGAGATCTGCCGTTTTCTTGCGTGCGCCGTAGAGCCTGGAGTAAGCCAATCGGGCCAGGCCTCCGTGTTGCTGCTCGTGGTTCTGGGCACATTCCTGCTGGCCTCTGTGGGCTTTGCCGTCGACCTCTCCAGCATGTGGTTTCACCGCCAGGCCGCGCAATCGGCCGCCGACGCGGCTTGCGTGGCCGGGGCGATGGACATGCTTTACCTGCGCAACGGCACCATCACCAGCAGCCCCGGCTTTACCGTCGGCACGGCAGGGGATTGCACTTCATCGTCAACCGCTGCGATCTGCCAATATGCGGGATTTAATGGCTATACTGCAACCACTCCTGCGGCTGGATGGGGCTCGAGCACTGCCGGAGGCGCGGTCGCGGTAAGCTGGACCTTCCCCACTTCGGTGCCTGGCGTGACTGGGGGTTCCGGGATCACCAACCCATTTCTCAATGTCGTGGTGCAGGAAAAACCACTTACCTGGTTCATGGGTCTGGTGGGCGTCAGGTCGTTGGCGGTTGGAGCGTCGTGTACCTGCGGTCTGCCTCCCGGGTCCCCACTCGCGCCGATCGTCATTCTCAACCCCACCATTGGTTCATCCCTGACGCTATCGGGGGGCGCTCATATTGTGATTGTGGGAGGCCCGCAAACCAGCATCCAGGTGAACTCGTCGGCGAATGGTTCACCTTCTGCGAATGCCTCGAGCAATGCCATCTATTGCAATGGTGGCAATGGCTATCCCATCGATACCAGTACCGCAGGGCCCTCGGGGCAGGGGGGAAATGTGGCGGTGGTGGGGGGACCGTCTACCAACCAGTTGTGCGGCGCGAATTACATCATGAACAATACAACCCATGCGCTGTGGAAGAGTCCCGCCACGGTCGCTCCCGACCCCTACGCCAGCGTTCCCGCTCCAACCCAGCCGGCAGGGAAGGTGCTGGAGGCGGTAACTCCCGTAGCCACGGTAGCGCAGGGTTACACACCGGCGTCAGACCCGACCTATGGCTACACTTCCGGCACCTGGGTTGCAAGCGGAACGGATAGTTGCCCAAATACGGCCGCGCAGCAGCATTACCTGACGTACAGTCCAACTTATCCCTTGAACGGTGGAAATATCTATGGCAACTGCCTGGAATTTACCCCCGGGTATTACCCCAACGGTATCAACACCACCAGTCTCGCAGGGTACGCCAACGATGTGGTCATTTTCATGCCCGGAGTTTACTACCTGAATGGGAACCTGAACGTTGGATCAGCGACGACACTGCGCAATGCGTGGGTCGGAACCCAGCCCTCCACCCTGGGAGTGATTTTCTATTTCGTGAGTGGAGGCCCTCTATTTTCCGGGGGTTCTGGAGCAGCCAGCAGCTCCATCACCTCGGTTCCCTCCTATTACATGAATTGTTCCAGTACCGTGACCCCCGTTGGGACGCCGGTTTCGCTTACCGGTAATGTGCTGATATCCCAGTGCGGCGCGGCAGGAACTTACGTCGGCGTACCAAGTACCGATACCTACTCGGCTACTGGAAGTCGCGGACTTCTCTTCTTTTCCGGACACTCGAATACGTATAACGGCACACTGATCGGCGCGGGCGCATCGCTGAACTTCAGTGGCGCCCTTTATTTTCATAACAGCAGCTATGCGGATTTGGTCGAGTTGGATGGCGCAGGCGGCTCCACCACCTACGCCATCGGAATGATGGTGGTTGACCAGTTGACGCTGAGTGGGAGTGGAACCATCGCCATGAACTTGACCACCGTTACGCCCTCAAGCCCAACCGGTGTCAGCGTATTCCAGTAATCGCGCCGCAAACCAATGTTTGAACGACAGGATAGGGCTGTAAGAACTGTTCCGCTGCAGCAGGATTCCAGCGAGCAGTCCTGTCCGGCGGCGGGAGGAACCCCTGTTCCGGCGGGGTAAGCAACCACACCTTGCGATCTTTGAACGCGCACAGCAGCGGCACATTCGATTCACCAGGTTGCGTATCTCGCGCCCAGACCACCTGCTGCGTAGGGATATCGTAACCGTTGTTGATCCAACTATATCCCCAAAAATGATCTGGACGGTAGCGTACGATCACCAGCTGCCGGCCCGGTTTCGCTTGCATAATCCCATGGATGGCTTGATAGGCCGGTATGTCGGCTGTGTGCGAAGCCCAGTCGGACGGCAAAGTATTCATTGGTACCACCATCAACCGGACGAAGAACATGACGATAACGGCTGCCAACGTGCCGCGCAGGAGCTTAAGCCACATCACGTTATGCCGAGCGCCCACGCGCATAGACCGTAGTCCATTCAACAATATGAGATACAAAATGCCGGTGGCCACGGCGACGTAGTGTGCCTGAAGCCAGGTTTCCGTAAGAAAGCCAAGGCGTGGCGAAGGCGAGTGTATACATCAGCAACCGCGACTTTCTCGCACGCAAGGTCGGAATCAATCCGATACCCGCCAGCGTTAAGGCGGGAAAGACAAAGAAAAGCCATTGATAGATACCTTTCACGATGGCTTCGATGACGAAGTCACGCGGGGTCCTCATACTCACATAAGGCATCATCTCTTCATCGCGAAAATAGTGAAGCTGGTCGAGGAACTGGTAGTGAACCGAATCGTTCGGTTTGCCAAATAGAAAAGGTGGGCAAATGCTCCACTGCTGCCAGTATGCGATCCAGGGGAAAATCAAGCGCCCGGTTACCCGGTGGCAGTAATAGCCGGTTGAGACAGCTCCTGCCAACAGCAGAGCGATGCCCGGAAGCCAGACGCGAACACTCGCGCGCTTTTGAAAAAGAATCCAGGCGGTGTAGAGGCAGATGGGCAGTGAAATGAGAGCGCCTTCGAACGGGCGCGAGTTTGCCAGCAGAAGCAAACCGAGCGCCATCAGGAGTCCGTCGCATGCTCTGCTCTTGCGAGCCAGCCGCGCCGCTGCGCCCAGCAGCAGGCAGCCGCCCAGTATGGCCACTGACCCTCCCCAGTAGGTGTTGCCGAAGTAGCTGAACCAACTGATGCGAACCACCGCCAGCAGTCCGCCGAGCAAAGCCCATTCCGCAGGTAGATAGGCTTGCAGCATCCAGCACAGGCTGGCTGCGGCCAGCGCCATGCTCAGCAATATGCCGGCCCGCGGTGTGGACAGCCAACGCTGCCCCAACGCCATGAACAGGGGCTGGGCTACGCCATACTTCGACGCGAAGGTCGGCTGCATGACGACATAGAATTGCTCAAAGTGATGCCACACCGGGGGAGTCGGGTTGGTCAGCCGGCCATGAGCGAACGTATCGCTCGCCAGCAGATAGCTGAACTCATCATGAATATTGGGGGGACTAAACGGCTCGATAGGCAACAGCGCAATCCGGCCAAAAAAGGACAAGAAGAAGACGGCTATGCAAGCACGCAAGCGCTTCTGCGCAAAACAGCGGAAGCCCCGATTGGGAAAGAACGCCATAAATCTCACCGGAAGCATGACGAAGAGAAGCAGCACCATCAGCGTGACCAGTGCCTCGATGGCGACAAACCTCAGGTGATAAATCTCGATATGAAAGAATCGTATGTAGTCGGTCACCACTGTCCAGGGGCCCTCGTTCGGTAAAAAACCGTGGCCAACCCGTCGTCGTAGTCGATACGCCAGCCTTGGCTTTCTCGTAACAGGCTCGACAATGGCGAATCTGTGGGCATCAGCACCCATTTCACTTGATAACGATCGAGTGGCTCCCGCCATTGCCGGGTTCCCAGCAAGGCCTTCGCATACTCTTGAATGAAAGCGTCTCCGTAGAAGTCGTGGCGATCGTCGAAGTAAACCTTGGTCTGTGGATAGAGTTTGTAAATCAGGTAGCCGCTCCAGGCATCCGTGCTGAAAAGATGATCGCGGATGTCTCTTTGCGCAATGAATCGGGTTGCTTTTACGGGAAAGGTCTTCTCATCAAAATGGGCGGCAACCATCTGTCTTGAAAGCAGGCGGCCACCGTTCAAAACCAGCGCCATGGATGCGGCCATCGCAACCAACACCAGCGCATGCCCATGAATCTGCCTTTCCAGGCACGTCATACTGTCCGAGATGCCTTGTCCCGTATCGAGCATCGAACCTAACCAGCGCGGCTGGGAATCGGATCGGGGAGAGATGGCCGCGGTCAACAACGGCCCCAGAACCAGGCTCATAATGATGGCGGCAATCGGTATATTGCGAACTGCATATAGCCCTGCGTGAAGGGAGAACAGCAGCAGCAGCAGGCCGGTCGGGCTGAGCTGATCGCGTGCCAGCGCAGCGCCCGCAATCGCCAGCACGATGAGCACCTCAAAATACCCGTAAACTGGAACATGGAAATTCGGAGACGCGAATTCGTCAATGTTGTTCATCAGAAAGCTATCGGACAAGTACTGATACACATGAAAGTGCAATCTGTAACCGTAAGGCGTCAGTAGCGTGGTCAACAGGCAAACCGCGAGGATGCTGCCCAGTTGGATTATTTTTTGCCGATCGCCCTCGCGCGGAGCGGTGCCAGCGCGCCAAACGCACCCGATAGTAAACACTCCAAGCAGTCCCAGGCCCAGAATGAATCCCGCGTGAACATTTGCCCAGAGCAACATCAGCGGCGGCAGCCAGAGCAGCGCTGAACGCTTGCCCTCTTCAAAGCGGCACAGATTTTCCACCCAAAGCAGGGTTAACAGCCAGCTCAGAACGTGTGGCCTGGCGAGCATATGAACCTGCGCCGCCGCGATCGCCAGGAGCGTCAGACCCCCGGCCACCACCAGGTTCCCGCTCCTTCGCAGAACAAATCGAAACAGCAGCGCGAAGGTGCTGCCTATGACGACGGCGGTAAACAACACCACCCCGTTCAGACCCGATACGTGGTGGATGGCGGCAATGACAACGTCGTATAGCCACTCCCATGCACACCAGGGCTCTCCCTGCCTGGTGTATGAAAATGGATCTGTCCGTGGGATGGCATGGGTTGCCAGAATCAGCTCGCCGCTTCGAATGTGCCAGCCAATATCGGCATCGCGGAGCAAAGCAGCGCTCATGGGGCTAAATGCCGAGCAGCATAGAAGGACCAGGAAAAACAAATCGCTGAACGATGGCAGCACCCAAAGCAGCCAAACCGCTGGTGCTTTCTGCCGGGTGCCCGTCACTATTTCACGCAATCACGAGAACCGGTGACCGCATACGCGGCCAGGATCGTGAGCAATGGATCGACCACCAGCCGGTAGCGGAACTCCGCGTGGGTGATGTAATAGGGCAACGGAAAGAGCATCAGCGGCAGGAGAAACAAAACCGCCAGGCTGACGCGGTTTTCTTTGAACAATCGCCACATACCGGCCACGCCCAGAGATGTTGTCAATACCGCATGGATCGGGAAGAACGCTGAACCATCCTGGGTTCCCGTTCCGCTCCAGAAGCGGAAGAATCGTACCGTGCTCAGCCGCAGGAACTCAGCCGGATGGGCGCGAATGTATGTCTTGGCCAGCGCCGACTTGTCTCCCATGTAAGCGCACCTCACCTTTCGCGACATACTGGTCGTATTCCCACCGGTTGAACAACGGGAACAGCGATTCATCCAGAAAACCAGTGGCTCCGGGGCGATTGCCCATCCATAGTTCGAATCCAACCGTGCTGCGCAGCGGAATGAAAGCGCCCAGCACACGCGCATTTCGTATCGGCCACGGAGCGTATACCAGCAACAGAACAAGTACGCTCAGCACAGGCGAATACGGAGATGTCTTACGTGTCTGCCACGCCGCCCATCCCAGCATGGCCAGCAAAGCCGGCAGAAGGGCTGGATTCACCAGCGCAGCCACCCCGGAATAAGCGCCCAGCACCGCCCATAGAAGAGGGGCTTGGTCTTTGTTCACAGCGCAGCGCCAAAGCGATCATGCCCACCAGCAGCAGCGTGGACAGGCAGGTTTCCCAGAAGATCGTCGGCATCCAGATGAGCGGCAATGAAACTGCCCAAAATGCTCCCGCCAGGTTGGCTGTCTGAATATCAAAGCACTTTCGCGCAAGCTGCATCATCAGCAGCACGGTCATCACATTGAACAGAAGTTGCATCGCCATCACTGCGATGGCCGCCGTGAAAGTGAACGATCCGAAGATGCGGAAGAAGAGGGCGATGAATGCCGGATATCCTGGAGCGAGCAGGGCAGTGGGTCCGGTTGACCCCCCGAAAGGGGAGCTAAGTCCTTGTCCCGCCACTAAGGATTGGGCCAGCGTTCCCAGCTCAATCCCGCGGGAATAAAGCCAGTTATGCGGAAACCGCGCGACGGCAAACCATAGGATGAGTAACCGTGCGCCCAGCGCCAAGGTGAGAATCGGCACAGTAAGCGGCTGCGTCGGCTGATCTTTCATCGTGGAGCTCACGCCCTGGTTACTTAGCTAAATAAAACGAATAGCCAAAACCGAAAGAAAAAATAGGGAAGTAAGATGCGTAGCTGAGGTTGTGATTATTGCGGGCCACGAAGGCCGCAAGGCTCTGTTGGAAGCCACCATCCTGATCTACCGATTCGCACCCGATCGCCGGCGGTTGTGTAGGGTCGCATGCGCTACCTGTGAAGGCGACCTTTAATCCGGGTTGGCCAACATGGTAGAACCCTGCTTCTACCGGAAAGCTGAAGTGGCTGCTGGTGCGGGGGACAATATTCCCGAATCCCAGTGAAAAGCCGGGCGAGACCTTGCGAAAATCGACTGACCCCGCTCCGTGCAAAGGGTCGGTAACGCTGCTGATGTAATCTTGTCCATTCAACGTTACCGTAGTGCCCGGCGGAATCAGGCGATTGCTTGAACCCGGTTGTTGTTGGCGAACACGATCAGAGGACTGAGCCGAAACCGGCCGCTGAAAGGAAACCAATCCAGCGACGCATGTCCTGACTGCATACGCGAATGGATAGCGACGTTGGCGCCCTGATCCTGGAACGTCGTGGAATAGCCGAAAAATTCAGATCCCGCGCGAAGGTTGAATTTTCTTAACAGCGGAGCGGCCACATCGAACCCTATTCCTCCCACTCCGGCGTGGGAGTCGATGCCAATCCTGGAAAACGGCCGAAACGCCCTCGGCATAACCGGCCTGGAAGCAGTGGGCTTCACAAAGGGCAGAGCAGCGGACCCATCCTCGTTTTGGGAGATCCCACAATTGCTGGAAATCAGCATGACGAAAATAGCTGTAACCCACGGAAGTATTTGCGCTTTCATGCGTACTCCAATTCCGACGTTGCCAAGGCGGCTAAGGTCCTCCGCTTCGGAGCACACGTGTACCTGCAAGTCGCGTTGTCGTACCTCCGTTATCGGCAGAACTCATGGATTCAAGAGGAGTCCCGATATCTCTCAGCTTTTGGGATTCCACGACGCTCCGCCCACAACTTTTCCCGAACTTTGGCGTCTTACCTTGCAGGAGTTAAAGCCAGCCATGTTGCGTCCCCCCGCTCGCGTTGCCGTCTTATTGCTCTTGCTTACGGCGCCTTTAGCCGCTCTGGGCCAAGGATGCGCCAAACGGGCCGACCCAGCAGCCACCTTTGAACTGGGTTCCGCAAGGTTTCGAGGTCCTGGGCCAGCGCGCCGCTTTCCACACCGACTTCACCTTTGACCGCTCCATGCTTCAACTGGCCGGCTACTTCGTCGGCGACGCGGATCCGGAAGCGCGCAACGCGATCGCCAAGTTGAACGGTATCTCCGTGCACAGCTATCACTTTGCTGCGCCCGGCCTTTACGATCCTGCCGCGCTGGACCTGATCCGCAGGCAATACGAAGCCACCGGCTGGAGGCATCTGGTCGCAGCCCATAGCCAAGGGCGACCCCTTCAACGCCGGACAAACCGACCTATGGATTAACTTTGCTCACATGGACGTGACGGGAATGATGGTGCTGATCTCCGGGCCCAAGGATCTCAACCTGATCGCCCTCAACGGAGACATCAGCACCCTCGATCTGCTGCATCTGCGCGGCCATTTCGGCATTCCGCGTTTCTCTGGTGATCGCTTTGTGCCCCCTGGTCAAGGCTCGCCGGCGCGCCCACCCTATGTGGCGCCCGCTCCAGCTCAACCGATGCCCAACCAGGCTCCAGCAGGCAGGTCCGGAGCAGTACCCCGGCAGCGTAGGCGTCGGGGTCGGCGCAGACGCCCCGGCAGTCGAAGCCGCCCCCCGCCGCCAACTCCGCCCGGCTTCTGACCGTCAAACAAGCTGATTGTCCAGCGGTGAGACACAGCAGGTCCCTCCATGACGCATCCGCGTCCGGTCGGGATGACGATGTTTGTTCGAGAGCCAGTGATCCGGTACCCAAGAAGAATCTGTCATCCCGACCGGACGCGTAGCGCAGTGGAGGGACCTGCGGTATGCTCTACCTCAAACCGCGGCACTCTATTCTAGCCCCAATGCCCGCGGCGCGCCGCTCTCCGCCTGTCGCCAACTTCCAGGTGGACATGCAGCAAAGAAAGCGCAGCCGGCGTCACCCCGGGAATCCTGCTCGCCTGGCCCAGCGTTTGCGGCCGCACCCGGGCCAGGGTCTCCTGCATCTCCCGCGACAACCCGCTAATCCCCGCATATTCAAACTCCGGGCGGAATCGCCCGCTGCTCCGCCTTCTTCAGCTTTTCGATCGCCTTGCGTTGCTGATCCAGGTACCCGGCGTACTTGATCTCCGTCTCCACCGACTTCAGCTCATTGCGAATCCTGGCATTCACCGCTGCACTGAAGAAACTCAAGCGGGCCGCCGCTCTCCTCCCATTCCGGCCGCAAAACGGGCAGCAGCCCCTCCAGGCTGATCTCAGGCCGCTTCAGCAGCTGGGCGTAGGTCTGGCCGGCAACATTGCCCAGCCCCAAGCCAGCTCCGGCAGCACCGCACTCAGGCGCGCGAGGTCCACCTTGCGCGTAGCCAGCAGCTTCTCGAGCGCCACCGCCCGCGCCTGCTTCTGCTCATAATCCTGCCATGCCTCGCTCGTGATCAGCCCCAGCCTGTGCCCATACGGAGTCAAACGGCGATCGGCATTATCGATGCGCAGGTGCAGCCGGAACTCCGCCCGCGAAGTAAACATGCGATAGGGTTCGTTGGTCCCCTTGCTGATCAGGTCGTCGATCAGGATGCCGGTATAGGCCTCGGTGCGGTCGAGCGTAAACGGCGCCTCTCCGCGAACCAGCAGCGCGGCATTGATCCCGGCCATCAGCCCCTGGCACGCGGCCTCCTCGTACCCCGACGTGCCGTTGATCTGCCCGGCAAGATAAAGCCGGCCAATCTGCTTCACCGCCAGGCTGCGATCCAGCTCGGTCGGATCAATGGCGTCGTACTCAATCGCATATCCCGGCCGCAGCATCTCCGCATTTTCCAGACCCGGAATCGACCGCACCACCTCCCACTGCACTTCCATCGGCAGCGAGGTCGACATCCCGTTGACGTAGACCTCGTGGGTATCCAGCCCCTCCGGCTCCAGGAAGAACTGATGCTGCTCCTTATCCGGAAAGCGGACCACCTTGTCTTCAATCGAAGGGCAATACCGCGGCCCGATCGGCCTGAATCTGCCCCGAGTACATCGGCGAGCGGCCGACGTTCTCGCGGATGATGCGCAACGTCTCCGGCGTGGTATAGGCAATGTGGCAGGAGATCTGCTTCTGCGGCAGCTCCACCGTGCGGAAGCTGAACGGGGTCGGATCCACATCCCCAGGCTGCTCCGCGAACCGGCTCCAATCGATGCTGCGCCCATCCAGCCGCGGCGGCGTGCCGGTCTTGAGCCGGCATCCGCGCAGCCCCAGCCGCTTGAGCGCCTCGCCCAGCAGCACGCTGGGCGGCTCGCCGCTGCGGCCGGCGGGATACCGCTCCTCCCCGCAATGAATCAAGCCGTTCAGGAAGGTCCCGGTGGTGATCACCACCGCGCCGGCCAACACCGTGCGGCCATCGCGCAGGCGCACGCCGCGGACGGCGTTCGATCCTCGTCGAGCACCAGATCCACCACTTCCGCCTGCTTGATGTGGAGATTCGCCTGCGACTCCAGCACCTGGCGCATTTTCACCCGGTACTGCCGCTTGTCGCACTGCGCCCGGGGAGACCACACCGCCGGCCCGCGCGAGGTATTCAGCAGCCGAAACTGGATGCCCACCGCGTCGGCGACCTCGCCCATAATCCCGCCCAGCGCATCCACTTCCCGCACCAGGTGCCCCTTGGCGATGCCCCCGATGGCGGGATTGCACGACATTTGCGCGATCAGGTCCAGATTGAAACTAAACAGCGCCGTCCGCAGCCCCATGCGCGCCGCGGCCATCGCCGCTTCGCAACCCGCGTGCCCCGCACCCACTACTACAATGTCGTATCTTTCCGTAAACGCCATAACCCTTCTATTCTAGAACCTTGGCAGGAGATGTTATGGAAGAGACAAAAATCGCTTTACTCGGGCTTGGACTGATGGGTTCAGGCATGGCGGGCCGCCTGCTGGACGCAGGCTACCCACTCACCATCTGGAATCGGACCCCAGGCAAGACACAGGCGCTGGCGGACCGCGGAGCCAAGGTGGCCCAGCTCGCCCCGTGAAGCTGCGGCCGGCGCAGCCGTAGTCCTCAGCATGCTGGCCGATGTCCCGGTCTGCCGGGACGTGTGGCTAGGCCGGGGCGAAGCCATCCTGGGCACCGCTCCGGGACCATCCTGGTCGAATCCAGCACGGTTACGGTGGAGTGGATTCACGAACTCGACCACGCGGCCAAGGAGCACGGCTGCGAGTTGGTGGACGCGCCGGTTACCGGGAGCAAGCCCCAGGCTGCGGCCGGCCAGCTGCTCTTCCTGGCCGGAGGATCCTCCGCGGCGCTGGACAAAATTACCCCCATCCTCAAGGCCATGGGCCGGGACGTGGTCCACGTGGGCCCGGTCGGCAGCGGTGCTCGTCTTGAAGCTGATCAACAACTTCCTTTCCGGATCCCAGGCGGCGGCCTTGGCCGAGGCCCTCTCCCTGATCGAGCGCAGTGGGCTCGACACGGCAAAAGGCTCTGGGCGTGCTCACCGAAGGAGCCCCCGGCAGCCCCTCGTGAAGCTGCTCAGCGGGCGCATGACAGCGCGCCAATACGAGCCCAATTTCCTCCTCCGGCTGATGGCCAAGGACCTCCGTTATGCGGTCATTGAGGCCGACCATCAGGGCCTCGACCTGGATATGGGCAGGGCGGCGCTGCGGGTGTTCGAGCACGCCATCGCTGCCGGGCAGGGCGAAGACGATATGTCCGCAGTGGTGGAGCAGTTCCGCATCAGGCCCAAACCGCCCAGTGAAAGATCTCCAGGTGAAGAAGCTGTTGGGCAAACTGTACGCACGCTGGATGTACCGCTGGGAGACCGACCTGACCACCCGTGACACCAATCGCATCGTGCGCCCGGTGGAGTGGGGATTTGAATGGCTGCAGGAATTCGCCCAATCCCGCGGGTTCAGCTTTACTCCTCACCCTCCGGGAGACGACGCCGCGGCGGAGCGGGCGATGCTGCAGTTGAATGACTTCATCCTGCACCATCGCACCGAGTTTTTCGCCTACCAGACTCCGCGGGACTTTGTGCTCGAGGAGCGTCACCCGCAGCTGTTTCCCACCAACGTGCGCCCGCGAGACCCTGCAGCAGGACGCCAGGTTTCGCCGGCGGGCGGCCGAAGGGCAGGCTGCCCAAGGCGGAGTTTCTGCGCTTTACTTCGCCCGTGCGCACCCCCTATCCGGAGAACGACCGCGTCAACGCCCGCTGGTTTCCGGCTCCGGCGGCGAAGATGGCAGGCAAGCCGAAACAGGCCATCATCGTCATGCCCCACTGGAATGCCGACGCTTTCAGCCACAACGCTCTCTGCTCCGTCTTCAACCGCTTTGGCGTTTCCGCTCTGCGCCTGAGTAAGCCGTACCACGATATTCGCCGCCCGCCGGAGCTGGCGCGCGCCGATTACGCGGTCAGCGCCAACGTCGGGCGCACCATCGCTTCCTGCCGCCAGGGGGTGGTCGACATCCGCTGCTGCATCGACTGGCTGCGAGCAGCAGGGCTACCAGCAGTTCGGCATCCTGGGCACCAGTCTCGGCTCCTGCTACGCCTTTCTCGCTGCCGCGATCGACAGCCGCCTCCGCGTTGCGGCCTTCAACCATGCCTCGATGTCGTTCGGCGACGTGGTGTGGACCGGGCAGAGCACCCGGCACATCCGCGAGGCCTTCGAAGACATCGGCATGACCCATCAGCGGTTGCGCGATGTCTGGGCAGCCATCAGCCCTTCCCATTACATGGATCAGTTCGCCGCTCAACCCCAGGAAGATTCTGTTGGTCCATGCCACCTACGACCTGACCTTCCTGCGGGAGTACTCCCTCCAGGTGATCGAGAACTTCCGCCGCCGCGGGATCGATTTCGTCTCCAAGGTGCTGCCCTGCGGCCACTACACCACCGGGGAAGCGCCCTACAAGTTCATGGATGGCTGGTACATTGGCTCCTTTATCTACTCGGCCTTTAAGCAGCTGGCGACGATCCCATAGGACAGCAACTGAGGTCAGACCCTTAGCCCGCATTTCGGCCGGAACTCTGCACTGAGTCCCGAAGGGACGGCTGAAAATTACTCAGGATGCAATCTGGGTCCTGTGTCGGCTGGTTCTCACGCATGCTCTCAAAGGACGTCCCCTTCAGCCGTCCCTTCGGGACTACTCCGGTTCCGTCTGTTTACCCAGGACTATCGTCCTGGGCTACTTTCAGCCGTCCCTTCGGGACTTAGAGGTTCCAGCGCAGTGTGAGAAATGCAGATTAGCTGTGGCTTGCCTTTTGGCCCCTATTTCCACGTAGCCCATCGGACGGTCATGGTCGTGGGTGAACAGAACCAGCCATTGCTCCGGGATGGCGCGGCTCAGGAAGCGCTTGCGCTGCTCAATGCAGGTGAGCGGATAGAGGTCATAACCCATCACCCAGGTCACGTCCAGGTGCGCGCTGGTGGGAATCAGGTCGGAAATGTAACAGGCACGCCGCCCAGCCTGAATCGAGCATCACCGCCATCATCTGCGCCGTGTGCCCGGGAAATACCTCGACGGAAACGCCGGGAACAATCTCCATCGAGCCCTCGCTCGGCAGGTCGATCAGCGTCATCTGCCCGCTGGCGATCAGGGGATCGTAGTTGTCGCTGATATAGCTGACAGCATCGCGCTCCAGTTGCAGGTGGCCGTGCTCCACTTCTCCGCGATGCACGAAGTAGCGGGCGTTGGGAAAAGTAGGAACGATGCTGCCATCTTCTTTCCGGGTCGTATTCCATCCGCAGTGATCGAAGTGCAGGTGGGTGTTGATCACCACGTCCACCTCCTCCGGACTGATCCCAGCCGCGTGAAAGCTCTGCATGAGAAGCTGCCTGGCGTCGAAGATGCTGCGCAGCTTTTCCGGCAGCTTGTTGCCGATGCCGGTCTCGATCACCACCGTGTGTTTGCCGGTGCGCACGACGACGGTGTTGGTCCCCAGCAGAATCTGGTTTCGCTCATTGGCCGGAGTGCGCTTCTCCCACAAAGGCTTCGGGACCACGCCGAACATGGCGCCGCCATCCAGCAGATAGGGGCCGTCGGTCAGGATGGTCAGCTCGAAATCGCCCAGCGTGGTGTGGCCGCGCACCAGATCGCTGGGTAGCACGGTCTCGGCTGTCGCGCCAGTGAGATAGAGTCTGAAAATGCGCCAGGATGCGGGTGAACAGATGAGTGGTGGCTTCGGCGCCATCGATGCCGTGGGTCTTGCGCGGGTAGAGCTGCAAATCGTAGGGCAAATCGGCATCGATCAGCTTGCTGGATGAACTGGATGGAATTCTCAAAGTGCACGTTGTCATCCCCCGTGCCGTGGACCAGCAGCAGACGTCCCTTGAGGTTGGCCGCGGCTGTTCACCACCGAGTCGTCGCGATAGACGTCGGCATTCGCGGCCGGCAAGCCCAGATAGCGCTCGGTATAGATGGAGTCGTAATTCTGCCAGTCGGTCACCGGGGCTACCGCGACCCCGGCGCGAAAGCGGTCGCTGTGGGTCATGGCGTACAGGGTGAAGGTGCCGCCCCAGCTCCATCCCCACCACCCGAGCCGCTTGGGATCGAGTTGGGGATAGGCGCGCAGCGTTTGGTCGAGCGCCGCGATCTGGTCGCCTAGCTGCACCGGACCGAAGTCATGATAGGCGGCCTGGGCAAAATCGCGGCCCCGGCCCCCCATGCCGCGATTGTCCACATGCAGCACGGCGAAGCCACTCTGCACCAGCACCTGATCGAAGAGACGCTCGCGGGCCGACCATTTCCCGCTGACCATCTGTGCGTGCGGGCCGCCATAAGGATTCACAATCAAGGGCACGCTTGCCGCCGCCGTCTTGCCCGGAGGCAACACCAGCTGGCCATAGAGAGTGGTGGCGCCATCGGCGGCCTTCCATTCGACGGCCAGCGGCGGGGTTAAGCGCCGCATCGAGCGGCGGCGCCTTCCAGATCGTCTGGCAGTCGTCCTGGTGGCGGCACAGATCCACCACCGGCGGCGTGGTGGTGGAGGAAATGACATCGGCAAAGAAGTTGGTGTTGGGGGAGAAGACCGGTTCGTGCCATTCTCCGGAGCGGCTCACCTGGTGCTTGTCCTCTCCGTTCAAGCCGACCACCCAGATCTGCTGCTGGCGCGGATCCCCCTCGTTGGAGAGGTAGTAGACGCGTGTGCGCGACCTGGTCCACGCCTGCAATATCCCCCACCTCCCAATTGCCGCTGGTTAATTGCTTGACCAGGCGTGGCTTCGGCGCTCAACGGGTTTGCTCCATCAAAGCCATAGAGATAGAGGTGGTTGTGCCCATCCCGCCAGCTGGTAAGCAGGAAGTTGGAGCCGAAGAAGGTCAAATCATAGGAGTCGTCCAGGAACTTGTCGTCCGTCCTGGTCAGCACCGGCTTCAACTCATCGCGTGGAGAGATCGGCGAAATACAACACCAATTTCTTGTGATCGCGGGTGAGGGTCTCGATCCACAGAGTCTTGGCATTGAGCCACCCGAAGCGCGGGATGTAATCGCTTCCGCTTTCGATGGGCAGGTTGATCCACTTGGTCCGTCCGCCATTGGCGCCCACCACTCCTACCCGCACCGTCGGGTTTGGATCGCCCGGCTGCGGATAGCGCTGGCGATCGACCGTCGCGTGGGTGGGGATCCAGTCCGCGATGGGGTATTCCGGCACCGCGCTTTCGTTCATCTGCAGGTACGCCACCCGCCGCGAGTCCGGCGACCAGAAGTAATTGCTGCGCACCTCAAGTTCTTCTTCGTACACCCAGTCCACTTCGCCATCGAGAGTGGTGTCCGCTTGCGAATCCGTGAGCCGGTTGGCCGGATTGCTGTCGTGCAGTTTACGCACGTAGAGATTGTGGTCACGAACGTAGGAGAGGTAGGCTCCATCGGGAGAGAACTTGGGATCGTCTCCACTGCCGGCGCCGGTGGATGCCATCTGCAAGCCGGTCTTGGTCGCCAGATCGAAGAACCACAACTGCCCGTTGGAATCGAACAACAGGTGTTTGGAGTCGGGTACCCAGATGTAGCTGGCCTCTTTGTAGCGGATACGATTGTTGAGGTCATGCTCCGAAGTGACGGGCGGGATGAGGGCCTTCATCTTATCGTGGTCGACCAGCACTTGCGGCGTCCCGGTCCCGCCTTCGACCGCTACCAGATCGCCTTTGTCGTCGATATAGCTGAGCCGGGTGCCGTCCGGGCTCCACGCGATGCCGTCCGGCGGCTGGGTCGCCTGCTCCTGGCGGGTAGATCTGGTCCACGGTCACTGGCTTCGGCAGGGGCTGCGGATCGACCGCCTGGGCGGAAAGGTGACCGCAAAACGCAAGCACCAGGACAAGTGAAATCAGTCTCAAGAATCGCTCCGGCGGGAGGGCTTAGAGCCTGCAGTGTATCGCACGCGGTGCGGCGCATATGGAGCCGGCATTGACCGCATCAAGCGACTAGCCTGGCGGCCGGCGTGCTAGACTCCAGACCACGCATGGATGTTCAATTGGAGTTGCTGATCCGTTTGCAGCAGGTCGATATCAAGATCACCCAACTGCAGGAAACTATCGCTGCGTTACCCCGGCAATCTGCGCTCCCTGGAAGAAAAACTGCAACAGCAGAAGCTGGCTCTGGAACAGGCAGACAAAGCCGTTCCGGCGGAAGAAGCGCGGCGCAGAAGACTGGAAAGCGATCGCAAGGATCAGCAGCAAAAGCTGGTCAAATACCGCGAACAGTCGAGCAGTGTCAAAACCAACGAGCAATTCCATGCGCTGCAACATGAGATTGGATTTGTCGAAGCGGAAATTCGCCGCATTGAAGACGAGGAACTCACCAGCATGATCAAGAGTGAGGCGCTCGAGAGCCAGCGTGCGGAGGCGCGCAAGGCGTCTGCCCTGCAGGCGAAGCTGGTGGACGAGGAAAAGGAGCGGGCTCGCGTCGCCTCCCAGGGCTACCAGGAGGAGCTTGCTGTTCTGCAGAAGGAACGGGCCAAGATCCGCAAAGGAGTGAACGAGCCCCTGCTTGCCCAATACGACCGCATCGCTTCCTCCTCGCGCAAGACTGCGCTGGCCCGGGCCGCCGGGCAGCGATGTCTCTCCTGCCAAATGTCGTTACGTCCGCAGTTTTGGAACCAGGTGCGCGAAGGCACGCTGTTAAATTGCGAGAGTTGTGGGCGGTTGCTCTACTTTGATCCCGGCCCGGTCAACGTTCCATCTCCTCGTCTGCCGGGGCGTAGAGGGCTTAACATTTAGGAATGAAACGAATTGCTGTCGACATGGATGAGGTGCTGGCAGATGCCCTCAGCGAACACCTTACCCGCTACAATCGTGACCACGGCGAAGCCATCACCAAAGGCCAATTGGATGGTAAGTGGTTATGGGATATTGTCTCCGCCGACCGGCATGAGCGGTTGGAAGGCTACCTCCGCAGTGAGGACTTCTTCGAGGATCTGCCGGTGGTCGAGGACAGTCAGGAGGTTCTGGCCAAGCTCATCGAGCACTACGAGATTTTTATCGCCACGGCGGCCATGGAGTTTCCCAATTCCTTCGGCCCGAAGTATCGCTGGTTGCGACGGCATTTCCCTTTTATTCCGCCGGCCAACTTTGTCTTCTGCGGGGACAAGAGCATTTTGCTCGCCGACTACCTGATCGACGACACCTACCGGCACTTTGAGCGGTTCAGGGGCAAAGGAATCCTCTTTTCCGCTCCGCATAATGCGAAGGTCACCGGTTTTCGCCGAGTTTCCAGCTGGCGAGAGATTGAGGATTTCTTTTTGCCCGTCGGCAGGGCTTAGCGGTTTGGGAAGAAGCCTCTAATACGAAGGGCACGGCCAGCCGTGCGAGTACGAAACACAGCAGGTCCCGCCACGGCGCTCCGAGTCGGGATGACAATTTCATCTTGCTGTAACGCCATGCCTCGACGAGAGGCACTGCTTCCTAGTAACGTAAATTGTTCATCCCAGTCGACTTGCCTGGGCTAGTTAAGGATGCGAATGAACGAGACTGCAGGTTGTTTATTAGGCCCGGCCCCTCAACGACTTGTCATCCCGACCGCAGCGAAGCTGAAGGGACCTGCTGTTGCCGTTTCTCGGGATCTCACAACCGCCTTATTGTTGCGCCGGGAGATTCTCCTTGGCGCGAGGCGGTGTCGGGAGGGTGGTCGATGTCGTTTTCCGGGCAGGAACGTTCACTGCTAGCGCCCTTGGCTGCCATCGCCGCCCCCAAAGGCCGCAGGTTCATGGCCGGTTGCGGCGATTGCAGCTGGTGCATCGTCACGATGATGGCCTGGGCCGCCGACTTGCCCGCACAGCGATACCCGTGGGGCGTGCTGGCGTCAAAATAAACTCCATCGCCCGGGGTAAGAACATGCGTCTTGTCGGCGTGCCGGATCTCCAACTCGCCCTCCAGGATGTAAAGAAACTCGTATCCAGGATGTACATGGGGGCGGACCTCAATGTTCTTCTTCAGCGGAACAAATTCCGCAAAGTAAGGATCCAATTGGCGGTCGGGAACCATGTATCCGAGACTCTCGAAGTAGTAGGTTGGATCGTCCACTCCGGTCTGGGGCAGGCGAACGCGCTCCTTTTTGCGATGGATGCGGAACAGCGTGTGCGGCTCAGTTTCAAAGAAGTAAGAAAGATCTTTGCTGAAAACCATGGCCACCCGGGCCAGGTTGCGCAGTGTGGGCACGACGCGCCCGGTCTCCAGTTGCGACAGGAAGCTGGCCGATAGGCCTGTATGGCGGCCGAGTTCGACCAACCCCATTGATTTCTTCAGGCGAAGCCGCTTGATGCGTTCGCCGATACGCTTCTCGGCAATGAAGGATTCTGCACTGGCGGGATCGATCTGAGAATTTGTCGCGGCCTCTTTGGTTTCCACGGCGCAGCTCCTGCATGGTTGATTTGTGTCACGTTGGATGAGACTCGTACCCTGAAATGTTGCTAAGAATAAAATAGTTTTCTCTTCCATGAATTTTACATGCCAGCGAAACGAGGACAAGCCAGCATCGCAGGGAAGAATAAGTGAGATGAGCGTGGATCGAATTTTGTTGACTGGATCATCGGGATTTATCGGTACTTCTTTAGTACGTACTCTAAGACGAAATCGGATTTCGACGGTTACCTTGCATCGGGTCCCATGCAGCGGGTCGCGGGCGGCGAGTTGTGGGACCCCTACGCGCGCATCGCCGGTGAGCCGTCCCCAAGTGCTTGAAGGGATAACTGCGGCGGTGCACCTCTCTGGGGTCAACCTGGCCGGGCGGCGCTGGACCTCGGCTTACAAACGGGAAATCCCCGAAAGCCGGGTGATGCCGACTCACGCGCTCGCCACTCTGCTGGCCAGGCTGAAAGTAAAGCCCGCCGTGCTGGTCTGTGCGTCGGCGATCGGCATCTATGGCGACCGTGGGGATGAAGTCTTGACCGAGAGCTCCTTGCCGGGCAGTGGGTTCCTCCCCGAGGTTTGCCTCGCCTGGGAAAAGGCGACCCAGCCGGCCACAGACGCTGGGATCCGGGTAGTGCATCTCCGTTTTGGAGTGGTGCTTTCGTCCGCAGGGGGGTGCCCTGGCGCAGATGCTGCCCGTCTTCCGCGCCGGCTTGGGCGGCCGGCTGGGGAGCGGCCGGCAGTGGATGAGCTGGATTGCGCTCCCCGATGGGACCCGGGTGATCGAGTTTGCCCTGCAGACAGCGAGCCTTTCCGGGCCGGTAAATGTGGTTGCGCCCAACCCGGTCACCAATCTGGAATTCACCCGTGCGCTCGGCCGCGCCCTTCACCGACCGACGCTGCTTCCGGCTCCCAGCCTTTGCGCTGCGATTGGCGTTTCGGCGAAATGGCCCAGGCCACCATCCTCGCAGAGCGAGCGCGTTCTGCCGGCTCGCCTGAGTGCCGCGGGCTTCGACTTCGAATATCCTGAGATCGACGCTGCTCTGCGCGACGATTCTGCCACCGTCAAAAGAATGATTTACGTTGGGAGAGCATGAATCGCAAGCTCCTGGTTTCCGCTCTCGCGCTTTTGCTGGCGAGCACGATGATTGGCTGCGGAGCACCCGCCGCACCGGAGCCCCCAAGCCTCAACCTGCCGACCCGGTCCTGAATCTCTCCGCGGTGCGCATCGGCGACTCCGTTCACCTGGCCTGGACCATGCCGACCCGGACCACGGACCACCTCCCCCTCAAGCACCCGGTCACCGTTCAGGTTTGCCGCGCGGTCGAAAGCGGCCCGTGCACCAACATCGCCACCCTCAACCTGGCGCCCGGTGGCAGCTGGGACATACGCGGACGTCGCTGCCGTCCGATCTTACCCAGGGTCCGGATCGCCTGCTGCGCTATGAGGTCGCCTTGCGTAACCATGCGGGTAAATCCGCCGGCCCATCGAACCCCGCTTACAGCGCTGCCGGAGCCGGTCCGCCCCCGCTCACCGGGTTGACCGGCCAGGTGCGGCAGGACGGCGTCCTGCTCAGCTGGAAGCCGGTCCCCGACCCCGGAGGATCCGTGTTCTTCCGCATCGAGCGCCTGCAACTGACCGCCCCAGCGCCCGAAGAGGCCCGCCGTTCGCCGCTCGCGCCCTCCGTGCCGCCTGCCGCACAGACACTCGCGGTCCACGGCCTGGACGGCGTCAGACCCGGGCCATGCGATCGATACCTCCGCCCTCTTCAACCAGCAATACCGCTATGTGGTCGAACGAGTAGCGACGCTGGCGCTCGCCGGGCGGTCGGTCGAGGTACAGGGACCGCCGAGCGAGACCATCGAGGTTACGACCACCGACATTTTTCCGCCGGCTGTTCCCCAGGGCTTGGTCGCGGTTGCCGATTCGGCTGCCGGCGCCATCGATCTCTCCTGGTCGCCCGACAGCGATAGCGATCTGGCGGCTTACCGTGTCTACCGTCGCGATGTGCAGGGAAGCAAACCCGCCCAGCGCATCGCATCGTTGGGCGCTGAAACTTCCTTCAGGGACACCGGAGTGCAAGCCGGAACATACGTATGCTTATTCCGTGTCAGCCGTCGATCAAAGTGGGAATGAGAGCAAACCATCCCCGGAGGTCGAGGAGACTCTACCCCGCCCCTAACTCAAGTACAGGAGCTGCCATCCATGAAATACTGCCGCCTTCAAACCAGGCACGGAGCGCAATATGCTGAGGTCGCCGACCGCGGCGGCCGGCTGTGGATCGAGCGCCTGATTCCGCCTTTCGAGGAAGGCCCTGCCAGCGATTTTGTCGACTCGGGCGATCCCTTCGATCCGCTGCCGTTCGATGAAGCCCGCACGCTGGCCCCGGTGGCTCCCTCAAAAATTGTCTGCGTAGGGCGTAATTATCGCGAGCATGCTGCCGAACTGGGCAATGAGGTCCCTGCCGAGCCGCTGCTCTTTCTCAAGGCCCCGTCCGCGCTCCTCTCCCCGGGCCAGGCGATCCGCATCCCGGAGCTTTCCAAGCGGGTTGATTTCGAAGGGGAGATCGCGATCGTGATCGGCGAGCGATGCAGCAGAATCGGTACCGACGAGGACCCGCGCGACTATATTCGCGGCTACACCATCGCCAACGACGTAACCGCCAGAGACCTGCAGAAGAAGGACGGCCAATGGTCCCGCGCCAAGGGCTTCGACACCTTTTGTCCTGTGGGCCCGCTGGTTACCGATGAAGTGGACCCCGCCGCGGGCATTGGCATCACCACCCGCCTCAATGGGGAACTGCGCCAGGATGGCAACACGCGCGACTTTATCTTCTCCATCGACTATCTGCTGCGCTATATCACCGCGGCCATGACGCTCTTTCCAGGGGACTTGATCCTTACCGGCACTCCGGCTGGAGTGGCTCCCATGCAGCCCGGCGATCGGGTGGCGGTTACCGTGGAGGGCATCGGAACCCTGATGAATCCCGTGGTCTGATGAACCCTAATCGCAATTTTAAGAATCTCAACAGTTGAAGCCTTACACTACAAGGTGTACGCAAGGAGATTTCACATGGCCAAGACACTGCTCGAACAGCTTCGCGCAATGACGGTGGTCGTCGCCGATACCGGGGATTTTGAATCGATCGAACAATTCAAGCCCCAGGACACCACGACCAATCCCTCCCTTCTCACCGCGGCCGCCCAGATGCCGCAGTATCAGCCCATTGTGGATGGCGTGCTCCTCGAGGCCAGGAAACAGCTGGGTCCCCAAGCCAAAGACAGTGATGTCGCCAATCTCGCCTTCCGTCACCTGGCCGTGGCTTTTGGAAAGAAAATCCTGGCCATCGTTCCCGGCCGGGTTTCGACCGAAGTCGACGCGCGGCTGTCCTATGACACCGAAGCGACCATGAAGCAGGCGCGCGAAATCATCCAGCAGTACGACGAGGCAGGCATCTCGCGCGAGCGGGTGCTGATCAAGATCGCTTCCACCTGGCCGGGCATCAAAGCGGCGGAGCAGCTGGAGAAGGAAGGCATTCATTGCAACCTGACGCTGCTGTTCGGAATGCATCAGGCCGTCGCCTGCGCCGAGGCTAAGGTGACGTTGATTTCGCCCTTCGTGGGCCGCATCCTCGATTGGTACAAGAAGGACACGGGCAAGGACTACCAGGGCGCGGACGATCCGGGCGTGCAGTCGGTGACCAAGATCTACAACTACTTCAAGAAGTTCGGCTACAAGACGGTGGTGATGGGCGCAAGCTTCCGCAACATTGGCGAGATTCGCGAGCTGGCCGGATGCGATCTGCTCACCATTGCTCCCAAGCTGTTGGAAGAGCTGCAGGAGACGCAGGGCGATCTGCCCCGCAAGCTGGATCCAAAGAACGTCCGAAAGCCTGCAGATCGAGAGGATCCCGATGGATGAAGCGACTTTGAAAAGATGCACGCTGAAGATCGGATGGCTCACGACAAGCTGAAGGAAGGAATCGAAGGCTTCAGCGCGGCGCTCGAGAAGCTGGAAAAACTCTTGGCCGACCGCCTGGCAAAGATGGGCGCCGGCGAAGCAGTCGCCGCTCGATAAATACAAGTGGGGCTGGCGCTGGGCGCGCCAGCCCCAAATAACCGCAGCAACTGCTCTCAATGGAAGCGCCCCGAGAGACTTTGGAGTGCGCTAACTTGTTTGCGGTGTTTTTCGTCAAAACTCCCACAAAATCGTCATCCTGAGCGGAGCGCCTCACAGATTTATCGCGTACACAGCGCTTGGTGGCGCGGAGTCGAAGGACCCCGAGGGTGCCTGTCTTACCCATGCCGCTCGGAGCTTTTCAACCACCGAAGCCCGCACCGGGCGGACCGCCACGGTCTTTCCCTGGGGCCGATAACAAGAACTGCCAGCATCTGGCCATGGCCGGCGGCTACAAAAACCCCGAACGGCATCGGTAAGATAAGCACCCTCGGGGTCCTTCGACTCCGCGCCACCAAGCGCTGTATCACGCGATAAATCTGTGAGGCGCTCCGCTCAGGATGACGTCTTTGTGGTGAGTTGGAGATGCAAGAAAAGCGCCACGACTAAGTTCGTGCCCTGACCCAAACTCATTTAGCTGACCGCCCTGGTCTTTAAGTTAACCGTCACTGTGTCATTTGGTGTCTTGGCGCCGGCGCCGTCGGATGCGGGGTGGTATTCGATGCGCACATTGACGGTATCCACCACGATGCGCAGGTACCCATAGCCCGCATCGTCATAGTTTTCCAGCGTCAACGTGGGGTTTACCTTCATCGGGGTACGCAATGCATTGCCGTTGCCGCTGGTCTGCAGCTTGGCCACGGCATGGCCTCCACCGCCGGCCACCAGGTAGGGAATGTTTATGCCGGCAATAGACCGTGTGTAGCGCTGGTAATTGTGCGAATGTCCAGACAGATACGCATGCGGCCAAAATCCCGCAGCTTTCGACGCCGTGTCCAGATCCTGAAGCATACGCGGGCTACCGGAGTGAATTCGTCCCATAGGTGAACGGTGGATGATGTACCGCGACGATCACAGCGCCGGTAAATGTTTTGGCCCGCGTGAGCGCGGCGGTCAGGAAATTCAGTTGCTGGTCAGTCACCGGAGATGATTTCACCCCTTCGCTCGAGATCACGCCCGGGTCTTCAAGCACATTGCTGTAGAGGCCGAGAATGCGCACGAAAGGCGCCTCCAGCGTGAAGAAGACGCCCGGCGCAATCATGGATGTGCGCACCAGAGCCAGCGGCCTCCGGAGTGTGCGCGGGGGTGGCGGAACAGAAGTTTCTCAGGAAGGCGTCGAGTGTCGGCTGCGGATCGCCGGAATAAATCTCTCCATCGTGATTTCCCGGGATAGCGATAATCGGCGCGGGATATTCGCGATACGGATCGTAGAACTGGTCGTAGTAGTATTGCGATTCGCCAAAATTGTAGACGACGTCACCGATATGGAAGAAGAAAGATGGCTCATCCGCCGCGTCATCTTCGGTGAAGTCGCTCACCATCTTGTCGGCCACCAGCGACTGGGAAGAAGGACCTTTCACGCTCCCGGTGTCGCCCACGGCATGAAAGACGATCTGTCCCGCCTGCTCGATCGCCGCTGTCTTCGCTGCGCCCGCACTTCCGAAGACCTCCTGCAGGGTAAGCACAGGCTCGGTCGCACCTCCTCTTGGCGGCGGCACGGATTGCAGCAGCTTTGCATTGACCTTGCTGTAGTCACCGGTGTCGGTGACCGGTATCCTGAATCCGGTTGGATCGGGACTCGGCGCTGGCTGCCCAAACTGCGGATCGTCCGTTGGGACAGTAGCGGGTGGGGACCCTGCCTGGATTTCTTCTTGGCGACGGATTTTCTTAGGGGGCATAGAATCAATCCTCCGAACGAGTTATCGCTATTATCCGATGAGGTTCAATTTCGCAGTTGGTGATCCAGAGTGCCAATAATTTTCTGTAACACCACATTCATCTATTTGTAATCTGCAACAAATCGCTTAGTCTTCGGGTCATAACGTAAGTAATAGACGCGGCTTCGGAGCGCATCAGCTCCGCAGCCTTAGCAAGGAACAACCCCAACCTTCATTGGAGGTGGACTTGATCCCGCTAGAGCATTCCTTACGCCAGCTCTTCCACGAAGTTGTCTCCGAATGCTACGACTCACGCCTGGGTTTGCGCGACGCGGAGATCTCAAGCTACGTCGCCGACCTGCTCACTGAATTCTGCCGGGCTGAAAACATTTATCGCATCCGCGATGCCGCGGGCAATCCCCTGCGCGAGGTGGGCGAGATGCTGCTTGCTTCCGATCCTGTTCACGGCACGGCATCGTCCTTTGTAGAAGAGCGGGAGCGCCGGAAACACATCGGTGACTACACCCTGTTCTTTACCGGCATGTATCCGGAGTCGATGCATCGCTGGGGACAGCAGCAGCGCGACAACTTTTTCGAGATGGTGCAGGCGGGCAAAGAGAGCTACTACATCGTTTCCCAATTCGACCTCTTTGAGTACGCGCAGGAGGCGCCCTTTTTCGCGCGCCTTTCCGGTTCCTTCGAGGCCTGCATTTATGGGCTGAATATGGTGCGCGGCGAACTCGACCGGCGAAAGCGATCTCTCCGCCACGCTCCATCTCCTCCTCCGGCCAGTCAACGCAAATCATGTAGCTTTCGCAGTCCAATGCGGTGATGCAACTGCACGACTGGTGTAGCATTGCGCTGCAACCAGGATAGAGATCAGGAGAGAGAACGATGATGCTGACGACAAAGTTCAGGGGCCTGTCACAAAAGAGTCTGGCCATTTTGCTGACGCTGGGGCTTCTGGGCGGCGCGGCCGCGGCCCAGTTGGGCGCCAGGCCGCCGGTCACTCACGCCATGATGGCGCAGACCACGCCTCCGGCTGCCGGCAGCCTGGTAGATATCAATTCAGCCAGCAAAGCCGATCTGAGTGCGCTGCCCGGAATCGGCGACGTCTATTCCCAGAAGATCATCGACGGCAGGCCGTACAAGACCAAGACGGATCTGGTCAACCGGAAGATTATTCCCTCAGCGACCTACACCAAGATTCGGGACCTGATCATCGCCACGCCAACCCAAGAAATAGACCGGTCAGCGCAAAAAAGGGAAGCCCAGCGGGCTTCCCTTTTTGTTGTGGTTCCCGTGTTTAGACGGCTAGCGGCAGAGCATCCTTTACCCGAAAACGCTGCATGTTGATGCGCAACGCCCGCTCGATCTTGCGCAGATCGCCCTTCTCTTCCGGAGAGGCAAAGGTGGAGGCTACGCCGCTGCGGGAAGCGCGGCCAGTGCGGCCGACACGGTGCACAAAGTCTTCCGCGACCTTGGGCATATCGTAGTTCACGACGTGCGCCACGTGATCTACGTCGATACCGCGGGCGGCCACATCGGTAGCCACCAGGACGCGATGACCACCCTGGGCAAAGCTGCGTAGTGCGGCGTTGCGCTGGGACTGGCTGCGATCGCCATGGATGCTGGTCGCCTTCCAACCGGCATGGGCCAGTTTCTTGGCCACGCGTTCCGCGCCGTGCTTGGTGCGGACGAAGACCAGAAAGCTTCCATCCTCAGAACGGAGCAGGTGTTCCAGTAGGGCAACTTGCGATCCGCGCTGACTTCAAAGGTTTGCAGCTTGACGTTTTCTGCCGGCTTGAGCACGGAGCCGATTTCCACCCGAACCGGGTTCTTGAGGTAGTCGCCGGCCACTTCCCGCACCGCGCCCTCCAGGGTAGCCGAGTAGCAGAGCGTCTGATGCACCGGCGGGATGGCCGAAACGATGCGGCGAATGGCTGGCTTGAAGCCCATGTCGAGCATGCGATCGACCTCGTCCAGCACCAGGATCTCGACCTGGTTGAGCTTGACCAGCTTGCGCCCGAGAAAATCTTCCAGACGGCCGGGAGTGGCGACGATCAGCCGCGCGCCGCGACGGATACTATCCAGTTGCGGACCCTCGGCCATGCCACCGACCACCAGCGCGGTGGGAAAACTGATCAGTTGCGCGCAGGCCTGTTGCACCTGCATGGCGAGTTCGCGCGTGGGCAGCAGGATCAGCGCACTGGCGACTTTGGCCTGCGATTTCTGCAGCTTCTCGATGATGGGGATGAGGAAGCTGAGCGTCTTGCCGGTGCCGGTTTGCGCGGTCGCCAGTACGTCCCGGCCCTCAAGCGCCGGAGGAATCGCTCCCACCTGTACCGGGGTGAGCGTAATAAAGTTTGCTTTGGCAAGTCGCTGCTTGAGCGTCGCCGAAATAGGTAATGCTGAAAATTCGTTCAAAATGTAATCCCTTGCTTCCGGTCTCTTGGTGAGACCTGGAGTGCTGTTCATCTCCGCGCGGCTTCGTCCGCCCGGCGATCCAAATGAAAGCCCAATTGCCTCGCCGCGGTCACCCGCGCGCCGACACGAAGATCACCGTCGGCTTCGGCCCTCAGGCTGCTGATACTGAATCTGGCATTGTTGACTGCATCACTTTGTGTGCAGTTTTGTCGGGCTGCGGAGGGGGCATTGGCGTTATCGCCAAGCATTGCCCGTAAACCGCACCATGCCAGGGAAGCGCGTGCTTCCTATCGTCGCCGCGAATTCCGCGGCGACTACGCTGAAGGGCTTGGGCGGTATCGGACCGGCTTTCTCTGCGCCAGCCGGCGAAAAGGAAAGAGGTCAAGTGCAGGCAGTCTAGCTCATGTACACGAGAAAGGCTGACAACCAAACAATTTAGCGCAGATTAAGAATAACATAAGTGCGCGCAAGGGCACGTCTTTCGATGGGCAGGTGCACATGGCGATCAGAATTTGAACTCGCTACTGAGCTCTATGCGCCAGCCACGCAGCGTCGCCTGGTGCCCACATGTCGCTATGTTTTATGTGTATGTGATACGGTCGAGATCCTGCCTATCAATGCCTATTCGCGCCGAAGCATGCGTACAGCGGTTCTATCTCCATGTTCGCACCAGCTTACGTCGGCACGAAATATCGATGCCGCATTCAGCCTCCACCACAGTTGATGAGGGCTCGAGTGCCCTCGCGAGTGGTCGATCTGGGTATCCATTTCCATACAGCTAGAGACGACAACCGCGGTGTCAAGCCTACCGGTCGTTGTCGCTTGAGCGCTGCAGGGGCATGAGGGCGTTCTTGTTGTCCGGCCCCTGGGGATCGATGCGGAAATCCCATACCGAAAGGTTCACTTCGCCTGGCCCCAGCACTTCCATCAGCGCATAGTCGCCGATCGTCAGCGGTTGCTGCGGCGTCAGCCTGACCCAACGATTTCCTGGCAACACCTGGACCGTGGTCGGAATTACGTCTTCCGTCTGCGTCACCTTACCGGCGACCCCAATCTTGATACCGCTCACCACGCGGTAATCCTTCTTGAAATTGCTCTGCACGCGCACGATGGCGTATTGGCTGTTTGCGGAACTGGCCGTTCTTGTCCTTGATCGATGCGGCCCCGCGCGTATCCACCGTCACCGCGGAGGGATCCGCCTCGTTGTCGTCCGACACCGGTAATGCTGACGTAGAGCGCCGGGTCGTCCACGTGCAATTTGACCTTCGATTCCGCACCGGGAATTTGCACGCTCTGCTGCATGCCGCCAAGCGGGTTCAGCGCAGCGCGCAAGACGTTGTGTCCAGTCTCGCGATCGACGCCGCCGGAGTTCTGGGTCAGCGCCACCAATTCCGGCTGGTCACGGAAGGTATCCAGCGCCCACACTCCGTCCTGATCGGGCAGTCGCAGACCAGGCGATACATACGGAGTCCGCGCCCGCGCATGCTGCTCCTCCTTGTCGATCGCCGCAGCCTCCGGAATCGACGGCGCGGCTGGCGAGGCCGCGGGGCCTCGGGGGCGGCTGCGCTCCCGGTTTGTGTTCCTTGGCCCATGCCTCGGTTGCCGCCCAGTCCACCAGGTTTGCCGGCAGCTCTTCCCATTGTCCACGCTCGGCGCTGAAGTAGCGCACCCGGTCGCCCACCTTCTGGTACTTGGTGACCACCTGGTAGGACCCATCCTTCAGGATCAAGCGCTGGTTCGGAGCCTGCGCCAAGCCTGGAAGGCAGGCGGCCACGCTCGACAAGAGCAGCACGAGGAGAAGCAGGATGCGCGAGGGCGACATAGCCTTGTGATTACTTTAGACGAAACCGCCGGGCCTATGTTTGTACCGCTCCCTCACTTCTATCTTCCCTTCGTTTTCACTTCCTGCGATACTTGTATGTGCCCACCCGGTGCGCCAATCCCATCCACAATAAAAAGGTGAAGAAGCAATGTCAGCAAAGTACATCTTTGTGACGGGCGGAGTTGTGTCCAGTCTAGGCAAGGGCCTGGCTGCAGCCTCCATCGGCTGCCTGCTCGAGAGCCGCGGCCTGCGCGTCAACCTGATGAAGTTCGACCCCTACCTCAACGTCGACCCAGGCACCCTCTCCCCTTTTCAGCACGGCGAGGTTTTCGTGACCGACGACGGCGCGGAAACCGATCTCGATCTGGGTCACTACGAGCGCTTCACCCATGCCCGGCTGAGCCGCGACAACAATCTGACCACCGGCCGGATCTACGAGCAGATCATCACCAAGGAGCGTCGCGGCGACTACCTGGGCAAGACGGTGCAGGTCATTCCCCACGTCACCAACGAAATCAAGAACGCCATGCGCAAGGTGGCCACCGACGCCGACGTGACCATTGTCGAGATCGGGGGCACGGTGGGCGACATCGAGTCCCTGCCCTTTCTGGAAGCTATCCGCCAGATGCGGCAGGAGTTTGGCCGGGAAAACACCGTCTTCGTGCACGTCACCCTGGTCCCCTGGATCGGCGCTGCCCAGGAGTTGAAAACCAAGCCCACCCAGCACTCGGTCAAGGAACTGCTCTCCATCGGAATCCAGCCCGACATCCTGTTGTGCCGCACCGACCGCTTCCTCTCCCATGAGATCAAGAGCAAGATTGCCCTCTTCTGCAATCTCGAAGAGCGGGCGGTGATTGCCGCCAAAGACGTGGCGTCGATCTACGAGGTGCCTCTGACCTTCGCCCAGGAAGGCGTCGACAAGCTGGCGCTCAAGTATCTCCACATCGAAGCCAAGGAGCCCGACCTGACGCGGTGGAAGGACCTGGTGGAACGCTGCTACAACCCCCGCGACGAGGTCTCGATCGGCATCGTGGGCAAGTATGTCGAGTACGAAGACAGTTACAAATCGCTCAAAGAGGCGCTGGTGCACGGCGCCCTGGCCTACGACCTGAAGCTGCGCGTCACCTGGATCGAGGCCGAGGGCCTGGAGAGCAAGCATCCCGGGGACCGGCAGTACGAAGAGCAGCTTGCCGGTTTTGACGGCATCCTGGTTCCAGGCGGATTTGGCAAGCGCGGCATCGAGGGCATGCTCAACGCCATCCGCTACGCGCGCGAGAATGCCGTCCCCTACTTCGGCATCTGCCTGGGCATGCAGACCGCCTGCATTGAGTTTGCCCGCAATGTCTGCGGCCTGGCGGGCGCCAGCTCCAGCGAATTCGACCCCGCCACTCCTCACCGCGTGATCTTCAAGCTGCGCGAACTCACCGGCGTCGAAGAGATGGGCGGCACCATGCGCCTGGGGGCATGGCCGTGCGTGCTGGCGGAGGATTCGATCGCGGCCAGGTCCTATGAAGCGACCCAGATCAGCGAACGGCACCGTCATCGTTACGAGTTCAACCGGGAATACGAGGCCTTGCTGACCGGCGCAGGCCTGCGCATCACCGGCACCACGCCGGATGCGACCTACGTGGAGATCGTCGAGATCCCCGGCCACCCCTTCTTCCTGGGCTGCCAGTTCCACCCCGAGTTCAAGTCCAAGCCGCTGGAGCCGCATCCGCTGTTTCGCGCTTTTATCGCGGCTTCTTACCAGAACCGGCTTCGCTCGCAATCCGAGTCCGTGAACCAGGATCAGACCAGACAATCTCTTACCCAGTCCTTGCAATGAACGACTTTGAAATCGGCACGGTGCGTGTCGGGTCTCCGTCGCTCTTCCTGATCGCAGGGCCCTGCGTGATTGAGAGCGAGGCCCACGCGCGCTTCATGGCGGACTCCATCCAGCGAATCACCAGCGATCTGAGCCTGCCCTACATTTTCAAGGCCTCCTACGACAAGGCCAATCGCACCTCGGCCACAGGCTTCCGCGGGCCGGGATTGGAGGAGGGCGTACGCATCCTGCGCCGGATCGCCGAGGCAACCGGTCTGCCGGTGATTACCGACGTGCACCAGGCGGATGATTGTGAACGGGTTGCCGAAGCGGTGGATGTGCTGCAGATTCCCGCGTTTCTTTGCCGGCAGACCGACCTGCTGCTGGCGGCCGCCAGAACA
Source organism: uncultured Acidobacteriaceae bacterium (assembly GCA_963757515.1). GTDB lineage: Bacteria > Acidobacteriota > Terriglobia > Terriglobales > Acidobacteriaceae > PALSA-350. The sequence goes on along the minus strand of CAVWRV010000022.1, from coordinate 114,215 downwards.
GGGCGTGCCGTCAACATCAAGAAAGGTCAGTTTGTTGCCCCGTGGGATATGCGCTATGCGGTCGAAAAGGTGACGGGCGCGGGCAATCCGCGCGTCTTTCTCACCGAACGCGGCTTCTGCTTCGGGTACAACAACCTGGTCGTGGATATGCGCTCACTGGCCATCATGCGCAAGATTGCTCCCGTGGTCTTCGACGGCACCCATTCGGTGCAGACCCCTTCCTCTGCCGGCGGGCAGTCGGGCGGCCAACCGGAGTTCATTCCAGTCCTGGCCCGGGCGGCGGTCGCCGCCGGGGTGGACGGCCTTTTCCTCGAAGTGCATGACGACCCTGCCAACGCCAAGTCCGATGGGGCCAATGCGCTCAATCTGAAGCACCTTAGGCCCCTGCTGAGAGCTTGCTGGCCATCCACGCGGCAGCCGGAAAAAGCCAGTAGCGGTAGCCGCAGTTTTTTGGTTAAATTGGCGCAATATGGCCTGCACCGGAGCTAGCCGGATTCGGCCTACACTCGGTGTCAACTTTTTGCTGCTGTAGCAAAAAAAGGGCCCCTCGGGTGAGGGGCCAATCTGCCTTGGTTCTCTCGTTGTGTGAGAGCTTTTATGCGGCTTTAGTTTTGGGGCTGCGACGCAGCATTCCGGGGGGAGGGCTGCGGGTTCGACTGCTGCGTCGCGCCTATTGGTGAACCGCCGTTATTTTGATTTGTTGGCGAGTTCAAAGCCGCAAGACTGTTGTGCATCAGCGTTACGTGGACCACCGTACCGCTGGTGCCTGATTCCGTGGTTTCCTCGCGAGGAGCATTGCCCATCGCCGAGGCGATAAATTCTGTAAACCGGCACATGGTGGTCGACGACTAAGTAGCGTACGACCGCATCCGCCATATCCTGAGATTTCTGTATTCCGGCCTGTCCCGCGTGCGTGCGAGTAGCCCTGCACTTCAACGATGTAGCCTTTTTGCCCTTGTAGCTGCGTCGCCACCTGATCCAACGCCTCTTTGGCCTTATCGTTCAAGCCGACCTGCGTGGAGCGGAAGTGAAGTTCGGTATCCGTGACCTGCTGGTACTGGTCGAGATTGGTGACCGTCGTGTTCAGCTGAGTCGTCTGCGTATTTGCCTGCTGCGCCAGTTGCTGCGCTTGACCGGCCTGGGTGCTGGCTTGCAAAGCCTGCTGATTGGCCTGCGTCCGCCGTGCTCTGCGCCTGGTGAATACCAGCCTGTGCGCGGCTATCGACGTCCTTGATATCGTTTGCGTTCTTGGCCGTGAGCTGATCCAGCTCGTTCAACCGATCTTTAACCGGAGCTACCTGACGATTGACCCACTTCTTGCGGGCCAAGGGGTTCATCTTGCCCCAGAAACCCTCATTTGACTTTTCCGGCAGCGGCTGCCCGGTAGCATAGGTCGAGGAATCCGTCGCCGCACCAGAAGTGCTCGCGGCGGGTGTGCTGGCCGGTGCGGGGGCGCTGGTCTGCGGAGCGCCGCTCGCCGCCGGGGCATTCTGCGCCATCGCCGGCACGCCTAGGCTGGCGGCCAGCAAAATTGCTGCGATCGATCCCGGGGTTACCGTACTCTTGTTCACGTTGTCCCTTTTGTCGGCCCAAAACTCGGTACGGAAGAAGATGCGCACACCCGCTCGCTTCCGTCACTTGCTCTCGATCTATTGCAAGTGGCTGGCCAAATAGCTTCTACCTGGAGAACAATATTTGATCTGACTCATTTTAATACATTTATGGCGATGATCATGGCCCATTGTGGATATTTTCCGCGCTGCGTATAGCAGTGAAAAACGTGCACTTTTCTCTAGTGGGTACGAAAAAAATGCTCGGCGCTGGCGCAGAGAAATTACCTAGGTACCGGAGAACGCCAGCAGGGATCTTACCTGCTACGGACACTGATCACCCGGATCTCCGGGAATTGGAGGTTCCAGTCCGCAGGGACAGTATCGAAAATCAAGCGGAAGTCGCGGCTCTGGCCTGGCTCGATCGGCGCGGCAGAGACTGGTTGGGTATCGACGTAAGGTTGGCGGGTGCGGATGAAGCTGAGCGGGAGGGCCACCCTTTGGGCAAACTGGCCCACATCACTATGGAAGCCGACCTGGACGGTGATCGCGGTGAGCGTTCGATCGCCGCTGTTGGCGATCTGGCCGTCGATGTAGGTGACCTTAGCCCCGGAAAAGCTGGTCGCTTCGCTCATCTGCACGCCGCTGATGGACAGCTTGGGGGCATACGGGTCGGCAGCAGCCATGCCGGTGCCGGTGGGAGACTCCGGGGTGCTACGGCCGCCAACCACAACCAGAATGCCAAGGCCCAGGATGACCACCGCGCGGCAACGATCCAGGGCATCCATGAGGTCGCTTCGCGGGTTTGGTGCGAAGCCAGAAAGCCTGGATCTTCGTCTTTTGTTCCGGAGCCGGCATCAACGAGATTGTACCTGCCGTAGCGGCGTGCAGGGTAGCGCAACCGCGGGAAAACGTCAGCCGAAGCGGGCCTTTTTGACCGATTGGCGGAAATCGTTGCCGCGCATCTCGACCTCCACGCACATTTCCGCCAGGCGCGAACGCATGCGCTCGCCGATGCGGTCGCCCAGGGTCTCTTCGCGGATTGGCTTTATCGGCATTGCGCGCCAACGCTGCCGGCGCATTGGGATAGTTGGTGGTGATCAAGGTGGTCCGTTTGTCGTTGTAGCGGGTGTTCAGGATGAGCGCCACCGTGTCCCAAACCCAGTCTGTCGGTTTTTGCGCACCCAATTCGTCCAGGATCAGCACTTCCGCCTCAAACACAGGCGCCAGGATCTGCAGCTCTGTGGTCGCTACCAGAGGGTTGTAAGACTCCTGGATGCGCTTGAGCAGTTCCCGGTAATCGCAGAAGAGAGCCGCGAACACCCTTTTCCAGGATCAAAGCCTGGACGATGCCCACCGCCAGGTGGGTCTTCCCGACGCCCACGCTTCCGGTCAGCAGAAGCCCTCGGCCTTCCGTCGTCACCGGATACCCGGTGACGAATCTGCGCGCCATCATGTAGGCCGCCGCCAGCGATTGATCCGCCTGGCCGTAGCCGGGCTCAAAACGTGTCCAGGGTGCAGTGCTCGTATCGTCTTTGGGATCGCGGCCCGTTTCAGCAGCCGGGCCGCTTGCAGCTGCAAGCGGCATTCGCACGGCTGGGCATAACGCTCTCCATCAGGTTGGACAATCAAACGCAGGCCGGAGTCTTCACAGATAGGACAAAATTCGGTCATGGGACTATGCCCAACTTACCTCAAGCGAGCAGCCGCTCGCCAGGCATAGCGGAAGGTGGAAGAGTGGAAAGAAAGCACCAAATGACCTAAAATGTAGTTTCGAGCCTTGCGTTCCAGGCTTGCAGGAAAGGTTCTTCAGATGCCAAAAGAGGGAATACATCCAAATTACAAGCAAATCCGGGTGCAGTGCGCATGCGGCACCGGGTTTGAAACGCGCTCGACCCACAAGGGCGATATCCACGTGGAAATCTGTTCTGCCTGCCACCCGTTTTTCACCGGCAAGCAGAAGCTGGTCGATACGGCAGGCCGTGTGGAGCGTTTCCGCCGCAAGTATGCCAAGTCCGACACCGGCAAGTCCGAGGCAGCCAAGGCTCCCGCGGCCAAGTAAGCGCGGTTGGTCTTCTAGACGAAGGCCTCCGGCGACGGAGGCCTTTGTTGTGTGGGCGGTCTGCATGAAAAAAGTCTCCATGAAGAAGAACTGGGACAATCCGCGCGAGAACAGCATGCCGGCGTGGCTCGAGTGCCGGCGTCGGTCGAGATTGGCGGGGTGCTGGTGGCCCCGGCTACGGTGTTGGCGCCGATGGCCGGGGTGACCGACACGGTATTCCGCCGCTTCATCCGCAACGCCAGCGTCTTTAGCGGGCAAGACAGTGGGCGACGCCCGGCACCTGGTGGAAACACCGATCAGCAATCAGCAGTCCGGCTGCGGGTTGATCATGACCGAGTTCACTTCGGCGGACGGCCTGTCGCGCATGCGGGAATCGAAGCGCAAGCGCTATCTCTCTTATGACGAGGATGAGCACCCCATCTCTGCCCAGCTCTTCGGCTCCGATCCCGCGACCCTGGCCGAGGCGGCGAAGATTGTCGAAGATGCCGGGTTTGACATGGTGGATCTCAATCTCGGCTGCCCGGCGAAGCGCGTGGTCAGTTGCAACGGCGGCAGTGGCTTGTTGCGGGACCTGCCCCATATTGCAACCATCTTTGAGCGTGTTCGCGGCCGCGGTGCGGATTCCGTTCACGGTCAAGTTCCGCATGGGCTGGAATGACCAGCACATTGTTTGCGTTCCCCTGGCTCGCCTGGCCCAGGAGAGCGGTCTGAATGCGGTCGCGCTGCATGCGCGCACCCGGGAGCAGGGCTACGCCGGCCAGGCGCGCTGGGAATATATCGCCGCGGTGAAGGACGCCATTCGTATTCCGGTCATCGGGAATGGAGATATCCGCTCCCCGGAAGATGCCTGCACCATGGTCGCGGAAACTGGATGCGATGCGGTGATGATTGGCCGCGCCGCGCCGGCCAACCCCTGGATCTTTCGCCAGATCGCGCAATACACGGCCTTCGGCAGCTACGACCAGCCAACCCCGATGGACCGCTACCGCATGATCCGCGATTACTTCGTCATGCTGATGGAGGAAACCGAGGAACCGGCCGCGATCAGCGGCAGGATGAAGCAGTTTGCCTCCTGGTTCACCCATGGCGTGCCCGGCGGAGCCATCTTGCGCAAGAGCATCTATGAGGCGAAGAGCGGCGACGCGGTGCTCGCCGCGGTGGATGCGTTCTTTGCCGCACAGCCCGAACAGCTCGTCAGCCATCTAATCCGGACCAAGCCCCTCCACTTCGCCAGTCGGGATGACAACTGAGTTTTGGGAACCGGTATGTCAGTTTTCAATTGAAGTTGCCCCCTTGGGATCTGTCCCTGCCACAAATCAATGGGATACCACAGCACTCAACCTTAGGGCTTTCCGGTCCAACAGACACAGACATCGAGGTTCGCGGTATCCCACATCTCGCGAAAAACGAGCGAGATATGGGGCACCCATGCTCCGTTGCCAGGACAGGATTTAAAGCAAGCCGCCGCGCTTGCGAAAGATGACTTTTGGCTCGCTGCGCCAGCCTTCATTCAAGGCGATCAGGGTCCAGGCAATCGCCGGAGACAGGTGCTGCAGCACGGTGTCCATGGAAGGATGCACGCGCAGCGCGGGCACGATGTAATACATCAGCGGCGAATTGCGCTAGCAGCGGGACGCCGGGGAAATATCCGTTCTGTTCCAGCTCGCCCGCCCCGCTCGCGGTGCGCTGCTGCTGCAGCCAGTGCACGCGAATCCAGTAGTCCAGGCCCTGGAGCGGAAAGTGCAGATCCTCATCCGCTTTCAATTCCAGGATCGCCAGCCGCCCGCCACGGGTAACCGTAAGCAAGATCGAGCATGGCGCGATCCGCCGCCGGCAAAGGCGGGCACCTGGTGGTAGATGACGCGCCCGCCGAGGCAGTCGTCGATCCGGCTAAGATCGCCGGCCAGGGTCGACTGGAGCCACGATTCCGGCTGCAGACGAAAGAGCGGATTGCGCGCGCTGCCCTCGCGGATGACGGCTCTCGAAGAGCCTGCTGCATCAGTTCCGCAAAACCGGCTTCGGTCTCTTCCAGCAACGGTGTTTCATTGGCCCCGGCGCCGAAGGTCACGTTCGCCTGGCGGTCAAAGGAGTCGGCCACAAAGCCCTGGCGCACGCGGGCGAATTCCAGGCCGTAAAGGGAAAGCCCAACCTCGTTGGCGCTGCGTGCGGCGACGGTCACCCGGCTTTGCATGCCCGGGGGTAACAAGCGCATGACGTGGGCCACTCCATCCTGCGCTCGCTCGATCGCTGCCTGCGGGTTGAAGGCATGCACCAGGCGCATTTTCAGATTGCCCTGGTCCGCGGTATCGATGCTCTCCAGGTCGTCGCTGCCCGCACCTACCTCGTAGAGCTCCCATTGCGCCAGCTCGCGGTTGAGCCAAGCCATGCGCGCCCGCGTGGTGCCGCCGCATCCGGCAGGCAACAAGAACCTTGAGTCCCTGGCATACTCGTTTGCCGGCGTGATGTTCCCGGCAATACGCCAGCCAGAGAATTCCCAGGGTGAGCACCCCATCGATGGTCGCCTGGCTCTCCTCGGCGTTGACCCCGATGAGCGCCCAGCATTGTTGCCCGCGCACCAGCAAGCCTCGCGCATACGCGGGCCCAAAGCTGTGCTCCAGGTCCATGGCCGAGCGCAGGCTCTCCACTTTGTATTCGTTGAAGTGACGGCTGAGCAGCCGCTCCAGCAGCTGCAAATACCTGGTCCTGGAGAGGGCGCGAGTAGCGGGCGTCCTCAGGTCGCGATCTTTGACCACCTCGAGCGATTGCGGGCGCTGCGTACCCAGGCGGCGCACGCGGATGCGCAGCGTCTCTTTGCGAGCTTCCAGGCCCACCACGGTGCGGACCATATTCCGCTCTTCAGACCACAGATGCAGCACGCAGCGGCCATGCTCGGCCGAGATCGAGTAATGGGCTGCCGCCATCTCGAAGAGCACACGGCCATCCTCAAGCAGGGCGGCGCGAGGATAGTCGGCAAAAAATTGCTCCAGCAAACGGGCGAGTTCCGCAGGAGAAACTTCAGGCTTCTCGCGGATTTCCAATTTGCTTTACTACCAGCCCATGCGCGCAGAGAGCTGGGTGACGTGTGCGGTGTGGTGGCGGCCATGCCAGTCGTAGAGGATGACCGCCTGTTCGACAGACTGACGGCCGTTCTCAGGATGCGTATAGCCGCGCTTCCAGTCCTGCTCATCGAGGGATGAGAAGAGCCGCACCCAGCGAACATGGAGCGCGTCCAACAGATCGAGCGAGGTCGACACGGCCGCCGCGCGGGCATCTTCGAGCTCAGCCCAGCGGTTCTCCTGATAGGCAAAAATCGTTGGCCAGTCTTCGGTCAGTGCCAGGCGCACCCGGTTGTAGGCATTCATGTGGCTGTCGGCGACATGGTGCACCAACTGGCGTACCGTCCAGCCGCCCGGCCGATAGGGAGTTTCGAGCTGCTCCTCAGAGAGCGCCGCGACTGCGGATCGCAGGCTCTGCGGCAGCTGCCGTATGCCTTCGATGGCCGCGCTTCGCTCCTGCAGCGGTAAACGACTCCGCTCGCCGGGGACCACCAATCGGATAGCGAAGGAAGCTCCGATGTCATGTTCGACATCTTAGAGCAAATCTCAGTCCGCGGGCGGAATCGCGTAGTAGCCTTTGCGCGACTGCACCTTCAGGCCGTCTCCCTTGCACTCGACATCGATCTTGCGATAAGACCCGTCCAGCTTGTCGTTGGTGGGGGTATAGCTGGCGACGTACTGGGTGCGCAGCTCTTCCTCGATCTGGGCGAAAGCATCTTCCATCTTCTTGCCGTTGTTGCCGACGTCGATCACCCGGCCGCCGGTTTCTTCCGCCATCTTCCTCATGTCCGCGTCGCCGGATAGCCCATGGTGTACATGCCCCGGCCGTAGAAGCCGCGATCGGCAATGAGCAGAACGTAGACGATGGTATTGGCCTTCTGCGCCGCTTCGATGGCGCCCTGCAGCTTCTCCATGCTGCCCTGATCTTCGCCATCGGAAAGAATGATGATGGCCTTGCGGCCGGTCTCCTGTTGCAGCTTGTCATGCGTGGCCAGATAAACCGCATCGTAGAGAAGCGTGCCCCGGGGCGTGCCCGTGGGCATTCCGCCCGCCGCCGCTGCCAGTATTGATTTCCGCCTTGTCCATGGCGCGAGCCAGCGCGTGCGCGTTGCTGGTGTAGTCGGAGAGAAGATCGACGTTGATATCGAAGGAGATTAAAAAAGCTTCATCTTTCGAACGCAGAACGCGGCTGAGAAAGGCTGCGCCGGCCTGCTGCTCCAAGCGGCAGAACATTCTGCTGGCTGCCGCTGGTGTCGAGCAGGATGCCCAAGGTCAGGGGCTGATCGGTCTCGGCGGTGAAGTTCTTGATCTTCTGCGGCGCCTTATCTTCGAGGATGTTGAAGTCATCCTTGGTGAGGTGGGGGATCAGCGCGCCGTGCTTGTCGTGCACGGTGAAGTAAAGGCTCACCAGGTTGACGTTGACCTTGAGGGTCGCCACCGGCTGCTGCTGGTCGTCCTGATTGGGGTCTCCAGCCGGTCCCTGGGGCGGGGCGTCGGGGGAAGGCGCAACCTGGGCCACGCCGCGGACTGCGAACCACAGCAGGCGCACAGCAAGACCGCCCAGGACCAACGCGGAAGACGGAAATTTCATGGAGGTTAGACGATGGAACATGGCGGAACGATACCTCGGAAGCCTTACAACGCCGGCGGCGCGTCTGGTAATCTTATGTCTCTAATAGTAAGTCACGACGAGTGAGCGCGACTGAGGGATGACCATGAACCGAGTCGTCCGCCTGGGGGATCTTTTGGTGAGGCAGGGTGTCTTGGCAGTCGTGTGCTGTTGTGCTCCCATCTGTGTGCTGGGGCAGCAGCAAAAGGCGCAGGATCAGAGCGTGCCGGATGCCCCGACACCGCAAGAGCCTGACAGTCTGGGCAATCTCACCTCCGGCATGACGCCGGGCAAAGGATCCCAGGACACCCCGCCAGGACCAAGGCACGAATACCACCCAGGTACCGCCCGCCACCGGCAGCCAGCCAGCCTGGCCAGGACCAGGTACAGCAAACGCCGCCCGAAATTCCCGCACCCGGAAAATGCAAAAGGACCTTGCAACCTTCGTCACCCGGGTCAATTACGTCATTGTGCCGGTCACGGTGCTGGACAAGAAACATCAACAAGTGGCCGGGCTGACCTGGCGCGATTTTCAAATCTACGAGAACAACATGCGCCAGCGCATCGCTTTTTTCAGCGCCGACGCAGTGCCGCTCTCCGTTGCCCTGGTCATCGACCAAAGCCTGCCCCGGGACACCATGAAGAAGGTGAACGATAGCCTGGCTGCTATCCAGGGAGGCTTCACTGCTTCCGATGAGATTGCGGTATTCACCTATGCCGATGGGGTGAACAACCCGACCGACTTTACCGCAGCGTTGAGTGCGCGGGTACCGGCCGTGCTGGAGCAGTCGAAAAAGGAAGGCGACTACCTGGGAGCCCCCATCAATAGCGGGCCGCTCGCCGGCGGTCCCACCATCAACGGCCGATCGGTCGACCCGAATCTCGACCCGCAGCGGGGAAACTCCGGCTTTCTTGTCTATTCCCAAAGAGATCCATACCCTGAACGATGCCATCCTGGCCGCCGGCAAAGCTCTTTCCACCCGGCCCAAGGAATTCCGGCGCATCATTTACGTGATCAGCGACGGCAAGGAATCGCGCAGCAAAGCCAACTTCCGCGAGGTAGTGCGTTATCTCGAAAGCAACCAGGTCGCGGTTTACGGAACCCTGGTAGGCGATTCGGCCACCTGGGGTTTGGGCTACCTGGACAAGATCAAGATTGCCGCTGCTGCCGCTTTCCCCGGATAACATTCTGCCTAAGTACACGGATGCGACCGGCGGCCATCTCTACTCCGAATTCTCCGAGAACGGGATTCAGCGGAGCTTCGCGCGAGCTCGCGGCCCTGGCGCGCACCCAATACACCCTCGGCTACTACAGTCACCTTCCCGTCATGGACGGAAGATACCGCACCATCGACGTTCGCGTCCTGCGGCCGAATCTCGATGTCGTGCCAAGAAGGGGTACTACCCAACGGCAACCAACCTCTCGCGATGACCACCGCAGCCGTGGCACCCGGGCCTGAGCTTTATCGGCCTGGGGCTGGCGGCGTCGGCCTTCTGGGGCGCAAGCGATTTTCTCGGCGGCCTCGCCACCCGCAAAGCCCACGTTGTCATGGTGGTCGCGATGGCCCACGGCCTCAGCCTGGGGCTGCTGCTGCTGATCGCGTTGGCCACCCATTCCCCGCTTCCGCCGGAGCGCTTCGCTCTTCTCGGCCTGTCTGCCGGAGCCTTTGGCGGGGTGGCTCTCATCCTCTACTACCAGGCCTTGTCGCTGGGCGAGATGGGGATCACCACCGCCCTCACCGGCCTGCTCACGGCCCTGGTTCCGGTGGTCTACTCGTTTTTTACCCAGGGCTCGCCCAAATCCACCCAGATCGCGGGGTTCGTGCTGGCGGCAGCCGCCATCGCGCTGATTGCCTATGCGCCGGCAGGCGAGCCTCGCCCTCTCGCGCTTGGCCTCGCCGACCCTGGCAGGGCTGGGCTTTGGTGTGTTTCTGGTGGTTTTGAAAGTCGGCAGCACGCACGGCCTGATATGGCAGCTCATTTTTTCCCGCGTGGCCAGCGCCACGCTGGCGTGCGGGATTGTGCTTTGGGTGCTGGTGCGCGCTCGGCCAAGGATGGCGCGACGCTGGCGCAAGCAGGCGCGCGAAAACCGCTTTCTCTGGATCGCCGGATCCGCTGGTGTGCTGGAGGCAACGGGGAGTCTGCTTTATATGCGGTCCGCCAGCCGAAGGCCGCCTGGATGTGGCGGCGGTGCTGGCCTCACTCTACCCGGTGGTCACGATTGTGCTGGCGGCGTGGTTTTTAAAGGAACGGACAACGTCGAGTCAAGCCCTGGGAATGGCACTGGCGTTGGGTGCCGTAGTGCTCGTCTCCCTGTAAGAGAACTTACTTGACCTCGGTTGTAACCTCAGACTTGGGTGCGGGAGTGTCCTGCTTGACCGGATCCGGCGTGCCCTTGATGGCGTCCTTAAAGCCCCGCATTCCCTCGCCCAGACCCTTGCCAAGCTCAGGAAGCTTGCGCGGGCCGAAGATCAAAAGTGCGACCACCAGAACGACAATCAGGTGAGTAGGTGTAAGTAGTTCGCCCATGGAATTTCTCCGCTTAATCTATTGTCGCACAGTAGGCACGTGCCTGTGGGCGCGCTATCGTGCCCAATCATAGTACGCCTTCACTGCCTTCTTTGGACGGCATCGTCCAGGCGGCCCGAGACCATCTTGTAGAAGGCGGGAAGATTTTCTCCGTCGCCCAGGGTCAGGCGGCGATAGACCTTCATCAGCGGATAGAGCCGGGAGCCGCGGACCACCAGGGTAGGGACGGCGGCAACGCCCCCGCCGGGATACTGGGAGAGTTCCCATTCACCCGCCAAAGCGCCGGCGGATGACCTCGCCGAAGTAGCTGCCCCACAGGCGCGTCTGGAACTCCAGATCTTCGGCCGCCTGACCGTCGAGGATCTGCTCCAGCACCTCGACCGAGGACTCACTGAGGTCCAGGCGCTGGCGATGGTCATTCCAGGCAACGCGCACGGCTTCCTCCGCGTACGCGCTCATCATCTCGGCGAGGGATGCGAAGTTGCTTTCGGCCAGCTTCGCTTTGGATCATAGCGTCAGTCTAGAGCAGCTTGGCAATTACCCTGGCCTGATAAAGATCGCGAGGGTGGTTTTCCTAAAACACCAATCGCTCGGTACATCTGCGATGCTCTAACGCGTCTGCCGTCTGACAGGAAGCGAAGTGCAATGTATCTTAAGGATTACTGGCGGGTACAGTTTGCGGAGGTTTGGTTGAAGGCAATTGGTGTTGCTGCACGGAAGTGGGGGGCCATCCTCCTGGGTATGGGTCTGTTGAGTATGGGTTTGATGCTGGGCAGCATCGCGGAAGCGCAGGTAGTTCCGCCGGCGCAGACTATACCGGAAGCGCCCTACGCTGCAGAACGAGACGCTGAAACCTCTGGACTATCGCAATAAGTACGATCTCTATGGCGGCTTCGCCTCGTCGCACTTCAACGCCGGCCCGGCCTTGATTCCAGGAGCAAACCTGGGCGGTTTTGACATCCAGGGCACGCTCTGGTTAAGCATGCGTCTGGGCGCGACGGCCAACGTTCGCGGCTACTACGGAACCACCGGTGTGGTTCCCAACCCGTACGGCATTCACGGGCCCTTCATTATGGAGCACCTGTTCATGGCCGGACCTTCGATCCGCGGCCCGAAGAACGAACACGCCGCGCTGACCTTCCATGCGCTTGGTGGGCGGCTCTTACGGAGTGTTTAACTCCGCCATAGACCAGGGACTTACCGGACCCAATCTGGGGTTGTTCAGCAATGGCGTGACGCTGGCGACGGCGCTGGGTGGATCGCTCGATCTGAACCGCTCCCCCAGGCTTTCCCTGCGCATTTCCCCGGACTACCTGCTGACTCGCTTTGGGGGAGTGTCGCAGAACGAGTTCGCTATCTCCGTGGGCGTCCTGTACCGCCTGAAGAAGATGCGCAGCAAGTGATTGGCCGAAGGATTCGACGGTGCGGTTGTTCCGGGTGGATTTCTTGCCGAGCGAATCTCGGTTGACAAGGTCGGCCGCCACAGTGCCGAGCCAGTCAAAACGTTAACTCGGCCGTCCATTCGCCAGCCATTGCGGCTTCCACGAGGTCTGGGCAAGCCACTCGATCGGCTCCACCATCGATCCGATGGCTCGCGTCATATGAGGAAAATCGATGCGGCTGATTTCATCGCTCGGCTGATGATAGTCGCGCATGCAGCCCAAAGCTGGAGACAGTTTGGGCAACAATTCCCCGGCGGGCAAGACTGTAGTTGTCCGAACGCTTGAAGAAATTTTGCTCGGGATGAGGGTCGGCGACCAGGGCGGCGCCGTGGCGCGCAAGTTCGGGGCCCAGATCGCTGCGCTCGAAACCGGTGAGCCATAGGCCATCCCGCGGCAAAGCCGGATCGCGGCGGCCGATCATTTCAAACTCCAGGTTGGCAACGATCCGCTCCAGGGGCACGGGCGGATGGTCAAGAAAATATTGATTTCCGTAGCCTCCGATTTCTTCTGAACCAAAGAGGACGAAGAGCAGGGTGCGCGCGGGGCGGGCCCTGCCGGCAAACACCCGCGCCAGTTCGATCACCGCGGTCGTTCCGGAAGCATCGTCATCGGCCCCGTTGTAAATCCGGTCACCATTTTTCGCCGGGCCAATCCCCAGATGATCCAGATGCGCGGTCAGCAGGATCGCATCTTTGCCCGCAGTTGGATCGGAGCCACGCAGAATGCCCACGACGTTCCACGTCTCGATTCTGGGCACCTGGGCAAACCCCGCCAGGCGGCTTGGCGATGCGGGGCGGCAGAGTCGAGGGTAGTGGAGCCTTTTGCAGGAAGCTGCCATGATCGCCGCCCGGCTCCAGGCCGAAACCCGCGAACAGCGAGGCGGCATAGAGTGCGGCCAGATGCTCGTCACGGGTACCACTGCCGCGTCCCTGCAGCTCGTCGGAAGCAAGAAAGCTCATGTCCGCGCGGATGCAAGGCGTGCACAGGGCTGCCTGGGATGGGTTTCCTCATTTGGCCCTGGCAGACGGTCACCAGCAACAGCGCACACAGAACTGCCTTGGGGAACGAACGCATCGGGAAAGTATAATGGAGTTCTTCCGAGTAGTTTCGCTGAGCGGATGCCGGCGCCTCATCGTCTGGTGCTTTGAGACTGCCCCAAAGAAATACGTCACTGGTAAGGGACATTGATGCGCCGAATACAGGGTTTGTGTTGTCTGTTGCTGCTCGGTGTGACCGGTTGCGGTGATTTCTTTGTTCCTCAAACCAACAGCGGCGGCGGCACCAACACCGGCGACTATCTTTATGTCGCGCAATGGAAACAATACTTTCCTTGCCGGATTTGGGGTCAGCAGCAGCGGAGCCCTTTCGGTTCTCACCAGCTCGCCTTACAACAACGGGGTTGCCGCGGCAATCGCTTGCCGTGACGCCCGCCAATACGTTCCTCTACGCCGGAACAACCAACGGCATCTACGGCTACACCATCAACAGCAACGGATCGATTTCCGTTCTGAATAGCGGCAATTCCCTGGCGCAGGACGTGGTCGCCACGGCAATGCAGGTTGACAGCACTGGCGAGCTATTTGCTGGCGGCGGGCATTTCAGTCACGACGCAGACCCAGGCCATCGGCATTTACTCGATCAACAGCTCAACCGGATTTTGACCGCCGTCACCGGTTCTCCGCTGGCCCTCTATACCGGCAACGCTTCCACCGCGACCCTCGTTACACCCACGGGCATGCTGATTACTCCCAATAACTCTTACGTCTACGTTTCGCTCGGCTCACTGGGGGTGCAGGTACTGACCCTGGGTTCGGGGGGCGCTCTCAGCACGGGCACGGCAGCCACCATACTGGCCCCCATCAGTACATCGACCAGTCCTTCGGACGCTGGGCTGGCGAGTGATCCGAATTCCCTGTTTCTCTTTGTCGCCGAGATCAATACCGGACTGCGAGTTTTGAGTATTGGCACCGGCGGCACGCTCAAGGAGGTCTCCGGTTCGCCCTACGCTGTGGGCACAGGACCAACAGGAGTGATCCTGGATGCCACCGGAAGCTATGTCTACGTCGCCAACAAAGGCAGCAACAACATCAGCGCCTTCACGCTCACCGCGGCCTCGGGCAAGCTGACCGCGGTTGCCGGATCCCCCTTCAGTTCGGGGGGACAAGTGCCGATCGGCATGGTAAACGACAATTCAAAGAAATATGTGGCCGTGATCAATTCCGGCAACAACGGCTCTACAGGGAACAGCGACGTGCAGCTATTTAAATTCGACGCCACCATTGACGGAAAGCTCGATCCCGTTGCGACTGCCAGCACGGGTACCGACCCTACCAATCCCAAGTTATCGTTGCCTCGCATTGAGTCGTATCGGATTGCGGCAAGAACAAGATTTCCGTCACAGCACGAATGCATACAACGAAAGTTGCATGCATCCGTTCTGTTGACTCATCAGCGAAAACATTTCCGCCCTTGGTACAACCCCTGCGCCATTTCGCTGAGCCATGAGCGCGTGGTGAGCATAAGAACACTGTCCTTTGGATTTTTCTCCGGACTCGATGGTCTAATGCTGACAGGGAGACTTCACCTCTCATATGTTTGCTGCTTTGTCGCTCCTCCGCCGAACTGGCCCGCGCTGGCTCCTTTGCTCCGCAATCTGCGTCGCTCTGATGACCGCGCTGAGTGGTTGCACCCGTTTGCGCGAGCATCTCAAGCCGGAGATGGTCTACGTGGTGGCCAAGCAAACCTATCTGAGAGATCGGGTTGCCGCTGTATCGAATCGGGTCGCTTTGGTCAGCAATGGAGAGCCGCTCGAGGTCATCGAGCACGGACGCCGCTTCCTCAAAGCCAAGACCAGCAAGGGCGAGGTGGGCTGGATCGAAGATCATATGGTCATCGACCAGGCGACCTATGACCAATTTGCCGCGCTCGGACAACAGCACGCGCATGATCCGGTGGTGGCCACCGGCGTTCTGCGCGACGATCTCTACCTGCACGTGAAACCCGGCCGCGAAACGGACCGCTTTTATTTGCTTCCGGAAAACGAAAAGCTTCAGTTATTGATACGTGCTTCCGTGCCCAAGCCGGCACCGCCGCAGGGCTTTCTCGCCCGCGCCCCATCCTGCGGCGGGAAGCACAAAGGTAAAAAGGCTGGATCGTCAGCAGCGCAAAGGCAGCCCTGGCAGGCGATCCTGCAGTTCCGATGGAAGACTGGTGGCTGGTGCGAGACAGCCGCGGCCAGGTGGGCTGGATGCTCTCACGCCGGCTGGATGTGGATGTTCCAGACGAGATTGCCGGATATTCCGAGGGGCAGAAAATCGTGGGCGCCTATGTGCTGACCAAGGTCTACGACCCGGAATCTTCGCTGCCCGGCAAGCTGGTGCCTGAGTACGTCTCGGTTACGAATGCCTACAAGGACGGGCTTCCCTACGATTTCGACCAGGTGCGGGTTTTTACCTGGAACGTGAAAAAGCATCGCTACGAGACAGCCTACCGGCAGCGCAACCTCGAGGGCTATCTGCCGGTCACGATCAGCCAGAGCAAGAACGCCCAGGGCCAGCCGGTGCCCGATATTCTCCATCACCGTCGCCACCAGCGACGCGGTCAAGGTCGATCCGCTCACCGGGGCGGCGCGTCCCGCCGCAAACCGACATTTTGAACTACCAGCTGGAGTCCGGCATGGTGAAGCGCGTTACGCCGGCCGGGCCGCCGGGCTCCGCCCCGGTATCCGCAAAGCCAAAGCGGCCGGGAGCACATACGCCATCACCATCGAGGCAAGGGCAAAGGGGCGGGCGGATAGCAGAGGGCGTTCGCCTCAGCCGCTAGAGCTAGGCAGACTGTAGAAACTCAGCTAGGAAATCTGCGATCGCGGCGACCACGATTTCCTGCTCCTCGAATGTGAGTTGGGGGAAG
This sequence comes from uncultured Acidobacteriaceae bacterium, assembly GCA_963757515.1. Taxonomy (GTDB): domain Bacteria; phylum Acidobacteriota; class Terriglobia; order Terriglobales; family Acidobacteriaceae; genus PALSA-350. The sequence goes on along the minus strand of CAVWRV010000022.1, from coordinate 98,058 downwards.
ATGGGCAGCGCCAATACCTCCGCCGCGGCCCGCTCACTCTCCGGGAAGGCCCCTGTGGGATATCCCAGGCTGACGCAACGCCGGCTGCTGATGCAGCGCCAGAGGGTAGTAAATCTCTGATTCCACTCCCCGTTCGCGGAGAAAAGCCTTCATCTCGTCGCGGCGGCGAACCCGGATGACGTACTGGTGGAAAACGTGCGTGGCCCTGGACCTTGTCTTGGGCAGGACCACTCCGTTTTGTGGGTAAGGCCCAGGCTCAACCAAGCCGGCCTGCTCGAAAAGGACCTGGTAGTTTTCGGCCAGAAGCCGCCGTTCGGCGTTCCAGTCGTCGATGAAACCGAGTTTCACCAGCAGAACCGCGGCCTGCAGGGTGTCCATGCGGCAGTTCCAACCGACTTCATCGTGGTAATAGCGACGGTGCATTCCATGCACCCGCAAGAGGCGGATGCGCTCGGCGATGGTGTCCGACCCGGTGGTTACCATACCGGCGTCGCCGCTGGCGCTGAGATTCTTGGTGGGGTAGAAGCTGAAAGCGGCCGCGTCTCCCAGCGCGCCCGCCTTGCGCCCATCCCACGAGGCCCCGAACGCCTGGGCTGCGTCTTCGATCAGCATCACGCCGTGCTCCTGCTGCAGTCGCTCGAAGCACATCCCAGTCGGCGGTTTGGCCATAAAGATGAACCGGCAGAATCGCGCGAACGGCGGGTCGGTCCCAGGCATGCCTTGGCCGCTGCGGGATCCAGATTGAAGGTCTCCGGATCGATATCCGCCAGCAAAGGCTGCGCTCCGGTGCGCAGAATGGCGCTGACGGTGGCGAAAAAGCTGAAGGCGGTGGTGATGACCGCATCGCCGGGACCGATGCCCGCCCCGTCGAGCGCCAGCCATAGAGCATCCGTGCCCGAGGAACAGCCGATGGCGTGGGCCACGCCGCATTTTTCCGCGGCGGCGCGCTCAAATTCCGCCACTTGGGCGCCCATGATGAAATTTTGCGAGGAAAAAACGCCTTCCACGGCCTTGAGGAGCATAGGCCCGATGGCGCGATATTCACGCGAAAGGTCCAGGCTTGGCACCCTCAGCGGGGAACCGACTGGACTTTCTTTCCTGTCTCCCACATTCGTAATGTTAGCACCGCCAATCGGGTAGCCTGCGGACGCTGATTACGCATCCAAACGAGCGTCTGGCACCCGCCATTTGGCGTCGTTGCCGGTTTTTGGGCCCACAGCCTTACCGGACCCGGGCGCAACCCGGGAAGGCGTGTAAACTTTCTGTAGCAGGACTTGAGCGCATTCCGGCTCGGAGCCCAAACTTTGCAGTAGCTGCAAGAGCTTGAGCATTTTCCATAACGCAATTCGACCATCGTAGAAATTGGAGATCGGCACATGGACAATAAGCCGGCACAGAACATTCAGGACACGTTTCTTAATACGGTCCGCAAAGATAAGACCCCGATCACGATATACCTGGTCAGCGGAGTCAAACTCACAGGCAAAATACGCTCCTTCGACAAGTACTCAGTGTTGCTTGAAAACAACAGCCAGGAGCAATTGATTTTCAAGCATGCCATCTCAACCGTGGTAAGTACGCGATCCGTGCTGCACAGCGATCATCGTCCGAGTACTGGCGTCGGCCATCCTCCCGCGAGTGCTCCGGGCCTTGGCGGGCCGCGCCCCGATAGCGCGGTGGCGGAAGGCTAAGCAGCCTGCTGCGCAGGTGAGGGTCTGCTGAAAATCACTGGCGTTCAGGCGGACCGGGCGCTGCTGGTCGGAGTCGAGTTCGTCTCGCGGCCGCAGGCGTTGCCGCGTTCGGCGGCACTGGCGCGCGAAGCGGCCAAGCTCGCCAGAACCGCAGGCGAGCCGGCCAGCCAGGAACGTCACGCCCCGGCGGCTGGGAACGGTGCGGCCTTCACAGAATTTCGCGAGCTGGTCGCCGGTGCGGGGGCCGAAATTGTCGCCGAAGTGCTGCAGCGCAGGCCCAGGCCGGACCCTGCCACGCTGGTTGGCAAAGGCAAAGTTGAAGAAATTGCTGCGGTCGCGAAATCGGCCGAGGCCACACTGATTCTGTTCGATCACGACCTTACTCCCACCCAGCTCAGGAACCTCGAAAAGGCCTTGCCGGTGCGGGTGGTGGATCGCACCCAGCTGATTCTCGACATTTTTGCCCGCCACGCGCGCAGCCGCGAGGGCCAGCTACAGGTCGAACTGGCGCAGCTGGAGTACATGCTCCCCAGGCTGGCCGGGCGGGGTGCGGCCATGTCTCAGCTGGGCGGCGGGATCGGAACCCGGGGCCCGGGCGAAACCCAGCTGGAGACCGACCGGCGCAAGATCCAGCGCAGGCTCTTGCAGCTCAAGCAGGAGCTGGAAGACGTCCGCCGCGTGCGCACCCAGCAGCGTCACCGGCGGTCAGCGGTCCCGGTGCCTATCATTGCCCTGGTCGGCTACACCAATGCGGGCAAAAGCACGTTGTTCAACCGGCTCACCGACGCCGGGGTCCTGGCCTCGTCGCGTATGTTTTCTACCCTCGACCCCAAGCTGCGCGCCCTGGTGTTGCCCTCACGGAGGAAAGTCCTCTTATCAGACACGGTCGGCTTCATCAGCAATCTGCCGCATACTCTGATCACTTCTTTCCGGGCAACGCTCGAAGAGGTGGAGAAGGCCGAAGTGCTGCTCCACGTGCAGGACTGCTCCAGCCCGCAGCGCGAACAGCAGAAAGAGGAAGTGGAAAAGGTACTTGCTGAACTGGGTTCGCTGGACAAGCCAATCCTTTCGGTTCTGAACAAGATTGATTTATTGCCGGCGGCGGAACAGCTGGCATGTTTCTCCGACGAATCGGCAGCAGCCATCTCAGCACAAACCGGCGAGGGCATCGCCCACCTGCTCGCTCTTATGGATCGGGCCCTCACGGCGGATCCGATTGTGGAGGAAAAATTTATCGTTCCGCAGCGGGAAGGCGCGGTTTTGGCGGCCCTCGATGCGGGAGCATTGATCCTGAAGCGTGAGTTTTCAGGCGATTTCGTCGATCTGGCGGTCGCCGGGCCGGCCTCATTGCTGGGCCGGTATCGAAAATACAGACAGCTAAAAAATGCGCTGAAAGTAAGGACGGGCCGGGGGGGTGGGAGCGGAGCGACTTCCCACGAGACCGGCCCTGTCTGACCCTGATCTGGGTCTAGGAAGTATCTAAAGTATACCCCTTAGTGGTCCCCATCACAACTAAAACCATACCGGAAGACACTGAACCTTTGGGTGCAACAGCGAGCACCGAACGTAGATGGGCTTTAGAGTCCGCGTGAGAGCCCGAGAAAAGAAACAGCAGGTCCGTCCGCTACGCTGCGCTCCGGTCGGGATGACAGTTCATTTGCAGGGAAGCAGTGTTTCTTGTGGAGGCATGGGTTAGTAGCATAACAAAATTGTCATCCCGACCGGAGCGCAGCGTAGCGGAGGGACCTGCTGTTTCTTTTTCCAAGTCCTCCCTCAGCGGCTAAAGCCGCTCACCGAATCAAAGTTCATGGCGGGGCCTGAAGCCCCGCCCCTTCAAAACCACAATGAGAAACCTAATTTGGGCAGGTCTGCCCTCAGAATGGTTGCAATTCAACGCCAGAAGTTTGACAGCGAAATTTCGCCTCTGTTAAAAACAAAGGTCCCGGCTGTCACTTCGACTCTCCGCACACAATCTACCCATATACTGAATATTTGGCATGAACGAGACCTTACATCAACTCGGCGGACTACTGCTCGGCTCCGTACCGACCATTTTTTTATTCCTTCTGCTCGTTATTCTTTACCGTTTTCTGGTCTACGGGCCCTTGACGCGGGTGCTGAACGAGCGGCGGGCGCGGACCGAAGGGGCGATCGAGCAAGCCAATGCCGCGACCGCGGCTGCGGCCGCCAAGACTCAGGAATACGAAGCGCAACTGCGGGCGGCGCGCTCACAAGATCTTCCAGGCGCGGCAAAAGAAGCAGGAACAATGGAATCGCGAACGCGACAGCGCGATCGCGGAAGCTCATGAAGCTGCCCAGCGGCAGCTCGAAGAGGCAAAGTCAGCCTTGCAGGCGCAGACCGATGCTGCCCGTCGCACCATTGAAGGCTCGATCGACGAGCTGGCAAGTGAAATTCTCCGCGCCATCCTGCCCAACAGCGGTGCGACTCTGGAGAGAGCCCGTTGACCTTCTCACGGTTTTCCTTCTTGTTTAGTTGTTCTGCTGTGCTTAGGTGGCGCGTTCGGCCTGTCCGCGCTGGCCTCTGCAGACCGCCCCGGCTGACTCCGGAACTGCCGCCAGAGAGCCGCAGCAGCCGCCGACGCGACACGAGCAGGAAACCGGCGACGATGTTTATCGCCATTCGGCCTCCGTAAGACTGCTGGCGCGCTGGTTGCACCTGGATAAAGAGACCGCGGCGCGGCTGTTCGAATACCTGAACTTCGCCATCCTCGCGGGCGCCGTCCTGTTTGCCCTGCTCGAAGTACCTGCCCAAGACCTTCCGGGCCAACCGGGAAGACATCCAGCATCGGCTGCTGGATGCGCGGACGGCCACCGAGCAGGCCAATGAGCGCCTGGCCGCGATCGAGCAGAGACTTGCGCGGCTGGATGAGGAGATCGCGGCGATCGGCAAGCAGGCGGAGAAGGATAGCGTCGAGGACGAGGCCCGCATCAAGGCCTCGATCGAAGCCGAGCGGCAACGGATCGTCGAGGCGGTGAGCAGGGATATTGCCGCAGCGTCGAGTGCCGCCCAGCGGGATCTGAAGCGCTTTGCCGCAGGGTTGGCCGTGGATCGCGCGGCCCAGAGGATGGCGCTGACCGAGGACGATGACCGCGCCCTGGTGCAGGAGTTCGCACAAAGCCTCGGCCAGCAAGCCCGGAACGGAGGCAAAAACTGATGTCTGTCTTTGCCGCCCGCTATGCCCGCGCCCTCGCCGATGTAGTGTTGGACGCCAAGTTGGACCCCGCAGAAGTTGCAGCAGCAGCTCGAAGATTTTGCCGCCACCTTCGCCGGCAGTAAGGACCTTAGGGAGGTTCTCCTGAATCCTTCCATTCCTACGGCGAAGAGGGTTGCGATTCTGGACACGGTCAACGGCCGAGTTGGCTGCGGGCCCAAGGTGAGAAACTTCCTGGCGGTTCTGATCAGCCACGAACGGCTGGCCGCGCTCAGCGAGATTCTGGAAGAGTACCGGTTGGAGATGAACCGGCGTTTGTCGATCTCCGATGCGGAAGTGGTGACGGCGCGCCCACTGGAAGACCAGGAGCGGGCAAAGCTGGAACGCGAGGTCGCCGAGTTGGCCGGCACCAGGGTCAACGCAACCTTCCGCCAGGACAAGTCGCTGATCGGCGGAGCGATTGTGCGCATTGGAAGCACCATCTACGACGGCTCGGTGCGGGGCCGTTTAGAACGCTTGAAAGAGCGGCTGGTGTCCAGCTAAGCAGATCCGTAAAACAAACCAGAAACAAGAGAATTGACGGAAGAACGTATGGCTCAGATCAACGCAGACGAGATCACGCAGCTCCTTAAGGAGCAGATTCAAAACTACGACGCAGAGATCCGCGTCGATGAGACCGGGACCATTATTTCGCTGGGCGACGGGATCGCCCGCCTCCATGGCCTGGACAAGGCCATGGCGGGAGAGATGCTGAAGTTTCCCCATGGGGTGGAAGGCCTGGCCATGAACCTCGACGAGGATCAGGTCGGCTGCGTCATTCTGGGCGATTACACCGAGCTGCGCGAGGGCGATGAGGTCAAGCGCAGCGGCGAGATCATGAGCGTGCCGGTGGGCAACGGGATGATTGGCCGCGTCGTCAACGCGCTTGGCCAGCCGATCGATGACCGCGGTCCGATCGAAGGAACAGAGCTCGCGCCGATCGAGCGTATCGCTCCGGGCGTAGTCGACCGGCAGGGAGTACGCGAGCCCATGTCGACCGGCCTCAAGGCGATCGACAGCATGATCCCGATTGGCCGCGGACAGCGCGAGCTGATTATCGGCGACCGTCAGACGGGAAAGACGGCCATTGCGCTCGACACCATCATCAATAGCGCCAAGAACAACCTGATCTGTATTTATTGCGCCATCGGGCAGAAGCGCTCCTCTGTGGCCCAGGTAGTGCAAACGCTGACCGCACACGGGGCCATGGACTACACCATCGTGGTTGCGGCGACCGCGTCCGAGCCGGCGCCGATGCAGTACCTGGCCCCGTATGCCGCGACCGCCATGGGCGAGTATTTCCGCGATAGCGGACGCCACGCGCTCATCATCTACGACGACCTTTCCAAGCACGCAGTGGCGTATCGTGAGATTTCGCTGCTGCTGCGTCGTCCTCCCGGCCGCGAAGCGTATCCCGGCGATGTGTTTTACCTTCACTCGCGCCTGCTGGAGCGCTCGGCCAAGCTGAGCGATGCCAAGGGCGGCGGCTCGCTGACCGCGCTGCCCATCATCGAGACCCAGGCGGGAGACGTCTCCGCTTACATTCCGACCAACGTCATCTCCATCACCGACGGGCAGATCTACCTGGAAGGGGACTTGTTCAATTCCGGTGTTCGACCGGCGGTGAACGTCGGGCCTTTCGGTGAGCCGCGTGGGCGGCAGCGCGCAGATCAAGGCCATGCGCCAGGTGGCGGGAACCTTGAAGCTCGACCTGGCGCAGTTTCGCGAACTCGCCGCGTTCGCCCAATTCGGCAGCGACCTGGACAAGGTCACGCAGAATCAGCTCAACCGCGGCCAACGGCTGACAGAGATTCTGAAACAGCCGCAGTTCTCGCCGCTGTCGACCGAGAAGCAGATCATCATCATCTTCGCCGGAACCAATGGCTTTCTCGATGACCTGAAGGTGGAGGAGATCCACGCCTTTGAGGCTGGGCTTTATCCCTATCTCGATTCGGCACAGTCCGGGTTGCTGAAGGACATTGTGAGCAAGAAGGCGCTGGACGATGACCTGAGAAACCGGATCAAGGAGTGCGCTGAAGGAATACAAGCAGAACTTCCTCGCCGAGCATCGGGATGCGGCGCTCAAGGAGTCTTCGGTGAAGGAGCTCTCCGAAGAAGAGAAGAAGCAGGAAGAAACCAAGAAGGCCTAACCTGGCATGGCAAACGTTCTCGATTTACGGCGGCGCATTCGCAGCGTAAAAAGCACGCGCCAGATCACCAAGGCGATGAAGATGATCGCGGCCGCCAAGCTGCGGCGGGCGCAGGAGCGCGCCATTTCCGGCCGGCCCTATGCCAACATGCTGGCCAGCGTCATCGGTTCGCTTATGCGGCATATCGATCTGTACGATCCGCAGACCGGAGACGTTCGTCATCCGTTGCTGTTGGCGCGGGAGGAGAAGCAGGCGCTGCTGATCGTGGTTTCCGGAGATAAGGGCTTTGCCGGCGGGTTCAATGGAAACATCACCAAGGCGGCCTTCCGTTTCATCGGCGAGCACAGCGAAGAGCAGATCGACATTGCTGCCATCGGACGCAAGGGCCGGGATCTTTTTCGCCGCCGCTACGGCGATGGCTGAGTTTGTCGAAAAGCAACCAGGCCAGAACGACGCCAACGATCCTGCCGCGGATACCGGAGATCGAGATCCCGGCGAGGCCCCGCCGGCGCCGGAAGAAAAGCGCCGCGGTGAGCGCAAAAACCAGATCGAAATAGCGGGGGATTACCCCGGCATGCTGGATAAGCCCAGCTTTGACCAGGTGGCGCTGTTGTGCGCGCGAAGTTGTTCACCGCTACATGGAAGAAGAGCTGGACGCGGTCTACCTGGTCTACAACGAGTTCAAATCGGTGATGGCTCAGCGGGTGGTGGTGGAGCGCATTCTGCCCATCATCGAACGTGGGCCAGCGGGACATCAAACAGGCCGAAGAGATGAGCCAGGAAGAGCGCGAAGAGATGGCGCGCGCAGCGGCGTCCTCCGGCGTGAGCGTCAGGGAAGCCGACACCAGCGAAGCCGAGCAGGAGGCAAAGAAATTCGGCACTGCGGAAGTGGACTACATCTATGACCAGCCGCCGCGGGAGCTTCTGGATGGACTTCTGCGCCAGTACGTCACCTCGCAGATCTATCACGCGTTGATTGAGTCCAGCGCCGCTGAGCAGGCCGCGCGCATGACCGCCATGGATGCGGCTACCAGTAATGCCTCCGAGATGATCGACTCGCTTACGCTCACCATGAACCGGGTGCGCCAGGCTGCGATCACCAAAGAGATTATCGAGATTGTCAGCGGTGCGGCAGCGCTTCTAGCGCACGCTGAAGGAAAGAAAAGTTATGGCAGAAAACATAGGCAAAGTTGTTCAGATTTCCGGACCGGCGGTCGATGTGCAATTCGAAGAGGCGACCATGCCTCCGATCTATCAGGCACTGCGCGTGACCAGCGAGGGCTTCGATGTTCCGCTACCCGATCAACGTGTTTTGGAAGTGGAGCAGCACATTGGCGAAGGCCGGGTTCGTTGCGTGGCGATGGAGTCGACCGAGGGCATGGTACGGGGCATGCAGTGCCTCGACCTGGGCTCGCAGATTACCGTCCCGGTGGGCGTCGCGACGCTGGGCCGCATCCTGAACGTCATTGGTGAGCCAGTGGACGAGTTGGGACCTGTCAATGCAAAGGAAAGGTGGCCCATCCATCGCGCCGCGCCGTCTTTTGAACAACAGGCAACCGGCGAAGAGATGTTTGAGACCGGGGTCAAGGTCATCGATCTGATCCAGCCGTTTTTGAAAGGCGGCAAGATCGGTCTGTTCGGCGGCGCCGGTGTGGGCAAGACGGTCATCATCCAGGAATTGATCAACAATGTTGCCAGCAGCCACGGCGGCGTTTCCGTCTTCGCCGGAGTAGGCGAACGCACCCGTGAAGGCACCGACCTGTGGAATGAGTTTGAAGAATCCGGGCGTCATCAATTCCAAAGACCGCGAGAAGTCGAAGGCGGCGCTGGTTTACGGCCAGATGACGGAGCCGCCCGGAGCCCGCCTGCGCGTTGCTCTCACCGCTCTGACCATCGCCGAATATTTTCGCGATGAGCAAGGCGGCGATACGCTCCTGTTCATCGACAACATCTTCCGCTTCACCCAGGCGGGCTCCGAGGTTTCTACCCTGCTCGGCCGCATGCCGTCGGCCGTTGGATATCAGCCCAACCTGGCGACGGAGATGGGCGAACTGCAGGAGAGAATCACTTCCACCAAGACGGGTTCTGTCACTTCGGTGCAAGCGATTTATGTGCCCGCCGATGACTTCACGGATCCGGCGCCGGCGACTACCTTCGCCCACCTGGACGCGACCACCGTGCTTTCGCGCGCGCTGACGGAGATCGGGATCTATCCGGCGGTAGATCCGCTGGCCTCGACTTCGCGCATTCTCACCCCGCGCGTGGTGGGCGAAGAACATTACGCGGTTGCCCAGGGGGTTAAGCGCATCCTGCAGCGGTTCAAGGATCTGCAGGATATTATCGCCATCCTGGGAATTGACGAGCTTTCCGAAGAAGACAAGCTCACCGTGAATCGCGCCCGAAAAGTACAGCGTTTCCTTTCCCAGCCTTTCCATGTGGCCGAGGTGTTTACGGGAGCGCCAGGAAAGTATGTCAAGGTAGAGGATACGGTGCGCAGCTTCAAGGAGATTATCGAAGGCAAGCACGACGATATTCCGGAGCAGGCCTTTTATATGAAGGGCACCATCGAGGAAGTGCTCGAAGCGGCCAAGAGCATGAAGGACAAGTAAGCGTAATGGCAGACTCAGGCAATCAACTGCAAGTCCGGCTGGTGACGCCGGATAAGGTTTTGGTCGACCAGGACGCGGATGCGGTCGAGCTGCCGTCGAAGTCCGGCTATATGGAGGTGCTTTACGGGCATGCTCCATTGCTGGCCGAGCTTGGCGTGGGCGAAGTGAGATTGCATGGCGGCCCCGGCGGCGATCAGAACGTACTTTGTGGTGTGGGGCTTTGTTGAAGTGCTGCCGGACCGGGTGACGATCCTGGCGCAAAACGCCATCAAGCCGGAAGAGATCGACGCCGGCGAGGCGCAGCGGCAGCTGGAAAGCGGCCAGAAATTGTGGAACGAAGCCGGCGAGGATGCGGAGAAGTATGCGCAGGCCAATGAAGTGATCCACGAAGCGCAGGTGAAGTTAGCCAGCGCACATACCGGCAACGCATAGGTAGAACTTCTCCCGCGAGATCCCGCTTGTCCCGTTAACCGATGAAACCGAAGAGCGTTTGGGCAATCGCTGTGCGCTGGTCCCGGAAGAGCACGGCTCCGTGGCTAATCCTCGGCGCTTTCGCGGGCTTGTGGTTCGGCTTTTTTGCTCTTATGCCGCCGCTACCGGCTGGCCCGGATGTGTTCGTGTTTCGCGACGCGGGCTGCAACTGGGCGCACGGACGCGGACTGGTGGCCGCATCCGTGCCTCATGCCAACACCATTCGTCCGATGCTGTTTGCCAGCTATACACCCGGAGCCCTTCTGCTGTTCGGCGTTGCTGCTTCGCTCTTCGGCTGCTCCGGCTCGGTTGACACTTTCTACAACCTGGCGCTTGCGGCGATCGCGGTTTTTCTGCTCTATCGCTGCTTCAGCCTCACGGTCATCAACGGATGGCAGCGAACTTGCGCTGCCTTGCTGCTGGGAGCAATGTTGCCCACCGGGATGATCGCGTTCGATTCCGATCGCCCGGAGATGCCGGCGTTCTGTCTCCTGGTTGCCATACTTCTGCTGTGGCGGCGGGCGTCGTCGTTGGCCACCAGGTCTTTACTCTTTGCCGGGGTGGGCATCGTCTTTTTGATTCACCCATTCGCCGGAATCGCCGGCTGGTTGCTGCTCGCGTTCCTGCTCGTCTTCGATGAGCGGACACCGACGGCTCACGCGTGGACTGGACGCATGCAAGTGATGATTGCGGGGAGCGCTCTCTATGCGCTGGTGATTGCTGCCTGGGTGCTGTGGATGTGGGCGCAGGATCATAGCGCCCTCCATCGTTTTATGGAACATGCCGCGGGTCAAGGCACGGGAGCGGGCGTGGTTCTGCATGGCGCGAAGGCAGGCGATTCGGAGTCCGCGCCCGTGGTGCACAACGGATATGCGGTCGCCTTCCGCCACCTCTTCGACCCCGCCTTCCCGGCTTCTGCCGCTCTGGCCATCAGCCTGCTCCTTTCCAGCCTGATCGTCGCGATCTATGCTTTCCGCGGACGAGAGCGTTCGCGTCTCCTGCTGCAGTGTGCATTCCTGCTCGCAGTGCTGCTGATCTTTCCCCTCGCCGTTTTTCCTGGCCAGGCAAACTACCTCGGACTCTCGCGGGCGCTGCTGCTTGCCGTGCTGTTCATCGGCGGATTTCCGCTGGCCAGCGCGTTGCGCGGGTCCATGGCACCGCTGGCCCTCATCCTGATCGCCTTCCTCTTCACCATTCCCTGGATTGGTCTAGGTGTCCTGCAAACCGTGGACGCCCGTGGCTCCTACTACGCGGAGCAGAGACAAGCCACGCGGGTGCGGGCATTCTTCGACCAACACGGCATAGCGAACCCCGCGCTGGTCGTGGATTCAGGACACTACTTCCTCTATAAACCTTACTTTTCCAATCTCTACAATCGGAACTACATCGAACCTGGCGAGGCGACCGAGCAATACCAAGGCCTGGTTCTTTGCTACTCCGGGTCGCGCGCATTCTCGCGCGCGCAGCTTCCCTGGGACGCTGCGATGCAGGCGAAGCAATGGAGCCTCATCGACGGTGGCGACGACGTTGTCCGCGTGGCCTTGTTCGGCCACCCGATCATGCGGCGTAACTGGACCTGGATGTGCGACGTCTACGCGCGCCAATGAGGAAGCCGCGGCCATTCTGACCGTGGTCGTGCAATAAAGATACACTGGAGGGCATGATCTACCTGGAGCGCAAGGCGTCGCCAGGACTGGCCTCGTGCGTGGAGACGCTGTGGTACGCCTGTGCGCCGGATGTGCCGCACCAGCGAGAGCTGGTATTGCCGGGGGGCAAGATTCAATTCGTTATCTCCCTCGCAGCCGACCATCTGACTGAGTGCACTCCGGCGGGTGATGTGCCCATAGCGCCGGCCCTGCTGGTCGGTGCGCGCACTTCGGCAGAGATGATTGCAACCGGCGATATGAAGCAGCTCGTCGGAGTGGTTTTTCGGCCTGGAGGGCTCGGGCCCTGGTTACGGGAACGTGCAGACCTCTTCTACGAGCAGTCCCTATCGCTGAGCGACCTGTGGCCGATGGCTCCGGTGCGTGAACGCCTGTTGGAGCAGGCAACCACGCCGGAGGCTACCCTCCAGGTGTTGGACGAAGCACTATGCAAGCAGGCATCGGCGCGGGAAAGACGAAGCCATGTTCGCCAGGCGCTGCGCTTGCTTCGGTCCCTCGGGGTTCGAGAGACGGCGCACCAGCTCGGTATCAGCGAGCGGCGCCTGCACCTGGTCTTCAGTGAGGATGTTGGTCTTTCTCCCAAGCAATGGAGCCGGGTGCAACGATTCCAGCGCGTGGTGCGTGCCTTGCACAACGGCGTCGAGATGAGGTGGGCGGAGCTGGCATCCAGCTGCGGATATGCAGACCAGGCGCACTTCTCACGCGATTTCCGTAGTTTCTCGGGTATTGATCCCACCACCTACAGCGCCTCGCGGGGGCGCTGGCAGAACCACGTCGCGCTTTAGCCGAGGGTTCCGATTTCTTCAAGACGCCCTATGCGCAATGTGACAGCATGAGGGCATGGCGAACTACACCAAAGACTGCAAATCAACTGTGATCCCGGGTATGCGTTATCGCGATTGCCTGGCGGCAATCGAGTGGCTCTGTAAGGCGCTGGGATTTGAAAGACACGCTGTCTACATGGGAGAAGGGAACAGTGTGATGCACGCTGAACTCACCTTCGGTAACGGCATGATCATGCTTGGCTCGGAGAGCAATCGCTCAGACTATTCAAAGTATGCTGCCATGCCCGATGAGTTGGGGGGCCGCGAGATGCGCAGCGTCTCGCTCATCGTGAGCGATTGCGACGCTGCCTACGCTCAGGCCAAGGCTGCCGGGGCAGAGATGGTCTTCCATCTGGAAGAAAAGGGCTACGGCGGCAAGGCTTTTACATGCCGCGACCCGGAGGGCTATCTGTGGCATGTTGGCACTTACAATCCCTGGAACACTACTCCGAAATCCTAGCGTCCTAGGCGCCATATTCGGCGCTAATGGTCTCCGGTACACGTAACCAGCCATAGAGGGGAAAGCTCTCGACCAGCTCCAGCACGAGTCCTCGAATCCTGCGCAGTGCTTGCGCGTCGTTGCGCTGATCGAGGGCCTGGGCGATCCATTTGGCGATGGTCCGCATCTCCGGCTCGCGCATGCCGCGGGTGGTCAAGGCTGGGCTGCCGATGCGGATCCCGCTCGGCTTCAGAGGCGGATTGGCATCGTAGGGAATGGCGTTCTTGTTCACGGTGATGCCCGCTTCGTGCAGCGCGAACTCGGCTTCGCTGCCCAGTATGCCGCGGGAAAAAACGTCGACCAGCATCACGTGGGTGTCGGTTCCGCCGGAAATGACGCGGTAGCCCTCGCCCATTAGGGTCTCGGCCAGGCACTGCGCATTGACCACCACCTGCTGTGCGTATTGCTTGAATCCCGGTTCCAGGGCCTCACGGAAGGCCACGGCTTTAGCCGCGATGACATGGACCAGGGGGCCACCCTGCTGCCCCGGGAAGACGGCTCTGTCGACGGCAGCAGCAAATTGCTGTTGGCACAGAACTAACCCGGAACGGGGACCGCGCAGGGTCTTATGGGTGGTAGTGGTGACCAGGTGTGCGTGGGGTACGGGGGAGGGATGAACACCTCCTGCCACCAAGCCGGCGAAATGGGCCATATCGATGAGGAGAAAGGCTCCGACTTTATCGGCGATCTGCCGCATGCGGGCGAAGTCGATAATCCTGGGGTACGCACTGCCTCCCCCAATAATCAGCTTTGGCTTTTCACGCTCCGCGATGCCTTCGAGCTTGTCGTAGTCGATCCGCTCCGTCTCCCGCTCCACGCCATAGAAGACCGCGCGGTAAAGCTTGCCCGAAAAGCTGAGCTTGTGCCCGTGGGTAAGGTGGCCCCCGTGGGCCAGATCAAGACCCAGGATGGTGTCGCCGGGGTTGATCACGGCCATGTAGGCGGCCGCATTGGCCTGGGAACCGGAGTGGGGCTGCACGTTGGCATGGTCGGAGCCAAACAGCTGCTTGGCCCGGTCGCGGGCCAGGTTTTCGACCACGTCGGCAAACTCGCAGCCGCCGTAATAGCGCTTACCCGGATATCCTTCGGCGTACTTGTTGGTGAAGGCCGAGCCGACAGCCTCCAGCACCGCTTGGCTGACAAAATTCTCCGAGGCGATCATCTCCAGGCCTTCGTGCTGGCGTCGGATTTCGTGGTCGACTGCCGCGGCGATCTCTGGATCGGCCTCGGCGAGCGGGCGGCGCATAGGGTCAGGCATGTTGCAATTTTAGACTATTTCCCGGTGTTCCCTTCCGGCCGTGCGATGACCGGCCCGGCTGAACCGACAGCGGATCTCTCGTGGAGATGTCTTCGACAGACCGTAGTCGATGGACCTGCTCTCCTCCTGTAGCGGTGACGGTTGCTGAACGCAACAAGCCCCTGGCCGGAGCCAGGGGCTTGGCGAAGCTTCCCGATCGCAGACTACTTGCCGGTCTCCATCGTGATGCCGCCTGGCGTCTGCTGGTTCTTCTTCTCCTCGTTCGCCTTGCGGGTTGCCATGGTCTTGTCGCGCCACTGATCGAACATGGCCAGATCCGCCTTGTGTGCGGCTTCATCGCCGCAATCAAGGTCGGCCTTGCGCCGGTAGAGCAAGCTTAGATACGACATCGCGTCATCATAACCTGGACGCAGATTGATGGCCTGCTGTAACTCTTTGATGCCCTCGTCCACCACGGGTCCATTTTGTTCGGCCAGCTTCTGGCATGCGGCCTTGTCCTTGATCATGTCGCCGTTATCCTGCATCCCCAGGCCGTTGCGAACCTGGATCGCATTCCTGTAGGCAACCCGCCAATCGATGACCCCGATCGTGTAATGCGCCACCGGGTCATTGGGATCGACCGCCGCGACCTTTCTCTGCCAATCCTTGGCCTCGCTGGTCTTGCCGGTATTCAGATAAACGGCGGCGATTCCTCGCAGAGCCGTCAGGTCGTTCGGATCCTTGGCCAGCACCTTCTGATAGGCATTGACCGCCAGCTGCGCATTCTTCGTATTCTCAGGAGTATTCGCGTCCGGAACTACCTGTTGAGCGTAGGCTGTGGCCAGATACAGAGGAGCATTTTCCAGCGTCGGATCCAGCCGTTCCGCGTTCTGGAAGTGGTCGATTGCCTCTTCAAACTTGGCGTTCTTATATGCCTGAACGCCCTTAATCAATTGATCACGAGCCTGCAGCTTGCTGCACCCGGTTACCATGGTCAGCAGCGACAGGGTGGCGACCGCCAGCACCGGAATATATGCGCTTCGCTTCATTCTGGTTTGAATCTCCTTATGATTGCCAGGCTCCGCCTGATCTCCTACAAGCTTACCCGGCCTGCAACTCGAGGGGAAAAAACTCCGCGCAGTGATTGTACTTGGTTTCTGCCCACTGGCAAGTGCTGCCCAAAAAGCTCAAGGCCGCGGCTGCTTCATGAGCAGCCGCGGACCTTGTGCTGAGCGCGCTTGACCGTCGATCTTGTTTGCCGTTGCGGTTCATGCAGCAGGGTCAGGCAACCTTTCCTTCAATCCCAGCTTGCGCCCGATCAGCAGCTCGCTGGATAGCATGGCCCGGCCTGCAACAACACAACAGCTTTACTGCCCCGCTGCCACCTTCGGTGTGATGAGGCCAATGTGATCCACACCCGCCTCGTGACCGATGTCGAGCACATCCGCCACGGCTGAGAAGTCGAGCTCTGGATCCCCCTTGACGAACATCACCTTCTCCGCCCGGGTGGCAAAAATTCCTTCCAGCTTATTCAATAGGTCTCCGTGGGAAATGTCCAGCTCATTGATCTTGTACCCCGGGACTCCACCGCCTGCCCGATGGGTGATCTGGACCACGATGGTGCGATCATTGTCCTGTTGCTTTTGCGGATCCTTCGGTGGCTGCGGCACCAGGGCGTCCAGCCCTCTCGGGGTCACCGGTGTAATGACCATGAATACGATCAGCAGCACCAGCAACACATCAATCATCGGGGTCACGTTGATGCTTGAATTGAGGCCACCACCACTGCCTGTATCGAATGCCATTTTCGTCCCTCGTTTCCTGAATTCTTTCTCGTTGTTAGGTTGCGATCCGAGCTTACTGCCCGGCTGGCGGAGTAGCGGGCGGTGGCGTCGTCTCCTGCCGGCGATCGGTCAGCAGACCTACCTGATCTACACCAGCGGTGCGAACATCGTCAATGGCATCCATGACCGTGCCGTACTGCGCCCGGGCGTCTGCCCGCATGAAGATTTGCTTTTCGGTCTTGTTCTGCAGCAGATCGGCCACCTTGGCGCCCAGATCCGCCATGGAAACCTGGTTTTGCCCCAGGTATACCTTGCTATCCCGCGTGACGGCCACGACCACCGCGTCTTCTTTATCGGCATCGGGCATGGAGGTTGGGTCGGTGACTTTGGCCAGCTCGATGTTCACCTTGTTCTGCAGCATGGGTGTGATGACCATGAAAACGATCAGCAGCACCAGCATCACGTCCACCATGGGAGTGACGTTGATGTTGGAGTTTACTTTGGCGCCTTCGTTTCTGACTACGATTCCCATTGTTTTGCTCCGTTGGGGGTTGAGCGGCTATAGCGTTTTCAGAGTGGGTGCGCTTGAACTGGCCCGCCGGCACCAACTATGAAAACGCTCCAGGCTTGCCCACCTTCAAGATGACTTTCTGTGAGTCCGGTGAAAACCACCAGGTTGGAACGGATTTTGGTCCGTTCCAACCGGTGCAGGATTCCCGCTGTTGAGTGCTTGAAGCACACGCGCCGTTTAGCGGCGGTGGCTCTGCTTGATGAAGTAATCGATCAATTCGCTGGAGGAGTTGTCCATCTCCACGTCGAAGGCTTCCACCTTGCCGGTGAAGTAGTTGAAGGTCATAACGGCGGGGATGGCCACCAGCAGCCCGAAAGCCGTGGTGACCAGGGCCTCGGAGATACCGCCGGCGACTGCGCCGATACCGGAGGTCTTCTGGGTGGCGATCTGTTGGAATGCGTTCAAAATACCGACCACCGTTCCGAACAGCCCGATAAAGGGCGCCGTGGAACCAATGGTTGCCAGACCGCCCAAGCCCCTCTTCAGCTTGGCGTGGACAATTGCTTCCGAGCGCTCGAGCGCGCGCTTGCTGGATTCGATCTGCTCGTCGGTGATCGCGCCGCCACCGCCGTAGTTGCGGAACTCCTGCAGGCCGGCGGTGACCACTTCCGCCAGGTGGGACTTCTTGTTGCGGTCAGCAACCTTCACCGCCTCGTCCAGTTTGCCTTCCTTGAGAGCGCCGGCAACGCGTGGCGCAAACTCCCGGGACTGCTTGCGGGCCGCGCTGAAGTACAGGGCGCGGTCAATGATCACAGCCAGAGACCAGATGGACATGATGAAAAGCACAGCGACGACGGCCTTAGCCGCGGGGCCCATGTTGTGCCACAGGTCCATGGGGGAGAAGCCGACGGTTTGTCCGTTGATCCTGAAAGAGGTACATACCGAGAGCTGCTTGGTGGGCGAGGTGAGCGAGAATCACTGAATCTTTCCTCCTACGGAATGACTTTCGTTATAGCTCTGAAACATCCAGATGCTAGCACTGGGCCACTTCGTTCCGAAATGACCCGAAGTGGCCACAAGGGGGATTGCCGGCTACCACCCTTTGGGAAGAGCGTAGCCGGCGCGTCTGGTTAGCCGCCGAGATTGAAGACCACGTTGACCGTGGTCTCCACTTCGACGGGGTCTCCATTAAGCAGATAGGGTTTGTAGCGCCAGGAGCGGACAGCATCCAGGGCCGCTTGCTGCAGCATCGGAGGACCGCTGACGACTCTGAGGTTCTCGATCCCGCCGCTCTTGGAAATCGTGGCCTGCAAAACGACGGTTCCCTGAATGCGGGCCGCTTTCGCGATCGCCGGATACTGTGGCACGGTCTTCTCAAGCAGGTTGCCGGCCATCACGCCGGACGAAATGCTCAGCTTCTTGGGGGGCGCTGCCTTGACGATCGCCGGGCCCGTACCGATGCCGCCGAGAATACCGCCCATCACGCCGCCAGGGGTGCCGCCGCCCATGCCTTCCATGCCGGAAACGCCAGCCATGGCCGGCGGGGCCGCGGACTCCTTGATCTGCTTGATGTCTTTCGGGATCTTGCTTGGCGCCTGCAATTGATTTTCGATCATCTCAGACTTGATCTTGACCTGAACCGGAGCCTGAGGTGGTGGTGGCGGGGGAGGGGGCGGTGGGGGTGGTGGGGCAACCAGCAGCGTGGCCATCATCTGCGTGGGCAGGGCCTCAGGATGCAACAGCGGCCAAATGATCAGCGCCGCCAGGATCAGCCCGTTGAGACAGAGAGTAACGAATCGACCAATACTTACTCTTGGTCTTTGAGCTTGCCACCAGACTCCATTAGAGAATCTTCAAACATCGCCTTACCTCGGATATTCGAACTTGTACCAATTTAGACACCAACGGACTGTTCTTTTGATCCCGAAGGGCTATTGGCATGCAGGGGCAGTCTGTGCAAGCTGTGGGAAACTTTGGCACTCACTACCACAAATGCAATGGGGGCATACGCGAACCTAACCTCACATTCGCCCCAAGTTCACTAGACTTGACCGTTTCGCACGGCCTAGGTTAGCCTGGATTTCACTAGCAGAAATGCAGGGCCGTCGGCTACGTAATTCGCTGGTTTTCAGCCTGATAGCAGGCGGCTACCTGTTCGAAGCCGGCCACGCCGAAGAAACCTGATTTGCGATAAAACTTCTGGTAGCCCGGCTATCCTCGGGCAAAACGACTGACCGGCGTAGTCCTGATGGCACGTCTGAACAGGCTGATGTGCGAAATGCGGGTTAGACCCTGGCCTTCTTGCCCGCCGGCAAAACCGCGCGCTTGCCCCGCTTGGCCCGCCACTCCTGGTAGGCCACCAGCATCGGCGCCGCCACGGCAATCGACGAATAGGTGCCGATGAGGATGCCGATCACCAGCGCGAAGGAAAAGCCGTGCAACACCTCGCCGCCAAAGAGGTAAAGCGACAGGACCGTGAGGAACGTCAGCCCGGAAGTCAGAACCGTCCGGCTCAGCGTCTGGTTGATACTGCGATTCACCACGCTGGTCAGATTCTCGCGGCGAGAGATGCGCAGATTCTCCCGTATGCGGTCGAAGACCACGATGGTGTCGTTCATCGAGTAGCCGATCAGGGTCAGAATGGCGGCGATGACCGTCAGGGTGATTTCCTGGTTGGATAAGCTGAAGGCGCCTACGGTGATCAGGGTGTCGTGGAACACCGCCACCACGGCGGCCACGCCATAAATCAGCTCGAAGCGGAACCACAAGATAAACCAGCATCCCGGCCAGGCGAGTAGAGCGTGGCCAGCAGAGCCTGCTTACGCAAGGCCGCGCCCACCTGGGGTCCGATAATGTCCGCCGCGAAGACATGGAAGCCGGAGAGATAAGCTCCCTGCTTCAGCTGGTTGACCACCGCCGGATCGGCCACCCCGTTCAGCTGGTCGATGCTGCTGAAAATGCCGCCCAGATCCTTGTCGCGGTGATTCAGAATAGCCGCCGCCTGCTGGGCATACTTCTGCGCCGCGCCTCCCGTGCTCGCCAGGTGCTCGGGGTCGTTCTGTTCCAGATACTGGGCCAGGGCGCCCTGGCTGGCATTGTCCAGGTCCAGCTTGCCCTGGTTGGCCGCCCCGGTGGTCGAGTAGTTCGCGTTCAGCGCCTGCACGATGGTCTGCCGCCCGGTATCGAGGGCCGACTCCTGGGTTTCCTTTTGTGCCAGCGAGATAGCTACCTGCTTTTGCGCCGACGTTCCGTAGGTCTGGATGCGGCTGTCATGGATGCCGGCGCGGTCGATCGCCTGGCGAATCCGGTCGATGTTAGGCGGCTGCTCGAATTGAACGTAGACCAGCGTGCCGCCGCGAAAGTCGATGCCCCAGGTTGATGCCGTGCCAGAAAAGCATCGACAGCACTCCCGCTACGCTGAAGATCAGGAAAAGGCGAGGAAGTACCACTTCTTCCCTAGCCAATCAACATTAATGCCACGAAACAGTTCCACTTGAAACTCCGCCTTACTCGTACGCGACCACTACCCGATCGAAAGCGCCTCTCCGCGCTGCTTACGCTTGAGAATCGAATCGAAGATGTGGCGCGAGACAAAAACCGCAGTAAACAGGTTGGCGAACAGACCAAAGCTCAGCGTCACCGCAAAACCCTTGACCGGTCCGGTTCCGAACAG
Source organism: uncultured Acidobacteriaceae bacterium (assembly GCA_963757515.1). GTDB lineage: Bacteria > Acidobacteriota > Terriglobia > Terriglobales > Acidobacteriaceae > PALSA-350. The sequence continues at coordinate 77,733 of CAVWRV010000022.1, read as the reverse complement.
GAACAGGATGGCCGCCGAAACGATCGTCGTCACGTGGGTATCGACAATCGTCACCCAGGCATGGGCGAATCCCTGGTCGACCGCCGCCGCGGGCGCTTTGCCGGCACGCAATTCTTCCCGGATGCGCTCGAAGATCAGCACGTTCGAATCGACGCCCATGCCGATGGTCAGGATCACACCCGCGATTCCGGGCAAGGTCAGCGTAGCCTTGGAGAAGCCCATAAAGCCCAGCAGGATCACCAGGTTCAGCATCAGCGCCAGGTCCGCATTGATGCCCGCTCCGTGGTAGTAGATGAGCATGAAGATCATGACCGCCAGCATGCCGACGATCGACGCCAGCACGCCCTTGCGGATCGAATCGGCGCCCAGCGACGGTCCTACCACGCTCTCCTGCAGGTAGTGAATCGAGGCCGGCAGCGCGCCGGTGCGCAGCATCAGAGAAAGGTTTTGCGCCTTTTCTTTGCCCAGGCCGGTAATCCGGCCCTGGTCGCGGATCGCCTGCTGGATGTTGGCCGCTTCCTGCACCCGGTTATCGAGAACGACAGCCAGCGATTTGCCGATGTTGGCGCTGGTGAACTGGTAGAAGCGGTCACCCGCATTGCGGGTGAGAATAAAGGTCGCATCGGGCCGGCCATTCTCGTCCACCGAGGGCTGCGCATCGCGGAAGTCGTCGCCGGCCACGATGGGAAGCCGCTGCAGAACATAGTACTGACCCAGCAATTCGGGCTCAGTCCCCCCATACTGCATGACTACATCTTCCGGCGGAACCGTCCCCCCGAGGCTCTGCGCCGCAGCCTGCTCGGTGGGGAAGGGACCACCCACGACCAGGTGAATTTCCAGCCGGGCAGTCGACTGGATAATGTCGCGCACCCGGCTCAGGTCGTCCACGCCGGGCAGCTCGACCAGGATCTGGTTGGTGCCCAGGTTGTATTCCTGGATGGTGGGTTCCGTGACTCCCAGGCATTGATGCGGGTGCCGAATGGTGTCGATCGCCTGCTGCAGCGCATGCTGCTCGATCGACTGCACCTCGGTCCCCTTCATGGTGAGGGTCCAGCTGTTGTTGGGTTCCGGACGCCACGGTGTACTGGGCTCCGTAGCGGGAGTCGAGCAGGCTGCGCACGTCGCCGGTACGGTCCGGGGGCGTGCCCTGAACCTGGATCAGCTCCGGCTTCTTGGGATCGGGCTTCAGCACCGAGTGAGCGGGAAAGCCGGCCTGCTGCAAGTCCGCTTGCACCCGGGCCACCGCATTATCCGTTTCCGCGCTCACCGCTTCATTCACCATCACCTGCAACACCAGGTGAATGCCGCCCTTGAGGTCCAGACCAAGGTGGATGCGGTCGGTCAGCGCCGCCTTCCAGGCAGACGGGCCTATGCCCTTCGGAATGCCGAAGATGCCAAAGACGAACACGAGAAGAACTGCAACGATCAGGAGGGTTTTACGCATGGGACTCAGTTTTTTCGCCGGGCTGACGGTCTGCCGCGAAATACGGTTATTTAGCTTCCTCTTGGTTCGTCGTCACGGAAGCGATAGCACTCTTGATGACCTCTAACTTGACGCCGTCGGGTGGGACGCGCAGCTGCACCGCGTCCTCTTTGATCGAAATGATAGTCCCGCGCATGCCGCCGGTGGTGGTGATGCGGTCGCCGGGCTTCAGGCTCGCCAGCATCTCCTGCCATTCTTCTGCTTCTTCTGGTTGGGCCGCACCAGCATCAGGTAAAAAACCGCAATGATCAGCAGGAACGGGAGAAAGGTCACCAGGCCGGGCGGAATGACAGGAGCCAGTAACAAGGGAGTGAAGGTCAACGTACCATCCTCAGTAATTTCTTATCCAGCCTTCTACTACAGCCTATCTGCCCCGGTTTGTCTACTGGACTGGAGTATCGCTGGAGGGGCCAACGCGATCGGCTTGCGCGCGCACGCGGGCCAGGAGCGCGGGAAGAGTATCCGTCACAATAGCATTTCGTACCGATCGCATCGTGTCAAGGTAGTAGGCCAGGTTGTGCAGCGTGTTGAGCACTCCGGCGAGCGGTTCCTGGGCCGCCATCAGGTGGCGCAGATAGGCCCGGCTGTAGCGGCCGCAAACCATGCAGCCGCATTGCGGATCGGGTGGTTCCGGATCCTCGGCGAAGCGTCGGTTTCTGATGTTGAGCCGGCCCCCGGAGGTAAACAGCAGGCCATGCCGGGCGGCGCGGGTGGGGATGGTGCAGTCCATCATGTCCACCCCCAGCGCGGCGTATTCCACAATCTCATCCGGGTAGCCAACGCCCATCACATATCGTGGTTTGTCCGGCGGCAGCAGGGGCAGGGTGCTTTCGATGATCTCCCGGGTCAACGCCCGCGGCTCGCCCACGCTCAGGCCGCCGATGGCGTAGCCGGGGAAATCCATGGCCACCAGTTGCTCGGCGGACTCGCGCCGCAGATCCGGATACATGCCCCCCTGCACGATGCCAAACAGCGATTGGCCGCCGTTGGCATGGTGCGTTGAAGTGCTGCTGGCTGCGCCTGGCCCAGCGCAGGGTCAGTTCGAGGGATTGCAGGGCGCGCGCGCGGTCGGCGGGGTATTCGGTGCATTCGTCGAAGGCCATGATGATGTCGGCGCCCAGCGCCATTTGCACGTCCATGGAGTGCTCGGGGGAGAAAAAATGGGAAGAGCCATCCAGGTGCGAGCGGAACTGCACCCCTTCTTCGCTCACCTTGCGCAACTCGTTGAGGCTGAAGACCTGAAAGCCGCCGGAATCGGTAAGCATGGGCCGCGGCCAGGCGATGAAGCGGTGCAGGCCCCCCAGCCGGCGAATCAGCTCGTGACCCGGACGCAGGTACAGGTGATAGGTATTGGCGAGAATGATCTGCGCGTCCAGCTCTTCCAGCAGATGTTGGGGGATGGCCTTGACCGACCCTGCGGTGCCGACCGGCATGAAGGCCGGAGTCTGGACCAGCCCATGAGGCAGCGTCATGGTCGCCCGCCTCGCCTGCCCACTGACGGCTTCTATCTGAAAAGCGAGAGACACTGGCCTGATTCTATCCTGCGCTTGGAAGCGCAAGAGAATCAACCGGGATGTCCCTTCCGCCGATCCCTGGATGCCCCATATCTCGCTCGTTTCGCGAGATGTGGGATCCGCGACCTCAACCTTTTTTGTCATGCGCCCGAAGACCTTCAGGTCCAGCGCGTTGTATCCGCATCTGGAAATTCGAGCGAGATATGGGGCACCCGGGCATTGCAAGAGACAAGTCTTAAAGCCGGCGCACCGCAGAAATCCGGTTTTCACCCTCATCGGGCAGCAGAGCCAGCAGCTCCGCCATGGTCTGATCGCTCTGCGGGTGGCGAAGCTGCGGCGCAATCTCGGCCAGCGGCGCCAGCACGAACCGGCGCTGGGCCAGGGCCGGGTGCGGCAGCGTCAGCTCCTCTCCGGCGACGACGGTATCCCCCACCAGCAGCAGATCGAGATCCAGCGTGCGCGGGCCCGTTGGGAACGCCCTGGCTGCGATCGCGCCCCAGCTCCCGTTCGATGGCCAGCAAAGCATGCAGCAACGGTAGCGGTTCCAATTTCGTCTCCAAAGCCAGCACTGCATTCAGGAAGGCCGGCTGATCGCGATATCCCACGGGCTCGGTTTCATAGAGCGAGGAGCGCGCCGCCACCCGCCCCAGGCGGCCCAGACGATCGCTCGCGACGGATAGCGTTTCCGCGCGGTCGCCCAAGATTGGAGCCGAGCGCAATGTAGGCGGTAGGCATCGAAGTGGCCCTAGGATACAGCCGGTCACGATACGATGCCCTATGCGCATCGCCTTCTTCGGGGGCACCTTTGATCCGCCGCATTGTGGTCACATCGCGATCGCCCGGGCGGCCATCACCCGGCTGGCGCTCGACCAGGTGCTGGTCGCGCCCGTAGGCACCCAGCCGCTTAAGGGCGGCTCCGCCCATTCCAGCTTTGAGGACCGGCTGGCCATGGTACGGCTGGCCGTGGCAGGAGAACCCGGGCTCACGGCGAGCAACATGGATGCGCCCCTGCCCGGCGGGCAACCCAACTACACCTTTGATACCCTGCAACGCCTGCGAAGCCAGCTCCAGCCCACGGATGTGCTCTTTTGTCTGCTGGGCGCCGATTCCTTCCTGACTCTGAAGCGGTGGCATCGATGCGCCGAGCTACTGCTTTTTTGCGACTTTATCGTGGCCGGCAGGCCCGGCTTCTCGCTGGAACAGATCAATGCGGCGCTTGCCCAAGGGAGTGGAGAACACCGGCGAGCATCGCGAAGCCGGGTTCACCCGCTTCACCCTCTCCGGGCCTTCGGGCCAGAGCTCAAGCCTGTTTCTGCTGCCCGACCTGGACCAGGACATCTCGGCGACCGAAATTCGCGCCGCTCTGGCCGAAGGCGTCGGAGCAGCAAACCGTGCTCGCCCCCGCGGTTGCGGAATACATTCGCTCCCACGGCCTCTACCGGCCGGTAGAGATACCATAGAGACTAAGGAGATACGACCCGACCGAATGGCAACTACGGAAACGCGCCGCATGGTTTTGGCCGCTGCGGAGGCCTGCGAAGACAAGAAGGCCGAGGATACCCGAATTCTCGAACTCGACGCGGTGGACGCTGGTTTCACCGACTTTTTTCTCATCTCCAGTGGATCGAACGAACGCCAGACCCAGGCCATCGCCGACGAGATTGAGATTCGTCTGAAAAAAGATTTTCAAACCTACCCCAACTCGGTCGAGGGCCGGCGGCCAGGGCGAATGGATATTGATGGACTACGTGGACTTTGTGGTCCACATCTTTCTCACCGAAAAGCGGGCCTACTACGACATCGAACGGCTAAGAAAGTCGGCTCGCACCGTGGACCTGGATCAATTGAAGACGATGCTGGTGGAGAAGACAGCGGTGGCGCGCGCCAAGCCCGCGAAGAAGGCGGATCAAAAAAGCCGTGGCCAAGAAGAAACCAAGCAAAGCAGCCGTGTCCGCCGCAAATCCGCGGCGAGTAAGGCCGACAAAGCGCTGAAGCCACTCTCAAATGCGCATCGGCATGATCACGTAACGATACTTGAAGTCATCCGCGGCATCTTCCGGGCGCATCTGACCGGCCGACTGAGCGTCTTTAAATTCAAGCCGGACTTCGCCGCTGGAGCCGACAGCCCGGAGAAAGTCGATCAGATAGGTCGAATTGAAACCGACCACGATGGGGTCGAAGCTGTAGGGAGTTTCGATCGTGTCTTCCGACTCGCCCGATTCCGTCGAGGAGGAAGAGATCTTCATCTCGTTCTGTTCCAGCCGGATCTTGATCGCGCCCGGAGCGTTCGTCGGCGAATTGCGCGACTCGTCTGGATCGACCCCATTAATTCTTCGCTGCGCACCACCACAAACTTATTGTTATCCCGGGGCAGCACCGCTTCGTAGTTGGGAAATTGACCGGTGAGCTTGCGGGTGGTGAGCACGCGATGACCGAGACGGAAGAACAGCGTGTGCTCGTCGTCGAAAAAATCGAGCGATTCCTCTTCGGTATCGGCGAGCAGCGATTGCAGCTCCGCCAATGCCTTGCGCGGGATCAGGGTCTTTTTCTCTCCGCTGATGTTCTTGAGCGATTCGCCCGTCTTTTCAATGTGCGCCAGCCGGTGACCATCGGTGGCCACCATGGAGAGCGACTCCGCCTTCAAAATGAGCAAAGCGCCATTGAGTGTATAGCGCGATTCCTCATTGGAGATGGCGAAGATGGTCTTCGAGATCATGCCTTTGATCGAGGCCGCGGCCAGCTGGGTCAGGCCGGTCTCGGGAAACTCTGGTACCTGGGGAAAATTGGCGCGCGCCATGCCCACCATCTTGGTGTTGGAGCGGCCGGAACGAATCTGCACCCAGTGGTTCTCCATGAGCTTGATGGAGATATCGCCGTCGGGCAGCAGCTTGACATAGTCGAAGAGCTTGCGCGCGGGGATGGTGCAGGCCCCGGGCTTTTTCACTTTGGCGGCACAGGAGGTGCGAATGCTCTGGTCCAGGTCAGTGGCCGTGATGGTGAGGCGGTCGGTCGCGTCGCCCTCTCCCTGGCCCGGCCTCGAGGAGAAAATTGGAGAGGATAGGAATCGTGGTCTTCCGCTCGACGACGCTCTGCGTTGCACTCAGCTCCCGCAGCAGATCCTGACGGCTCACGCTGATCTCCATCGTTGCGGCTCCCTGTGCGACCGGTCTCTCCTGCTCAACCCCCGCGCTAAGCATGGTGCTTTGCCCCCTTGTCGGTTTGACTCACTCTACACCACTGCGAAGCCGCCTGAGAATCTCAACTGCGCTTCTTCCTGTGGATTCCTGGCGTCGGCGCACAAAACTGCTACTACGATGAAAAGCCAAAAATATCCATTCCTTGTTAGTAGTAGTAACCGTTGATGACGGAAAAGTGGAAAGAGACGCTGAAACCAAGCGGGTGGCGGGATGACCGCTGTCCACGTTTTAGAAAACCGGGTCCCGGCGAAAATGAAAAGCAGGAAGAGTGGCGAATCGCGCCGAGTTGGGTCCCGTCTTGCCCACGGTCTGCACAGCCAGCTCGAGAAAAGGCTGTGGAAAGCGGCGGCGTCGAGTGCAAAGCGCGTTCCCAAGCAGTACTGATGCGGGTTTGCGAGAGGCCCGCTTTGCACAATGCCGCAAACTCGCTAGGGAGTTTTTTCCGGCGCCTTTTCCCACAGTTCCTGATGGCGGTCGTCAGAGAACAGAAGTCCGGTGACGCGGCCGTCGGGACCTTTCTCGAAAGTGAGGCGGGTGCTGCTGCCGCTGGGATAGAAAAATCGGTTGGGTTGCTCGGGCAGCAACTCGGTCTGATCGCCGGTGCGGTTCCTGGACATCAACTTGTTGCCTTGGCGGAAGACCGTTACCTGGGTCACGCCGGCGTCGACGTATTCCCCCTGATAAGCGTCATAGACACTGGGATCGACGTGGATCGGCGGAGGATGGATGGGGATGACGCGTTTTTCCGAATACGGTTTGGTGGTAGCGATATCGGAGAGGCGATGGGCTAGAAACCACTGCGGCAATTGCGGATCGACGTATGCCCGGTCCCAGGCGTTGTGATGATAGTTGGCATACTCCCAGAAGCGCACGTTGCCGCCCGCGGCACTGAGGGCGGCAAACATGATCTGCGATTGCGCAGGAGAAACGACGGGATCGTCCGCCCCATGAAAGATCCACACCGGCGTGCGGCCGATGGCCTTGACGTACTCCGGAACAAGTTCCGGCTGATGCCAGCGGCCGGGCGCGTAGGACCAGTAGATGCCTCCGCATACCGGAGCGATGGCGGCAAAGCGGCCGGGATAGTCCTTGGCAATCTCCCACACCCCGTAGCCGCCCAGTGACATGCCGGTGAGATAGAGGCGCTGGGGATCGCCGTGAAATTCCTTCACCTCGGCATTCAACGCGGCCATGGCCATAGCCATGATGTCCGGGTCGGTCCAATGATGGTGGTTGTAGGGGACCTGGGGCATCACCACCACGAAGGGCCAGCGCTCGTAGTGGGAACGCAGCGCGTTGGGCAGGCCTACCTGGGTCTCGTCGAGGCCGTCCGAGCCGCGCTCTCCGGATCCGTGCAGAAACAGGATGACCGGCCACTTCTGCTTGGGGGTCCAGTCCATCGGCAGATAAACGACGTAGTGGTAAACGGTTCCATTGAGGGTGATGGTGCGGTTGAGAAATCCGGTGTCCTGCTGGCGGGCGTAGGCGGGCGGCCCCATGACGCGGGACAACGCCGAGGACCAAACCGGTCATCAAGTAGCCAGCCAATGAAGCCAGGCGGCGCGGCGACTCGAAACGAAACATAGACAACTTGAGCATACCGGGAGCGGCCCGAAGCGTGGAAAAGGATCATCTCGAGAGTACTCAGAGAGATCTGTCGGATCGCACATCTCGTAGGGTTACGAGAACGTGGTCCGCTCAGCCGTTGAGGGTCTCCAGCAGTTTGTTGATGGTGCGGTTGAGATCCTTGTCGGCGCGGCGCTGCTCGTCGATCTTGGCGATGGAATGCATCACGGTAGTGTGGTGCTTGCCGCCGAACTGCCGTCCGATCTCGGGCAGCGAGGCCTCGGTCATCTGCTTGGCCAGATACATGGCGATCTGCCGCGGAACGACCACGGAGCGCGAATTATTTTTCTGCTTCAGCTCGGCGACGCGCATGCCGAACTGCTCGGAGACGGCGCGTTGAATCGCTTCGATGGTGATCTTGCGCACCTGGGTATCGATGAACTGCTTGAGGCACAGCTGGGTAGTCGGCAGGGTAAGCTCGGCGCCATTGAGGCCGGCACCAGGCCAACAGCCGCACCATGCGCGCCCTCCAGCTCGCGCACATTGGTGCGCACGTTCGAGGCGATGAACAGGGCGATATCGGTAGGCAGCAGTAACGTGCTCGCTCTCCGCCTTCTTCTGCAGGATCGCGACCTTGGTCTCCAGGTCAGGCGGCTGAATGTCGGCGATCAGTCCCCATTCAAACCGGCTGCGCAGCCGGTCTTCGATCTCCGGCAGCTCCTTGGGCGGACGATCGGAGGCGATGACGATCTGCTTCATGCTCTCGTGCAGCGCGTTGAAGGTGTGGAAGAACTCTTCCTGGGTCCGCTCCTTCTGCGCCAGGAACTGGATGTCGTCAATGAGCAGCAGATCGACGGAGCGAAACTTGTCGCGGAAGCTGGTCATCTTGTCATAGCGCAGCGAGTTGATCATCTCGTTGGTGAACTTCTCGCTGGAGACATAGCAGACGGAGCATTGCGGCTGGCGCTTCTTCACCTCGTGGCCGATGGCATGCATCAGGTGGGTCTTGCCCATGCCGACACCGCCGTAGATAAAGAGCGGGTTGTAGGCCTTGGAGGGGCGTTCGGCGACCGCTTCCGAGGCCGCGCGGGCGAACTGGTTGCCGTTGCCGATGACGAAGGCATCGAAGGTGTAGCGGGGATTGAGCTGCGCGGCCGTGGCCCAGTCGAACTTGGCCTGCTGCGGCGCCGGCGGCAGGCGCGACCCCGCGGTTGCCTGCCCGTTGGGCGCCGGCGGAATGGGAGGGGACGGGTGCGAACCCTCCATCCTCGCGCACCCGGACAGCGGCTGGATCTTCCTGCGGGATGACGAAGGAGACGTCGTCGAACTCCAGGTGGAAGGCATCGATGGCTTCCTGAATCAGGTCGCCGTAGCGGTCGCCGATGTGCTGAAACTCGGGCGTGGGAACCCGCACGAAAAGCATCCGGCCGGTGATGTGGCTGAAGCGCGTGGGTTTCAGCCAGGTGTCAAACGATTGCCGGTTGACCTTCTTTTCGAGAGCACCCAGTATCCGCGCCCAGGGATTGGGTACGGCGGGGGCGGTGGCGACAAAAGACATACGCTTCCTTCGTTCAACGCCGACTGCCTGATACCTTCTGCAAAGTGCAAAGAAGCAAGCCCGCACCGGTAATCGACCGTGCGTGCCATTGTAGCTCCTGTGCTTAGGAACTGCTTTGGGGGAACAAGCCCCTTCGCGAAAGTATCCAGATCGAAAGATCAGGTAGTGTGGACGTGCAGAAAATCAATCTTGATCGGAGCCGATACTAGCACAGTTACAAGGCCGTGCAACGGCTCATTCCGGGCAAAAATTTCTTTCTTTCCCGAGTTGCACCATGCGCAGTGAAAGCGAACGCCGCTCGCGCCCGAGGCATCGGGCTGCTTGGCCCTTTGGCCTGAATCCGTTATACTTAAAGCTTGCCTTCAAGGCAGAAATTTTTGAGTGAGATCAGGAGCGCAGTGTTATGCCCAAGCGCACATTTCAACCTAACCGCCGCCATCGGGCGAAGACACACGGCTTTCTGACACGGATGAAGACCAAGGCCGGAGCAGCCGTGCTTTCCCGCCGCCGCGCCAAGGGCCGCAAGCGCGTTTCCGTGAGTGCCGGCTACCGCGACTAGACAGTTACGTACTGGGGAACTCTGTTGAGGCTTCTTACCCAAAGCGATGCTCGGCTGCGCAAGCACGCTGACTATCAACGTGTGTACCAGCGAGCCGTAAACACTTCTCGCCCTCGATGACCTATTTCTTCGCCGAGCGGACGTCAGGTCCTGCTGGCTCCTGGTCCGCGCGTGGGTCTGACCGCCGGCCGCGTCCTGGGCAAAGCGGTCGAACGCAACCGCATCAAGCGGCGCATGCGCGAAGCCGTGCGCCTGAACCTGGCTTTGCTGACGCGAGACGTCGACGTGGTGCTCCACCCCAGGCGAACGGTGCTGACGGCGGAATTCGCGCGATTGCAAGAGGAAGTATCGCAAAATCTTTACCGTCATTGAAAAGACTGCGAAAAGCCGCAAACGTGATGTCGCCCATGCCTGACCTCTACCGGCGCTGGGTTTCGCCCGCTGCTGCATTCCATCAGCGGAGTGTCGGGCGCATGCCGCTTTCAGCCTACATGTTCTGAATACGCCGTGACCGCCGTCGCCCGCCACGGAGTGCTCTGGGGCGCCGCGCTTGCGCTGTGGCGGGTGCTGCGCTGCAATCCCTTTGGCCGGGGAGGCTTCGATCCGGTTCCGGGCACTTACCCAGTCGCGCCCCTCCGCCATCGCTTCCGCACAGATGACCCCCGCCATTTACCATAAGAGTTGTGAGCCCTCGGGTGCATCGGGTCGCCGGGACGCCGCAAGATCGTACGATCGACAGGAACTCTCTTTGGCCGAAATACGCAATCCTAATCAGCCGGGTGGCGGTGGGCAGGACTCACGCACGCTTCTCATCTTCTCCGTCGTCTTTGTTTTGATCTTCCTCGGCCTGCAATATTTTTCGCCCAAGAAAAAGACGCAACCGGAGACTCCGGCCGAGGTGGCTTCGACTTCCGCGCCCAAGGCGCCGCGTCAGCTCCTGCGCTCCGCTCAGCGACGCTGCAGCGTCCCGATTCCGCCAAGGCGGCCACGGATGCGGTCGTGGCGCGCCGCCGAAACCACCACCGTGGTCGAGAACGAGCTGTACCGGATTACGTTTTCCAATCGCGGCGGCCAGGCCATCTCCTGGATTCTGAAGAAGTACAAAGACGACGCCGGCAAGCCGCTGGACCTGGTCAACCCCAAGGCCGCGGCCAAGGCTCGGGTATCCGCTCTCGCTTTGGACCTATGACGCGAATCTGCGCAACCAGCTGGCGCAGGCGTTGTATGTGCCCTCGGCCACGGGCACGTTGAATGCTCCTGCCACGCTTACCTTTACCTACTCCAACAACGGCCTCGAGGTGAAGAAGGTTTTCACCTTCGATTCCACCTACGTCGTGCACGTGGATGTGACGGCCACCGATCATGGGAGCCCGGTCACGGCGCTGGTCGCCTGGCCCAGCGGATTCGGCGATCAGGAGACGCTGCCGGATTATGCGGCGTCGCAGTTCGACACCATGCAGGGCGGCAAGAACGAGAACCAGGCGGCAAAGAAGATTGCCGGGGGCGCCACGCTGCCCGGGCCTTTCGAATGGGCCGGGGTGAGCGACCTGTACTTCGCCGCGATTTTTCTTCCCGACGACCCGTCGCAGACCTTGCTGGTGGGTCTGCACGATTCGATTGACGTACCGCGTCATGGCAAGACGGATCAGACGGACTCCGGCGTCTGTGCTCGGCGCCGCGATGGGCTCGACCTCAGGGCACACCAGCTTGCGCCTCTTTGCCGGTCCCAAGGTGCTGGACGTGCTGGCCTCCGTGCGGGCTACCGCGAATGGCGGGCAGACGGGACCGAGTCTCGAACCGGTGGTGGACTTCGGTTACTCGGGCATCATCGCCAAGCCGTTGTTCCTGGCCCTGCGCTGGGTGCATGAGCATATCGTCTCCAACTGGGGCTGGGCCATCCTGGTTCTTACCCTGGTGATCAACCTGGCCATGCTGCCGACGCGCATCCAGATGATGAAGTCCGCGCTGAAGATGCAGCGCATCCAGCCGGAGATGAACGCGATCAAGGAGAAGTACAAGAAGTACAAGGCCACCGATCCCCGCCGCGCGGACATGAACAAGGAGATGTTCGACCTGCAGAAGCGCGAGGGCGTGAACATGTTTGGCGGCTGCCTGCCGATGCTGGTGCAGTGGCCGTTGCTATTCGCGTTTTATCGCATGCTGCTGCACACCATCGAACTGCGCCAGGCGCCCTGGCTGTGGCTGCACAACCTGGCCGCTCCCGACCCGCTGCACATCCTGCCGGTCTTCTTTCATCGTGACCATGTTCCTGGTGCAGTACCTGACCCCATCGCCGGGCATGGATCCCGCGCAGCAGAAGATGATGGCCTTCACCATGCCGGTCTTTTTCGGCTTCATGACCTGGAATCTGAGTTCCGGGCTGGCGCTTTACTGGGCTTTCGGCAACGTGATCAACGTGATCCAGCAGGCGGTGATGAACCGCACCGGCATTGGCAAGCAGATGCGCGAAATCGCCGCCAAGCGGGCGGCCAAGCGCAGCGGCGGCCGGCAGCGCATCGCAAGCCCGGACTGGAACCTCGCAGGCGTCCGGAAACGGGCGGTTAACGTTCTCGAGACATTTTTGACCGCGGTTACCGACCGTCTCCGAGAATTGGTGCCCTGCGCGGCTGACTTCCGTGCGCACAAAATGCGATACTAAACCGATGCCGATCGTCGACCACGCGGCTGCAGCTCAGAAGATTGCAGCATTCCTCAAGACCCTTACCACCACCGGCGGCCTGCGATTGAAGTACCGGATCACCGCAGGTGCGGGAGCCCGTGATCCCGATGGCCTGGAAGCCCGCGAGATTTATGTGGAGATGTCCGGGCCGGATGCCGTGCTTCTGACCCAGCGCGGAGGCGAGTTGCTGCGGGCGCTGGAACATATCGCGGCCAAGATCGTGCGCCTCGAAGCCGAGGAGCACGACATCATTTCCTTCGACGCCAACAACTTCAAGGCGCTCCGCGCGCGCGAGCTTAAGCTGGCTGCGGAGACGGCCGCCGAGCGGGTCCGCGGCACATCCCAGCCTTACAGCTTTGCTCCCATGAGTTCGCGTGAGCGCCGTATGCTGCACCTGGCCTTCCGCGATTATGCCGATCTCGAAACGGAGAGCAGCGGCGAGGGTTTGCGCCGTTTCGTGGTGGTCTATCCCAAGGGTGCGGCGCGGCTTCGGCCACGGCCTTCTGAAGTTGGCGCCGGGCACGGCCTTCGCGGCGCAACTCTCCCTACTGAAGAATCGCGAGCGCTCCATGCAGCCCGATCCACACGTCGTTTACCAGAACGAGACCATCGTTGCCATCGCGACGCCGCCCGGCCGCGGTGGCATCGGCATCGTGCGGCTCTCCGGGCCGGAGGCGACCCGGATTGCCGAGCCGATGCTGCGCCTGCGCAATCCTCTGGCCCATGCGCAGGCCCGCTTTGCTGATTTGCTCGACCTCGACACCCAGGAAAAGCTTGACGAGGCGGTGGTCACGTTCTTTGCCGCGCCCCATTCCTATACCGGGGAAGATGTGGTGGAAGTGGCCGCGCACGGCTCGCCCGTGATTCTGGAAACGCTGGTGCGGCAGGCGCTGAAGGGCGGGGCGCGTCTGGCGGCTCCGGGCGAATTTACCCAGCGGGCGTTCCTGAGCGGCCGCATCGATCTGACCCAGGCCGAAGCGGTGCATGACCTGATCGAAGCGCAGACGCTCTACCAGGCGCGGGTTGCCGCGCAGCAACTGCATGGCGCGCTTTCGCGGCGCATCAAGCCCATCAAAGAGGGGCTGGTCGCGCTGATCGCTCTGCTCGAAGCGGGCATCGATTTTGCGGAAGACGATGTGGATGTGCTGCCCGGCGACGAGATCCTGAGCAGGATCGATGAGCATTCGCTGTCCTGCTGCAGCCGGTCGCGGACAGCTTTGCCCGCGGACGCATTGTGCATGCGGGGTTGATGCTGGCGATTGTGGGCCGGCCGAACGCGGGAAAATCCTCTCTCTTCAATCGCCTCGTGCAGCGGGAGCGCGCGATTGTCACCGCGGCGCCGGGGACCACGCGCGACCTGGTGACGGAGCGCGTTTCTCTGGGCGGAATTCCGGTCGAGCTGGTGGACACGGCGGGCATGCGTGAGGCCAGCGACGAGGCAGAGCAGATCGGCATTCGCAAATCGCGCGAGGCGTTGGCGGATGCAGACATGGTGCTGATGGTGCTGGATGCGACGGCGGCGCCGGATCAGGAAGAGCTGGAGCTTTTGGCAACGCTTGGCCCAGCGCCGGGCGCTGGTGGTGGTGAACAAGAGCGACTTGGCCCACCCATCGGCCTCGATGGAGGAGGCGCTGGCCGGCCTCGGTTTGCCGCTGGTTCACACCTCCGCACTCAGCGGAGAAGGAGTAGGTGAGCTGAAGGAGAAGATGTTGGCCATGGTGGGCGATCGCACGGTGGAGACGGAGGGTGGCATGCTGACCAGCATGCGCCAATACCAGGCGGTAACGGCAACCCTGGAGGCGCTGGCGGCCGCGGGCGTGCGGCCGGGCAAAACATTCCCCACGAGATGGTGCTGCTGGATCTATACGGAGCGCTTCGTCATCTCGACTCGCTCACCGGCGAGACCACCAGCGACGACATTCTGAATTTGATCTTCTCTACGTTTTGCATCGGCAAGTAATCGAAGCAGGCTTGAGTGGGCCATCCTCCGGCGCCGCCTACGAAGTGTTAGGTTCAGGCTTTAGAGTGTGTGTGAAACAGCAGGTCCCTCCACTGCGCTGCGCTTCGGTCGGGATGACAATACATTGGGATCACAGGAAAAGCGTTCCCACAACAGAATTGTCATCCCGACCGAAGCGTAGCGCAGCGGAGGGACCTGCTGTTTCACACACACTCTAAAGCCCGAAGCTAGCCTGTCTAGACGGCTTGCCGCGACTTTCGAAATTATTCTTGTTCAGCCTCTGGCCCCGCTGGCCGCAGCTCCCGAAACAGGTAGATCCTGGCCAGCGCCCAGTCCCGTTTTACGGATCGGGGAGCAATCTCCAGCAGGCTGCCAATCTGCTCCACCGAAAGCCCTCCGAAGTAGCGCAACTCGACTACGCGCGCCTGGCGTGGGTTCTCCTTTTCCAGCTTTTTGAGGGCCCCATCCAGCTCTTCTAACTGGTCCAGCTGTTCGGGCGAGATGGCGAGGTCGTCCTGCATCTCCACCCGGTGCAATCCCCCGCCTCTCTGTTCTGCGTTGCGCGTCCGCGCGTAATCAACCAGCACCCTCCGCATGACGTGCGCCGCCAAGCCGATGAAGTGCGCGCGGCTGTTCCAATCGACATCCTCTCCCACCAGGCGCAGGTACGCTTCGTTAATCAAGGCCGTTGCCTGCAGCGTATGATCTGGTCGCTCCCGGCGCATGTAAGCCTTGGCCAGGCGATGCAGTTCTGAGTAGACCAGCGGCAGCAGATCCTCCGCTGCTTGCGCGTCTCCCGCGCGCATCGCTTGGAGCAATTGGGTCACCTGGCCTCTGCCGCTATCCATAGTTACCTCGCTAAAACTCCATGGTATCTTCCGCCATCGCCGCCCATTCCAGAACTCGTCGACAACGGCGGTTACGAAAAGCGAACGGGTAAGCCAGACATAGCTTACCCAGGTTGCTAGCGTGGCGCCGACAGAGCTATCTCCACGCTTGTGGGTGCAGTCGTGTCTTGCCCGACCTGGGACTGCGTTTCTGGCTTGGCCGGCCGAAGGTGAATGCGGCGGCTCTTTCCCGCAACGGAGATCTCGCTCAGAAAGTACTGGTTACCGTACCTCTGGAACACGGCCACGCCCTTTTGTGCCGGCTGGCCGTTGTCCTCCACCGAGGTCATCGCCACCCCGGACTCCGATACTCCCTTGATGAGCAGAGTGTGCTGGTTTTCCATGCGGATGGTGTAGACGCCGGCGGCGTAGTGCCCGGAACCGCTCTCAAACGAGAACGGGACGTTCACCTTGGCGAGCATGCCTACATCCTGCGCGTGGGACGCTGGGGACATGGGTGCGACGGCGAGAACGGCGGCGAAGATACTGGCGCGAAACTTCAACATCGAAAGTGTGCTCATGGCGGCTTCTCCTTTTGGGAAGGCGTCTCATCAACCGCCTTCACTCACTAAGGCGGATCCATCCTTGAAAAAGGGCCACGAATCGCAAAATTATTTTCCCCGGCCTACCAAGGCCCGGGCTGCCTACCCCTGGAGACCCCTATGCTATAGTCTGCCCATCGCAAAGAGGGGGCGCGCGACCTCGCTGGACGGGACTCATGGCCGACCTGGAGCAATCTGCCGAGCAGTTGTTTGGAGAAGCTCTTGATTTGCAGCCCGAGCGCAGGGGCGCTTTTCTTGATCAGGCATGCCGTGGAGCCCCCGAGCTCCGCCGTCTGGTTGAGGAGCTGCTCCACCAGAACCAACGCATGGGCAGCTTTCTCGCCCAGCCGCTGCTAACCCCGGAAACAGCTCCCCCAGCCAATTCTGCCCGCTTTCACCCCGGACAGCTGATCGCGAATCGCTTTCTCGTGGTTCGCTTCATCTCTCGCGGCGGTATGGGAGAGGTCTATGAGGCCAGGGATCAATTTCTTCAGGATGCCGGCATTGCGCTCAAAATCATTCGCCCGGAAATAGCTGCCGACGCCGCGAGCTCATCCCGCTTTGAGCAGGAGGTCATTCTCGCCCGCAAGGTGGTGCACACCCACCTCTGCCCCATCTACGAGATCTTCCGCTGCGAGCAGCCCGCGCCTCCTTTCCTGTTCCTCACCATGAAGCTGCTGCAGGGCGAAACCCTCGAGTCCTGCTTGAGAAGGCCGGCAAGACTGGAATCCAGCGAGGCGATAGAGATCTGCGGTCAACTGCTGGCCGGGGTCGCCGCGTTGCACGCCGCGGGCATAATCCATCGCGACCTCAAGCCCAACAATGTGATGTTGGAGCGGACCGGGCAGCGTTTCAACGTATCGATCATGGACTTCGGACTGGCCCGGCTTAACCAGGCCGAGGCAACGCTGGTGGGCCCTGGCACCATCGCCGGGACCCCCGGATATATGGCGCCCGAAATGCTGCAGGGAGCGCGGCCTACGAAAGCTACCGATATATTCGCCCTGGGGATTGTGCTCCACCAGGTCCTTACCGGCGAGCGCCCGATTGCGTCGCCAAGCGGACTCGCCCTCACACCCTCTCCCGCGCTGCGCCTGGTTCACGCTCCTGCCCCGCTGGTCCAGGCAGTGGAAGGCTTTCTATCCCCAGAGCCCGAGCGGAGAAGCAGCGCCTTCGAGCGCATCGTGAAGTCCCAGGCGAGCCTAAGGCCGTCAGCAACGTTTTTCCCTTCCTCTTCGCTGCGAAGAAAAGGCGCCTGGTACTGGGCTGGGGGCACGCTGGCGGTAGCTGCGGTTGGCCTCGCGGTATTGCTGACACCGGCGCCAGTCTCCGGTCCGCTCGACTCAACGCAGATTACGTTCTCCTCCGAGCCGAAAGAAGCCCCGTTGTTTACGGATGGTTTGCGATTTTACCTCGAGAGCCGCGGAGTGCCCTCAGAGATGGCGGTCAGCGGTGGGATTATTGCTCCCATGCCGCAAGTGGAGCCCGGAATGCGGCTCATGGCTATCTCCAGCGACGGAGCGAAGGTGCTGGAGTGGAAACCGGAAGTTGGTGACGATATTAGGCGGGGCTCCCTGTGGATGGCCTCATCCCTCGGAGGAGCGCCGCGTCGACTGGGCAACTACCTGGTGAACTCACCTGACTGGGGCGCGGCGGCGTTTTCTCCCGATGGACAGTCCCTCCTGTTTACCGATAAGCGGATGCTTTATGCGGCCGATGCCGACGGGTCCAATGTAAAGAAGATCTGGGAGGCACCCCAATCGGTGGACGGAGTGTGCGTTTCCCCCGACGAGCAGGAGCTTACCGTCTCCCTATGGACATCCAAGGATAAGTCGCGCCTGTGGAGGTTGAAGCTTAACGGGAAAGGCGCACATGCTCTGCTGCCCGACTGGCCCGCAGACTCGGAGCAGTGGGGCGCACAATGGACACCGGACGGGCGCCATTTCATCTTCACCTCAGACCGTGAAGGGCGCCCGAACGTTTACGAACTGGTGGCGCCGCGTTGGTTTGAGTTCTGGAAAAAGCCGGTGGCTGTGCGCATTACCGGCAATCAGATACCAATCGTGGCCTCAGCGCCGGCTCGTGATAGCCACCACCTTTTCGTCCTGGGAAAGTCGGTTCAGGGCGCGATGCAGGCCCTGGATCCGCGCACAGGGAGGCTGGAGCCATATCTGGGGGGTCTGTCTGCGAGCGAAGTCGTCATTTCACCGGACCGGCAATGGATGGCATACACGGAATTTCCCACGGGATATCTTTGGAAAAGCAAGATCGACGGCAGCCACCCAATAAAACTCATCAGTTCGGGCGTGGGTACGGAGCGGTGGTCGCCGGATGGAAAATCGCTGGTGTACAGCGATGGATACAAGTTGTACCTAATCTCTGCGGACGGTGGAACTCCGGAAAAATTGATTCCCACTGGAGAACACGAGGTCATGCCAACCTGGTCCCCTGACGGCAAATCCATCGCTTTCAGTTATTACAACTTTACCGACCAACCCCTCGACGGAATATTCACCGTCGATCTGGCGAGCCGAAAAGTTTCGATGATGCCCAACACTTTAGGATTCAGCGGGCCGTCCTGGTCCCCTGATGGGAAATACCTGGTGGCGACCGCGGTACAGCCTTCACGCATGATGTTGTACTCCGCGCATACCGGGACGTGGAAAACATTGACCCGATTCCAGGACCCCTACGGTTTTTGGACGTGGTCGAGAGACAGCAAGTCTATCTATATGGGAATGGTTCAGGGCCACAATGGGATCTATCGGTTGACGATCCCGGGGGTAAATGGGAAAGGGTGAGCGATTTGGGGGGCACCTATACGGGACTGTATTCGGGTCTGGCAGACGGCGCCTCCTTTGTGAGCCTTACCGCGGACGGGCAGCCGGCAATGATGGCATACACCGGCGTGGCGCAGATCTATGATTTGCGCTGGAAGCGTTAAGATCCGGGAAGACTTACTCCCTTTAGGTCAATAGGCCCGTTTTTAACAAAGCCCGAGTATCGTTGTTTTGTGTGACTCGATTCTTTCCGTGCCGCATCGTTAGTAGGGAACTCCTGAGCCTAATGGAAGGGACAAATGAATGCCGCTACCCACAGACGAAAAGATCCTTGCCCTAAGCAACGCAATCCTGGAAAAATTTGAGGCCCTCTTTGGGGCCCACCCTGGCTTTCGACCGGCTCACGCCAAAGGCATCATGCTGCATGGCTCATTCACGCCGGCGCCGGAAGCGGCTTCGCTCACCAAGGCGCCTCACTTCAACCGCCCATCCACGCCGGCCACGGTGCGGTTCTCCAACTCCACAGGAGTTCCGGTCATACCGGACAACGATCCCAACGCTGATCCACGCGGCTGTGCGATCCGCTTCTATCTCGCTGAGCGCGTGCACACCGATATCGTGGCCCATTCGACCAATGCTTTTCCTGCGCGAACAGGGCAGGATTTTCTGGAGTTTCTGAGCGCCATTGCTGCTACTGACCTGTCACACATCCCCGGCTCTCCACTGGAAAAATACCTGGGGACCCACCCCGCAACGCTGGCATTTGTGCAGACGCCGAAGCCGCCGCCGGCAAGCTTCGCGCAGGAAAGCTATTTTGGCCTGACGGCTATGCGCTTCATCAACACGGCTGGAGTGAGCCGTTACGGGCGCTACCGCATTCTCCCGGAAGCTGGTAACGAGCATCTGGAAGCGGCGGTTGCGGCGGCGAAAGGGCCAAATTATCTATTCGATGAGCTGGAGCAGAGAATCGCGAAGGAGCCAGTCAAGTTTAAGGTAGTGGTTCAATTGGCCGAGGACGGGGATACGGTGAACGATGTAACCGTTCATTGGCCGGAGAATCGCAAGTTTCTGGAATTGGGCAAGCTCTCGTTGACTGAGCCGGTGCTCGACGAAGCTCATGAGCAGAAGCAGATTATCTTCGATCCGATTCCCCGGGTGGACGGCATTGAGCCCTCGGATGACCCGCTGTTGGAATTGCGTGCCGCGGTGTATCTGTTGAGCGGCCGCCGCCGGCGGTCAGCCCCCGAATAGAGTCGAAGCGGAAAGAGAAACCGCAGATCTCTCGTGGAGATCTGTCCCGAGACTGGACTGAGGCTGTGGGGCCCCAGGTTCGAAAAAAAAATGCGCTGAATGCGCTAAATGCGCTAAATGTCCTTCTTCGACCGGATCGGAGATCTGCGGTCTCGTACACATTCAGGCATTCAGGAACACCCCTCGCAGTAAATAAATGAACCGAAATCCCCGACCGTCCGTATCTAGCTCTGCGGGAGAAGCCTCTAGCAAACAACGGGGAATAGGGATGCAGATTGCAGCAGATGTCCGTTACGCGTTACGTCAATTTGCCAAGGCGCCGGGATTTACGACCACAGCGATTCTCACCCTGGCGCTTGGCATCGGCGCGACCACGGCGATTTTTACCCTGGTCTATGCGGTGCTCTTGAAGTCGCTGCCGGTGGTCAATCCTGAAGACTTGTGGCGCGTCGGCAATGAAGAGAACTGCTGCGTCAACGGCGGCATGCAGGATAACTGGACGCTCTTCTCCTACGAGCAATACAAGCAGTTTCGCGAACGGACCACCGGCTTCGCAGAACTGGCGGCGTTTCAATCCGGACAGACCATGATCGGCGTTCGCCGCAACGGCAGCAATAAGCCATCGGAGCCCTACCAGAGCGAATTCGTCTCCGGCAATTACTTCTCGACCTTTGGCATTCTTCCCTATTTCGGGCGGGACGATCACGCCCAACGACGACCGAAAGGGAGCGCCTGCCGTGGCCATGATGAGCTTCAGGACCTGGCAGGAAAAATTTGGCAAGGACCGTTCCGTGGTCGGGGCGGGCTTTGTGATCAACGGCCAGCCATTCACCGTGGTCGGGATTACTCCCCCGGGATTCTTCGGCGACCGCGTACAGAGTACCCCGCCGGCCTTTTTCATCCCCCTCAACGACGAGCCACTGATCAGCCCAACCGGCACCATCCTGGAGGAAGCCTCACTCGATTGGCTGGATCTGATTGGCCGCATTCAACCCGGCGCCGACACCCAAGCCATGGAAGCGCAGATGCAGGTGCAGCTGCGGCAATTTCTGCTCAGCCCGTTGAGCAAAGTCGAGGAGCGCGACAAGCCCCTGGTGGCCAAGCAGACGCTGCACTTCTCTCATGGCGGCAACGGCGTGCAGATGATGAGGGACCAGTATAAAGACGGACTGCACCTGCTGATGTGGGTCTCGGGATTCGTGCTGCTGATTGCCTGCGCCAACCTGGCCAACCTGATGCTGGTGCGGGCGGCCAACCGCCAGCAGCAAACCTCGGTGAGGTCAGCGTTGGGAGCGCCCCGCATGACGCTGATCCGCCAGACCCTGACGGAAAGCATTGTGCTGGCCGTGCTGGGCGGCATTGCAGGCATCGTGGTGGCGTTCGCCGGCACCAGGGTGATTCTGTATCTTGCTTTCCAGAATGATCCCGTGCCCATACCGGCTAGCCCGTCGCTGCCGGTGCTGGGGTTTGCCCTCGCGGTCTCTTTGCTGACCGGTGTTCTTTTTGGAGTTGGCCCGGCATGGTTGACGTCCAAGGCAAATCCCGTCGAGGCGCTGCGCGGGGCTAACCGCTCCACAGCAAATCACGGCGGATGGGGGCAGAAATCGCTGGTGGTGGTGCAGGCGGCGCTCTCCCTGGTCCTGCTCTGTGCCGCAGGACTGCTGGCCCGAAGCCTGAGCAACATGCAGCATCAGGACTTCGGCTTCGAAACCGCGAACCGCTACATCCTGCACATCGACCCGCAGATGGCGGGCTACAATCCCAACCAGCTCGAAGCGCTTTATCGTCAACTGCACCTCAACCTGGCGGCGATCCCGGGTGTGAAGCAGGTGAGCTTTTCCATGTACTCCCCGATGGAGGGAGATAACTGGGGTGAGGGTGTCTTCATCGAAGGAGAGCCGCCGCCGCAGCCGGGCGAGCACGATCATGGAGCCTCGTGGGTACGCGCCAGCCCGCATTATTTTGAGACCATGGGCACGAAAATCGTCGAAGGCCGCGACATTAACGAGCAGGACACGCCAACGACGCGCAATGTCGCCCTCGTCAACCGATTTTTCGAGAAGAAATACTTCAAGGACGGCCACGCGATCGGAAAGCACTTCAGCGACGATATGAAGCATCCCGGATGGTTTGAAATCGTCGGTGTTACGGAAGACACGCATTATTGGGGACCGTCGGAGAAGATGCGCCCCATGTACTTCCTGGCGCAAGGGCAGAGTGTTCACTCGGGCGAGCCGCGATATCAGCAGTTCGAGGACCGGTCTCAATATCTCAATGCGATTGAAATTGAAACTGCGGGCAACGTGGCTGGACTCGAGGCGCAGGTACGCCGTGCCATCGCGCAGGTCAATCCTGATCTCGCGATCATCAACTTCAAAAGCTTTGCCGAACAGGTCAAGGCGAACTTCACCCAGCAGGCCATGATCGCCAAGCTGACGTCGTTCTTCGGTGTGCTGGCGCTGGTGCTGGCATCGATCGGACTTTACGGTGTGACCGCGTACTCGGTGGAACGCCGGACCAGCGAGATTGGTATCCGCATGGCGCTGGGAGCCGATCGCATGAGCGTGTTGGGGATGGTCCTGCGCGGTGCTTTCCTGCAGGTGGGCATTGGTCTGGCAATTGGCATTCCGGTGGCGATCCTGGGCGGTCACGCGATGGCGAGCCAGTTGTTCGGCGTAAAGCCCTACGATCCCTTGATCTTGTCCGTCACGCTGCTGGTGTTGTGTGCGGCAGCTTTTCTCGCCGCACTCCTGCCGGCCCGCATAGCCGCCGGCCTGGAACCGATGCGCGCGCTGAGAACGGAGTGAGCCGCTACTCGATGCCAGAGGGATCAAAACCAGCAACGATGGTCACAATTTGCCCGTAGGGGATGAAGAAGGCGAGGCCCGCCGACGAAGGCCTCTTTTGTAATCTGCCAACCACTTTGTCCACCGCTTCCTCGCTCTCGATCCAGATGCCGGCTTCTTCCACGGCCAGCAGTTTCACGCTCTGCAATTTGTCGTTGTCGACAAAGCTTGGCCCCATCACGATGACCCGATGACCGATCAGCCGGCGCAACTCGATTTCCATGGCTACCTAGACGCTTCCCGTGCATCCAGGTTGCAACTCCCGAGGTGATTCGTGCCTGATACCCTACAACAATTAGGATTGAATGGATCATGCGCAAATCCCAATTTCTGCTGAAGACGCTGGTCAAATACGCGACTCTCCAACCGGCCAAGTGTCCCTATTGCGAGTGCGACCGGACAAGCATTGTGCAGTGGAAGAACCGAATCTGGCAGCTCCGGCGATGTGCTCAATGTTCGCTGAACTTTAGGTTCCCCAAGGACGATCCCGAGGAAAATGTCAGCTTCTACCAAAACAAATATCGACAGGAAAATGTGACGGACTTGCCCCGGGAAGAGGACATCGCTTTCCATATTTCGGACCGTTTTAGGAATGTTGGACGTGATTTAACAACCCATCTTAGAACAATACGAGCGATGGTTCCTGCCGGTTCTGTTCTCGACTACGGTTGCTCGTGGGGATACTGCGTTTATCAACTCTCCAAGGCGGGATATGATGCGACCGGGTTTGAGATCTCCCGGCCGCGCGTCGAGTACGGCCGACGAACGCTCAATGTGAATTTGACTAGCGATAGTGACAGTCTACCCAGCAGGGGATTCGACGCGATTTACTCGTCCCATGTGCTTGAGCATATCTCTACTCCGAAACCCACCTTAATGGCCTTCCAGAGGCTTCTAAAACCTGGGGGTAAGCTCTTCTTATATGTGCCAAACTGCTCCGGGGAGCAAGCGAAGCGGCTGGGCGTGAAGTGGGGTCCAATGATAAATGAGAAGCATGTTTTGGCCCTGACGGCAGAGTTCTTTAGTAAGAACCTTCCGGGGCATGGGTTTTCGACAGAATTCTCCAGTTCGCCCCACAAGAAGGCGCCCCAAGCGTTTGAAAAGGACTGGGACTCGAGCGGCGAAGAGCTGTTGGTAGTAGGAACATTGCGATCTTGATCCTATTCCAAGGAGCAAACTACCAGGCGATCGCCAAACCGCTCGGCTGCCGACCCCAACGTCGCTTCCGGCAAACTAGGGAGGCCTTCTTTACTGGCGTTCTGGGTGCGTTCAAAGAGACACCGGGTAAACTTATTCCACCGATGCAGTGAACGTCTGCCGTAACATCGAGCGGCAGAGTTATGCGGACGGGGATTTCCACCTATGCCTATCGCAACTGCCAGACCGTTTGGATACCGGCCTCGACCGGAGCCTTTGTGGAGATCCGGAGAAGCATTCTTTGCCGACGTTGGCCTCTTTATTCTCGGAGCTGCGGGAGCATACAACGTCAACTTCGTTGGATCAATCCCCGGGTGCGATCTTCTTCTTGTAACTTTCCTCCCAATCTTGCTTTTGTACCGGGGAAGGCGCGCCTTCGATCGTCAATACCTCTGGTTTTATATCTTGGCAGGAGCTTGGCTCCTGGGCACGATCATAGCGGATGAATATAACGCGATCGGGCTTTTTAATCGGGCGAAAGGGATCGCGAGGGTTGTATTTTTTGCCCTTGACTTCATGGCCCTGGCTATCCTGCTGAATAACAAGACTCGCAGGATAGTGATTTTTGCGCTGAGTATCGCCGCTTTGGATGTTCTCGGCTCGTGGCAGTATCGACCAAACGTGGAAGTTCAGTGGAAATTCGGCCTCAGCGAGGGCCTTGCCGTCGTGGTCTTGCTCGTTTCCTCCTACTTCTATGTCCGGCGAAGGTACGGAATCTGCGTCTTGATCTTTGTTGTCCTTGCTGGGTTAAATCTAATGTACGGCTTCCGTTCCCAACTTGCCGTCCATTTTGTCTCTGCGGTCCTCATTTTACCGTTCACTAATAGTCAAGCACGGCTCCAGCGCAGCGGTTCTCGTCGCGGTCAAGATACATCCAGAGTTGTTATCCTGCTGGCGCTGGTTGGCGTAGCCGCTTACGGAGCAAATTCGGCGATCAAATACGCCACGAGAAGCGGATTCTTCGACGAATCCACGCAGGCTAAATTTGAAAAGCAATCGGGAGGTGACCTTGGAGTCCTCTTCGGCGGACGCCCGGAAACTCTCGTAGCCATTCAGGCCATTCGCGACAGCCCCTTCATTGGCCATGGTTCCTTTCCGTACGGTCCAGAGTATGTGCAGATGAGGCAGGATATTCAGTATGAACACGGGTACAGTGACTCGGATGTAGCCGAAGACCCGGAGTACCCAGTCATACCCACCCACTCGCATTTGACCCTGGCGTGGGTAGAGGGCGGTATCCTCGGGGGCATTTGCTGGATCTATATTCTGGCTTTGACGGTGCGAGGCGTTTTGCGGCTGAGCACCCAGCGTCCACCTCTAGCCCCGTTATACTGCTATCTTCTTGTCGCTTTCATATGGGACATACTCTATTCGCCCTTTGGCAGTATTAGCCGGATCATGGCTGCCTTCTATATCCTGCTGATCTACAACCAATTGAAAATTCATCCCAGTGAGGCTCTGCCAGTGCGCCGGCAAAAAGTGAACTTAAGGTACCCCAGCCGTCCGCTCCGTCTGGCGAGAAGAGGCGCTTACTAGGAATTCCGTGCGCTAGGGTCAACCTGCTCTGTTTCCGATTTGCCCATGGATCATGGATCTCATCAGACCGGCCGGCTTAACACCGTGGTGAAACGGTCCTTGAGCCGCAAGAAGGGCGACTCGAACCAGCGGTAAGATGCGAACGCCACAACTACGGTCACGACAAATGCGAGTGCCTTGGTTCCCAGCAGCTCGGGTCGCGAAACTGGATGAAACAGGGTCTGTACCAGAACAATCCCCATGAAGTGAAACATGTACAGGCCGTAGCTGATCTTACCCAGCCGCACCACCCAGTCGCCCGTGAGAAGCTTGCTGCGACTGTGGAGGCATCCCCACAGAATCGCGCCCGACGCGAGCGAGACCGTCAGGCGCACCAACACCGCGCGCATACTCGCAGGCCCCGGCTGATCCGTAAAGCGCGCCGAGTAGGAGCCAATCCACGCGGTCAGGCCCCCAGCTAAGAGGAGCAGCCGCACTCGGCTTGTCGGCAGCGTCGCCAGACGAGGAGCCCAGAGCGCCAGCAGGATCCCCACCGCCAACGAGTTAAAGCGGGATGCGCTGCCGTATTCGATGTAGTTCCTATTCGCACCAGCCAACACGATGCCGACCTGGCTTGCCGTCGACAGCAGGAAGGTTAGAATGCCGGCGATGAGGATGCCGCGACGCTCGAGGCCCTTCATAATGGCAGGCCAAATCAGGTAGAACTGTTCCTCGATGGAAACAGTCCACAAAGGAGCGCAGATCGACTCTGCCGCTCCGAAGACAGCGTAGACCCAGTTTCCGACGAACAGTAGATAACCGCCAACGTAGTACCAGGGCAGCCTTTGATAGTAGAACCACCGAAAGCTCTGACTCGATCCCGTATGTGCAAACACGACCCCCAAAGCAACCACCAGGAAATAGAGCGGCCAGATGCGCAGTGCACGTCGGATATAGAACAAGCGGAGCGAAATCCCGCCTGTCGTTTCGCGCTCCCTGAGCAGAAGCGAAGTGATCAGAAAAGCGCTGAGCGCAAAGAACAAATCGACGCCCGCCCCACCCGACCGGATAAAAGCCCCCCACATCCAGGGCATAGGCATGTGCAGCCGGCGATAGAACTGGTCGTCTAGCGGCAAACTGTGACAGACAAATACGCCCACAAAGGCATAAAAACGCAGTCCGTCAAGCTCCGGCTGATAAAAGCGGCGCTGCACGTCCACCCTCGCCTGTGGGGCTTCATCCAGTGCATGAATCGATTGCATAGGCCCTCGGCGCCACTGCCTCGTATTCACCTTAGCATTTCGCCCCTGGCGATGAGGAGTGGTCGCCTTGCAGAAAGCTGCTGAGAGCGTTATTTGAATCGGTTCCTGTCAAGCCGAACGATTCCGCATCTGCCTCTGAATCGCGGTACCGTTGAATCATGTTGGCAAGTGTTCTACGGATCCCGCGGCACCCCAGGGACTCCACGCATCGATCGGGGACCAGGCGAGGGGAATTTGCTAGCATCGCTAGTGTGCTATGTGTTCAAAGCTGAATCCCAAGCGCCATTCGTCGGGGCAATCATGCGATCCCTGGCGCTGCAACTTATGGGACGAAAATGCCCGATGGGGGCTCTTGGAGGCTTCAAATGCTACGGATGTTCCATCACTACGCTCATGCTCTCGAATCACGATTATTTCAATTGCACGAGCTTCGCCTGTTGCAGAACGAGGGGGTGCATTTCGACCGGCGATTTTATCGGAATGTGTGGAAGTCTCCGGGCAGAACTGAAGATTGGGTCAATCTCGCTCGCTTCCTGAACCCGTCGCAGAAAGTACTCCTCATCGACATTGGCGCCAACGTCGGCGACTTCACAGCCGAATTCCTTTCCCTCTACAGTTGGGGCAAATCGGTATGCTTCGAGCCGGTTAGCGCAACATTCGAGCATCTCGCTAAGCGATTTTCCGCCAACGACCGGGTAGTGATGCATCGCTGTGCTCTTTCAGACGTTGACGGAACCGGCACGATTTTTCTGCATCCTGACAACACCCTTTGCAGCCTGGCCCAATATACCGAAGAAGCGAATACCTTTTACAAGACGGTGACTCAGCCGCACGAAGATACGCCGTGCAAGCGGCTGGATAGCTTTGCATTCGATAGGGCTGGAGCAAAGCTTCTAGTCAAAGTTGACGTGCAGGGTTTTGAAACCGAGGTCATCCGCGGAGCATTGAACACTTTAAAGATCGCGGACGTTGTCCTGTTGGAGTGCTCTTTCGCCAATGAATATGCAGGTAAAGAACCTTCATTTGCGCCGAGCTGCGCAATGCTGAAGGATTGCGACCTATACCCCGTTGTCTTTCAGGATTTCGGGCGCTCCCTCTCAAACTATGCATTCGAGCGAGACGTCCTATTCGTAAAGCGCGAACTACTTGACAGAATCTGGTTCCGTAAACCTGGCAATGGAAAGGAGATCACAGAATACTAGCTGTCCACTACCAGGCGTTCATCGCTTTCCCTCTCTTCAGACCAGGAACGACATGAAACCAGGATCAGAGAAGCATATCGATAGTCTGGACGGGCTTCGCGGCCTCGCAATCCTGCTCGTGTTTCTCTATCACTATCTACCCCGCAACCTCTACAACCCTCTTTCCTGGCTGGCAAGCGTCGGCTGGACAGGTGTAGATCTGTTTTTTGTTCTGTCCGGATTTCTTGATTACCGGGATCCTGTATGACACGCGTAACTCCACCAACTTTTTCAAGGTGTTTTATGCCCGGCGGGCACTGCGCCTCTTCCCTCTCTATTTTTTTGCAGTCGGTATTGTGTTGTTCGTCGCTGCCCTGAGCCACGTCTCCATGAGCTGGAAGGCGATTCCGTTCTATATCTATGGCGCCAACGTGATGATGGCTTTGCGGGACGGAACTCCTGATTTTTCCCCGTTTCTAAGTTGCGCTCATTTCTGGTCGTTGGCGCTTGAGGAGCAGTTCTATTCACTTTGGCCGCTGATCAGTCTTTTTCGTATTCAGAAGAAGGCCTCTCATGCAGATATGCGCGGGAGGTTTTCTGGGCGCGCTACTGCTGCGGATCATTCTGACGCATCTGCAGGTTTCGCCGTGGATCCTCTACACCGAGCTTCCCACCAGAATGGATTCGTTATTGGCGGGCGCTATGCTGGCGCTGGCGCTTCGCGGGCCCCGGCCGGATCGCTGGCTCGACCGCAGGATTCTTTATCCCCTCATGGCAGGGTGTTGCCTCGTACTGGTAGCTCTTTTCATCCGCGCCAGAA
The DNA here is from genome assembly GCA_963757515.1 of uncultured Acidobacteriaceae bacterium. Classification (GTDB taxonomy): domain Bacteria; phylum Acidobacteriota; class Terriglobia; order Terriglobales; family Acidobacteriaceae; genus PALSA-350. The sequence continues at coordinate 48,935 of CAVWRV010000022.1, read as the reverse complement.
CGCTCTTCTTCAGTTCGAGCGCGATGACCTCGTGGGGCTACTCGGCGACCGCGGGGGTGTATGTCTGCGTCCTTGCTCTTGCGCTCGTGCCGGGAACTGTCCCCAATCGTGTAGGCAGAATTCCAACGCTTCGCTTTTTCGGTCGATACAGTTACGGCCTGTACATCTGGCATCAACTGCCGTCACCGCTCTACGTCCCCTGGCAAGTGTGGTTCCTCCGCAACATCCACCCGCTGGTTCTTGGGCAGATAGCCTACACCATGACCCTGCTGGCAATCTCAACGGCAGTGGCGGTGTCAAGTTACCACCTGCTGGAGTTGCGGTTTCTCAAACTGAAGTCGCGTTTTCGGTACCAGGAACGCAAACAAGAGTATGCGGATTCTTTTACATAGGCGGAGGTGAATTGTCCTGTACCAGAAACCCCGGAGTGGCAAATGTCGGCGACCAATACGCCTGATTTTGCTCTATAACATTGGCGCTGATTCCGTTAACGCCATCGGTGTTGTAGATGACGTTGATACCCGGCACCACGTTGTCTCGAATCATGAGTCCCGAGACCGAACAACCAGGGAAATCCTGAATCCCGATCCCCCACAGATAGTTGCCGACATCGAGAAAAATGAAGTTGCCCTCACCTACCGCAAGGGTATTGCGAAGGACGTCAGTATTCATCACCGGCCCGTACGCTGCCGGACCCCCGTAAGGACCAAAGGCAGAAATGAGAATCCCACCGCCGGCGTTGGTCAGTGTATTGTCTTCGATTACGCCTTCGAGTGCATCCGCTAAGACAATTGCGTCACCCAGCGTATTGGTTATGGTGTTGTGCGCGATGGTCATATTCAACTCATATTGAAAAATACCAACCACGGATGTGGTATCGGGCAGAACCTTCCATGGACTCGAGAGGTTCATGGTTCGACCACTGTAGCTTTGGAGAAAGGAATACTGACCCACCCCCGTCCCGTAACGTAATGGCCATCACGGCCGCCTGTGGGTTTGTCGTACCCATCCAGTTCCATGCCGGATCATCTGCCAAAGTCACCGTTGTCGCCGTGCTGGAAGCGATCGGGCCGAAGTAGGACTCCACCATCGCCATCGTTGGTAATCACCTGCTGATCACCTGAACCCATATTCTGGAAGGTGTTGTAGCCGACGTAGATATCTCGAGACATCGCAGAGGGTCCGTACTGGTTGTTAGATCGACCTATACTCAGCCCCGAGCCGCCTGAGTGCTTGAGGTTTCCCTGCCCAAGCGGATTTTGCGAATAAGTCAGATTATTTTCAAAGATTATGTTTTGGCTATCACTGATCGCCAGTCCCGTCCAATTATTCAGAACTATCTGATTGCCGGAAACAATCCCGCCATCTCCATAGAAAATATCGAAAGCCTGGTTGGAGCCGGAAAGAAATGTCGAGTTATAAACCTGAATATCCGGGCCTGCGATGGCAAACATCTGTTCCGCTCCGTTGGACGCGTCGCTGGTTGACGAAAAATTTACGTTAGCGAAGAACAGATGACCAGAGGTGAGCGGATTCCCTGTTGTGGTGCCTGAGCTGAGAAGAAGATTAGGGTTTGCAGGCGCCTGCAAGGACAGGTTTTCCATCCCGAAGTATTGCGGTGCGTTGAACCAGGCAACCGGTGGTACGCCGCTGGGCCGCCCCACGAAGTTAGTTGCAGTGGCAGAGGATCCGGCCAGGACCTCAAACGAGTGCGCTGTGACCCCGCCCGTAAGCACAAAGTTGCCGGCAGGAATTGATATAAATGCGACCTCCTTGGAACCGGCAATCGGAGCATACAAGTCCAGGCATGATTGAAGATGCTTGGTATTGTCGGTAACGCCATCGCCCACCAGGGCAGAGCAGGTGACGTTCAGGACATTGAGCGATGGAGGCGCATGAACCGTGATCTGGCCCGCTGGGCTTGAGGTGGCGCTCCAGGGGGCAGCTCCGACCCACACGTTGTAAGTTCCCGGAGCAAGCGTACTGGGAATCGGAGCGGCAACGGAGTTGCTGTCGAGTTTCGAGGGTGCGAGCGAGTAGGCCACCCCGCTCGATGCTTGCAGGATAACCTGGTTAGACGGGATGAAGTTCTTTCCGAAAAGTCTTAGTACGCCCCCCGGCTCAACGCCGCAATCATAAACCTGGTGCTGCAGCGCCTGGCTTGGATCTGTGGTCGAGGGAACTCCGATCGCCCAGTTCAGCGAAGGTACGTTTGCCAAACCGAGAACCGGTGCAGCCGAAGGATCTTCAATCTGAAAACCATAAACACCGGCGGCAAAACTCGTAGGGACAATGAATGAGAGCCCGGTAGTGCCCTGCTGCGTAGGAGAAACCACTGTGGCGCTTCCGCTAACCAAAGTCTGCCAATCAATCGTTCCGGGCGGAATCAAAGCCAGTCGCACGCTCTTCACTGCATCGGTGAAAGCCCCTGTCAGTAAAATCGATTGACCCGGAGCAGTTTCACGAGACGTCCAAAACACCGCATTCGAAGCATAGATGGGGGCTCCCACAACGGGTGCGGTATTGTCGACGACGGTGTAAACGGGATCTGATCCCACACCCCAATCACCATTGGTAGTTCCCGTATTGGGATTGGCACATCCTGTGAGCGCCTGAAGTGCGGCGGGTACCGGGACGGCTTGCCCACCGGTCGGCCCCGATCCTCCACGGCTCCTCCCGATCCGCCCCCGCTTTGGCCGGCGGTGGATCCGGCAGTTGGGTTAAGAGTTAGCCCGCATCCCAGCAGGAGAAGTGAAATCACCGCGACCACTACGGCACTTACCGAGGATGACAGAGTGTTATCGGGTGGAGTGATCGCCACCTGCGCTGTAGGCGCAGGCGAGATCCGTCGTACTACCCGCTTCATCGCAAAGCACCATCCCGTTCCGGATGAGTAACAATGCGTTTATCGACATGGAGGGGAGAAATGAGAGCGGCGCGGGCGCCTTTTATAGGTCAAGCAGAAAATGCTGGACCGGGGAGGGAATGCAGATCGGCTGCGCTTGAACGCAGTGCATAATCGACTTCAGGGAGAGTGCAATGGAATACGTCAATCTCGGTTCGACCGGCCTTAAAGTTTCCCGAATCTGCCTCGGGACCATGACCTATGGCTCGAAGAAGTGGCGGGAGTGGGTGTTGGAGGATGCGGAGGCCCGGCCGTTCTTCCGCCGCGCGATGGAAGCCGGCATCAATTTTTTCGACACCGCGGATATTTATTCGCTGGGGGTAAGCGAAGAGATTACCGGGCGCGCGCTCAAGGAGTATGGGCCCTCGCGCGACAAGCTGGTGATCGCCACCAAGGTTTTCAACCCCATGGGAGACGATCCGAACCAGCGAGGGCTTTCGCGCAAGCACATCATGCACGCCATCGACGATAGTCTGCGCCGTCTGCAGACCGACTATGTCGATCTTTACCAGATCCACCGCTTCGATCCCGACACTCCCATTGAAGAGACGCTCGAGGCGCTGGACCAGGTGGTGCGCTCGGGCAAAGCGCTGTACATCGGGGCTTCCTCCATGTACGCATGGCAGTTTCTGAAAATGCTGCAGACTTCTGACATGCTGGGCCTGGCCCGCTTTGTGACCATGCAGAACCACTACAACCTGGTCTACCGGGAAGAAGAGCGGGAGATGATTCCGCTGTGCCTGGAGGAGGGCGTGGGGCTCATTCCCTGGAGTCCGCTGGCGCGTGGTTTTCTTGCCGGAAACCGGAATGCCGAAACCCGCGGGGAAACGATCCGCGCAAAAACCGACGATTTTGCGCAGAGGCTTTACTACCGCCCCTCGGACTTCACCGTGGTGGACCGGCTGACCGAGATCGCGAAAAAGCGGGGAGTGCAGAACGCGCAGATAGCACTGGCCTGGATCCTGGCCAAGCCAGGAGTCAGCTCGCCCATCATCGGCGCCAGCAAGATGCAGCACCTGGATCAAGCGATCGAGGCGCTCGATATCCACCTGGACGAAAGCGAGATCAAAGCCCTGGAGGAGCCCTACGAGCCCCACCCCGTCCTAGGAATTTAAATCCTGGAGGGACCTGCTGTTCCTCCGCCACTATTCAAAGTGAATAGAAGCGCCACCCTCCCCTTTGTCATCCCGACCGTAGTGGAGGAATCTGCAGTTCAGCGGACCTCTCGTGGAGATGTTTCTCGAGAGAGCGCAGCGTAGTGGATCCGCGCCGTACCACCGTCCGCATAACAAAACCCATGGCTTTGGCCTACTCCTCCAGCATCTGCAGATCAAACGGAGGCGCCTGCATACAATCCAGTTGAGCAATTTTCTTCAAGGCCGCCTTCAACGCCGAGCTGGGGCATGGTTCGACCGTGACCACAAACGGCAGACGGTCCTTTGGGTAACCTGGCTTTTGCAACAACGCGTTGATATTGATGTCTCTGCTCAGCAAGGTGGCCCGCGATCGCCGCCACGATCCCCGGGCTGTCGTCGACCACGAACCTTATGTAGTGAGGCACGACAAAGTCGCCATCAACCCGGGCCCGGGTACTGGTGATGGTCACCGGACAGCCGCCGTGGGCAATCGCCAGCACATCGGAGATCACGGCAACCGCAGTGGGATGGCCCCCAGCCCCGTGACCGGAGAAGACAGTTTGCCCTCCGTACTGGCCGCCCGAGATAACCATGTTTTCCGTACCCCGCGACCACGACAAGGGAGAACTGTGCGGGACCAGCATGGGCCCTACCGTAGCCAGCAGTTCCTGATCTCTGACCTCGGCGCGCGAAATCTGCCGGATGGTGCAGTGCAGGTCCTTGGCGTAGGCGAAGTCGATGGCGGAAACATCGCGAATGGTGCGGCAGGCAACTTCCTCCGGCAGCACTTCCACCCGCAGACCGATGCGGGAGAGGATAACCAGCTTGGCCCGGGCATCGAAGCCATCGACATCTTCCGTGGGATTGGCCTCGGCGTATCCCCGCTCCTGCGCCTCGCGCAACGTGGGTTCAAACTCCGCCCCGTCTTCCATGTTGCTGAGAATAAAATTGCAGGTGCCGTTCAAAATGCCGTGGAGGCGGTTGATGCGGTCGCCGGCCAGCCCCTGCTGCACCGCGGGAATGACCGGAACGCCGCCCGCCACTGCGGCGCCGTAGAGCAGCTGGCAGCCATGCCGCCGGGCCAGTTCCTCCAGCGCAATGCCCTGCTCGGCAATCATTTTCTTGTTGGCAGTGACCACGGACTTGCCCGCCGCCAGCGACCTTCCGTACCCATTCGCCCGCGGGATGCAGCCCGCCTGCCAGCTCGACCACGATGTCCGGATTGGACGCCAGGACCTCATCGAAGTCTTCCGTCCAGAGCACGGACGAGGGGACCCAGGAGACGCGTTTACGGTCGATTCCGCGGTTGAAGATGCAGCCCAGTGTCTACGCCCTGCGGCGGGTGTTCACATAAAATCCGGGCAACCGAATTGCCCACGGTGCCAAAACCCAAAATAGCGACCTTCACTGTCTGATCCATAGCTTCTACGACTCAGTGTCTATCCGATATTCTAGAAGTGACGAAACTGCTCTTCCGCCACGGCCTCGGCGCCGGGCGGGCCGCCTCCCGTTCGAGCGAGCGGCTTACCAGGTCACGCGAACCCAGGCCCACGGCCAGCGCCAGCGCCAGAACAATGCCGCCAAAGAGAATGCCAAACGCCAGATCCACGATCGCGGCCCCGATCGACAGGTGATCGAGCACCATGGCCGCGGTCAGCACCAGCACCAGCCACTTAATGCCCAGGCTCAACAAGCGCGCGTAATGCAGATTCATATTCACCGCGCCGATCAACACGCTGCGGGAAAGAAAGCGGGCAATCACGTTGCCCAGGATGCAGCAACACCACCGCGCCGACTACGTTAGGAATGTAGCCCAGCAAGCGAGCAGACAGAAGATTGTCTGAGGATGCGCCAAACGCCTCCAGCCCAACCAAAAAACCGACCAGCACCACGCACCAAAAAACCACCCGCGTGATCAGAGTGGTGGGCGTGTAGGTGGGCGACCACTCGGCGATGGCGTTGGTTCCGCGCGCCAGCCGCTCGTCGATGCGGATCGCGTTCAGAAATGTGCGGACCAGCCAGGCCAGCAGCCAGGCGATGGCGGCGAAGAACAGCACGGCGAGAATAAACGCCAGAATCCCCGGAAGCAGGGTGGCGATGCGGCTGATGACCCGAGCCATCGATTCGTGCAGTGACTGCGACACTTGAGTCCACATAATGATCTCCTCCGGGCCTAAGGGTTGAAGCGGTCTGGCCAACGCCACCGCGATAATAGATAGGGCTTGCCCTCTTCATAGGCGCGAGCCAGCTTCTCCAGCCTCTGCTCTGCCTCCGCCGCGCTGGCATTGCCTACTTCCAGTGCGTAGGAGGCTACCCACCCCAGGTAAAGCGGGGTGAGCGCCCCCAACAGATGGGCGCGGCTGATGGTACGCAGACGGTAGGCCAAAGCGAAGTCATAGACGATGCGAACCCAGAGCTCGTCGGGCATGTGGAAGCGCGTCCGTGCTCGGCCGCGCCAGACGCTTCAACTCCAAAAGCGTCACCGGCGGCAGCACCAGGGACCAGACCTCCTGCAAATTGCGGAAGCCGAGCTGAAATGTCTCCAGCATGGGAGTGGTATCCGCGTGGCGCTCCATCGGCCGGGGGCGCCACCGGCAGCACCCGAGGTCTCGACCGCCTGGGAACCCCGGACCCGCTGCCACAGGGGGGCATTGGTCGTCATCTCCGCAAATAAAGGGCCGACGGTCTGGGACAGAACGGTGCTCAGATCTACGCCTTCGGCGGAGCGGAAGGTGCCGCGTATCCACATGCACCTGGCATATTCCGCAGTCGCGAATGGCAGCTTCGGTGGCCGGCCAGAAAAGTCGATTGCCCCTGGGCGGTGGTTCGCTGCAACGCCACTTCCAGTTCCGGAATCATCTTGCCCGAAAGGCAGAAGTCCGGCGCCAAAGGAAAGCGCACCCGGCGCCCATAGAGCGCGCGGGTGAGCGGAGCCAGGATGCTCGAGTTCAGCAGGCCGTCGAACTTTCCCAGTGCATAGAGGGGCATGGCGAGTTCGCAGCGTTTTTCGAGCACCGGCGCCATCATCGGCGCCAGAAAATTCGTGTGCAGCGCGGCAAGATCGAAGCCGATCACCGCGCACGCGCTCACCCCCAGTTCCCGCGCCATGGCGAACAGCGCCTGATACGTGCTGGCCGCGGGTAGCCAGGGAATTCTCGACGGGACTGCCGGCGGGCAGCGAATAGGGCACGAAGCGCAATCGGCTGCCGGTTTCCGCCTGCTCCAGGTCCATCTTCGGCCTTGGCCACAGGCCTCCGTACCGCTCACGCCGGGAAACGCAACCACGGTGCGCAGAGCAGAGAATGCCGGGTGACCCATGCCGAGCACTGCTTGTGTGGCCGCAGCCCGCAGTTGCTCGGCGTCCACCGGCACAGCGACTGCGATCAGCAGATCGGCTTCCTTTACTTCTTCCATCCCTGCTTTCGTCTCTTCCGAAAGCTCTAGCTTTGCCATGCGTATACCTTCGGTCCCTACATCGGATCTTAACTGCTGCTATCCCAGCAAATGAATTGTCATCCCGAGCCGGAGCGAACCCGGATTTCCTGCCACGTAGCGCCGGACAAGGCCGCGTAAGCGCCTTTCCGTAAAGAAAGGCGCATGAAGTTCACCAACCCCACCAGGTTCCACAGGAAATCCCGGGGGAGCGCGGTGCAGGGACCTGCTGTTTCTCCGGTCGTCAAACCGACTCTAAGCCCCCTGAGGTATGGGATCGCCCTACAACGGCAAACCCAGTATCCCCGTCAGCGGAATCAATACCCAGCTGGGCCGGTTATTCAACTCGTACACCAGTTCATAAAACGCTTTGTCGATCACGTACGCCTCCAGCAATTGCTGGAACAGAAACGGTTCCGAGGGAACCACCTCCACCCCTCGGGCAAATTCACAATAAGTGCGCAGGAAAGCCGACGAGACCGATTGCTCCCATAGATGCGCCCAGGGCTCCAGCCGCTGAAAGTCTTCCGGACGCCGCGTGGAGTACTTCATCAGCGCCGAAAATGCCGCATAACTGAACGAGCGCAGCATCCCCGCGACGTCTTTGAGCGGTGATTGCTTGGTCCTGCGCTCCGCCAGCGAGCGCGCCGGTTCACCCTCGAAGTCCAGAATCACGAAGTCCCCTTTGGACCGCAGCACCTGTCCCAGATGATAGTCCCCGTGGATGCGGGTGCGCAGCGCATGGATCTCTTTTGCGGACAACTGGCGGAAACGGTCGAGCACCAGGCTCTTGCGGCTGAGCACCAGGCCGGCCCTCTCCAGCACCGCATCCGGCAGCCGGGCTACGTTTTCCTTGAGCGCATCGAAGGCGCTGCTGGCGTGCGCGATCAGCTCTTCGCGCAGCTGGTCGATGTCCTTCGAATTCAGCGGTTCGGGCATGAACGCCGGATCCTGGGTAGGCGAGGCCAGAGCCAGGTGCATCTCCGCTGTTCGTCTGCCCAGCAACGCGGCCGCATCGAGATAAGTGCCCACATGCTCGCGCGCGAACGTTGTCTCTTGCGCTTCGCTCAGCTGCAGAAGGCTGGCCGGCCCATCGGGTACGCCCGCCTGGGCAAAGTTCTCGCGCTGCGCTGGCCTCGTAGTAGCGGTCCAATTCTTCGAGCGTCCATTGCCAGCCATCGCCCTCGTTACTGACCAGGCCTTGCAACATGGCCACCGTCGACGGCTCCTGCCCTTTGCGGCTGTATTGGATAGAGCCCCCGAAGGGCGCAGTATGGGCGAAACTGGGTCGACTCGGTGAGGTAGCGGCCGATCTCGGTGTCAGGGTTCGGACCGGGCTGCTGTCTCCGGAACAGCTTCATGATCAGGCTGGTCGCCGAAGAGAATCGAGGTGTTGCTTTGCTCCGCCGAGCCGCGCCGAGGCGCAGCATGCTCCGCCCGTCCCCCCTGCAACTGAGCGCAGCGCGCTGCTGGGCACACCTTGGAGAGTCGCCCTCTCGTGTTGCGAATCTGGCCTCCCCCGGAAATCAGCGCCAGCAGCGCTTCGCTGGCGCTGTCGTTAAAGATCGCTTCGTGGAGCACGCCGTCGCCGTCAACCGAGGTTACCCGCGCCAGCACCGCGTTCGGCGACTCCTCCCGTAGCGCCTTGGCGGCCTTGCCAAAGAGCATTCCCAGGGTGACCAGGTAAGTATCGCACGGCCCTTCGGTGTACTGGACCTCGACCCATACCAGGGCGCTGACCCCCTGATTAAAGACCGCCCAGTCTTCGATTCTGGTGCCCGTAATGGCCCGTGATTTGGCGCCGAACCAACGTTGGCGAGCCAGGTAACCCCGCAGCACCGTCTCCTCCAGTTCCCGGCGGCCATTGCCTTCGAGAACGCTCATCCAGTCGGTGGGTCCGCTGATCTCGAGTTCTGGCTCCCCTTCCTCCGCCAGGCTCGGCGCCGGCTCGGGCGAGGGCTGCAACTCCAGCCACAGAAAGCCGTAGGGGCCCACAGTCAAGGGATAGGCGGCTAGTGCGAATCCGGGGAAATTCGACATAGCCCAGCATCTCGACCGGCACCATCCCGGCGTACGCGGCCAGGTCCAGCTCCACCGGCTGGGCAAAGCGGGAAAGATTGGCCACGCACAGGACTTTCTCGTTTTGATATTCGCGGATGTAGGCGAGAATTTTCCGGTTGGTGGGATTGAGGAACGCCAGTGTGCCGCGGCCAAAAACCTGGAACAGCTTGCGCAGCGCGATCATGTTGCGCATCCAGCTCAGCAGCGATGAGGGGTCGCTCTGCTGCGCTTCCACGTTCAGCCCCTCGTAGCCCCATACCGGGTCCATGATGACCGGGCTGTACAGCTTTGCGGGCACGGCGCGGGAGAAGCCGGCGTTTCGGTCTCCGTTCCACTGCATCGGGGTGCGCACGCCGTTGCGATCGCCCAGGTAAATGTTGTCGCCCATGCCGATCTCATCCCCGTAATAAACGATGGGCGTCCCGGGAAAAGAAAAGAGCAGGCTGTTCAGCAGCTCGATGCGGCGCCGGCTGTTATCCACCAGTGGCGCCAGCCGCCGCCGGATGCCGATGTTGATGCGCATGCGCGGATCTGCGCTATAAGCCAGGTACATGTAATCGCGCTCATCGTCAGCTTACCATTTCCAGCGTCAGCTCGTCATGATTGCGCAGAAACAGTCCCCACTGGCAGTTGTTGGGAATCTCCGGCGTTTGCGCCATGATGTCGGTGATGGGCAGCCGATCCTCCTGGCGCAGCGCCATATACATCCTGGGCATGAGGGGGAAGTGAAAGGCCATGTGGCACTCATCCCCGTCGCCGTAATAGATGCGCACATCGTCCGGCCACTGGTTGGCCTCCGCCAGGATGGTCCTGGCAGCATAGTCCTTGTCGATTTCGTCGCGAATGCGCTTCATCACCGCGTGGGTTTCGGGCAGATTTTCGCAGTTGGTTCCCTCCCGCTCCACCAGGTAGGGAATGGCATCGACGCGCAGCCCATCGACGCCCATGTCAAGCCAGTAGCGCATGATCTTGACCACTTCTTCGAGCACCACGGGATTGTCGTAGTTCAGGTCCGGCTGGTGAGAGAAGAAGCGATGCCAGTAGTACTGCTGGGCTTCAGGATCCCAGGTCCAGTTGGATTTTTCCGTATCGGTGAAAATGATGCGCGCTTCGCGATATTTCTGGTCGGTGTCGCTCCACACGTAAAAGTCGCGCTCGGGCGAGCCTTTGGGGGCGTGGCGCGCTCGCTGGAACCAGGGATGCTGATCGGAGGTGTGGTTGATGACCAGCTCGATCATCACCTGAATACCCCGGTCATGCGCCTGGGTCAGAAACTCTCGGAAGTCCTCCATGGTTCCGTAGTTCGGGTGCACGCTCAGGTAATCGGAGATGTCGTAGCCGTCGTCGCGCAGGGGAGAGGGAAAGAATGGCAACAGCCAGAGGCAGGTGACGCCCAGGTCCTGCACGTAATCGAGCTTGCTGAGTAATCCCTGGAAGTCGCCGATGCCATCGTTGTTGCCGTCCATGAATGCCTTGACGTGCAACTCGTAAATGATCGCGTCCTTGTACCAGAGTGGGTCCGCCGCGCTTCCCGCTTGCTTCAATCCTGCCTCCCGCCTTGGTTCCTGCTTAAATCGTAACCATCGTAGCTACTTGATAGCGTGTCGATCCGCTGCCATCACGCGGAAGACATGAGCCGGCGCTTCCGCCGGCCGCAAGGCAACATAATTTCTCGACCCTCGCCAGCTGTACGAGTGATCCGCCAACAGGTCGTAAACTTCAAATGTATCGTCCGGAGCGAGCCCCAGTACGTCCAAATCCAGGTCAACCCAGCCTGCCTGAACCAAAAAAGGATCGAGGTTGACCACCACCAGGATGGTTGCCGATTGCTCGCCATCCGCCGTTCGCTTGGAGTAGCAGATCAGCGAGGGATTGTCCGTGGGGTGGAAGTGCAGCCGCTCGTTGCTCTGGAGCGCCGGGTTTTCTCGCCGGATCTGGTTCAGCCGGGTGATCAGCGGTTTCAGGCTTGCGGGATTGGTCAAATCCCAGCTCTTGATCTCGTATTTTTCTGAGTTCAGGTATTCTTCGCTGCCTGGCTTGACGGGAGTGTTTTCTCCTAGCTCGAAAGCAGGCCCGTAGATCCCGTAATTGGCGGTCAGCGTCGTGGCCAGCACCAGCCGGCTGCGAAAGGCCGGCAAACCACCGGTCTGCAGGTGTCCGGGCAGAATGTCGGGGGTGTTGGGCCAGAAGTTGGGCCGGAAGTATTCCCGTACCGGGGTGGTGGTGAGTTCCAGCATGTAGTCGCGTCAGCTCTTCCTTGCTGTCGCGCCAGGTGAAGTAGGTGTAGGACTGGGAAAAGCCGAGCTTAGCCAGCCGCTCCATGACCCGGGGCCGGGTGAAGGCCTCCGCCAGAAACAACACATTGGGGTCTTTCGCTTTCAGCTCGGGGATCACCCACTGCCAGAAAGGGAACGCCTTGGTATGCGGATTGTCTACGCGGAAGATGCGCACACCCTGATCCATCCAAAAGCTGAACACGCCTTTGAGGGCATCCCACAATCCCTGCCAGTTGGAAGACTCGAAATCCAGCGGATAAATATCCTGATACTTCTTGGGCGGGTTCTCTGCATACTGAATCGACCCATCGGGGCGCTTCTTGAAAAATTCAGGATGTTCGGTCACCCAGGGATGATCCGGGGCGCATTGGAACGCAATATCGAGGGCAACTTCCATTTTCAGTTGCCTGGCGCGCTTGACCAGGTCGGCGAAGTCTTTCAGCGTACCCAGGGCGGGATGGATCGCAGTGTGCCCACCCTCGGCCGAGCCGATCGCCCAGGGGCTGCCCTCATCTCCCGGGGCGGCTTCGACGGCGTTGTTCTTGCCCTTGCGAAAACTTTTTCCGATGGGAGAGATGGGGGGCAGGTAGAGAACGTCAAAACCCATTTCCGCCACATAGTCCATCCGGCTGGTTACGTCGCGCAGCGTACCGTGCTTTCCCGGCGTGGTCGACCAGGAACGGGGAAAGAGCTCATACCAGGCGGAAAAACCCGCCCTTTCCCGGTCGACAATAATTTCCAGTTCGCGCTCGTACCAGGTCTCGAGCGCGGGATCGGGATAACGATGGACCATCGCCAACAGTTCGTCCTGCAATGCGAATGCGACCGCGGAATCCTCGCTGCCCTTGCATCACCTATAGATCGGAGCTTCTTAGCCCAGGCGGCCAGTTTGGCGCTGTCTTCTTTGGTCGCCCGGGGCTGCACCTGTTCCAGAAGCAGGGCGCCGGTGGCAAACGGCACGGCGAGATCCTGCTGCGCCTCGACCCGCTTCTTGAGGTCGCTCTGCCAGGTTTCGAAATGATCGATCTCGCCCACCAGGGTGTAGCGATAGCGGCCGATCTGGGTGACACGGAAATTCGCCCCGCCAGCGGTCATTTCCCAGGGCCAGCATCTCCGTGCTCTTGCCAGCCGGTGTCCCCTTCCTGTTTCCACAGCAGCCGGGCCCGGACATGATCATGCCCGTCGCCGAACACGTCCGCCTCCACCGAGACCAGGTCGTCACGATTCGCTTGATGGGAAAGAGACCACAGTTCACTTGTGGCTCTACGTTTTCAATCACTACCCGGCTTCGTCCCTCGTTCGGCTTCGCCATTACACCCCCGTCAACCCCATTGTAGGCAGATGCAGTTTCCTGTGGTCGCGGGCCATGCTTCTATAGTCGAGAGATGAAATTCGCCCTACGTCCGCGTGCTGTCCATCTCCTGCTGGCGATCGACCTGGTGGGGACTGCTCTCTTCGCTGCGGAGGGTGCGTCGACCGCGGTGCAAGCCAGGCTCGATTTACTTGGCATGCTCGTCCTGGCGTTCGTGACTGCTCTGGGAGGCGGCATCGTTCGCGACCTGCTGATTGGTGATGTTCCGCCAAGTTCCATCCGGAACTGGAACTATGCCGCCGTGGCTCTGGCCACCGGGGCGGCGGTGTTCGTATTGCACGCTTACACCTCGGCAATGAACAGCTGGTTAATCACCACCCTGGATGCGGCTGGGCTCAGCTTCTTTGCGGTCGCGGGAGCGACTAAGGCGCTCGAGTTTAAGCTGCATCCGCTGTTGGCCACCATGATGGGCGGCATTACCGGGGTAGGCGGGGGTACCATTCGCGACCTGCTTATCGGCCAGGTGCCCAAGGTGCTTCGCTCCGACGTATACGCGGCGGCCGCACTGTTCGGTGCGGCGATCACCATTCTGTGTCTAAAGTTGCGGATCAATGCGGTGGTTGCCAGCAGTAGTGGCATCGCCGGCTGTTTTGTCCTGCGCATGTTGGCCGTCTACTACCACTGGAATCTGCCTGGGCCCAGGCTGGCCGGCTAGATTCCGCACCATAGTCCTGCGATTCCACAATTTTTTACCCATTCCTCTGCCGGCCGGTGGACAATCGTTGGATGCGCCTCATCACCTATCGTCGCGATGCAACCACTGGCCCCGGCACTTCTTAAGGACGGCCATGTCTTCCCGCTCACTCCGCTCGGATACCCGGACACGCTGTCCTTCATTGCCGCGGGCCCCAAGCGATGGACCGGGGTCAATCTGCAGCTGGAAGAGACCGGTCTGAATCTGCTTGCTCCCTTGTCTTCCGTCACCCTGGAGGCACCCGCTGCTGCGGCCTTCCAAGATTCTCTGCATCGGCCTCAATTACCGCGACCACGCCGCGGAATCCAAGATGGAGCCGCCCAAGTTTCCCACCGTGTTTTGCAAGTTCCCGCATACTCTGATCGGCAACGGCCAGCCCATCCTGTTGCCGCGCGCCAGCCAGCAGCCGGACTATGAAGCCGAGTTTGCGGTCGTGATTGGCCAGGGCGGCCGCAATATACCCGAGGCAGAATGGGAGGACCACGTCTTCGGCTATACCATCTCTCAATGATGTAAGCGCGCGCGACGTGCAGTTGGCTACCTCGCAATGGACCCTGGGCAAGAACTTCCCCACCTTCGGGCCGATGGGACCCTGGATCGTATCCAAGGACGAGGTGCCCGATCCCCACCAGCTGGATATCTCGCTCTCGATCAATGGGGAAACCCTGCAGAAGTTCCAACACCCGCGAGCTCATCTTCAAGTTGCCGAAGCTCATCTCTTATATTTCGACCATGATGCCCCTGGTGCCGGGGGACATCATCAGCACCGGTACTCCGGCGGGTGTGGGCATGGGTCGCACCCCGCAGCGATGGCTGCGGCCGGGCGACGATGTGGTGATCGAGATTTCCGGCATCGGCAGTTTGCGCAACCCGGTCCTCGCCGAACCGTGAAGATCTGGATTATTCAGTCTGCCGGTGCTAGCATCACGCCGAGAGAGACTCTCTATGGTCAGGGTGATCACCGTGGAACGGGAGTACGGCAGCCAGGGAGCGGAATTCGCCCACCGCCTGGCCGACAGGCTGAGCTGGAAGCTCATCGATCGTTGCCTCATCGATGAAATCGCCCATAAGGCCGGAGTGCCAAAGAGCATGGCGGAGCAGTGCGATGAACGCCTTGACCCCTGGTACTACCGGATGGGCAAGTCCTTTTGGCATGGCAGTGTGGACCGTCTGCCCGCGCCGCCGAAAGACCAGGTCTTTGACAGCGAGCGCATGGTCGAGTTCGTGCGCAACTACCTCAAGCAATGCGTGGCCGACGGGAACTGTGTGATTGTCGGCCGCGGCGCCGCTTGTGCATTGGCAGGTCTTCCCGGCGTCTTCAACATTTTCGTCTACGCGTCTATGTCGAGGAAGATTCGCTGGTTTGAAGAACACTTTCCGGAGCAGGCAGGACGTGCCCGGGCAGAGCTCGAGGCCACCGACAGCCGCCGCGCGGAATATGTCCGCCGCTACTACGACCGGGACTGGACCGACCGTCGCCTCTATCACATGATGATCAACTCCTGCATGGGTTGTGACGCCATGATCGAAGCCGTGCTTGACGGGGCCGGCATGGCAGCGGTCCGGGAGCAGGTAGGCGCCACCCGAACCGGTCACAACTAGGTGTCCGCGAATCGACCTCTTGGGTGAAACCGGCCTTGTCATCTTTCCCTGCCACAAATGAACGGGTGCCCCACATCTCGCTCGTTTTTCGCGAGATGTGGGATACCACGAACGCTTGACGGGCAATTCCCCCCGGGAGCAGCAGACTCGACGGTTGAGCGGTTGTTCATCAGGACCGGAGTGCGCTGGGGCAAACGCAGGGCACCTGTCCATGACTGCTATGACACAGACCCCTGCGGGACCAAATTAGCGGAATTCCAGCGGAGAAATGCCATCCCCAGCCTGAACCTCACCCTCGCTTATGTCGGCCAGCGTACCCGCAGCGATCTGCTCGGGCCCGCAACAAGTCTCTATCTGAATCGCATTTCCCCCTACGCCAGCATCGAATCCGTCGCGTTCCGCGACGAGGAGGCACTGTTCGCCTTTGTTACCCGGCAACGAGCGCGCACCCCCGCATGGCTGGTGCTGCTCGACAGCCGCGGCGAAGCTCTCTCGTCAGAGGAACTGGCTACCTGGCTCGGCGCGCGCCGGGATTCAGGCCAGCAGCCGATTGTCTTCGCCATCGGGCCGGCCAGCGGCTGGTCAGACCGGGCGCCGCGCCAGGCACAGACCACCCTGTCCCTAGGACGGATGACGCTCCCTCACGAGCTCGCTCGCCTGGTGCTGGCGGAACAGCTCTACCGGGCATTTACAATACTCGCAGGGCATCCGTACCACATCGGGCACTGATGCGTGCAGTGTTTATGCAGCTTCCCGACCAGGGAAAGCTGCACAAAATCCGAGGCATAAAGAGCGCAACAGCTGTATGCTCCAGAGTCGGAGTTCGGCGCGGCTGGGAGCAATGGGCACCATCGGGGGCGGGTGGCGGAAGGGAATACATGTCCTGGTTTAAGCGGCAGGAAAACGAGATTGAAGCAAATACGGAGAAGAGCGTGCGCACCGAGGGGTTGTGGCAGAAGTGCGAGGGCTGCGGGCAATACGTCTTCAAGGCCGATCTCGAAGCTAACCTGCAGGTCTGCCCCAAGTGTGGACACCATCTCCGCCTGGACGCGCGCAGCCGCATTGCCAGCCTGCTGGAGCCGGGCTACCAGCTGGTTGATCTCGAACTGGTATCCACCGACCCGCTGGAGTTTGTCGACATAAAGCCTTATCGCGATCGGCTGGAAAAGGCGCGGCGCGAGACTGGCCTCAACGACGCGGTGATGAATGCCCTGGGAAACCTCGGTCCGCATGCCGTCGTTCTGAGTGTGATGGAATTCGCCTTCATTGGCGGAAGCATGGGTTGCGTGGTGGGAGAAACCATCGCGCGCGCGATCGATCGCGCGCTGGCTGCCCGGCAGCCGCTCATCATCGTTGCCGCATCCGGCGGCGCGCGCATGATGGAAGGGGTCGCCAGCCTGATGCAATTGGCCAAGGTCTCCGCCGGGCTTGCGCAGCTGGATGATGCGGGCGTGCCGTATATCTCAGTCCTTACCAACCCCACCACGGGTGGCGTGACCGCAAGCTTTGGCATGCTGGGCGATCTCAATATTGCCGAGCCCGGCGCCCTGATCGGCTTCGCCGGCCCGCGGGTCATCGAGCAGACCATTCGACAGAAGCTTCCGGAAGGATTCCAGCGCTCGGAGTTCCTGCTGGAGCACGGTATGTTGGACGCGATCGTTCCCCGCCGCGAGCTGAAGATCTATCTGATCCGCGCGCTCGACTTCATGTGGCCGGCGCCCGTCCACGCGTAGCAGCAGGGAATTCCCTCTAGAATAAGAACATGTCTTATGCCTCGGCCCTTGACCGCCTGCACGCTCTCGGTCAGGAATTGCACACTGCGCCCGGCACGCCTCGCCGGAAATTCGAGCTGGCGCACATGCGCACGCTCATGGCAGCGCTGGGCAACGCCGAGCGCACTTTCACTTCGGTCCTGGTTGCCGGCACCAACGGCAAAGGATCGACCGCATCCACCCTGGCCAGCATCCTCGCCCGGGCCGGCTACAAGACCGGCCTTTACACCTCGCCTCACCTGAGCCGCGTCAATGAGCGCATCCAGGTGGATGGCTGCCTGATTGGCGACGATGATTTCGCCGCCCTCTTCTCCCATGTCGAGGAGATTGCCGCGACCCTGGTACGGGATGGCCGGCTGCCCGGCCTTGCCGAGTTTTTTCGAGACCCTCACCGCCATGGGCTTTCTGCATTTTGCTTCCCGCAAGGTGCATACGGCAGTGGTGGAAGTGGGCATGGGCGGCCGGCTGGATGCGACCAATATTGTCGAGCCCGTGGTGTCGGTGATTACCGATATCTCGCTCGACCACACTGAGTGGCTGGGCTCGACGGTCGATCAGATAGCGCGGGAAAAAGCCGGCATCCTGCGCCGCGAAGGGCGTCATGATCACCCTGCCGCAACACCCTGAGGCCAACCAGGCGCTGGGAGAAGTGGCAGTCTTGCTGGAGGTCAGGGGCGTGAATGCGGCCAGCTATGTGCCGGTGCACAATCATCCCGAGCAGTACACGCGCAATCGCTATCCGTTGTCCGTGATGGGCGAACTGATCGGGATCGACTCTCCCCTGGCGGGCGCGCATCAACAACGCAACCTGGCGCTGGCCATTGCCACCGCGGTGGAGTTAAGAAACAATCACGGTTACAATATCACGCCCATCGATATCCAGGCCGGCATTCGGGATACGGTTTGGCCGGCGCGGCTGGAGCATATCGCCGGCAATGGCGGCCGGGCAGATGTGCTGCTGGACGTGGGCCATAATCCTGCCGGGGCCTGGGCGCTGCGCGCGGCGGTTTCGCATCTGGACCGCGGCCAACCCTTGACGCTGGTTTTCGGCTGCCTGAAAGACAAGCCGGTCGCGGAACTCGCGCAGATTCTCTTTCCCCTGTTCGGCAAGGTGGTGGTGACGCCGGTCGACTCCCCGCGCAGTGCATCGGTCGAGGATCTGCTGGCGGCCGCGCGGACCACGGGCAGCGAGGTAGAGGCGGCTGCGGGCGCGGTCAGCGCGGTTGAGCGCGCGCTTCAACTGACTCCCGGCGAACGGCCTCGTCGTCGTTACCGGCTCGGTCTACCTGGTCGGCCAGGTGCGGTCCGCATGCTGGTGGCTGCGCAGGCTGCACCTGCGGAGCCGCTGAAAGTATGAGCTCCACAGCCTGGCGCCCAACCGGCTCTTTCGTTGAGCAGCCGCCTGAGCTCTAACCTGGTAAGAGGCCCGCTGTTCTTTTTCTTCACCGGGTTTTTTGGGTGCATGTCACTGGCAGCGTCTTGCCTGGAAAAAGATGGCCGTTGGCAACACGACATCGCCCGGCAATGGGCGCGGACTTCGCTGCGGATTGCCGGCGCACCTGTCACCGTTATCGGACGTGAGAATTTGCTGCCGGTCGCCGTCTATACCTCCAACCACACTTCGTTTATGGATACGCCGCTGGTCTTCAGCAGCCTGCCGTTCCAGTTTCGAATCCTGGCCAAACAGAGCTTGTGGAAGTGGCCGTTCATCGGATGGCATCTGAATCGATCGGGCCAGATACCGGTTGACGAGGAAAGCGGCAGCGGCTCCATTGCCGGGCTGAATCGGGCGATCCGGGTGCTGAAGTCTGGTATGCCGCTCTTCATCTTCCCTGAAGGCGGCCGAACCAAAGATGGCCAGGTGCAGCCCTTCATGAGGGGACCTGCGTACATCTCGATTCGCGCCCGGGTTCCGCTGGTGCCCATGGCGCTGATCGGCACCTATGAGCTGTTGCCGATTCACACCCATCACTTTCGTCCTCGGCCGGTCAAACTGGTGATCGGCAAGCCGATCGATCCGTCCGGATATACCATTCGCCAGGCGGATGAGCTTACCGCCAGGCTTCGCAACGAAATCCTGCAGCTGTACGAGCAGTCACGCAGCGCCCGGCGATCTTGGCGCCGAATCTCGCGGCGCCGGTCGAGTTGGTGAGCCCGGCTGAGGTTGCAAGAGAGGATCAATGACGTCACACTTCCCCGCATCGCCATTCCGGAGCCTACGTCTACCGACGAGGCCTACAACCAGCGCAGCTTGCCGCAATACATCCGCGCCGTAGAAGCAGCGGGAGGCATAGCGGTGCCCATTCCTTTGCATGAATCGCCCACTGCGCAGGCAAGCCTGCTCGCTTCGTGCTCGGCCATCTTGCTGCCGGGCAGCCCTGCGGATGTTGATCCCGCCCGATACGGACAACAGGCTGAAAAGGAATGCGCAGCCAGGGATGCGGCGCGGGAGGCCGCGGACGAGCTTCTGTTGCAGGATGCCTTCGCTCAAGCGAAACCGATCCTGGGAATTTGCTACGGCTTGCAGTCGCTGAATGTGTGGCGGCGGGGCACGCTCATCCAGGACCTGCCTCACGCAGGAAGCAGCGGATGCGAGCCACGGTTAACCATCAACCGGGGCGGGAGGTGCAAAAGGCACACCCTGTTCTGGTCACGCCGGGCTCCCGTCTCTCCACGTGTAGTGGGCGAGCTTCCGCGAGGAAGAGCCAGGGCTTTTTGTCAATTCGAGCCATCATCAGGCGATCGACCGCCCGGGAGACGCACTCGTGGTTGCCGCCACCAGTCCGGTCGATGGGGTGATCGAAGCTTTGGAGGGCGCGGAGCCGGCGCAGTTTGTGGTCGCGGTGCAATGGCATCCGGAGCGGAGCTACGAGAGCAGCGCCGCCTCGCGCGCCCTGTTCGCGGCATTTCTGGATGCCGCCCGGTCATGGTCACCGAAGCCGTCGCAGCGAGCCTTGAACTCGAATACCGCGGAGCAAATAGAAAAGGCGTTCGCTGAGGCCGGCATCGCCGCGTCTGCCCGCAGGTGCCTACGATCAGTTCCATGACCTACCTGGATTTGCTGCTGCGTTGGAACCTGCGCCTGAACCTGACCGCGGTTCGCGAGCCGGAACAAATCATCCAGCGCCATTTTGTGGAGTGTGCGTTTGCAGCCCAGCATCTTCCCCCCGATATAGCTACTCTGCTGGATTACGGCTCAGGCGCGGGGCTGCCAGGGATACCTATTGCGATCTGCCGTCCGGAGATTCGGGTGACCCTGGCCGAAGCGCAGGGAAAGAAGGCCGCATTTTTGCGGGAGGCACTGCGTGTTCTCAACCTGAAGGGCGAAGTCTATGACGGACGCGTGGAGACGATGCCTGAACAGCTACGATTTGACGCGGTCTCCATGCGGGCGGTAGAGAAGATGGAGCTGGCCATTCCTGTCGCGCGTGCAGCGGGTGAAACGGTATTTGGTCTTGCTCACAACCGAGCAGATCGGCGCCGGCTATCGGCAGCTTACTCCGGAGCTCGAGTGGCTGGAGCCAATCCCTCTCCCGAACACCGAGCAGATGATCCTGGCAATTGGGCGGCATGTTCCACGTGGAACAAGTTTTGAAGGGTACGACCTTTAGGTCGTTCATAACGAATGCAAACGATGGCGGCTTTAGCCGCTGAGGGAACAACCCTTTTCCCTGGATTTTTCCGCACCCATAAATCTCAGCCATGTTCCACGTGGAACAGCAGGATTTCCACCGGCCTCGCCGCCGCTTTCAGAAATAGCAGCACAAGCTAAACGGCTCGCTATCTCATTCCAAATGTGATAGTTCGCGTCCCATGCATTTGTACAGCATTTCCACGTTCTCCACAATTGAAGCCCAGTTCTGCACATCGCCCTTCCTTGCTCTCCTCGTCCTCCCTCGATACTCTTCCATTACGCATGGGTAAAGTAATCGCGGTCGTCAATCAGAAGGGCGGGGTTGGAAAAACCACTACCGCAATCAACCTCTCCGCGGCGCTGGCTCTCGAAGGATTGACCTGCCTGCTGGTCGATTGCGATCCGCAAGCCAATTCCTCCGGTGGGCTTGGGAGTCGCCCGGGACGAAAACCGCAATTCCACCTACGACATCCTCATGGGAAACGCGACCGTCGCGGAAACCACTCTCCCCACCGAAATCGATGGCCTGAAAGTAGTTCCCGGCAGCAACCACCTGATCGGCGCCACCGTCGAGCTGATCCAGGCCGAGCGCCGCGAATACCGTCTGCGCCAAGCTCTGGAGCCAGTGCGCAGCCTCTACAACTTCATCTTCCTCGACTGCCCGCCCGCCCTCGACCTGCTCACCCTGAACGCCCTGGTCGCGGCAGATCGCCTGCTGGTCCCCATGCAGGCCGAATACTTCGCCCTGGAAGGCATCTCGGAGCTGCTCACCACGCTTGGGCCGCATTCAGGCCGCCTTCAACCCCACGCTCGACATCGAAGGCGTGATTCTCACCATGTACGACGAGCGCACCAACCTGGCCCAGCAGGTCACGGAAAACCTGCGCCGCTTCTTCGGCGCCAAGCTGCTCAAGACGGCCATCCCGCGCAATGTGCGCCTGGCGGAAGCCCCCAGCTATGGCAAGCCGGTAGTCGCTCTATGATCCCCGATCCCGCGGCGCCGAGAGCTACCGCGAGCTTGCCGAAGAGATCCTGGCTCGCAATAACATCGACAGTCCGCGGGCCCTGGAGCGAAAAGCAGCTTCGCAGGCCCAGGCGCAAACCAGGCAGGAAACAAAAGTCCGCTTCTGGCCCTACGCTTGACCTCTTCGCGATACAGGTACTCCGGCCAATCGTGTTGACATGGCCGCAACCGAATTTGCAGTTCTCAACCTCCGGCTTTCAGGACCACGACAATGACCCCTTCCGTTGAAATACCAAAACGCCGCGCCCTCGGCAAAGGTCTCGAATCCCTGCTGCCCGGACGATCTGGATTTACTCCTGCCGCTGCCCCTGCCGCCACAGCTGCCGCCGTCCCGGATGAGGGCAAGCCGAGGGAGATCCCCGTCGACCAGATCGAGCGCAATCCCTTTCAGACGCGGGCGACCGTGGATGAGAATGCTCTGCAGAGAACTCTCTGCCTCGATTGCGGCCACCGGCGTCGTGCAACCGATCCTGGTGCGGCCGCTGGCCGACAACCGTTTTCAGCTGATCGCCGGCGAGCGCCGCTGGCTCGCCTCCAAAATGGCCGGCAAGGCCACGGTGCCCGCTATCCTGCGCCACGTATCCGACGAGCAGGCGATGGAGATGACCATCGTCGAAAACCTTCAGCGCACCGATCTGAACCCTATGGAACAGGCCCGCGCCTATGATCGCCTTGCCCACCACTTCAAAATGACGCAAGAGCAAATGGCCCAGCGGACGGGCAAGGACCGGGCTTCCGTTGCCAATTTCCTCCGTCTCCTGCGCCTGCCGCTCGAAGTGCAGCAAAAAGTGGAAACCGGGAATCTGAGCTTCGGCCACGCGCGCACGCTGCTTAGCCTGGAGTCGCCCGAAGCCATCCTGAAGGCGGCGCAAAAAGTGACCGCGCTCTCCATGTCCGTGCGCCAGACCGAAAGTTATGTGCAAGGGTTGCTGAACCCGGAGAAGAAACCGAAGGGTGAAGAAAAGGAGAAGACGCCGCTCGATCCCAACGTGCGCGAGGCGCGAGATCTGCTGCAGCGGGCCCTTGGCCTGAAGGTCTCGATCGAGGACAAGAACGGCCGCGGACGAGTGATCATCGAATATTCCCGCCTGGAAGACTTCGATGCCCTGCTCGAAACCATAGCCGGCAAGTAAAACGCACCGGTAAAGCTTCGAGCAATCTCCCTGATTATGGCACTACTACAGTTACATTATGGCTCGCCGTCGACGCCTGGCCGCGGGACCGGTAGATTATGAATGCGGCGGCGCTGGCTTTTCGCTTCCGCGTCTTCATCTTCGTCCTGCTTTACGTGCTTGGCTTTCTGCCGCCCTGGGACTTCTGGCGGCAGTCGGCAGCACGCTCTGGCTTGCAGCCTCGACGCTGCTCGCCCGCAGCGGCTGGATCGGCCTGGCAGCCGCCACCCTCGCAGTGACCCTGGCTGCCCTCGCCTGCCTGCTGGCGGGAGCGATTCTGCGGGTGTGGGGCACCGCGTACCTCGGTTCCGGCGTCATGCGCGGCTCCGCGATGCAGGGCGACAGCGTTCGTCGCCGCGGGGCCTTATCGTTATGTTCGCAATCCCCTCTATCTCGGCGTCGTGGCTGCTTGCCGTTGGGAGTCTCTATCCTGATGCCGCCCAGCGGGGCCGCGTTTTTCCTGCTCGCCTTCAGCATCTTCGTCTTATTTCTCATTGCCGCGGAAGAGCGTTTCCTATCGGCCAAGCTAGGGGATGTTTACCAGCAGTATCTCCGCCGTGTTCCCCGGCTGTTGCCCCGCATGGCGGCCGGCGATGCCACCTCGTCCGCCCGCCCGCACTGGGTGCGCGCCCTTTTTGCCGAGACCTATCCCATCGCCATTACGCTTTGCTTCGCGATCTTCGCCTGGCGCTATAACGCGCGCATCCTTATCCGGTGCGTGCTCATCTGCTATGGACTCTCCCTGGTGGTTCGAGCCATGACAAAGCCGGCGGCCTCGGTTTAGGCAACGGTTGGAATCGAGAAGAGGGGAGCGGGAAGAACCGGAGGTACAGAGGGCGCGGCAGGTCGCCTGCCCTCTTCGATGGCCGCAGCCATGCAGAAAGTACTGCTATTTCCTTGGCGGCGCGATGGTGTCTTTGGCAGCCTTGGCCACGCGGAACTTAACCACGGTCTTGGCCTTGATCTTGATGGTTTCGCCAGTCTGGGGATTGCGACCCATGCGGGCCTTTCGCTCAGCCTTTACCAACCGGCCAAGCCCAGGGATGACGAACACGCCATTCTTCTTCGTCTCCTTCACCGCCGTCTCGGCCAGCAGATCGAGAAATGCAGCCGATTGCTTGTTGGTCAACTCAAGTTTTTCCGCCATTGTTCGGACCAGTGCTGTCTTGGTCATGCCTGTTGCCATATTGTGTCCTTCTTTCCTCGTGTTATTTCATGGGCCCATGGTCGCGGTGTTTCGCACCCTTGAGAATCCATGTCTTGCCCGGTTTCCGTAAATCGGATGCCCGCGGAAAACGCGCATCGATCATCAGGAAACCCAGTGTTTATGCGGGTAAAACGAACCCACCGCCGTTTACGATGCGGCTTTGGCCAGCGTTTGTCAATCGAAAAACCGAGATTTGTTCCGTTTTTGGCTTGTTTTCGCAAGATTTCGCCTAATTTTATGGGTTTTCCCTAGAATTCGGCCCTCTTGCGTGGCGGCTGGAAGCCGAACAGTGGCCGTCGCTTTTTCTGCAACGTCCGTCAGCAGAGGCGTGTTCAGCGCGCTCCACCAGAGGTGTCGCGAGGCGGAAGCAACGGATTACCTGCTGCGCAAAATCCTTCTCCAATGCCGCCGATGGCCGCCAGCTTTGCCTCCACGCCCCACTGCCGGCACAAAAGCAAATCCATCGCCGGGTGCTCTTTAGGAAAGCCCTTCGGCGGCCGGGTGAGCGGCATGCCGGTAAACGAATCCATCGTGCGCCTGAGCTTGCGATCGGTGAGCAGCTGCCGCACCTCGGCATGGTGCAGCAGCAGATACTCCCTGATCGCCAGCAGCTGCTCGCGCTCCGGCATATACACGCCTGCGGCAATCAGCACTTCATCCGGGGAGATATGCATGTAGTAGCCGCCCCCGGAAGTCTTTTCCAAACCTTCACGCGACCACCAGGCGGAGATATGGCTCTTGTAAGGCCGCTTGTCAGAAGAAAATCGTATGTCGCGATAGATGCGCATCATACATTTTTGAGGCGGACGCACATGGGCGGGAGCGAAGTCTTCCATGGCGCCGTTCACCGTTTCGATGAGCGCCAGCATGGGCTGCTTCAGCTCGCGCTCGAACTCCGGCTTGTGGGCCTCGAACCACTCCCGGCGGTTATTTCGCTTCAGGCTGCGCAAGAATCTCAGCCCGGCTTCACGAAAGTACGGTTCGCCGGCGACATGGGGAAAAGTTGAGATCATAATGAGAATCAAGTATTGCAAAATGGAATGCGGCGGGCAGGAGCAGTCGGCGAACCTCCTATCCGCAACGGCAGGTAACTGAGCATCGGTAACCCCAAGCAGGTAACTGCGAAGGATATACTCGAAAAATCTCGTTTTGAAGTACAAAAGTAATGGACTTGCGAGGCCACAACAGATCGTGTTTCGATGGTTGTGCAATAGACTTTGCTTGCCTCCCTCAATCTGACAAGGCTGTCCGGCTGCTCACCTACATGAGACAACTTGCCTTTTTTTTCTTTTTTCTGGCCACCGTCTACCCTGTGCGCGCGTGCGCGTGTGCATGAGATGGAGTTCGATCAGGCTCGCCAGGTCGCGCTCATCGTCGCCCAGCACGACAACATCACGGTGGATGATCGCACGATCGTGATGAACTCGATGGACACCCGGACCGATGCCGGCTTTATCCCTGGCTACTATAGCTTTTCCATCATTCGGGAAAGCGACTCGCCCGCGCGCGCGGATGAAACCATTCGCATGTATGTAGTTTCCAAGAAAACCGCCGATACCTGGGAGCTCAATCTTTGCACCCACTACTCGTTTCCTGAACTGCAGAAACTTCAGCAGGACATCATGCACAAGACCGGAGCCAATTCCGGCGACGATGCGGAAATGCCCAAGGCAATCGGCTGTGCAATCAGGCGACAGATGAAGCCGGCGTCCGAGTGAGCTGTTGGTGGACGCAAAAAGAAGATGCCCACACCTCCCTGGCATGGGCATCTTCTCCGCGGCATCACCGAAGTGAGCCGCAAACTCAGGAACCGCCGGGGGGAGCAGTCTCTTTTGAGCTTGGCGTTACTGCTTAGCTACTGCATGTGCCGTGCCAAACAGCGAAGCCGGGGAACAGCGTCGTTTCAGCAATTTACCGCCCTGTGGATTTTGCGTATAGTGAAACTTGCCTCAATCTACTCGCTGCTGGGAAAAATCTACCTGCTCCCTGTTGGATTCCCGATGGCCTAATTGCGCATTCCAGCCAGGGCAGCGCGGAAAAGCGTCTCAAAATTGTCCATGACTGCCTTATCCTTAGCCACCGCGGCGGCAATCGCCTTTTGCGCCAGCGGGCGCTGATAGCCCAGGTTCACCAGTGCCGAAAGCACGTCTTCGGTCGATGGGCCGGTCTCGACCGCCCGCGGCGCGGCCGCCATATCCTCGAGCTTGTCCTTGAGATCCACCACCAACCGCTCGGCCAGCCGTTTGCCAATGCCGGGGATCTGCGACAGGGTGGCATGATCCTGGCCGCGGATGGCGCCCACTAACCGCTCCGTGCTCAAACCGCTCTGGATGGTGACCGCGAGCTTCGGGCCGACGCCGCTCACCGTGATCAAGCGCTCGAAAACCCGCTTTTCTTCCCGGTTGAGAAAGCCGTAAAGCGCCAGCGTATCTTCGCGCACGTGGGTATGGATGAAGAGGGCCACCTCGGTTCCCTCCGCCGGCAGCGCGCTAAACGTGGGCACGCTGATCACCACGTCATAGCCGACGCCCCCAGCCTCGATGATCGCCTGCTGTGGATATTTCGCCAGCAGCCGCCCGCGCAGGTGCGCAATCATGCGCTGGTCCTTAAAACTTGTGGCGATAGGAGATTTGAAAGTCGTAGCCGGCGTTGGGAGGAAACAGCCCGGCCACATGGCGCAGACGCTCGGCCAGCGCGGGCGCGGCCAGCAGCGGATACTCGCGCTCGCGCAGATCGGTGTAGTTGAAATCGAGCGTGAGCGAGAGCATATAAATCGCCAAGGCATCGGAAAAGGCGGATTCAAAGAAGCTGCTCTTTGCCTTTTCGTCGATCCGGCCCTTTTCGATTCCTCGGCCTGCGAAGGGCTGGTCCACGCGGGAGAAAGTTCTCTCCGCCATGCGCGCTCCGGGGCTTTCGTTGCGCCCGCGGTCCAGTGCCCGGCGCCGGCTTTCGTAGCTGTCCTGGCTGGTTTCGCCGCGCACTTCGGCCAGGGCCTGCGACCACGCCAGGTCGCAGAAACTCTGCGGCACCCCAGCGGCTTCGACAAAGTGATGCCCCACATTGATAAAGAACTCGAACGCCAGGGCAAACCGGTCCTGCATCAGCCGGGTGGAGATGAAGATGCAATCGGAGCCGTCAAATTGCACATTGCGGTGGCACATCGCGCGATCGCCCAGGTCGATGGTGTAGCCGGGCGCCACCATCGTCTCCTCGGTTTCACCAATGGTCAGGGGCACAAAATAGTAGGCATGCCGGGTAAGCGCGGCGGCGATTGCATTCGGCACTGCCTGCACGATCGGCGCCAGCTCCTGCTCGGTGATGTGCGTATCGGCAAAGATGGCGTAACACAGGCGGTTTTCGGACTGCCGCACGGGCGTCTGCTGCGCCACGAGCGATGCCGGTAACAACTCCATTTGGGCGGCTTCAGCCATAACCTAGTATTCTAGCTGAGTGGAGGGGTGTGCACTTCCCCTTTCGAGGCTCAATTATGAATGCGCAGCAGCAGAACCTGCAGCAGGTTCGGCCCCCGCAGGCCAGCGGAAAGTTTTTCGGCGTCCCCCTGGGCGATCTCGGTCTGTTCACCAGTGTTCTCATGGCCTTTACGGTGGGTTTTCTGAGCTTCTTCCTGTTCACCTTCCTGGCCATCGTCGGCCTCATGATCTACAACGGCATGGGCCACCAGGTGGACTACGCCGTCAGCTACAAGTACATCTCCTTCCCTGCCGCCTGCGTCGTGCTGGCCGCCAGTCTCATTTTTTTCGCCACGCTATGGCTGCGCCGGAAGGTTTCCGGAGGCTGAAGCGAAGGCCCGCTCTCATGGCTCTTGTCACCATCCGACCTCTGACGCGACGAGGCGAAGCCTCCGAAGCCCAGGCGCGAGCCTGGTGCCGGCGGCTGGAAGCGGGCGACATTCTCTATTTTCCGCAAACGCCCATTCCTATCCGGCCCGAGGACCTGTCTTTTCTGCTTGGCCAGCAGCAGACGGGCAGCACGCTGCACAAGAACATCGCCTACAAGCCGAATCTGGACAGCGTGAGCGGCCTGGATGCCGGCACCACCGGCGCTGCGGAACTGAAGCAGCTGCAGGCGGTCATGCGCCAGTACTCGCAGGATGTGACCCGTTTTCTCACTAGCTTTTTGTCGCCCTACCAGGCACGCTGGCAGCTGGACTACGCCAGCTTCCGGCCGCAGGAGGAAGAAGGCCGCGACTTGCCGCTGCGCCGCCGCAACGACCTGCTGCACACCGACGCCTTCCCTACCCGGCCTACGCGGGGAGCGCGCATCCTGCGCTTCTTCAACAACATTCATCCCACGCGTTCGCGCGACTGGGTGGTCAGCGACCCCTTTCCGGTGCTTGCGTCCACGCTATGCGCCGCAACAGATTCCGCTTCCCGGCGCCCGGCAACTCCGCCGGCCGCGCGCTGCGCTCGCTGGCCAACACCGCCGGCCTGGGCTTGGCGATCCCCAGTCTGAAGCGATCGCCCTATGACGACTTCATGATGCGCTTCCACAACTTCCTCAAGGAGAACGCATCTTTCCAGGCGGAGTGCCGCAAGGAATACCTGCAGTTTCCCCCCGGCTCCAGTTGGATGGTCTACACCGACATGGTTCCGCACGCGGTTCTCTCCGGCCAGTACGCGCTGGAGCAAACCTTCCTGGTGGAACACCAGGCCATGGTCTCTCCGGAATCCTCGCCTCTCTCCGTCCTCGAGGCCATGACCCACTCTGCGCTGGTGTAGGCTCATTGCGGACCTCATGGCTCTCGACGCGATGAGGGCTACGCCAGACACATATCCTTGAGCTTTAACCCAGGAAAATGACAGCGATCGCAGACTCGATAAAGGTTCATCTCCCCGACGGCTCCATCAAAGAATTCCCCGCCGGATCAACACCCCTCGACGTTGCCCAGAGCATCTCACCGCGGCTGGCGGCCGCCGCCATCGTGGCCCGCATTCGCCCGCGTGAACGGTCGCGGCAAGACCAGCGACGGGCTGCCCGAGGCGTGCCGAAGAAGACGCCGGAAGCCGGCATGTATGCCGCTGAGCAAGCAGACGCCGAACGCCTGGTGGATCTGAGCACTCCTCTTAACGAGGACATGTCGTTGCAGCTTCTGACCGAGAAAGATGCCGGACGCGCTGAAAGTGGTGCGCCACTCCGCCGCGCACGTGATGGCGACCGCGGTGCTCGAGCTCTATCCCGAGACCAAGCTCGGCCATGGTCCGGCCACGGATGCCGGCTTCTTTTACGATTTCTACCGGCCAACGCCCTTTACCCCCGAAGACCTGAAAGCCATCGAAGCCAGGATGGCGGAAGTGGTCGCGCGCAACGAGCCTTTCGTGCGCGAATGGGAGCCTCGCGACCAGAGCCTGGCGCGCTTCAAGGCGGGCAACGATTTCATGAAGGCCCACTTTGTCGAGCGCTTCACCAAGCCGGGCGAGAATATTTCCTTCTACCGCAACGGCGCCTTTGAAGATTTTTGCCGCGGGCCGCACGTGCCTTCGACCGGCAGGGTCAAGGCCTACAAAGTAATGAACCTGGCCGGGGCCTACTGGCTGGGGGACGAAAACAATCCCCAACTGCAGCGCATTTACGGCACCGCATTTTTCTCCAACAAAGAAATGGAGCAGCACTTTGCCCGCCTGGAGGAGGCGCAGCGCCGCGATCATCGTGTCCTGGGCAAGCAGCTCGACCTTTTCTCCATCCAGGAGGTTGCCGGGCCGGGACTGATCTTCTGGCATCCCAAAGGCGCCATGGTGCGCCGGATCATGGAAGACTGGATGCGGGACGAGTGCCTGAAGCGCGGCTACGAGCTGGTGTATACGCCGCACGTGGCGCGGGTGAATCTGTGGCAGATCAGCGGCCATGAAGGCTTCTACTCGCAGAACATGTTCACCCCGATGGAGCTGGACGACGCGGATTACCGGATGAAACCGATGAACTGCCCGTTCCACATTCTCATCTACAAGAACTCGCCCAAGAGCTACCGTGATCTGCCGGTGCGCTATGCGGAGCTGGGGAATGTGTATCGTTACGAGCGTTCCGGCACCATGCATGGGCTGCTGCGCGTCCGCGGCTTCACCCAGGATGACGCCCACATCTTCTGCTCCCCGGCGCAGATCGAAGACGAAATTGTGGGCTGCATCGAGTTCGCCCAGCTGGTGCTCAACACCTTTGGCTTTACGGAATTCAAGGTGGAGCTATCCACCTGGGATCCGAAAGACCGCAAGAGTTACACCGGCTCGGACGAAAACTGGGCCTTGGCCATCGGCTCGCTTGAGAGCGCCCTGGCGCGGAAGGCCATTCCCTACAAGACCATCCGTGGGGAAGCCGCGTTTTACGGTCCCAAGATCGACATCAAGCTGGTGGACGTACTGGGGCGCCTATGGCAACTGTCGACGGTACAATTCGACTTCAACATGCCGGCGCGTTTTGAGATGGAGTATGTGGGGGAAGACGGCGAGCGCCATCAACCGCTGATGGTCCACCGCGCGCTCTTCGGCTCGGTAGAGCGCTTTTTCGGCGTGCTGGTGGAGCACTATGCCGGCGCCTTCCCGCTCTGGCTGGCGCCGGTGCAGGCCGGCATTGTGCCCATCAGTGAGCGTCATCTGCGATTACGCAAAAAAGATACAGGCGACGTTACAGAACGCCGGCCTGCGGGTGGAGGTCGATCACCGCAACGAGAAAATGGGCGCCAAGATCCGCGACTTCACGCTTGCAGAAGCTGCCTTACATCCTGGTGGTCGGAGACAAAGAAGCGGAAACCGGCGCCATCAGCCTGCGCGTCCGCGGCCAGGGCGATCAGGGCGCCATGCCGCTCGAAGACTTCATCGCCCGCGCGCGTTCGCTGGTCGACAGCAAGTCAACCAGCCTGTAACTCTACCACTGCACGCCAGGATAAAAACTGGGCAGGCGAAACGCGCGATAGAGATTGGCCCCGGTGCTCTGCAGACTCCAAACCGTCTGCGGTGTGCTCTGTTGCGTCACCTCATAAACCCAGGAGCCGCTGCCCACGCCGCAAAGGTCATACTCCACATTGCCGTTGGCCAATGGATCGATGCCGCCTCCAAAAAAGCTGTAGAGGTTGGTAGGCAAGATCTGGTGAAACGTTAGCGTTGCCGTTTTCGCGTTCTCGTCGATCTGGTAGATCGGAAGCGTTGTGTACAGGCAAGCTGGAGCTCCCTTGGCCCCGCAAGTGACGCCTACGGGAAACATCCGGTCATCCCCGTTATCCATCACGCCGAGCGAAAACACGCCCGTGCTGTTCGTGCTGAAGAAGCTCGGCATGTGCTGCGCGTAGGGCCAATCGGTTGGATCCGTTCCACCCTTCAGCGCGAAGTCCCCGCCCGCCCCCAAATGCCAGAGGATTCCACCCGAGCCCTTCCCGTCCTGGTAGTCCACTTTCACAATCCAATTCTGGTGGCGGATGGAGACCAGAATATTGCCATCGTCGGGCGAATAAAGCACCGCGTTGGTATGGGTCCAATCGGGAAACAGGTAGGGATGCCGGTTGGGGTCCATGTGATTGAATTCATTCCAGGCCCAAACAGGCTTCATGTTCTCATCCAGGTCCACGATCACGTCGCCCAGTACATAGGTCGGCGGCGCGTTGGTCAGGGCAGGGGTCGTGGTGCTGGTTAGGTGCATGAGGGTGTTGGCAAGCACCAGCCAGTGACCGTTCGGCAGCGGTGTCACGTCATGATGGAAGGTCTGCAGAACCACGTTGCATTCCGCGCAGGTGGCAGTCTTGAGCGCCGCGTTCAAATCGGTGATCGAGATTTCCCGCACCGTGTCGCCGCCCAGGTTCACCTCACGAATCTCGTCGATCACATAATAGGGAAGGTTTTGCGTGAGAGCGTTGCTCGAGTTCTCCCCGATAGCCATCAGGAAGTCCCCGTTGGGAAGCACTTTGACGCCCTGGGTGAAGCCGCTGGAGCCTCCGGGACTCGGGTAGGCCCAGAGAATATTCGCGGCCAAATCCGTCACCACCACTCCCGAAACGATGCCGCTTGCGGGATTCAGCAATTCGACCCCACTTTGCGGCGTCATGCCCGCCGCTGTGGTTGCCTTGAAGTTACCCACCATGTTGGCCGGTACAGGCCCGGTGGTAAACGTATGGTCGATGTCGGCAGCGTTGATGCCGTTGGTGAACTGAACCGCGGCCTGCATATGGTAGGTAGTGCTGCCCTTCATTCCGGCGACAAAGATGCTTACCTGGCCCCCGCTGTCCGCTGTCGACTGCGCCCAGGTCTTCAACCCGTAAGTGGTGCTGGGTCCGAAGCTCACGGTCATGTTTCCGGCAAAGGGGAGCGTCATGGTGTACAGCGCTACTTGAGGGTTATCCGTGGCGGTTACCTGTCCAGCCGGCAGCGAGGCCGAGGTTCCGGAAAGGGCCACGGTCTGCGCGGTTCCGGCAGGCACGTCGCCGAACCCGAGATTCAGGACCGCGTTCTGCGTGCCCGGAGCAGACGCTGTTTTGGGCGTGTAACTCACCATCATGGCGCAGCTGGCCGCCGCCGCCACCTGGGTGCCGCAGGAGCCGGTACTTACCAGCGCGTAGCTTGTATCGCCGGTAATACTAGGGTTCAGGGTCAGCCCAGCCGAGCCGGTATTGGTAACCGTAACCACTGACTGGGTGACCACGTTATTGACCAGGTTATTGCCGAAGTTAAAAGAAGTAGCGCTTAACGAAGCAGTGGTCGACACTGGCGGCGCGGCATTGACCGTCAACGCCGCGGTGACGCTATGGGTGAGCGAACCCGACGTGCCCTGGAGAGCGAGGCTGGCGGTTCCCGCCGCCGCGGTGGGGCCCGCGGTCACCGTAATCTGCTGCAGCGAGCCTGGGGTCAGGGATAGGCTCATCGGGGAAGCGGTGACCCCGGTGGGCAATGAACCAACCGCAACGCTTACATTTCCCGTAAAGCCGTTGGTGGGTGAGGCGGTAATCGCGATCGCCTGCGCAGAGGCGCCGGCAGTAAGCGTAATCGTCGAGGGAACGATGGCCAGGGTAAAGTCTGCCGGCGCCGCCAACGTCGTAGTGGTCGTCCCGGCATTAGTTGAGTTGCCGCCGCCGCCACTGCATCCCGTCAAAACGGTAAGCAAAGAAACCACGGATAAAAAACCAAAATAAGGTCGCACGAGGTCAGCTCCTGAAATGTTTGTCGCGGTCCTGGTTTGTCAATGTGCAGATGAAACCTGGCAGGGTTCTACGAGCGCTTCTACCTGGGCTCTTAGTCCTATGTCGAACTGGCTATCTACAGCGCGGCATATTTCAGCTTGCCGAAAGTAAGGAAAAAACGAAATCCCCCACTTTGATATTTCTTCTCGAAGGTCCATAAATGATAATTAGCTACTTTGCCCGGCGTATGTCGTCCTGCGATTGACCTGCCACGAACCCGGGCCCCATATCTCGCCCGTTTTTCGCGAGATGTGGGGGGCGACCGTTGGTCGCCCTTTTATCACCTGAACGGATGCCAGTCGCAGTGCAGTGGAATCCCACATCTCGCGAAAAACGAGCGAGATATGGGGCACCCGGGTTCGTAGTAGGTCAAGATTCTTAACCCCGTTGCGCGCCACATCACATACACGATGCTAGGAGTGACACACTACTCCAGAGGATAGTCTGGTTAACGTCGCTATCGTTGTCCTTGAAGACTGTCACCTGATAGTACCGGATGTTGGCTCAAAAACCAGCTCGCAATGGCTTTCCAGAATGGCCGCGCCCTGCACCGGCATTTCTCCGCAGAAGACGTGGGTATTCCGGTACCCCAGCGTCCGCAGTTCCGGCACTTCGGGAATCAGATCGATGGCCTCCTGGGATGGCCGTGTGTCGCCGTCTGCGAGCCACTGCACCAGCACGATGGCAGGCCGGCGAACCACCATCGACGAATAGTTTTCTTCCGCGCCGTTCCACGTACTCCACCAGTGGAAGCCGTAGGGTTCGTTGGCGAACACCTTGCGTTCGAAGTAGGGCTCCAGCGCCACCGCGTCAAAGTGGTTGCCCGTCTCCAGGATGCTTGCGCCCCGATCCACGTATGGTTGCAAGAAGGCCGCAGTCTGCTTGCCCGGCGAATAAGCCTGTTCGTGGTCGAACTTGAGCGCGAAGACCGCCCATCGAATTTGCACCAGCGTGATCAGAAAAAAGAGGGCCAGCACCGCCTGCTCGTGTCGCGCTCGCGCGTTGAATCGACCTTGATCGGGCCAGATCATCCACAGCACGGCAATCAAATAGGGCGTCATGAGCCCGGTGTGCCATGGCCGCGCCGCCACATAATGGCAGAACAGCACAAACAGCGCCCCCGGGATCAGGTAGCGAAGCTTGTCTTCCTTGAAGAGTGCCCAGGCAAGGATCGCCCAGAACATCAGAGCCGCCGCCAGGGGAAGCACCAGGCCATTGGCAAGCGGCGGAGTGAGCCGCTCCTCAAACTGGTAGGCAATCGCCCGCAGGGAGTGGCCATGGCGCAAGAGCCTGAGTTGTTCGACTTTGCGTGCCTCTACCGCGGTCACCGGCGACTGCCCTTGCGGAGACGCAACATCCGTGGGCGGCTTCGCGGTTACGATCGCCGCCGTATAGAAAATCAGCAACAGCACGGCCGCCACGCCAAGACGCGGTTGCGCCGGCCAGGCGCCCTCATTTCGCCAGGCCAGCCAAATCTCCAAGGCGTACACGAGGGCAAACCCTCCGGAGAACATGGCCGCATGGAGCGCCACATTCGCCAGCAGCCCCAGCACCACAGCAATCGCCATGGGCCGCTCCAATCGCTTGCTCCACAACCCGGCCAGCAGAAAAAGGAGCAGGGGCGCGAGCACATAGTTCCGCGCTACCACGGCGTATTGAAACAGCAGAAAAAAGCCAAACGGCAGCAGCAGCTTAAGCCATCGCGGAAAGGGTGAGTCGAAGAGCAAAACTGCCACTCCCCCCAGCGCCACCACGCCTGTCACCCAATGCATCCCCGCATACGACACATGCAGCCGGTTCAGGCACCAGAGCAGCAGATGCCACAGCCCAGGCGAACCCTCATAACGAAGCACATGGAACATCCGCCACAGTGGCAGCGACCGAGCAATCTGCCATGCCTGCGCCTCATCTGCCCACGGCTCATGGAAACGAATCGCGAATGCCACCACGGCCGCGTAGAGACCAAGGGCCACCCACTCCGGCAGGCCCGGCCTTCCGCGGCCCCGCTCGGGCGTCGCGGCCGCTGCGCCTGGCAACTCGGGTGAAGCCTTCCGTAAGCTCCTCACCCATACGCTCCAATGCCGGCCAGGATGACAAAGTCGATATCCGGTCCGCAGCGATTTGGTAAGGTTGTCAAATAAGTCCTTTGTTTCACGAAGATGCTCAAGATGACCAAGCAATTAATTTGATCATCTTGCCTGGTGGCGGGCAGCAAAGCTGCTGGCGTACCCGACAGCCCAAGTCTTGGTGCTATCACGCTATAAGCGACGAGAACTACCGTCCAGAGGCCCATGTAAATAATGATGTGGAAAAGCAGGAGGTGAACTCCCGCCGTGCCCTTGTTGGTGCTGTGCCCAGTTCTCACGCAGGCCCGGAGGGCTATCCAGATCGCCGCCACGGCTCGCCACGGTCAGAAGGACTTAACCTCTGGCGGAAGCGTGACAAGATATAAACCCGAGTCTATGTAAGGCGTTTGCCCAGCATAATCCTTTATCAGCAAAATCTGCGCATTCTCATCGTGCAGCTTCGGTAATAGCCACTCGTAGGCGTTGTAGGACCCTAAGACCAGGAACTCCCGATGCTCACGAACGAATTCGTTATACTGCGCCACGTGTCCCGTGATCGGAAAGAAGTCGCGCATAGTATCGAAGTCGTCGAAGTCATCGAAGAAGTTGG
Organism: uncultured Acidobacteriaceae bacterium; assembly: GCA_963757515.1. GTDB lineage: Bacteria > Acidobacteriota > Terriglobia > Terriglobales > Acidobacteriaceae > PALSA-350. The sequence goes on along the minus strand of CAVWRV010000022.1, from coordinate 12,797 downwards.
TATGCACATATTGAATTGAGAGCGAGCGATCTTTCAGGTAGTAGAGCCGGGATAGTAAGCGGGAATCCTCATGATGGTTCATCTCAAAGAAGGTCAAGCCACCTGCCGCAACAATCGGAAGGTCTGGTCGCACCTGCTCGAGTAGAGCTATATCTTTGGGGGATCGTAGCCGAATGACCCGGAGATCCTGGTGCAAGAGAAAGATGACCACAATCAGCAGCGCAGCGTACCCCGCAAGTCGGTTCCTGCCTAGACGAATAGCGAACCCCAGCACGGCCGTATAAAGGCCCAGGGCCACCCACTCCGGCAGGCCCGGCCTTCCGCGGCCCCGCTCGGGACTCGCGGCCGCTGCGCAAGTCTTCGCCGGCACTCATCTTCTCATAGCTCGTGCGGTGCATGGACTTGTCTGGCGTCACACGCAGCGTAGGACCCGGTCCTGCGGACCGAAAAGAGCGTTCGGTCGTCATCGATGGTTGCGATCACTCTGGGTTGCAAACCCGGTACCTCTTTACCCACGACATCCAGCCAGCTCATGGCCGGATTGTCGAGCACCAGGAAATAGGAATGTCTGCAGAGGAAGTCGGTTTGATCTTGGATGTTGTCAGAGTAGTAGCCTGCCTGGCGGTAGCTGCTCATAAGATGAAAGTCGGGAATGAATTCCGCGTCTCCTTTCAGAGCAGTGGTCCAATCGAGCAGAAAGACGTATGGATCCCTCCGTTTTGAATAGCGCATCACTTTGAAAAAGTCATGCTGCCATCCTACGACTACGGGGACGTTGCCGGGTACAGCCGCGTCCAGCTGCGCTACGTCAAGGTACTCCGGACTGGCCGAACTGGAGTCGAGAATGAGTGCCGAGATAACCGGCATGCTAACTAAAATCGCGAGCACGATGGCCCATGCCACACCTGCAAAAGGAAGCTTGCGAATGCGATCGAGCCCGAGTGCATCGGCAAGCGCAGCCAGGATAAACGCCATCCCCACTGCGCTTGGGAGGGTATAACGCGGAACGTAAACCGGGGTTACCAGGTGCGACAGCATTACCAGGATGAGAGGAAGGGTGAGTATGGATAATGCGACCATCATCAGAAAGAATTCCCGCTTGCTCCGATCGCCGCTAAGGTCGCGCCATAGTCTTACCAACGCGGTGAGAACGGCGGCGGCCACCATGAGCAGCAGGGAATCCTGGATTGCCAGGACGAGCAGGCTTTCGTAGTGGCGTTCTGTCAAAGAAGCATGGGACTGCAACAGAAGGATGGGGTTTAGCCACATATCGAAATTGTAGGAAGTCAGGACATCACGGATGACTGGCATGGGAATCCATCCATGCGGCTTGCCGGCGGCTATGGAGGCTCGTATCGCCGGTAGCCAGATGAGAAGCGCCAGCCAGCCCGCCGCCTGGAAAAGGTAAACCCTCACCCGGAAGCGCCGTTTGCCGGCATCGAAGAGGATAAGAGCCAGGAGAACGAGCGCTCCGTAGAGGATGCCAAAAACATGCGACAGTACAAGAGCTGCCTGCGCCAGCATTGCCCCGGCCAGCAGCTTTCTGGTGGGGTTTTCCTGCTCCGCCAATCGAGCATAGAAAGCAATCACGATGGCGACGGTTAAGGTGTAAAGCCCGTAGAAACGCGCCTCCGCATTCTGGTCGAGGACAAGTACGGATGTACCGAAGACCATCAGGGTGCCAAACGCAGTCGAACCCACGCCGTACGCCCGGCGAAGAGTACGCCAGACAACGACCACTGCGCCGCAGATGGTAAGACAGGAATAGAGCCGAAGCGCCAGCGTGCCGCCGCCGAAGATCTTCGCCCAGGCCCATGCAGTTGTATAAAACAGCGGCATCCCGCCGTCAGCGCCGTGTTGGATGGCGGAATACAGGTGCCACAGGGAGCGGTCGTTGACCTCGGTCCAGGTATAAATCTCGTCGACCCACTCTTGCTTACGGGCCGACCAAAGAATGCAGGAGACAACCAGAGACAGCAAAGAACAGCAGATCAGGACGGCTTCGCCTGCTGACATCTTCTGCCTGCAAGGGTCCGTGTCAGAACTGGAAAAAGAAACAGCAGGTCCGTCCACTTGCTGCGCTCCGGGATGACATTTTGTTATGCCACTAACTTTATCTCTCAAAACGAAATACCACTTCCTGGAAATGCATGGACCGTGCCGTAAGCCTGAAAATGATAGAGGGGTTTAGAGGCCGCAGAAACCCCGGCGGCGATTTCTTGTGCAAAATAGTGCGCCATAAGCGGTATAAGCGGTATAAGTGTCTCCTCCTGCCCGGGTTTCATGTTCCATGGCCGATCGGAGGGCGGCGTTGCGATAGCGGTGAACTCGTACGGTGTTGGATCAATGAAGGTATAACCTGCCATGCCCTAATAGATCCCGGTTGACTATGGTTCGACGAATCGCAGCGCTTGTTTTCGTTCCCGCGGTAACCCCGTGAGGCAGGTGTTTAGTCACCTAGGATAGGTGACTGTCTATCACTGAACTTTTTGCGGAGGAATACAGGCTGCGGAAAAAGGCAGAGGGTGCCCCATTCAAGCCTTGTTTTGGAAAGGACGTCCCGGAACTTAGCATTGTTTGGCTTGAGTGGGCCAGGCTCCGGCGGGGCCTATGAAGTGAAGGGTACGGGCTTCCACAGGTTGCGGGAAAACTCACACTTAAACGAAGGGCACGGCTTTAGCCGTGCCGCCACAAAGCTGAAACTTTATGGCCTTCAGGCCCTGAGGTACGATTTTTCTTGAAGCCCCGCTGATATGCAGGAAGAACCGTACCTCAGGGGCTGAAGCCCGATTCGTCGCTTGATTTCGGCACGGCTGAAGCCGTGCCTTTCTGTTAAGTGTGAGTTTTTCCGCAACCTCTCAGCCCTGAGGGTCTTGTTTCTTGTTAAAAAGCCCTCATGAGCCTCGCCAACGCCACCAGGTTTCACAGGAAATCCTGCGTTCGCGTAGGGACATGGTGTGTTAGTTCTCACTCAGGCCCGGAGGGCTGTTCAGATCGCCGCCAGGCTCGCCGAAATTACCCGCTAATACGCCGGTGGCTGATATTGCCGAGCTTCATTGATTGTTTCAGAATCTCAGGGGCCCGCCGGGCGAGCAAGTCAAACCGGGCATCATGATCCGGAACCTGGAGGACCGGTCCATTGCTCGCCTCTCCAGGAACCGGATGCTCGAAAGTAGCCATCCCCAAAACGCTTCTGCGTTGCGCTCCGGTAAAGGTGTAAACCAACCCCCACGTGTCCATGCTCAGAGAGAACAGAGCGGTACATACAATCACAGACAGCAGGATGCGATTGCGGCGAGGAGAACCGCCCGATTCGGGAGAAAACTCCTCGACGATTGCGAACCATGCAAAAATTAACAGCAACGCGGAATAGATTCGATATCTTAGGGAAAAACTTAGCACTAAACCCATGTCCGACCTGAGGCCGGCAACTCCGATTGCTGTCAACAACAGATACAGAACGCAGTAAGAGACGACGGGATTTCTGCGATAGTAGCCTCTCATCGCCAGGGCAACAAAGAAGCCGCAAAGAAGAAGACCCAGTAAAACGCTAAGTAAGACCACAACATGATAATTAATTCCGCGGAAAGGAAGGGCCGCGACGTTGCCGATGAAGGCGAGCACGAAAAGCGGTCGAGCCCGAATCACAGTTGACAGAACTGAATGTTGAACCCGGCTCTGTGATGACATGACATTGTAGCGATATGCATATGCCGCAATACATCCAGCAGAGATGACAAGCCACCCCACGAGGCGCGCGTAGCGGCGGTTCACAGCGAGGATCAGAAGGCCGACCGGAATCACAAGAATCCCGTTCGCCAGGGACGCAACCGCCAAAATGAGGCAGGCAAGAGCCCCACAGAAGGCCCGGCGAGTCTCTTGCACGTAGAAAATAGATTGCGCCGAGCGAGAAGAACAGCACGGGCAAGTTTGAGAGCGAGGGCATCGCCCAGTTGAGGGTCTCAACATATTGAAGCTGAAAAGGAGCCAGGATACAGGGATGAACAACGCGATGCGGTCAACAAGGTCGTTGTGATGGGAAGAAACATCTTCCAGAGCAGGATCGCGAGCAAGAGAACGAATCCGTTGCCCAGCGCGCATAGAAGCTCTATACTGATATGCCCGAAGAGCGCGTATTGCAACCAGCCAATACCATGCGCCAAGAAAAGCTTATACTCGTTAAACTGTGCAGACCAAAAGTAAGAAACTTTAGCAGAAACACTTTTTTGTTCCGCCATCCGATTCAGAAAATCGAGCACCATCTCATAATCGTCCTGAAATGGGAGATTGATTGCCTTAGCGAAGAGAATCCCATAGAAAAGGATTGGCGGGAGTGCCACTAAGATTGTTGCGATAAGTGTCTTCGGTCGCACCCTTGCTAGAACCTGTGATGGCATGTCAGCGATTTTACTCGACACCGCAATGCATCCATGGAACGGGCAACGCTTGGCGTCTCTTGCTTAGAAGGGCACCGGGACACAGAAATTCTGCTCCCGGAATTCACGTCGGCCGAAGTTCCTCCCGGTGTGCGCCTCATCTCCGGACTTTGGTTGAAAGGCCATGAAATACCATTTGAGGTAGTGAGGCAGCCACTGCCACAACTTGAAGCGCGAGGTTCCAGCGGTCCGGTCCCGCCACGTTGAGGGTGTCTCGGAAATGGTATAGCCGGCAAGAAAAGCCTTTATCGTAATCTCCAGGCTCAATTCAAATCCGCCCTTGCTCTCGATCCGGATGCTACTCAGCATGGCGCGATCGTAGATCTTGAATGCGTTGGTTGCATCGTGCGTCGGTATCCCGCGGAACCAGCATAAAGTCAGCCCGGACAGCCGTGAAAGCAATTGCTTGAACCAGGGGCCTCCGATGAGCCGTCCGCCCTTCATATAGCGGCTGCCGACGACGATGTGGCTCCCCTGCCGGTAGAGTTCGAGCATCCTGCGAACCTGCGCCAGGTCATCCGAAAGATCCGCCATCACCACCAGCACAGGTCCGGGAGGCGCCGCATCGAACCCGGTTCGGATCGCGCCCACCACCCCTCGGCCGTAGGTGTTCTTGACCAACCTCAATCGGGTCTCACCCTGCGCAATGATCTGCTGCGCCACCGGAAGGGTGTTGTCCCCGTCAAAGTCGTAGGCCACAAACGCGGTAAAGGGAAAGTCGAGATGCGCCGTCATCTCTGACCACAGAGCGGGAAAATTTGCCCCTTCGTTGTAGACGGGAATGACGATGGTTAGCGGTCTGTCCATTTAATCTCCTGTCGATACTGGTGAGCACGCATTCGCTCACATCTGACCTATTTCACCTGCTCCGCGATCCAGGGGATGACCTCATCCAGGATGTCGGAGAGGGGCGTGGTGCTTCAAAGCCGAGCAAGTCTCGCGCCTTCCCGACCTCCGGCGATCGCTCCTGCACATCGTATTCGTAAGCGGGGTCGCTCACATAGCGGAATGGTTTGCCCGAACCGTGAATCTTTCTCCAGATCACCTCTGCCAGTTCCAGCACCGTGGTGCGCACGGGCGTGGATAGGTTGAAGTCCTGGTTCAGGGCCGCGGATGCTCGATGCAAATGCGGATTCCCCGCGCCAGGTCGCCGCCGTAGGTGTAGTGGCGCACCTGCTTTCCGTCGCCCAGGATGTGCAGCGGATCCTGGCCCTTCACCAGTTTCTGTACCAGGTCCGGCACCACGTGAGACATGGCTAAGCGTACGTTGCCGCTCATGATGTCGCGGTCAGACAAGGCACGCCTTTCCCCGATGCCCACGCAGTTGAAGGGGCGCACGATGGTGTAGGGAAGCTTGTACTGCTCGAAGGCGCCTTGAACAAAGTACTCGATGGCAAGCTTCTGGAAGCCGTACGTCGAGCGCGGCGGCGGGCAGCGCCGCTCCGCGCCTTCCGGCGTGGGGTATTCGGTGGTGCTCTCGAACACCATGCTGGAGGAGAGCACCACGATCTTCTTCAGCTTGCGTTCTTTGTGGGCCCAGATAGCTGCGTCGAAAGACGAGGCGATAATGCGCTCGTTTTCCGCCAGCAGGTCGTAGGCAAACTCGTGGAAGTACGAGATGCCTCCAATCATGGCGGCCGCGGCAACAAAGTGGTCGCAGTCGGCGAGAAGCTCCTTCATCAACTCGACGTCTTTTGCGTCCCCTTCGACCAGCTTGTAGCGGGGGTGGGAATCGTAGGACTTTTGCAGCCGCCCGTACTTGCTGAAGTTGTCGAGACCGACGACTTCGTACCCGTTATCCAGCAGTTCCTGGATCAGATATCCACAGATAAAGCCGGAAGCGCCAGTAACCAGTACTTTCACGATGCGGGATCTCCCCCTGCTGCAGTTTGATGGCGGTTCGGCCAGAAGCCCCAAACATCGATCACGACCTTATCGGCGGAAATCTGCAGGTCGCGATAAGCGGCGTGCGGTGCGCCCAGAACGAAGATGTCGGCACGGCGCACGGCCTCTTCGAGCGGAACCAGTTTCGGGTCGACCACGTAGGGGTCAGTGCAGAGCACTTCCTTCGCTTCCACCATCAGCAACTTGCGCAGCTTGTAGGAAAGACTCTCGCGCTTGTCGTCGGACTCCCCTTTGAACGCCATACCCAGGACGGCGACCACTTTATCGCGAAGTTTTTGCTGTTGCCGCAGCTGGTTCACGATGAAGTTGGGAAGCCCTCGTTGACCAGCATGGCGGAATGGCCCAGGAAAAAATTGTTGCCGGAAAACGCAGATAGCTGCAACGTGTCCTTCAGCAGGCAGGGTCCGGCGGCAAAACCAGCTTTGGCGAAACTCTTCATGCGCGGATAGCGATGGGTCACCGCATCATAGATGCGCTGGAAGTCCAGGCCATAGCTCTCGGCCAGCACGTAAAACTGGTTGGAGATGGCGAAATTCATATAGCGCCAGCTATTGGTGAACAGCTTGGCCAGCTCCGCTTCCAGCGGGGACAGCTCGATCAGATCGTCATTAATGATGGAAAACAGCTCGCGCACACGAGCCAGGGATTCCGGGTCGAACGCAGAGATAATCTGCGGCAGAGTCCGGATCTCTTCCATGGCTTTGCCCTCGGCGATTCTCTCCGGGCAAAAGGACAAGAGGATTTTGCGCCCCGAGGCCTGCAAGCGCTCGTAAACCAGCTTGGTGACCCCTGGATATACGGTGCTGCGCAGGACCAGGAGAGCCTTCTCCGGCATCCGGGCGATCACCTCGTCAATGCTTTGATAAAGGTCGGTGACAGTAGGATTTAAGTGCTCATCGACAGGGGTTCCCAGGACCGCGATGGCTGCGTCCGAATCGCCCAGGCAGGAAGCATCGGAGGTGGCGACCAGTTTCTTGCCCACAACCCGCCCCAGCAGCTCAAGGGCATTGGTCTCCATAAAAGGCATTTGGCCCTTGTTAACAATATCGATCTTGGCCTGATCGCGGTCAAGAAGGACGACATCGAGTCCGCAATTGGCGAAGACGATGCCCAGGGGAAGGCCCACGTGGCCGCACCCCCCGATAATCACTATCTTCTTTATTTTCTGCATGAACTCCTGATCGGCTAAACGCGACGAGGGCCGCTGTAAAATTGTAAACTGCAGCGGCCCGTTGCACTTGTTGCCCGTTCCCCTTCAGATAACAGCCGGTAGATCATCATGACGGAATGGGAAAGAAAAATGTCGTTTGCCCTGAACGCCGGGGCGGTAATCTAGCCGGCCTCAAGTCCAGGAATCTAGCGGCGGCTAACAGGTGGAACGAGACGCGCCAAGCCTTGTGTCTCCCATTCCCAAGCGGTGCGCAGAATGCATTCAAGATCAAATTCAGGCGCCCAACCAAGCACCCGGCGTGCGAGGCTTGGGTCTGCATAGAGTGCGGGGGGATCCCCGCGTCGACCGGCGGCAAACTCGTGCGGGACCTCCCGGCCGGTAATCTTCTTAACCGCAGCGAGTAACGAGCCAATCGAAGTTCCCCGGCCCGTCCCAACGTTCAAAGCGATAGAGTCCCCCCGCTCGACAGATATTCCAGCGCTTTGACATGCGCCCTACCCAAATCCGAAACGTGGACAAAATCGCGGATGCAGGTTCCATCGGTTGTGGGTAGATCTTTGCCGAAGATTTTCAAGGGGGGCGCGGTGCCCAGGGTCGCCTTGAACGCGAGCGGGATCAGGTGTGTCTCAGGATCATGGTACTCGCCGATTTCACCACCGGAATGAGCGCCGGCGGCGTTGAAGTATCGAAGGCACACATGTCGCAACCCGTGAGAGTATCGGTAGGCCGCAAGAACCTGTTCAAAGAACAGTTTGGTTGCGCCGTAGGGGTTGATCGGGTTCTTCGGCGAAGACTCCTCGATCGGAAGGTGCTGCGGCACTCCGTAGATTGCACAGCTGGAGGAGAAGACAAATAGCCGCACATCGCTGGCCAGCACTGTGTCCAACAGTCTGAGAGCAGACTCCACATTATTGTGAAAATATTTGCGCGGATTCTCGATCGACTCGCCCACATAGGCAGAAGCCGCGAAATGCATCACCGCGTCGACTCCGCGAAGAGCCCTGAGCAAAGGGGCATGGTCCGCGATGTCTGCCACAGTCGTGTGGACTCCATCGACGAGTTCGCGGTGGCCGGTAGAGAGATTGTCATAGACAATCACCTCGTGGCATGCCGCGCGGAGCTCTCGTACGGCATGAGATCCGATGTAGCCAGCGCCTCCGGTCACCAACACTTTCATCTTGCAATCCTCTTGAGTTCGGTGACGGTCGAATCGCGTGGTCGTTCACCGGTTAACCTTCTGTTTGGAGGCCTACATGATTTCGCTGTTTCTCCGGCCGCCTACGACCAGTAGCGAGCTGCCGACGGCATGGGCAAAGCACTCAGAGTCTTTTGTTCGAACCGTGACACCCGGAAAAGGACATCATTCGCCCAGTCCACTGGGATCTTGGGGGGTTCGGGCTGGCGATGTACCACGTTCTCCAAGACGCGCACCCCTAACTTCACGGGGCATGTCCAGTGATATAGATACCGCTCTCTGGATATCGAAGCCCGCCCGATGGGCAACTTGGCGAAAGCTCCGCTTCGTGTAGCGAGTTAGGTGGTGGTTCATTACATCGTGGTTCGTCCACAGCGCCATCAAGGCAGGCACGGTGATGACCATGAGACCATCCGGCGTTAGAAGTTCCAGGGCGTGTCTTAGCGCGCCGATGGGGCGCTCCAGGTGCTCAAGTACATCCAGCATGGTAATAAGGGAGTATCGCTTGCCAGGACGGAACATCTCGTCAAAAGGACAGACATATATGCGGCTCGGTGCGGGTTATGAGGGCTGACCAGATCCGCGGAAGGTTCTACGCCTTCCACTTCACCAAAATCGGCGAGCCGATCGAAAAACAGACCATCCCCGCACCCGATGTCCAGAATGCGGTCCCCCCGGCGTGCTGGTCGCATTCGCCGAAGCCTGTCAACGATCAGTTCGGTACGAACGCCACCACCAATGTCTATCAAAAAGCTCACGATATGCTTCGCCGTATTTTGGGTCCACCAGGCCCTTTCAGATCACTACTTGAATCAGTCCGCTTGCCTTAACGGTACACTGCGTTTTCGGGCTGCGGGTTATCTTTCTCCGCCCTCTTGCTGGCGGCGTTGTGTCTTACTATCTTCAGCACGACATAGTGCGGACGACCCTTCGTTTCCTCATATACCCGGCCCACGTACTCTCCAATGATCCCGAGAAAAAAAAGATTCAAGCCGGAGAAAAACATGATGGCCATGATCAGCGCAGTGAAGCCCTGAGGAGAGTGCAACCGGAATTTCGCGTAAAGAGAGTAGAGGGCAAATAGGAAAGAGATGCCAATGGCTCCGGCTCCCAGGGCTGCAGCAGCGCGGAGCGGGGCAATAGAAAAAGCAAATATCCCGTCCGATGCAAGCTTGAGCAACTTGAGCGGACTGTATTTGGTGCGGCCCGCGTGGCGCGCGGCGCGCTCCATAGGTATTCCGATCTGGCGAAACCCCACCCAAGTGCGTAACCCGCGGAGATAGCGGTGCTTTTCGGGCATCCTGCGCATCTCGGTGATCACCCGACGCGACATCAGCCCGAAGTCGCCCGCATCCAAAGGCAATTGAACGGAAGAGAGTGCGGCCAGCAATCGGTAGAAGGTAGTAGCAAGCACGCAGCCACCAGGACTCCTTCCGGTTCGTGCGCCGGACGTAGACTACGTCATATCCTTGCTGATACCAATCAAGCAGAGTGGGCACAGCCTCCGGCGGATCCTGTAAATCTCCGTCGAGCAAAACAGCCACGTCCCCCGAAACCTGGTCCAGGGCTGCCCCCAACGCCGTCTGATGGCCGAAATTGCGAGAAAGTGAGACGAGCACGATCCTTGGGTCCGTCTCTGCGGCCCTTTCGAGGAGCTCCACCGTCCTATCGGAGTTACCGTCATCTACCAAAACAATTTCGTGGGGGCCGCCCGGAATGGCGTCCAGGACTGCGGTCGTACGGCGAACAAGCTCAGGGATCACCGCTTCTTCATTGAAGACCGGGATGGCCAGCGAGACCATCGGAGCCCCGTTCATGTCCGGCCCCGCCCCTTGCAGTACACCATGTTCCACAAGGTGATACCCATGCCAGTGAGCGGATACTGCTCGTAAACAACTGGCTCGAACAGCCCTTCAAACAGGCTTTGCCACTCCTCTGGAGGGCGAGCAAACTTCCCCCGGTCCCACCGGGCCAGCAAGCGCGCAATCGATGGCTTGTTGGGCAGGACGAGCTCCAGCATGTGAATATGCCCGTCTTCAGTCAGCAAAGATCTTAAGTGGGTCAAGATCGCCAACGTGTCCTTATTGTCGAGGTGGTGCAGAAAACTGTTGACCAGAATGAAATCGAAGCGTTCTTCCGGGGAGGCGGTATAGTTCCGCACGTCAGCGACTAGAAAATCGCGGCCATAACGCCGGCGTGCATCCTGGATGTAACGTTCGTTGAAGTCGATTCCAAGGTATTCTGCGCCGGCGAAAAATTTTGTGTTCGTGCCTGGCCCGCATGCCACGTCGAGCACTCGGCGTACCCGACCCATGGGGGTGTGCGCAAGCACAGGCGCGAACTTTTATCTGCGAATGGTGTCTGCCATGCCCGATAAACCGAACTGTGCTCCAGCAGGCTGCTCGCAAGACTCATGGCCACAACCTCATCTTAACCCTTTTGTACCCGCAGATTGAGAGACTCGCATTCGAGGTCGACTCTAAGGCATTACCGGGGAAGCTGGGGTGTCGTCTAGCACACCTTAAGTTAACACTCTGGCCACGAAGGGCGGCAAGAATTCTCGACTCGCGACCTCCGGCGCCTCGAAAAAGTAAAGGAGAACCCGTCTCGGATTTGAAAACCTAAAGAAATAACTCAAGGCACAACTGAGAGTCATTTCACATACTCGTACATAATGCCACCGGCGTCGGCCTGAGCTGATGTAAGCCTATAGCCGCGGCTAGCAATTGCCTGTACTACATCTGGATCTGATCCGGTCCCGCTCGATAGACTAGGAATCTGTCGTGGCTAGCAAGAAATGGACCGATCGTCGTCGTCTTGAAATCGACGTGGACCCACTGTCCAATCTCCCGTAGAGCCCAAGGACAACATCGTCCGCTGGGGCGGAAAAGTAGAGATGCGAAACGATAGAGCGCGGAGCATATTCGAAAAAGTAGAAATATTCGATGCTTGGGAGTACCAGGATGTCGAGATCATTATGGTCAAGCAACACCGTTCCATACCTCCGCATAGGGTCGGACGGGGTAGTGTTGACAACTAGTCGACTACTTGGCTCTACAAGGATCATCCTGTGCGACCCGGCGATGACATAGGTGGTCGCCCCCAAATCTCCGATCATAAACACTAGCATGCAGGTAGCCAATGCCCGTGCGGTCCGAGAATTGGCTTGGGGCTGAGCATGAGCGAAACCCAGGAATATCGCCAGGCCGGCGATACTTGAAAGAAAATACCGATCGATGAAGGGGCCATGGCTGAGCCTGGATCCAAGAAACCCAAGCAGAGGAATGCAGGTGAACCCTGCAGCCACCAATATTTCCCTCGTCGGAATCTTTACCGTGGCGGTGGCCACGATGGTGCGCCGAATCCCTTCCAGTCCGAATAGAATTAGCGATAATAGAAGAATACTCAAAGCGGGCCCAATCGCATCTACCAGGAAACCCTGGAGAAGCTCATGAGGGGGAACGAAAAAACCCGCACGCACGGTCGACCGGTACATGCGAAACAGCGGCAGGTATACTAAAGCTACCACCGGTACCAGGGCTAATAACATCGCGCAAATGATGCCCCAGTTTGGTCGGCCTCTCTTAATGAGGTTATAGAGTTCGACCAAGGCAAACGGAACGAACAGGTACATGGCATACACGTGAGTCAGCAACGCTCCCAATAAAGTCACTTCGAAGCCCGCGAGCCACAGGTACTTTGATTGGCCCTCTGCATTCCTTTGCCAGCAGAGCAGTGCCAGCCCGCACCACCCCAGGATTAATCCGTGTGCCCTGGCTTCGAGGCATAATACTGGGCAAGAGTGAAGAATGGGAAAACGCCTGCAATAAAGCCGCAAATGACACCAGTGCGCCTAGCTACGAAAAGAAACAGGCAAAGGCCGAATACCCAGACGCCGACCGTCGCCGGAAATCTTGTCGCAATCAATCCGTGTCCAAAGAGCCGCTGTGCGCCACGGGTCAGCAAGTAGAAGAGTGGTGGGTTGAAATCCGCACCGTGCAGGACTGCAGTCCAGGTATTACTAAAGCTGGGCAAACGACAAAGATAAACGGTACAGAGTTCGTCGAACCAGTAGCATTTTTCCCTGGCC
>CAVWRV010000021.1:0-120551 GCA_963757515.1 uncultured Acidobacteriaceae bacterium | reverse complement strand
AGGCCGGTATTGGGGCCCCAGGGAAACGCATCGAAGGCCTCTGCCAGCCAGGCACAGATGGCGGCCACCACGCCGATTTCCCAGCGGGTCAGGGCAGCGCCGGCCACCAGCATGGGCGCAAAATAAAGAAAGCCAAGCGGGATCTCGGCGGCGGCATTCGCATCAACCAGCGCAATTAGCCCGATCATCAACCCGGCGATCAGGTACGCCGTTCTGCGTGTTCCCCACACGAACATGGAAAAAAAGTCGCATCGATTCGCTTTCCCGGGATGGGCTCGGTCCCGTCTGTATTCTAACGGCCCCGGGCTTTTCCTGAGGGCTTGCTTGTTGGTCGGCTGGATCAGGACTCTATTGATAAACAAGCCACAGGGCAAGTTACGGGAGATCGATCGTTTGCAGGAAATCTATCCCGGTTACGATAGAGGTGTAACCTGATGCTGGTCGCTTATGAACTCCTAACGAAAGTTTTATGAGAGATTTGCAACGAAACAGGTAGTCTCTAGATCGAAAGATACCAGGAACTGACCGATCGCGGCCGCCAGCCTCAAGTAACATCGAATCTGGCGGTTCCGAACGCCCGCCCAGCACGGAATTGGCCGGCACTCGGACAGGTGCGCAATATCTGGCTTATTGCGCACCCGAAGATTCGCGACAGGTTGGTTCTGACGATCAACGCGAGGCTTCGCTGAATGGGTGTGTGCCCCGATTCTGTCTCTGCTCCGTCCAATTGCTCTACAAAACATACGAACTGCTTGATCCTGCAGTGGAGATTCGTCCCGGGAAAGATTGGAAGTCTGCATTGGGTCGTGAGGTCTATTTGATGAAGCACACGGTGGTCATAACGGCGGTCCTCAGTCTGGGGATATTGGCCGGTTGCGGCGGCGAGAAGCATGATCAGGCAGCGCAGGCGCCGCCCCCCGTGCAGGTGGAGAGCGAGGGTGGCGTCAGCCTCATCACCGTCGACCATCCAAACCGTTTTCCCGTCGTCACGGCAACCCAATATCAGTCGACCTCTACGCTCAACGTCACCGGGACGGTCAATCCCGATATTTCCCGTGAGATCCCAGTCATTTCGATAGCCTCCGGGCGCGTGGTTGCGATTCACACCCAGATCGGTGCTTTCGTCCAGAAGGGCCAGTTGATCATGGAGGTGCAGAGCACCGACATATCGAACGCCTTCGATCAATACCTGAAGGCTGTCAACGACGAGAGATTGGCGCGGACCCAGGACGAACGAGCCAAGATCCTTTACGAAAAGGGAGCGATCGCCAAGAGCCAACTGGAAATCGCGGATGACGCCGAGCAGGATGCGAAGACCGATCTGACGGCAGCGGAGCAGCAGTTGGTCGTCCTTGGCGTCGACAAAGACCATCCCTCATTAACGGCCAAGGTTTATTCACCCGCAACCGGTGTTGTCATCGCGCAAAACGTCACCAACGCTGCTGCGACCGGCGTCGCGCTATCAGGATCGGCGACGGCTTTCACCATAGCCGATCTCTCTCACGTGTGGATCATCTGTGATGTTTATGAAAACGATCTACCCATGGTCCACCTGGGCCAGACCGCCGACATTCGGCTAAATGCCTATCCGGATCGCGTCATCCAGGGCACCATCGGCGAGATCGACGCCATTCTTGACCCTTCCATCCGCACCGCCAAAGTTCGCATTCAGGTTAATAATCCTGACCGCCTCATGCGCCTGGGAATGTTTGCCACGGCTACCTTTCACGGCCGCAGGCTCCAGGACCACGCGGCGGTGCCGGCCTCGGCCATCCTCCACCTGCACGACCGTGATTGGGTCTATGTGCCGGCCGGAGACGGAAAGTTTAAGCGAGTGGGCGTTGTCGGCGGCGACATGATCGGTGACGGAAGGCAAGAGGTTATATCCGGGCTCGCTGCTGGTCAGCAGGTGGTGACCAATGCGCTTGAGCTGCAGAATTCGGCGGAGCAGTAATGATCCGGAATCTGGTTGATTTTGCGCTAAACAACAGATTCATGGTCCTGGCGGCGGCGATCCTGCTATTCGTCTGGGGCGCCATCTCATTTCACAATCTGCCGGTCGAGGCTTATCCGGACGTAGCCAACAACTACGTCGAGGTGATCACGCAATGGCCTGGGCGCGCTGCCGAAGAGGTGGAGCAGCAGGTCACGATACCCATTGAAATCCAGATGGCCGGCATCCCGCACATGGAGCACCTGCGTTCGTTTTCGCTGGCCGGTCTCTCCGACGTCAAGATGATCTTCGACGACGCCTCGGTCAATGACTGGAACCGGGAGAAGGTTCTCGAACGGCTTGCGCAGGTCACGCTGCCTGCGGGGTTGACGCCGCAGATGGGCACCGACTGGAGCCCTGTGGGGCAAATCTACTGGTACACGATGCATAGCACCAATCCGGCGTACGACAACATGGAGCTGAAATCGATCCAGGACTGGACGATGCAGAAGCAGTTCAAGTCTGTCCCTGGCGTGGTCGATGTCGCGATCTTCGGCGGGATGACTCGCGAGTACCAGGTGCGGGTCGACCCGGGTAAGCTCATCGCCTATGGATTGAGCATCGGCCAGGTCGAACAACAGCTGGCCAACAACAACATCAACGCCGGCGGCAGCTTTATCGAGCAGGGCCAGCAGCAGGTGAACGTTCGCGAAGTGGGCCTCTATCGCAACGTGCACGACATTGAGCAGACCCTGCTCAAGACTTCCAACGGAACCGCTCTCCGGGTCAAGGATATTGCCACTGTTTTGCAGGGGCCGAAAATTCGCCTGGGCCAGATCGGCAAGGCCATTCGCCGTGAAGACGGGAAGATCATCGACGATGACGATGTGGTCGAGGGCATCGTACTGCTGCAGAAGGGGGACGACTCCGACTCGACCCTGGTCGGCATACACGCCAAGGTCAACGAACTCAATAACCAGATCCTGCCCACGGGAGTTAAGGTCGTTCCTTTCCTTGACCGTAGCGACCTGCTGCATTACACCACCCACACGGTTCTGCATAACCTGAGCGAAGGCATCATCCTGGTAGTGGTCATCCTCTTTCTCTTCCTGGGTAATGTTCGCGGCGCTCTGATCGTCTCGCTCACCATCCCGTTCTCGCTGCTGTTTGCTTCCATCTGCCTTGACTTGCGTCATATTCCCGCCAACCTGCTGTCGCTGGGTGCGCTCGATTTCGGCATGGTGGTGGACGGCACGGTGGTTATGGTGGAGAACATCGTCCGCCATCTTGGGCGCCGGCGCGCCGATAGCACCAGCCCCATGGAGCAGATTCGCGAGGCCGCTCACGAAGTGCAGCGGCCGGTCTTTTACGCCATCGGCATCATCATCACCGCCTATCTTCCCATCTTCACCTTGCAGGCGGTGGAGGGCCGGCTATTCAAACCCATGGCCTGGACGGTGGCGTTTGCCTTGCTTGGTGCCTTGATTTTTTCCATGGTGGTTGCGCCGGTGCTGTCCAGTTTCCTTTTTTGGAAAGGCGCACGCGAATGGCATAACCCGGTCATGGTCTGGATTACCGATCGCTACCGCCATTCCGCGACCTGGGCCATTGAACATCGTCATGTCACCGTGGGTGTCGCTGTGTGTGCGCTGCTGCTGGCAGGCTTTCTGGGCTTGAGCGGCGTGATCGGTTCCGAATTCCTGCCCCACCTGGATGAAGGCGCCATCTGGGTAAGAGGTACCCTGGCGCCCAGCACGGGCCCCACCACGGGCGTGGCCACCATGAATCGAGCGCGTGTCATCCTCGCCGCATTTCCAGAAGTGACGGACGTGGTCTCGCAAGTGGGGCGCCCTGACGACGGCACCGATACCACCGGCTTTTTCAACACCGAGTATTTCGTCGATTTACTTCCCAAAGAGAAATGGCGCCCCGCGTTCCACAAAAACAAGGACGAGTTGATTGGCGCCATGGATCGCGAACTGGAGAAGATGCCGGGGGTGATATGGAACTTTTCTCAGCCCATCTCAGACAACGTGGAGGAGGCGGTCAGCGGCGTCAAGGGCGAGCTGGCAGTCAAGCTCTACGGCGATGATCTGAAGTTGTTGGAGACCAAAGCCAACCAGATCGTCGGCATCATGAGCGGCGTTCAGGGGGTTCAGGATCTCGGCGTTTTCCGGGTGATCGGCCAGCCCAACCTCAATTACATCGTCGACCGGCCGGCCGCGGCTCGCTTCGGCATCAATGTGGCCGATGTGCAGGATGCCATTCAGACCGCGGTGGGCGGCGGCGCCGTCAGCCAGGTGTTGCAGGGGGAAGCGCGCTATGACCTGGTGGTCCGCTACCAGAAGCCATACCGCGATACGCGCGAAGCCATCGAAGACATTCGTCTGCTGTCGCCGTCGGGGGAGAGGATTTCACTCGCCCAGTTGACCCAGGTTAAGACGGAAGACGGCGCGGAGGAGATTTATCGTGAACCGAACCAACGCTATGTGGCGATCAAATACAGTGTTCGTGGCCGCGATCTGGGCAGCACGGTAGAGGAATCCATTGCCAAGGTCAACCAACAGGTCAAGCTTCCTCCCGGCTACCACATCGATTGGGCGGGCGAATACCAGAGCCAGAAGCGAGCCAACAAGCGTCTGATGCTGGTGTTGCCCATCACCATCACCCTCATCTTCATCATTCTTTACACCATGTTCCGTTCGGGCAAATGGGCGTTGCTGATTATGTGCAACGTCATCATGGCTCCGGTGGGCGGCTTGCTGGCACTGCTGTTTACCCACACCAACTTCAGTGTTTCCTCCGGCGTCGGTTTCCTGGCCCTGTTCGGGGTCTCGGTTCAGACCGGCGTCATCATGCTGGAATACATCAACCAGCTGCGGGTGCGCGGGCATTCTATTGAGGAGTCCGCGGTTGAAGGCGCCGTGCTGAGACTCCGTCCCATCATGATGACCATGCTGGTAGCCACGCTGGGTCTTCTGCCTGCCGCCACCTCGCACGGGATCGGCTCAGATTCCCAGCGCCCATTTGCCATCGTCATTGTTGGCGGGCTGATCGGCGCGCTGGTGATCAGCGTCTTTCTGCTGCCAACGTTGTACGTGTGGATCGCGGGCGAGCACGACGTTCTGCCAACACCGGAAACGGAGTTCGAGAATTGAACTCCCGCAGGCGAATCACGCTCTTGCTCTGCATGGCCATCGCGCAGGTGTGCTGTGCCCAAGCCCCACCCCCCAACTCTCCGCTTCCACCAACCGGACCAGTCACCATGCGGCAGGCGGTGGACCAGGCGCTGGCGCATAATCCGGTGCTGCTGGCGGCGCAACAGAATCTGCTCTCTATGAAGGGGCAGGAGGTTGAAGCTGGGCTGCGCGCCAATCCGAATTTGATTGGCACCGGAACCGACGTCTCGCTTCCTGCCAATAACCCGGGCAATCCCTATTCCTATAGCGCTGGGTTTTCCCGGTTGTTCGAGCGTGGCCAGAAGCGCCGCTGGCGTTTGGATAGTGCGCGGGCAACGACGGCCCAGACCGAAGCGCAGTATCACGATCAGATAAGACAGAACACTCTGCTGGTTAAGCAGGCCTTCACGGCTCTGGTGTTGGCCAAAGCGACGTTGAAGCTGGCGCAAGACAATCTGAGCAGTTTTCGGCACGTGCTGCAAATCAATCATGATCGTTACGACGCGGGCGACATCGGCAAACTCGACTATGAGCGGCTCGACCTGCAGTTGGCTCAGTTCGAATCAGATGAATCGAGCGCGGAGATGACCCTGGTGCAAGCCAGTGACCAGTTGCAGACCCTGATGGGTGTGGTTCAGCCAAGCCGTTCCTTCGATATCACTGGGGATTTGGTTCCTCCGCCGCTCTCGCTAAGCCTGACGGACCTGGAGCAAAAGGCGCTGGCGGCGAGGCCGGATTATCAGGCTGCTCAAGCAGCCGTGCGGGTTGCCGACGCTAATGTGAAGCTCGCTTATGCCTACGGAACCACCGACCCTACGCTGGAGGCTGATTACGATCGTAGTGGGACCTACAACTCGGCCGGCTTCAACATCAACATCCCGCTGCGTATCTTTGATCGCAATCAGGGCAACAAGGACACCAGCAAATACCTGGCGCAGGCCAGCCGATTTGGCCAGGTCGCGGCGCAGAATCAGGTCTACTCCGATGTGGACCAGGCCTACATCCAATACACGACGTCCAAGGTGCTTTCCGATCGCTACAACGGCCACTATCTTGACGAGGCGAAAGATGTTTTATCGATTGCGGAGTTTGCTTACCAGCATGGGGGCTTGGCTCTGCTCGATTATCTGAGTGCTCTGCAGGATGATCGCACCACCAGCTTAAATGCGCTGAACTCCTACGCCCAGACCTGGATGGCGATCCACCAGTTGAGCTTCGCCAGTGCAACAGAAGTAGTCCCGTAGCCGAGGATTCTGTTCGTTAAACGCTCTTGGCTTCGAGTTCGGCCCAACGCGCGTAGAGCTCATCGAGCGTGTTCTGCGCCTGCTCCGTAGCGTGCAGGGCTTGTTGCAGCCGCACCGCGTCGGTGGCTACCGCAGGGTCTTCGAGCACTTCGCGTTCCCGGGCGACCTGTTCCTCGGCCGCGGTGACTCGATCTTCGATGGTTGCAAATTCGCGCGCTTCCAGATACGAGAGCTTCTTTTTTGCCGCGGGGCTTCGCTTCTCCTGCGGGGCAGCCGACTTGGCTTCCGGTTCCGGCTGGCGCTGCCAGGCTTCCCATTGTGAGTAATCAGCGAAGCGTTCCGCATCGCCGCGCCCGTCCAGTCCCAGCACGCTGGTGCAGACCCGGTCCAGCATGTAGCGATCGTGGGTCACGAGCACGAGTGCTCCGCGAAATTCCAGCAGGCTTTCTTCCAGGATCTCGAGGGTCGGGATATCGAGGTCGTTGGTGGGCTCATCCAGCAGCAGCAAGTCGGCCGGTTCCAGCATCAGTCTCGCAATGAGTACACGTGCCCGTTCGCCTCCCGATAGCCGCCCCACCGGCTGATTAAGCTGGTCGCCGGTAAACAGAAATCGGGCCGCCCAGGAAGCGACATGGATGACCCGATCCTGATAGATCACCGAATCGCTATCGGGAGCCAACGCGCGCCGCAGCGTGACGTCCGGTTCAAGAATACGGTTCTGGTCGAAGTAAACCGTGCGCAGTGCGGTGGCTCGTTTAATCGCACCGTCCAGGGGTTCGATCTCGCCCCGGAGCAGCCGCAGCAGGGTCGTCTTCCCGCTGCCATTGGGCCCCACCAGGCCGATGCGCATGCCCGCGGCGAAGACAAAGTTGAGGCCGGAGAAAAGCGTGCGTCCGGCAAACCCGTACTTCAGGTTTTCCATTTCCACCAAGCGTTTGGTCTGCCGGCCGGTGGCTGAAAACTCAAATGCGGCGGTTGCAGTGCGGTTGCGACTGGAAACCTCCGCCAGCTCTCCGATCAATTCGTGGGCCCGATCGATCCTGGCCTTGGCCTTGGTGGCGCGCGCTTTGGGCCCGCGGCGTAACCACTCGATTTCCGTGCGGACACGGTTGGCAAGGGCGTCCTGGTGCTTGGCCTGGGCTTCGAGGAACGCTTCTTTCTTCAGCAGGAAGGCGCTGTAGTTTCCGTTTACGCGCAGCAGTCCATCGGGGTAGGCGCGGTTCAGCTCTACCGTTTCGGTGCAGACGTTTTCCAGGAAGTACCGGTCGTGGCTGACCACGATGCAGGCAAACGATGAGGTATTCAGCAGGCTCTCCAGCCACTCGATGCCGCTCAGATCCAGATGATTGGTGGGCTCGTCCAGCAGCAGAACATCCGGCGCCTGCACCAGGGCCTCGGCAATCGCCAGCCGCTTGCGCCAGCCACCGGAAAGCATGGAGGCATCGGCGGCGAAATCCTCGAAGCCCGTCCGCCCCAGGGTTTCGCCGATGCGCCCTTCCCACTCCGCCGGCGGAGCTGCGATGCGCTGGAGCGCTGCTTCGAGAACAGCGCGCACCGTGGTGCCGAGGGTAAATTCGGATTGTTGCTCAACGTAACTCAGCCGGGTTCGCTTGCGCGTTGTAACCTCGCCGCTGTCGGGCTCGATCTGGCCGGCGAGAATGCCCAGCAGCGTCGACTTACCCGAGCCGTTGGGTCCGATGAGCCCGATGCGGGCGCGCTCCTCGACCGTGAAGGCGACGTTGCGCAAAAGCGGGTCGGCCCCGAATGATTTCGAGACTCCCTGAGCATTGAGGATAGGAGGCAAATTGCTAGCGCCGTGCCGCGGCGGTTGCGGTCATGTATTCCTCGTAGGGACCCTTGAAGTCTTCAATCGCGCCCCCATCGAAGTGCCAGATCCGGGTAGCCACCTCGTCGATCAGATCGTGATCGTGGGTCACCAGCAGGACCGTGCCTTCATAGCGCTGAAGGGCGATGTTCAGCGCATTGATAGCCTCCAGGTCGAGATGGTTTGTGGGTTCGTCGAGCAGGAGGATGTTCGGCTTCTGCAGCATGAGCCGGCAAAAAATCAGCCGCGCGGCCTCTCCACCGGAAAGTGCCTCGGTCTTCTTCAATCCCTCTTCTCCGCTGAACAGCATCTGACCTAGCAGGCCGCGGATCTCTTCCTTGGTCACCCGGGGATCGAATTGATGCAGCCAATCGGATACCGTCATGCCTTTTTCGATCGAACCTGTATGGTCCTGGGGGAAGTAGCCGATCTGCGCTTCGTGGCCCCACTTGACGGTCCCTCGATCAAGTGCAAAGCCCGGTTCGGCCTGGTCCATCTTTACCAGCAGCGACTTCAGCATCGTCGTCTTGCCCAGGCCGTTTCGGCCCATCAGGCAGATCTTCTCCCCGCGAATGACCGCTGCGCCGAAATCGTGGATGACGCGCTGATCCCCGTACGACTTGCTCACATGCTCGAATTCGAGGATGTGCTTGCCCGACGGCCGCAACAGATCGAAGCGAATATAGGGGCGCTGGATATTGGACCGGGCCAGCTCGGTGGTCTGCAACCGCTCCACTTCCTTCTTGCGCGACGTCACCTGGCTGGAACGGGTGCCAGCTGAGAAGCGCGCGATGAACTCGTTCAGCTGGGCGATCTTCTTCTCTCGCTGGGCATTCTGCGATTCCAAACGAGAGCGGATCTGGGTCTTGGCCAGGACCATCTCGTCGTAGCCACCGCTATAAGTGATGATGGTCTCGTAATCGATGTCGGCGATGTGCGTACACACGCTGTTAAGAAAGTGGCGGTCGTGAGAGATGGTGATGAGCGTGCCTTCGAACTCCAGCAGGAAGTTCTGCAGCCAGTGCACCGAGTCAAGGTCGAGCGAGTTGGTGGGCTCGTCCAGCAGCAAAGCCTGGGGCTTGCCAAAAAGCGCCTGGGCAAGCAGCACGCGCACCTTTTGGCCGCCCTGCAATTCGCTCATTTTGCGGTCGTGCAGGTCGTCGGGTATATCCAGCCCCTGGAGCAGGATGGCGGCGTCGCTCTCGGCGGTATAGCCGTCTTCTTCGCCCACGAGCCCTTCCAGTTCGCCCAGCCGCATGCCATCCTCATCGGTCAGCTCGGCCTTTTCATAAATCGCATCGCGCTCCGCGAGCGCCTTCCACAGGCCCTTGTTGCCCATGATGACGGTGTCGATCACCCGGAAGGCATCGAAAGCGTACTGGTCCTGACGTAGTACGCCCACCTTCCTGGGGCGCACCACGGTCCCTTTTTGTGGATCGAGCTCACCCGACAGGATCTTCATAAAGGTCGATTTACCGGCGCCATTGGGACCGGTCAAGCCATAGCGGCGACCGGCAATGAATTGCGTCGAGACCTCCTCGAAGAGGAGCTTGGACCCGTAACGCATAGTGACATCGCTGACAGAAATCATGATTCAGTCTCTTGTTTTCTTAGATTCACTTCTATTTTCGCAGATTTATTTCGAACCGCCGCTCTAGAGCAGTTTCGCAATGGCTGTAGACCGAAGCGATAGGCCTTTTCGTGGTTTTCTCTCAAGGAAAACCACTCCTCGCGATCTTTATCAGACCACAGTAATTGCGAAACTGCTCTACAAGATGCGCGACAGTATCTGGTTTGCCGCCAAGGCCGCCAGGTAGGCCAGTCCGGTCATGTAGCAGAACTGCACTGCCGGCCACTTCCAGCTGTTGGTCTCCCGCCGGACCACGGCCAGGGTCGAGGTGCACTGCATGGCGAAGGCGAAGAAGACCACCAGCGCGATGGCGCCGCCAATCGTCATGTCATGGCGCAGGGCGGCCTGCAGCCCGACAGATTGAGTGGCTGGGTCGGCGCCATAGAGTGTCCCCAGGGTGCCAACGATCACTTCGCGGGCGATGACCGAGCTCAAAAGCCCGATACCGATCTTCCAGTTGAAGCCTAGCGGGTGGAGCACCGGTTCGATCCAATGTCCCAGCCTGCCGATCACGCTTTCGGTCAGCGGCGCAATGTGGCCGCCATGGAAAGGCACGACACTCAGCACCCAGAGGGCAAACGTAACCGCCAGGATTACAGTGCCGGTCTGTTTCACGAAGACCGTGCCGCGATCCAGCAGGCGAAGCCCGATGGTGCGCAGAGTCGGCCACCGGTACTGTGGCAATTCCAGAATGAACGGGGCCGCGTTGGCTTTCAGGATCGAAGACTTGAGCAAGCGCGCGGTTCCCAGCGCGGCCAGAAAGCCCATGAGGTAAAGGCTCAACATCACCGCGGCGCGCAGGCCGAAAAAACCACCCAGGATCGGCCGGTTGGGAATAAACGCGGCAATGATCAAGGTGTAGATGGGCAGGCGGGCGGCACAGGTCATGAATGGGGCCACCAGGATCGTCGCCAGCCGGTCACGCTTGTTTTCAATCGTCCGCGTGGCCATGATTGCGGGCACCGCGCAGGCATAGGCCGACAGCAGGGGAATGAAGGCCTTGCCGTTCAGACCGATCGAACGCATGACGCGATCGGCGATCAGGGCGGCGCGGGCCAGGTAGCCGGAGTCCTCGAGTACCCCGATGACCAGGAAGAGCAGCAGGATCTGGGGCAGGAAAACCAGAACCGCCTGGACGCCATTCCACAGGCCATCGCGCAACATGATCTGCAGCCAGGGCCAGGGCAGGAAATTGACCGCCGCAGCGCCCGCTTTGGTGAAAATCTCAGTAAGCCAGTCGCTGAGCGGCAGGCCGGCGGCGAAGACCACCTGAAACACTCCGATCACCACGGCCAGAAAAATAACCGGTCCCCAGAATTTGTGTAGCAGCACGGCATCGAGGCGGCGGGTCCAGTGTGAAGAATACGGAGCCTTGTATTTGGTCCGGGAGCTTACCTGGGTCGCCCACTGGTGACAGGAGGCTGCATTCTGCAGCACGGGAAGCTGCATGGGCTGGAGGCGCGCTTCCGCCGGTTCAGCGAGACGGCTGAGGAAGCGAGCGATGGCGTCTAATCCGGAGCCTTTGGTGGCGCTGATCAGGGCCACCGGCGCACCCAGCTCGCGGGCCAGCGCCAGGGGATCGATTTCGCCCCCGCGCGCAGTCATCAGGTCAGACATGTTCAAGAGCACCATCGTCGGCAGGCCCATAGCCAGAATGGGAGCGGCCAACATGAGCTGGCGGTTCAACTGCATGGCATCGAGCACCAACAGGACTGCGTCCGGAACCGGCGTGCCGGGCATGTTGCCTTGCAGCACATCGATGGCGACCCGGGTGTCTTCTGAAGAGGATTGCAGGCTATAGATGCCGGGCAGGTCGATCAGCGTGATCTCGCGATGGCCGATACCGCTCATCCGGGCGGAGTGTTGCTCCACGGTGACCCCGGGGTAGTTGGCTACCTTCTGCCGCAGGCCGGTCAGGCGATTGAACAGGGTCGATTTGCCCGAATTTGGCGGGCCGATCAGGGCGACGGTGCTGATTTTTCCTGGGACCCGGATACGGGTGGGCTCGACGGCAACGCCGCCTTCAGGGTTGCAATGGCTCATCGCGCGGCCTTTCGCTCCGGCATGCAAACGCTGTGAACCGAGATAAATTGGGCCGTCTCCTTGCGCAGAGCCACTTCCGCCCCGTCCACGCAATAGACTGTGGGGTCGCCGGCCGGGGCGCGGCGCAGCGCCAGTACCCGGCTCTCGGGGACAAACCCGAGATGCATAAGCTGGCCCTGGATCTCCTCCGGGAGGTCCAGAGTGCCCAAGGTGGCGCAGGATCCAACGGTGAGTTCGCTCAGCACAGTCGATGTAAGCGTGCGCGGCATGGCAGTAAAGGTCGTCCTCGCGATCCGGGGAGCAGCAAATGCGACCGATGAGGTCGCATATCTAACTATACGATCCCTTGCCCCCGGAAGACAATGCCCCAAAGGCCTTTAAGTGCACTCGATGGAGTCGGAAGTTGCTTCGTCCTGCTCTCGGAGGGCCGAAACGGCCGGTGCAAAAAAATATGCGCCCTAAGCGCCCTAAGCTCCCTAAGTTACTTTTGGTTACCAAAGGTTCGGCGGGACGAAACCCGAACACACTGCGTTAGATCCAGATTGGCCGGGTTTCGATCTATCCGTCCTGCGGTTCTTTTGCCCGGAGTAGAATGCGGCCATGACGATCGAAGAATTCCGTGCGTCTCTGCGCGAGGCTGTGCCCCTGGCAAGCCTGTCCCCTTTGCTCAAGGCTCTGTGGTGGGACGCCAAGGGGAATTTCGATCGCGCTCACGAGATTGCCCAGGACGACACTTCCGGGCAGGAGGCGGCGTGGGTTCATGCCTATCTGCACCGCAGGGAAGGGGACCAGGAGAATGCGGGGTACTGGTACAAGCGTGCGCACCAGCCCCATCCGGAGACATCGCTCGATGACGAATGGCGGCAGATTACGACCGTGTTGCTGCACCGGCATGGCGGCTGAAGAAGCTGCAGAAAAGTCGCTCTCGGGTGGGTCCGGGCTGAACAGGCTGCGGAAGCCTTCGCAATGAGGAAGCAACCGACCATTGATAACAGCGATTGATAGTCGCCCTACCTCTAAGCCTGAAGCAGCGTCGTTACGTATGCCGGGGTTAGTGGGATCCGGCGGGGGGCTACGCCGGTGGCGTCGAAGAGAGCGGCCGCTACTGCCGGTGGGGCCACGGCGTTCGGGGCTTCTCCACCGCCGCCGAAGCCTTTGTCGTCGCGCGAGATTTGCACGACTTTGATGTCGGGCATCTCCTCCATGGTCAGAATTTTGTAGCGCCTCCAGTCGGTGCTGGTCACTTTTTCCTTATCAAAGGTGAGTTCTTCCTTGAGCGCTTCGCTCAGGCCCATGACGAGTCCGCCTTGCATGCAGCGTTCGAGCTGGCGGGGGTTGATAATCTTGCCGCATTCGACGCCGATGGTGAACTTTGTTACCTGCAATGCGCCGGTTGCGGGAATCACCACCACCTCGGCGATGCCTACCCAGTAGCCGTTGGCACGGACCACAACGGCCACGCCGTGGCCCGGCAGCGGGTCATTGCCCGTCTTGCGCGCGCCCGGACGCGGCGAGGGCCGCGACTGCCAACCTGCCGCACTGGCCGTGGCATTGAGGAGGTTGATCAGCCTTGGGTCCGACGTGTGCTGCAGGCGGAATTGGATTGGATCGGCCTGGGCGGCCACGGCCGCCTCGTTGATCAGCGACTCCAAGGCGAAGTTTTGCTGGCGCTGACCGGGGGTGCGCATGATCAGACCGCGCAGCCCTCCGAAGGGCGAGTCCGCGCACACATTGGGCATCGCAGATGCCTGCTCCAGGCGGTTTTCAATCTTGTCGTAAGGCCATTCTGTCGCCAGGAAGCCGCCAGGCTTTTCTATTCCGGCGGGCATCCCCGCCAGAAGCGCGCCCAGAGGACGTGCGTCCATCATGTGCGGCGAATAGAACGCGCTGTGCACCGCGGTCAGACGGCCATCCGCGCCGAGCGCTCCCTTGATATCGGAGAACCATCCCGGCGATGCCCCCGACCAAGCCAGATCCTCCTGCAAAGTCCACTGCACCCGCACCGGTTTGCCGGTTAGTTGGGACAGGATTACGGCATCGGCTTCGGCGCCGTCGCCACCGAATGTCTTGCGGCCAAACTGGCCGGCATGGCTTAGCCAATGCACCACCACCTTCTCCACGGGCATGCCCAGGATGTTGGCCAAGCGGGCGCGCGACGCCTGCAGATGGCCGGCCTGGGCCCAAATGGTGGCCGTTCCATCACTGCGGACATCGGCCACGGCGAGAAACGGTCCAATGGGCGCATGCTTGATATAGGGCTGCTCATAGGTGGCCGAAATCGCCTTGGTGGCCTTGCCCAGCGCAGCCTGCACTTTGGCGGCGTCTCCCTTACTTTCATCGGGAGCGCCCCACGGGTGGGCGCGAATCGTCTGGGTGAGATTCTCGCTGCCCGGAAGTCCGGACCAGCCGCTCCATTTGGTGGTGGTGGCGACGGAGCGCACAGCGCTTACAGCCTCCCACTCATTGGGAGAAACCACGGCGACCAGGTTGCCCTTGCTTACTACCTTCGCGTTGGGGAATTTCGTCTTATCGACTTCACCCAGTGAGATCAGGGTCGAGCCCAGCGCCGGCGGTCGCACCATGCGCGCATGCAGCATTCCCGGCAGGGTTACATCGCAACTCCATTGTGTCTGCCCGGTGACTTTGTCGGGGATGCCGGGCATGGGAAACGACGTCCCGATGACTTTGTACTCGCTCACCGGCTTCAGGGGCGGATCGCCCGTCACTACCAGCCCGCCCATGCCTGCCCAATCCAATCCGGCCACGCCATCGCTTCCGGGCGGAGCAAATTTTATGGGCGTGCCGGTGACCGGAATCCTTAAATCGAGTTGTTGCCCCTGAACCAGCTGCGCGTAGGCAATGCTGTTGCCGCCACCCGACACCATGCCGTCGGTGACGGTAAGCGCCGAGGCGCCCACCCTGAGCTTGGCCGCGGCCATCTGCAAGAGTGCCTGATACGTATAGGCGGCAACCTTACGAACGTTTGCCGCCCCGCTCAGAAAACCCGCGGAGTAACCTCCATCCGGGGTCTTGTCGGTATCGCCCATCACCAGCGTGATGCACTCCGGCTTCACACGTAATTCTTCGGCAATCACCTGGGCATAAAATGCGCTCATGCCAGTACCGATTTCGGCACGGCCGGTGCGCGCGAGGATGGTATGGTCGCTTCGGATCTCGAGCCAGGAAGCGAGTTTGTTGGCCTCGATCGGAGGCGGCTCCACCGCGGCGGAGAGCGCCCTGGGTAGAGCGAGCGAAACAAAGAGAGCACCGCCGGCTTGGACAAAGCTGCGGCGGGTAAGAGTCAGGGTGAAGGTCTCGGGTTTCGGAAGCATGTTCCCCTCAGGCGGCCATGGCTTTGGCGGCGCGCTGCACCGCGGCGATAATGGCGGCATAGGTGCCGCAGCGGCAAAGATGGGGGGAGGGCGGGGTGTTGGTAAAAAAGTCTTTTATCTCAGCCACGGTGGGGTTTGGATTTTTCGCCAACAACTGCACCGCGGCAATGATCATCCCGCTTTGACAGTAGCCGCACTGGGGCACTTGTTCGTCAATCCAAGCCTGCTGCACCGGATGCAGAGTTCCGGATGCAGGGTTCAAGCCCTTTTCCGCGGCCCAGGCGGCGGCGAGCCCTTCGATGGTGATCACGGGTTTACCGGCTACAGAAGAGAGGGGCGTGATGCAGGAACGCACTTCCTTTCCATCGACCAGAACTGCGCAGGCCCCACACTGCGCAAGCCCGCACCCGAAGTGCGGACCGCGCAATTTCAGATCGTTGCGCAGCACGTACAGCAATGGAGTTTCCGGCGCAGCCGATACAGCATGTGGCACGCCGTTCGCGGTCAGGGTAAATTCGTTTGCCATAGCTCAGCCTCTCCGTGCGGTGGCGACCAGGTACCACGCGGGCCAACTCAAAGCCCAATTAGGAATCCACGCACCGCCGCTGCCCCACATGGGAATGGTCAAGGCGGTGACTCCAACCGCCAGAGCGAGGGCGGAACTGCGTTTGATCCGGGCTATTTGCAAACCTCTGCGAGCTCCCCAAAGCGCAGCCGGCAAGAAGAGGAGCAGGCAAAGCCGGGATAGAGATTCCACCCGGAACCGCTCCAGACAAAATATGCAGGGAGCAAAGGATAGGGCCGCACTGACCCACGCCGTCCGGCGGGAGACTGATCCCACGACGAATCCACCGGTCCAGGACCATGCAGCGAGCAGCAGGACGTTGCACAGGAACAGCGCGAAGCCTGGGCCCACGCTAAGCCCGGTGGCATGGTGAATGGTCACGCCCATGAATTGTTGATAGGCGCGGCTTACGGAGAGAGAAAACCCCATGAGAAGAAAGCTGCTGGGCAAGGCGAGGCCAAACGCCGCCAGCCAGGGCCGCCAATTGGTCCACAGAGCCGCTTCGCGGCGTAGGACCAGGCCCAGAACGGCGAGCAGCGATTGCCAGGCGGTTTCACCGCCTTCCAGCAAATCGCCCTGTACCACCTCGCGTTCGTCACGCTGCAGCAGCAGCGAAACCAGATCGAATAACCGCGAACCGATCTTAGAGTTAAAGGGCTCCGTTATCAGAGGCTCGGCATTCATGATGGCACCCGCGTTCTGTTTGCGGCCCACGACACGCCACGGCTGGCGCTGGCGATCGCATCATAGAAATCCTTGGCTGCCTGCACGCCTTTTGGGGTCACACGAACCATGCGTTTGGCCCGGCCACCCCGTTGCGCCGTGGCCTCACCCATCCAGGTCTTCAGCAAGCCCTTGGTTTCCAGGCGATCGATGGTTGTATAGAGCGCGCCAATGGAGCACGTTCGCCCCGTCGTGGCTCCAAGCTCTTCGCGAATCATTGCGCCATAAGCTTCGTTGCCAAGTCGCGCAGCGGTAGTAATCAGGAGATACTCGAATTCGCCTAGCATGGTTAGAGCTACATTGTGATACTAATCGCCGCCCGGCGTCAAGGCCAACGGACTTTTTGCGCTGCCAGAGGGGCCGGGTTCAGGTGTAAGGTGGTCGCACAAGCACTCGAGAGGAACCAGATCGTATGAATCGACGAAGCTTTCTTGGAGGAGCGGCGGCGATTGCAGCAGCCGCTCCTGCGTCACGGATTGCCGCCGCGGTATCCACTGCCCGGGCAACAGACATCTGTGGATGTGAGCCCATCCTCGCCCAGTCGTCACGGGGGGAACAAGCTGCCCGGGCCGAGGCATTTCGAGATCTCAGTTCCGGTTTGAAAGTGACTAACCTGAAAGTATTCGGCGTTTCGCTGACACCCGATTCCGATCGACCCTACGTCTTCGTCAAGCTCGAGACAAACCAGGGACTGGTGGGATGGGGAGAGGCCACGCTCGAGGGCAAAGCACAGGCGGCGATGTCTTGCGTCGAGGACTTCCGGGACTTTGTTGTCGGCAAAGACCCCATCCAGGTTGAGCATCATTGGCAGTCGATGTATGTCCACAGCTTTTATCGCGCGGGCCCCGTGATCGGGTCGGCAATTTCGGGGATTGATCAAGCGCTCTGGGATCTTCGTGGCAAGGCGTTGGGCGTTCCCGTATATGAGCTTCTGGGGGGCCCGAGCAATAAGGATGGGGTTCGCGGCTATTATCACGCAGAGAACGCAAGGACGGACGAGCAGCTGGCAAAATTGCGTGAAACTGCTCTCCAGGAAGGGGTCTCGTGCTTCAAAATCGGATTACCCGACCAGGAATACGAATGGATCGAGACCCATGCCAAGATCGATCGCGCGGTGAAGCATATGCAGCGTATTCGCGAAAAGCTCGGCGATTCGATCGATATTGCGGTAGATTTTCATGCGAAAACGAGCCCCAGCGTGGCGTCGGTCATCATCAAGGAAGTGGAGCCGCTGCATCTGCTGTTTGTCGAAGAGCCTTGCCCGCCGGAGAATGTCCCGGCCATGCGCCGTGTGGCCAGGCGTTCGACCACGCCGATCGCCACCGGCGAACGCCTGGTCGCGGCCTATGGCTGTCGCGAACTCATCGAGATGGGCGTGGTTGACATCTTGCAGACGGACATCAATCACGTTGGCGGGGTGACCGGGCTGTGGAAGGTGGGAGCTATGGCCAACATCTCCAATGTCTCCATGGCGCCTCACGCCTGCGAGGGGCCCATTGGGGGTCTGGCTACGCTGCATGTGGACTCGTCGATGCCCAACTTTCTCATCCAGGAGATCTGCAGCTTCGTAGAACCCGGCGACAAAGAACGCATCTGGGCAGAGTGGTTGGGCTTTCCTCCGATGCGCATGGTAAATGGACGCTTCCCTCTGCCCTCCAAGCCGGGCCTGGGATTTGAACTAAGCGAAGCCTCCTTGAGCAAGTATCCCTTCGGGGGATCCAAGCCCATGGCGCGCGTTTTCCACGAGGATGGTTCTGTCGGAGAGTGGTGACGCGACCGCCTTTACCAGAACTCAGCCGCGATGATGTGAGGATGGCCGGCACGTCCACCGATGACCTCGGTTTCCATAACGGCCTCCATATTCATACTCCGCCAATTGCGAGGCGCGTTGCGCGCAAGCTGGGTCATGTACGCAGCGGAGCTGACAAACTTGCTGGCGCTTTCCGTGCCCCCTGATCCGAGCCCGGCGATGACCATCACCTCCCCATCCGTCATCGTGGCCTGAAAGCGGGCGATGATGGCATAGTCGTGGGTGATCGCGCTGATGGGTT
This sequence comes from uncultured Acidobacteriaceae bacterium, assembly GCA_963757515.1. GTDB lineage: Bacteria > Acidobacteriota > Terriglobia > Terriglobales > Acidobacteriaceae > PALSA-350. The sequence continues at coordinate 102,026 of CAVWRV010000021.1, read as the reverse complement.
GGTGAAAGTCCACCGTCCAGGGAGAACCCGGCTGATGCTTGCGATCCGCAATCTCCAGGGTTTGCGGAAGGACCTGCGGAGTGGCGGTGCCGTCGCTATCGCCAAGGGATCCTTCGCCGGCTGACCTTAGAGAGAAACGAAGCGGGCGAAGAATGCGAAGGCTCCAGGGGTTATTGAATCCTCCTACCAGGATCGCCGGGCCCTTGCGCAGATCAGACAGGGAAGTGGAACTGACGCTGGTGATCTGATAAAGGTGATGATTCGCATCGAGCACATTGGTCAGGTGAGCCATGGCAATGGCGTCCGCAAGCTCCAACTCATTGCCGGGACCCTGCTCGTATACGCTACGGGGCGGCGAGTTTTCCAGCTGGGCTATGTGCGGCTGGCCAACCACCACCAAAACCGGAGCCGGCGAGGTCAAGCAGCGGATACCACATCTGGGTTCGCTGATCTTTAGATTTCCACGAAGACGCGGAAACCAGCAGCGCCGCCCCTATCAATGCAATCGTTATCAGGGCCAGCGCTGAGGCTCGCCAGGGCCACTTTCGCCTTGCTGCACCGGCACGCGTTCCCGCTGTTTCCACGGATGCCTCGGATTCCACGGATACCTGGAGCGGGGCGCTCGCCGGAAACAGGTCCACTGGCTCCTTTGTTTGAGCCGGGTTGGGGGCTACCGGGTAGAACTCCGGCACGTAAGACCCAGGCCGAAGATCGATGTATATCTCTTCCCCCGCCCCTTCTTCATGGTAGAACTGCGCAATGCGCTTGCGAATTTCACCCGCGGTCACGCGAACGACCGGATCTGCATTGGCGTCGTAGTCCGGCGGACGGTGGAAGACCGCCATCCCCAGAACCCGCTCTTTCAATGAATCGGCGTTGCCCGCCAGGGTCTCGCGAATGATGTACTCCAGCAGTGCCGGGTAGCGCTTGCTGTTACAAAAGTGGTGGCTGTTGAGCAGCCGGTCCATCTGCCGCAAAACTGCGGCGCGCTCTGCGTCCGTCGTTGGCATCCAGGGTACTTCGGCGCGAACAGTTGACTGCATCCCGGGCTCTTTTCAGTTGCGTATGACATAGTAGAGCCGCCTGCGATCTTCTGTCACCCTCAGAATTCGGACGTATCATACCCCCCTCTGGCAGTCGGCAGACCGCTTCCCGCATCGTGAACCCGCTTGCGCCCGAACCATGGCAATTTCTTTGCCGCCAAGCCTAATCCCTTGCCAGCCAATGACATGGATCGCCAATTCTGGTCCGCTTGGTCCGGGCGAGGCCAGGCCGAGCCACCGCGCTACAGGCGCGCGGATTCCGGCCTTCGTAACGGTATGGTACTTGCCGTCTTCATCGACCCGGGATATAAGGTGCTCCAGAATTTCGGGGCAAGTTCTAGATTGCGCGAGGGCGACGACCGGAAGTGGTGTGGGTGGTCGAGCACCTCAACGGAAGCGGCCCGCATTCAGGGGTTGGGCCAGACCTACAGGCGGGTCCACACAGAGCATAAAGCCTGCTGATTTTGAACGACATTCACGGAGGTCATCATGAATCATCTTGAGACGAAATCATCCACGTTGGCGATACACACCGGTTCCTTACTGCGCTCCCTCGGGGTATTGGTATCGATTCTGGCGCTGAGCCTTACGGTTTCACCCAGGTGGAACGCGGAACCATTACCGGCACCGTCGCGGACTCAAAGGGAGCGGCCATTCCGGATGCCACCGTGCGCGTGACTGAGGAAAGCACCAACCAGACCATCACGCTCCAAACCGATAGCGCCGGCGAATATAAGGCCAGCAACCTTACCCCGGGCGCCTATACTGTCCAGGTCGAGAAGGCTGGGTTTGCGTCCCAGGTCAACAAGGGCTTCATCATTCAAGTCTTTCAAACCGCGCGTCTCGACGTGGCCCTGAATGTGGGAACGGTCAATGAGTCCGTCCAGGTGACCAGCGCGCTGCCCCTGCTGCAAAGTGAAAATGCTTCCGTAGGGCAAGTGATTTCCACCCAGGCTATCAATGAACTGCCCTTGAACGGGAGGAATATGGCGCAACTGGCCATCATCGCGCCCGGCGTCACCGGCCTGAACTACGCCCAAACCAGCACCATTGCCTCCGGCGTCCGGCCGGACGAACTACGGCCTGGGGGCACCACCATTGTGGCCAACGGCGCCCGCGACAACGCCAACAAGGTGCTGCTCGATGGCATTGACAACACCGAGATGATCGCGGAAACCTTTATCGTTCGTCCCAGCGTCGACGGTCTGCAGGAGTTCGCCGTGCTCACCAGCAACGTCGGCGCCCAGTTTGACCGGGGGATGGGTGCGATCGTGGTTACCAGCACGCGTTCCGGATCGAATGAGTTTCACGGTTCCGCATATGAATTTTTGCGCAACTCCTACGTCGACGCCAAGAACTTCTTTGTCCGGCCCGGCGCGCCCAATCCGGCGTACAGGCTCAATGATTTCGGGGGCAGGCTGGGAGGACCAATCCTGCACAACAAAACCTTCTTCTTTGTGAACTATGAAGGCTACTTTGAACGGGCGGCATCCACCCTGATTACCAGCGTGCCTACGCTTGCCGAGCGGCAGGGAAACTTTTCCGGCGTTACCAAGATTTACGATCCGTTGACTACCACCGCCTCGGGGTCGACCTATACCCGCACTCAGTTCCCCAACAATATGATTCCCGCGTCGCGATTCGATCCCATCGCGTACCAATTAGTGAACTTATATCCCGCGCCCCAAACCTCGGCTCTTTCCAATAACTACACCTCGTATCCGCTCAAGTTAAGCGACGACAACCGGGGCGACGTCCGCATCGATCATCAGATCACAGCCAGCCAGAATTTGTTCGCCCGCTACTCGATTGACGACACGCAGATTGACGTGCCGAATACGTACAACGGCGTGATCGGCGGCAATGAAAACTCGTTCTCGGGCCACCAGGCAGACCGCGGCCAGCAAGGAGTGCTGGCTTATAACAAAATTATTACCCCGAATATCGTCGGGGAATACCGGTTTGGATTCAATCGATACACCAGCTTTCTCATTGCTCCTGTGTTGACCGCCCCTGTTTTTTCGGAGATTGCGGGTGGGGGCCCGAATCCTGGCTACCAACCGGTAGCGGCCGCGCGACGGGGTAACTCGGCTCCGATTATCAGTCCTTCCGGATTTGGAGGTCTGGGCAATTCACGGGGCGAGGCCCAGATCCGCCGTGAGCACGGGATAGAAAACGTCGGCAACGTATCCTGGCTGCGGGGAACACACAGTTTCAAGTTTGGTGTCGATGTGATCAATCACATGATCAGCGAGAGCGACACGCCCCCGTCGCAAAGCGCGTTTGGCCGGTTTAATTTCGATGGCAATTTCACCAACAACCCGGCGTCGCCCACCGGAACGGGGAATGCCATCGCTTCCATGTTGCTGGGCTATCCGACCCAGACAGCGAAGGACTACTTCATTCCCGGTACGGCGCATGTGCGCTCCACCGAATTCAACTTTTATGCCCTCGACGACTGGCGCATCACCCGTAAGTTGACGCTCAACCTGGGCCTGCACTATGAGATCGACACGCCTTATCATGAGGCCCACAACTATTGGGTCAACTTCAACCAGGTAACATCGGCAGTCGAAATCGCCGGTCAGAACGGAGTGTCAAAATCCGCCGGCTGGAACACTGATTACGGTTCCGTCGGACCACGCATAGGATTTGCCTACAGTGCTCGACCCCAAGACTGTGATTCGCGCCGGCTACGGCATCTTCTTCGATCCACAAACGCAGGCAGGGACAACCATCCGGCAGCAACGGCAGTGGCCGTTCGATCTGATCTACATCATTACTCCGGGCAGCCTGTTTCCGCAGAACACGGTTTCTCAGGGTTTTGTGTCGATAGGGGACATTCCGCCCAGTGTCCTCAATAACCCTTACGGCACGCTCAAAGGCATTCAGCCCAATTTCAAGAACGCCTCTGCCCAGCAATTCAACCTGAGCGTGCAGCGGCAGTTAACGGGGCGCTCGACCTTAACCGTCAGCTATCGTGGGTTCCGATCGGCCGCCATTTATCGTGGACCAATCCTATCGATCAGCCCTCGCCCGGACCGGGGAATATCCAGACAGCGGCGGCCGTACAATGCGCTGTATCCCAACGTGACCGCGATCTCCTTTTTGGAGTCGGTGGGAACCTCGAACTATAACTCCCTGCAGACCAGCTTTCAGCAGCGGCTTACCAATGGCTTCTTTGTCACCGCCAACTACGTGTGGTCGCACGCCTTCGACAACGCTTCCTTCGATGGAGGGGCAGATGGACCGGTTCCTCAGGATCCCACCAACCGTAATGCCGACTGGGCCAGCTCAGACAGCGACATCCACAACCGTGTAAGTATCTACGGAACCTACGAGCTGCCGTTCGGACCTGGGAAGGCCTACCTCAATGGCAACTCCCTGGTGAATCGTTTTCTCCTGGGCGGATGGCAGGTGAACGGAATTTTTACCGGGCAATCCGGTTTGCCATTCACCGTTACCACCAGCGGCACCGCGACCAATACCGGCGCATCCGCCAGCCGCGCCAACGTGGTTCCCGGCGCACCCCAATATCCTGCGACCAAGACGGTAAGTCAGTGGTTCAATCCGGCTGCCTTCTCCGTACCTACGGCTTACAATTGGGGCAATTCCGGAAGGAATATCCTGCGCGGGCCGGATGAAATCAATCTGGATTCTTCGGCGGAAAAGAAGTTCCCCATTACGGAACGAATAATCTGCTCTTTCGCTTCGAAATGTTTAACATGTTCAATCATCCCCAATTCCAGATTCCCGCCAGCGTCATCGCCCAGGGGGGTGTGGGAACTATCACCACCACGTCGAATACGGCGCGGCAACTGCAAGCACGCTCAGGTTGTCGTTTTGAGGAGAACAGCAACGTGAAAGTTCTCAAAACTTCGATAGCAACGAGGCCATTCCATGAATCGAGTTTTGGCACGAAGAAAATCCCTGCTGCTTTTTGATCCGGCTCCATCCGCCGATACGATTGCCACCGGCCCGCATCCGGTTTCGGAAATACGCGCATTTCAGATGGGCTCTCCCGGTTCGGGCAATTCCCACGTGATTCTTCAGGTCCGCACCCAGTCGGGCCTGGTGGGCTATGGGGAGTGCAATTCGCTTTCCGCGATCTGACCTCAAAGCAGCCAACCAGGCCGTGGTCGGGCATGCCGCGTCGGCCTACCAGGCTTTGGATGGGCTGGTGCCGCCTGCGGTGCGCGGAGGTTTGAACATTGCCTTGCTCGACATCCTCGGCAAAGCCACCAAGGCGCCGATTTATCGCGTGCTGGGCGGTCCCACCCGCAACAAGGCACGCGCCATTACGCGGCTCACCGGATCTCCGATGATGAATTGCAAAGCGATCTGGAGAAGCAGCTCGCCGCGGGTTTCCGCGCGTTTCTGATCCCCGTCCCGCTCCGGCTGCGCGCAATCAGGGCAGCGATTTTGTGCGCGTTGCGGCCACGCGGCTAAAAGCGATGCGTACCGCTGCCCCAGATGCCGATTTCGCCTTGGAAGCGCATGCTCAACTCACGCCTGGAGATGCGGCTAGCCTCGCCGCCGAGGTGGAGGGCATGCATCCGCTCTGGTTTGACGAACCTTGTCCGGTCTCCAATCTAGAGACGATTCGCAAGATCTCAGAGGAAACCGTCGTCCCGCTGGGTTTTGGGCGCACGATCTCCGATCCTGGAACTTTTCAGGATCTGCTGCGCGAAGGCCTGGTCGATCTGCTTCGACCCGACCTTCTCACCCACGGCATCAGTGGGGTTCGCCGCCTTTCGGCGATGGCGGAGACCTACTACGTGGATGTTGCCCCGTGGCATGAAGGCGGAGCGATTGCCCATGCTGCGGCGCTCCACGCATGCCGCCAGCATGCCGAACTTCTTTATTGCGCAATCGCCCCTCTGGAGCGGCTGGAGCGGCGCCCAAGGACGGATTCTTCGACCTTGCCGAAGGGCCCCGGACTCGGCATCGACGTCGACGAAAAAACATTCGAAGGGAATCGAATCGCATGAATCGACGAAAGTTTCTTGGCGACAGCAGCAATGATGGCAGCAGCGGTACCCGGCTCGCGCATCGGGGCCGCTGTGAGGCGGCCGCAGCTGATCGATTCCTGCGGATGCGATCCGTTTCTTGGCCAAGCGAGAGACGCATCGTATGCGGTCAATCCCAATGGTCAAACGCTGGCCAGCGACGCGTTTCGCGACCTCAGCTCCGGCATCAAAATCACCGGCCTGAAAGTGTTTGGCGTTTCGTCTTACGCCCGAACTCCGACCGGCCCTACGTCTTCGTCAAGCTGGAGACCAACCAGCCGGCACTGTCGGCTGGGGCGAGGCCACGCTCGAAGGCAAAGCCGGGTCCGCCATGGCTTGCATTGAGGACTTTCGCGATTTTCTTGTCGGCAACGATCCCATGCAGGTCGAGCATCTTTGGCAGTCCATGTATGTTCACACGTTTTATCGCGCCGGCCCGCTCATCGGCTCCGCCATGTCGGGCATTGATCAGGCGCTTGTGGGATATTCGCGGGAAAGCCTTGAATGTCCCGGTTTATCAGCTCCTCGGCGGCCCTTACGATCAGCGCGGCATACGGGGTTACTACCACGTGGAGCACATACGCACGGCGGAAGATCTGGCGCAGCTGCGCGAGACCGCTCTGCACGACGGAGTGTCTTGCCTCAAGATCGGACTGCCCGATCACGACTACGAATGGATCGAAACCAATGCCAAAATCGATCGCGCGGTGAAACATATGCAGCGGGTGCGCGAAGGCCTGGGGGATTCCATCGATATCGCGGTGGATTTCCACGCCAAGATGGGCCCCGCGGTGGCTTCGATCATGATCAAGGAAGTGGAGCCGCTGCATCTGCTGTTTGTTGAAGAGCCCTGTCCTCCGGAGAATCCGCAGGCCATGGCGCGTATTGCCCGCCATTCGACTACGCCCATCGCCACCGGCGAGCGTCTGGTCGCGGCCTATGGCTGCCGTGAGTTGATCGAGATGGGAGCGGTCGACATTCTGCAAACCGACATCAATCACGTGGGCGGCATCTCCGCGCTCTGGAAGGTCGCGGCGATGGCGAACATCTCAAATATTTCCATGGCGCCGCACGCGTGCGAAGGACCCATCGGCGGCCTGTCGACGCTTGCACGTGGATTCCGCGATGCCCAATTTCCTGGTTCAGGAAATTTGCAGCTTCGTGAAGCCCGGAGAAAAAGAGAAGATCTGGGCGGAATGGTTTGGGTTTCCCGCAATGCGCATGGTGGATGGCCGGGTTCCCCTGCCCACAAAACCGGGCTTGGGTTTTGAACTGAGCGAAGCCTCTTTAAGCAAGTATCCGTTTGGGGGCACGAAACCGATGGAGTTTGTTTGGCATGAGGATGGTTCGGTCGCGGCGCTATAGAGCGGTTCTTCGCGCTGATTACACTCCCAACGGAAGGTCCTTCTGAATATCAACAGCAATCCATGGTCTCGCCGCCGTTTCGTCAAGATGGCGCTCACTCTGCCCCTGGCTGGGCTCTTCTCCCGCTTGCGCACATTTGCTGCGGCGCACACCAATCGGGTAAAGATCACTGACATCAAGGTGATGCAGATCCAGAAAATCGCCGGGAATTCTCTGATTAAGATCGAGACCGATAGCGGCTTGGCCGGCTATGGCGAAGCCGGTGTCAGCGGTCCCATGGGGCGCGCCCGCATCGAGGCGCCGATTCCACTCCCGGGTGGAGTGCAGGGAATCGGTAGGATGCGGGACCTGTTGATCGGCAAGGACCCTCTTGCCATCGAAGTTCATTTTCAAAACATGACTTCGCTCATGCATTACTACATGGCCAATATTCCCACCGTGAGTGGCATCGATATTGCGCTGTGGGACCTTGCGGGCAAGATCACCGGTCTTCCTGTCTACACTCTGCTGGGCGGTCCGTTTCGTGAGTCCATCCGCATGTATTCCCACGGAGACGGTGTGAATATGATGGACAAGGGATCATGCCGCGAGTTCGCCGACCGGGTAAAGGCGATGCCGGAAGGCTTTAACGCCTTCAAGTTTGGTGGGCTGGGCGTTCCGTCAGCCCGTTTTGCGCCGACCCTTGATCAGTCGCAGATACGTTATATCGCGCAGGGCTACAGCAATATCCGGGAAGCGCTGCCGGACAACATTGAGATCGCGTGCCACTGCCACGACGAATTCGACGAACCAAGCGCGGTTGCCGTCGCCAAAGCGGTCGAGCCGGTTAATCCAATCTTCATTGAAGATCTTCTCTTCCCAACTTTCTCCCAGGCATGGATGTCGGTTCGCCGCCAGGTGCGCGTTCCCCTCCTTACCGGCGAAAAGCTGGAGCTACTGGACGGATTCAAGCCCTTCATCGATAACGAGAGCGGTGGATATCATCCACCCCGACCTTTCCTTTGCGGGCGGATTTACCGGGGTTAAGAAGATCGCGGCCTATGCCTATCTTGCCCGTATGCCGGTTGCGTTGCACAACGTAGGGTCGTTGATCTTAACTTGTGCAAACGCGCACTTCGGCGCATCCATTCAGAACTTCTACCGTTCCGAAAGCCAGCTCGGCGAACATGGGAACTACATCTATGGCATGGCTGCGACGCCGCTCGAACTGAAGGATAGCCATCTTAAAGTCCCCACCGGCCCCGGCCTCGGACTCGATATAAACTTCGATTTCCTGAAGCAGAATCTCTCCGAAGGCGAGGTTTACTGGGGATAACTTCCGGTGGCGCCTAGACTCTAGGGCTAACGGCACGACTAAACAGGCGAAAAGTCGGTTCGCGTAAGTCCGGGCTTTACAGGCTACGGAAAAAGTCGCTGGTAGGTCCGGGCTTCAAGGCGAGTGTGAGTCCCGGAGGGACCGTTGAGAGTCAGTTTTGTCCAAATTAGGTTTCCCTCAGCCATGGCTAGCGGCTGACAGTCCCATAAGCGCTAAGTTGTTTGGGATGTCTTTCTTCAAACTCCCACAAAAACGTCATCCTGAGAGGTTGTGACTTTTTTGGTTTTTCGTGTTTTTGGCGCGCTCAACCAGAATGTTTTTCAAAACTCCCACAGGGCCGTCATCCTGAGCGAAGCGCCTCGCAGATCTATCACTTGACAGAGGGTTTATCGCGCGGAGTCGAAGGACCCCGAGGATGCTTGTTGACAGCCTCTCAGGGCTCAATCGGTGAATGGTGGGTTCTACACACGCGCTAAGGCCGGGATTCTCTGCGCCGCAGATTGCGTTTGCGAAACTCTGGCTCGGAAGCCGTTCTGTTTCAAACCGGAGTTCCATCCGTCATCCGGCGGCAGATGAGAGCGATTCGTGCCCGCAGCGTTCGGCGGTGTCGATGTCCCCCCGGCTAGGCGAGGCCTCGTCGGCATTGCTCTTGGCCCATGCTCCAACCCAGGTTCCCAGGCGATTCAGGTCACTCGGCGCGCCACCGCTCCAGTTATTCCCCGGAAGGTCGCCGACTCCAACCCAAATCATGCCCATCTGCATGGCGAACACCGAAAGCTGTAGCAGGGTTATGAGCTTATCGCCGTTCTGCGAGGCCGAATTGGTGAATCCGGCGGCAATTTTGTCCTTCCAGCGCTGCTCCAGCCAATGGGGATTGAATGCGGCTTCCAGAAACGACTTGAAGATAGCTGAGCCGCTGCCCATGTAGGTGGCACATCCGAACACGATGCCATCGCTGGCGTCGAGCGCCGACATGAGCGCGTCGTTGTGGAATCTGCCTTCGTGGATGTCCTTGCCCGCGATCTCATAGATTTCCGCCGATACCCCGTGAACCTGCAGCAGTCCCCTGTGCACTGCTTCGGCCAGGATCCTGGTATGACCCCCAGCGGACTGAAAGACAACCGCGATTTGCGTCATCATGATCTCCTTGCATTTATGAAAGCTTGCCGCGGCCCGGCGTGTCTTGTAATTTCGGCGTGGGTAGTTTTGTAAAAATCTTCTTGATTGGCGGAGGAAACTTGATGGCCACCACGCCGGTGTGGAAACAACCCCAGAACCCAGCCTGGACATTCCACGGCCTCACTGCTCTCTATGGAGGGCCCAGGATGTCGACAATTGCCGAACACAGCCACATCGATGCGCAAGTAAGTGTGCATTTTCGCCCTGGGTCATCGCAGGAACCTGGCCACCTACCGGCGCACGTGCACCTTTACGCACCCGAGCAGTCACATTCGGGCGGATGGGATCAAGGTTGGGAAGTCATCGTCTTCCATCTTTCGCCTCTGTTGTTGCACGAAGCGGCAGCAGAGCTGTCACGCGGAGGAACCTTTGAGATTAGGCCATTCAAGCTGGGCCGCGATCGTGTTCTCGAGGAGATGGCTCGCATGGTACTCAAGGAATTTCGTTGCCCGGGGCGAGGGGGTTCCTTCTATGTCGAATCCATTGGTCATGTTGTGGCCGGTCACGTCTTAAGGACGCACGCTGAGATTTTGCCGCGGACCGGAAAGCTTGATGCACTGAGTGCTCCGGAGCTTCGCACGCTGCGCCGCTTCATTGAGGATCGAATCGAGTTGGGTTTCACCGTCATGGAACTTGCCCAGTGCACCGCGCTTGGTCCGCAGCGGTTTGCCCGCAAGCTTCGACTGGCAACCGGCCTTTCCCCCTGGCGCTACGTGCAAGCCGAACGACTCTCGATGGCGCGGCGCATGCTAAAAAATCAAAGCATTCCCCTCTCGGACATAGCCTCCAGGCTTGGTTTTTCCGATCAGAGCCATTTCACCAATGAGTTTCGCGTCCGCCAGGGGGTTACGCCTAAGGCATATCGCAAAGGTGTTTGACCCGGGAACCGAGGATGGTTATTGAGGCAGCGGGCTTGTATGAGATGAGGACCCAAGCAGTCCCCATACGCGCTTGTGAAGAAAAACATCCCAAACAAGTTGGCTATTAATCCGCAGGAAGAGCGAGCGGTGACTCTATGAGCTTCGGACATCCCGGGTTGCCGGAAGTTTGATCACAAGAGCCTCTGCGCCCCTGAGAATCTTGAAAGACTTGGGGCTGGGGAGCGGCTTGTTCACCAGCCGGCGCAGAGCGGCCAGGGAATCAATCAGCACATCTTCGATGGCGATAATGAGGTCGCCCTTGCGCATGCCGGCATCCTCAGCCAGGCTCCCGGTTTCGACATCGTGGACCAGGACGCCCGGAACATCAGGAAGGCCGACGGCGCGGCGGCGTTGCAGCGCAATCCGAGGCGGCAAAACCACCATGCCATAATGAATGTATCGCTTGATCGTTGCTATTGGTTTCAAGGGCAAGGTTCCACTTGCGCAGCAAGCGGATCAATTCGGCTGCGGTCACGCGCAGTGAGACCGGAAAGCAGGCGCTCCTCGTTGAGAAGGTGCTCAGGAACGATCTTCTCCAGCAGTTCGATGCCCTTCCGGTGATCGCCACCAGAGTCGCACGCCTGTCCTCAGCGTCCGCCTCCCGAGTCACCAGGCCCTCCCGCTCCATCGCGTCGATGCGGACACTGATGCTGCCCGAAGTGCGCAGCAGATTCTTCATCAACTCCCGCTGCGAGAGCCGATAGGGTGGGCCGCTCCGCTTGAGGGTCGCCAGCACATCGAAAGAGGCGCGAGAGATGTCGAACTCGCCGAACTTCGCCTCCAGAGCACGGTCTACATACTCATAAATTCGCCCGATCCGGCCAATGATCTGCACCGGCGCCAAATCATAGTCCGGACGCTCCTCGCCCCACTTCAATACCAGCCTGTCGATGTGGTCACGTTCTGTCATGGTTCTGTCAAGATACAGTTTACTTTAAAGATAAGTTGATTGAATTCAAGCTACTTGATATTGTATGTATTCAGGCATTCTCAAGGAGGAATTGTGCGCATCATTGCCTTCGACCGGTTCAAGCCCGGCGTGACCATGGAAAAAATCACGCCGTATTTGCCCGACGAGGTTGCGAATGTCTGGCGGTTGTGGAAGGCAGGCATCGTCCGCGAAAACTATGCCCGCGCCGACGAACCCGGCGTCGTCATTGTCTTCGAACTCCCCAGTGTGGAAGCGGCGAAGATCTATACGGACGACTTCCCTTTGAGCAAAGCCGGCCTGCTCGAATGGGAGTTCATCGCCCTGCAAATTCCTCTTCCGATCGAGGCTCTGTTCCGCAGTGAGATTGATGTCAACCCGCCCTTCGACCGCAGCCCAAAGAGAAGCAGGGTGGTTCATGCCTGACGCCCGTGGCCTGTCGATACCGGTGCAGCTGGCGGAGCTCTGCCAGCCGTCGCGGACGGCGCTGATCGTTTATGACATGCAGGTTGGCGTGGTCTCCCAGATAGACGAAGGGAAATCGATTACGGGGCGCTGCGTAGATCTTTTGGAAAGTGCGCGCAAAGCGGGCTATCCCGTCTACTTCACGCGTCACCGCTGGCTGCCCAATCGCCTGGCCGGGGTCGGTCAGCTTCGCCGCGCCATGATTTGGCACCGTACCGACGATCCGATGAGTGTCGCTCCGCCCTTTTCGCCGGGATCGCCCGGCTTGGCAGATCGTCCCCGAACTACGCCCCGCGAAGACGAATGCGTCATCGACAAGATCACCATGTCGGCGTTTGAAGCGACCTTTCTCAATATAGCCCTGAGCGACGCGAAAGTGGAGGCCTTTATCATCGCCGGCATTGCACTCGAGGTGGGTATCGGACCAACCGTCCGCCAGGCGCTCGACCTGAACTACATCCCGATCGTGGTCTCCGATGCCTGCGGGGCGAAAACTGCGCAAAACAAAGATCGCGTTCTGGCAGAATTCGCCGACACCGGCGAGGTCATCGTCGTGGACACTGACACGCTTCTCCCGCTGCTTAACGCGGCCTGAGTCGAAGCAAGCGCATGAACAAGGCTAGAGTGGAATCCTTCAGCGACGGAGTGTTCGCATTCGCGATCACTTTGCTGGTGCTTGGCTTCCAGGTGCCGACCCTGGATTCCGCCGACGATCCGTTGCTCACCAAAGCCCTTCTTGCTCAGCTTCCCGCAACTGATCCCGTATCTCACCAGCTTTGCGACCATTGGAATTATCTGGGTGAACCACCACACCATGCTCCATGAAGTGCACCATGTGGAACGGGGAACGCTTATCCTGAACCTGTTGCTGCTGCTGGTAGTTTCTTTCATCCCCTATCCCACGGCTGTGCTTGGGCGCTACGGCCCGTTGCGCTCCAGCGCGGTGCTCTATGGTGCGGCGCTCACTATCCTGGGAGCCACCTACACGCTCCTGTGGCGCCACATTGCAGCTCATAAGTTGAGCCGCGATTGCGAAGATCCAGGACAGCTGCGCGCCAAAACTTACCGCAATCTCATCGGAACCCTGGGATATCCCGCGGGTACAGTCATTGCGTTCTTCAGCCCGAAAACCGCTGTGATCATCTACCTGGCGCTGGCGGTGTTTTATTTTCTCCCCGGAGGGACACCGCCAAGGCCCGCAGACAACGCTATCTAAATGGAGAGGGTCAAGATGCGGTTGAGGCGTTGCACAAAGAGAGCGGGGTCCTGCAGGGGCACGCCTTCCATGAGCAGAGCCTGATCGAAGAGCAGCCAGGCGGCATCCTCAGCGACAGCGTCATCGGAGCGTGCCAGCAGCTTCTTCACGATCTCGTGATCGGGGTTGATCTCGAGCGTGGGCTTGAGCGCGGGGAGATCTTTTTGCCCCATGGCCCGCAGCATCTGCTGCATCTTCATTGAGGGCTCGTCCTCATCGGAGACGATGCAGGACGGGCTGTCCGCCAGCCGCACCGAGGCGCGCACATCTTTCACCCGGTCGCCCAGCGTGGCCTTCAGCTTATCAATCAGCGGCTTTAGCTTGTCGGCCTGGTCCGGCTCCGACGCGTCTTTCAGGTCTTCACTGGTGGCGGCTTTGTTCACCGCCTTCAGGTCGATATCTCCGTATTTCTCCACCCCGGAAAAGACAATTTCGTCGATCTCATCATCGAGCAGCAGAACTTCGAGATCCTTCTTCTTGTAGATTTCGAGCAGAGGCGAGGTGCGGAGCAGGGACTCCGTTCCCCCGGTAATGTAATAGATGCTCTTCTGCCCGTCTTTCATGCGCGACTTGACGTCGGCGAGGCTGGTCAGGCCCTCTACCTTGGTCGATTTGAAGCGAACCAGGTCGAGCAGTACCTCGCGATTGGCATGGTCGCCGTATAGACCTTCCTTGAGCGGGCGGTTGTATTCGGCGATGAACTTCAGATACAGCTCGGGCTGGGTCGACGCAATATTCGTCAGCTCAGACAGGATCTTCTTGACGCTGCCAGTACGGATGCTGGTGAGGATGCGGTTCTGCTGCAGGATTTCGCGGCTCACGTTCAACGGGAGATCCTCGCTGTCAATGATGCCGCGGATGAAGCGCAGGTATTGGGGCAGAAACTCCCGGGCATCGTCCATGATGAAGACGCGCTTTACGTAGAGCTTTACGCCGGTTTTGTACTCAGCCTGGTAAAGATCGAGAGGAGCCTTGGCCGGCACGTAGAAGAGCGTGGTGTATTCGAGACTTCCTTCCGCTTTGGTGTGAAACCAGAAGAGCGGGTCTTCCCAATCGCCGGTGAGGGATTTGTAAAGCTCCTTGTAGTCCTCGTCTTTGAGCTCGCTCTTGGGGCGGCGCCAGAGAGCGCTGGCGGCATTGATCTGCTCCGTGGTGCGCTTCTTGATCGACTTTTTTTCGGTCTCGTCCCACTCACTCTTGTCGTAGGTGAAAAAGATGGGGAACGCAATGTGATTGGAGTATTTCTTTACGATCTCCTTCAGACGCCAGCTGTTGGCGTATTGCTGGCCTTCCTCGTTGAGGTGAAGCAACACGGTTGTGCCGGCGACGGGGCGCTCGGCGGCCTCAATCTCGAATCCGGTCTTGCCGTCGCTCACCCAGCGCCAGGCCTGGTCTTCCCCGGCCTTGCGCGAGACTACCTCGACCCGATCGGCAACCATGAAGGCGCTGTAGAAACCCACCCCAAATTGACCGATGAGGTTGGAGTCCTTTTTGGCATCGCCGGAGAGCTGGGAGAGGAAGTTTTTTGTTCCCGAGCGGGCGATGGTGCCCAGGTTCGAGGCCAGATCCTCGTCGTTCATGCCTATGCCGGTGTCGGCTACGGTTAGGGTCTTCTTCTCTTCATCGAGTTCCAGATCGATGCGGGGATCGAAGGGGAGGGTCTTGTAGGCATCGTCGACCAGGGTCAGGTGGCGGAGCTTGTCCAGTGCGTCGGAGGAGTTGGAGATTAGCTCACGGAGAAAGATTTCTGGATGGGAATAGAGGGAATGGACGATCAGTTGCAGCAGCTGATTGACTTCGGTCTGGAATTCACGTTTCGACATATTGGTTCATTATCAACAAAAATGGCGATCAGATCATGTCGGGACCGGAGCGAGGGGGTTGCTTCGGTCGGATGAAAGGGTAGGGTAGCGCTTTCTTCAGCATCGAGTGCTGGGATGGAGGGAACTGCAGTTTCAGCGGACCTCTCGGGGAGATGTTTTTCGACCGGTAACACCCGTAAGTAACATGCCGGCGAGAAGGCCGGGCTTCCAATAACCAAAGGTGGGATTGTTCGCTGCTTGAGCTACACGCTAAGGTTCGCCTAGAACGGACCACGGTGGAGGGCTCAACTATGGAGGACGTCGCACGGTTCTCGGTTTGCACAATAAAGGTTGCGGTTCTCGCTTTGGCCGTCCTAGGTGTCCGAGTTGTTTTCGCTGCGCCCGATGGTGAGTCGCAGCACACAATGGATTGCAAGGTATACGAGCAACAGGAACAGGCTAACGTGGAAGCCCAGAAACGCGCCGATCCCTCAATCCATGATGAGAGGTTCGACACGGTTTTCTATAGCCCGACCCGGAACTCATGCCTGGCCTCCGTATTCTTTATCAAAGGCGATTCCACCTACGGCGGGATCTTGGATATTGCGGACGGTCGCATGCTCTGGGCGAAGAGCTACAAGGGTACGAACTTTACACCTGCCCATATCGTCGCCATGGACCACGAAATGGATGACGAAATCAAAGCGATCGAGTTCGCACCCACAAGCGGCGGCAATTCCCGCTCGTTTGATTTCCTGCCGCTGCTGCTTGATCGAACCATGAACACATTTCCGGCAATTAAAAACGTCCTGACGGAAGCGCGTTAAAGGAGAGCAAGCTGCGCGTCGCTCTCTTGTACACCCGCGTGTATGCCCTCAGCTTCATATAAGCTTCTGGCTTCCTGCCAGAGGGACTTTGCCTGTTCCGTTTCGCGGGCCGCTGTGCTGAGCAGTGCGAAACCTCTGACCGCGTTGGCGAGATCGAGAGGAGATGTCTCCTTATTCTCCCGGTAAATGCTTAACGCTTCCTGGTAACAGGGTCTCGCTTCTTCTATCGAACCTTCACTGCCGAGAATATCTCCGACATGTCGAATGGTGTGCGCCAGCGCAAGCGAATCAGGCAAGCTACGGTAGATGTCCGCTGCTTTTCTATAGTGCCGCAGCGCTTCCGCGTTGTGCTTGAGGTCGCGCTCTATCTGCCCTAGACCGGTCAGCGATTTTGCTAGAACTGCCTGATCAGCAGGTCCATTGCTCAAGCCAACGGCCTCAAGGAAAAGCTGCCTTGCATCCTTGAGCCGGCCTTCTCTCCGCGCTCGGTACCCTGAGGTGATTAGAATTTCGAGAGTGTCGGGCATGATGGCCTAGTGTAACTCCGTGTGCCTTACTTCTGTGCCGGCGCCGCAATCTCCTTTAAGTATGCCGCAGAGAGGGTGCCTTTGCTGGTGGCGATGGGCAGCAGTGTGGGGTAGAACTGGACGAACGTGGTGTCCACAGCCGCATGGGCGGCGTGGCAACTGTAGCAGTCGGCGGATAGAGGAATCATCCTGGAGGTCTTCGCTTGGCCGAAGCCAAAGAAGGCCCATTTTCCCGGAAAGCGGGTTTCGTCCTTCACGTGCACCTCGAGCCCCATGAGAGTGCCCTGGTAGTTGCCATTCTGATTGATGGAGCCCTTCCCCTGCGCCGCGCGATGTTCAAGCGCCAGCATGGTGTGGTCCGGCCAGGCGCCGGTCTTCACAAATGCCTGGTAAGCCTCAGGATTGACAAAGACATTGTCGAACATATGATGGTCGCCCATCTGCATAGACGGGTCGTAGCTCATATCGAAGCCTGAGGTGAGGTAAACCCACTCCCGATAGTGATCCGGGCGCTGGAGTTGGCCGTCGCTGGTATATTGGGGAACCTGATCCGGCGGCCCCGGTAAGAGCGCGGTCAGAGGAAATAGAAGGGTTGCAAGCAATAGTGTGAGTTTCGCTGCGGTGAGCATGTGAGCAGTATCCCTCCCAGCGGTCGTTTGAGCCAAACCGGCGACTGCACAGTTCCGGCGATTCACTGCATACCTGCTTCGGGGTAAGCGCCGTGGACTACGATCTTGGAAAGCGGAACCAGCCTTCGGATTCCATTGCCAGCGGAGCCTGGGTACCCCGGAGGGACCTGCTGTTTCCCTCCAAGGTACCCCGGCTCAGCTGGTCAGGGAGCGGTCCTACTTAACTCCTTTGTCCGGGTCCCAGACACCCTGCAGCTTGCGGACATAAACCATTTGCCCGATGTGGTAGGCATTGTGGGCGCCAATGTGTGCGATGGTTGAGGCCCATAAGGCGATCTTCGCATCATCCGCAGCGTCTACTGCCTGCTCCCAGTCCGTCATCACCTGATCAAGCTGCTTGACTGTCTGATCCCAGCTCTTGGCGTCGAAGCTGTTGAAGGTCTCGTCGTTGTTGCCATCAAATTTCGCCGGCTTCTCGCCCTTGAACTTGGCCAGGGATTCGCGATCCCAGAAGACCAGGTGATTCGCCAGCTGGCCGACGGAGTGATTCCCACTCTTGTCGGTCCAACTCGCCTGCGCCGGCGTCAGGCCGGCAACCGCGGTGTTCGCCGGCACGAACCACTCGGCCTTGTTATGAGTTGAACGCAGCTGCTCCAGCAACACAGCTTTCAGGGTCATCGGCTTCTGCTCCTGCGCAAAGGCAAGGGTCGATAACGACAGCATCATCGATAAAACGACGAATCTCATGTTGACCTCCGGGCTTTCCGCTAATGTATCCTGACTTGAAATTAATTGTGTCACGGACATTTCCCGGAGCGTTGAAGCGCCTTCATTCGCATGAGTCACAGAATATGGAACGCGTCTTTCGGTTTGATGTTGGGGGCCGCCCTGTGCGCGCAAGCTGTAGCCCAGTCTCAGACGGTTGGGGTACGGGATGGCGGCACACGCCAGGTTCTGGAAAGCATTTTTATTCCGCCTATGGACAGAGCGCCTTTCCAACTCACTCTGGTCACGGAGTGGACGCGCCCGCTGGGCAGGGACGGAAGCTATACCCTTACCAATCGTCGCCACATCATGCGCGATAGCGCCGGCAGGTTCTATCAGGAACGCTGGCTGCTGGTACCCAAAGGAGGCAAGATCGAGTCCACAATGAACGTGATTCAGATTGCCGACCCGGTGCAGCACGTTCTTTACAACTGTTTTGTGGCCGACAAGCAGTGCAAGTTATTCCGATATGCCGGATCGACGACTAAGGTGTATCGTCCGGATCTGGGAGCCAGCGGTACGTTACCGGACGGCAATGGCTTCCAGACCCATGAAGACCTCGGCAGCGACAGCCGGGACGGGTGTGAGACACGAGGCTATCGAGACACTACGACGATTAATCCTGGAGTTGCCGGTAATGACCGCCCGATGATTACGACCCGGGAGTTCTGGTACTGCCCACAGCTCGGCATCAACCTTTTGTCGACACTCGATGGTCCGCAGAGCGGCAAGCAATCTTTCACAGTAACCGAACTGAGCACGTCGGAACCAGACCCGCAGTACTTCGACGTGCCCGCCGGGTACAGTGTTGTGGATCGGCGGAGCGAATCGCCTCCGGAGTTTTAGCGTCCCACGGAAGGCGCTATCTAGTGATGGCCGCCGCTGGGATGGCCGCCGCCGGGGTGGCCTCCGCCCGAATACCCGGGAGCGTGCTCGCCGCCGCCATCATGGCCGGCATTGCCTGGGTTGCCATGCGCATCATGCGCCTCATTGGCATGAAAATTGTTGAACGGCTCCTCTCCGTGTGCCGGGTACGGTCCGTGATAACCGTGACGAGGATCGTAGCGATTGTCGACATGACCATAAAATCCGTGGGGGCCGTGATACCAGGGGCCGGCACCGATGAATGCCCCGCCAACGAACCAATCGGGCCCATAGAAGCCATAAGGTGCGCAGTTATAGGGAGCAAAGTCGTAGTAGCCATAGGGGCACACCGGCGCCACCCCAATGTTGATGGAAACCTGCGCCGGGGCAGCGGAAAAGGCACGCAGCATGGCCGCCACGAGAAAAGAAAATGCAACAAACTTGAAATGACGCATTGATTCCTCCTCTAACCCACTCTTAGAGCCTGATTTTGGGCGCAGAGTTGTGCGCAATTGCTTGTTATTCTAGGCAGGCTCGTCAGTTGAACGACGAGGGAGCCGAGGAAACCATGGCCGCATTGATCGACGCCATTGATGTAAAGCGCAAGATGTTTGTTGAATTTGAAAACGTCCCTTTCCATTGCCTGGAAGCGGAAATCTCCACCCCTACCGCCAGAGGCGGCCAGACGCTGGTCCGGCTCAAGATGCGTAACATGCTTACCCGCGCGGTCTTCGACAAGACCTTCAAAGCCAGCGATAAGTTCAAGGAGCCCGACCTGCAGACCGTCGAGGCCTCTTACCTCTACAGCGACGGAGATGGTTCCTATTTCCTGGACCAGGAAAGCTATGAGACGCTCACCCTAAGCCGGCAGATGATCGGCGACGCGCTGGATCTGCTGCTAGAGGGGGTCATCATCCACATCGACAAGTACAACGGCAACCCCATCGGGTTGCAGCTGCCCGCCCAGGTGGAACTGGCGGTCACCTATACGGAACCTGGCGCCCGCGGCGACACTGCCAGTGGAAGCGTGACCAAGCCCGCCAAACTGCAGACAGGGATTGAAATTCGGGTTCCTTTCTTTATTAAAGAAGGGGAAAAGATCAAGGTGGACACCGAAACGCGGCAATTCGCAGGCCGGGCCTAGATGCGTCACTCGGATGGACGGTTTATCCCGCGAGGCGAAGAAGGCGATCCTTGGATTGACCTGACACGAACCCCGACCCGACCCGATTTCCTGCACTCAGAGCCGGTGCTGCTTTGAGCGATGGGCTTGCTCAGATTCGCTGGTGCTGTTGGGTCAGATCGGGGCGCCGATCGCTCGCGGCGATTAGCTAGAGCAGTTTCGCAGTTAGTGTGGAGTTTCCAAATTTCAGAGGGCGTGGATAGATCCAAATTTGCGAAATGCGCGGGTTTTCTGGTGGTCGCCGCGCTGATGCTTTGTATCGGCCATCAAAGATCTGGCTTAGCCCGCGCTCTTTTTTGCTCAGAATTGTCTTCGCACAAGCATTTCGTGCAGGATGCGCCATGGCAAGGGCTGAACAACGTGTGAGAACCCACATTCACCGCTTGAGTCCCGCAAGGGACGGTTGAGAGTAGCCCAGGACGCAGTCCTGGGAACCATGCACATAACGACGAAAAGTCCCGCAAGGGACGGCTGAAAGTTAACCAGGTTGTACCCAGGACAGCATCCTGGGTAATTCTCAGCCGTCCCTCGAATCTCTTCCCAGGACTGCGTCCTGGGTTACTCTCCGCCGTCCCTGCGGGACTGAATCGGTGAATGCTCGGTTGGCACAGCCGTCTTAAGCAGTTGGGGGTGATGGAATTGGGCGTCCTCACCCTCAACGGCCTCCGCCGCTGTTCCTGCGTGGAGGGTTCTATCCATTGATTATTGCAGGATGAGTGATCTGGTTGCGATGCTCGCGTCGTCAGTCTCCTGCATGGTTGGTCACTCCCCGAGATTGAACACGACGCTGATCGTAGTTTCCACTTCGACGGGGTTTCCGTTGAGAAGATAAGGCTTGTAGCGCCAGGAACGGACCGCATCCATGGCTGCTTGCTGCAGCATCGGAGGACCACTCATCACTCTGAGGTTCTTGATTAAGCCGGTTGTCGAAATAGTGGCTTGCAAAACCACGATTCCCTGAATGTGAGCTGCCCTGGCGATCGCGGGGTATTGAGGTACAGTGTTGTCCAGCAGATTCCCGAGCATCACGCCGGAGGAGATGGTCAGGCTCCTGGGAGCCTTTTTGACGACTCTAGCTGGCCCAGTTCCAATACCGTCAATGATTGTGCTCATGCCGCCCGGCGTGCCGCTCTCCAGGCCTTCCATGCCCTTGACACCGTCCATCGAGGGCGGTATCGCCGATTCCTTCGCGAGCTTGCTTTCTTTAGGGATCTTGCTGGGCGCCTGCAACTCTTTGGTCAGCGTTTCAGACTTGGTCTGAACCTTAGGCGTCTGTGGCGCGGATGGAGGTGGTGGCGGGGGAGGCGGTGGCGCTACTATCAGCGGGGCCATCACATCGGTGGGCAAAGCCTGAGGATGCATGAGCGGCCAGATAATCCCTGCGATCAAGATTCCGCCATTCAGTAATAGGGAAACCATCGACCAGTATTTGCTTTTGGCCTTGATCTTATTACTGGACTCCATCAAAGAGTCTTCAAACATTGCCCTGCCTCATCAATCCCGACTTATACCTACTTAGACACCGGTCGAGATATTTTGATCCCGGGCGGGAGATCGAGGCGGCAGCTGTCCGGCATTCTCCTCACCATAACCTTGACTTGCCCGTCCAGTGCGATTCGTATGTGAGACTGTTGTGGACGAGATAAATGCAAACCCATTCAAGGGACAGGAGGAAACTATGCAGAGCAAAGAATCGACCATCACATCTAAACTTGCCGGTTCACAACCGGCGCATAAGATTGCTGCTTTCATCATATTTCTTGTGTGGACGTGTATCACCCCGGCTCTCTTCGGTCAGCAAGATGTCCATGCGGCGCTTATAGCTCCTGCAAATCGAAAATCAGCGCCGGCCTTTCAACTTGTGGCTGAAGACGGTACGAAGATGCAGATCTCCGACTATCGGGGAAAGGTCGTTCTGCTCAATTTTTGGGCTACCGATTGTGGCGGCTGCGTGCTTGAGATTCCATCCTTCATAGAGCTTGAGAAAGCATACAAGGACAAGGGCTTTACCGCGGTCGGTGTCTCGATGGATATATCTTATGAAGGCCTAAAGGATGCCAACGAAGCATGGGGCAGGGTGAGACCGTTTATTGCAAAGCACGCAGTCAATTACCCGATTGCGATGGGTGATGAGGAAATCTCCAAGGCCTACTCATTGAACGCGTTTCCGGCCACATACTTGATCGACAAATCCGGTAAGATTGCGGTCGCTTATGTAGGCGTGGTCATAAACAAGGATAACGTTGCAACAAATATCAAGAGCCTTCTGTCGGAGCGGTAATGCGATAGGAGCCACTCTCCTTGTCCGTCTCACAAGGGTGAGATCGGGGACGGGTCAATCCGGGTTTGCAGGAAAATCCGGCGCATCGCGGATAACGTACGCTACGTACACCGCAAGCGTACATCGTGATAACATGCCTTCATGGAAGTCTCCATCACGCAGTTCCGGCGCGACATTTTCGACCTGGTGAACCAGGCCATGGAAGGCAAAGAGGTTTGGGTGATGCACAAGGGACGCCGGTTTAAGGTCGTTCCCGAGATCAAGCCCGGCAGTCGACTCAGCCGCATCGCGCCTCTCGCGGTCATCAACCCTGCAGCCCCAGCCGGATCCATGAAACGGAGCAATCGAGCCTTGCAGGAAGAGATGGTACGTGCCTGGGAGCGGGACTGGTCCACCCTTTGATCGCTTACCTGGATACCAACGTCGTTGTATGGCTGGCTCAGGGCGCCATCGCGCGTATCAGCCGCAAAGCGCAAGGTATTTTGGAGCAAGCCGATCTACTCATCTCTCCCATGGTGCTGATCGAACTGGAATATCTCTACGAACTGAACCGGATTAAGCTGTCCGCGCGCGATGTGCGGTTAAAGATCGAGCATGAAATCGGTGTTCGCGTATGCGATCTTTCCTTCCCCTCCGTCGCAAGTGCAGGGCTCGACGAGAAATGGACTCGCGATCCTTTCGACCGGATGATCGTAGCCCAGGCCAAAGCGAACGGTCTCGCGCTTCTGATATCCGCCGATGAGGAGATAGAGAAACATTACCCCAGAACGGCCTGGTGACACCGTGTCATGGTTTCCAGCGTGCTCGTCAACCACGCCGTCCTGGCTGTTCAAATCCGGACAATCAACCTCACTTATGGACATCACCGGCCCGAACGTTCGCAGCTAACTCGTGGTTATTCAGTCCTCTCGTTTATTCTGATTACGGCGACTGGAATGCTCCAGACTTCTTAGAAAGCTGATCGAGCCACAGAAGGTGTGACCCATATGCTGGTTGATCTGAAATACGCATCCAGGCGCTTGTTGAAATCGCCGAGCTTCGCCATCACCGCGATCCTCACCCTGGCACTGGGGATCGGCGCGAACGCCGTGGTTTTCAGCGTTTTGAACGGGTTGGTTCTGCACACTCTCAATGTGCCTGATGCGCAGACCTTCTACTCGATCGAAGAGCGGGATCAGTCGTTCATCTCGTATCCCGATTACCTGGATCTGCGCGACCGCAACCGGAGCTTTGAAGGCGTGCTGGCGTTCAACTTCGCCGCGGCGGGATTGGACACCGGCAGCGATCCGTCCCAGATATGGCTCTATGAAGCCAGCGGAAATTACTTCGATACGCTGGGGATCAAGCCTTATCTTGGCCGCTTCTTTCAGCGCTCCGATGAGCACGGCCCCAACAGCAGTCCGTACATTGTGCTCAGCTATGACTATTGGCGCAGTCATTTCGAGGCGGATCCGGGAGTCATCGGACGCACAGTTCAATTGAATAAGCATCCCTTCACGGTGCTCGGCGTTGCGGGGCCGGGGTTCCGGGGCACAGAGCGGTTTTTTTCACCGGCTCTGTGGGTGCCGATGGTGGATCAGGAACAGATTGAAGGCTTCAACGATCTGAACCTGCGCACGGGGCGGAGTCTGTGGCTGATCGGGCGAGTGAAGCCGGGAGTGACGGCGGCGCAGGCGGATGCCGATCTGCACTCGATCGCGACCTTCCTGACCAAGACATACCCGAAGGATGACGACGGGTTGACTCTTCTCGCTGGCGCGTCCCGGCCTTCTGGGCAACCTGCTGGGGCGGCCGGTCCGCGCTTTTGTGGCCGGCCTGATGTTATTGGCAGGGCTGATTCTGCTGGCCGCCTGCGCCAACCTGGGCAGCCTGTTTGCGGCGCGCGCGGCCGACCGTTCGCGAGAGATTGCCTTGCGCCTCGCGCTTGGGTCGAGCCGACGCCACATTCTGCGCCAGCTTCTGACCGAGGCAATTCTGGTTGCACTGGTGGGCGGGGTCGCGGGTATTGCCGGCAGCGTGGCCCTGTTGCGCGGATTGAGCGCCTGGCAGCCGCTGTCGAATATCCCTATCAACCTGCCGGTGCAGTCCGGACGTGCTGACCTACGTAGTTGCGGTGCTGCTGGCGCTGGCCAGCGGGCTTCTCTTCGGGCTTGGTTCCGGTGCGGCAGATACTCAAGGCCGACCCGTGGCTGGTGGTCAAAGACCGGCTCGACGACGGCGACCGGCGGCCGGTGGTTCGGCACCCGCGATGTGCTGCTGGTGGTGCAGATTGCGTTATGCGCGGTGCTGGTCACTTCTTCGCTGGTAGCAGTGCGCGGATTGGTGCGGTCGCTGCATAGCGACTTCGGTTTCCAACCGCAAAACGCGCTCCTGGTCAACACCGATCTCAACATGGCCGGCTACCACGGCGACCAGGTGCCGGTGATGCAGCGGCGCATGCTCGATGCAGTCGCGAACATTCCCGGAGTCGCAT
The DNA here is from genome assembly GCA_963757515.1 of uncultured Acidobacteriaceae bacterium. Lineage (GTDB taxonomy): Bacteria > Acidobacteriota > Terriglobia > Terriglobales > Acidobacteriaceae > PALSA-350. The sequence goes on along the minus strand of CAVWRV010000021.1, from coordinate 77,196 downwards.
CCGTAGGGTTGGTCGACTACCTGCCGCTGGGCCTGGGCTGGAACGAGAACTCGATCTACGCCAGATACCACCACCGACCTGCGGCGAGTCCAACAAAGTAGCCGAGGCCGACAACCTTACGGTATTTCTCCGGGATACTTCCAAGCGGCGGGCACGACCTTGCTGGCGGGAAGGACGACCAGTTGGAATGACGATAAGAAGGCGCCGAAAGTGGCGGTAGTGAATCGGGAGTTTGCACGCGAGGTCTTTGGCTCGGTCGCCCAGGCTATCGGCGGTTATTTCAAGACCACTGAAGGACATCGGATCGAAGTCGTCGGCGTGGTGGAGGACGGAAAGTACCAGACGCTGACCGAAGACGCCCGGCCGGCGTTCTTCCTGCCCATGCTGCAATCGCCCGCCACCTCTACCTGGTTGGTGGTGCGGTCCAATGGCGATCCGCTACAAGTGGGGGCGGGTCTGCGCGACACCTTACGCGGGCTCGATCGCGGGCTTGCCGCTCACGATCATAACCTGGCAAAAGGAGCTGGACAGCGCGCTGTTTGCCGCGCGCATGGCGACGGTCTGCTTGGGAGTGCTGGGGGTGCTGGGCGCGATGCTGGCGGTTACCGGCATCTTCGGCATGGCCTCCTACTCGGTGAGCAAGCGGCTGCGGGAACTCGGCATTCGCGTGGCCCTGGGAGCGCGCCGCAAGGAGGTATTGCAGGCGGCGCTGGGAAGAACGTTCCGGCTGCTGGCAACAGGCGCAGTTGCAGGCTTGCTGCTGGGCATGGCGGCCACCCGGGTGCTGTCCTACATTGTTTATCAGGCCTCGCCGCGGGACCCGGCGGTGCTCGCCGGAGTAGTTGTCACCATGATTCTTCTCGGCCTGCTGGCGGGCTACGCTCCGGCCCGCCGTGCCCTGACGATTGATCCCGCGATCCTGCTGCGTGAGCAGTGATGGCTTGCTATTGAAGTTTGCCGGAGCGGCGTTGGAGGGTTAGCCAACGATAGCGACCAACTTGAGGACGTTCTCAGCAAGCGCGGTATCGCCGAGAATGGTGAGTTGAGGGTAAGCCGACGCGCGGTCAATGCCCTTGGTGAAGACCCGCCAAGCGATCGTTTGCGGGATGATGATATGCGCGGCGATGGTCGATGGCAGCTCATTGGTGAAGACCCAGCCTGCTTGTGACTTAAGAAGGCACCATTGGCCACCACAGTCGCCGGAGATTTCGACCAGGATCGCAGTGCCGGCGGAGGCAGCCACGCCGCGGTAGGTGTGGGGGAGACCACGCAGGAAGGTGTCCAGGACAGGGTGATAAAAGGATGGGATCATGATGCCGGGGCGGTTGGTGGCCAGACGGATCTGCTCCTGATGATGCCAGCGCTCGGTAAGCTCGCGGGCATTGTCAAACCAGACCTGGGAAGTCATCTCACCGGCCCAGGAAACGCTCATTGCCGCGGGAGCAAAAGGGTCGAGCGATTCATAGAAGTCCGCAGTCTGGCGGCATACGAGCTGCAGGAGGCCGGTCAGGACCAAAGGGCTGAGCCGGCGGTAAACGGTGACGCCTTCGCGGTTGAGGCGGTTGACCAAGGCGAGGACGTCCTGATGGGAGCGAATTTCTACATTTTCTGTGCGGCATTGGTCGCGCCCCATCGACAGTTTGCGTAAAGCCGTGTCGAGCAAGTGGGCAGCCACGTCGCGAACCCTCCATTGGGGCGCGATCGTCGGCAGTTCCCACGCATCCGAACTGAGAGAAGTTAACAAGTCGCTCAGACTTTGATCGACGTGACGAATGATGGGCGCACAAAGGATGGGTTGTGTTCCGCAGAGTTCTGAACTCATCGCGTTGTTTCCTTAGCGCCTCTTAAGCTGATCCATCAGTTGTGCATAAGACGCTTCTGTAAACGGCCCGTCATTATTCCACCGCATGCGGCCATCAGGATCCAATAAGATGACGTACGCGCGGTTGCCGTCAGAGAATGCCAGGCGTTGCTTCCACAGCGCTTCATCGCGGTATAAGACGATCGTTCGCTCTTGCAGGAGTAGCGGCATACTGCTCTTTATGCCCGACAGAGCCATGCCGCGGAAGAGTTTCGGTACCGATTCCAGCTCGATGATCGTGTAGATGGGAACCGCGTTGGCAAAATCCTTCGACAAGCGTTCGCTCCAGGAGCGAGAGTCGTTGCCTGCCGCCTTGCTGAAGGAGAAGACCACGACGGCAGGTTGGCCGAGCGCCGCCGCGGGCAGTTCCATCGCTTTGCCGGTCAGGGTCTCCCCGGAAAACTGGGGAAACATCTGCCCCTGCGGAAGAGAAGACCTATCGGACTGAGCGGCTTGTAACAGCAAGGTAAAAAGGCCGGCCACCGATAACACGCATGCAAGAGATCTTGTCATATTAATTAGGTTCGCTGCTCTTTGCCTGGCACCCTGTGGGACTGAAAAGTTGCTATTTGGATTTGGCGGCGGGGAGAGTAATATCCCAGCGAACGCAGTTCGCGGTGGAACTTCGCGGAGGATTCTATGTCCGATACCGTCGCCAAAGCCGAAACATCCACGCCACTGAGTCAAGTGGAACGCGTGGTCGATACCTTCATTGCTCCCTCCAAGACATTCAATGACATTCTAAGAGACTCGAGCTGGTGGCTGCCCTGGCTGCTGGGCGTTCTGGTCACGCTGAGCTTCGGCTTTGCCATACAACAGAAGATCGGGTGGGATAAGACGTACGGTAACATTTTGCTGCAGAGCTCGCAGGCACAGCAGGATAGGCTGTCCCAGCTTCCGGCGGATCAGCAGGCGCGACAGAAAGCGATTGGGGCGGCGTTCGTCAAATATATTTTTTGGGGCACTCCGGTTCTGGGGCTGCTTTTTGCGGCGATCGCGGCCGCCGTGCTGCTGGCGACACTGAATTTCGGGCTGGGCGGCCGGGCGACCTTCGGCCAGATCTTCGCGGTGTGGATGTACGGTACGCTGCCATTCGTGATCCAGGGCATTCTCAGCATCATTGCCATCTTCGCCGGGCTGGACGCCGATTCGTTCAATCTGAAAAACCCCGTGGGCACGAACATCGGATATTTCCTTCCCTTGGATTCACCGAAGTGGCTGATTGCATTGGGCACTTCGATGGACGTCCTGACTATTTGGGTGTTGATTCTGCTCACCATCGGTTGCGCGACCGTGGGAAAGACGAAGAGAAGTACGGCTGCGGTGGCGGTTTGGGGATGGTGGATTTTAATTACGCTGGTAAAGGTAGCTACGGCAGGGTTGTAATTAGCCTTCGGGGATCATTAATCCTTTGACTGTTATGACGTCCTGTTCCATACCCAAATTCGCGGCAATGGCTGGCTGCCTCACCCTCATTGCGGGCTTAGCCGCCGGATAATTCTGAGCTTTTGGAACTCAGAGCTTTCCCGCGGATTTCAAAGCCGCTTCCACAGTCGCGAGTGGAAGCAGAAGTGACAAAGGCGTGTCAAGCATCGGGACCGCGCCATAGCTGGCATACCATCTCGCTACCTTTTCATTCTTGGCGTCGATCAGCAGTGCCACGCCGCCGATTTCGGCTGAGGCCAGCAGGCAACGCTTTCCAGCTGCGAGCAAGAGTTGACCGCCAAGACCTTGTCCCTGTACTCGACGATGCACACCGAGACGCGCCAGCCGAAATGCCGGTACATCATGCCGCGCCAGTCCCTGGCGCACGATTTCCGGCGTCGTGGCGTAGCTGACGGATGCGGGGCTCAAGCTATAAAAGCCGAGGATGGTGTGGTTGTCGGAGTCGTCGATCGCTAGAAAGGTTTTGGCGCCGCCGAGCTCGTGGCTTTTGCGAGCATAACAGCGGAGAAATTCGTTCAATGCCTCCTCGCCGCAATCGAAGGCCTCCCGATGGTGTTGCTTGCTGATCGGTTCTTCATGCCATGCCGTTATCTTCACACGTGCTTAGGCACCCGGCGAGCAGCAGTCAACAATCTTGCATTCGGAGCAGGCGGATTCTCCAGCAGGTCTAAGACTCGCAGGCTATCCCGCTCGGAGAGCTGTACCTGCTCAGCCTTCTCGATTACGTTTTTGGCGGCACGCAGGGCATGTTTCACCACGAAATCCGTCAAATCGGTATGCTGCAAGGCCACTGCCCTCAAGAGCAACGATTTTTCTTCGGGGCGAATTCGCAAGGACATCCGGCTATTGCTTTCGATCGCTACTCGCGCCATGAAAATCTCCTACTTGTACACATTCAAATCGTACAAAAACGAAGAGCGAACAGTCAACCAATGAGGGCTGCGAGCGGAGAGTCTGAGCTTCCTATTCCCCGGATCACACAACTTTTAATGTAGCTCGACCTGTTTTGTGTTGGCGTCGGCCTCGACGGAGATTCCCCACCGTCCGTCCAGTTCGGCGAGAGGGACGCTGCGGCCGTTCACAGTTGCGCGCCTCTGTTTCGGCGTCCAGCCCACCACTTCGATCCGGTAGGCCTTCCACCAGGGTTTCCAGGTACCTTCCTGCTTTCCGATGGCCACGCTCATCGAGCCGTCGGACGCCATGGCACAGGTGAAGTGAATGCGCGCATACGCGCCTTGACGGAAAGCAAACGTGTGGCCATCGTCGCTATAAACCTCTCCCGCCGCACTCTTCTCCCGCAGTTCTTCAGGGCCAGATGGATAAACGCGCAGGGTCAGCGGGCCACTGGGGGTTTCTGCCGTGCTCTGCGTGAGGGGCGCGATGGGAAGGATGCTCCCGCCACGCACGTACACCGGCAACTGATTCAGCTTGGGTGTGACGCTTAGCTGCTTTTCCGCGAGCACCAGATCGCGCTGCTCCGCATCGAGCGCACTGCCGGGAACGGCCGCATAAACTGCTCGCCGGTCCAGTAGTCATACCAGGTCCCCGGCGGAAGGCGCACGACGTAAGGGGCGACTTCTTCGGGAGAAGGATTGGGCGCAACCAGAATGCGGCTGCCCAGGAGGAACTCGCCCCCGCCCGTGGTGAGGTCAAAGGGAGTGCCATCTGCGATGGCGTGCGGAAATTCCAGAAAGAGCGGCCGATTGATCGGCAGCCCGTCGTGCGATGTTTCCTCGGCCACGGTGTACAGGTAGGGCATCAGCCGATAGCGCTCTTCAATGTAGTGCCGGCGAATCGCTTCCTGCTCCGGACCGTCGACCCATACCTCGTGCATGCGCGTGCCCTTTGCGGAATGATCCCGATCAATGGGCTGAAAGGCTGATAGTTCAATCCACTTGGTAAGCAAATCCGCCGGCGGGGAACCGGCAAACCCGCCCACATCCGCGCCGGACAAAGAAAAACCGCTCAGCCCGAGGTTGACGATCTGAGGCACCGTCATGCGCAGATGATTCCAGGTGGAGCTGTTGTCGCCGGTCCAGGTGGTGCTGTAGCGCTGGCCCCCGGCGAAGCTGGCACGAGACATCACGAAGGGCCGCTCGTCCGGGCCGAAGCGCGAGCAGGCCTTCATAAGTGCCGCGCGCGTTCTGCATGCCGTACACGTTGTGGATTTCCAGATGAGTCGCGGTGCGCTTGTCGAAGCCGGGCTCGTCGATACGATGCTGAATATCGTCCGGCATGGTTTTGGTTGGGGTCTCGAACACCGCGGGCTCATTCATGTCGTTCCAGAATCCGGCAACACCTTCGTCGACGAATGTCTTGTAGAGCCCACCCCACCATTGCCGTGTTTGTGCCTGGGTGAAGTCCGGGAAGACGGCGGGGCCAGGCCAAACCGGGCCCACGAAGGTAGAGCCGTCCGGATTCTTCACAAAGTGGTCGCCGGCCACTCCGGAGTCGTACGGCGCATAGCCGACGTTGGGCTGCCTGGCGATGTGCAGGTCGGTGATGACGACGAGCTTGAACTGCTCTCGCGCCAGATCTTTTACCATCCCGGCAAAGTTGGGGAACGCCTTCTCATTTACGGTGAAGGGCCAGTTTTTGTGCTGAAAGTCGATATCCAGCCAAAGAACGTCGGAGGGAATGCGATCCTTGCGCAGCCGCGCGGCAACTTCCCGAAGCTGCGACTCAGGAAAATAGGTGTAGCGCGACTGTTGGAAACCGAGGGCCCAGAGTGGCGGCAGCGGCGTAGGTCCAGTGAGCCATGCCCAAGTCGGAAACGACGTCCTTTGGTTCAGGGCCGTAAAGCAGGTAGTAGTCCAGCGGTCCGTTCAGTGCGCCAAAGGTGTACCGGTTCGGGTCGGCACGGCCAAAGTCGAAATCCGTTCGCCAGGTGTTGTCCAGAAACACGCCCAGGGCGCGTCCGTGATTCATATCGATAAAGAAGGGAATGCTCTTATAGATAGGATCGGTGGACTCCTGCCAACCGAAGGAGTCGGTATTCCACAAAGTGAATGCTTCGCTCTTTCGATCCAGCGGTCCTGGTTTGTCTCCGAGACCGAAGAAGTGGTCGCTCCATGTGCCCTGCTTGCTCACCTTGAATTTCGCTCCGTCCCATTGGACTGGGCGCTGCATCCTTTTGCATGACGTTACCGGCAAGATCGGCGATCGTCAGCTGCAGTTGGTCATCCACGGTCACCCGCAGCTCCTTGGTGGAGAACCCGCGCGGCTCTGCCACTACCGCAACCGTGCTTGAGCGCGATGAAGGGAGAACGGCCCAGGATGCATCTTCGGGTGCAGCGGCGCCTTTCCACATGCGTACCCGAAGCACGTCATCGCGTAATGCGGTCACCTCCAGGGTCAGTCCATTGGAGGTCATCGTTATTCCCGCAGGCATTTGCGTTAGCTGCTGAGCCCCCGCATTCACAGCTAGGAAGCAGGCCATACTCATGAAGGCAGCGCGAGCCCAATTTGCTGTCGATGCTGACATCGTCTTTCTCCCGGCCGCGGCACTGGCCGGTTGACAGTATACCTATTGCAATGCCCAAACGACTTTGTGTCGGCAGCAGCCTCTGGTCTGCGTGAGAGCAGGAAAACCCAGGGATTGGTGGTGCCAGGCCCCACATTTATGCGGGGGCTGGAGAAACGAACACTTTTAGGTAATTTTTTGCCTTAAATATTTCGTTGTCCTCACAAGAGGGAGGCTAAGACATAGCGCGGATTGGTCCTGACACGTCGGCATGGCGGCAGGAATCCCGCAGGCACGGCACGGCAGGAATTACACGATGCTGGCGCGTTTCCCAGGACTAAGCCGAGACTATCTGGCCTTATAGAGGACACTTCCACCGCGAATGGTATATCGAACGTTTGAATAAGCGGAGGTGTCCTTGGCCGGATCGGCGCCTAACACCACGAGATCGGCGTCAAACCCTTTCGCGATGCGTCCGCTGTGATTCGAGTAGCCGAAACGTTGGGCAGGGTTCGTAGTGAGCGACGCAAGAATTTGCTGATAACTCATTCCGGCACGAGACATCCACTTGAATTCTTCCGAGGTGTCAAAACGGGGGATGTAGCCGACGTCAGTGCCAAACAGAACCTGGCCGCCTGCCTGAGAAAAGGCACCCAGTTGCCGCGCCGCGATGCCCATACCCTTTTCTTGTTCTTCCGGCGAAGCGCCCTTGAACTCGACCTCCCAAAGTGTGAGCGTGGGTGTCAGCGCCATGTGAGCCTCTACCATGCGATGGACCAACTCCGCACTCCAAAGGGTGTCGGCGGGAGTAGTGTGCGCCAGGATATCGACCCCGCTCTGAATTGCTACTTCAATCCCTTGATTGTTGGAGACATGAGCAAGAACGGGCTTGCGGTCCCGATGGGCTTCCGTGACGATCGTCTGAGCCAGATCCAATGGCATCGTCAAGATGGCATTCGCCTCGATGGAGTTAGCGAAGATCTTGATGCCGTCTGCGCCGTCACGATCCTGCTGCTGCACTCGCACCTTTGCCTGTGGAATGGACTCTACCTCCGGAATCGTAATGTGATTGTCTTCGAGGAAGCCTTTGACATATACCGGCGTGCCCCCTTTCATCCAGAATGGCTCACCGACCGTGAGTATTCGCGGCCCTTTCAAATCACCAGTTTCGATGCGACGACGAATGAGGTTGGTGTTTTTGAGTGTGGATCCGATATCAAAGACGGTTGTGAACCCCCACCGCGTAAGCATCTCCTGAAGTTCAGTCGTGATCTCGTCTAATGAGTGTGTCTCTGCGTGGATCAACCCCGGCGTAAGGATATGCACGTGGCTGTTCCAGAAGCCCGCCGAGACGACCAGGCCCTTGCAATCGATGACACTAGCGCCGCGTGGAACACGAATCTTGGCGCTTGGTCCAAACGCGAGAATGTGACCGTCGCGGATGATGATGGAGCCATTCATCATGGGCGGCTCGGTTGGAGAGGCATAAATCTTCGCGTCCACTAAAGCCAGGTCTGAAGCGGGGCTCTGGGCAGCCGCAAAAATCCCCATGACGATGAGCAGAGGCAGTCCTATCCGCAGTTGCATGCATAAAGAATACGACCGGCACACGCGTAATGTTCCTTAAGTTTGATGGGTGCGGGTCCCGAGCGCCCCCCAGGCTCGTAGCAGGGCTGGATTAGTCCCGTAAGTCGGCATGGCGGCAGGAATCCTGAACGCACGACCCAGTGGACGGATTAACCGATGCTGGCGCGTTTCTCGGTACCAACCCGATGAACCGGTAACTTCCGGTTAGCCATCAGTCCAATCGGATCTGGCGCTTCGATAAAGATCATCGCTCGCGTAGCGATATGTGCAATGTACCCTTGCAAATTATTTGGCCCCGCCGGATCAAAATGTTAGGACGCCGCTTCCGCATAGGTGCCCGCCACATGACGCATCTTCTTGATGGTGCCGGAAATCGGACTATGCCAGCGATGGTATTTCTCGGCGCTGAGAAATGCCTGGTATACGGTGCCCCCGGCAAACTCCTCGACAAACACACCGTCGAGCATATGCCTGAGCGAATAGGGCTGCGATTTGATCCAGAAGGTGTCCGTTTCTTTCACGTTCGTGCTGATTGCGAACGGACCGGACTCCCATGCGCTCACAATTACCTGGTCGTTCTCCGGGTCTGCGACCGGCCGGACGCAAGGCTTGAATTCGCGAATGAAGAAGTCATTCCAGCATTTGGGACCCGAAGTGTGGCGCGTGAGGGTCATGGATGAAATCATCGTAGAAATCATACGCTTAGCGCTGCTTTGAACAATGGATTGGTTGTTCAATTCGCTCTGCTCTTGGAACCATCACCCGGCGGGATCATCTGGCTGTCCGTGACCGTTGTCGCCATGCTCGCCCTGGCGTATGGCAAGCGGGATACTGGCGCGAAACTTGGAAATCCCGTTCTGTCAGCCGAAGCGCGCGTCACCCTGATCGATGCCATTCTCGCACTTGCTGTGCTGCTTGGCGTTTTGCTAAACGCGAGCATCGGATGGTGGTGGGCTGATCCGATCGCTGGCCTGGTCATCGTGTACTACGGGGTTCGGGAAGGCGTCCACTCGCGGAACGAGGGTGGAGAGAGTGGTACGTCCTGACTCGGCTTAGTGTTGCGACCCCTGGTTGATAGGCCGCATCGAAAGTGAGCGCCGACTTCCGGTGATTGCGTCTAGCGGTTCGGCGACCTTCCATCCCGAGGAGATGCCAACTACAGGGCCAAGTGGATAAGTCCCGGTTACGGATCGATACGTCAACTGAAGGTCGTTCGTCGTTACCAAGCCGCGCGCGTGTATACTGACGTGGTGTATAGGAAACGCATGATCGGTTTCGTTGTTGCAGCTTTCGTTTTTGTGGTGGCTGGAGCATTAATATATGGAGCCTTTGACATACACGACTGGAAACCTTTTTTGATCGATCCGGAATTCCTGCTGATGATGCTAAGTTCCACGCTGCTCTTCTGCGTCGGCATCGCAGCATTGATCCGTTGCCTGGTTAGCTTCTGCTTATGTCTTGCCGAATTGCTTTCTCTTGAATTTCTGGGTTTGTCGCATCGGTCTAAGTTCCCATATGAAACATTTGAGTTCGAACGCCTTCTGTTTTCTCCGCCTCTGAGCGTCACCTCCCTCCGAATCTAGTACCCCTTCCTGGTTCCAGTTCATAGGCAGCAGTATGCCTGCTTGCGCTCCTCTCGAACTTTGGTCATCAGGAGTTCCCATGAGATTCATTGCAACAGGGCTATTTGCCTTGGCACTCCTCACGGGCTGTGCGCCCTACAAGTATCAGGCCGCCCCAATTTCACCTCTGGTATTGGCTCACACCCTTCAGGCGCGCAGCCTGGATGATCCCGATCTGCAGTCCTGGATGAAGCAGGCCGCAGAGTACCAACCACCGCCTTCGTGGCCCCTGCAAACCTGGGATCTCAACGCACTGACCCTAGCTACGTTCTACTTCAATCCAGACCTGGATGTTGCGCGTGCAAATGCAGTGGCGGCAGAAGCCGCGATCAGCACAGCCGCGATGAAGCCAAATCCATCGGTGAGTGTTGGACCCGGCTACGAATCTGGCTCCCAGGGGCCGTTCACAATGGCATTCAATTTTTCCTTGCCCATTGAAACCGCTGGGAAACGGGGTTACCGAGTTGCAAATGCGACCCATTTGAGCTTCGCAAGCCGCATCCAACTGGCCCAGACAGCGTGGTCAGTGCGCAGCCGGGTCCGTTCGGCACTCATCGATTATCTGTTTGCAGTCGAAGCAGCGGGCTCATTGCGAAGCGAAGAGGCGCTGCTGAGCAGCTATGTAGACCTGGTGGGAAGGCGCTTTCGTGCCGGGGAGATTCCACTGCCGGACCTCACTGCTGCACGCATAGAACTGACGGCTCACCAACAAGCAGTCAGTACGGCCGAGGGACAGGTGAATACGACGCACGCTGCTCTAGCAGCCGCGATCGGAATCCCGGAATCCGGACTGAACGGCAAGGCACTGGTGTGGCCAGACACTGGACAGCCGCCCAATCCTACTTCGCTGCCGCCTCAGGCCATGCGGGAGGCTGCGGTTGGAAATCGTCTGGACGTTCTGCGCGCTCTGGAGCAATATCGGGCTTCAGTCTCCGCATTGCAGCTTGAAGTTGCGCGCCAGTATCCGGACATCAACCTCGGACCTGGCTACAGTTATCAAGAAAGCGCCAATTTTATCGAGCTATCTCTTTCGACGGTCCTGCCCATCCGAAATCGCAATCAAGGTCCAATCGCAGAGGCGGAGGCCGCGCGCAAAGTAGCCGGGGCGGCGGTGCTGGCTGCCCAGAGCGCCGTGATTGCCGACACTGACAAAGCATTGCGCCAATATAGGGCCGCCTACGCGACGCTGGGAGTCGCGGACAACTCCGTGAGTCGGTTGGAAGAGCAGCAGCAAGCAGCGCTTCAAACGCTGCAATCTGGCGAGACGGATCAGCTCACGGTGGTGGCTGCCCAACTGCAAACCTCCGTTGCTCAACGCGCACGTCTGGGCGCTCTGCACCAGACGCAACTCGCTCTTGGCTTGGTGGAGGACGCCTTGCAGCGGCCAATCAGCCCCACCATAACACCTGCTCTCCCAGCGAGTGCCCCTCGATAGCACAGGAGATGCCGATGAAGTCGATACTCAGCACTGTCATTGTTTCTCTCGTAATCCTCGCCATTGCCGGCGGCCTGATCTGGGGTTTCATTGCAGGACGCGCGGACAAAGCTGCGCAAGCAGAGAGCGAGGCAAATGTGCAGGCGCCCTCCCGGGTCAAATCCGAGAACGGACACACGGTCCTGTCGTTCGACACGTCTGCGCAAAAAGCCAATGGCATCTTGACCACTACTTTGAGCCCAACGCAGCTACAGATCGAGAACCAGGCGACCGGAGTTGTCGTGCAACTTCAGCCGCTCCTCGACCTAAAGGCCAGCTTCAACACCCCTGCCACCGACCTGTTACGAACACGCGCCAATGCCCGGGCATCGCAGGCCGAATATGAGCGCCTGCGCCAATTGAATCAGGACGGCAAAAATGCTTCCGACAAGGCCGTCGAAGCTGCCCGTGCAGCTGCCGAGAGTGATGCCGCGCTGGTTCAGAATGCACAGCAGGCCATCACCGTATTGAAGGGGAGCGCTCTGCTCCATTGGGGACCGGTGGTCGCTGGCTGGCTTGAGGACAACACACCACAAATGGATGCTCTCCTGATGCAACGAAGATTCCTTCTCCAGGTGACCCCTACGACAGCCACTCGCTTCTCTGCCCCCAAGCATGCGATCGTACAGTTTGCGGATGGTACTCACGCCGAAGCTGGTTTTGTATCGGTTCTGCCTCAACTCGACTCCCGTCTCCAGGTGCCAAGTCTTCTTTATGAGATCGCAGCTCATCCCGGGCTCGTTCCCGGAATGAATCTGAACGTATTTCTAGCCTCCGGCCGGCCTCAACGGGGGGCCATCATTCCTTCTGGCGCTGTGGTGTGGTCGCAAGGGGCTGCCTGGTGCTATGTCGAGGAAGCGCCTGGCGAATTCGTGCGCACCGCTGTTCAGACCTCTAACCCTGTAGCGAGCGGGTGGTTTGTGACTGGAGGGATTGATCCCAACGCCCGCATCGTAACGTCAGGCGCGCAGACGCTGCTTTCTGAGGAGTTTCGTTCTCAGATTCAGGCAGACCAGGACTGATCGGAGCGGAGAACATCCCATGCTGACTGCCATCATTCGCTTCTCACTCCGTTTCCGTGGCGTGGTTCTCGCGCTCGCCATTGCCTTGCTTGGGTATGGAATCTACGAGCTGACACAAGCAAAGTACGACGTTTTTCCAGAATTTGCTCCTCCCCTCGTAGGAATACAGACGGAGGCTCCAGGACTCTCCCCGGAACAAGTCGAAGTTCTGGTGACCCAGCCGATCGAAAATGTCCTCAACGGTGTTGCCGGTCTGGACACCCTGCGCTCAAATTCGATCCAGGGGCTATCGGTCATCAAGACCACCTTTCAGAGCGGGACCGATATATATCGCGATCGCCAACTGGTCAACGAGCGGCTGGCAACGCTGGCCGGGCAACTTCCACACGGAGTAGAGCCGCCTGTGATGGAGCCCCTCAGGCTCGCGACAGGAACAGTCCTTGTCATTGGGCTTACCTCACAGAGCAAAACACTGATGGATTTGCGAACGGCTGCGGATTGGACTCTACGTCCGCGCTTGCTTGCAGTGCCAGGCGTGGCAGCCGTAGCCGTGTTCGGCGGCGAAGTGAGGCAGCTTCAGGTTCAACCTCAGCCTGAAAAGCTGGTGCAATATGGCCTTTCCTTGAACGACGTAGTGGCTGCCGCACAAAAAGCAACCGGAGTATCGGGTGCAGGATTTATTGAAAATCGTAATCAACGGCTCATTTTGCAGTCTGAAGGGCAGTCCCTTACCCCCGCGGAGATCGCCGCGACCGTGCTGGTGCGTCAGAACGGCGCCAACGCGACCCTGGGCCAGGTGGCAACGGTTGCGGATGGCCCAGCGCCCCCCTTTAGCGCCGCGTCCGTAGATGGAGAGACCGGAGTGGTTATCTCCATCGAGGGGCAATATCATTCCAATACTGCTGAGGTTACAGATCGCGTAGAGAAGGCGCTTGCTGAACTGAACCCGGCATTGCAGCGACAAGGTATCGCCATGCGTACCGATCTTTTCCGTCCAGCCAACTTCATCAACACAGCCGTGCATAATGTGCGGAATTCTCTTTTGCTTGGCGCCGTATTCGTCGTTGTCGTTCTCTTCCTCTTTCTGTTTGACCTGCGCACGGCAGCCATTTCCTGCATTGCCATTCCCCTCTCTCTCCTCGTCGCCGTAACCGTCATGGAGCAGATGGGGTTTTCACTGAACACCCTGACCCTAGCCGGTTTTGCGATCGCGATTGGCGAGGTAGTCGATGATGCGGTCATCGACGTTGAAAACATACTTCGCCGCCTTAGAGAGAACGCCGCGAGCGGTCATCCCCGTTCTCTCTTTAGGGTAGTGCTCGATGCCTCGATTGAAGTCAGAAGCGCAGTGGTGTATGCCACGTTCGTTGTCATCCTGGTCTTTATTCCGATCCTCACCCTTTCAGGAGTGGCGGGAAGGCTCTTTGCTCCATTGGGCATTGCCTACATCTTCTCGGTATTAGCTTCGTTGGTTGTCGCCCTCACGATCACCCCTGCACTTTCAATGCTGTTGTTGGGCCATCGCAAAATCCGCGCCATCGAGCCCGCAGTCGTGATCTGGTCGAAGAAGTGGTACAGCGCGGCCCTCGCACGGATCGAACAGTCACCACGGTTAGTCATCAGCTTTGTGCTCATCCTGACGATTCTCGGTGCGGTTGCCCTTCCTTTTTTCTCCACCAGCTTTCTGCCCGAGCTTCGCGAGGGACATTACATCGTGCATATGCAGTCTGTTCCTGGCTCATCCCTTGAAGACTCCTTGCGTGTAGGGCGAGAAGTGGCGGCGGCCCTCTTGAAGCTTCCCTTCGTGCGGTCGGTTGCTCAGAGGGTTGGCCGTGCCGAACTATCGGAAGACACATGGGGACCGCACTATAGCGAAATCGAAGTTGACCTGAAGCCGGTCGGGGGCAGCCAGGAGAAAGAAGACCTGGGGACGATCCGCCGCACACTGACACAGTTTTCTGGCGTCAGCTTTTCCGTGATGACTTTTCTTTCCGAGCGCATCCAGGAGACCATTTCCGGATACACGGCGTCCACGGTAGTCAACATCTATGGGAATGACCTGGACCAACTGGACAGGGAAGCTAGCCAGGTGGCCCGCATTTTGAGCGGAGTGCCGGGCGCGACAGACGTTCAAATGCAATCTCCACCCGGTACTCCGGAAATCGCCGTTGATCTTCGAGTCCCGGAACTGCTGCACTGGGGTTTCGATCCGGTGACCGTTTTGCAATCGATTCATACGGCATATCAAGGCGAGCAGGTAGCAGACGTCTACGACGGGAACAGGGTCTTCGCGGTGTCGGTGGTTTTGCCGCCCACTCTCCGGAGATCCACGGATTCCATTACGATTTTACCCATCAAAAACCCTGACGGTATCTATGTCCCACTGGGCAAACTTGCCAGCGTTTATGAACATCAGGGGCGGTACAACATCCTTCACGACGGGGCACGGCGGGTCCAGACCATCAGCCTGAATGTAGCGGGTGGCAACGCCGAGGCATTTGTCAGCAACGCGCAGGCACAGATCGCGGACAAGGTGCATCTGGCCCCTGGCAACTATGTGCAATTTACGGGAACCGCCGCAGCTCAGGCTCAATCCCGCCGTGACCTGATTATTCATTCGATGCTGGCTGGGTTAGGAATCATTTTGCTTCTTTCCGTTGTTCTCATGAACTGGCGCAACCTTCTCCTCGTGTTGGCGAATATTCCCTTTGCGTTGGTGGGTGGCGTTCTTGCTGTTTTCGCAGGCGGCGGCGAACTGTCGCTGGGAGCAATGATCGGTTTCGTCACGTTGTTCGGGATCACGCTTCGGAATTCCATCATGCTGATTTCGCATTACGAGCACCTGGTTGACTTGGAGGGCATGCAGTGGAATTACCACACAGCCATGCGGGGCGCCTCGGAAAGGCTGGCTCCCATTCTGATGACGGCACTCGTCACTGCTCTCGGCCTATTACCGCTAGCCATTGGGAGTGGTAACGCCGGGCAAGAGATCGAAGGCCCACTCGCCATCGTCATCCTTGGAGGGCTGATTACGTCAACGGCGCTGAATCTGCTGGTTCTGCCTACGCTAGCGTTGCGGTTCGGACGATTTGAAAAGCTTTCCCACGAAGAATGACAGCTTTGCCGCATTCATGCCGATTTATCCCCACATCAGACCACAGAGAGTGAGAGGCATTCGCTCGAACTGATTCTTTGATGGAAGCGATCCAAGTTGCCGACTTTTTGTCCAGGGCCTTTGCTCTCAGTCGTCCTTAAGCCAGAAAGCGATTACGCGGTAACTGATTCCAGACTCTTCAGTGCGTCTCTGCCTGGCCCAGGCAATGTGCGAGCGTGAATAAAACATCGCTCCATCCACACCGCCTGGAAGTGCGCTTGCATTACGCTGAAGGTTAGCTTCCCTGGAAGTTGCCGCTTCGTCTGAGGTCTTCATTGGAATTATTTGGCTTGGCCATCGTACTATTTGCTTCGACCAACGTAGACGATGTGTTTGTGCTCGTCGGATTCTTCGCCGACCCGAAGTTTCGACCAAGGGACATCGTGACGGGCCAATATACCGGGATCGCCGTGCTGTTCGCAGTCAGTGTGGTGGGCTCTTTGCTGGCACTGGTGATCTCCCGCGCTTACATCGGCCTGTTCGGCATTGTCGCGATTGGTATAGGCGCGAAGAAGCTGTTCGATCTATTTCGGAATCGCGAGGAGACGAAGAGGAGTCGGGAACACAAGGACTCAGGACGTCACACCCGGATAACGGCAGTAACCTTCGTCACTATCGCAAATGGGGCGGATAACATTGGTATTTACATGCCTACGTTTGCTATCCGCTCCGGCATCGAAATCAGTATCTTCGCCGTGATCTTCGCTTTGATGACCGGCCTCTGGTGTTTTTTTGCACACTGGCTAGTTCACCACCCATCGTTCGGCAACCCGATCCGCCGCTACGCGCATCGCGTGACTCCGCTTGTCCTGATTGGGATAGGGGCTTCAATCATGTACCAAGCCGGCACCTTTGGATTACTTTTCCACGGAAGGCACTAAAGAATGCAAGGTTGCGTCGAGGGATGACCGGCTGCCCGCTACCACTCGATGATCCGCTCCTAACCCATGACCGCCTAACCCATGACCGACGACAGACACTCGCTTTCCGGTCTCAGTTGGCGGTAAATTCGCCGATGCGCTCATCGAGAACCGATTAGTCCTGCAAGTCGGCATGGCGGCAGGAATCCCGCAGGCACGGCAGGATTACACGATGCTGGAGCGTTCGGGTACCAATCCCTCGGAATGCCGCTCAAACCTAGGTCGATGAGCGCGTTGGCCTGTTCTCGGCAGTTGAGATTCTTCCTTGTCGGAAGTCAATAACCACAAGATGACTTGTCAGAGTAATCAGCACGGCGCGGTATGAGAAACGCGCCCTTGTCTCATAAGTTTCATATCGCATCCTCTAGGGGGTGCGATTCTGATGCCACTCGTGTGGTGTAGCTCCAGTGACCCTCTTGAACGTCCGCGTGAAGTGGCTCTGATCTGCAAAACCTGTTGCCGCAGCCACCATGGAAAGGCTCTCTCCTTTCATCAGCAGTAGCTCCTGCGCTTTGCCGATCCGGGTGTTCAGTTGATAGCGATGCGGGGATACTCCTGTAGACGCCTTGAACATCCTCGCAAATTGCGAGGATGACAGGTCGACCAGACGGGCAAGCTGGAAAACAGAAACGGATAAATCGAGATGCTCGTGGATGAAGTCGAGAACGAGACGGAGTTGTGAGACCGATAGTCCAGAGTTCTTTTTTGGGGGTCGCCCCTGGAAGCAGGCGCTCAGGAGGGCGATCGTGAGTCCTTCTCCGTACAATCCTGTACTCGGGTCAGATGCGTCACATTCGGCAGCAAGGAGTCGCGCGCACTCGACCGCTCTCTTGTCATGAAACATCAGCTCAGGATTTCCTGCTTTGCCCGGGTCCAGATCGGGGCCGAACCAATCTCCCAGAGATTTCCTGTCGAAGCTCAGGCGAAGTTCGCGTACAGACTCCATGTTGTCCGTATAGCCCCAGACCCTCATCTCTGCCGGGACAAAACTGATGTGATTAGGCCGTTGACGTTCCAGGGCAGCGGGACGATGCAGATTTGTGCGGGCCTCACATCTGCCACCTATCTCCGCGAGCACAACTGTGAGAGTGTCTTGCGGACCCGACAAATCGTGCCAGGCACGGCCTGGGTGGTTGAAGTGCTGCAGGTGACGAACCGCTATGCCCGCGAAGGTTCGAAGTCTGCTGTGCGCCGCCTTCATACCGTGCGGAGAACGAAACTCAAATGTGTCCGATCCCTCAGAAACCTGCATCTGTCGTCCTCCTTTTGCGGCTCTCGCCCATAGCGTTTTCGTACTATCGTAGCCGTTTCGTACAAGCCATTCTCTGTTCCTTCTAAGTATTTTGAGAGAAATGCCAGGAGGAAGAATGGCCGGGAAGCTCAAAGGAAAGATCGTTACACTGGCAAAGAGAAACGAGGGAGAGAAGATGACAGTCGCAGAACTGATGCACCACAACTTCGATAAGATCTTCATCGAGCTTGATCCAGTGAAGCGCGAAGCCATGATGCGCAATGCTTATACGGAAGATTGCGTATGGATACACCCGGGTGGCCGCCTGGTCGGCATTGCGGCGGTCAATGAGGCAGCATCGGAAATTCGTAAGCACATCCCGGAGTACCGCTACACGGTGGTTGGCGATATTCACACGATGCACAATGTCGGTATGTGCCGTTGGGGGAGCGGACTTCCTGGCCAACCGTTCCGCTATACCGGTACGGACGTTCTGGAGGAACGCGACGGCCGTGTGGCTGTGTTCTACACCTTCATCGATAGTGGAACTCCGCCGGTCTCGTCGATGGAATAAGGCCTTCGCTTGGATGGAAAACGTCGCCGACGCGCAGTAGCGCCGTTAGACACCTGCCGGACTGCTGTTGCGAACCCAGCAGTCCGTCCTTATCCGTTCTTGTCAGCGGATGGATAACGGCTAACGCGCTTTTCTTGAGTCAAGCGATCAAGCAATTGTTCAATCTCGACGAGTGCCAAATTGCTAAATCACTCGCCGACGACAGATTAGTACCGGAATGTGTGCGTCCAGCGAAGGCTGGCATGAACAGTGGGTGAGAATCCCACCGGGGTAAGAGTCCAAGCCCGTAGCCTGAATGGCAGGAAGGAAGGAAACTGAGAATCCTGAAGCCTATTGACGAAATGCTGAGCTGGCGTTTTCCAGATTCCTATACGACGGCATGATGGCAGGGCCTGAGTGGAGCCGAAAGGTCATCGCTGATTACGCGCACACGTCGGCATGGCGGCAGGAATCCCGCAGGCACGGCACGGCAGGAATTACACGATGCGGGGGCGTTTTCGAGGACTGATTCTCACCCAGAGGCTGCAATCGGACGATTCTGCGTGACGGGTGCTGAGAGTTCAATCTACGCCCGTCCGCCGGTCTTACGATCCATGGCAGGCTGTTGCCTAAGTAATAACTGACGGTTTGGCGACTGACAGTTTGGCGACAATCCGTCCTGAACCCGCGATTTGACCTTCAACCCGCCTGGATGAGTGGTTTTTGTTGCCGATTAATCTGCTATTTCACTTCCAGCCTTTTCCAGGCCGCTTGGGCGCGCAGAAATGCCGAATGATCGAATCGACCATCATCCAGTGCGGACAGAAAGACATTGAATATCGTGATGAAGGAATGCAGGCATCGCATCCAATCTTCGTCGCCAAGCTTCATTTCGGCTCGTATCGGACGAGGCAAAGCCGCGAGCACTAGCAAGATGCACCTTCGCCGGGTCATGGTGCGCCATCCTGCAACTCGGGCACCTTCGGCAGCGCGCGTTGTAGTACCTATTCCCTTAGATGTCCCCGGAACAAGCGCCACTCTATCACTGAGCCCGAAGTTCATGGTGTGTTCCCCCCTTCGGGAGAGTCTTTGCATATCATCATAATATATGATAATCATTGTCAATGATTAAATCTGCGATCAAGAAGAATTCTTCTAAGGCATCCTCGATGAAGTCGTCTGATGATCCGGTCGAATCAGGCCTTCTTTTGAGCTCGGGTTACCTACTCGCTCGAATTGGAATGGAGTCGCGACGTCTTTGGACCCGGATGCTCGCGCAGCACACCCTGACCCCGCATCAGTTCGGGGTGATCATCGCCCTGGCGAGCTGCGGCGATGCCTCTCAGAGGCAGCTGAGCGCAACTCTGGGAATCGATCCGAGAAATGCGATGGCAGTTTTTGATATTTTGGAGGAGCGCGATCTGATTGAGCGTCGAGAAGACCCCAGCGACCGGCGACGTCACGCCGTTCGCCTTACACAGACGGGACTAAGGAAAACCGTGGAACTTCGTCGAATGGGCGAGGAGATCGAACGAGAAATGCTGAAAGGCCTTAGTGTGTCAGAGAAACACGGTCTCCACGAGCTGTTGGTCAAATTGTTCGTAACGATGGCTCTGTGACGGGTCTGCCTCGACAACGAAACCCCTTAGTTCATCTTCAATGCTTTGACATTATACGAATCGCAGCCATGCACTAAGGTTAGCAACTTTTCAAAAGGACAGTGGTCTGATTAGCGCCAAAGAGAACCGACTACTTGGCTAAGGCCACCTTTAGGTTCGTCGGATTTGGGCGTTGTCGAATTACACATAATCGCCGATGCGCTCATTGACCAATCCAAACAGAAAAACCCCAACTGTCCGTGTTCCGGCGAGTGACCGGCGGCCCGGAAGTTACCCCAAAACGGGTGTAATGTCCGGGTTGACCACCATCCGTTACCATGGTCCCACGAGCAAAACTGTAGAGACGTTGCGCGATGACACAGCCTGCCACGAGAAAGGGAGGAAAATCCCGCTACTTGATACTGGGTTTTCGCTGGATACCGCATTTGACGGACAGCAAAATACCCCTCCTGAGGTCGTTTGCTGCAAAACATGGCTCCGGTAATCCGGAACCGAGACCCCTACGCAAGATGCAGGATCCTAACGCGTTCCGAGCCATCGGCGCTCTGCAACTCACGATAGCGATGTAATAGGAGAATTTGCGGAGCTGGACACGGACCACGCCGATCAACTAGGTCATTCTCTTCAGGAGGAGCGTCGACCGTTACATATCTCGAACCAGATCATGGAGGATGTTGGCGGAGTCCTTGTCGGCGGGGAAAAGACATTCAATCGCTAACTCGGATACGGTGACATCCTTGGGTAGACCAAAGGCCAACGTCGTGGTAACGAGGCTCTAGGGCTGGTGGACGTGAATGCCGAAGCGCGATTATCGGTGTGGCATTTGGGATCGCCGGGTAACTCCTTGATGAGGGCGACTTTCGAACAGTTACGCGATGCATTGATCGAGGGCGCCTACATCACTCAACAACAGTTTGATCGCGACATCGCGAGTTTGGATGATCCGGCTATGATGGCGCCTTCACCCCTCATGTGGACGGCTTGGGGCCGTCGGCCTTCGCTCCACCCAAGTTCAACTCGGCAATGTGACCGCTCACATCGATGACGCGACAAAAGTGCGCTGGGCCCTCGCGTCCTTGCGACGTGTTTTCGTCGGCTTGGGCTTACCGGGTTGAACGTTTGACCAGCAAAGCTGGGGTAGATGCATTCCTTTGTCACTTCTCTCCGTATCGCCAACCCACTCACCGAACAGTGAGGACACAAGACTTTCCAAATTTCTGGGTTCTCTAGTGGGCGAAAGCTCTACCTGCTGTTAACCGATGCGCGCTGCCACTGCCGGTCGAAGAAGTCCTGTAGCAACATCACCCGCTCCGAACCGGCCTTCTGGGACTCCTCGGCCTGCAGGACAGCAAAGCGCTTGCCGTCTGGCGCCAGATCAAAGTAGGTTTCCAGATCCTTTTTTGCAGCCCACAGCCGCGGTTTGTTCGCTGCAAAGGTCTCGCCGCGTGCGGAGTAGCTCGCCACCATCATGCCCTCACTGCTCCGATAGAACAATTCTGAAGCCTTTCTCGACCAGACCGGCCTGTCGCCACCTGCAGTCGAGATCTGCCACCTCCCTCCAGGGCCCGGAAATGGTTGCACGTATATCTCGTTGCGGCCGGACTCATTCGACTCGTATGCCAGCCAGCTACCGTCCGGTGAGATCATTGGGGCCCGTTCGTCGAACCTTGTCACGAGAAAGGGTTCCGGCTTTCCCACCTTTGGATGGTCGCTATTCGCCTCTTCCAGCGGCAGCGTCCAGATATCGGTCGTCGTCTTGGGATTAAACTCGAAAAAGGCCAACCGCCCGCCATCTGGCGAAAACGAGTACGGTATCTGACGGTTCTGGCTCTGCGTAAGCCGTACTGCTTCCCCTGCCCCATCGGCCCGCATATAGTACAAGTTCGGCGCTCCTCCATGTTGGGCAGACATGAAGACGATATGCTTGCCGTCCGGGCTCCACATGGGAAACCAGGCATCGGACCCGAAGGTCAGACGGGTCATGGTATCCCGCTCCCACTCGTAGACCCAAACGTCGATGCTGTCATTTTCCACGATTGCCAGCGCCAGCCGCTTGCCATCCGGTGACCAGCGAACACCCGGATTATATTCCGCGCTCGTGGCACGAAGTGGCTGCATCTGGCCGGTGTTGTCCAGCCACATCAAGGTCTTATTATCTGCTTTCCTGCGCACGTAGACTAACGTCCCACTGCGAGAGAAATCCACTTGCGGAGCTCCAGAAGAGGAGCTGCTTGCGATATCGTCGATTACCGGCACCGCCGGCCCGGTCAACGCCAGTCGTTTCCCGTCCATTGGAGCGATATACAGCGTCCGGCCGTGCATATACAGCAGATGGCCGCCGGGAACGTAGCGGCCGTAATAGGCGTCGCGCACCAGGGTTTTCCTTTCGCCTGTGCGCAGCGATTGCACATCGACCGTGGCGCCGAAAATATCTGCGTTGGTGGAGAGTGCTGTAAACAATACCGAGTCCGCTTGGGGCAAAACTTGCGGCCAGATATGCGCAAGGTCACTCCTCTCCGAGTTCAACTGCGTGATGAGCCGCACCGTACCGTCGCCTGAGGAAATTTGCGAGAGACCACCGGTCGAATTCAGCGCTGCGATGATGGTGCCGTCCTCGCTCCAGCTTCCGCCAAACCCTCTTGATGCATCGCACAACACAACTGCCTCGCCCCGCTCGACGGGAATTTTCTTTAGCTTCCCATCTGCGAAAAATCCGACAGTCTGGCCGTCCGGCGACAAGAACGGACCGTAGGCGCCCTCGGTCCCGGCCAGCGGCAGCGCCCGGTCCTGATCGAGTGTGCGGGTATAGAGCCGGAGCGTTCCGTCCGGGCTGCGACCTGTATAAACTACTCGAGTTCCTCCGGGTGATAGCGCAACGCCGGCGGTTGTGGTCGGCTCAGCGATTACAAAATCCGGCAACTCGACATTCAACCTTAGGACCGGACGGTTGACCGGTCGAGTCGCTCGCCAGAGAAACCCCAGCGCGACGGCTGCAATCACAGCGAGCACTCCCGTCAACAACCACAGTCCGCGCCGCGAAGGTTCTTCTTGGTTAACGTTCACTGGTTGCTTTGAGTGACCATCCACGACTAGCCCGCTGCCGTTTTCCGCCGCGACCTCCTCAACTTTCTGAGCAAAGCGATATCCTCTGCCGGGCACTGTGATGATGTATTGCGGAGACTGTGCGCTCGACCCCAGGACCTTACGGAGCTGAAGGATGTGTTGGCTAAGGTTCGACTCCTCAACAAAAGTGTCCGGCCACAAGGTTTGCATGAGGTCCTCCTTCAGGACCACACGTCCGCTGTTCCGTAGAAGCACCAGGAGTGTTTCAAAGGCCTTGGGGGTCACAGGTATGGTTTCCTGACCGCGCATCAACAACCGCTGGTCAGGATCAACCCGGAATGGGCCAAAATCGAAGTACCTGTTTTGCTTGTCCATAAGCCGGCCTTCAAGCCGATTCAAAACTTATTGAACGATTCTTCAGGACATTCAACCCGCTTCTTGGGCAGGATGCCCAAGGTTGAGGTACGGGCGCAGCCCAGGCAAGACTTTGGTCAGCAGACTAGCACGGAATCAGGACTGCTCAAAGCGGAGCCTCGCCTATCCCTCGACGAAATCAAGAAGAGGTGGGTTATGCACCGGCTTGGAACCGCGGGCGCCGCTGCCGGCTTGGTACTTCAGCTCAGCAGCTTTGTTGTGTATGCACAGCAGACTCCGGTGGGGCAGACCAGCCAGGCTTCTCAACCAGGACTGACGTACAGTTCTGAATTAACGGCAGGCAAGGTGCCAAAAATCCCGAGCGAATCCAGTCATTTCTCTCCCGCGGCCCTTTTCGAGCTTCAACGCAGCGCCGCCAATGGAGATCCCCTTGCAGAAAACTGTTTGGGATTTCTGTACACCTATGGGCAGGGTGTGCCGCAAAGCTACGAGGAGGCAGCCAAGTGGTATACCGAATCGGCCGCCAAGGGACTGGCCGCCGCAGAATACAACCTGGGTGCCCTCTATGAGCATGGCCTCGGTGTTCAGCAAGACTATGGGAACGCTGAGCGCTACTACCGGGCAGCTGCGCAACAAGGCAACACGCTCGCGCAAGTGAGACTGGGGCTCCTGTTCGGAACCGGTCAGGGCGTCTCCAGGAAACCCAGCGAGGCGATGAAGTGGTATCGGGCCGCAGCCGAGCAGGGAGATGCATCCGCGCAATGTAAAGTGGGGCAAGCCTACTATGACGGCCAAGGCGTTTCACGCAACTATCGAGAGGCGGCCCGTTGGTTCCGCAAAGCGGCGGAACAAGGCGTCGCCGAAGCCCAAAATAACCTGGGTGCTCTCTATCACCACGGCTGGGGCGAAGAACAGGACTATGGCCAAGCTCTGTATTGGTACCGCAAAGCGGCGGAACAAGGACTTCCAGGCGCTGAGAGTAACCTCGGCGTGATGTATCAGGATGGGTTGGGAGTCGAGAAAGACTACCAGCAAGCGGCGCACTGGTACCGTACAGCCGCTGAGCAGGGCAATAGCAGGGGTCAGTTCAATCTGGCGAGTCTGTACTTCACCGGTAGAGGCGTTTCGCTGGATTATGTGAATGCCTATGTCTGGTACACGGCGGCGGGTGACAAGCTCAGTGCCCGTCAGGTCAAGGAACTGGGGAAATTAATGACACCCCGGCAAGTCCGCGAGGCACAGGCCCGTTTGTCTGACCGGCAAACGGCAAGAACCTTAGGTCAGTCTGCAGCCGTCGGGCTGGGTGCCACGCAGCCGTAGGCCAAGGTACAGAGGTTCAGTTACAGAATTCCTCGAAATGATACGACAACTAGCCAACCGAGGGTCATCGCGCTGTCTTACCGTCCTGGTCGCGCAAGACAGGTTATTCATTGAACGCTTTCTTCCGGGTCTATAATCCTCCTATATTTTGCTCTTGTGCCGTAGCATAGCGAATCTGTACAGACGAGGAAGTCATGCCGCTGAGTCTGAATTCGCGTTTTTGTGGGAATGTCTGCATCATTCAGTGCAGCGGCCGCATTGTTGCGGGCGAGGAAGTGAAGTCTCTGGAGGCCGCCCTCGACCTCGCCGCTCGTGAAGTTCCGCGGCTAGTGCTTTGCGTGAGCGAGGTGGAGCGTCTGGACAGTCTCGGAATTGGGCTGCTGGTGCGATACGCTTCGAGGATGCGTAAACGCGGTGGTGATATCCGGTTGGCCTCCCCACCGCCATTCGTTGTAGCCCTACTGAAGTTGACCATGCTTTCCGGCATACTGCAGGCTCACGCGACGGAAGATGATGCGATCCTGTCTTTTCTGAAGCAGCCCTCAGCCCAAAAGGCGCAAGAAAAAGCCGGTCCTCGTGTGCTGGTTCTTGATCCGTCGGCAGATCTGTGCGCGTTTGTGAAAACTGTGCTGACGCAGCATGGCTTCGATGTGAAATCGGCGAGCTATTTGCATGATGCCAGGATCCTGTTGCAGGTGGACGACGTGGATTACATCCTTGTCGGTCCCGATACTGTACCGCTCCGCTCTGGGAGCGCGATAGGATCGCTAAGAGCGCTGGCGCCGAGGGCGGCCGCGCTGCAACTTGGAGCGGACTTCAAGTGCTGCGACGCCCTTGAGGCTACCGAAGCCTTGCTTCAGCTGTTCGGAAGCGCACCACCCTTTGTAAGCTCCAAAACTCCCCCATCATGAATCCGGATTGACGGAATTCGGTGACCGGCGGGACTGAGGTTCTCCTTCACTCAACGGCTCCTGGCGACCAGTATTCACCTGGGATCGGCCTGCGAACTGCTGTTTCGGTACTATAATTGCGCACCGATGACTCTAGCCTCGGGCGCCAAACTCGGGCCTTACGAGATCCTCGCGCCTATTGGCGCGGGCGGGATGGGCGAGGTGTATCGCGCGCGCGATTCCCGGCTCGAACGAACCGTCGCGATCAAGATCCTGCCTGCGCATCTCTCCGATAATCTCGAAGCCAGGGAGCGTTTCGACCGCGAAGCGCGTGCCATCTCTTCTTTGAGTCACCCCAATATCTGTCATCTTTACGACGTCGGTGTACAGGACGGAACCAGTTATCTTGTCATGGAGTACCTGGAAGGAGAAACACTGGCGGATCGATTACGCAAGGGTTCGCTGCCACTCGATCAGTTTCTAAAGATCGGCATCGAGATCTGCGAGGGGCTGGAGAAAGCCCACCGCAGCGGCGTGGTCCACCGCGATCTCAAGCCAGGCAACATCATGCTGACCAAGAATGGGACCAAGCTGATGGATTTCGGTTTGGCCAAGGCAATTCCCACGGCGACCCCCAGTCTTACCGCCAGCTTTAACACGCCTGCCGCCAGTCAGCCCTTAACCGCACAAGGAACGGTGGTGGGCACCTTCCAGTACATGGCGCCGGAACAACTCGAAGGGCAGGAGGCCGACGCACGCTCAGACATATTCTCGCTGGGTGCGGTGTTCTACGAAATGATCACGGGCACGCGCGCTTTCGACGGTAAGAGTCCGCTCAGCGTGGCGTCGGCAATCCTGGAGAAGGATCCCCCAACGATTCGCTCCATCAAGCCGATGAGCCCGCCTGCCCTGGAGCATGCGATCGGCCGCTGTCTCGCCAAAGATCGAGAAGAGCGCTGGCACACGGCGCGCGACCTCGGCTTCGAGCTGAAGTGGGTCGGAGAAACCGGGCCGGAAGTGGGAGCAACCGTCCCGATTGCCGCGCGGCATGGATTTCGCCATCGACTCGGTTGGGGGATAGCCGGTCTGCTCGCACTGGCGACCATTGGTGCGACTGTCGCTTTGCTTGGTCGAACTCCAAAGCCGCCGGCACTGATGCGGCTCAGCGCAGATATCGGCGCCGATGCCCGGATCGATATTGGGCACGGACCTGCTCTGGCTCTCTCGCCCGACGGAGCAAGGCTGGCCTTTGTCGGCTCAGGCTCCGATCAAAAACGGCGCATCTATGTCCGCTCGCTCGACCAGCTGCAGGCAACCGCGCTTTCCGGCACCGAGAACGCTGCGGAGCCATTTTTCTCGCCTGATGGCCGATGGCTCGGCTTCTTTGCCAACCGAGAATTGAAAAAGATATCCGTGGAAGGCGGCGCCGCGGTAACCATCTGCGATGCTCCTTACGGGCACGGTGCAAGCTGGGGTGAAGACGGAACCATCTTGTTCGTGGCCAGTGTCCGCAGTGCCCTGTCAGCGGTGCCCTCTGGCGGAGGAGCACCCCGGCCGTTGACGTTTCTTGATCAAGGAGCGGCGGAAGCGAGCCAGCACTGGCCCCAATGGCTTCCCGGGAGCAAGGCCGTGCTCTATACATCTTCGAGACAAGCGAGCAACTACGAAGACTCAGATATTGTCGTCCATAGCATCGTCTCAGGACGACGGAAAACGTTGTTACAGGGTGGATATCGTGCTCGCTTTGTACGCGGACACATCCTCTATATGCATGAAGGCACGTTGTTCCTGGTGCCTTTCGATCCCGCAAGGCTGCAAGTGACAGGCACGCCAGTACCGCTACTCGATGGCGTTTCCGCAAATCCCGGTGACGGGAGCGCGCAGTTCTCTGTTTCCGAGAGCGGAACGATGGCGTATGTTCCCGGGCGCAGCCGGGGTCAACTCGCATCGCTTGAATGGATGGACCGCCGGGGCAACTTCGCGCCGGTGCGGGAAGCACTCGGCGACTACCACGAACCCGCACTCTCACCTGACGGGACGCGTCTCGCCTTAGCGATCAGCGACGGGAAACGAGTCGACATCTGGGTGTA
The DNA here is from genome assembly GCA_963757515.1 of uncultured Acidobacteriaceae bacterium. Taxonomy (GTDB): domain Bacteria; phylum Acidobacteriota; class Terriglobia; order Terriglobales; family Acidobacteriaceae; genus PALSA-350. Next base: position 49,506 of record CAVWRV010000021.1, on the reverse strand, counting down.
CGAGGTGGCCCACGACACACTGACTCGCTTGACTTTTGACGGTGATAATCTCGACCCGATCTGGACCCCTGACGGGCAGAGGATTACGTACAGATTGCTGCAAAAGGGTGGCGGGGCTGACCTCTATTGGACACGTGCTGACGGCACCGGCGGTACCCTTCGATTGACTCCAACTAAAGCGCGAAGATTCCTCGGCTCCTGGCGTCCTGACGGAAGGCTTCTGGTATTCACCCAGGTCACTGCGGTCAACTCGAGTATCTTCACCCTGGCCATCGGTGGCTCGGAAAAGGAGGGCTGGAAGCCCGGAGAGCCCCGGCCGCTGCCGGGCGGCTCTTCGTCGGAGGGTTTGCCCTCGTTCTCGCCAGATGGCCGCTGGCTTGCCTACCAGTCCAACGAATCGGGGGACTTTGAAATCTATGTGCGGTCTTATCCGGGGCCGGGTGGTAAGTGGCAAATTTCGAACGCAGGCGGATTCTTACCTAAGTGGTCTCACGACGGCAAGCAACTCCTCTATCGCACTGAAGACAACCAAATCATGTTCGTTACTTATACCGCCTCCGGTGACTTTTTCCATGCTGACAAACCGCAACTCTGGTCGCCCGGGCAGTTCTCTGATCGCCTGGGCGCCGCAAATTTTGACCTCAGCCCAGACGGTAAGCGCGCCGTCGTTCTGCGGGTCCCCACGAGCGACAACCTGCCCATCACCAAAGTCACCTTCGTCTTCAACTTCTTCGACGAACTCCAGCGCAAATCCCAGCCCCAAATAGTTGAGCCCGCCAGGTAATGGACTTACTCCGCGGCATCCGGCTCACGGTATCCTGCTTGAGCACCGCGCGTTTTGTTTGCTCGTAGGTTATTCAGGTCGCCCCTAGTCACATCTGCAAACTCACCCCGACTCGTTTAAAATCGTGATACACTCCTGCCAATCATCAGGTAGCTCAGAGACCACGGAAGACGAATATGAGCATTCCGAGAGTGTGTGCAATTACTTTGCTTGTGGCTCTGACCGCCTGGTCACCTTCCATCTCAGCGCAGTCTAAAGAGACTGGCCCCCCGAAATGGCCGGGGCAGACCGAGGGCGACTTTATTGTCAAGGATTTCCGCTTCCATAGTGGCGAAGCGCTTCCGGAACTGCGGCTGCACTACCTGACTCTGGGGACGTTGCATCGAAATGCGTCGGGAGAGATAGACAATGCCGTCCTCTTGTTACACAGCACAAGCAGTGACACGACCGAATTGCTGCAGCCTTCTTTCGCTGGTCCACTGTATGGACCAGGGAAGCCATTTGATCTAAGTAAGTTCTATGTGATTATTCCCGATGCCATCGGACATGGAAAATCCGGCAAACCCAGCGACGGCATGCGGGCGCACTTCCCGCATTATGGCTATGAAGACATCGTCGTTGCACAGCACCGGCTGGTGACTGAGAAACTTGGTGTCAACCACCTGCGGTTGGTTTTGGGTCTGTCAATGGGCGCAATGCACACTTGGCTGTGGGGTGAGCGATATCCCGAAATGATGGATGGCTTGTTCCCTATTGGCTCACTTCCAGTAGAAACAGGTGGACGCAATCGCTTATGGCGTCACTCCATAGTGGAAGCAATTCGCCATGATCCAGAGTGGAGGAATGGGGACTATGAACAACAGCCTCACGCGTTTTCGCGTATTGCCCCGCTGGTGGTAATCATGACCGGTAACCCTGTCCGGCAATTTGAAACGTACCCCACACGAGCGGCCTCGGATGCAGGGTACGAAGATTTGGTGAAGTTTTTTTATGAACATAGGGATGCCAATAACATTCTTTATAACTATGAGGCTTCCTCCGACTACAATCCCGCTCCCGATCTGGAAAAGATTAAGGCCAAGGTGCTCTTGATCGAGTTCGACGATGATCAGATCAATTCCCCGGAGTTTGCGGTGCTCGATCGAGAGATGCCGCGGGTGAAGAATGGGCGATACGTCATCATCCAAACCGGTGAAAAGGGCCACGGTGAGGCATTCGACATAGTTAACGCCGAGTTGTGGCTGCCTTATCTGCAGGACCTCCTTCGTTCCCTTGCCCTTTAATTCGTCGTTCTTAAGAGGAGCATACGATTCAACTGACGATAGGAGTCGTGCCCGCATCAAGGGCAAACCGCGAACCATCGTCATGGACTTCAAACCCCGTCTTTCGGGAGCTACAAGTCTCCGCGTGAATCAGGGCACAGGTAGTACCCCGTTTTCCGTCAGCGGAGGAAAACTCCTGATGTGAACGCCGATTAAAAAACAGACTCTCCGATTTTGGCTCTTTCCCCGCTCGAGGAAATTCGTCGAGGAAATTCGTCGACAGGATACCTATCCCCACACAATCTGGAGTACTTCCGCGTTGCCGACAACCCGGGACTTTGATCCTCAGGAAATTCGTCGACAGGATACCTATCCCCATACAATCTGGAGTACTTCCGAGTTGGCGACCAACCGTCCAGAAGGGGTCCTGACAGCTGTGTTATTCATGTTGAATGGGTCGAGGACAAGCCTGAGTGCGTTGCCCCTGTTTTTCGCCAACCGACGCTCATCGACGGTTTCTGCTCGTGGCGCTGGAGACCTGTCGATGCCGAATCCGTCGGGTGATAGCAGAGGACGCAGCATTCGGATGTAAACCTCGCTGCTATATTCCGGGAGGTGGAACTTCTCACCGTGTGCTTCGAAGCCGAGAGAAAGATAGAATGGGACCGCCGCCATCCGAGCACTGCACCAAATCAGGAAACCTCGGTGACATGTCGCGTGTGCCGCACAGTGCTCGGCTAAACGCCTGCCGAATCCCCTCCCTCGATATTCTTCCAAAGTAGCCATCCCACGCAGACGCCACTCGCAGGCAATCGATCCGCCACGCATCGAGTCGCGGCATACCGTCGCGACCCCCGTCATGAGTCCGTCGACGAATGCGCCGGCATGGAGTGTGTCCGGCGCATCGTCGCCGGGATAAACGTTTCGGCCTTCCGGCATGTTTGCGTGAAGCACCCGATCGCGGAGCACCCTCGCATCGGCTACTGAAATCCGGCGGACGGTCACTCCACCTTCCGCATTGTTCAAGCCTTGACGCACGATCCCAAAACCTCAAAGAGTCGCTCAACATGGCAAGCGCCGTTGTAAAGGTGCGGACCAATGCGTATGCAGTCTCCACGAATGCTCACGTAGACGCCCGCAGCTCCAAGGGCCGCTGGCAACATTGCTGGAACTCCTCGAGACAAGCGAATCCCAATCATGTGCCGGCATCGTTGTTCGTAGGGAAGAACCGCATATCCCGCGTCTGTAGCATGCCGTGCAATGCTGTCCGTCAGTTTCGACAGCGAGTGCTGAATTCCCTCCACACCCCATGCAAGAATCTGCCGGAGAGCGATGGCCGCCATGGGTGCCAGAACAAATTGTGGGAATTCGCCCATGTCAAAACGCCTGGCCCCCTGCCGATACTCGTCGCGGTAATCGATCAAGCGCGTGAAGTCTTCGCTGCCCATCCGCGCGAGCCACGACTCTTCAAGGGGAGAACCGTTTTCATGCCATTTGGGGGCCACGTAGAGATAGCCCATTCCATATGGCCCGAGGAGCCACTTGTACCCGACGGATACCAGGAAGTCTGGCTGCACACGGCTCAAATCCAACGGACAAGCACCCAGCGACTGGCTGGCATCAATCACCAAAGCAGCTCCAACTTCACGCGCCCGCTCACCCACGCGAATCAAATCGATGAAGCTGCCATCTGTCCAGTGGCATTGAGGAACGGATACGACAGCCGTCTGATCGTCAATCGCTTGCAGCAGAGCGTCCGTCCAACCACTTTCAGGAGACCGCTGGACGGCGACAAGCCGCCCTCCCTGCCTTTTGGCCAGTTCACGCCAGGCATAAACATTAGAGGGAAATTCATGCTCGACGATCACGATTGAACGACCGCTCGTCACCTCCACGTTCTTAGCTGCGACTGCAATTCCGTAACTGGCCGCCGGCACCAGAGCAACATTATTTACTTCCGTGCCCATAACCCTGCCGGCAAGTGTTCTCAGCTCCTCCGCTCCGGTAAACCAATCGGCAGAGGACAGCGTCCACGGAGCGGCCTTCTTTCGAACTGCTTCGTGCCCAGCGGCGGTCACCGACCGTAACTGCGGCGCCATATTGGCGCAGTTCAGGTAGTAACACTGTGGGGAATTTCGAACAACTCAGCTACCGCATCTTCGCTCATATTGATTCAGGTTGACATACGCATATACTGAAGTGAATGGAAGAGTTGAGGCAAACGCCGCATCCCGCCTAAAGAATTAAGGCGTTTCGCTCTGGAGAGCAACTTGAAGCGTAACGGACAATTCGATGAAACCGATCTGGAGTTGCTAAGGATTTTGCAGGCAAACCCGCGCGCTACGATGTCCGAACTGGCAAGACGGGTAGACATGTCGAGTCCTGCGGTGACCGAACGGGTGGCGCGTCTGGAGGAGGACTGCGTCATAGCCGCTTATCGGCTTGAACTCAACCCCGTCGCTTTCGGGTATCCGCTCATAGCATATGTAAGAATTCGTCCCTTGCCAGGACAACTTGCCAAAATCGCCGACCTGGCAAAGCAGGTTCCTCAAGTCGTCGAATGCCATCGAATCACAGGAGAAGATTGCTTCATTCTCAAAATCTATCTGGCCGACGTTTCCTCTTTAGATCGAATTCTCGATCGTTTCCTTGCGCATGGTCAAACCACAACATCCATTGTCCAATCATCGCCGGTTCCACCCCGGTCTCTGCCGCTTCCGAAAAAATCGCACTAAACTGCAAATTTGAGGCCGACCCACTTCCCCTTGCCTCTCTCTCGCATCGCCCTCCGGCCACTCAATTCGTGTTAATTGATGACAAATCGCCGATGCACGCATCGAGCGTGGCTGGCCTAGAAATCTTCGTCCCCTACAATTCCGGTCGGGTCACCGCCTACTCGGACATTTGTCCCAGAGCAAGAAGGACCGAAATGGACCGAAATGGGTGACAGCATACCCATTACTAGAATTACCGCGAGTAGATGGAACTGCTGCAACAGGTATCCTGCCTATCCGTAAGACCGGTTGACGCAACCAGCATGAGCCAATTCAAGCCACACATGGAAATCCTTCCACCCCAACAACAGCAGTTGTGTCGCGAATGAAAGCCAAGTGTCCGGCGAGGTCTCGAGCTCTACGGAGGACTGGCGATTGGATTGCGCTTGGGACATCGGCCCTCGGTTGATTTCGATTTTTTCACCGATAAGCCCCTCGAAAGAGCAACGCCCGCTTCCACTATGCCGACTCAGGATACTAAGCCGCTCTTCAATAAGCGCGTTGGCGGAGATAGGCAAAGCGAGAAACACTCCTGCTTCCCGTTTCGCTGGAGCTGTTAACCAGAAGATAACTTCCGGATAGCCGTCCGGATAGCCGTCCACCCGCCAGCAACCGGCGATACAAGCTTTAAACGCCGAAAATTGGGTAGGGATTGAAGGCCGGGTCTCTGGAAGCTGGAGGCCGCTAATGGGCCTCCCTGCGCTGCTCTGATTTCCAACTCACTTCTTCGACCGGGCCGACCGCAAACACCCACGAGAGACCACCAGCCACCAGTACTGCCGCCGTGATCGCAAGTGGCGCCAGAAAGCTTCCCGTCCGGTCCACTAGAAATCCGGTAAGCGCCGGAGCCACGACACCAGCGAGGTTTGCACAGCCGTTTTGCAATCCCGTCCATTTTCCTGTGGCGTGGGGGCCGGCAAGTGTCTGGGAGAATGCAAATGTACCCATACCGGCAGTTCCGGAACCAATACCGACCGCAACCAGACAAACCAAGTACCACTGAGAGATCGCCATGGCGCAGCACATGAGCGCAACCGCCGCAAGTGCGTGTCCGATGCCCATCGCGGACTTACGCACCCGAGTGGGGGTAGAGCCCCGACGGATGAAGAAATCTGAGAGCCATCCGGTTGTGATTGCCGATAGAGCTTCAACCGTGTAGTACGCGCTGGCGATCTTGACCATGGATGCCATGGACAGGTGGCGTTCGCGCACGAGATAAAACGGAAGCAACGTCAACATGAAATAGAGCAAATAGACGGTAGAAAAGTGGCCCCCGCAAACGCCCCAAAATGACCTCTGCCGCACAATATCTGCAAAGCCAGGGGAGGCAGGGAGGGAGAGATTCTTCGTTCCGCTACTTGGCCTCCATCTGATCCAAGCAGGAAGCCACGCCAGGCTTGTGAGGCCGATGCCGATGAACACGGGTCGCCAGCCATATTTCGCCATTAGGAGGCCAGCTCCCAAAGTGCCTACTGCCGGCCCGAACCTCACTGCCCCTTGAAGTACGCCATTGGCGAGGCCACGGCTGTGCTCCGGCAAATGGAAGCTGAAGATTTTCGAGCAGGCGGGAACCATTACAGACTCGCCGACGCCGAGCATCAGCCGCATTCCCAGCAGCATCGTGAATCCTCTTACGAGACCGGTTGCCGACGTGGCAAGCGACCAGACCAGGAACCCGGCTGCCATCACCCAGTTGACTTCAAACCTGTCCACGAGCCACCCGCTGACGAATTGCATCGCGGTGTAGGTCCAAAAAAATGCCGAGAGCAGAATGCCCAGTTGTGTGACAGAAATGTGCAGCTCGTCTTTCAGCAGGGGCGCAGCAATCGAGAGATTGCCACGGTCGACGTAGTTGATGAGAGCGCAAATAGCCAGCAAGATAAGCGCAGGCGCGAACGCCCTTAGCTCTCGCGACTTATATGCCGTCCCACTCATGACAAAGTCCCCAAGCCATTGTCCGCACGCGACAGGTCTCTGAGGAGCAATCTACCAGAGGATGGTCGCCGACTAAATGCGATCGCGCTCGCAAGCGAAACAGGGGATTCCCTGGGGAGGGCTCTGAGTGGATTACCGGCTACTCAGAAACAACCCTTCGGGCGACCTTTCTTGGGGACAACACAAGGAATGCAATGGCGCCCAGAATGATCGACCCGAACACACGGGATCGCCACAGAAACTCCGGTAATCCGGAACCGAGACCCCTACGCAAGATGCAGGATCCTAACGCGTTCCGAGCCATCGGCGCTCTGCAACTCAGTATAGCGATGTAATAGGAGAACTTGCGGAGCTGGACACGGACCACGCCGATCAACTAGGTCATTCTCTTCAGGAGGAGCGTCGACCGTTACATATCTCGAACCAGATCATGGAGGATGTTGGCGGAGTCCTTGTCGGCGGGGAAAAGACATTCAATCGCTAACTCGGATACGGTGACATCCTTGGGTAGACCAAAGGCCAACGTCGTGGTAACGAGGCTGATATTGCCCTTTGACGTTACCAGCCGAAGCGGAATGGCGAAATCCTCTCTTGCGTCCGCCGTTGCCGTCATTTGTGTACTCGAATAGCTATAGCCTTGCACCTCGTCAAGGAGTGCTGCGATATCTGGATCGGCGGAAATATCGGCACGGTGCTTTATCAGCGCGATGACGTGTCTGCGCCACGCAGAAAAGTTGAGAACTCGTGAAGCTAATCCGTCCGGATGTAACCCGAGGCGCATAGCATTCATCGGTGGCTCCAGGAGCGTCAGACCTGCATCCCCAAGGAGCACCTGCATCGATCGATTCATCTCCACGATATTCCAGCGGTAATCGACCGCCATCGCCGGGTTCGGCTCGTGGCCTCTCAGAACAGTTCGGATAACTTTGTCTACCAATTGGAGGCCGGGGTCATTCAACGCCCGCTCAGGATACATCTCCGCGTATCCCCCAGCGGTAAGGAGGATGTTTCGCTGGCGAAGAGGTAACTGCAACTCTTCAGCAAGCCTGACGATCATGTCACGACTCGGAGCGGCTCGGCCTGTTTCAAGAAAGCTGAGATGCTTTGTCGAGATTGCTGCATTGTTGGCCAGGGCCAGTTGGCTGAGCCGGCGATGTTCTCGCCATTGGCGTAACAGCTTGCCGAATTCATCCGGGCTGCCCATAGTAGTTCAGCATAAGGCAGGGCGAAGATCGAAAGCCATTACCTCGCAGGTAATTGACCCTGCTTGGTACATCCGCCACAATGCCCTTAGCGGTCACGAGTCGGGGCAGCAGGTTTCAAAATGCTGAGGGCATAGGAAGGTACAATGCAATTCATCTTGGGAGTCGTTCTTTTTGTTATCGTCGTTGGCGCGGTTGATGCCGCCATTCCTTGGCCGCGCTGTCGAGCGAAGGAGGCGAAGCAATGATCGCGGGACATTTTGGATTTGCCGCCATTGTCAAATCGCGCGAACCCAAAGTCCCGCTCTGGTCTCTTATGCTCGCAACAGTGTGGCTCGATATCGTCTTTATCCCACTGTTCGTGATGAAGATCGAAACAGCGAAGCCTGTACCCGGCCTTCCTGGCGGCTACGGAGAGAACATCATCTACGCGGACTACACGCACTCGCTCCTCGGAGCGTTAGCATTGTCTGCCGTGTTCGCTCTGATCTTTGGTCCGCTATGGGGCAAGCGCTGCGCCATCGTTCTGGGACTGGTTTCGTTTTCCCATTGGATGCTCGACCTGATCGTTCACCGTCACGACATGCCCCTCCTGCCCGGCAATCTCGGCCATCTACCCAGGCTCGGATTCGGTTTGTGGCAGTTCAAGACAGTTTCAGCTCTGATGGAACTGTTGCTGGTTATTCTTGGCGCCTGGTGCTACTGGCGAGCGGCGAGCGCTGTCACCACCGAGGTTCAGAGAGGCCGCACTCGAGCGATTGTAGCCGCAGTGCTCATTCTTCTATGTGGGGTAACAGTTCTCGTTCTGGACGTGACGGCGACCCTTGGATGAGCAGAGAGTTGAGGAATGAATGGGTTGCCGGATAGTCAGGTTTTCCCGCCTCCATAAACTTTCAAAGAACGGTTTGTCTCGGCTAGTCAATTCCGTTTCGAGTTCCTGACAAGAAGGGCGTTTTCGGTATCTATCTGGGAAGAGGGCGGCCGTCTCGGTCTCAAGTGCTTACTCTTGAGTTATTTCCGGGTGGCCGACTAACCGAAAAGAACCCGGTGAAGCGGCAGAACGGCTCGATGATCGCCCTGTACGCGTCAATCAAGACTTCATGATTCCTATTGACTGTCTATAAGAAAGGCGCTAACGTCTTATAGACAGTCAATAGGAATGGTCATGCCCGCTCCGCAATCCGATCTGCTCCAAGGCACACTCGATGTTTTGATTCTGAAGGCTCTCGCGCTCCAGGAGCTGCATGGCATGGGCATCTCCCGCCGAATCGCGCAGATGACCAATGGAGCTTTCGATGTGAAGGCAGGTTCTCTCTTTCCTGCTCTCCATCGCATGGAGCAGTCCGGTTGGCTTACGTCTGCCTGGGGCGAGTCGGAGACCAATCGGCGTGCGAAGTTCTATTCATTGACGAAAGCCGGCAGAAAACAACTTAAGACCGAGACAGAACGATGGGAGCGGATATCCCTCGCCATGGCAGCGGCCCTGGGAATCAGTTAGGAGGTCTCCATGATCAATCGGCTTCGTGCGCATTGGAACAACGTTTTCCGCAGGGATCAACTCAATCATGATCTGGATGAAGAACTCCACGCTTATGTGGAACTGGTTTCGGCAGAGAAGGTGAGATCAGGGATGTCGCCCGGCGAGGCATATCGCGATACTCGTCGCGAAATGGGAGGAGTCGACCAGGTCAGACAGCGCGTCCGTGACATCCGTGCGGGCACATTGCTGGAGAAGCTCGCGCAGGACGTTCGCTATGGAGTTCGAACTTTGGCGAAGAATCCTGCCTTCTCACTTGTCGTGATGGCAACGATGGCGCTCGGCATCGGCGCAAATGCGGCGATCTTCTCCGTTGTGGATGCGGTTTTGTTGCGGCCGCTGCCCTATCTCCATCCCGGCCAGATCGTCTTCATGTCGGAGAACGAACCCAAAGCGGGAGTCTCGGACGCCGGGATGTCCTGGCCAGCCTTCAATCTGCTCCGCGATCACAACCGCTCGTTCAGCGCGATCGCCGGTCTCGCAACTCATTCGCTGACCCTTACCGGTTATGGAGAGCCGGCGGAAGTGAGTACGGTGGCGGTGACAGCGGACTTCTTCTCGCTCTTCGGCACACCGCCGCTGCTGGGCCGCGCCCTCCTTGCGGAGGATGGCAACGAAAGCGCGGCGCCGGTCGTCGTCCTCAGTGAAAACCTGTGGCGCAGCCGTTTCGGAGCTGACCCAAACATTGTGGGCCGCGCGGTCGCGCTCGATCAGCGCAGCTTCACGGTCGCAGGCGTGATGCCGCGCAGCTTCCAGACTCCCTTTGTTGGGCGGAAAGATCAGATCTGGATTCCTCTGGTGCAGGACCCGCTCTTCAGCGGGTGGAGGACGCGGCCGCAACAGACGCACTGGCTGCCGGTGCTCGCCCGGCTGCGGCCCGGCGTTTCCATTACCGAGGCGCAGGCAGAATTACAAACAATCGGGGCCGAGTTGGCGCATCAGCTTCCTACGGAAGGCGGCTGGCAGCCTGCCATTCAACCGCTCCAGCAAGTGATCGTTGGGGATGTGAAGACACCGTTGGCCGTGCTCCTGTCCGCGGTATGCCTCGTCCTTTTGATCGCCTGCGTCAACATCGCCAACCTGCTTTTGGCGCGCGCCACCACCCGGTCCAAAGAGATGGCCGTGCGGATTGCCCTGGGGGCGAGCCGACGGCGCATCGCCGCTCAACTGCTCACCGAATGCGCCATCCTGGGAGTGGTCGGCGGCGTTCTGGGAGTCCTTCTAGCTTGGGCGAGCATCACCGCATTCGCTTCTGCAGTGCCTTCGGGAGTGCCGCAGCTTCAGCCCATCCGCGTGAACGGCGCCGTTCTCGGATTTGCACTTGTGTTGTCGCTGGCCGGCAGCCTGCTCTGCGGCCTGGTGCCGGTGCTCTTCACATCTCGCTCCGATCCGCAGGCCAATTTTCGCGACGGCTCACGTACAGGAGAAGCCAAAGGCGCGCAGCAGGCTCGCAACTTCCTGGCGAGTGTAGAAGTAGCCGTGGCCCTGGTGCTGCTTACCGGCGCCGGATTGCTGTTGCGCAGCTTTAACCATCTCCTGTCGGTGAGGCCGGGGTTCGAGACAGAGCATCTGGTGAAAGCGGAAGTCTCGCTGCCGCGCTATCAATATACAAAGCCGGAACAATGGAGAGCAATTACGGACGAGCTGTTGATGCGTCTCCAGACTCAGCGCGGCTTGGAGAAATCGGCTCTTGCCGTTCCGCTGCCGATACTGGACGACTCTGTCAACCTACCTTTCACCATCGCCGGCAATCCGCCGCTGCCTCAAGGCAAGGCAAATATGGCCAACTACGCTTCCGCCAACCCGGGATATTTTCAGGTGATGGGGATATCGCTGATTCACGGCCGGCTGTTTTCTGTGAATGACACTGCGACAACCCCGCCGGTGGCGCTTATCAGTGAGGCGCTCGCCCGCCGTTATTTTCCCAACCAGAATCCCTTGGGCCGTCACATCGTTTTCGGATTTCCGCCCAATGGCAATGTTTCCCGCGAGATTGTCGGCGTATTGGCTGACATTCACGACGTATCCCTTGCCAAGGACCCAGGCCCGATGATGTATGTCCCGTTCGCACAAGAGCCTTTCTGGGGAGCGGAAATCGTTGTCAAAAGCGAGCGAAGCGCTGATGACGTCGCCGCCGCCATCCGCGCAGAGACACACAATATCGACCCAGGCCTGCCGGTGGCCAAGGTGGAATCGCTGCCCCAGGCAATGAACGCATCCCTGGCCGAGCCTCGATCTCGGACTCTGCTTCTCGCGATCTTCGGCGGGATTGCTCTTGTACTCGCCACCGTCGGCATTTACGGCGTAATCTCCTATTCCGTCTCACGCCGTACCCGCGAAATAGGCGTGCGCATGGCGCTGGGGGCGTCGCCCGCGAGCCTTCGCCGCCTGGTTCTTGGGGAGTCGGCGAAGCTGGCGCTCTTCGGCCTGGCGGCAGGCATTCCCGCAGCTCTTGCGTCCGGCCGCTTTTTGTCTAGCATGCTCTTCGCCGTAACTCCGGCCGATCCGCTCACGTTCATCGGCGTCGCACTCCTGCTAACGATGGTGGCTCTGGCGGCTGCATATTTTCCAGCACGCCGCGCAATGCGCGTCGATCCCATGACGGCTTTGCGCTGCGAATAGTGCCGATTGCTTTTGCTGTCCGGCGACAAATCCCAACGGGCGAGTTATCGCCAAATCACTCATCGAGGAAGCGCTCTGGACGGTTAACCGGCAACCCGTCAGGTACCAGTTGGTTAACAGGATGATCAGCGTCAACTATATTCATTTCGGCATGTGGGGACGATTCGTTTGACGCTCGCCCCACATCCCTAATCGCCGACCATTCTCTCAGAATGAGCTACTTGATTAACGGACAACCTGTCATAGAAGACCGCAAACCGGACAGAACAAGTGCGCCTTGAAGGCTACAATTAAACCCGCTCGTCAGGAAAGATATGGTTACGCGCCAACCGTCCGCGAAACGCAACGGATCAATTGTGCTGGAAACTGTGCGCGCTGCTCTCTCCCGAAATCCCATTCTTCTCAAAACACTAGAATTGATTTTCCCAAACACAGCAGAGAGCTTGTCCTTTCAGGGTTTGCGCTTTCAACCTTTCATCGCCGTACATCGCAACCTTGTTAGCGTGGAACCTTTTCTGTTGCCTAAGGAACGATTCGGAGGGTCGCAAGACGTTGAGCTGGTTCCTCTGGTCCGCCATGTTGTAGATGAGGCTCTTCGTTCTTACGCTCGTGGGAGCCCACATCTTTTGGAATATGTGGGAAAAACGCCAATTTCCCCATACGGAAGCATGGGCCTGAGCGTTAGCCGCTGGGGGCACGTGGATTGGGACTACATACGCGATCTGGATTGGCGGATCTTTTTGCCTCCTGAGATCGGCCATCTTTCCGGCTTCAAGTCAGAACTGGAGCGGAACCTGACGCAAGAGCTCCACAAATACAAACTCTATCCGCTGTTGTTTGGAAAGGATGCGCAAGAGCTCCCCCAGGTGCAACTCCGCGACAAGCGGACTGCGGTCGTCCACGGGTTTCACTTCTTTCTGATAGCTATGAAGCCCGGGTTTGTCCGGGGAAACATTCATCATGATGGCGGCTACTCTCCCCACTTCGCCTATTTTCCTGAGGGCTCCCTGGATGAATACCTAGAATCGGCCAACCTGCAGTGGTCTGAACTAATCGCACAGCAGCGAGACGACTACATCGAGATGTTCGACCAACTGAGCTTCAATATCTTCGGTGAGAATACCGGCAAAGACCGTCTGTATAAGACGCGCGACTGGTACCTGCACAAAGCATTCAAGTGGTATGCCTCACTGGCACGGGCGCGAGGGCTCTCTGCGCTTGAAGAAGATCTTCTCTATCAATATGAACATTTTCAAGGATCAGAGGCCGAGCTTGCCTATTTGGCGAGATATCGATACTACGCTCGCATGGCTCCCAGCCGGCCACGCCTGGAGGACATTGATCGTGATCTAGCCCGCGCCGCAAGCATCGCATACGCGCGGGCGAGAAATTCCCACGACCCATTGGTCGGGCAACACATCAGCACAAACCACGCCGATATCATACTCTTGGAAACCGTTCCCGAGAATTATGTAGTGGCGGCGCGGAAGCTTCTCGAGCAGGTTGAATCCTCCTTGCTCGATCAGTTGGGGTGTTCCCCGGTTGCGGGGCGGATTCGTTTCGCGGACAATCTTGCTGCACCTTCCTGCGTGCAACGCGACGGTCACGTGCAAGCTGCCTTGATACCAGCCGAGTGGTCGATGGTCTTTTGTGATTCTTACGTCTGGCAAGTCGTAAAAAAGGCCGCGGAAGAGAAGCGGCCCATCGCAGAGGAGGATATCCGCCAGGCCCTCGCGGTGCTGCTCGCTTCACTTCTCAGGCAGGCGTCGCAATTCCCCGGCGTTTCCACCGGCCCCGTTACCGATAATTCGAATGGCGGTTGACTTTAAACGGATGTCTCCCTACGGGCGGGGCCTACCGAATGTCCAAGCAGCACGGAGATGCAGCAGCTGTTTTTCAAAGAGGTTGTGGCGCCACCTTCTGTAATTTCTTTTGAAACCTTTATAGGTTCCTTGGAACACGGCAGTATAATTTCTAGTCGCAAAGAGAATGATTCTGAGCAGTGAGATCATTCCTTCGCCTCCGATGGTTTTCTCCGCATCAAGAATCAATATCACAACGACAATTGAAAGGAGTGAGCAGCATGCCACGTACTCCCGCCGAGATTAGAGAACTGGCCAAGAATTCCGGCGTCAAGATCGTTGACCTCAGGTTTATTGATCTCCCGGGAATGTGGCAACACTTTTCAATTCCCGTAGAAGATCTCGAAGACGACTTGTTCAGCGATGGGATCGGCTTCGATGGTTCGAGCATTCGCGGATTCCAGCAGATCCATGAGAGCGACATGCTTCTGATTCCGGACGCCGAAACCGCCGTTGTGGACCCGGTGCTCTCCATTCCCACACTGAACCTGATTTGCGAGGTGTACGACCCGATCAGCCGAAAGGCTTACAGTCGCGATCCACGCCACGTGGCACGCAATGCGGAACTCTACCTGAAGAGCACAGGTATTGCTGATATGAGCTACTGGGGACCCGAGGCGGAGTTTTACATCTTCAGCGACGTCCGCTACGACCAGACGGCGCATAGCGGTTACTATTTCGTCGACTCCGACGAGGGCATTTGGAATACAGGGCGAGAAGATGGCCCAAACCTTGGCTACAAACTGCGACACAAGGAAGGCTACTTCCCGGTGCCGCCATCAGACCAACTGCAGGACGTCCGATCCGAAATCATGCTGGCTCTCCAACAATTGGGAGTGAAAGTCGAAGTGCATCATCACGAGGTAGGCACCGCCGGCCAGTGTGAGATCGACATGCGCTTCGGCACGCTCACCAGGATGGCCGACAATTTGTTGTACTACAAGTACATCATTCGCATGATCGCCAAAAAACATGGCATGACGGCCACATTCATGCCCAAACCGCTCTTCGGCGACAATGGCTCCGGCATGCACGTCCATCAAAGCCTTTGGAAAGGCGAGAAAAATGTCTTCTACGATTCCAACGGCTACGCTCTGTTAAGCCAGACCGCCAAATACTACATTGGCGGACTTCTCAAACATGCACCGGCGCTATTGGCGTTCGCTGCCCCCACCACAAACTCGTATCGTCGGCTGGTACCGGGCTACGAGGCTCCGGTGAATCTGGCCTACTCACAGCGCAACCGCTCGGCTGCGTGCCGGATCCCCGTCTACTCCACCAGTCCGAAGGCAAAGCGCATCGAATTCCGTTGCCCCGATCCTTCCGCCAATCCCTACCTGTGCTTTCCTGCTCTCCTGTTGGCCGGACTCGATGGCATACAGAATCGCATTGATCCTGGAGATCCATTGGATAAAGACTTGTATGAACTGGAGCCGTCTGAAGCAGCAAAGATCAAGAGCACACCAGGCTCACTTGGCGAAGTTCTAGACGCTTTGGAGGAAGATTACGAGTTTCTGTTGCAGGGCGATGTGTTCACCAAAGATTTGATTGAGACTTGGATCCGCTACAAGCGAGAGCGCGAACTGGCTCCGGTCAACCTTCGCCCCGTGCCCTACGAATTCTTCCTTTATTACGACCTATAGGGTAGGCGAAGATTCAATCGTGGCAGCAGCATCAACGTCAGACAGGAGGTTGCTATGACCGTCGATGATGTGATTGAACTCATCAAGAAGCGCAGGAAACAACATCTCCATCCCCCAATAGGAGATGATGCCGGCGATCCGTTGCGCTGGAGCGAGGGTGGATTTCAGCGCGCCATTGTTAACGAATACGACGCTCTCTTGGAAGAAATACAACGTGTAGAAATGAAGGCGGGAAGCAGGTAACTGCTCCCCATCCCTAGTCGCTTGGCGCCCTTTACGCGGCGAATCCCGGCAGCCAGGTCTGCACAGCAGACCGCAATCGGCGGCCTCGTATGCCAACCTCCGGACTGCAGCGAGCCGCAAGTTGATGGTGGTTGATGCGTAATGCGGCTGCTCCAGGGATATTCGGTATCGCGTGACCACCGTCTTGTTGAATGCGAGCCTGGGTTCCGAGCAATACCATTCGATGAATTCTCTGATCGCATGATCATAGGTTCGCTGGGAACTTGGAGAGGTCAGGCTGTTCAGAACAGCAGACTTCGATTGCTCGAGATCCGGGAGCTTCAGAACAGACTTGGGTATCCGTTTGCGGTTCACTTGGCTCTTTGCCATCGACACGGCCTCCATTCGCCGTGGCAAACAGCATGGTTCAGAACCCCATTTCGGTTATCGCACCCTGGGGCGTTTTCGAGGAGTGATCGGCGCTGTCGGCTTCACAGACCTTGGCGGGCTATTACTCAACCAGTTACTGACGGGTGGGCGACAATCCACCTGGAACACGAACCGATGGCTCCTCGATGCATTGGCCTGGTGTCAACAGCTGAAAATCGAATCTTCCTGACAAAGCGTCAAGTCGACCTGGTAAAGAAGCTCTTGAGGAACACGATGAACTCGTCAGCGCCGAGCGGCAGCTTTTTCCCTCGATTGCTGATTTGGTGGAATTCCGCCTCAATCACAGGATTGATCAATCGGCTCATGACGATTTTCCGGTTGCGAAATACCATCTGCCCAAAGTACGGAATGACCGCGACACCTTCATCGGCTTCCACCATCGCGACTAGAGTGTCGAGCATGTTGACAGTCGTAATTTCGGTTGGCACGGCTCCGGCGTGCGCGAGCTGTTTATCCACAATCTCCTGGATGGGGCTGCGAGGGGGGAGGAAAATGAGCTTCTCGCCATGAAGAGAAGACCAGGTTATCGTGGATCGACGGAGAGCGGCATCTTTATCCGGACGAATCACGACCCATGGACGGCGGAGAAAGAGCGTACGTCGAATGCCCGCTGTCGGCGGATAGATGCCCAATCCAATATCTATTTTGCCTGCCTGCACCATTTGAAGAATCAGAGGGGCTCGATCGTCAAATAATTGGATACGCAGGGCTGGCCGGTGCGCACGGAACTCCTTGATCGCCAGGGTCATGATGTTCGCGGAGACCAGGGGGCCCGCACCGATGCTCAACGTCTGGCTTGCCTGGCTTGCTGAACGCCCAATCCGCGAAGTGGCCGCATCCACCTCCGCCAGGCTCCTTTGGGCAACCGGAAGGAAGTCCGCGCCGGACGGCGTCAACGCGACTTGGCGGGTAGTTCGATCAAATAATCGAAATCCGAGTTGCGTCTCAAGTTCTCGAATTAAAACGCTCAATCCGGACGGCGTAATGAACAGAGCCTCTGCAGCACGCGTGAAGCTGCGGTGTTGTGAAACCAGAAGAAAGGCTCGCAGTTGACGTGAAGTGAACTCCATTGTTGAATTATATTCACGAATTATCAAATTATTGGAAATTGTCAAATGGAAGCGTCTGGGGCTCAATAGCTACAGCGACCTTGGGTAGAAAGCGGCAGCGGAACCTGGCACATTTGGAGAAGCGATGTTGGCGCAGAACGGAGCCACTACGGAGACCGCGCATCCTTACGAGGCCGTTAAGGTTCGTCTCACACCGATCGAGTGGCTGATCTGTACCGTTGCATGTCTCGGATTTGCCTTCGACATCTATGAGTCGTTGATGCTTCCCCTCATCGTGCGTCCCGCGATTACGTCCCTGGGGCAACAGAGGCCGGGTACAGCATCCTTTAACTTGTGGGTCGGACTACTCTTCTACATCCCCAACCTTATCGGCGGTATGTTTGGCTTGCTCGGGGGGTATCTAGCCGATCTGTTCGGACGGAGGCGCATGCTCTTCTGGAGCATCCTGATCTACAGTTTCTCCGCATGCGCAGCGAGCTATGCGACCTCCCTCACGCAACTGCTCATCCTGAGATGCACGACGATGATTGGTATCTCGGTTGAGTTTGTAGCTGCGATAACATGGCTCGCGGAGATTTTCCCCAGCGCGAAACGACGTGAGCTTATCCTCGCTTGCGCGCAGGCCTTCCAAAGTGTTGGGGGGCTGTTAGTAGCCGGTGCCTATTACCTCGCGGTCACGTTTGCCGAAACGTTTCCTGTCATCCGCGGCGGGCACCAGGCGTGGCGATACACTCTCCTATCCGGAATGGCGCCGGCGCTTCTGCTTCTTTTCGTCCGTCCGTTCCTTCCGGAGTCCCCTCTGTGGCGGAAGAAGAATGCGGAAGGCAATCTCAAACGCCCAGCGTTTAGCGAACTCTTCCGGCCGAAACTCCGGCGCACCACGATAACCTCCACGCTTCTATTTGCCTGCACCTTTGCTTTGGCGTACGGCGCTCTCCAACATACAATTCGCATGATTCCCGGTCTTGCCGAAGTGCGGAGACTTGCACCTCGCCAAATAGAACAGGCGGCGAGCGGCGTTCAGGTGTTCCAGGAGCTTGGTGGGTTGACCGGCCGAATCCTGTTCGCTGTGCTGGTCCTCCGGATCGTTTCCCAACGGCGCAGGTTTCGAGTGCTTCTCGTGCCCTGCCTATTCGCATTTGCTTGGATCTACTTCTACGCCGCAACACGATCTCTGGTGTTTGTGCAAGTCGGGATATTTCTGGGCACGATGCTTTTCAACGGATTGCACAGCTTCTGGGGAAACTACCTGCCAAGAATGTACCCGACACATTTGCGCGCCACCGGCGAGAGCTTTGCAGCCAATATCGGCGGCCGGGCGATCGGTGTCTCTGCCGCCCTGGCGACGACCACACTTTCAAACGTGATGCTGGGAGCCAATCCATCTGCCAGCCTTGCGCATTCGGCAGGGACAATCGCTGTCCTCGTCCTAATTACGGCGCTGTTGGCTAGTTTTGCTTTACCCGAACCTGCAGGAGATCGGCTTCCGGACTGACTCAAACGGAAGATGATTGCAATACGGCACGATTGCGAGGGGATCGATGGGTAATACCGAAGTGGCTCTTTCCAACGGCTCTTCAATCGGCGCTTACACGCTGAGCAATTCAGGCGTTCATGTTCTTGACCGATTCAATGCGCTGTCATGTTTGTACGACTCCGAGACATTGCGCCAGCTTGAAGCTCGAGGAGTAGGTGAGGGTTGGACGTGTCTGGAGGTTGGTGGAGGAGGAGGGTCGATCGCAGGTTGGCTTGCCGACCGGGTGGGTCCCACTGGAAAAGTCCTTGTAACCGACATCGATCCGCGATTCTTGGAGGGTTTCGAAGCGCCCAACATCGAGGTGCGTCGGCATAACATAGCTACAGATCCACTGCCGGAAGGAGCCTTCGACCTTATCCATGCCCGATTAGTGTTGATGCACGTGCCGGAACGCGAAGAAGTTCTGGCCCGTCTTGTGGAAGCTCTGAAACCGGGAGGCTGGCTCGTCGATGAGGAGTTTGATTCCGCATCGGTACTCCCTGACCCTGCTGGTTCGGGCGAGGTCCTCCTGGAAACGCGAAATGCTGTCATGCGGTTCCTGCAGGACCGGTGCGTTGAAAGGCGTTGGGGACGGATGCTTTTTGGACGCTTCCGGGCTCTAGGGCTGGTCGACGTGAATGCCGAAGCGCGATTGTCCGTGTGGCATTTGGGATCGCCGGGTAACTCCTTGATGAGGGCGACTTTCGAACAGTTACGCGATGCATTGATCGAGGGTGGCTACATCACTCAACAACAGTTTGATCGCGACATCGCGAGTTTGGATGATCCGGCTATAATGGCGCCTTCACCCCTCATGTGGACGGCGTGGGGCCGTCGGGCCTTCGCTCCACGAAAATTCAACTCGGCAATATGACCGCTCACCTCGATGACAGCGACAAAGTGCCCTGGGCCCTCGCGTCCTTGCGACGTGTTTTCCTCGGTTTGGGCTTACCGGGTTTTAGACCGCTCTAAGCGGACTCTTAATCAACCCCTAATCCCTGAGGTGTTCCTTGACTCGATCCCTAACCTCTCTTCTGCTTTGCATTCCTTTCGTTCTGGCTTCCCATGCCGCCGCCCAATCGGGAACCAAATCACCAGACATCTTACCTGGCACGTCCTGGTCGCACGTCGCATCGCTCGAAAAAGCCGGATGGTCCAAGGAGAAACTCGCTGCTGCGCATCAATACGCCGACGCCGACTCAATTCACACTTCCGCGGTGATGATTGTCCAGGGCGGTGAAGTTGTCGATCAGTGGGGAGACATTGACCAAAAGATCGACTCCTATTCCGTGCGAAAGACCCTGCTCAGCGCGCTTTACGGAATCTATAGCTCCGAGGGCGTGATTGATATCAACCAGACTCTCGAGCAACTGGGAATTGACGATTCGCCCGATCCGCTGACGAAGGAAGAAAAGCAGGCACGAATCGTCGACCTCCTTCGCGCGCGTTCGGGCGTGTACCACCTGGTAGACTTTGAGACCGAATCCATGAAGAAGAACCGGCCGCCCCGCGGAAGTCACGCACCGGGCACGTTCTGGTACTACAACAATTGGGACTTCAATGTTCTTGGGACGATATTTGAGAAAAAAACGGGTTTGAAGATCGGCGAGGCATTCTATCAGCGTATCGCCAAGCCGGTTGGCATGCAGGATTTCAAGCCGAGCGATGTCTTCTATTTTGGCGGTCCCGCCTCCACTCACCCCACGTATCACTTTGAGATTACCGCCCGCGATCTGGCGCGATTCGGGTTGCTCTATCTGCGTCACGGTCGGTGGAACGAAAGACAGGTTGTACCGGAAACCTGGGTCGAAAAAAGCAGTCACGCCAGCGAGATGGTGAGGGCCAATGGCGCGGATCTGGGCGGCTACGAATATCTGTGGTGGGTGGACTACGGCGGCGTGCACTTTCCGGAGGTCTCAGCGCCAGGTATCTTTTCCGCACGCGGTGCGGGAGCGCACTATCTCTTTGTTATTCCGACCCTCGACATGGTCGTCGTACATCGCACTGATAACGATCCTCCTGTCAGAGACGCGAAAACAATTGCCGAGATATCGAACCGTGGATCAATCAGCCAGGATAGAGCCGAGTTCGGCCATCTTTTGAGATTGATATTGGAAGCACAAACCAGCCATTGATCTGCGCCGACCCGGTCTTGCCGGGAAGTGGAGACGGCGTGCGGGTTCGATCGCCCCTCCACGAATGAATGTGTTTGCTTCTTCCATTCACTAACTTAGTGATTGAGCGAGCCAAGAAGGTCTTTCAAAGGAGCTTCCCAGAAATCGCCGTTGGCAATGTTTCCCCCCTCGCCGTAACCTTGTTTACCGGTCTGGATAACCAAGTATCGGCCATTCTTGACTCGCGGTATCTCGCGATCCAGTGCGGCAAACTCCGGGGAATTGATCTGGTCGTCATCGAACTCAATCGCCAATAGCTTCGCCTTGATCTTTTCCAGATCGGGACGCGGGTCGTAGTCGCTGGAAGCGTCGTACTGGTAGAGAGCATCATTCACATCCGCCTTATAGGCAGACGTCACGATGCGCTCATACCAGGCATCCGCGGCCGCTCGTGTGGGATACGCTTCAAATTGCCTCATGGGGTCACCGGTCATGATGGCAACGAGCGGGGGCTATTCGGAGGAAATTCGTCGACAGGAGGAAATTCGTCGACAGGATACCTATCCCCATACAATCTGGAGTACTTGCGAGTTGGCGACTATTCGACCGGAACTCGGAAAAACGAGCGAATTGGCCTGTTAGCACGAATCGAAAGCGTGAGGCCGGTTGGCTTTTGCTGTTGCGGTGGTATGAGGAAGGCACGGATGTCCACTGCCAGAGATCGTGTGCTGCGAGACGCGGTTTATTTGAGCGGGCGTGAGCCTGCGATGAGTATGTCTACCAGTCTCCTGGCGCTTTGCTGCCAGTCAGCGCCGGAGCCCACATGCGAGACGCCGATCAGCGCTCGAAGCAGGTCGTATGCATCCAGATCTCTTCGCAGATCGCCACTCCTCTTAGCCCGCTTCACCAGCCCATCGATCGCGCCCTGGATCATGGTGCGTGAACCTTCATGAAGCCTGGACGGGCCTCCGGCAATGGTATTGAGAGCGGGCGCAATGATGTGCTTTGCCGCAATGTAATCGACCAGCAGCAGCATCCAGGCTCGAAGCGCTTCGAGAGGGGACATGGTCTCGGCGAAACGGGCCGCGGCCGCCGCGAGTTTCTCCACTTCGTTCCGGTAAACACCTTCGATCAGCTCATCCCGCGTAGGAAAATGGCGATAGAGGGTACCTGCTCCAACACCCGCCTGCTTCGCGATCTCCTCCAGGCTGGCATTGGCGCCTTGTCGGGTAAAGACTCCCTTCGCAACTTCAAGAATGCGCTCGCGGTTGCGCAGCGCGTCTGTGCGCGGTTTCCGGGCGGTCGTCGAACGGTTCTTCGTCATCTCCAAAATTCTTGCAACCGGAGGCTGCCTCCGATTATCTATTTATTCGGAGGCTGTGTCCGTTTTAGTCGAGGCGGCATCCTTTCGTCAATCTTGGCTCGAATCAGATCAGGGAGGCACATATGCGTGTATTCGTTACCGGCGCTACCGGATTCATCGGTTCCGCCATCGTGAAAGAACTCGTCGGCGCAGGCCATCACGTCCTTGGAATGGCGCGGTCGGATGCGGGCGCAAAGTCGCTTGAAGCCGCCGGCGCCCAGGCGCATCGAGGCGATCTGGAGGACCTGGAAAGCCTGCGCAGCGGAGCAGCCGCGACCGATGCCGTCATCCACACCGCCTTCCGGCATGACTGGTCGAGGTTTGCGGAGAGCTGCGAACTGGACAAGCGCGCCATCGAGACCATCGGCGCCGTGCTCCAGGGCTCAAGCCGTCCGTTCATCGTCAGCTCCGGCGTCGGAGTGGCTCAGGGCCGCGCCGCCACCGAGGACGATCCGCCGCTTTCTTCCCCATCCCTTCCTCGTGTATCAGAGGCGACGGCTGTCGCACTGATGGAGCGCGGAATCCACGCCTCTGTGATGCGCTTGCCGCAGGTCCACGACACCGTAAAGCAGGGCCTCGTCACCCCCCTGATTGCGATTGCACGCGCAAAGGGAGTCTCGGCGTACATTGGCGATGGTCAAAACCGCTGGCCTGCCGCGCATGTGTCGGATGTCGCCCGCCTCTACCGGCTTGCTCTGGAGAAGGGCACAGCGGGAGCCCGTTACCACGCCGTCGCCGAAGAGGGTGTGGCGCTCAAAGACATCGCCACCGCTATCGGCCGTGGCCTGAATGTGCCCGTCATTTCCATTTCGCAGGAACAGGCCCAGGAACATTTCGGCTTCCTCGGGTTCTTCGCGGGGAGGGACCCTCTGACCTCCAGTGCGCAGACCCGTGCAAAGCTCGGATGGAACCCCACAGGCCCCTCCCTTCTCACCGATCTCGGGAACATGCGCTATTCCGAGGTCTGAACTTAACCCCACAATCACGGAGGAATCGAAATGCAAAAGACATGGTTCATCACCGGCGCCTCGCGCGGGTTCGGCCGCATCTGGGCTGAGGCTGCTCTTAAACGCGGTGATCGGGTTACAGCGACCGCCCGCAAACTGGCAGACGTAGCCGATCTCGCGGAACGTTTTGGCGACACGGTGCTGCCCCTTGCCCTCGACGTCACCGACTCCGCGCAGGTGCAGCAGGCAGTTCATCAGGCATACGCGCACTTCGGCCGGCTGGACGTCCTTGTCAACAATGCCGGCGCGAGCCTGTTCGCGGCTACAGAGGAAGCGAGCGATGAGCAGATCCGCGGCCTCTTCGATGCGAACTACTTCGGCATGGTCCGAGTGCTCCGAGCGGCTCTGCCTTTGTTGCGGAAACAAGGGAGCGGTCACATTCTCGGCGTCTCGAGCGGGCTTGGGATAACGGCATTGCCGCTCATCGGCTTCTATTGCGCTACGAAATGGGCTGTCGAAGCGCTCCACGAATCCCTCGCGCAGGAGGTGAGGGCGTTCGGGTTGAAAGTGACACTTGTTGAACCCGGAGCCTACGCAACCGACTTCGGAAAGTCCTCACAGATCGCGGATGCGCTGGAACCATACGCGGAGTTCCGGAAGCAGTTTCTGACGCATCTGGCGAATGTTGAACGCGGCGATCCGGAGGCGACGGCAGAAGCCATCCTGAAGCTTGTGGACGCGGAAAATCCGCCGCTGCGACTTGGGCTGGGCACTTCTATTCTGCCCAGGGCCCGCGCCGCATATGCGGAGCGGCTGGAGACGTGGGAAGCGTGGGAGGACGTGTCGAATGCGGCGATGGGCGAGCCGAAGAAATCGATGGCGGCGTGGATCGAGCAACTGGCCCATGGAACTCCGGATCAGGAATAAGGATAGGATCTATACCTTCCATTAGCGAAGCAGATGAAAGGATGAAGGCAGGAGAAGTTCCCGTCAAATGACAATCGCGAAGAAGATTGCGTTGGTAACTGGCGGGAACATCCACAATTAAGAACGAGAAACGCCGCTTCCATCTCGCACCGGGCGTCAACGAGCGCATAATCGTCAATGGACGCATCGAGCCACCGGGTGCTCGACTTCCGCGTTCTGGTCGAATAACCGCCTATCCGTCAATTACTACTTGAGCAACCACTCGGAAGTCATCGATCCCGTCTCAAGTTTTTAGTACCCAAATGTCGGGATTTGTCCAGGTTTCCAGAACCGAGTTGGACTGGGTCGTTGGCATGTCCCGTGTGCGGGACTGATCCTACCGATGCGTAGCAAATCCTTAGTTTCCCGTTAACCGGATCTGTTTTCGCTTCTCGCTCACCACGGCTATTGGTCGAAAGTTGCAATAGAACCGGAACCGCTCACTGCTTTCCTCCGTATCTGCCTGTATGGCACACGACCTGCGGTTTGCGTTGCGCATGATCTGTTCTCATCGCCTGTTTTCTGCCGCTGTGGTGGCGACTCTGGCGCTGGGCATCGGCCTCAACACCATGGTCTTCACGCTGATCAACGCAGTGTTATTCAAGCCCGTGCCGGTGCCGGGCGGCGCACAACTAGTCGCCTTAGCTAATCGCGACCTCAAACTGAGGGACGACAACGCGATGCGGGTGTCGTACCCGGACTTCCGCGAGTACCGTGCCCAGACGTCTTCCCTGGCAGCTCTGGAAGCAGCCAGCGATGAAGAAGGCATATTGAGCGAAACCGGTATTCCTCCGCAGGCATATCGGATGGAGCAGGTTTCGTCGGGGATCTTCGGGATGATGCACATCCGGCCGGTACTGGGACGAGGATTTCTTCCGAGTGATGACAAGGCGGGCACGCCGCCCGTAGTGGTTCTCGGTTACGGCATCTGGAAGGATCGTTATAGCAGCTCACCCAGCGTTCTGGGCCGCCAGGTGCGCGTCAATGAAAAGCCGGCGACCATTGTCGGGGTGATGCCGAAGGGCTTCAAATTCCCCACGAATATAGAGATGTGGACTCCCCTGGTTCCCACCGCAGAGCTGGAGAAGCGCACGAATCGGCCACTGGTGCTCTTTGGAATGCTCAAGCCGGAGACGGGCATCCTCCAGGCAAACGTGGATATGAACGGGATTGCACGCCGTCTTGCGGCACAGTATCCAGACGACAAAGACATCGGCATCTCAGTCGAGACGTTCCACGAGCACTACAACGGTGGAGGTATCCGCCTGATTTTTTTGCTCATGATGGCGGCCGTAGGATTCGTGCTGCTAATTGCCTGCGCCAACGTCGCAAATATGATGCTGAGCCGTGCCATATCGCGGCAGCGCGAAATGTCGATCCGCTCGGCACTGGGGGCCTCGCGGTGGCGCGTCGTTCGCCAGCTACTGACTGAAAGCGTGCTGCTCAGCACGTTTGGCGGTGCGCTGGGGCTGGTGCTGGCGGCGGTGGGAGTTCACTGGTTCGATCTTTCCACGCAGAATGTCGGGAAGCCGTATTGGATTGAATTCACGATGAACTACGCGGTGTTCGGCTATTTTGCCGCTCTCTGCATCTTCAGCGGCCTGCTTTTCGGGACAGCGCCGGCGCTGCGCTTCTCGCGTGTAGCCGTGAACGAGGTCTTGAAGGACGGTGCCCGCAGCGCGGGCAGCCGTCGCGGCGGCATGCTCTCGACCACACTGGTCGTCTTCCAGTTCGCACTTACGCTGGTGCTCCTCACCGGCGCTGGAGTTTTTGTGCGCAGCCTGCTCAACAGTCTCTCGGCAAATCAAGCCGTGCCGGCGGAGCAGATCGCGACAGCACGGATTGACTTTCCCGAGGAGCATTACAAGGACGGTGATGCACGCCAGCGATTCTATGACCAGCTTCTGCCGCGCCTCAGGGCACTTCCTGGCGTGACTCAGGTGGCCCTTACATCGAACCTCCCAGGTCTGGGAGCCGCTTCACGCGATATCGAGATTGAACACTCGATCGTCAGCGACCCAGCGCACCGACCTTCGGTTTCTTTTGTTGTTCAGGCTCCGGGCTACTTTGACGCGATCAATCTGCCGATCCTGCTTGGCCGCGACTTCAACAAAACCGACGGAACAACAAACCACAAGGCCGCCATTCTGACACGTGCATGCGCGGAGCACTTCTGGCCGGGCCAGGTCGCAATCGGAAAACGATTCCGTTTCTACGATGAGAAGAAGAAACCCAGCGACTGGATCACCGTCGTCGGTGTTTCGGCAAACCTCGTCCAAGAGCTCAGCGAGAAATCCCCAAAACCGCTGATGTTCGTTCCCTTCCAACAGGAAGGGTGGAACGGCATGGCCCTGCTGGTGCGATCCAGCGGTAATCCAATCGCCGCGGTACGCGCCGCTGTGCAGAACCTCGATCAGGATTTGCCGCTGCGCGATGTGTATTCGCTGCCACAAGCGATTCAACATCAGCAGTGGTATTTGCACCTTTTCAGCAAGCTCTTCTCTGGCTTCGCACTGATTGCGTTGCTGATGGCGGCAGTAGGCATCTACGCCGTTCTTACGCAGGCGACAACTAACCGCACGCAGGAGATTGGTGTGCGCATGGCGCTCGGAGCTAACGTGCGCAACATCGTCACGCTGGTGATGAGGCGCGGTCTGTCGCAGATCGTTGCCGGTCTTGGTCTTGGTCTCGTTGCAGCCTTCCCTGCGGCGCGTCTTATGGCCAATCTGCCAATTGGCGTCTCTCCGTCAGACCCTGTCGTCCTGGTGATTGTCGCTTCATTGCTCGCGATCATCGGACTGCTGGCCTGCTGGATTCCAGCGCGCAGGGCGGCAGCGCTCGATCCTGTCAAGGCTATCCGGTATGAGTAGACATGACTATTGCAAATTCCATCACCTCTATATAGACAGGCAACCGGCAAAGAAGCATTGTTTCTGATGAGCTAGTTAGGTAATGCTAAGTCGGCCAGTGTTTACAAATCCAGTCCACCTAGACGTAAACCGGCTTTTCGGAGACTTGCCTTCCCTGCTGGCCCGATGGGGAGCAACTTAATGGTATGGTCCGCCGCCTTCACCCGACAGAGAAGCTGGGTTATAAGGGGCTAATACGGTGACGGCTAATACGGTGACGGCTTGGACTGCACCCCTAAGCTGAGACACGCTGCAAGGCGATTAATTGGGTGACACATCGACCGGCTTTGGTTTCGTTTATCAATAAGCAGCAGCCGGACCGCGGGAGTGTGGGAATCCCGGAGGGATTTCCAAGGCCTGTGGGAGCGGTGGGAAACCTGCCTTTGGTTTTCCGCCGCTTCCATCAGCGCCGTCACTTCCGCGAGCCTCGCTGGCCCGCTCGAACTCTTCCGGTGTTAGATATCGTAACGCAGAATGCAGCCTTTGTCGGTTGTACACCTGGTCCAGGAACTCACCGATTCGACTGCGTGCGTCTTCTAGATCCCGATAGTCGGCTCCGTGTACTTCCTCCTCTTTGAGCGTTCGCATGAACCGCTCTGCGCGTGCGTTGTCGTATGGGTTGCCACGCCGGCTCATGCTGATTTGAATCTCGTTCTGCTCCAGCAGGTCGGTGTAATCAGTGGATGCATACTGTACGCCGCGATCGGAGTGATGGATCAGCCCCTCGGCTTTCCAGCTACGCTGGCTGAGTGCCATCTGCAGAGCGTGAATCGCCAGTTCCGCCTGCAACGTACGTCCCAGGTCCCAGCCGATAACACGGCGCGAGTAAGCATCCAGAACCACCGCCAGGTAGATGAACTCATTGCGCAGGCGGATGAAAGTAATGTCGGCCACCCATAGCTGGTTCAGCCCCGTCAATTTCGCATGCCGCGCCAGGTTCGGGTAGATCGGCAAAGTATGCGCCGAATCGGTCGTAAACACATACTTTTTCCGGCGCAAGCTCAGCAGGTTATCTTCTCGCATCAAGCGCAGGACACGTTTGTGGTTGACTACTTGCCCTTCACGCCGCAGCAAAGCAGTCAACATCCGGTAGCCCCGAAGACGATGATGCGCGACTGCTAACTCCTGCAAGCGAGCGCGCAGCAACAAATCGGCCTGTTCTGGCGCAGTCTGCTGCAAATAGCGATAGAAGCCCGCTCGGCTTACCTCGGCTACCTGGCACTGCTGTTCCACGGTCAGTCCTACTCCTTCGAACGAGAGCGAGACTTCGATGCCGCGATAGACTCCTTGCCGCCATCGCTGGTACGAATCGACGCTGCTCCCCTGACTTGCTCGAAGGCTCGTTTTAAAAAATCCACCTCCAGCTGCTTACGGCCTAACAGCCGTTCCAGTTCAGCAATCCGTAACTCGGCTGCACTGGGTGCTGGCGGCGAAACGGTCTGTGACTTGCTCCCCGGCGGTCGGCCCCTGGGGCGCTCCAGCCCTGCCCTACCTCCTGCCCGAAACTGGTCGCGCCACTGGTAGAGCAGCTTCCGCCGAACGCCCAAATCCTTGGCCAGACCGATAATGGTCTCAGCCTGTGCCATTCGACGCACCGCTTCCTGCTTGAAATCTATGCTGTAGCTTCTTGCCTTCTTCTTCATCGGCCTGCTCCATTATGGCCGATAAATGTCACCCATTTTTCGTCTCCCACCGTGTCTCACTTTTGGGGTCCACTACAAGCTGTCACCGGATTACCCGAGGCTGAGAATGAGTGCCGCCCGTTCTCCGGCATCAGCAGTTCCCCTGGTTTGCTGGATGATTGCTTGAACCGGGACACTGCCGGCAAGACTATTAATGAGCTGAGATCGTACCGCCGGGTCGGAATTTCTCCGCAGACAAGCCCACAAAGCGGTGTGGTTTCCTTTGAGAAACGCGGTGATAGCGACATGAGCATTTTGAAGCGACTGTTCATCCGCCGCGTGTTCGGCTGGCAGAACTGGGGAAGGCTTGGCCGAATTATCCGAGGCTGCGCACAGAAATGGCAAGATGAGGGCACCGAGTATCGCCGGAACCATCGATTTCCCGAGCTTGGCCAAGAGACCCATGAGTTCGATCCAGTTTAGACGACTCCAAACTAATGCCAAATCGCCAAAATCACTCATAGAAATGCGTTTGACCCGCCCTTGTATGGCGCTTTCGTGAGTTCTGGGCGGATCACCGGCAATCCGGAAATAGCTCCAAAACGGCGTCACTTCCGAGTTGGCGACAACACAACCTGAACTCTGAAAAACTATGAGGGCAGCCTTCGGTGAGTGCTTTGGTCTGCACGCGACAGTTGACCCTGAGACGCTGACTATCGGCTCGGAAGCGATCGCGGTAAATCGAACCATGGGAGCACGCTGTTCTCGAAGCGGGTCATGGCGCAGATTTGGTCGCCTGCGAGCGTAAGGACGTAGAGACCGACACCATGGCTCACGCCGGCAGGGGTGCGCAGGTAGGCCCCAAACGCTGGTTGTCCATTGGCTCGCGTGCGCAGTAGGTCGAACCTCCGGTCCGCGCCGAATATGCCGGCGCAGAATCGGGCTACAAGGTCCCGGCCCTGGTACTCGAAGGGCATCGGCGGCATGGAGATGAAGACATCCTCCGTCAAAAGAGTCACCAGCGCATCGAGATCCGCGGACTCCCACGCGATCACGAACTTCGTCACGACCGCATCCTCCGAGCGAGACTTGGCTGCCGGGGGCGGCTCCCGATCGGCGTCTGATCGATAGTTTCGTTGCACGCCGGCGCGTGCACGTTTGAGCGCGCTGTTGACTGATTCGATGGTCGAGTCCATCATCTCGGCAACCTCGTCTGCGTGGAATCCGAGGACGTCGCGCAAGATGAGGACCGCCAGCTGGCGTCGCGGCAGAACCTGAAGGCCAGTCACGAACGCCAAGGAGATGGATTCTGCCTGCTCGTAGCGGGCTTCGGGTCCAAGGGGCGCGTTGATGACACCCCCGAGGAAGGCGTCAGGAAAGGGCTCGAGCCATACGACCTCACCGATGCTGGTCGGCTCGGGCGGAACGACACCTGGCACGTCCCATTCCTTGGCAGAGCGCCTGCTGGCCGAACGGCTCGCGTTGAGGCAACGGTTGGTGGCAATTCGGTATAACCAGGTACGCACCGACGCGCGCCCCTCGAACCCTCCGAAGCTCTGCCAGGCGCTCAGCAACGTATCCTGGAGAGTGTCCTCGGCATCCTGAAACGATCCCAGCATTCTGTAGCAATGCACTTGCAGCTCTCGGCGGTAGGGTTCAATCAGCTCTCGGAATGCGTCGCCATTTCCTCCCTGCGCCTTCGCGATGAGCTCGGCAGTCGTCATCTTTGTGTCCGTCACCTCTCGCATCTTTCCTCTCATCAGTGTAGACACCGGCGAGCCCGGAAACTGGGCGGTCGGCGAGCGCCCAGTTTCCCCAAGTCTCGGTGTCCATATCATCGACGGCTTTGACGACAGTTGGCCGATCTCAGTGGAGAGGAGAGAAAACGAAAATGATATTGAAGAACAAAGTCGCAGTGATTTATGGAGCTGGGGGTGCAATCGGCGGTGCTGTCGCACGCGCTTTTGCTGCCGAGGGGGCTAAGGTTTTTCTCTCCGGGCACACTCGGGCGGCGGTTGATGCGGTTGCCAAGGAGATCGGCAAAGCCGCCGAAGCGGCGGAGGTCGATGCCCTCGACGAACAGGCTATCGAAAAGCATTTGCAATCCGTGATCGACAGTGCCGGCCGCGTCGATATCTCGTTCAACGCGGTCGGCTACCCGAATGCGAAGATTCTGGGTGTGCCTCTGGCCGAGCTGGATGTCGAGCAGTTCTCCCTGCCGATCGCGGCCTACACGAGATCCTACTTCCTGACCGCGCGTCTGGCCGCAAAGCACATGGTCCCGAACAAATCGGGGGTGATCATGACCGTCACCGCAATCCCCGCACGGACCGGTACCCCATTAAACGGAGGCTACGGTCCGGCGCTGGCTGCCAAGGAGGCACTCACTCGAGACTTATCCGCCGAGCTTGCACCTCGGGGCATTCGCGTGATCGGTCTGCGGCCACACGGCATGCCGGAGACTCCCATGATGAAGGAACTCTACGAGATCAAGGCAAAGCCATCGGGCATGACCTGGGAACAGTTCCAGGATTACCTTGCAACCTGGGGCCACTCGCGACGGGCGATGACGCTCAATGAGGTGGCAAACATGGCGGTCTTCATGGCTTCCGATAAGGCGAGCGGGATGACTGGAACGACCGTCAACTTGACCATGGGTGGTGTGGCTGACTAGAGGCAAAGCAACCGAAGCCTGTCTATCGCGCGCGTCTGATCCGACGCGCGCACGGTTGTCGTCCCATCTCTCATTGAGCGCACCATCGCCGAGTCACTCGGCGAGCCAGATCAGTAACGGAGAAGCCGGCCGGTGTGCCGGGATCGCATAGTCAGGTTGGGCAGGAAATCGGACACTGCCGCGTTTTTCAATACCGATCCTGATTTTCGGGTGCAAATAGAGCTCAATGAGTGATTTGGCTGCCGCCAACTGAGATTGTTTCCGGGTTACCGGTAACCCCGGGCGCCGCAATTCCAATCAGCCCGATTGTCACAAATCAGAAGGCACTCTGGTCTAGGAATATGCGCAGCCATACGGTTGGACTTGTTCACCCCCAGAAATGCATTGGAGCGAAATGTTGCAGAATAGAGATGATCGCGATGAGATGATCGAAATGCCGCTCCCCGATCCAAAAGTTAGAATCCGACTGGCAACATTCGATCAGTACCGGAGCCTGCTCTTCTCAGTTGCCTACCGCATGTTGGGTAGCGTGGTCGATGCCGAGGACATGCTACAGGAGACGTTTATCCGCTGGCAGCAAGCTCCTGATGAAGAGATTCGATCTCCGAGAGCATTCCTGGTCACCATCATTAGCCGCCTTTGCATCAACCATCTGCAATCTGCGCGGGTTCAACGCGAGGAGTATGTTGGCCAGTGGCTCCCGGAACCGATCATTACGGGTCCAGGGAGCGATCCGCTGGAAATCATACGGGTCGATGAATCGCTTTCCATGGCGTTTCTTGTCATGCTGGAACGCCTGACTGCGGTTGAACGGGCGGTATTCCTTCTGCGCGAAGTATTCGAGTATGAGTACTACGAAATTGCCACTATCCTTAGTCAGAGTGAAGCCAATTGTCGCCAGATTCTTAGCCGCGCTAAACAACATGTAAGCGCGATACGTCCACGCTTCAAAACATCCCCGCAAAAGAAGAGCGACTTGCTGGAACGCTTTCTCAAAGCCACCAGCAGCGGTGACATGGAGGGCCTGATTGCCCTGCTCTCAGATGATGTCGTACTTCATTCCGATGGCGGAGGTAAGGCGATTGCAGTGCCCAATCTGATCCAGGGCGCCGACAACGTAGCCCGCGGAATATTCGGCGGCCTCCAAAAGATCGTGCCAAAGAATCTCGTCCGCCGCGTGGTGGAGATTAACGGGGAACCTGGTGTAGTCAGTTACCTCGACGGGAAGCCACGCTCCGTTTTGACTTTAGGTGCAGGCGAAAGACGCATCCACGCGATCTATATCCTCACCAATCCTAAAAAGCTCGCACATTTACCTGGATTGTCAACCTCTCCAAATTAGACAGCCCTGTCACAAATTGCGCCTCTGTGCGGTCTTCTGCTTAGGCTGCAAGGTGCGGCGGACTTTGGCTCTGATCTGACTCATCGCAGAAGGTGAGCAATATGTACCAGACAGCTCAATACAAGATGGCCATCATCATGGCTATACAGGAGGAATAGCGTTTGGAGCGAGGGCATTTAGACGAAACCCGGTTATCGATACAAGTTGGCAGCATGGCGATAGCGGCCATCTTTCTGCTGGGCGCAATGCTGGCCGGCTATCGGTATATCGGTTGGCCCCCGGTCGTCATTGTCGGCGGTTCGGGCACCGCCGCTTTTATCCTGTGGAGCCTGACGTATCTCCGACGCCCCTTGCCGCCAGCGATAGTTTTGCCGGTGTTTCTGCTCACTGTCGCTGGACTCCAAGTCCACCTGATTGAGGAATATCTTACCGGCTTTGCGCCCGCTATGAGCCGCCTCTACAACATCAGCTGGAGCGTTAACTCTTACCTTATGATCTTTGTCTTCATCGGTCCCGTGCTGTACACCCTGACGGCGCTCGGGCTCTTCAAGCGCATGCCGTTGGCGGGCTTTCTAATGTGCTTCATCCTCATCGGTCCTGGCGTCGCGGAGTTTACACACTTCATCTTCCCGCTCCTCAAGCCGGACGTGCAGCCAACCGTCGCTGCATCAGTTCAGGCCATCGTCGGGCGCGGCCAACTCATGCAGAACTTACCGAATTTCTGGTTTCGCGTGACAGGGCATTACTACTTTCCCGGAATGTGCACAGCTATCCTGCCCATGATCCCCGGTATCTACGGTATCCGCAAACTAATTGGTGCGATGCGTACGGCACGGAACGAAGCAGAAAGTTCTAAACAGTAAAGCAGGAAACGGAGAACACGACGTTGGTTTCCTCAACCCTGAAGTGAGCGTTCAGTGTTTTGCGCCCGCATTGTCAGCGGCAGGGTCGAATTGATCGACAGGAATATGAGGTCCCGTTCCGCTGGTTGACACATGATTTAGTTGAGCCGAGGTGGCATTTATGAAGTTACTTGTACTGGGTGCGACCGGAGGGATTGGGCTGGAACTCGTGCGCCAAGCGATCGAGCGCGGTCATTCCGTAACGGTGTTTGTTCGCACGCCGGAGCGGCTCAAGATGTTTCAAGATCGCATTACCCTCATGCAAGGAGATGTGCTGAACAGCGCCGAGCTTGAACGGACTGTGGAGGGACACGACGCGGTTCTGTCAGGATTCGGACCTCGCCTGCCATTATCCAAAGCGGACTCGGATCTTTTGCGGACTTTTGCCGTTTCCGTAACGACCGCCATGCAGCATGCAGACGTCCAGCGCGTAGTGGTTGTGTCAATGGCTTTCTTGTTCAAGGATGCTATTGTGCCGCCCGCTTACCTCATCGGACGATTGTTCTTTTCAAGCCTGGTCCGCGATGCAAGTGCGATGGAGCGCGTTCTCCAGGAGAGCGCGTTGGACTGGACCATCGTGCGCCCGCCACAACTTACAGACAAGGCCCGCACTGGGAAATATCGCGTCCGAGAAGACCATCTGCCCCGGTTCGGATTCAACATTTCGCGCGCAGACGTGGCCGATTGCCTCATCAAGACTCTCGATGATCGTGCCTCCGTGAGAAAGATTTTGGGAGCAAGTAACTAGCATCGGCGGGGGCTATTGTTTTCGCCACGAGGGAAGCCAGGATCGGCATTAGCAGAAACCTTGTTCACCAAGCGGCCCGCTCCAGGTAGTCGCCGATCCTGAGTTTTCTGGTTCTTCCTCTCGATTCGCGCCAAATCGCCAAAGCACTCACCGATGCTGATTGCTCCTCGAAAGTCGGCATTGCGACTGGAATTGTCTTCGCTGTCGACGGTCTTGAAGCTCCCGAAGTCTGGGGCGTTTCTCGATACCTATCGGATCGGACCTGCGCATTCTCGCTCGATGAGTGCAGTTGACGACGGTGCGTCGGAGGATCGCTAAACACTGGGCCGCTGACTTAGCAAGACAACTCAATTCGAAGAGCCATTGAATCGTCTAAGTCAAGCGCTCTCCGCTCTCAAGCTGATTCAACTTTTCGGTGAGTAGCTGCTTTTCGCGCACATTCTCCGTCAGGGAGATCGCGCGTTGAAGTTCTTCGCGGGCCTCCGCATCGCGGCCGAGTTTCACTAACAGGTCGCCGCGAACACTGGGGAACAGATGATAGCTGAAGAGGCCGTCAATCGCATCCAGCGCAGCAAGTCCAGCAGCCGGGCTACGGAACATGCTCACCGCGACAGCACGATTGAGCGCCACGATAGGGGACGGCTTCACTATTAGTAGCGCATCATATAGGGCGACTATGCTTTGCCAATCCGTGTCTTCCACGCTCAGTGCGTGTGCATGGCACGCAGCCACCGCCGCCTGAAGTGCGTAGGGCTCTCCACCACCGCCGAGTCTTTCAGCCTCATCGAGAGCGGCAAGGCCTTTACGGATTTGAGCGCGATCCCAGAGACTACGATCCTGGTCGGAAAGAAGAACGGCTTCGCCGTTGAGCCCTCGGCGCGCGGCAGATCGAGACGCGGTCAATTCCATCAAGGCAAGGAGCGCATGGGCTTCCGGCACTTTGGGAATCAGCTTCACCAGGATGCGTGCGAGGCGGAGCGCTTCTTCGACGAGCGCGGCGCGGGACCATTCTTCACCGGAAGTCGCGGTATAGCCCTCGTTGAAGATCAAGTAAATAACAAGCAATACGGATTCGAGGCGTTGGTGGAGCTCCCTCCCACGCGGCGTTTCAAACGGTACGTTCGCGTCGACGAGGCTTTTCTTCGCCCGCGTGATGCGTTGCCCCACTGTCTTTTCAGAGACAAGGAACGCTCGGGCAATCTCGCTGGTGGTGAGGCCCCCAAGAATGCGTAATGTGAGTGCGATGCGGCCTTCGACAGCCAGCGCAGGATGACACGCAGTGAAGAGAAGACGCAGGACGTCATCGTCGATGACCTGATCGAGGGACCGTTCCATATCTTCGCCTAGCCGTTGCTCCCGTTCTTCGAGTTCTCGAGCGATCTCTTGATGCTTCGGTGCAAGCGTCTTCGCGCGGCGCAGCGAGTCGATGGCCCGCCACTTGGCAGCCTTCATTAACCACGCGCCAGGGTTCTTCGGAATACCTTGCTCCGGCCATTGCTCGAGTGCGGAAACTAAAGCGTCCTGCACAAGTTCTTCGGCAACGCCGATGTCATGAGTGACGCGGGCAATGCCCGCGATTAGGCGTACCGATTCGTTCCTCCACACGGCCTGGATAGCCTGGGGCACGTTGCTCATAGCCCCAAGTGTATAGGTCTTCGATCTGACATGTCGCGCATGGGGACACTACTTGTGCATGGCGGATGTACCGTCAGACCATTTGTCGGCGGCGATGAGGGAGACGAAGATTCGAGGAAAGTTCCTGAGCTGCGGATAGCTTTCAGGTAGAGCAGACCAGTAGTTGACACCCAAAATAGGAGAGTTGGGGAGGTTGGCTCCCCATGCCGCGCCTTCGTCCGCTGTGTAGAACATCACATGCGACATCGTGTGGTTGCCCTGGTCAAACAGATAGGACATTTTG
This sequence comes from uncultured Acidobacteriaceae bacterium, assembly GCA_963757515.1. Classification (GTDB taxonomy): domain Bacteria; phylum Acidobacteriota; class Terriglobia; order Terriglobales; family Acidobacteriaceae; genus PALSA-350. The sequence goes on along the minus strand of CAVWRV010000021.1, from coordinate 13,122 downwards.
GACATCATGTAGCACATCGCTCCTGGCTCCAACGCCGGCAACTCTTTCTTCGCGATTGCGGCTTGCGTCGCTGCGATGATCTCTTCCTTCGATTTACCCGCGAGGATGAGCTCACTGCGCTTGAGATCGTAGGGAAGGAACGAACGAGTGGCTGAAGGGTTAAGACACGCGGCAGCGCGAATCTTCGGGTTCCAAAAATCGGGGTAGTCCAGCATCCCCGCCCAACTCCGGTCGACGATGCAGGTCCATCCATTCTTGCCTTCTGCGGCGGTTTGGTAGCCGTTTCGGGTCAAGACCAAAACAGCAGCATCGTGTGAGATGGCGTCCGGGGCAGCGCTGCGCGCCAGCGCGATTTCCGCATCGCGATCCATCAAGTACTGTTCAATTCCTGCCATTTTCGGGTAGGGATTCGCCGCGGTTTGCGCGGGCACGTGGTTCGCGCATGCGCCTGCAAGAAGCGCCAAGCATACAACGAGGATAGAGGTTGGACTGGTTCTTTTGCGCACAGGATCTCCAATGCGCGGTGGCTTATTGCCATCGCGCGTACGTCGGTTCAGAAACCGTTGAGATGTGGCGACGGCGGAAAGTTTACGCCTGCGAGGAGTCGGGAACAAAGAAGATCTCGCGTACCTCCGACGGCATGCGCGTCGTTTTCGCACTCTTGCGCGCCCAGCCGAGCGCTTCGTCGAGGCTGGCGACCTCGATGATCATCATGCCTCCGACGAACTCCTTCGCTTCGAGGTAAGGGCCATCGGTCACGACCACCTCGCCGTCGGTCCGCGTGCGCACGGTGTGGCTTGCACCCAAGCCGCCGGAGAACCTTGTGATGCCTGCGGCATCCATTTCCCGGTTGAGAGCGTGAATTCCGTCGATCATGGCTTCGTCCATGGTGGAGGGGTCAAAGTCTTTGGGGAGATAACCCGAAATTACAAAGTACGCCATCACTTGCTCCTGAATTGGGGTGGCGGATCATTTGATCCGCCTTATTAGTGCAACGAACGACGAACATGGATTTCTACAAGGTTCGCTGGATTTTTGTTCCACCGGGACAAAATCGACAATGGCATGGCTCCTGGCGGGCGTGAGGAAGGAAATCTAAGATTCCCGCTAATGATAAGTCCCGCCAAGGGACCGGGCTCCCGTCGATTGATCTCGCCGCGACCCTTCGGTGAGTGGCATCATCGACGAGTCGCTCATCGAAGACTAGAATTCAACTGGAAAGTCCGGTTCAAACGCAGCAGGGTACGGGCACACAGGCTTCAATGCTCTTTCAGAATACCTAAGCGATTGCCGGTCCATGATATGAAGCTCACATGAAACGGAAGAATTGCGCGATTAAGTGTCATCCTGTCTAGCGCAAATATCCCGATAGTAGAGGGCATTTCACTGGTTGGTCGGCCCATCGTTTACCTGTGGTAGATACGCTCGATGAGCCGGTCGACGCTTAACAGTGAGGCATCGGTCACGGAAATCAGCCAGGCTCCAGATGCAAGCACAAATACGGCATAGAAGAATTGCGATTCGACAAGGCCCGAAGCCATCATCGCTGTGCCAAAAAGACAGAGCAGGATCGCCGCTCCTGCTGAGGTTTGACGGATGCGGATTCCCAGTAGAAGCGCGACGGCAAAAGCTGCCTCGAAGATCGTTGCCAGTAGAGCTAGCAAGGGCGCAAAGCTTGCTGGCAGAAAGGCATTTACCTGATGCGTGTAGGTGACGAAATGGGCGAAATCTCCCCAGGCGGCTCCACGTCCAGGCGGCCCAAGCCAGCCGAAGCGATCCGCCACAGACAATCCGAACTCGGCGCTGAGTATGAGCCGCAAAAGCGTCGTAATCCAGCGGACCCGCCCACGAGCGACTGCCAGCAGCCCGAAGAGAAGAACAAGAATCGATGGCTGCACCAAGTGCCCCCAGGAAGCGTGCCATACGAAGGGGGCGAGGATCACATAGCCTAGTTCGATACTCAAGGTCGTCCATAACGCAATTAAGGCCGCTGGCTTCATATCCAACTCGCGTTTCCAACTCAGCATTGCCGTCTCTCCCTGCTTGAGATTAATTCTGCATGACCATTAACATCTTGATTTCCGCACGCGTAAAGGGCTGCCAAAATAAGTCCTGCAATAAGGGCGAAAAAGATATCGGACGCGACAGCTTTCTGCGAGTGACCACCATCGCGCAGATGACTTGTTAAATGAAGCAGGCTGCACAGTGAAGCAATCATGAGAACAGGCTGAGCCCAGCGCCTACTCCACGCCGCCCAGATAAGGAAGACTCCTAAAGGTAAGATGAAGCTTCCCAGATCAATTGAATAGTGTTCGTTGTAGAGTCCGATCGGAGCTACGTGATGAAAGAAGTAGGAAGGATTACAAAAAAGAAGCACTCCGACCAGGGCATAGAACACCCCGGTGAAGAGACAGACAGCGCTCACGAACCTATTCATATTCGGTCCTCGACAGCATGGAGACCAATGCCCGAATGTGCTTTTTTCTCCGCCGTAGCTCGCCAGGGTCGAACCGTCGGATTTGGAAGGGATAAAGGCAAGCGCTTACGACACTCAAGAGGAGGTCGTAAACATCGGCGCGGCTGCGCGCCTTGGACACCATTCGCTTCGAGAGCGATTCAAGGACTTCGTCGAACAATCGCCCCGGTATGCGGGATGCCCATGGGGCTCCTTCTTTCGCGGTAATCTCCAAGGCATTCCACTGAAGAAGACGAACGATGCTCGGATGTGCCGCGAGATAATCCATATAGCAATCCGCCAATTTCGCCAGAACCTCAGAGGGCGAGCTGTCTTGAGACGCCTTCATCACCTCGGCGAGTGCGCTATGCAAGTCCGCCCCCGCCTGCCCCAACACCGTTTGGTAAAGGGTCTCTTTATCCGAAAAGAAGTACGAGGGCAAACCCCGAGAGACACCGGCTCGTTCGCCGATTTCTGCAAGGGACACTCCGTTCGGTCCGTGTTCGGCGAAAAGTTCCTCCGCAGCGTGGAGAATAGCGATGCGAGATTTTGCGGCGTTGCGTGGGGAAGTCAATTCCGGCATGAGATTACTTGCTTGTCATTCAACAAGTTATTATAATAAATAGCGCCTGTCAATCCAGCCGTGTTTTGTAGCGTCTTTGGACGGTCGTCTAGTCGCGGGCAGAACTGACCCAGTACTCGGCTTGCAGCAAGCGGCCGCGTTCGATGCAAAAGCGAGCCCTGACTAGGTGATGGACGGCATACCCGAACAGATCCTCAGTCCGCGGTGGCACGAAGTGAGGCTTTTCGACGGCCTCTCCAAAGAGGAGCTTGAACTGTGGACCAATAGCGCCGAAGTCGGGTGCGGGGGAAAAAGATAGGTCGAACTGGAGGCAACCGGGCAAGAGAAACACTCGGTAGATAGATTGGCCGGCGGGAAGGTCAAAAAGCTTGTTGGCGGAGAACTCTGCCACGCGTTTTGCGGTCCAATCTTCGAGAATAGGTCCTACGGAGAATCCTTTGCCGACAGCGAAGCTCAGGTCGAGATCCGACCAGCGATCGCCTGGACCGGCGGCCATGGAGCCGACGACGGCAGCGGCGACAATGCGGTGGTCGGCGGAGGCCCACTCTAGGACTTCAACAGAAACTCTGTCTCGGTAGGCGGGCGAAAAGGGATGAGCTGAACTCATATCAGGAATAGTAACGGTCGCGGGTAGCGCGCTCAAACTCGTCTAGGACGTGCTGGTGCGTACAGTGAATCGATCCAATCCAGGGTTGCGAGCAGTTCAATTGGTATTTCCGCACAAGCGAGTCGCTCAGTTGACGCATCATCGCCGAAGCGCGCTCCGAGAATTTTGGGATTAAAAAATGAAGTTCCCAGCGAGTGACCACCTACCCTTCCCTACCCCGTCTAGGAAAGAGTAGACCACGCCGCATCATCGTCCGAATGCCCACGCCACCATTAGCGGGAACTCTTCTCGCCAGAATGCGCCACCGTGCGATCCAGCTCGCTCATTCATGACGACATCCGCACCTGCATCGCTCAGCGCGTCCGCCCACCTCCTTGCATTCCCGAGGAAGAAGGGCTCCTGTGTGCCAGCGACGAGGTATGTGCGCGGAAGCGGACTCGGCATAACGCCAGGCGGCTTGTAACCGCCGCCAGGCGAGGCGCAGAAGACCGCACCGTAGACATGTGGATGCCGGAGCCCAAGAGCGAGGGCCAGCTCTCCACCCGCCGAAACGCCGAACGCTGCGGTACGTTCAGTGGGCAGCGCCACGCCAAACCGCGACTCCGTCCATCGGCGAACGTCCTCGACGAAGAACTTCTCGTGGGCCGCGAACCGCTCCGGCTCAAAACCCGGTGAGTACTCAAGGAGCCGCAGCGTCTCATCGCTCAGCCCATGTACGCCGACGATCATTGTGGACCGTGCGTCTGCATTTTCGAGCAACGGGCCCCACTTCGAGATTCTCTGACCGTCACCGGCGAAGACGATAGCTTCGTGCGGGTCCGGTGGAACATACACCGTGACCTGCCGTCCACCGTCGTACTCGAACGTCTCGGTGACAAACTCTCCAGAGACTGCGCCGGTGGGCTTGGAGCCCGTTTCGCCGGACCCACTTAGCTTGCGGTTGACGGGATTGTGTGCTTGCTTCTTCATGGCATTGCCTTCATTTATAGAACTACGGTCGCCCCGTTACTAGGATTTAGGTTGTCGACCGGCGCATCAACCATACGCTCATCGAAGCGGAATCCGGCTATCCGGAAGTGATCCCCAAAACATGCGGTTCTGTCCGGATAGGCGATCATCCGTTCAGAGTCGCAAATTACAATCGAGCCATGCTTCTTTGCCGCTTGGCTAGTGCTTAGCGTGGACAACATGAAGACCAGGCTGTCCGGGCGCGAGCCCTTGAACCGAGCGGCCGAACCTGGACCTGATCTCCTGGAAATTGATGTCTTCGATGTCACAAAATCCGTGGGAGCGAAGAATTGCTGCCATGCCGGCCGGCTCGAAACGGCTGGCCCAACGTTCACCAATTTTCTCAAGCTGTTCGGTCCGCTTCGTTACTAATTCCCTCATCTCTTCTGAGAATGCCTGGGGGGATTCCATGTAGTCGAACACCACCTCTGAGTTCTGGATGGACGCCATGTAGTCCAGAGTGCTGACGATCGCTTCCTGTCTCAGATATGGCACCACGCCGAGCCAAGTGAAAAACGCGGGCGAGTTCTGCTGAAAGCCTGCGCCGGCAAGTGTCTCCCCCAAATCGTCCCGCTCGAAATCGACTGGCACGAGAATAAGCCATGGCGGAAGTGCGAGTTGAGCTTCAGCCATGAGCTCGAGTTTCCATGCCTGCGTGGCGGGGTGGTCCACCTCATAGATACGGATCTGTCGTGCGCCATGGGGATTCCGGAGAGCGAACGTGTCGAGTCCAGCGCCCAGGATGATAATCTGCCGAATCCCTCTTTCGACAGCTCCTGACAAAGCATCTTCCGCAATCCGGCTTCGTGCGGTCGCGAATAGGCGTCCGATGCTGGCCAGGGGGTGTTCGTTCGCAAATTGCAGCACGTCCTTTTCGTCTTCGTGCAGAATCTTCATGGCAAATGGGTCATTGAGGATTGAGCCATGATCGAGCAGCTGATGAGCAGCGCGTTGTCGGGCGATTAGCAGGGCTGTGCGGCTGGGCTGATTTGGCTTCATGGCCGGACTAGGAATTCGTCTAGAGCTGGTTCATTTTGGTGAGGAACTCGGCGTTGTTGCGCGATTTCTCGAGGTACGTGATGAGCAGCTCCATGGCTTCAACCGGAGAGAGCGGGTTGAGCACGCGGCGCAGCACGAAGATGCGCTGCAGGTCCTCTTTCGGAATCAGCAGCTCTTCCTTGCGCGTGCCCGAGCGCTGGATGTCGATCGCCGGGAAGACGCGCTTGTCCACGAGCTTCCGATCGAGAATGATTTCCATGTTGCCGGTGCCCTTGAACTCTTCGAAGATGACTTCATCCATGCGCGAGCCGGTATCGACGAGCGCCGTGGCGATGATCGTCAGCGAGCCGCCTTCTTCGATGTTGCGCGCCGCGCCGAAGAAGCGCTTCGGCCGCTGCAGCGCGTTCGAGTCGACGCCGCCCGAGAGCACCTTGCCTGAAGGCGGAACAATCGTGTTGTAGGCGCGCGCCAGACGGGTGATGGAGTCGAGCAGGATCACCACATCGCGTTTGTGCTCGACGAGGCGCTTGGCCTTCTCGATGACCATCTCGGCGACCTGCACGTGGCGGGCGGCTGGCTCGTCGAAGGTGGACGAGATGACCTCGCCCTTCACGGACCGCTGCATGTCGGTGACTTCTTCCGGGCGCTCATCGATGAGTAGCACAATCAGTACTACCTCAGGGTGGTTGGTTGTGATCGAGTTAGCGATCGACTGCAGCAGCATCGTCTTGCCGGTGCGCGGCGGGGCGACAATCAGGCCGCGCTGGCCTTTGCCGGCGGGCGTGAGCAGATCCATCACGCGCCCGCTGATATGTTCGCGGACGGTTTCCATCTTCACCCGCTCCTGGGGATAGAGCGGCGTCAGGTTGTCGAACAGGATTTTGTTGCGCGTCTCTTCGGGCGACTCGAAGTTGATCGCCTCGATCTTCACCAGCGCAAAATATTTCTCACCTTCGTGCGGCGGCCGCACGTTGCCGCTGATGGTATCGCCGGTTTTCAAGTCGAATTTGCGAATCTGCGACGGGGAAACATAGATGTCGTCGGGCCCGGGCAGATAGTTGTAATCAGGGGAGCGGAGAAAGCCGTAACCGTCAGGCAGAATTTCCAGGACGCCTTCAGCGAAAATATGGCCTTCCTTTTCGCTTTGCGTCTGAAGAATCCTGAAAATCAGGTCCTGCTTGCGGAGGCCGCTGGCCCCGGGAATTTCCAGGCTGCGCGCAATGCGGCTCAATTCTGTGATGTTTTTCTCTTTGAGTTCTGCAATGGTCATGTTCACCTGCGAGTGAAGAGTGAATGTGGGTGGCTGGAGGATCGGAGAGGGACGTACTCCGGAGTTCAGATGGGGACAAACGTTATCTCTCGCTCAATCGGCTCGGACCAGAGGGAGAAAAATCCGATCAATAATCTCTTCGATGTCCTGCGCCGACAGCGGCTGCTGTAGTAACACGAGCTGATGGCGCACAAGGTCGAAAGGCAGAGTAGCCAAGCGAGGCGTAAGCTTCTCGGCAGCGATTTCGCCGCGTGCAACCCCGCGCTTTAGGATTTCCGTCGTTATTTTGGCATTGCGTTCATACACCTCTGCAAAAAGAGATGAATCGCTCTCGTGGAGAAGCTCTGCAATCAAGCCAAAGATTACTTCTGGACTTAATTCCTCCACCATTTCTGAAATGCGGCGCAGAATGAGCATGATGTCGCCCCGGACACTTCCGGTGTCCGGTGTCTCAAATGAAAGACCGTGTCTCTTCGCTCTCAATGCGGCGTATACAAGCCGGGCGCGCGTGGACCAGCGCCGGTAGATCACCGGCTTGCTGGTGCCCGCACCGGCTGCGACCCTCTCGATTGAGAAATTGACGTATCCCTTTTCGGCGAGCTCTTGCAACACGACGTCGAAGATCGCCGCCTCCAAGACCTTACCTCGTCTACGGCTACCCACTGCCTCTGCCTCACTGGTCAGCCAGTTACGAGCACGAACTCCTCCATATTAGACACGTTGCGTACCCTATGTCAATAGGATACGGTTGGTATCTTACCGTCCGGGAAGCCGAATGAATGCGGTGTGGTGGTGGCCAGTTCCGTGCATGGCCGGGCTGGAAGTTCCGGGCCGAATGACCGCCCACCCGTCAATTACTACTTGAGCAACAACTCTGGAGTCATCGATCTCGTCTCAAGTTTTTAGTAATGACATGTCGGCATGGGCGCCATGAATCCCGCAGCCTAAACTAAGCACGATCCCGGTAATCGATCACAGGCGCAATCCCGATATCGATCGGCAAAAACCACCGATCAAATCCACCGTCCGATCTCCCAGTGATGGTTCACGAGGCCACCAACCCGCCAGCCGTGGCCTTCCACAAGAGCCTGGACGACCGCAAAGCCAGCATCACGCCAGGCTCCCACAAAACATCTGGGAAGGTTCCGGTTTGCCACCCATTTCATCCCTCTGCCAGCGCGCATACCGACCGCGAGTTACCTTTGGGCCTGTACTACCGTGCCGAAAAACGCATCTCGCCACTTACATGCAACTTGGAAACGCTCTATCTCTTAGAGTAGAAGACATCGGCAGGCGACGGCTTCTCACGCAACCGCGCCCTAGCCGGCAGTTGCCGGTAGTTTCGGCCCTCCGCGCGAGCGAAGGATAGCTTCACCGCTGTCCGGTACCACACTCTATCCCTGTCACAAATTCACCAACACCGGCCATCCGTGGCTTACCGCGGCTCTCCACCCCTTTGCGTCCCTAAGAGAGAGCAGCAAACAAATCCGACCCAATCTCCAGCAAACCGAGGAACGAGACGACCCATGCCCAAAAATACTGTCAGCGATCCCATCAGCGATCAGGAAATCGCCTTTGCTCACCTGGTCCTTTCCGGAACCATGAATGACCGCCGCGCCGCGGAAGCCGTCGGCCTCAATCCCGACTCCGCCGCCTACACCAAATCCAAGCCCCGCGTCCGCGCCTACATGATCGAGCACCGCGCCGCCGTCAGGGAAAGGCTGGTGGACCGGGAAGCCGAAGGGCTGCGCAAGCTGAACCTTGGTCGCGACCAGATCCTGGCCCGGCTCTGGGAACTGGCCAATCTCAGCCCCGAAGCCACCAGAGGCATCATCGCCGGTCAGATCAAGGCCCTTTCGATGATCGTAGCCATCGAAGGCTTGATCCCGTCCGGAACCATGAATGACCGTCGCCTTTCTCCATCCGGGACGCAGTCCGCGGCCCCACGCGTCGAGGCACAAATATACCGCGCTCAGTGGCGCAACCAGCAGCCTCAAGCCGCGGTCGAGGAGCCGGGCGATTCCGTTGCCGCCACGGAAGCCCAACAGGCCCCGCCCCCGGCCCCCGGCCCGGAACCTCCTCCGCCGCTTCACCAGAATTTTGACCCGAACCAGCCCAGCCTTGCCAACCCCTTCATCATCCCGCAACCGCTGAACCGGGTTCCCGCCGCGACCGGCTCGGTCTTCGATGCTGTTCTCGACACAGCCGGTTCCCCCCGGCTGCCCTTTTCCCCCAAAAAAGGCCCTTTTGCGCGTCTCCGCTGAGGTCTATAAAAAGCCAAATTTTATCGAATTTTATGAAATATCCAATGTAGCGAATCTTCAGTATGATTGCGGCCACGTTGGTCGGGTCTTCGCCGATGAAATACCGTTTATAAAACAGCACCATCGGCTTGAGATATGGCTTGGCGGGGGCAAACCCTGATCCAAGGCAAACTCGGGGAATCTCCGTTTCCCGTTGACTTTACCTATCATGGACGCTCCCGAGTTACCCCGAGTTTGTCTCGTCCCTGAGTTTGCCCCGGTCGGTTGCCAGTATACCTATCGCAGCAAGGCGGGCTGGCCCACGACTGAAGCCGTGCACTGGACTTCTACATTCTAGCGAGGTTGGTTAAGAGACCTGCAAGTCCCACTGCGCGCGCCCTCGTGTCGGCTACTCTCCTCGGAGGGCTTGCATGGGTTCAATAGAGGCGGCGGTTAGGGCCGGTAATGCAGATGCGGCCATTGCCAACAGCAAGACCCCCACCGCGGAAAGGACAAGCACCAGCGGGTCGAACGGGCTTACTCCAAAGAGCAGCGAGCGCAGCAGGCCGGAGGCTGCCATCGCCCCCGCCAAACCAAGAACGCAGCCGATCGCAGCGAGCTTTGCTCCGGATTGCAGAATCAGACCAACGATGCCTGCGCGTTGTGATCCGAGAGCCATGCGGATGGCCATCTCCTGCACCCGCGAGGCCACCGAGAAGGCGATGATGCTGTAGATGCCAAGCACCGCGAGCAACACCGCCGCCAACGCAAAGCTGGTGATCAACACAGTGTTGAACCGGCGCGGCGCTTCGGTTTCCGCGACCGCCTGCTCCATCGTCTGCACCTGCGTCAACGGCAGTCGCGGGTCGATGGAGCGAACTGTAGCGCGTAGAGCGTTTTCCATCTGCTCCGCGGGCAACGCGGAGCGCAACACAATGTAACCGCCATTGCCATTCAAGTCGCCCGGTTGAGCTAAGGAGCCGATGGCCTCTTCCGCCTGATCCACGGGGAAATAAAACTGCTCCTTCGTCGGGTCATCCGGGGAACTCAGCTTCATGTCCGCCACTTCTCCCACGATCGTCAACCATGGGGTACTGCATCTCCGGTGTGCCGATGCGCATCCGCTTGCCGATCGGATTCTGGTTGGGCCAGAAGTGATCGGCAAGCTTGCGATTTACGATAACTACCAATTGCTTACCGGCCCGGTCATCCTCGGTAAACAAGCGGCCATGCAAGAGCGGAGTTCCGATAGCGCCGAAGTAGTCGCCGATCAATTGGGAGCTGGTGCCCAGGTTCATATTCGCCCCCTTCGGAGCAACATAGCCCTCGGGTACGATGGCCTGGTTATTGTCGTTGTTAGAGGCGGGCAGCAGGCTGGTAAGCCCCACGGATTCGACTCCCGGAAACTGCCGCAAGCGGCGTACCAATTCATCGTTAAAGGTGTTTACGGCGGACTGGGTCGAGTATTGTTTCTCGGGCAGCGAATAGCCGGCGGTGGTCACGTGCTCGGGCCGGAAGCCGAGATCCACCGAACGCATCTTTTCAAAGCTGCGCAGCAGCAACCCTGAGGCGGCGAGCAGTATCAGGGCGATGGCAATTTCCGCCACCACCAGCGCGGAGCGCAAACGCGCATGGCCCGCGCCCGCCGTCCCGCTGCGGCCACCTTCCTTTAGGGTGCCATTCACGTTGGTGCGCAAAGCGGCAAAGGCGGGGGCCAGCCCGCACAGCAAGCCGGTGACGACCGCCAGCAGCAAGGCAAATGCCACTACATTCCAGTTGAGCGCAATTTCGCTGATGCGGGGAAGGCTTTCCGGCAGCAAACTTCTGCCCACGGTCAGCGCCAGTTTGGCAAGCGCAAGCCCCACCATACCGCCGCTTACGCTCAGGACCAGGCTTTCGAGAAGCGCCTGGCGCAGTAGCGCCGCTTCACTTGCGCCCAGCGCCAGTCGTACGGCGGATTCCCTTTGCCGGCGAATGGCGCGCACCAGCATAAGTCCTGCCAGATTGACGCAGGCGATCAACAAGACCACAGCTACGGCGAGGAAGAGGGTCCGCAACAAGGGACGAGACTGCTCTACCGTTTCCTCTTGCAGCGGCCGCACCACGGAGCTGATATGCAGGCTGGCCATCTCGGCCGGATAGTTGCGCATGATTTCCTGCGCAACTCGCTCCGCATCGGCCTGGGCCTGCACCGGGGAGACCCCGGGGTTGAGGCGGCCGACCATGTGGTAGCTCCAGTTCGAGGCGCCCGTCGACGAGAGTTCCTGGGCGGTAAAGCTCATGGGAACCCACAAACCAATGCGATTCAGCCGCCCTGGGAACAACGGAAATTCGAAATTCCGCGGCATCACCCCGATCACCACATACGGTTTGCGATCGAGCAGGATCTTGGTGCCCAGAATTTGCCGGTCTCCATGGAACCGTTCCTGCCAGGTCGCATAACTCAAAACAGCGACCTGCTGGCTATGTTCGTCCTCGTCGGTGGTAAACACACGCCCCAGCAGCGGTGCGACACCGAGAGCGGGAAATACTCCCGCGGTCAGACGCGAGCCGTTCACGTGAGCGGGCTCACCGGTACTGGAAAGCTCATACGAAGCAAAGATGTATCCGCCCAGAGCAGCGAAGGACCTGGTTTCGCGGGTATAGGCGCGTATATCGGGCACGGTCACCCCGACCCCTCCATTGCCGCCTACATCCACTCCCTGCAAGCGGTCCGACAGCACCACGAGCCGGTCAGGATCGGGAAAGGGCAGGGGCCGCAACAGAACGCACTCCACGATCGAGAAAATCGCCGTGGTCGCTCCAATTCCGAAGGCCAGCATCAGGACTGCCGTCACCGTGAAGCCTGGGGACTTGCGCAGCTGGCGGACGACGAACTTCAAATCGAGAAGAAAGGAACGCATATACCACCTCGTAGCACGTTGCCAGCCACAGTGCACCGGCATTCACTTCCGCATACACCATCAAATAGTACGGAACAGCGTGCGATTGTGTTCAAATTTGTAGCTTGGTGTCCGCAAACGGACACCAACTCGCAGGCGTAAGAGCAATTCGAATCAAGTTCCCCCTCCTGGGAACTTAATGAGTCTGCCTTGCGTATGCAGCTTGGTGGCTTACCAGGAGATATCCATGAACAGATCTGTCGTCGGATGCGTCTTCGTCCTGCTACTTGCAGGCAGCCTTCACGCCCAGTCTTTCACTACCGCCCCGTGCAATGACGACGAAGGCAACACCAGCAGCAACAACTGGTTTGGCCATCGGGGGCGTGTTTGCGAATTGCGGAGCACTACCCTGCCACTTATCAATGGACAGCTCAGTGTCTCGGGAGAGAACGGCGGCATTGAAGTGATTGGCGAAGAACGCCAGGATATTGCTTTGGAGGCGCGGGTCATTGCGCAGGATTCGAGCCGCGAGAATGCGCAGTCGATCCTACACGACGTAAAGATCGTCACCACTGGCACCATCCACGCTGAAGGACCACAGATGTCCGGTTGGTCGCACCGCAGCTGGTCTGTCAACTATCGTCTGCATGTGCCACGTCATCTCGCAGCCCAGCTTCACACCCAGAACGGCGGCATTGAGATCTCGAAGGTCGATGGCGTGATCCATGCTGATACGACCAACGGCGGTCTCTCGCTCGATGATCTGGCCGGAGAAGTGCACGCTACTACCGTGAATGGCGGCCTGGACGTGAGGCTTGACGGGGATCAGTGGCGGGGAAGCGGCCTCTTCGCGAAGTCGACCAACGGCGGCGTTTCCGTGAAGGCTCCCGATCACTATTCCGCACACCTGGTTGCAGAGACGGTAAACGGCGGCATCTCAGTGGATTTCCCGATCACCGTTCAGGGAAAGATTCGTAATCATCGCATCGACACAAACATCGGCCAGGGCGGCGCGACGCTTGAGTTCCAGACGGTAAACGGCGGTGTCTCGATCGATCGAGACTAAAGCATTTTC
>CAVWRV010000020.1:0-216724 GCA_963757515.1 uncultured Acidobacteriaceae bacterium | reverse complement strand
GGCTGAGGGAAACAAGCACTCTCCCCTTTGTCATCCCGAGCGCCGTCGAGGGATCTGCGGTGCAACTGAACCCCAAGCAAAGGCCCTAAGAGTGAGTTCGCGGTCTTGCCCAACCCCTTTGTTGCTTGGGAACGAGGCTATCCGCAGTTCGCCACTCCAGGTGTCAGGTGCCCAACAGAAACGCGGCCTAAAGGCCGGTCTTCTCGAGTGAACGGCAGGGAACAAACCCTTTGGGCTAAGACTTGCTAAGTTACTCGCAGGGAGCTTTGTTTGGGGTCAAGGCGCACGGCAGGTCCCTCCACTGCGCTACGCTCCGGTCCTAATGAACAACCTCCGGAGGTGTTAGAGGGACGAGTTGGAAGCCGAGGGCGAAGGCTTGTTTGTGTAAGCGATGTTGGTGGCGGATCCGTTGCTTTTGTTCTTCCTGGGCGAAGACACTCTCATCGTAAGCCGTGCGGGTGCTGATCAGGTGATAAATGATGCGGGCCAGTTTATGGGCCGCAGCAGTAATGGCTTGCGGAGCGCCAAGGCGAGCCCGCATGCGGCGATAATATGCGCCCAGGTAGGAGTGACTCTTATGCAGCGTCTGCGCGGCCAGTCGCAGGGCAGCGGCAAGACGGCTGTTGGACTTGCGGGTCTTTGAAGAGAGAACCTTGCCCCCACTCTTCTTGCTCCCGGGACACAACGTCAGCCAACTGGTAAACGCCGCTACATTGGGAAAACGTCTCAGATCGGTTCCAATCTCGGTCACCAGCGTATGCACCGTCAGCGCACTCAGACCGGGAACGGTGGTTAAGTCCGTGCCCAGCACGCGATACAGTTCCTTACCCATGTCAAAATGGAACTGGTTCTTACGCCGTTTGCCCCGCTTATTGCCCTCAAACAACGCCGGCGGTTGGCCCCCGTTGGGGTGGTTGGGCAATTGGCCCATGCACCGCTCCAGTTCCCGATCACAGTCCACCAGCATCTTCTGATATTGCCGGTAGGCCTCCAGCGACTGACGCAGCGTAAACAGATGCTCGGGACGGTAGTTACCTACCAGCGACTTGATCACCGTTTCCCGGTCCGCATGAATGCGCCCGTCTGCCAGACTGGCCAGCTGCTCGGCATCCCGCTTGCCGCCCAGAATGGCATCCAAAATCGCCAGACCACTCTTACCAGTCAGGTCGCTGAGCACATGATGAATCTGAAGGTTCATCTGGGTCAGGGCTTTTTGCATGTGCTGCACATGGACCGCCGCGATCTCCACCAGGTTGGCACGATGACGACTCAGCGCACGCAGAGCACAGATCGCACTCTCTGGACGGAAGGAGGCACGCAGCAATCCCACTGAATGCAGGTACTGCAACCACTGGCAATCCCTTACGTCGGACTTGCGTCCAGGTACATGCTTCACATGGCGGGCGTTGACCAGACACACCCCAAGTCCGGCATCCTCCAGCACCTCGTAGACTGGAATCCAGTACACCCCAGTCGCCTCCATCGCCACCGTGACGATGCCGCACTGCTGCAACCACCCCGCCATGGCTCGCAAGTCCTCGGTGAAGGTTGCAAAACAACGTACCGGCTCCGGATCCCGATCCGCTGCCACAGCCACGTAAATCTCCGTCGCCCCCACATCGATCCCAGCCGCATTGGGCTCGATGCACTCTAAACTCAAACTCCTACCATGCCCCTTCTCTGTCCCCACCCTGACCTCCTCTGACTGGGCTAAAGGCCAGGCGGCCGATATATGTAATCTCCCAAACGGGATCGCTGCCCGACTACAGGCAACCTCACCAATCTCTCTACCACGCAGCCTGGAACCATGCTCGGGATCGGGCTCTTACGCTCCAATCGAAACGCCGGCCTACTTCCTCTCGCCTCAGTCCTCTCCAGACTAAAACTTCCGCTCTCCCCATGTTCATCCCATCCTTAACTTGCCGCAGGCAGGTCAGCTGCTCGGGATGACAAAGGGGAGAGCGACGCTTCCACAGAGAGCGGTTGCTGGACCGGAGCGCAGTGGAAAGATCTGCGCCCTCCCTCTTGCCTCCAGGTCGTTCGACCCCAAAGCATCGAAAGACCGTGTCGCCTCTTGCAAATCGTGGACACCCTCAAATCTTCAGAAACCACGCTCAATATGGTACTTGTCGGCACTCCCCAGCAAACGAACCGGACAGTACTGGGAATCGGCCTATCCCCCGCTTTTTCTTTTGTCTTATTTTCATCGTGCACGACTTGCCCGCACGGTGGTTGCTGGTCTCCCGCAGCACTTGAGGGTCAACGGACATGGTTGGCAGTCCGGAAAAGGCGGTGACAGCCGCAGCCTCAGTGCTGGGTGGTATTATTCGGACAAAACAGGGACTGCTGGGAATCCATCCTGACGCTACAGGAGCCGACGTGAGAAGAACGGTCTGCGCCATCAGCCTCACTCTCCTTGCCATTGCCTCGTTCGGCGCCGGCGATCCAACCTTCCATCCCCAAATCCCCAAGGCCTGGGACGACCAAGCAGTGGAGGGCTTCGAGTTGCCCCTGGCCCAGCGCGACCGCTCCCCGCGCTACATGACCTCCGAGCACTACTACGCACTTCAGGTCAGGCCCATCTATCGCTCCTACCCGGTCTACGCCAAGGGCCGCGAGCCCGCAGGGTACATCGAGTCCCTGAAGCAAAAGGAGCCGGAGATCGTCTTCGACCCCGCCAGGCTGCACACCAAGCAGGACTGGATCCAGGCGGGCAAGCTGGTCTTCGAATACGACATCCGCTTCCATCCAATCACTGCCGACCCGCCAACCGCCGACCAGGTTAAATTGCCTGACTCGGTGTCGAGCGAAGGCATCCTTCTCCCCTCCATCAGCCGCTACCGCTACTACATACGCAAAAAGGGCGTATTGGAGCGCGGGATTAACGCCTGTGCCCAGTGTCACACCACCAGGCTGCCCGACGGCTCGTATCTAGAGGGCGGACAGGGCGATGAATACGGTCCTCTTAGTGCCAGCGAGGCCACCATCCGCGCCACCACGCCGGAGGCCTTCCAGAAAAGGGTGGATAACGCCTGGCTCTACTACGGCGCCCCCTGGGTGATGTCAAAAGAAGACTTCTACAAGAAGTTCACCAAGGACGAGTACATCCGGATATCAACGGCGGCCCATGCGGGAGTGTTTGGGCGGCAGGGGACCAGCGGCTCGCATCCTCCGCGCATCCCCTCTCTCATCGGCATTGCCGACCTCAAATACCTGGACGCCACCGGCCTGGTTCGCAACCGCGGCATCGGCGACATCATGCGCTACGCCATCGTCAACCAGGGGCTGGATATGCTCGCCTACTACGGGGACTTCCAGCCCGCCCCCGGGGAACAGCCCTTCGGCGGCGAAGAGGGCACCCGCTATAGCGACGAGCAACTCTACGCGCTGGCGCTCTATATCGAGTCCCTCCAACCGCCGCCCAACCCCAACCCCTTCGACGAGCACGCCCGCCACGGTCAACAAATCTTCACCGCTCAGGGCTGCCCAGTCTGCCACACCCCGCCGCTCTATACCAACAACAAGCTCAACCCGGTGCGCGGCTTCAAAGTCCCCGACGACCTGCGCAAGACCGACGACATCATGAACACCTCCATCGGCACCGACCCCACACTGGCGCTCGAGACCCGCCGCGGGACAGGCTTCTACAAAGTCCCCTCCCTGCGCGGCCTGTGGTATCGCCATGCCTTCAGCCACTCCGGCCAGGCCGAGACTCTGGAAGAATGGTTCGATCCGGCGCGTCTGCACGAGGGCTACATCCCGAAGGGCTTCCACACAGGCCCAGGGCCAATCTTGGGCCACGAAAAGGGACTAGATCTGACGCCAGACGAGAAGCGGGATCTCATCGCCTTTCTGAGGACGCTGTAGGCAGTCCGATCCTGTCGCCCGCCGTCTCCCGCGCTCAACCTGCTCGAAAACGGGTTTTCTGGAAATTGCCCCGCAGATGTCAGGGGATTCGCTAGGGGAATTCGCTATAAGGAATTCGCTGACAGACTGGATTGTGATGGCAGTCGATTCCCAGAGGGCCTCTACAGACTGCGCTGCATGAAGACGGTATCGAGCCAGCGCCCGAATTTGAAGCCGACATCGTTTAGCAATCCTGCGTAGTGGAAGCCGAAGCGCCTGTGGAAGGCAATCGAAGCCAGGTTTGCGCTGTCGCCGATGACGGCAACCATCTGGCGCATGCCGCATGCCTGTGCCGCTGTGATGAGGGCCGGCATCAACAGCTTGCCCAGACCGGTGCCCAAACGGTCAGGGTGAATATAGATCGAATCTTCCACCGTATAGCGGTAGGCTGCGCGCGGTCGATAAGGGGCGGCATAGGCATATCCACCGATGTCGCCGCCGTCGTCAGCTACGAGCCACGGCAGGCCTTTTTTGGCGACCTCGCCCCAGCGGCGCGCGATCTCGTCGGAATCCGGTGGTTCGGTTTCAAACGTGGAGGTGCCGTGGTTCACATGATGCGCATAGATCCTCGCGATTGCATCGATGTCGGATGCAACCGCCGGCCTGATAATGACAGACATTATCCTGCGTACTCCTTAACACTGCGCCCTCAGTGAGGTGGGGATAGACGCCCAGGAATTTGCAAAGGAAATGCGATAGATACTCCAGCTGGCGGCGACGTATTGCGTTTTATGATCGCCGCGCCCCCCAGGCCACATTTCCCACACGCTCTGGCCCGCTCCACAGCCCAGGCAGCAGGCTATTCCGTTTTGGCGGCGCGGTCATCCATACCGCGCCGCTGGTCATTCCAAGCAGAACAATCAGTCGGGAAATTTTTTGTTGCATCCCATCAATCTTCTCTCCTGCGAAAACACACGGATCATACCACCCAGCGTGCTGACCAGGATGCTCATTTTACAGAACTGACTTCGAGTATCTCGACCGCTTCCGAGCCTGAAAATGCGACTGGCACTCCGCGTATCCAATCGTTTTGGCTGAACTCGCCAAGATCTTTGTTGGTGACCACGGAGTGCAGCTTGAATTTACCCTCCGGTATGAGGGGCAATTGGATATTGGCCGCTTGGGCATCGGACTTATTGCGAAAGATGGCAATCACGCCGTCGCCGGAATGCGACAAACGCGCGAACCCATCCCATGCCGCCGACGATGGCTGACGCCAGTTGCCCAGGGGAAAAAAGCTCTGGTTGATCTTAGTGCTTGCTCTCAGTTTCTTAAACCATCGGATGTGGTCCTGATACCACTGCTGATCGGCAGCACTCAACTTACGCAGATCACCGAGCAACAGAGGAGCGGAACCGATCGCGGTTGCGAATGCTTCCTGGGGGCTCGGCATATCGGCGTGCAGATTTCCGATGAGCATGCTCTCTACCGGCATGGAAGGCGCCCGCTGATACAGCAGGGTGCGAGCTTGCAGCGTTCCCGCAGAATCGGGCTGCGCGTCGTTGACATTGCTCATCCAATCGAGGTCGCCGGCGGCCAGCAAACCGGCGTCGATCACGTGCTTTTGACCCCAAAGCTCGAAGGTCAGGTCGAGAAGAACGTCCGGGATGCTTCTCATAGACCTTGCTGGTGACGTGGCTGATTCCTTCATAGATCATGTTCAGTGACTCGGCCCAGCTACCGTGGTAATGCCCCTTGGCCCAGCAGCCGGGCGCTTCGCCATAGGCATTGAAAATGGTGGTCAGGTCGAGCTTCACATAGGCCAGATGGAAGCGCTCGATGGCATCGTTGATTCGGTCTGCCGCCGCGTCCTGAAAGGGGCTGGCCAAACACATAACGACCTTGGAACCGGCCATGGTGGAGGTGAGCTTGGGCTTACCGGATTGATCCAGCGCTGCCCAGTCCGGGTGATGCACGTAGTCTGGTGTGTTCAGGCCGATGGCGGCCAGGGGAATCCATAATCCCAGGCGCATGCCTTTGGCTTCCACGGCCTCCCGGATGGCGTCGAGGCCTCCGGGAAAGGCTTTGGGGTCTACCGTGTTCTCGCCATATTCCTGTTGCCAACCATCGTCGATGGTAAAGATATCCATCCCCATGGTCCCGGCCACGTCGATCAACTGGAGCGTGGTGTCGCGATTGATATTCCTCTCGAACGGTTCCCAGGTGTTGTAGATCCACGGTGCGCCCCGGGCGATGTTCTTTCGTTGCAGAACCCCGGCGGTGTAAGAGGGAAGTATCCAATGGGGATCGTTGAAGCCATCGCCATTGCGAAAGGTGAGCAGCGAGACAGCCGCGGTCGTGAACTCCGCTCCGGGAGCAAGCGATCGCTCGAAGGGCATAAGATCGGTATCGTATAAAACCCCGATACCTACCCGCCCGGTGTCGTACCAGGCATTAATTTCTGTCCGCTTCATGTAGCCGGGAACTTCGGTAAGGATTGCGAAACCATCGCCAGTGCGGGCGTTGGCCAGCAAGAGACCCGCGTCTTCTGACCTGCCGGTATAAAACGTCTCTCTCGGAATGGCGCCGTATTGAGCATTCAAAACAGTTTCGTTGGATGGGCCCACCGAGGGTGCGATGGCTTCGATGTTCATGTGGGAGAGATGTAACGGGGTCGAGCCGGTATTTCGCAGCACCAGCCATTTGCGTATTGCCGGATGCCCGTCGTACACCCGGTAGACGACGGAGACGTCGAGGGGAAAGGTCTTGTCCTGGAGATGGATGGTGAGGGACTTGCCATCCGGCAGGGCGCTTTGTTCGGCCTTCAGCATTTGAAAGGTTGCGCCGGTTCGAGTCTTCCCATTGCAGGCGAAGGAGAATTCCAGCGCGGGCTTTCCGGGAAGAATGAATTCTGTACGGTGGCTGAGATCGGTCAGCCGCTGGGTCACCAGGCCAGATACGGCGTCGAAAGTAATCGTTCGCTCAATCCGGTCGTTGCCAACGGTCCAGCTTTGGCAGAGCGCGCACGAAGCTGAAAGCCATAACACCATTGCTGGGATAAATTTGATTCTCATTGGAAGGTTCTCTCTCAGGGGCTAAAGCCTAATTGATCAGCTGGCCATGGCTGCGGAAAAATTTTCTCTCGGGGGAATTGTGGGTGCCCCATATCTCGCGCTCTTTGCGAGATGTGGGAAAGAACCTCTACTAAGAACAGAACCCGTCGGTAACGAGCCGTTTTTCCCACATCTCGCGCCAAGCGCGAGATATGGGGCACCCACAATTCCCCCGACAGAAAATTTTTCCGCTGAGGGGACTTTTTATTCGGGCATCACTAAGCGAAGATCAGGTTAAGGAAAACAAGGGCCAGTAAGATGCCCGCGGCGGAAAGCAGCAAAGGTAGCGGCAGGCTGCCGGGGCCTGCCCGGATCCCGGGTGGCCGGTAGACCGGAACCTTAAGCAGGCTGTTTTTCGTCACCAGACTGACGGCGATGGTGATGAGAAAACAGGCCAGCCATCCGACGCCCGCGCCGTAGAAGCTCGCCGTCATGTCGCTGCCATACTTCAGTGTCCCGCTCTGGTACAGCAGCCAGTGCCCAAAGGACGCCAACGTGCCGCAGACCAGCCCGGTGAGCGCGCCGGCCGGTGTGGCCCAGATGGTGAACATGCCTAACAGGAAGGTCGCAAAGAGCGGCGCGTTGAAAATAGAAAACAACATCTGGACGTAGTCCATCAGATTATTGAAGCGGAGCACCACGAAGGACGTGCCGATGCTGAGTACTGTAGCAACAATGGTTGCGATGCGGCCGACCAGCAGGTAATGGGCATCACTGCGGCCCTTCGCGAGGTGGGCCTGATACAGATCGTAGGTCCACACCGTGTTGAAGGCGGAGATGTTCCCGGCCATCCCCGACATAAAGCTGGCCAGCACCGCCGTCACTCCCAGCCCCAGCAAACCATGAGGATAATAGCGCTCCAGCATCGAGGGGAGCGCCAGGTCGAAGCGGCCGGAGAGATCCGCCGGGAGGATGGCCGCCGCTGCGACCCCGGGCACCACTACCAGGAGAGGGAAGAAGAGCTTGACCACAGCCGCTACCAGCGGCGTGCCCGAGGCGGTGGGCAGGTCGCGCGCAGCCAGCCCGCGCTGCACCAGCACGAAATCAGTACACCAGTAGCCGAAGCTCAACACAAAGCCGAGACCGAAGATGACCCCCAGGCCGTCCATGGTTGCTGTATGCGGATCAACCGCGTGCATGCCGGACCAGATGTGCCCCTGGCTCCCCCAGCAATACCGTGCCGAGTACCAAGCCATCGGCGCAAAGCCAAGGACAATGAGGGCGAACTGAAGCACCTCGTTGTACATGGTGGCGCGCAGGCCGCCAAGCAGGATATAGGCGAGCACAAATACGGCCGAGACGACCGTCGCCAGCAGAAAGCTCCAGGCAAAAATTACCTGCAAAATCAGCGCCATCGCGTACAGTCCGACGCCCGAAACCAGTACCGTGAGCACGGCGAACGAGAGTGCATTGAAGGTGCGCGTCGGCTCGCCAAAGCGCAATTTCAGAAATTCGGGCACGCTGCGCACTTGGCTGCGGTAGTAAATCGGCATCATCATCAAGGCCAGAAACAGCATTGCGGGAACAGCGCCGATCCAATAGAAATGCACTGCGCGCCAACCGTATTTCGCGCTGGTGGAGACCATGCCCATCACTTCCAGCGACCCGCAATTGGCGGCGACGAAGGCAATGCCAGTGATGGCCAGCGGCAGCGAACGGCCGGCTTCAAAGAATTGTTTCGAGGTGTTATTGCTGCGGCGAAGGCGAAGCCCGATGAACAGGATGACGAGGAAATAGGCAAACGACGATGCCGAGTCCAACGAATTTAGATGGAGTTTTAGCAGTGGTGCTTACCTTTGCCGATGACCGTTGGCAAGGGTAGCAGAATGGCGCGTAATTTCATGCAGATTGTTTCCCGCCGCCGGCATCCATGAAACAGTGCCGATTTCCGCCGTAGCTGTTCCCAAGTCGCACGTCGTACCACCTTGTGCCCAGGTCGGCGCCGCCCACGCCGGCGCACCCTGCGCCCAGCCTGACCGCAAGTGGATTCTGATTGCCATCATTCTCGGCTCGGCCCTGGCGTTCATGGACGGCTCGGTGGTCAACGTCGCGTTGCCCACGCTGCAGTCAACCTTCCACGCCACCTCGGGTGGCATTCAATGGATTGTTCAAAGCTATGCTCTTTTCGGGGCTGCGCTGCTGTTGCTGGGAGGCGCTATCGGGGATCGCTACGGCCGGCGGCGCACATTTGTCTGGGGAGTGGCGCTGTTTGCCTTGGCTTCGGCGGCGTGCGCGGCCTCGTTTTCCCTGGGCCAACTGATCGCCGCTCGCGCCATCCAGGGAGTGGGCGCTGCGCTGTTGATCCCGCAAGGTCTTTCCATCTTGTCGGCATCGTTCCCAGCGGAGGACCGTGGCCGCGCCATTGGCACCTGGTCGGCCTGGACCACTGTCTTTGCCGCGATTGGACCGGTAGTCGGGGGATGGCTCATCCAGGTCTGGTCGTGGCGATTGATTTTTCTGCTCAATCTTCCCCTGGTCCTGGTCATCATGCTGCTGGCGCCCCGCATCCCGGAGAGCCGGGCCCGGAGTGACGGCGCGCTGCGGCCGCTGGATCAGCTGGGCGCCACACTGGCCACATTGAGTTTCGGGGCGATCGTCTACGCGCTCTCGTTCGCCTCCCAACTGGGCTGGCGGAACCCCCTCGTAAGTTGGCCCTTCATCGGCGGACTGGTGCTGTTCGCCTGGTTCCTGCGCTCGGAGGCGAGCCGGCCCAATGCGATGATGCCGCTGTCGCTCTTCCGCATCCCCCGCTTTCTGGCGCCGAACGTGCTTACTTTCTTGTTGTACGGGGCGCTCGGGGGCACGCTCTTTGTGATTCCGTTCTATTTGATCCAGGTGCGGCACTACCCGCCGGCGGCGGCCGGCGCCGTGTTTCTGCCTCTCATCCTGCTCATGTTCTTATTCTCCGCGCGGGTCGGCGCACTGGTTCCCAGGGTCGGCGAGCGGTTGCTGCTGTTTGCCGGCGCGGCGGTGGCCGGCACCGGTTTTGCCGCGTTCGCATGGCTGGACGGCCTGCAGGGCTACGCCCTATCCGTTCTGCCGCCGGTCCTCCTTCTGGGCTGCGGAATGACGCTTTGCGTCGCGCCGCTCACCAATGCGGTCATGTCTTCGGTTCCGGAGACCCAGACCGGGATAGCGTCAGCGGTGAACAATGCGCTTTCCCGGCTTGCCGGGCTGGTGGCGGTCTCGCTGCTTGCCTGGGTGCTGGCGCACGGATTTGTAGCCAGCCTCAGAGCGCAGCTTGCCCATTCCAGCTTGCCGGTCGCAGTTCGCGCTCAGATGTTGGCCAACCAGGCTCACCTGCACGATATACCGATCCCGCCAGGGCTTACCCCACCGCAGCGCGCCCAGGCTGCGCTTATGCTCGATCAAGCGTTTCTCGCTGGTTTTCGCCAGGTGATGCTGGCTTGCGCTTGCAGCGCCTGGAGCGGGGCGCTGGCTGTGCTGCTTCTGCTACGCAAGTAAACCGACACCTCTTAGCCTCCGTCTATTGGGGCGAGAAGGTTGCAAATCACCTTCTCATCCGCTAAGGAGGAAGTATGAAGTTGTCGCTTGCGCTTTTCGCAGTCCTGGGGCTCTTACCGATGGCCCAGGCACAAACCCCGCCGCCCCACACCCCGCCGTCCCCGGCAGGCATGGCCCAGCACGAAATCCAGAGATACACGACTTTGCTCTCCCTCACTCCGGCTCAAGTAGAGCAAGCGACGACCTTCTTCACCACGGAAGCCACAGCACACCAGAACTCGTGGGCCAGCGAACACACGGCTCGACAGGCTCTGGAAGCCGCGATTAAGGCCAATGACACGGCGACCATTCAGTCGACCGCCACTACCTTAGGTCAAATGCAGGGGGAGATGCTCGCCGCCCATGCCATGGCCCAGGCCCAGTTCTACGCCATTCTTACGGCCGACCAGAAGACCAAGTTTGCGGAGCTGGAAAAGGAACACATGATGGGCGGACCAGGGCGCGGACCCATGATGCGATAAGACGGATGCGATAAGACAGCCGGTGGGGGCAGCGGTTTACAGCATTTTCACTTCTACTCTGCACAGGCAAGCGCCGCGAAGTGTGGCTTTTCTTGAGGAAAAGCCACGTCGGAAGCGGTTGCTCTGTATGCACCAGAAGTGAAAATGCTATAGCGTAAACTGCTGCCCAGAAAGGCGCGTCTATGGAAGCATTGGAGCCGCTTATCTACGCGAGAGAGCTTTCACCCGTGCGCGACCGGATGATTGCAGAGCTGGACGATATTGACACGCTCTGCGCCACCTACCGGTCTCGCATCTATCGTTATGCTCTGCTCTCGCTTAGGGATCCTGACCTGGCGGAAAACGTGACCCAGGATTGCTTCCTGAGAGCATACCGGGCCCGCGAAGAGTTTCGAGGAGACTGCAGCGTAGCCACCTGGCTGACGCGGATCGCAACCAACCTCATTCGCGACTCCACGCGATCGCGGAAGTTTCAGTTTTGGAAAACGGCGAGCACCACGGCAGTCGAGGTTGGTGCGATGGCAGACCGTATCGCGGCTCCAGGGACTTCCCCGGAGACCTCCCTGGTTGTAAGGGAGGAGCTGGTGAAGGTTTGGGACGCGGTGGCAGTCCTGCCCGGCAAACAACGCAGCGTCTTTCTGCTGCGCTTTGTGGAAGAGATGGAACTGCCCGAGATCGCAACGGCGATGGGGCTGCATGTGGGGACGGTGAAAAGCCACCTGCATCGCGCGCTCGCTGCGGTGCGCAAGGCGATGGAGAGAACGAGATGAATACGGACCATCTATCAGCCTGGGAGCAGGAGGAGTACGTTCTCGGTCAGCGGACTCCGCCGATGCTTCGCCATCTAACGGAATGCGCCCGGTGCCGGGCCGCAGTGGAACGGCTGGAGCAGGGCGTGGCTTGCTTCCGGACGGCGGCCGTGGAATGGAGCTCGGAGTGCCTGGCCGCCCGTCCGCAGCAGCAGCAGCAATTTGTCCCGGTGAGAAGATTGTCAGTCAACACCCTGCGGTGGGCCGTCGCCGCCATGATCCCCTTGGTACTGCTGATCCTCGCCTTGGTTCCTCTCCACCTTTCGAGCCCGGACCACCCAGCTGCCCAAATCAGTGATGACGCACTGCTGGACCAGGTGGATGAACAGGTCTCGGTTGCTGTTCCATCGTCCATGGAGTCGCTGACCCACCTGGTTTCGACGGGGAGCAGCTCAGGCGCGGTTACCTCTGCCCCAGGGAGCAAACACATTGTTCACACCAATTAGCCTCGCGGGGTTGCTGGGAATTGCGCTGCTATCCGGGGCGGCCCTGTGCCAGGAGAGCGGGCCCCCGCCAGGCGGGCCGGGCGAAAACATGGGGCCACCGCCCATGGAGGGCCGCCGCCCCCCCATGGAGCGGGCGTTTCGCGTGGGACCCCACGGCCGCTGGTGGAACAATCCGGAGTTCGCGCAAAAGCTGGGGCTTACGGCAGACCAGCAGAAGAGAATGGAGGCGGTATTCGAGCAAAGCCGCCCTAGATTGATGGATCTTAGCGCCGCGGTGCACAAAGAAGAGACGGCGATGGAGCCTTTGCTGGCGGCAGATCAGCCGGACGAGGGGAAAATCCTGGCTCAGATCGACCGCGTGGCGCAGGCTCGGGCAGAACTGGAAAAGAGCCAACGGCCGCATGCTCCTGGGCCTGCGCCGCGTGCTCACCCCGCAACAGTGGAAGACGCTTCAAGCAGACGAGCCGCACGGGCATTATCCCCGCTTCGGGCCGGGGCCGCGGGGCGACGAGCTCCGAACCCGCAATAGCAGACGAGCTATACGCGGGTTTAATTCGGTAACGACAGTCCTCCACTGCTTGAACCCGGCCACTCCGCGCGGCGTCTCCCATTCTCGGTCAGCAGAGCATCTCCGCTGCGCCGTCCAGTCGTATTTGGCGCATACTCCCTTAACCAGCGCCTCTATGCGCTTTCGATACGCCTTGGAGACGAATGCGTCGCTGGCGAAACGCTGCCGGTACATGGGCTCGAGCGCCGGAAAATGCTCGCGGATAAACGCGAGATAGACCTCCTTTGAGCATGGTTTGAGGAACAGCGGCTGGGCGGTGAAGAAGCTGGCATCGGCGGCCTTTGCTCTCTTTGCCATCCCATCCAGCGCTTTGCCGGTGTCGGTGATGCCGGGCAGCAGCGGGGAACACAATATGCCTGCTCTGCAGGCCGGCCTGGCGGAGCCTGGCGACGGTCCGCAGCCGCAGGTCGGGCCGGGGCGCCCGCGGTTCAAGCAAACGCGCCAACTCTGCGCGTGGGGTGGTAATGGTCAGGTGCAGCACCAGCGAATTCCTCTCGGCCACCCTCTGCAGCAGGGAATGTCCCGTTCGATCAGCGTCGACTTGGTGACCAGCCCGATGCGCAAGCCGTGTTGCCGGGCCAGCACTTCGAGTAGAGACTCGGTCACCCTCTCCCGGCGTTCGGCGGGCTGATAGGGGTCGGTCGCCGTGCCCAAGGCGATCTCTTCGCCCGGCGCGGACTTGCCTCAGTTCCTGCTCCAGCAGCCAGGCTGCGTTCTGCTTGACGAAGATCTTCCGTTCAAAGTCCTCCGGCTGGCGCAGCTCCATGAATTCGTGGGTATAGCGGGCATAGCAGTAGCGGCAGGCGAATTCGCATCCGCGGTAGGGATTGATGCTCCAGGCAAAGCTCAGCCCCCGTCGGGAAACGGTCCTGTTCAACACCGACCGCACCGGCAAGCGAGCGGAATTCGATGCGATGTCCTTCGCCTGCCGGCGAGGAAACAGCGGCCAGGCGGGCAATGCCGGTCAGGGGAGATCCGCTTACCGGGAGGTTGGCCAGGATAGGGAAGAGTTCCAGGTTCTGCTGCAGTGGTTGCGTCGCAATCTTCGCCATTTGTTCGCCTCTGATTGAATCAGCTTACTCTGGCATTGTTGGCGGGTCAAGAAAACCGCAGATCTCTCCAACTCCGCTACGCTTCCCCGGATTTCCTGTGGAACTTGTTGGCGTTGGCGAACTTCCTGCTGCTTTCCTTACTGAAAGCAGCACACGTGGCAATGTCCGCTGCAGCGTGGCAGGAAATCCGGGTCCGGCCGAGATGACAAATTTATTGCACAAGAAGAGTTGTCATCTCGACCGGAGGCGTAGCGGAGTGGAGAGATCTGCGGTTTTCTTCCCGGTTCACTCGACGCGGCGGTCGAGACGCAAACGCACTCCGCCCTTCGGCCGCAGCGAAATTGCCGGCCACAGGGGCAGTTCTGTGGGTGCGCCATCGGGGAGCGAAAGCCTCCAGTCGCGGACCACCGAAGCGAGAATCAGCACCCCTTCCATCCAGGCCAGGCCTTCGCCTATGCACTGCCGGGTACCGGCGCCGAAAGGGAAGTAGCAGAACCGCGGCCGCCGCGCCTTGTGCTCCTCGGTGAAATGCTCAGGGTCGAAACGCAGCGGCTCCTCCCAGAAACGAGGATCGCGGTGGGCCACAATCTGCGGCGCCAGCAGAATCGCTCCCTTGGGGATGACGATGCCGCGATACGAGTATTCTTCTACCGCGGTGCGTGCCGTTACCCAGACGGGAGGGTAGATGCGAATCGCCTCCGCGAATACCTGGGCCGCATAGCCTAGCTTGCCGTAATCCTCCGCGGACGGCATACGCTGCCCCAGCACGGCTCGACATTCCTGGTGAAGCCGCTGCTGCACATCAGGGTTTTTGGCCAGTTCCCACAGGGCAAAGCTCAGCGCATTCGCGGTGGTCTCGTGACCCGCCAGCATCACGGTCACGCACTCGTCCCGGACCTGCTTGTCGCTCATCCCCCCGGTGCCCTCATCGTTGTCGACCGCGGCCAGCAGCATCGACAACAGGTCTCCGCGATCGCGCGGATCCTTGCGCCGCTCCGCGATCATGCGGTAGATCAGGCCATCGAGATAAGCCTGTCCCCGGCGAATCCGTCTCATGGCAGGGAGGGGCAGCTGAAGAGTGATTTCAGGAAAAGGCAGGAAAGCCAAGGGCAAAAATCCCATAAAAGAATCGACCGCCTCGGCGATCTGGTGCACTTCCGACTCAACGTTGGTATCGAACAGCGTCTTGCCCACGATCCTCAGGGCCAGCAGCAGCATCTGCGGCTGCAAGTCCACCACCGTCCCGCTTTCCCAGCGGGCGGTCATCTCCGCCGCATAGCCGGCGATGATCTGGCCGTAGGCGGCGATCCGCTGCCGATGGAAGGCCGGCTGCGCCAACCGGCGCTGGCGCAGGTGCAGGGGCGTTTCGCTGGTCAACAGCCCGTCACCCAGCACCATTTTTGCTCGCTGCATCACCAGTCCGCGGTGGTGGCGGCCGGCATCGCGCAACAGCAGGTCCTCGATGAACTGCGGATGGTTGAACTGGAAGATATGCCGGCCCAACCCGGTGGTAGTGGTTCAGGTCCCCATACCGGCGGGCAGTGCTGAGCATGAAGCCGGCGGCATTCTGACGGAAGAGGTCTCCCGATAGGAGACGTTGCGCAAAGCGTGGACCATCAGGGTAACGGGCGCCGGGGCGAATCGCGATCCGCGGCGTCACCATCTCGGCTGCGATTGGGGGGCTCACAGGTAAAAGTCTAGTCCACCAGGGTCGCGGCCCGTTTGAGCGCATGAAATTCTATCTGCCACAGAGATAGTGGCAGATCAACGTTCCTCATCGTCCGGTCTGGGCGCGCGCACCGCATAATCGTTTCCCGGCTGGGTCACCGGGTTGCGCACTTCTCCGAGCCGTGCGGTCAGGGGGCCGTCCTGCACCCGGCGGCGAAGCCCGAGCAGAGTCTCCTGCTTGTCGCGGGCATATTCGGCTGCCAGCCGGGTCAGCGCGTGGGTCACAATGTCGCTATGGTGCAGGTCCTGCATCTCCGGATCGCGGCGGAAGTTCAGCCACAGCCGATGCACCAGCTCCACATCATCAGCCTGCAGCGACGGCGCATGGGGACCGATGTGGAACGACTCCGCCTCGCCATTGGGAGATACGACGTAGAACGTGATCTGCTTCTTCGGCTCCGGCAGCGCTTCCCACGCCTGGCCTACACGGTAGGCCTGCTCGTGCGCCGACATCTTGCTCGAAAGTCCTGAAACCACGGCGGCTGCTTCCAGCGAATTCGCGGTCTGCACCAGCGCGGCGAAGATGTCTCCCGCCGGCACCACCAGCAGCGAGATATGTTTGCCAAAGCTCTCGGCGACCGAAACCGCCTTGGTAAACAGCATCTGCTCGTATTCGCTGAAGAGCTGATCGGAGGCGGACAGCAACTCTGGACCGCCCGCGCCCACCATGCGCGCCGTCAGCACCACCACGTCCTGATCGCCGGTATTGGTGCGTGCCAGGGTCCACTTGAGCGCGAAGGGGTTATTGGCATCGCGCATGGTGACCACCACGCATCCGGGCTCGATCTGCAGCACGTCGCGCCCCACCGCATCCTCGTGCTCCAACTGGAAGTGCTCTTTCATTTGTATTTCGGTGGTGGTTCTGCGGCGTCTGTTGTCTCGCTCCGAGACGCTGAAAATGATAAAGAAGGTGGTTGCGAACAGGATGCCGCTGACGGTGGCCACCGACTTGGTGAAAAGGTTTACCAGCGCGGTGGTCAACAGCACCATGAAGACCGAGATCAGCCCGATCGGGATTTCCCGCTTGCCGATACGCAGATTGGGCGGCACCTTCCAGCCGCGTTCGCCCTTGTACTTCCATCGCAGCACCAGCATCGCCAGGCTATTGAAGGTGAAACTCCAGATCACTCCAAAGGCATAGGCTTCGCCCAGCGCGATCACATTGCCCCGGCTGGCGATGATGGTGAAAAGCTGCATCCCTGCGACCAGGTTCACGATGCGGTAGCTGGTGCCGAATTTGCGATGCGGCTTGCGGAACCAGTCGGTGAGCACGCCGTCTTCGGCAATGCGCATGAGTACGCCGGTGGAACCGATGATCGAAGTATTGATGGCGCCGGAAAGAATCAGGAAGCCGACCAGGACCACAAACACCCGGAAAATAATCCGCAGCACCTGCGGGCCGACCATGTACATCGCCATCCCGGCGATGAGGTTGTCACGGTAAACCGGCACCCGCACCGAGTCGGGGATCAGCATCACCGCCAGCAGCGAACCGAGGCCGGTGAACAGAAAGCTGTAGATCGCAATGACGATCGCGGCGCGTTTCAGGTTCTTGAGTTTGGGGTGCTCGATCTCGCGATTGACCTGGGCCAGCGTTTCTTCGCCGCTCATGGCCAGCACGGAATGACCGAACGCCATGATGATGCCGAACAAACCCAGCATCGCGGGCAACTTGGTGTATTTCAGAAAGCCGAGAGCATCCTGGCTGAAGTGCAGGTTCGAAGGCGTGGGCCACGGCGGCAGCTTGGCGCCCAGGTGGAAGGCCGAAAAAATTCCCCAGCTCAGCAGGATCACCACCATCACGGTAGTGATCTTCATCACTTCGAGGGCTTTGTCGCTCGACTCTTCGATCCCTTTCAGGTTTTGCCACCAGTAATACACGGTGACGATGGCGGCAAAGGCCGCCGAGGTGAGGTTCATCGGCAGCTGCGGCGCCGCATGATGCGCGCCCAGCATGGCGCCCGGCAGCCAGCTATGAGCCGCGGCCACGGTCATCAACTCGTTCAGCAGGCTGGTAATGTACTGCCCGGCGGAAACGCCCGAAATGGGCCCGGTCAGGATGTAGTCGAACATGAGCGCGGAAACGCTCAGCTTGGCGAAGGTGCCGCCCAGAGCCTCCTTCACCACGCGATACACGCCCCCGCGGGTGAACATGGAGCAGCTCTCCACGTAAACGGCGCGCACCGCAAAGGAGAAGAGCATGACGCCGAGGACGAACCACGGAGCAGATTTGCCCACCGCTTCTTCCGCAATCCCACCGGCGTAGAAAGCCGAAGAGCCGAGATCGTTCAGCACCACCGCCGCGGCGCGCCAGAACGAGATAAAGGTGAGCATCACCGAAGAGGCGACGACCAGTTTTACCCGGTTGGAGGGAATGGATGGCGCTTTAGTTGTTCGCTCGGAAGCCATTCGATATAGGCCAGCGTGTCAATTCCGCGACTTGGGGAGCGTCGCGGTCGGTATCGAAGCCAGACCTGAGTCTATGTTGGTTGCCGCTCAGCGTCAACGACGCGATACCAGCCTTCACTCGCCCACCAACAACTGAAAATCTTCAATAAAGCTAATCACGACCACCACCGCCGATCCGGCGATGCCGGCGAAGAACATGACCTCAAACAGCCGCATGAAAAAGATGGCAATCCAGCATAGACATTGATTGTATCGCTTTCCCGCTCTCATAGTATGCAAGAGTCTCATAGCACAAGAGATGAAAGACAAGGATGGTAGACTCTCGCCCATGGCAACACTGGCACGGCAACCCTGGCTGCTGGGTATCTTTTCTGCCCTGCTGCTTCTGCTGCCGTTTTCGATTATCGGCCCGGTGCCTTTCTGGCGCACGTTCTTTGCCTGGCTGGCTTTTGTGCCGCTGTTCTGCGGCCTGCTGTCCAAGCAGAATCTGGCCCATCCAAGGGCGTTGCTGCGCGCAACCTTGGCCGCCTATCTCATGGGCTTTCTCTGGTTTACCGGCAATTGCTACTGGATCTACCAGACCATGTTGTACTACGGCGGGCTGCCGCCGCTCATCTCGGCCGGTATTCTGATTGTCTACAGCATGGTGCTGGGGCTCTATTTCGCCGCCCTGGGCTTTTTGCTGACCGCTACCGCGCGCGCTTTCCGCAGCCCCCTTACGCACTCATGGCCGCGCCCTTCTTCTGGGTAGCGCTGGAGCTGTTGTCGGCACGATTGACGAAGGTTCCATGGGATTTCCTGGGGTACTCGCAGGTCGATAATTTTCTGCTGACCAGCCTGGCTCCCTATACCGGGGTCTATGGCATTACTTTTGTGCTGGTCGCGGGCAACGCGCTCCTCGCGTGGGGCGTGCTCGCCCCAGCGAATCGCCGTACAGCCATCTTGCTAAGCGGCTTGGTCGCGGTGCTGGTGTTGCAGAACGGCGATCATTTTGCGCCTCCCGCAGCGCCTGCTCCGGCCACCGCCGTTCTGTTACAGCAAAATCTGAACGTCAATCAGGACAACAGTTGGCCGGGCGCCGAATATGAAGAGCACATGAATCAGTTCGTCAAACTCAGCAGCCGTACCTGCGGGCCTTTCCTTGCCGGCATGCCCGAGCCTCAATGCCTATCCCGTCACTCCCGATTGTCCCGCGAAACCGGTCGCTCCCGGCATCATCCTGTGGCCGGAGTCTCCCGCGCCTTTTCTCGACAAGGATCCGCGCCTGCTGCATGCTCTGCGCACGCTGGCGCTTTCCATGCATGCGCCGGTGATCGCCGGCACCACCTCATTGGACCCCCACGGCGCCCGCTCCGACATGTATAACTCCGCCCTGTTCGTGGATCTCGACGGCACAGTCGCAGGCCGCTACGACAAGATCCACCTGGTTCCGTGGGGAGAGTACATCCCCTATAAGACGCTTCTTTTCCTTTGCCAAGAACCTCACTCAGGAGGCCGGCGACATGACCCACGGATGGCGGCGCGTCGTCTTTTCAACCGACGGCCACACCTTCGGTGTCTTCATCTGCTACGAGGAAATCTTCGGCGATGAGATACGGCTGTTTGTGAAGCGGGGCGCCCAGGTGCTGGTGAACATCTCCAATGATGGCTGGTACGGCGATACCTGCGCGCCCTGGCAAACGCTCAACATGTCGCGCATGCGCGCGGTTGAAAATCGCCGCTGGCTGTTGCGCGACACCAACACCGGCATCACCACCATCATCGATCCCTACGGACGGCTTACGGCCAGTGTGCAGCGCCACGCGCTTACCTCGCTGGCCGCCAGGTACGGCTATCGCAGTGACTTGACCTTCTACACCGTGCACGGCGATCTCTTCGCCTACCTGTGTGGGATAATCACTCTGGGGATTGTCGCCGCCACGGTGTGGACTCGCCTGCGGCGCCACTAAATCATCATGCTGAACGAACTCGAATTCTCCTACACTCCGGTGCGCGACAAAGTGCGCGACCTTCGGGAGTATCTTTGACCGCGCAAGAATCGACAGGGAACTAGCTGCCCTGGAGTCCAAGCTTTCCGATCCAGCAATCTGGTCCAACCCGGCCGAGTCGCAAGTGCTCATGCGCGAGCGCAAGCGCCTCGAAGGCCAGCTCGCCATGGAGAATGAGCTGGTGCGCCGCTCCGGAGACATCGACGCTTACTTCGAGCTGGCCCGCGAAGGGGAGTCGATCGAGCCCGAGCTGGAACGCGAGATCAAGTCCTTAAGCGAATTCGTCGAGCAACTTGAAACCCGCACCATGCTCTCGGCGGAGACCGACCCGCTCAATGCAATCGTGACTGTTCATCCCGGCGCCGGTGGCACTGAATCTCAGGACTGGGCGGATATGCTGTTGCGCATGTATCTCCGTTGGGCCGAGCGTCATGGCTTCAAGACGGAGATCAACGACTACCAGGATGGCGAAGAGGCGGGCATCAAGTCGGCTACTTTCACGGTGACTGGCGAGTACGCCTTCGGGCAGCTTGCGGGGGAGACGGGAGTCCACCGGCTGGTGCGCATTTCGCCCTTTGACCAGGCCAAGCGCCGCCACACCTCCTTTGCCAGCGTCTTTGTCTCTCCTGAGATCGACGATTCCATCCACATCGATATCAAGCCCGAGGAGCTGCGCATTGACACCTATCGCTCCGGCGGCAAGGGCGGCCAACACGTAAATACCACTGACTCCGCGGTGCGCATCACCCATCTGCCGACCAACATTGTGGTGCAATGCCAGAACGAGCGCTCCCAGCATAAGAATCGCGAGAAGGCGATGAAGATGCTGCGCTCCAAACTCTACGAGTACGAGCTGGAAAAGAAAAAACAGATTTCCAAGAAGCTGGAAGACTCCAAGCTGGATATCAACTTCGGTTCGCAAATCCGTTCCTATGTGCTGCAGCCCTACCGCATTGCCAAAGACCTGCGCACCCGGGTCGAGGTCGGCGACGTAGACGGTGTGCTCGATGGCAACCTGGACCCGTTCATTCGCGGATATCTCATCATGCGCCGTAACGGTGCTGAGCCGCCCCCGATCGAGGAGCCGGTCGAGGTGGAGTGAGCATCCAATCGTTCATGAATGAGCCTGAAACCATTCGCACCATCCTCGAAAAAACCAGGACGATTGCCGTGGTGGGGCTTTCCGATAAACCCGAGCGTCCCGCTTTTCATGTATCCAATTACATGCAGCAGCAGGGGTACCGCATCGTTCCGATTCATCCTGCGGTTACCCGGGCCTTAGGGGAAAAGGCTTATCCCACGCTCGATGCCGCCTATGCAGCCGAGGGACAAATTGATCTGGTGGACGTATTTCGCGCTTCCGAGTATGTCCCGGAGATCGTCAAAGACGTGATGCGTCTCAAGATTCCGTACCTCTGGCTGCAGGAGGGTGTTTGCCACCCGGAAGCGGCCCACTGGGCGGAAGCCGATGGGATCCTGGTGGTCATGGACCGCTGCATCTTTAAGGAACATGCACGTCTGGATAGAGTCGGCGGATAGGCGAGAAAAAGCAGATCGCACCACTGCGCTACACGGGATTGCCCGTGGAACCTGGTGGTTTTTTGCATCCCAACCGAAGCGTAGCGTAGTCTCTCCGATCGCGCTGCCCGGCGGCTACAATGTGAGGTACGGTCTGGTTCCCGTGGTATGCCTAGCCTTCGCAAAATCGCACTGCTCCTCTACGCGGGATTGACCCTCACCGCCGCCGCGGCCACGCCGGTTCAGGGACCCGTTCGCGCCCAGCATCTCACCGTCGAGTTGCTCCCGCTCGAGGGTTCGATCCAGCCCGGAGGCAGCGGCGCTGGTCGGCCTGCACTTCACCTTAGACAAGGGTTGGCATGTGTATTGGGTCAATGCCGGCGATTCAGGGGAACCACCGAGCATCAAGTGGGCTCTGCCCACCGGCATCACCGCCGGCGCCATGCAGTTTCCTGCACCCCGCCGCTTGCCGCTGGGCCCGCTGATGGATTTTGGTTACGAGGATGAGGTGCTCTTCCCCATCACCCTGAGCGCCGACTCCACGCTGAAAGCCCCCTCCACCGCCCAGCTGTCTGCCCATGTCAATTGGCTGGTTTGCCGCGAGGTCTGCATTCCGGGTAAGGCCGACCTGGCCCTTCCCGCTGCAGATTACAGCGCAAAAAGGGCCCGTCGATCCCGGCCGGCAGGCGCTCTTTGATCGCTTCCACAGTCTCTTGCCACAGCCCCTCCCGGCCTCGTCCCAGGCGGTCTTTGGAACCAGCTCCACTGGCTTCACCCTCGCCCTTCGCGGTCATCCGGCGGCCAACGCCCAGTTTTTCCCCTTCGATCAAAACCAGATCGTGAATGCCGCGCCTCAACCCGTCCGCGGGGTCAAGGACGGGGTCGAGATCTCGTCTGAAGAAGGATGAAAACTTCCGCACCCAGCTGGCGCAACTGAACGGCGTGCTCCTGCTGGGCGATGGAACAGCGTACGAGATCCATGCTCCGCCCGGCTCTTTACCGGCCGCGGCCGATGGGGCCGGCATTGTCAGGCTCCTGCGCTTCACGGCTCTGGCCTTCCTCGGGGGCGTGATTCTGAACCTCATGCCCTGCGTCTTTCCCGTGCTGTTCATCAAGGGCCTGGCGCTGGTGGAGTCTTCCCGGCACCACCCCACCAAGGTTCGTACCCATGGCTTGGTGTATGCGCTGGGCATCCTGGTCTCGTTCTGGGCCGTGGTGGCGCTGCTGTTGGTGCTCCGGGCAGGAGGGCGTCAACTGGGCTGGGGTTTCCAGTTTCAGTCTCCCGGTTTTATCGCGGTCATGGCGCTGTTGCTCTTTTTTCTCGGCCTGTCGCTGGCCGGTATGTTTGAGATAGGGCTCACCGTGACCAATACCGGCTCCAGTCTGGCTGCCCGCCATGGCTATGCCGGCAGCTTCTTTACCGGCGTGCTGGCGATGGTGGTCGCGACCCCATGCACGGCTCCTTTCATGGGAGCGGCGATTGGTTTTGCCCTGGCCCAAAGCGCGGCTGCGGCTTTTGCCGTATTCACCGCGCTGGCCCTCGGCCTGGCCGCGCCTTATCTGCTGCTCACCTTTCATCCCGCGTGGATGCGCCATTTGCCCCGCCCGGGAGCGTGGATGGAAATGCTGAAGCAGGCCACGGCCGCGCCTATCTTTGCCACCGTCATCTGGCTGGTATGGCTTTTTGCTTCCTCCGCCGGAATCGATGCGCTCACCGCTTTGCTGGCGGCCTTTCTGCTGCTGGCGATCGCCGGTTGGATCCTCGGCCGCTGGCCGGCACGGCGGGTGGCGTCCGCCTTTGCCATCTCAGTGATCGTCTTGGCAGTGGCGACCCCGCTCTATGCTTTGTGGAAATTTCCCGCGGCGGGGGCGAATACTGGCAACCCAGGCCGGTTGGCAGCCTTACAGCCGCGAGGCCATCGAGCAATACCGCGCCCAGGGCCGTCCCGTATTTGTCGATTTCACCGCCCGCTGGTGCCTGAGCTGCCAGGTCAATGAGCGTGCGGTTCTCAATCGCGGCGATGTGCGGCGGCGCCTGCGCGATTCGGGGATCGTGCTGGTCCGCGCCGACTGGACCCGGCACGATGAGGGCATCGCTTCGGCGCTCAATGAGCTGGGCCGTAGTGGAGTGCCCACGTATGTCTTTTATCTTCCTGGACAGCCAGCCTTGCTGCTGCCCGAAGTGCTCACGCCGGGGGTGGTATTGGGGGCGCTCGACCAGCTCCGCGACTCACCCCAACACGCCAAGCCATGTTGGAACAGCAACCCGAAAGGATAAGCCGATGATTCGCCAATGCTCCGTCCTGGCCGCGATTGTGGCCCGCCCTGACCATCGTCTTTGCCCCTTCGACGCGCGCCGCCCAAATCGGCGGCCCGGCGCCCGACTTTCATGGAACCGACTCGAACGGTAAGACGCAGAGCCTGGATCAGTACAGGGGCAAGTATGTGGTGCTGGAGTGGCATAACCACGACTGCCCCTACACCATCAAGCACTACCAAAGCGGAAACATGCAGTCCCTGCAGAAGGAGTGGACCGCGAAAGGGGTGGTGTGGCTCACCGTTATCTCCTCCGCCCCCGGCCAGCAGGGTTACGTGGATGCCGGCCAGGAAAACGCCTACATGAAGAAAATGGGCGCGCGACCCGACGGCGGCCATCCTCGACCCCAAGGGCGAGATCGGTCACCTCTACGGGGCCAAGACCACTCCCAATATGTTTGTCATCGATCCCAGCGGAAAGCTGATCTACGCCGGGGCCATCGACGATCATCCCACCACGGAAATATCTGACATTAAGTCGTCGAAGAACTACGTCTCCCTGGCGCTGACTGAGGCCATGTCGGGCAAGCGGTGCAAAACCCAGTGACCCGTCCCTATGGCTGCTCGGTGAAGTACTGGCAGTAGAGCGCTTTATGGGTGAAAAGTTAATGTCGCGTCTGCGCTTTCGCTGGATGGCTATCGCCGTTGTGGCCGTGAGCCTGCCGCTGTTCGCCATGCAGGGGCCGCCGCAAACCGGGGCACAGCCGGGTGACGATCCCCATATCGCCGAGGAACAGGCGGCCGAGCGCCAGGCTCTGGGATTTCTCGGCTACCTGGACCAAGGGCGCTACGCGGACAGCTATGCCTACACCGGCATGCTGATTCGCGCCCAGCTCGACCGCGAAGCGTTTTCGTCCAAATTGAGAAAACACGGGTCGGGACGGGCGCGCTACAGGGGCGTGAGCTCATCGATGCCGGCTACACCACCACCGTGCCAGGGGCCCCGGAGGGACAGTATGTCGTCCTGCATTACCACGCCAGCTTTGCCAACCGGCCAGATACGGTGGAGACGGTGACGCTGGCCTTTGCCAAGGGCTACTGGCGGGTGAGCGGCTACTACATCAAGTGAGCCCCGGTGACACGGGCGATCCTTTGAGCTTGACACGCATCAAGAATGGCGCTAGATTCTGCGGGTCTTGAACCTTCGCCTTCCACGTGGACCGTACCGGAAGCGGTTCGGGACCGCTGGTCAACTGCATTCTCAAGGAGAGTCCCATGCGAAGAATCCTCAGTTTGGCTCTGGTCGTTTTGGCGATCACCTCCGCGGCGGCCGCTTTCGGCGCTGACAATTCCCTGGGCACCTGGAAGGCTAATCTTGAAAAGATCAAGTACACTCCGGCACCCTGGCCGGTGAAAAGTGTCACATCGGTTCGGGAAGCGGTTCCCGGTGGCGTAAAGGTGACCAATACCGGCGAGCGGCCCGATGGCACCGCAATCAACTCCACCTATACGGCGAAGTACGATGGCTCTCCGTCTCCCGTCTCAGGCCAGGGAGCGCCGTATGACAGCGTCTCGATCAAGCAGCTAAACGCCAATACGTTCGCCTACGATGCCAAAAAGACCGATGGAAAATATCACGCTCATGGCCAAATCGTAATTTCGCCGGACGGGAAAACGATGACCATGACGGCGAAAGGCACAGATGCGGACGGAAAGCCGATGACGATCACATTGGTTTACGACAAGCAGTAGCCAGCGGCCGGTCTGTTCTAGGACGGGACGCTCACTCCTCCCTGGCGGACCCAGCCAGGATGGCGCAATAGCTTTAAAAACCTTGACCTGCCACGAACCTGCCCACCCCAGGTTCGTGGCAGGTCAATCGCAGGACGCTTTGTTACATCCCGGGATAAACGTATCTGTGTGACGCACTACGCTAAATG
Source organism: uncultured Acidobacteriaceae bacterium (assembly GCA_963757515.1). Taxonomy (GTDB): domain Bacteria; phylum Acidobacteriota; class Terriglobia; order Terriglobales; family Acidobacteriaceae; genus PALSA-350. The sequence continues at coordinate 191,065 of CAVWRV010000020.1, read as the reverse complement.
GAACTGGGGACGGAAGAAGGGACGACAAAGGGCGGGGACGTTAAGGAAAGAGCTCCCGTTCAGTCGAAGGTGGTTGGCCACTCCGGGTGCGCGGCATGCTCGAACATGTGCTCTATCTGGTATGCGGTTATGCGGGCGGCGGAAAGCGAGGGCAATGCGTGCGCGGCGGAAAAAACCCGACCTCCGGCGTTTCAAAGCTCGGCGTGGCCTCGCCGCCGAGCAGCTCGCACAGGAAGTAACAGCTTGTAGGCGTGGGTCGGCATGCGGCGGATGGGGATGCTTGTTGCGGTCGAATACCGCTGCCAGCTTGCGCGGCACGACGTCGTAGCCCGACTCTTCTTTCACTTCCCGCACCACCATGGCGCTGGGGGACTCGCCCACATCCGCCCAACCGCCGGGCATAGTCCATCCCCCGTCCTCACGCTCACGCACCAACAGAATCTGGTCCTCGCGCACCACGGCGCCGCGAACCTCTACCTTCGGGGTCGCATATCCATTTTCGCCGCGGAACAGATCGAGAACCTTTTGTGAGTCGGGCATGCCGCTTCCGGCAGCCATCATCTCCGCGGCAATCGCCTGCAGTTCTTCATAGCGCTCGTGATCGTAGTGATCCCGGGTGAAGGTTAGCCCGGTCTGGGCAATTGCCTGCATGCGCTTGGTCCAACTCAGCCACTGCGGGTCCGCCTGTTGATCCATGCTGCTCCCTCAAGGTTCTGGCTTGCGACCGGCCTGCTTGGCCGCCCGGATGCGGCGCACCTCGTCCATGCGCTGGGCCAGCAATTTTTCCCGGCCTTCGCGCGGTCGGATGGTAAAACTCGCGGCCGCGCAGATTCTCCGGCATGCATTCCATATCGGCTACGCGCCCTTCGAGATCATGCGCATACTGGTAGCCTTCGCCGTATCCGAACTGCTCCATGAGCGGCGTAGGCGCGTTTCTCAAGTGGAGCGGCACCGGCTCCGCGCGATGGGCTTCGATCTCCGCCGTTATCTCCCCGTAAGCGGTGTAAAGCGCATTCGACTTGGGCGCCAGCGCCAGGTAGACCGCGGCCTGGGCCAGCGCCAGATCGCCTTCCGGCGAGCCCAGAAAATCCATCGCGTCGCGGGCCGCCAGCGCCATCCGCAGCGCCTCCGGTGCGGCCAGGCCAATGTCTTCGACCGCCATGCGCACCAGCCGCCGGGCAACATACATGGGGTCTTCTCCGGCCTTGCAGCATGCGCCCCAGCCAGTAGAGCGAAGCGTCGGCGTCGCTGTTGCGTATGCTCTTGTGCAGGGCAGAGATCAGGTTGTAGTGCTCTTCGCCCTGCTTGTCGTAGAGCAGTACCCGTTGCTGCAAGGCATTTTGCACGATCTCCCGGGTGATGCGCCCGCCGGCCGCCAGCTTGGCCGCCGTCTCGAGCGCGTTATAGGCATACCGCGCATCCCCGTTGGCGTAGCTGGCGATCATCTCCATGGCCTCGTCGTCCGCGGTGACTTGAGCCCGCCCAGGCCGCGCTCCTTGTCGGTCAACGCCCGCTTCAGCAACTGCGTCAGTTGCTCATCGCTCAGCGGAGTCAGCCGGTAGACGCGGCAACGGGAAAGCAGGGCGGCGATCACTTCAAAGGAGGGGTTTTCCGTGGTTGCCCCGATCAGGCGGATGGTGCCCCGTTCCACATAGGGCAGAAACGCATCCTGCTGGGCCTTGTTGAAGCGGTGGATCTCATCGATGAAGAGAATGGTGCGCGATCCGAAGCCGGCAGCTTTCTCCGCGTCCACCATGACCTGCTTGATTTCCTTCATGCCGCCCATCACGGCGGAGAATTCAATGAAGCTGGCCTGGGTGGCCTCGGCGATGATCTTGGCCAGCGTGGTCTTGCCCACGCCGGGCGGTCCCCACAGAATCATGGATCCCGGCGTCGTCGCGCTCGATCTCCACCCGCAAGGGCTTGCCGGGACCGAGCAGATGCTCCTGGCCTACGTAGTCCTCCAGGGTTCGGGGACGCATCCGCTCGGCGAGCGGAGCCGTCCGGGCGCGCGTCTTCAGCGTGCCTTCGTCGGGAATCTGGCTAAACAGGCTCATGCATGCCCTGCTCTTCTGCCGCAGCGCTGGCGCATGGCTTCGTAAAGCAGCACGCTGCCCGCGATCGCTGCATTCAGGCTTTCCACCGCGCCGGGAAGGGGAATCGTGACGCGCGCGTCTGCTTGTGCGATCCAGGCTTCGGGCAGTCCGGAGCCCTCATTGCCCACCAGCAGGGCACTGGGCCCGCGCAGATCGGCTTCGCTGTCTCCATCCCGCGCCATCGCCGCGAATATCCGCACCCCCTGGGCACGCAGAGCGGCAAAGGCTTCGTCCGCGGTCAGGGCCACCACCGGCAGGCGGAAGGCGGATCCCGAGGACGCCCGCAACGTCTTGGCGTTCCACAGGCTCACGGTGCCGGGGAGCAGGATCATGCCGGTGGCGCCAAAGGCTTCCGCCGAACGGACCAGGGTGCCCGAGGTTTCCCGGGTCCTGCAGCCCGGCCGCGATCACCACCAGGGGCGATCGCTGCTCGAACATCGCCTGCAGGGTGAATTCGGGCGCCTCCACCAGGGCTGCGATCCCCTGCGGATGCTCGGTCATGGCGGCGCTCAGAAAGACCTCCTCGGCCACGATCAACACTTCTGCATCGCCTACCGCAAGCTGGTCCAGCAGCGCCTCGTTGCCGCTGCGCACAAACACTGTATGCAGCTTCAGGCCGCTCTTCACCGCTTCCTGCACCAGGTGCAAGCCTTCGACGGCGATGTGGGGAATACTGGCGCCGCGCGCCAGGCCCGCGCGCAACTCTTTGATGCGGGCGTTCTGCCGGCTTTCCACCCTTCGCGGACTACGTTCGGCAATCGACTTCATGCTTCGTGATCTGATTGTACTTGGGTAGCCGGACGGCCGGAATCTTGTTGGTAGCGGTTTGGACCATTCCGGATGCAGGCAATATATCAGAAAAGGCTTTAGACTGCGGCTTGGGAGAAGCAGTCCACCACCTGATGCTGGTCTGGTACTCTCGATGAATTGCACCAAATCTGTCCTGGGGTGGAGTCATCTTGCTGGCAGAAATTCTGCGCGTTCATCCGGACGAACCGGAGCAGGATCGGATCGAATACATCGTCTCCTGCCTGCAAAGCGGCAAGGTGGTGGGCATTCCCACCGATACCTTTTATGGTTTAGCGGTCGACCCGGTCAATCTGCGGGCGGTGGAAAGCATTTATGAGATCAAGACCCGCCTCAAGCACAAGCCGCTGTCGCTGCTGATCGCCAACGCGGCCCAGGCCTACGGTCTGGCGCGCGAACTCGATGGCCGGTTCGACCTGTTGGCGGAGCGCTTCTGGCCCGGCCCGCTTACCTTGATTGTCCGTGCCGGTTCGCGTCTGCCCTTGCGTTCTACGGCTAATACCGGCAACGTGGCCCTGCGCGTGCCCGGCGCCGTGATTCCCCGCGCCATCGTCGAAAAGTTGGGCTTGCCCATCACCGCCACTTCGGCTAACCTGCAGGGCTTGCCCGAGTGCAACTACGCAGCCTGCGTTCGCGATCAGATTGGCGACCGCATTCCGCTGATCGTGGATGGCGGTCCCACCGGCCGTAGTGTCGCTACCACCATCGTCGATCTCTCCACCGGTGGTCCGTGGGAGATTCTTCGGGAAGGAGCCATTCCTACCCACGAGATTGCCCTAACCCTCCAGCGCTGAGCAGCTTTCGTTAAGGAAAGCCGCATGAGATTCGGCGACGCCCCCAACCTCGGCAAGAAATCCGGAACCAGCCGGCGCGTGCTTCGCATTTTGCTGGCCGCGGGTTTGATCGCCATCGTGGGATGGTTTGTGTGGCTATACGGGCAGATTCATTTCTACGCCACCCATGATGAGGCGCGTCCCGCCGATGCCATCGCGGTTTTTGGCGCAGCGGAATACGATGGCCGCCCTTCGCCGGTGCTGCGGGCTCGTCTGGATCATGCGCTCGCTCTCTATCGCGAACGCCTGGCTCCGCTGGTGATTACTCTGGGCGGGGGTGGCGGCCCAGGAGATTCCGAAGGCGGCGTCGGCCATGACTACCTTCTGGCCCACGAGGTCCCGGAGAACCAAATCATCGCGGAGACGCAGAGCACAAACACAGAAGAATCCGCAGCCCGCCTGGCTGCCATTGCGCGCGAGAATCACCTGAACCGTATTCTTGCCGTCTCCGATGGAACCCACCTGTTTCGCATCCGCGCTCTCTGCACCAGTATGGGGCTGACGGTATCCACCTCTCCCCGCGCGGAGGCGCGGCCCCTGGGGTTCTGGGACGCTGCCATGCGGCTGATGCATGAGATGTTCAGCTACACGCTTTGGCGGTTGAAGGTCCACTGAACGGAGTCGCCTATCACCGCAGGATAAAAATCACGAGTGCGATCAGGGAAGCCGCGAGGGTGGAAAGAAAGTTCACCGCGTCGTTGTTAAGCCAGCCGCGCCGCTCAACCGTCGCACCCAGCAGGGAATCGACAAAGAGGCCGCCCACCGCGCCCAGTCCCGCGGCAACCGCATCGCCAAGCCTTAGTCCCAGCGTGGACACCGCCACCAGCACCACCAGGACCGCTCCGCTCGTTCCCGCCACAGTGCCGGCCAGGCTGATCGCTCCGTCGGTGCCCGGCGCGACCCGGCGGAGAGTGGTCACCAGTAACGGTGGCCACCCAGCACCTCTCCCAATTCGCTGGCCAGCGTATCGGCTGTCGCCTCAGCCAGGGCGGCTACCACAACCACGGCATAGCAACGTGCCAGGCACTGGATGGCTGAGTCGCGACGGCAGCTCCCAACCCGGCGACTCCCAGGTTGGCCGCTACCTGGGCGGCGTTACGGCCCCGCTTGTCTTCCGCCACGCCCAACTGCTGCTTCTTGCCTCTACCAAATCGGGTCGCCGCAAAGGTGAGCACAAACAGCGCCAGCAAGGCTGGTAACGCGGAGTGATACCAGGGGGACAACTCCAAGGGTGAGAACCGCAGTAATGACGCCACCGGTCACCGCAGCCAGCGGCGTGGCCGCGCGCGCCAGAAATACCAGCAGCGCCAACGCCAGGCTGATGCCCAGCGCGGTTTGCGTGGCGCCGGTCCGAGACTGCAGCGGCATAGCGCAGGGCAGCGATCGCGCACCAGGGCACGACCGCGGCCAGCACCAGCCACGACTGCCACCGCATCTGCTGATCCGGAACGCGCACTGTTCATTTTAGGCCCGGCGTATCGCTGGATACGCCGGGCCCGTTTACAATCATCTTTCTACCAGGAAATGAAACGTAGTGAGGTATTCACGGGTGCTTAGCGTTGCATGGCTCCAGTCATGGAGCCGGCGGAGTGTGCGTTTGCCAGAGTTTTCATTCAGGGTTCTGCAACGAATTGCTACTGGTTGTTCCTTCGGCGTCGCTGTTCTACTGGCCGGTTGCGGAGAAACCTACCGGCCGGTGGTCACTCCGGTAGCCGTTACCGGACCCGCCCCACAGCCACAGAGTTATGCCGTTGTGACCACCAGCGCGGGCGCGAGCGCGCCCGGCCTGGCGAATGTTTTCGATGCCTCCGGGGATACCCTGCTGACCCAGGCCACGTTAGGCATCAACCCGCTGGCTCTCACCCTCAGTTCCAGCGCCGGCTCGGCCACCACCGCCAACACCGACGGCACGGTCAACAGCTTCACCCCCTCGACTACCCTGCAGACCAAGAACATTCAGAGCAGCACCTTGCTGCAGCCTGCTACAGCCGTTAAACCTGCTCTCCACCGCGACCAATCTCTTCATCACCGAACCCAATGTCCCGGCGGTGGCGGTGCTGACCAACAATTCGAGCGGCGTTTACCAGCTCACGCAGCAACTCCCGGTCCCTGCCAGTCCGATCAACCTGGCCGGCAACTCCAACGCGGCGCGGGTCTACTCGATCACCCAGGACAACGGCACCAACCAGGTCGCTTTCGGAGATTGCGAGACTCCTTCGCAGGTCACCACTCCGGGCCAGGTGCAGTCGATCGAAATCTCCACCGTGACCATCTCGCGCACCCTGCCGGTTGGCATCTGCCCCGTCTATGGCGTTGGTTCGACTGACAACAACCGGGTGTTCATTCTCAATCGCGGCAGCGGAACGGTCACCGTCATCAATAGCCAGTACAATGAGCTGGATACCACGGCAAACCGGCAGAACCTCGATCCGGCTACGGGCACGCTGCTGCTGCCGCCGCCGTCCGGCACCCCGGCGGCGGGGTTCAATGCCGGGCCGGTTTTTGCCGACTACTACGCCCCTGCGTCCCAGCTGGTTACTGCCAATTACGACTCCAATACCATCACCATCATCAATGTCAGCCTCGACCAATTCGGGAATGACTCTGCGCTGTTTGGCCAGGCGGTGACGGTGCCGGTCGGCAATGGACCGGCCACGCTGACCATTCTGCGCGACGGAAGCCGGGTCTACGTTGCCAATCAGAAGGACAGCACGGTGAGTGTGGTGAGTCTCACCAACTACCAGGTGTTAGCCACGATACCGGTGACCGGCCATCCCATTTCGATTGCCTCCACCTTCAGCACTCCGTTCGGCCAGATCTATGTTCTTTCTTCTGACCAGCCCTACATGAGCGTAATTCGCACCGACACCAACCAGGTGGCAGCGTCCATTCAGTTGGATGGAACGGGAGTGGATGTGCATACCAGCGCGCAATCGGTAGCGGCCAACAGCAGCACGACAGGCACGGTTGCGAATGCCATCAATGTCAGCCACGCCAGCGGGAGCGGATCACCTTGTGGCTTCGGCGCCAGGTGTTATGCGGGCACCACCGCTTCGGTATCCGCCGCACAGCACGCGAAGTAGAGCCGAAGATGCGACAATTCATCGGGAAAACTAGAGTTTGTTCCTGAAAAAGAACGTAGTGGAACAACTGTCTAGATTGTCAAGGCTTTGTATGAGGAACGACTTAGTTGGGCCACTTAGGCCGCATAAATGAATTGGGTGTGCCAATTTTGTCCCGACACCAACCTTGTGTGCCCCATATCTTGCTCGTTTTTCGCGAGATCTGAGATCCACGGACCTCGATTGGCAGTACCTGGAGAGGCAAAGAAGTAGATCGGCAGCTGTGGTACCCACATCTCGCGGACCGATAAGCGGACGAATAGGGATACAATCTGCCGGAGTTCCACCAGCTACGCTCGGAGCAGTGAATGTCGACTGAAGGTACTGCCACCTCATTTGTCATCCCGACCGGACGCGCGTGCATCGCAGTATGCTCAGGCTCCCAATTCCGGCAGCTCGGATGTCCGATTGATCCGGAGTAGCCTTCTTTGATAAAAGGCATACTACGCTCACGCGACTCGCTGCGCTTGGCATACAAATGGATGGTCGGCATGACGACAAGCTGTAGCGGTAGTGAACTGCATGTCGCATTGTTGCCGCGTCTCAGAATCGCGATCAGCTTCCCGGTGGTCGCTCCCGACAGAATGATCGGCGAGGTGGGCGAGTCGGCACCGCTGGCTTTTTCGACCGTCACCGCCGAAAGCCTTGGCCGCAATGCCTGGGGAAAGCGGCGGCAGCACCAGGGTGGCACGTGCCCACTGCGTCGGGACGAAAAACCCCCGCGGGCACGGGAGCTTTGCCATTTGCCGGGATCACCCAAAGCTCGTACGTCTTGCCTTCGGGCAGAGGCTTCAGATTCGTCGCCAGCAGGATCAGCCCGCCGCGCTCAGGCAGATAAGTGGCGCGCGCGCGTTGGCTGGGCGGGCGCTTTGCCCTCGGTAAGCGTCACCCGCTGGGCGCTGGGCGCGGTCAAAACCTCCAGCACCTGCTGCGCCTTCGACGCTTGCGCGGCCAGATTTTTCACCAGGTTGGATTCATCGTTCAGCTCGTCGTTCAAAGCCCGGTTCTGCACCCCTAGAGAGACTGCCGCAATAGCCATGGCAGCCGCCGCCATCCAGGGAACCCAGAAGCCCGCTCCACGGCGCGTGTTTGACCGAAATCGGCGTGACCTCCGCCAGCTTTTCCGCCGGCTTGACTGCCGGAGAAGAGGCGATCCTCTTGAGGAAGCGCTCCCGCGCGCCTTCGGGTAACGGCTGCTGCTCGACCGCTAGTCCCAACAGGGCAAGATCCCCGCAGACTTGAGCCAGCTCTGTGCGGCAAGCAGGACAGGTCTGCAGGTGCGCCCTGATGGATGCGGACTCCTCTACCGGGAGACCCTGCATCGCATAGGAAGCCAATTCCTCCTGCGTGTTGTGTCCGTTGCCTGTCATGCCTGAAATGCCTTTCGTAACGTAATCAGCGCCAGCCGAATACGCGTCTTTACCGTGCCCAGAGGATCCCCTGTTCTCTCCGCGATCTCCGAATGGCTCAAACCTTCAAAGAACGCCAATTCCATGGACCTTTGCTGCTCGGCGGGAAGGCCCTGCTAAAACCTTCTGGACCTTCTCTATCATCGCGTTGTGCTCGGCCTCGGAAGCCAGGTTGCCGGGAGAAGCCAGAATCACCTCGTCCACCGAGTCTGTGGGCTTTCTGCGCCGCAACAGATCGATCGACCGGTTTCTCGCCACCACCACCAGCCAGGCGCCCAGCGATCCGCGCCCTTGCACAAACGAATCGGAATTCCGCCAGACCTGGAAGAAGATCTCCTGCATTACGTCTTCCGCGTGGCCGGTATCCTTCAGAATCCGCAAGGCGACGGAGTACACCGCCCTGCTATAGCGATCGAAGACTTCCGCCATCGCACTCTGATCGCCTTGGCGGACACGCTGCAGCAAAGTACCGTCGTCGTTGCGGGAGTCGTCCGTCAGCCATCCTGGCAGTGGGGCTCGAATCTCTGATAGTAGAACGATCAGGTTCGCCAATCGGATTGGGGTTCTTGTCTGGCATCGATCAAGCCGAAACCTATTCTACGGATGCACTGCGGAAACGCCAAACCAAAGTACCCAAGCAGCGAGCGAGTACAATAACAGCGTCAATCGCACTTCCCACTCGATGAGGAACCGCCTGGATAAGTTGCTGCTCGAGCGGGGATTGGCGCCGTCCAGGGAACGGGCGCAGGCGCTGATTCTCGCCGGGCGGGTGCTGGTCAACCAACAGAAAGTCGAGAAACCCGGCGCCCCCGTCGACGACACCGCGCTTTTGCGGGTGCTGGGGGAAGAGCAGCGCTACGTCAGCCGCGGTGGATTCAAGCTGGAAGCCGCGCTCACCCGTTGGCAAATCGACCTTACGGGCCGCCACTGCGCCGATATCGGCACCTCCACCGGTGGGTTCACCGATTGCATGCTGCAGCATGGCGCAGCCAGCGTGGTGGCTGTGGACACCGGCTACGGGCAGATCGCCGAAGCTCTGCGCAGAGATCCGCGCGTGAGCCTGCGGGAGCGCACCAACGCCCGCTACCTCAACCCGGGCGACCTGGGCCCGGGGATCAGTTTTGTATCCATGGATGTGTCTTTCATCTCCGCCACCCTGGTGCTGCCTGCGGTGCTCGCCGCGGTGCGGGAGACCCGGCGAGCGCCACTCGAGGCCGTCATCCTGGTCAAGCCACAATTCGAAGCGGGCAGGGAACACGTCGGCAAGGGCGGCATCGTACACGACCCGGCGCGCACCAGTTGGCGATCGATCGCGTGCGCACGGCGGTCCATGATCTTGGCGCCGTCGAGAGCGAACTCGCGGATTCGCCCATCCTTGGGGAGGCGGGGAGCAAAGGGAATCGCGAGTTTCTTCTCTACGGCCGCTTTTAAAGGCTTTCGGCCCATCGCGTACACTAAAAGCCTCCATGCGACCTGTCGCCATCATTTCCAAGCCGCAGAAGGAAGAGCTTGCCACCCTGCTCCCTGAGCTCGTCGCCTGGATGCGGGCGCATGACTTTGAACCCATTCTGGACCATGTGAGCGGGAGCTACACCCAGGATGCGCGCATCGTTCCCCGCCATGAATTGCCGGCACAGAAGCCAGAGCTGGTGGTGGTGCTGGGCGGGGATGGAACGCTGCTGGCGGCGGCCCGTGCCTTCGCCCGGACCGATATTCCCATTCTCAGCGTCAACCTGGGCGCGCTGGGCTTCCTTACCGAGGTTCGCCTGGCTGATCTGTACACCACGCTGGAGGGTTGGAAGGACGGCTGCTGCAACATCGATGCCCGTGCCATGCTGCACACCGAGGTCATGCGCGGCGGCGCTTTGTACAAAGAGTACGAGGCGCTGAACGATGTAGTGATTGCCAAGGGCGCGATTGCCCGCATGGGCGACTTCAGCATTCATCTGTTTGAGCAGCTGGCGGCGTCGTTTCCGCGCGGATGGGGTCATCATCTCCACTCCCACGGGTTCCACCGCCTACAACCTGGCCGCCAACGGACCGATTCTGGCTCCCTCTGTGGACGCCCTGGTGATCACCCCCATATGCCCGCATCTATTGACGATTCGTCCCATGGTGGTGCGGGGCGATGCACATGTGACCGTCAGCGTGGAAGGAATTCCGGATCTTACCTTTCTCACGGTGGACGGGCAGGAGGCATTGCAGCTTCGGGTGGGAGATCGGGTGTGCTGCCGCCGTTCCGAGCACAGCGTCAACCTGGTTCGTATGGGCAAGACAGGATTCTTCGACGTGCTTCGCTCCAAGCTGAGTTGGGGCGAACGCTAGGACTCGTAGTGACCTTAGCAACCTGCGGGTTCTTATCGCAATATCGTTCCGGGTAGTGAGAACAGTCGGTGTACGGTTTGGTAAGTTCGTCCAGCAGCAACTTGGCTTTGGTAGCCAGCAGTATGCGCGCCGTCGGCATCCCCGTTTTCCAGTGCCTGTTGGGCCTGCTTGAGGATAGTTGCGTATTTGCGCCGCCGTGACTTTCTCTTCCGTACGAAAGGGACCGTTTGATCCCGTTCAAACCCTGTTGCGTTTCGCCGATCAGATCCGCCGTTTCGTGCTTGGTTCTTTCTCCCAAGGCGCTGTCACCGGTGGTTAACTGACCAATGGGCGAGCCGGTCCCCACAGCAGCCGATGCTTGTTGCGGGGCAGGGGCTGCGCGGGGGCTGCGTACCTGGCGCAGCCGCCTGGGGAGACGCACTTCCGGAGGTAGCCGCGGGAGTCTGCGCCGTGTCTGCCGGCTTGGCTGGGGGCGTCTTGACCTTGTGCCGTACCTTCTTAGGCGGAGGCGGAGGCGGCAAGCGGCACGCTCTGCGCAGATGGCGGCGGCAGAGGCGAAGCCAGTGGAGTGTCTGTCTTCTCCTGCGCGCTGCGTCGTCGTAGGCGGGCTCAGCGTCCCTTTCCCGGTCTGCAATGGCGGAGCCTGGGCTTGTTGCGGTGGAGACGACGTCTTGTGGACACCCGGTACAGAAAATGGCCAACAGCGCCACCAACGAGCATAGGTTGGCTGCCCTCATCCCCTGGGCTCCTTGGCTACGATGGATCCAGTTGAGCTGCTCCCGTCCGGCATAAGGTATCCACGCGCTCTGCTCTCCTGAAGACTGTTGAGAGGAAAGCGCAAAATAAAAGTAGTTCCGTGAGTTGCATCCGATTCTACTTCAATAGAACCATTGTGCAGCTCAACGATTCGGTAAGTCATCGCTAAACCTATGCCACTACCGTCTTTCTTGGTAGTGAAGTATAAGTCGAAGATCTTGTCCCTTACGTCGGCGGGTATTCCCGCCCCCTGGTCATGAATGCTGAGCAGGGCCATGCGGCCGTCCTCGGCCAGCCGTACTTCCAGCTTTCCCCCTTCCGCCATTGCCTGGGCGCCATTGAGGACGACATTCAGCAGCGCCTGCTTCAATAGGTCCGAATCCACCTTTGCCAACACCGGACGGTCGGGCAGATCGCTCTGTACATGAACGTCGCGGGTCTCCAACTCGGCCGATGCCAGCATCAGGACGCGCGGAGACCACCCGGCGCAGATCCTGTTCCTTGAGCTGCAATTCCACCGGGCGCGAGAAGTCCACCAGCGTCTGCACCACGCGGTCAAGTCTCTGGATCTCACTTTCAATCACTTCCAGATGCCGCATGGCCCTGTGATCGGAGTCGCCCAGCTTGTTACGCATCAGCTCCAGATGCACCACGATGGCGTTGATCGGGTTCTTGACCTCGTGACCGACCCCTGCCGTCAATCGTCCGATAGCCGCCAGGCGTCGCGAGAGCTCCAGATCGCTTTCTATCTCCCTTACCGATTCCACGTCGTGAAGGGTGAGCAGCGCGCCCAGGGTTTCCTGGGGATAGACCGCCCGATCGTCATGGATGAAGTCGAGCGAGATCTCGACGTGCCGGCCGGTCTCGGTCGTGATCTCCTCCTGCACCAGGGCCATGCGGGCGTCAAAGGACTCGCGCACCAGCCTTCCCAGTCGGGTATTGCGGGAGAAGACCTCGTGCAACTTGGCGCCCAGGATTTCTGCCCGGCTGATCCCCAGAAAGCGTTCCACCGAATCGCTGACCAGCACCGCACGGGCATCGTGGGTGTAGAGCAGGATGCCGTCCTGCAGATTGGTCATGATCTGGTCGAGGTTTTCTTTGAGGGCGGAGAAGACCTCTTCCACGTTGCGCATGCGCCGGCCGATGCGCTCGATCTTGTGCGAGACCAGCACCACGGCGTCGCCCGACCGGGCCGGCCGCCGCCTCGCCCGCCACCTCGGCTTCTGCCAAAGCCAGCGCATCCAGGCGAGCGCCGATCTGTTCGATCGGCTTGAGGGCGAGGTTGGCCAGAAACGCGGCGAAGATCAACGAGCAAAGGATGGCCACCCCGGTATAGGCCAGCGCGGCGATACAGCCAGGGCTCGACCACGAAACGCAGGAAAGTGGTACGAACACCCACGCGGACGGTGGCGAACGGCTCGTAATCGCGTTCCAGGGGCAAGGTCAGGTTGTAGACCCGAGGCGGTCCGAAGACTACCTGCAGCAGCTGCAGCAACCCGCCGCTTTCCAGCTCCTCGTATTCCTGGCGATGGGGCACCAGGTGGTCCAGATTGGTGGGATCGGTACTCAGCAGCGCGCGGCCCTCGCTGTCCGCGATGGCGACGTCGAAGACCGTAGGGGAGTAGCGGATGGCCGAATTCATCAGCGCTGTCAGGGCGGGATCGCTGCGCAATGCCTTGGCCACCGCGGCGCGCAGGGCCTGTGGGATCGTTGGGATCGACCGAGGCCCGCGGATGTTGGTCCAGATCGTTCGCTGCGTGGCGCAGAGAAATCTGGTGCGCCACCATGTCGTTGGCGGAGTAAGCCTGAGACATTCGCTGGCGCAGAAGCTGGCCAAGAAATATCCAAGACAGGGTGCATACCACCAGGAATACCAGTCCGGTGATCGCGAGCACGAGCTTGGTCTTCAGTCTCATGAGGGAGTCACCCGAAACCTGTTATCGACGTTTGAGCGCCTGGCAATAGGTACTTGTCTCAGTTGCTGAGCCAGACGGCTAGACTACCGGCCTCTCCTCCACCGTCTCGCTGCTGGTCGCGCTGCCGTACTCCTTCAACTTGTTGTGCAACGTCTTCAGGCTGATGCCCAGGATCTCGGCCGCCCGCGTCTTGTTGTTGCGGGTCGACTCCAACGTCTTCAGGATCAGCATCCGCTCGGCTTCATCCACGGTGCTGCCGATCTCCACGTGAACGCCGCTGTCGCTGTAGTTGGTGGTCCCCACATCCGGCGCGCATAAAGCGCTGCCCGAAGGCAGGCGGCAGATGCCGGGTTTCCATGTATCCCTCTCCGCAAAGAATGACCGCCCGCTCGATGGTATTGCGCAGCTCACGCACATTGCCCGGCCAGTCGTGGGCCATCAACCGGCTCAGCATCTCCCCGTCCACTCCCTTGACCTCTCGCCCATGCTTGGTGTTCATGTCGGCCAGCAGGGCTTCGATGATTGCCGGGATGTCTTCTTTATGTTCCCGCAATGGTGGCATATGCAAGTTAAAAACGTTCAGCCGGTAGTACAAATCCCCGCGCAGGTGCCCATCAGCGACCGCTTCCTCCGGATTCTTGTTGGTCGCCGCCAATACCCGCACGTTCATCGGCGTTTCGACCTTGCTGCCCAGGCGCCGCAGCTTTCTGTCTTCCAGTACCCGCAGCAGCTTGGCCTGCGTGCCTACCGGCATTTCGCCGATCTCATCCAGCAGCAGCGTGCCTTCCTCGGCCAGCTCGAAACATCCCGCCCGGCGCTCCATCGCTCCCGTAAACGAGCCCTTCTCGTGACCGAAGATCTCGCTCTCGATCAAGGTTTCGGGAATGGCGGCGCAGTTGACGGCGACAAACGGCTTGCCCCGGCGCGGGCTCAGCTCGTGCAGGGTTCGTGCCACCAGCTCCTTGCCCGTGCCGCTCTCCCCGGTGATCAACACCGACACGGTGCTGGGGGCGACCCGCTCGATCATGGCAAACATCTCCTGCATCTTCCTGCGAGCTGCCCACCAGCGATCCCAGAAAGCCCGTATCCCGCAGCTTGCGGCGGGTAACTTCCAACTCCCGCTCGGTCTCGCGCTGGCGGCTGGCATTGGCCAGAACGGTCTTCAGCCGGGTGGGATCGATCGGCTTTTGGATGAAGTCGTAGGCGCCCATCTTCATCGCCTCGACCGCACGCTCAATGCTGCCCTGCGCGGTCAGCACGATCACCGCGGCGTTCAACTGCATCTCGCTCAATCGCGACAGCAGTTCCAACCCGTCCATCCGGGGCATCTTGAGGTCGGTCACGATGATCCCGGGAAACCACTCCGCTACCTTTTCCAGGCCCTCGATGCCGTCTCGCGCGGTCTCCGTGCGGTAGCCCCAACCGGAGACCAACTCGGCCAATCCGGCCAGGGCATGCAATTCGTCTTCAACAATCAATACTCTTTCGGTAGCGCCCATGGCTGCTCTGAACTTTCTTCTAAAGGTTGTCTATCTTGCTTGTATCACGCCCCGGAACCGCTGAGCAGTGGCGCACGCTGCGCCTGATCTGCAACGTAAGGGGGAGGAGTGCAATTGCGGTCAATAGCGGGGCACGGTGGGGTCAATTTCCCGGGACCAGCTATCGATCCCGCCACTCAGTGACTGCACCTTCTCAAACCCCTGGTTGCGCATCCACACGGCGACATTCAAGGAACGGACGCCGGAATGGCAGACAGTGACGATGTGCGCCTCCGGGTCCAGTTCCTGAAAGGCGCGAGAAGGAATCTCGCCCATCGGCATGAGCTTCGAGCCGGCGATCTGCGCCGTCGCAAATTCCCACGGCTCGCGAACATCCAGCAGGATCAGCCCGGGTTCCCCGGATTTAAGGCGAGCGGCGACCGTCGCGAGCTGCTAATTTCCAAGTCCAGCATGAATACTTCTCCAGGTTTAGGATACATCTTGGTGGCCGCTACTGCCAGCCGCCGGTGCTGGACGGACAAGTCGCTCAAAAGCCATTCCTTCCACCCCAGTAGGAGAGACCAACCCATGCCTTCCGCGGTCGAGTTTGCCCGTAGCCAGCAGGCGCGCTTTCTGGAGGAACTGAAAGTCGCTGCTCCGCATTCCTTCCATCTCCACCCTTCCCGAGCACGCAGGCGACGTCCGGTTGGCCGCCGAGAGCCTGGCCCGGGAACTGGAGCGAATTGGCCTGGAGCATGTCCGGGTGATCGAAACCTCCGGTCATCCGCTGGTTTATGGAGACTGGCTGCATGCCGCCGGCAAGCCCACCTGCCTGGCCTATGGCCATTACGACGTCCAGCCGCCCGACCCCCTCGACGAATGGCTTACGCCCCCGTTTCGAGCCCACGGAGCGCAACGGCAACCTCTATGCCCGGGGCGCGGTCGACGACAAGGGGCAGATGTACAGCCACCTGAAGGCCCTTGAATCGCTGTTCCAGGCCCGGCAGGACCCTGCCCGATCAATGTGCGGGTCATTATCGAAGGCGAGGAGGAGGTGGGCGGCGAGGGCATTGCCCAGTTCGTGCGCGAACATCCGGAGCAGCTGCAGGCCGATTTCGCCCTGGTTTCCGATACCGAGATGTTTGCTCCCGGCTTGCCGACGCTGTGCGTCGGGCTGCGGGGCATGATCTACACCGAGCTGGAAGCCCAGGGGGCGCGGACGGATCTGCACTCCGGCATTTATGGCGGGCGCCGCGCCCAATCCCTTCATTGCCCTGGCCCAGGTGATTGCTGCGCTCAAAGACCCGCAGGGACACATTCTGATTCCCGGGTTTTATGACAAGGTGGCCGCTCCTTCCGCCGACGAACTCAAAGCCTGGAAGAGCCTGCCCTTTGACGAGGAGGAGTATCGCAAATCAGAAGTCGGATCGCGCGAGCTTACCGGAGAGCCGGGTTTTTCGGTGCTGGAGCGCACCTGGGTTCGGCCCACCATGGATGTTCACGGAATGCCCGGCGGTTTTATCGGCGCCGGCGCGAAAACCGTAATTCCCGCCAAAGCCACCGCCAAGATCTCCTTCCGCCTGGTTCCCGACATGAACCCGCAGGAGGTTTTCGCGCTAGTACAAGAGTTATGTCGAAGTCGCTGCAGCCGAAGGGCATTGAACTGCGCGTCCGTCTGATCCATTCCGGCGATCCGATCGTGGTGCAGCACGGATAATCGCTATATCCAGGCGGCGACGCGGGCCCTGCACCAGGTATTCGGGAAAGAAACGGTCTTCATCCGTTCCGGCGGCTCCATTCCCATTGTGGGAGATTTCGAGCGTCACCTCAAAATCCCCACGGTGATGATGGGCTTCGGCCTGCCGGACGACAACCTGCACGCCCCGAACGAAAAATTTCACATCGCCAATTTCTACCGGGGGATTGAGTCGATCATTCTGTTGTTCGAGGAGTTGGGCCGGTAGGCTAGAGTACAGATCCGGGTCGACGTGCGAAGCAGCACGGTCCCTCCACTACGCTTCGCTCCGGTCGGGATGACAATTGCCTGCTTTGGGTACAAACAATTTTGGAGTACCGAACAACTCTGTCTTAGGAATAAAAGGTTCTTCGGCTACCAACGCGAATTGGGTCATCCCGACCGGAGACGCTAGCGTAATGGAGGGACCTGCTGTCTCTTCTGTTCACTGGTCGTCCTCACTACCGCACTTCAATCAGCTGCTCTTCGCGGGAGCCGCTGCCGTAGCGCGCCGCAACATACTCGTCGAGAATCTTCTTGAAGTCGTTCACGATGTCGTCGCCGCGAAGGGTCGTCATCAGGCGTCCGTCCACGTAAACCGGGGCCTTGGGATCTTCAAACGTGCCCGGCAGCGAAATACCGATGTTGGCATGCTTCGACTCGCCCGGTCCGTTCACCACGCAACCCATGACCGCCAGCTTCAGTTCTTCGACTCCGGGATAGCGCTCGCGCCACACCGGCATGCTGTCGCGTACGTAGGCCTGAATATCCTGGGTCAATTCCTGAAAATAGGTGCTGCTGGTGCGCCCGCATCCGGGGCAGGCGGTCACCTGGGGGGCAAAGCTGCGGATGCCCAGAGACTGCAATATCTGTTGCGCCACCTGCACCTCCTCGGTGCGGTCGCCGCCGGGTTTAGGGGTCAGGGAGACGCGGATGGTATCGCCGATGCCCTTCAGCAGCAGCGGGGCCAAACCCGCCGTCGAGGCGACGATGCCTTTCATGCTCATCCCGGCTTCGGTAAGCCCCAGGTGGAGCGCGTAATCGCAGCGCGCAGCCATCAATTCGTAGACTTCGATCAGGTCGCGCACGCCGCTCACTTTGGCGCTGAGAATGATCTGGTCGTGACGCAGCCCGTAGCGTTCGGCAGCGCGCGCGGAGTCGATCGCGCTCACCAGCATGGCTTCGATCATCACGTCCCGCGCATCCGCCGGCTGGGCCCGCTTGGAATTCTCGTCCATCATCCGGGTCAGCAGAGCCTGGTCCAGCGAACCCCAGTTCACGCCGATCCGTACCGGCTTCTGGTTTTCTACCGCGCACTCGATCATGGTGCGGAAGTTGTCATCGTCCTTGCGGCCGATCGAGACATTCCCCGGGTTGATGCGGTACTTGGCCAAAGTGCGCGCGCACTCCGGATACTTCTTCAACAGCAGATGCCCGTTGTAGTGGAAGTCGCCAACAATGGGGACGTCGATCCCCAGCTTGGCCAGGCCCTCGACAATCGCCGGCACGGCCACCGCCGCGGCGTCGTTATTGACCGTCACCCGCACCAGTTCCGACCCGGCGGTGGCAAGAGCGGCAACCTGCTGAATCGTGCTCTGCACATCGGCGGTATCGGTATTGGTCATGGACTGCACCACTACCGGCGCGGAAGACCCCACGCGCACATTTCCTACCTTGACTGTCACCGACTGCCTGCGTTCCACCTGCGCCATAGATCCCTCAGCAATAGTTTACAACTGGTGGTGCATAATACGTTTAAACGCACGGCCGCAGAGAACGGAGTCCACGCGATGCCCCAAATCGAGGCCCCCAGCGACATCAGGGTGATGAACCAATTGCTCAGCGACCAATTTGCTCGCCAAACTCGAGCATCTAGCCCAGGCCAAAGCAGAGGAGTACAAGGCCAACACCCCTTATCCACATATCTATTTCGACGATTTCCTGCCCCTTGAGGTGGCTGAGGCCGCACTGCGGGATTTCCCGGAGCCGAAAGAGGCAGACTGGCACGCCTACACGGATGTGAACCAACGCAAGAAACTGGCATTCGATGTAGTCGGAGAAGCTGCCGCCATCGATTCGCGATGTCCTCTACTTCCTGAACAGCCGGCCCATGCTCAAGTTTCTCGAAACGCTGACGGGAATTCAGTGCGTGCTGCCCGATCCCACCTACACCGGCGGAGGCTTGCACCAGATAAGGCCCGGCGGCCTGTTGGAAGTGCACGCCGACTTCAGTTACCACAAGGGTTTGCGGCTGGACCGGCGCATCAATGTTCTGATTTATCTGAATAAAGATTGGAAAGAGGAGTACGGAGGACACTTCGAGTTATGGGATCGCAAGGTGACCCGAGGCGGAGAAGAAAATTCTGCCCGTCTTCAACCGCTGCGCGATCTTCAGCACTACGAGTGTGTCGTTTCACGGTCATCCCGTCCCACTGGCTTGCCCGCCCGATCGCAACCGGAAGTCCATTGCGACTTACTACTACTCGAATGGCCGCCCGGAAGAAGACCCGGAGCTCACCCATCGGCATGAGGTGGCATTTCAAGAGCGCCCGGGGCTCAACAGCGTCAAAACGACGATTCGGATCAAGAAAGCCATCCGCGCGATTACTCCACCGATTTTACCGACCTTTATCGGGCGCTGCGCAAATAGACAAACCTGACGCGGCGAGGTCTGCCTCTTCAAGAGGAATAGCTCGCCTGCCGGTTGCTATTTTTGTACGGCCGCGTTGTGCTTATCTTTGTAGATGGAATTTGAAATCTTGTTCTGGCGGTTATTGATCGCGGTGCGGTCGGCCGCGGTAAGTTTCCCGTTATCGGCCGCGCGCATGTTGTGCTCTTCCTTGTTTACGCTGGCTTCCCGGGTTTCCAGGTTGGCGGTTTCGTGAGCGGTCAATTGTCCGCTCTTGACCCCCTGGGCAATGCGCGCCTGCTGGTTTGCTTTACGCTGCCCGGCAGTTCCCGGGGGTGGTGCGGTTTGAGCCACTGCCGCAGCAATCAAAAAAAGAGAGGCTGATCCTAAGGCTATCGTGCTGAATCTCATAACGCTCCTTGCCTGACAACGATTACTGGTGTAACAAACCAAATCGTCATTGAGTAAGGTTTCGTTCGCGCCATACGGACCACACGTTAGTTGTAGTGCCGAAAGCAAACAGCAGGGACCTGCTGTTTGCTTTCGGGGCCAGCCTTAGCTATTGGACTTGCGCTGCCGTGGCTTCTTGCCGTAGCGCGCGGCCGGGAGAATGCTGTTCCAGGGCACAGGAGAGGCCAGAATCATGGAAGTGTTGGTCGAGACATAGGGCATCATCGAATCAATGACCTCTTCCATATGTCTCACGTCGCGGACCGCGACTTGCACGATAAACGATTCGGCGCCGGTAACCCGATGACACTCCAACACCTCGGGCAGATTGCGCACCACGGCGGCAAATTTCGCCAGCTTGTCTCCCGCCACCGTGACATGAACAAACGCTCGCACCGGAAGCCCCACCTGGGCCGGATCGACGAGTGTGCGATAGCCAAGAATCACCTTGCTCTCCTCCAGCCGGTGAACTCTTTCAATCACCGCCGGGGTAGACAATCCGACTCTTCGTCCCAGCTCCGCAAACGCAATGCGGGCGTTGGCTTGAAGCTCAGCCAGAATTTCGCAATCGATATCGTCAATCGATGGAGGAATCAATCCAGTCAATAGGGCCGCCTGTGTTCGTTGGTGTCCTTAAATTATGAGGTCAAAACGCCAGCTTGGCGGTTGTTTGTTTGCTGAACTGATCCGAATTTCACATCTTCGTGATTCCCGAGCCACTGCCAAGACGGCTATGATGCCGATGATATGAGGTAAGGAAGGAACAATCCTCCATGGCAGATGAGAATCGTCGAGCACTAGGCGATGTAGCAGCACGGCAGTTAGCCAACACCACCAAGACGCCGCCCCAGTTGACGGCCATTACCCCGCGTTGGCTGGTCCAGTTGCTGGGCTGGGTTCCGGTCGAATCCGGTACCTATAGGGTCAACAAGGTCAAGAACGATGCGGACATCGAAGTCGTTTGCGGGTCGCGCGATGAACGTACATTGCCCGAGACTTTTGTCGACTATGTCGAGACTCCGCGTGAATACACGCTTGAGCGCGATCTCGACCGTGGTGGATGTTCACACCCGCGTCTCCGATCTTTTTAGTCATCCGCACGACCAGATCCGGGAGCAATTGCGGCTGACCGTGGAAAAAGTCAAAGAGCGCCAGGAGGCCGAGCTGATCAACAACGCCGACTATGGCCTGCTCAATAATGTCGATCCGGCATTCAAGGTCCCGGTCCGCGGCGCTGCGCCCACCCCTGACGATCTGGATGAATTGCTCTCGCGCATCTGGAAGGAACCGGCTTTCTTCCTGGCGCACCCACGGGCCATCGCCGCTTTCGGCCGGGAGTGCACCTTCCGCGGTGTTCCCCCGCCAACCGCCACGATTTTTGGTTCGCCGTTCCTGACCTGGCGGGGCATTCCGCTCATCCCTACGCGACAAGCTGAACATCGATGGGGCGGGGAAGACCAATATCCTCCTACTGCGCACCGGCGAGAGGAAGCAAGGCGTGGTGGGACTGTTTCAGCCCGGACTGCCGGGCGAACAAACTCCTGGCCTTTCCGTCCGTTTCATGGGTATTGACCGCAATTCGATAGCCTCTTACCTGGTGTCTCTGTATTGCTCCGCGGCGGTACTTGCCGAAGACGCGCTGGGTGTGCTCGAGAATGTAGAAGTCGGACAATACCATGAGTACAAGTGATCAGGACCAGCGCGGGCTTTGAGCGGTGACCAGCACCGGTGGACCAGACCAGCCTGACCGGTTCGCTGCCGGATGTAGCCATGTTGACCCGTTTGGCCAACGAGTTCTTCCGCGCCCAGCCAGGGCAGAGTTTTCCCGCCTCCGTCGCGCCCTACATGCCCGATGCGCAGGACCTGACGCCGGCCTTCGAAACCCGGCTGCCTGAATTCGGCATGCCGCTGCCTTCGCTGCCGGCGATACCATCGGCGGGTAGATCCCAGTTCCCGATACGGGCGCCGGAGCTCGTCGCCCTTCATGATGGGGCCGACGCAGCAATTACCCTTCCCACAGAATTGTCATCCCGACCGGAGCGCAGCGCAGTGGAGGGACCTGCTGTTCAGAGTGATCCCGAAGCGCGGCGCGGGCTCCCGGTATCTCCTTTCTCGCTGCCGATGCCCGAGTTTGGCGCTACGTTTCCGTCCTTTGAAGCAGGTGTGCCGGTGCTCCCGCCCCTTCCGCCATTACGGACTGAAGACGATGCAAGATCCGCGCTTGACGACAACCTCTCCGTTCTACTTTCTGGAGAATGCCGGCGGCCTCAACCGAGCGTCGCATGGCGCCCACCCACACCATGGCGCCAACAGAAGAGCGACCTGCTGTTCACTGCTGCCCCACGCAACTGCGCCCTTTTCGCTCCCGATGCCGGAGTTCGACCAGGCGCTGTTTCCCTACTTCGAAGCGGGAGTGCCCAAGCTTTCCCCCTGCCGCCGTTACTGAACGAAAACGATGCCCGAGCTGCGCTGACTGACTCCTCGTCGTTTTATTTTCTCGAGAGGGGCTGCGGCGACCAACGCCAGGAGCCCGTCGCATCCGCAGGTCGGCGACCTCAAGCTTCCCGGAACCAGTTTGATATTGGCTCCGTACGGCGCGACTTTCCGATTTTGAACGAACAGGTCAACGGCCATCCGCTGATCTGGCTGGACAACGCCGCGACCACGCAAAAGCCACAGAGCGTGATCGATCGCATTTCCTATTTCTACGAGCACGAGAACTCGAACATTCATCGCGCCGCCCATGACCTGGCAGCGCGCGCGACCGATGCCTATGAGGATGCGCGCAGCAAGGTGACGCACTTCCTCAATGCGTCGTCCTCGAAAGAGATCGTGTTCGTGCGCGGCGCGACCGAGGCCATCAACCTGGTCGCCCAGGCATGGGGACGGCGCCACATCAATAAGGGCGATGAGATCGTCATCAGCTGGATTGAGCATCACGCCAACATTGTTCCCTGGCAGATGCTGTGCGCGGAAAAGGGCGCCTGCCTGCGCGTAGCACCCGTCGACGACGATGGCCAGATCCTGCTCGATGAGTACGAGAAGCTGCTGAGCCCCAAGACGCGCCTGGTTTCTTTCACCCAGGTTTCGAATGCCCTGGGCACCGTCACCCCAGCGCATCAGATGGTGCAAATGGCCCATCGTTATGGAGCCCGGGTTCTGCTCGACGGCGCGCAGGCCGTTTCCCACATGCCGATCGATGTGCAGTCTCTGGATTGCGATTTCTATGTCTTCTCCGGCCACAAGGTGTTCGCGCCCACCGGGATCGGAGTGCTCTACGGCAAGCCGGAGGTGCTGGCGGAAACGCCTCCGTGGCAAGGGGGCGGAAATATGATCGTCGATGTCACCTTCGAGAAGACGACCTATCAGCCTCCGCCGGGAAGATTCGAAGCCGGCACCGGCAATATCGCCGATGCCGTAGGACTGGGCGCGGCCATCGATTATCTCGACCACATCGGCATGCCCAATGTAGCCCGCTACGAGCATGAGCTGTTGGTCTATGCAACCGAGGCTATGTTGCGCGTTCCTGGGCTGCGCATCATCGGCACCGCCAAGGAAAAGGCAGGTGTGCTCTCCTTTGTGCTCGAGGGTTTCCAAACCGAAGAGGTGGGCGCCGCGCTCAACCGCGAAGGGATCGCGGTGCGTTCCGGCCACCATTGCGCCCAGCCCACGCTCCGCAGGTTCGGCCTGGAGAAAACCGTCCGTCCCTCGCTGGCGCTTTACAACAGCTTCGAAGACATCGATGCCATGATCGCGGCGCTCTTCCGGTTGATACGCCTGGGCGCGTAGTGTAGTGCGTCACTCATAGCATCGTCTATGTGAGGTGATGGATCCCACTGTACTGCGACTGGCATCCGTTCAGGTGGTAAAAGGGCGACCAACGGTCGCCCCCCACATCTCGCGAAAAAAACGCGAAAAACGAGCGAGATATGGGGCACCCGGCTTTTGTGGCAGGTCAATCGCAGGATGGCGCACTACACTACCTTCCCCTCCCATCCCCCTGCGGTAAACTGAAACCATCAGTTAAGACACGGGGCCCCGTAGCTCAGGTGGATAGAGCAGCAGTTGAGATGGCGGAAAGCTACGTGTCCGGAATGCCCACTACACGGCACATGGCCGTGCTGATAGCGGTATCCGTTATCTTTGCTTAAGCACTTTTCCACTGTTGGCATCAATGAAGGCAACATAACCGGACTTCTTATCCCCCCACATCAGATACCAGACCGGCGCCTGAAACCTGTAGGTGTTCCCAAGTGCAAAAGATGAGAGTGCCTTGTCTGGATTTTTCTTCAACCAAGCCGCCCCATCCGCTGCTGCGGCTTGGTACGCGACATCCGAATCGACATTGAAGCTAGTAAGCTCAACCGGCATAGCGTCGCGCGTTACGCCGTTCCAAGGCACCCGGAGGCCGGCACTCACGCCCTTGAAAATGTCCGGCGGGGAGGAGGCGATTGCGTAAGAGTAGACCCGGTACTGATGCAGGCTGGGGGAAGCAAACATTGCCTCCCACATTGCCGCTTTGCCGGCTTCATTCTTAAACCCTGGCACTTCCTTCGGCGTGAGCCTAAGTATCACGATATCGGTAGTCCAGTGCCGGCCGGCCGTGTACATCGGCCAAAAAGCCGTCTTGGCCGTTACGGGTTCCGGAGGGCCTGCCGGCGCCCTTGCCGTTTTAGACTCGTCGGTGACAGGGGTTTTGGTCTTTTCCAAGCAGCCCGCAAGAAGCAACATCGCAACAGCCGCACTTACCGCGCATTCTTTGAGGACAGCGCCCATCGGAATCCTCCACTTACTTGAGTGGCTGAGGAACGGGCTGGGAGTCTGCCGAATGGTTTCGTCCGCGTGCACAAGCGGCCCGGCGTCCGCCACGGCCTAACATAGTATTCCAACATCTGCCGGTGTGCCAGACTGCCCAGTGCGCGCCCCCATTCATTCCACCTTTGTTCGCAGCTCGACGGCTTAAAAACAGGCCCAAACACCCCGGGGACTGTTCCAAAAGCCTTACTGCCCGGCGCCCTGTAAAGATCTCATTCCGGGAGCGTGAAGTGGCGCTGTGTTATGTGCCAGAAGCAAATGGTTCTGGAGCAGTGAAGGAAGCTCGCCACAGAGCTTCTTGGTTTATTTTGGGGGAGCCTGAGTTCGGGCCGTTGGGCACTCCCAGACCCGGGAGAGACTGATTCCTGAATGAGCCTATACTTACCTCGCCATGTCGCGCCGCCGCCATGAACGTCCGAGTCATCGGCGGAGAATGGCGGGCATTCCTGGGCCCGTTGGGAAGGAAAGTGTTATGGTTTGCGGACAGTGTGGAACCAAAATCAATCCCGGATTCAACACGTGCCCCTCTTGCGGGGTGACCTACCAGAAAAGCGCGTCAGGGTTAGTCCGCACCCTACTGTTTATCGCTTCAGTTGGGTTTCTTCTACTTGGTCTTTTCTTCATAGCGTACGGTCTCATAGCCAATGGGGCTTTCGCGGCCGTGCCGTTGGGGATTATCCTGATGGCAGCGGGCGCCGGTATTGCCTGGCTGATCAACAAGACAGCCCCGTACAAATAGGTGGCAAGAAGGATCTACCCCGCTGAGGCCGCCTCAACACTGAGGTAACGCTCGTCTGCTCCGGGATTTGGCGCGACTGCCAGGGTCAGGGTCCAGCACACGGTCAAGCGAGGCGCTGCTATACACTCTCACCCATGACCATCGTAGGTCTTAGCCGCCTGGCGAAACGCATATTGTCTATGACCCCGGATGAAATCCGGGAACTTGAGCTGATAGGGGTCTGGCCGAGGAGGGCCGCACGGTCCGTACCGACACCACCTACAACTTGTGCAGCGTTCCGAATTGAAGCCTTGAGCCTGCTGCCGCGAATCCCGAACCTCCGCCTCTTCACAAGTCCACGAACTGGTAATTCGCACAATAACCCTCCTCGAAGAATCGGGATAGACTTGAAGCCCTAGACGAAGGGTGCAACCTATCTGAACAGGTAAGCGGCTCTGTTCAATAAGCTCTCCGGGGTCTATTTCGCAAGCGACGGAGGACCTAAATGAGTAATCGCATGAGTGTTTTATCGCGTCGACTTGGGCGCTTCGCGGGCGGCTTCTCATTCGCAACCGTCGCCTTCTTCTCAATCGGGTTGTATGCCGCCGCCAACACGAAAGGCCAGGTAGTATTCCTCTTCGCTGGCCTTGTTTTGGTGTGCCTCTTCGCCAGCTTCTTTTTGTGGCTGGCGCACGGCTTCGCGTGGGCGATGATCCCAGAGAAGCCTGCAGAGGCGATGAAGCCTGAAGAGGCATTGAAACCTGCGGCCGCGCTGAAGCCTGCAGAGGCGATGAGGCCTGCGGAGGCGATGAAAGCTGCGGAGGAGATGAAACCTGCGGAGCCGATGAAACCCGCAGAGGAGAAGAAACCTGCAGAGGCGATGAGACTTGCAGAAGCGAAGAGGCCTGCGGAGGCGATGAAAGCTGCGGAGGAGAAGAAACCTGCGGAGGAGAAGGTGATCGTCTCAGAGGATCCTCCCGACGCGAAATACACCATCACCGGAAGGCGCGTCTACTGACCCTAGAGAGCTTGTCAAACTGCCCTGCAGAGCCGAAGTGCCGATCCGCGAGAAAGCGAGAAAGGGAACCTGTCCTGTTGCTGCTCGGAACTGAACGGCCAGGTACGGAATTTCGAGTAAATTCATCCCCTCTTCGATCGGGCCGGGGAAGTTGTAGGGGGATCCGCGTTCGCAGCAACAAATTACTTTAAAGTGCTTCGTAAAGTCGATATGCCATATTGCGCCAAACGCTGACAATCCGAAGACAAGCGCCTATTGACCCGTTGAGCTGGTCCGCCATCTTTAAGCAGGCAAACCGTCACCCAAGGACAGAAGAAGAGCGTGCTCCACCATCCAAAGCGCTGGTCAGGGGTATCTCAGCCTGCCCCGCGCGGTGTCAGCGGCCTCTCACAGCTTCGGATGAAACACAGCGAACTTGCTCTAGCGCAAGGTTTTCCCGATTGGCCCAACCTACAATCGCCTGCATGGAACTTGACGCTATCGTGCGCGCCATTAACGCAGAGATCGATAATCGGCCATCATGGTTCTCCCGGTTATACAGGCCACACACTATCCACAAAACAGCGAGAATGAGCCCTCTCACAATACCACCGCCACAAAAGGGGGTTAGCGAGCATCCACATCTTCCTCCCTTTCCGGCTGCGGTATCGAATGAATAAGTTGCACGCCCATCAGCCCAGAGTGCTCTGTCTTGTCCGTGAAAAGCTTCAAATGCCGCCCGAGCCGCTCAAGGTTCTGCCCCTTGTCGGCAATCTTGATCTTCTTCAGCAATCCATAGGCGTGTTTCTGCTCGCCGGCTCCCTCGAACAGCTCAATCACTTCCATGCCGGCAATGCAGGCGGCCGCATCGTCGTCCAGATCATGGATTTGCTTGAGTGAGCCATCAGACTCGAAGAAATTGCGAGGATCGTTGAATGCCAGCCTGGCGATTTCCTGAAGCACTCGATCCGCGGTGATTTCCAGCTTATCAGCCCGTTTATCCATAGCTGCTTGAATCGCCCTCTGTACTTCAACATTTTTCAACAGCCGGTGCCCCTGGGAATACGCCGTCTTTGGGCTGTAGCCTGCCCTCTCTGCCGCCCTTGTAGCGTTCGGGTCAAATTAGATACTCGGCCACGAATTGTGCTTGTCTTGGAGCCAGTTCATTCACTTGTTTAATCCTATCAAGCGGCTGCTCCTAACTTTGCTCTCACGCGCGGGCGCGCCTATGCGCGTACTGGTGTAAAAACTCTTAGCCGGGGCCATCCTGCCGACCGCCGCGCCCGTCTGTTGACGCTGACCCCAGAGGGGCGAAGATTGCTTGTACAAGCCGTTCCCATCTGGGAGAGTACCCACCTCGCGGTTGAGGGTCTCCTCGGCGATTCGCGACCCAGACCGCCTCCGGAACAATCTACGCGCACTCTCCTGATTGTCCCAAGGTGTCGTGAATCATCTCTTTGCGTTCCCGCGTTCGATTTGATTCAGAGTTTGCCCGTTATTCGGGAGGAACTAGGTAGTTCGAGGGCCGAACCGGCGATCACTTCCGCTATGCCGACTCGGTACTAATCCGAATCTCGACCCTGACGAGTCTGTGATGGCGGGCCCGGACTGAGAACGGCATCTATTGCCAGGGATGGCAGTGCGTTGACCCAAGTTGCATCAATGATGAATGTTTGTATGGCCAATCCCATACTGTATTGCTGCTTTGAGAACGTCGACTTTTATGTCTGCTAATGTTTTGAATTTGATGCAGTACCCTGTCACGCTCGCTTTGCCGAGATCCCGCCCAAATGTCTGGGCCAGATACTTCTTGTCCTCTACTCCCATAATGTAGACGGAAATGCCTGTTGTATTAGCACTGACACCGATTTGATAGAACTCCCTGGTTTTTCCATTGGCATATTCACTAGTTTGGGATCCATATCCAATGTTTGGGTTGGAAACGATTTTTCCTTTCTCGTCTTTCCCATCTAAGAACCATAACTTACAAGCTGGCATCAACGCCAAAATCATGCCGTGTAGCTCTTGCATTTCGCTGCGTTTTGGCTCCGGTTGAGCAGTAATGTACTCCTTGATTTGTTTCTGCACCGTCATGTTGATCTCCTTAGCCTAGCGGTAATCCAGTGCTCCGGGAAACACCGGATTGGATCGGCCTAGTAAGCACTGTCAATCGATGAAAATGATAGCGGAGCATCCGCCGCCAATGCGAAATTCTGCCTGAAGTTTCAGGCAAAAGCGCACATTGACCCACCGTTGCGGCGGCGCGGATCAGTTCCGAGCAACGATAGGACCCTATCGGGGCTGCCCCCGGCAGGACGCGAGGATCCGCGCGAGATTTCCCTCGGGGCAGTTTTGATAGGGCCGTTTGAGGGGAGCCGCCGGCGTTTGCGGCGGATGCGGTCAGGCTCATGAAAAGTCGTCTCGCCCAAATCAATACCCAGCGTGAACAACTCCATGGCACCCCTCCTCCGTACGATCCTTATAACCCAGCTGAACTGTCGGGTATAGGCGGCGGACCATGCCATTAAATTGCCAGCGCCTCCCCTGCGGCTGGGCAACTTACCGATAACCCGACTTTGCAGGCACTGCGCAGGATGCCTTGAGGATTGACCGTAGATTCGCTCGCGATCCAAGGCTTGGCGTCTCTTCCGTGCACTCGGGCGTTCAATGAGTGCCTCGGCGGTTTATCACTCGTCGAGAACCGGAGGTCACTCATGCAACCAACAGCGCTTGCAGCCGGACGACCGATCCTCGGATTACCTTGGATCGAAGATGACGAACCGATCTGAGTGGCTAACATATATTCGCTGAAAGAGCACCGTAGCCAATATCCCGTCCTCCTCTCGATCTGGAACGTTCTGCGACCCACTGGCTGGGGTCACGAAGTGAAGTTTCCGAACGATGCGGCTACCAAGCCTCATGTCCTGCGGAGGCAGAACAGCGAACGCCCTGCGCGCATCGCTTACCTCTGGTCCCTGAAGCTTGGCTCGCTTGAGTAGCGGCTCTTCCAATTCCCTGTTGCCGGCATACAGCATCGCGCCGTCGCTGCCGGAGTCGACCTGGAGCAGGATCGGGCGGGTTCCTGTGTCGGAGAGATTGACTGAAACGACGAGTCGTGGAGAGAACGGCAGGTCGGTTCCGGGGTGCTTTGATGTCACCAGGGGAATCCGTTCGCCGAGAAGGTATTTTTCCATAAGATTCGCTTCGTCGAGACAGAGCAGTCCGCGCCCATAGTCGATGAGCACATCGAAGTGAGCGAGGAAGTTCTCTCCGAGGACGCCCCGGATCCGTGGATCTGCCGCCTGGATTGGCCCCAGATCCTGGACGACGACCAGAGGCTTTACCACCACCTGTGACCCCGCCACCAACGAATCCAATATTGCGACAGACGCCTGGGAATAGGCCGCGGTGGCGACCAGGCCGACCGTACCTTGCGATTTCAGGTTAAGCTGGGCGGCGAGCGCGGGGTCGATCACGTTGAGCTGGCTGCCGGTGTCAACCATGAAGTCGAATGGGCCGGACTGGTTGATCTTCACGGGAATAACGAGCAGGGCATTGGCGACTAGTCGCGGTCTGATGGTGGCGATGTTACCCGGGCAACGGGTTTCCGCCTGGCTGGAAATCGCGGTGAAGGCAATTCCGGTGGCGAGAAGGACACAGAGGGAACAGCAGAGCGATGGGAATTTCATGTCGGCCTCCGCTCGCGGGTTGCGAGCCGAAGGCGACATTGGCGGCTATATGTGGCTACCTCAATGGATTGGGGGTAAAAAGCGGGTCAATGAAATATGGAAAAGATGTTGATCGGCCTAACTGTTGGCGATTGTTGAACTTGAAATAAGCAAGGCGTAAGGTGAAACACGAACCGCAAGGGCAGCCCTGAACCGTACGGAAGCTTCCCCAATGGCTGAAACACAATCCCGTCCCCCGCTTGTACGGTTCGGCGCGTTTGAAGCAGACGTGCAAACGGGCGAGCTGCGCAAAGATGGCGTGAAGCTGAAGTTCAGCGGGCAGCCGTTCCAGGTGCTCGCCATTCTGCTGGAACGCCCGGGCGACGTGGTGACACGGGAAGAGCTGCAAAAGCGTCTCTGGCCGGACACGTTTGTGGATGTCGAGCGCAACCTCAACACCGCCGTCAACAAGATCCGGGAGGTGCTCGGCGATTCGGCGGAGAGCCCGCGCTTTGTCGAGACTCTGCCGCGGCGCGGCTATCGGTTCATCGCGCCGGTTGGACACCTTGGAGGTGCCGCGGGAGATAAAGAGAATTCGATAGCAGTTCCTCGACCCGCACGCATCAAGACTGCGGTAGTGCTCTTTTTGGCCAGCAGCACATTCGTCCTGCTGGCCGGTGCAGGTTGGCTCGCCTACCAAAAATGGCGCACCCATGCTCCAAGGCCGGTCCAACGGAGTTTCACGCGGCTCACCTTCGACGAAGGCCTGCAGGCGGGATCCACCTGGTCGCCCGATGGCCGCTTCATCGCCTACAGTTCCGACCGGGGCGGAAAGTTCGACATCTGGGTCCAGCAAGTCAGCGGCGGCGACCCCATCCAGATCACCAAACGGCCCGGCCAGAACATACAACCCGCCTGGTCTCCAGACGGCAAAGTATATCGCCTATCGTTCCGAGCAGGGGGACGGCGCAATATATGTGATTCCTGCCCTCGGTGGTGCCGGACTCGAACGGAAAATTGCTCCCTTCGGCTACTTTCCTCAGTGGTCACCAGACAGCTCGCAGGTCTTGTTTCGGACTCACTTTACGGCAATCGGCTATTCCAACCGGTTCTACGTGGCGCGGCTTGATGGCAGCCCACCCCGCGAAGTACTGGGCGAGTGGATTTCGCAAAAGCAATTCTGGGCGACTTCAGCGGCCTGGCATCCGGATGGAAAGAGGATCACCGTCTGGGTCGGAACCTCCTCGCCAACTCCCGCCTTTTGGACTGTACCTCTTGACGGGGGACCCGGAATTGAACTGGATATTGCTCCCGCGGTCCAGAAAGAACTCGCAGAGGCTTCCGGGGATACCAATGCCAGCCAGCAGTTCGGGGAGTACCGTTTTTGCTGGTCACCTTCGGGAGATGCCATCTATTTCGTGCAGGGCTACAGAGGCGCGAGAAACATCTGGAAGCTGACAGTCGATCCCGGAACGCTGCGAGCTACCGGCATTGATCGCCTGACCACTGGCCCGGGGCCCGATGCCGCGCTCGCGGTTTCTGCCGATGGCAAGCGGCTGGCCTTCACGGCGAGGTCGCAGCGAATTCAGACCTGGCTCTTCTCGTTCGACGCGAGAACTGGCCAGATCATTGGCAATGGCAACGCCATCACTTCGCCTGGAAAGCTTTCAATCGACCCGAAGCTATCGCCTGACGGCACGAAAGTCGCCTACTACGTTCCCCATGGCGAAAGCTATGGGCCGGCTTGGGGCGACGTCCGAAACGAGGTTTGGGTGAAATCGCTGGTGGATGGGAGCGAGATTCAGATTCCCGCTGAAGGCTTTTCAAGTTGGAGTCCGCTTTGGTCGCCCGACAGTAAGCAACTCATCTATGACCGCAAGGATCTCAGGACAGGCGAGCATCAACTCATGCTCTGGTCGAGCCAAAGCCAGGATGAAGAGCCACTGACCGGTGGGATCAAAATGTATGTCTATGATTGGTCTCTAGACGGCAAGTGGTTACTGGCCGTAACGGGAGGTCAAGTCTGGCTGATCCCATTCTCATCGTTTCGGCATGCCGAAACGGCGGCACAAAAGATTGTTTCCAATCCGGCGTACCAGATGTATCAGCCCCACATCTCCCCTGACGACCGATGGGTGGTCTTTCAAGCCGTCGCGAACTCACCGAACCCCGCGTCCGCGCTCTACGTCGTGCCCGCGTCGGGTGGTCCCTGGACGCGCATTACCGACGGCCGCCGCTGGGACGATAAGCCCCGCTGGTCTCCCGACGGGAAGACGATCTACTTCCTTTCAGGGGCCGGCGGCTTCTTCAATGTCTGGGGAATCCGCTTCGATCCGGCCACGGGAAAGACCGTTGGCCAGCCGTTTCAGATATCCAAATTCGACAACCAGCGCGTGAGGATTTCAGATTCGATACCGCAAGTCGGGTTTTCGCTCACCCACGACAAACTCGTATTGACCATGGCGGAGGAGTCCGGCAATATCTGGCTGCTCGACAACGTCGACCGATAGCGGTCATACAACTACCAGGGGTTCTAAACTTCTAATCTCGTTTGGCAACAACAGGGCAATGCACTCATTGAGGGTTCCATCGGACCCTCTTCAGCAGGTGTCTAGGGCATGCTCGACAACTCGGACCTCATGCTCCCGACTAACGATCTAAGCTCGTATATCGAAGTGCCTGAAAAACGGGATTATCGGTAACCTGCCCCGCCACAGCCCAGAAACCTCCCTGCCGCCGGCCCGCCGTAAGCTGTAGAAACACCGACCCGCTGTTTACTATTCTGCTAGCACTCTGGATCGTCCCACATGTACTTCTATTTGAGCCCCTTGGCGGGTCCGTTTTCGACCGTCATTTCTGTCCCATCGCTATTGGACCTGGCCGCCCTGACGTCGGCACCTATCGGGGTATACCGAACCCTACCACGGCCGCAGGGAGCGTTCAAAAAGTCCATGCGGCCTTTTCTCCGGGCGCTATCCTTGGGTCAAGAACGGCCTGCGTCTCTGGATTTCGATCATTCGTCCACTGAGACATTAGTTCGCGCCATGACAAACAAGTTTACGTACGGCGAAATGCTCTTTGCGGAATATCTGACTTCGCAGAACATCAAGTTCGAGCATGAGCCAGAGCTTCCTGGGATACGCCAACTGTTTGACTTCGTCATAGATCATCCCGAAGCAGATAAAATCCTGCTCGATGTAAAGGACATCGAAAACGCTCCGATGCCAAAACGATCCGGCGCGTTCAATCCTTATACCCCAATCAGGTCACATATCGAGGCTGGAAAGAGAAAGTTCAAATATGCGAAAGATTATGTCTGCGCCTTGGTTCTCGTCGCACCGCCGATCAGTTTGGCGATGCTTGAGAGTCCCGTCGTCATGCTGGGGGCAATGTATGGCAATCACGGTTACATAGTACCTCTCGATCCGGTTACAGGCGAAGCTCATCGCGATCAGATACGAGCCGAATTTTTAGTTGGCGATGGCCAGATGTCGCGCATAAACCGCGTTCAGAATACACGAATCGCGGCGCTGATTACCGTCCATGAATATAAGCTCTTGCAGCTCACCGTACGGAAGTACATCAACACCGAGGATGGACGGACACGGGCCGAGCGCTATGCAGATGTCCGAAACGGACACATTGATCTGCCGGACGAAGATGCGATAGCTGTTGGTGTGACCGTATGGGAAAACGGCTTGGCCGCGAAGAAGCTGCCGAAAGACTTATTCAGAGGTGAGATGGATGCGTGGTGGGAAAGTGATGGCAGTGGAGAGCAGCGCCTGACTTTCATTGGTGATCGGCGAATGGCATTAAGGGGTCGATAGCTCGCGAGTCGATCGTCGTCTATCCTAGTTTCCTTGATTTGGCCCAAGGTGAAACAAGATGGGCTGTTCAGTATAGAGCTGCTGCCTAGTCCGCTGAAAAACGGGGTTCCCGGTAACTTGCCCCGTTTACCAAGCGGACGAATGATCTTTTCGGCCCGCACGGATCAATGTATGGGCGGCTTGTCGCCAATCATTATCGGCATGGCTTTTTTTGGCACCCAGTCCTGCTTTGCAAGAACTTTCTTCGGGTCGGCCTTCCGATAGCTGACGATCTTGTATTGAAACTGCCATATATGCTGTGTCCCATCGAACCGAACTCCGAGCATCTCCTCCACGGTTCCATTCCTGGCATCGAAGTCAATCTGATATAGATTTTCGCCGGATGTTTTCGGATGAATTCGATATGCCTGCGTTGTAGCCCTTCCCGGGAAAATAGTGCCGACGTTTATGAGACCGGGGAAACTCCCTGTACTTAAATTCCTGCCGGCTTCCGTGGCAATTTTCTGTAGCTCTTCGGGTGTCCGGATCTTGTTAGGCTCTTCTCCGACATGGTACGAGAGGTCGTAAAGTGGTGCCTGACCTAAAACGGTCAGGACCAAAGGAAAGGAATTGTCAACGCTTGGAAATTGCGGAAAGATCGTCATCAAGGGAAGCGCCTTGCCACCGGTCAACTGATCTTGGATGAGCTGGTTTTCGGCCTGAAGCCCCTCCAATTTTGCCTCCGATACCGCAAGCTGTTGTTGGGTTTGGTCGAGCGCCTGTTGCATGGCATTCTGCTGTTTTTGAGCGTCGAGCTTGACCTGATTTGCGGCAATTTCCGCGTCTGAGTCTTTTCTCTGCTGGGCCTTCGCCGTGTAAATCTCTTTGCAAATACCGATCCCTAGCGCGATCACAAGACAGACAAGAGCGATCCAGCCACGAGGCGTGATTCGTTCAACAGCCGGCTCACTGCCTTCCCTCCAGGTTTTTCCTCCGAAGCCCGCAAGGAACGAAATGACGCTCATAACGAGCAGAGCGATATTGAGTGTCGTGGTCAAGCTGAGGCGATTTTACGCCTCAGTTACGAAGCGCAGTCCCACGATCCGGGCCGTGCTCGGCGCACCAGGAAGAACCGGCTTGAAGGTTGGTTCGTTGCCCATATCGCCTCGATCAGGCTGGTGGGGCAGGGCAAGTTTTTACGTGGTAGCCTCTGATGGCGGCAAGCTCTACACGAATCTCTCCACCACGCAACCTGGATTTGTAGAGCAGTAGCGCGATAGCCGCCGCTGTTCAACGCCCGGCAGGTTAGTAGACCCGAGAAACGGGGTTTCAGGTAACTTGCCCCCCCCGCCCCCCGGAGCCGGAGGAACTTACTGAAAACCCGACTTTTCAGGCTGTAGTGATCCTGTGGTACGCTGCTACGCGGAAGCGCTCGCAACTTGATACACGGGTTTTTTGTTAACCGCCACGATTGGGGATTCATCATGCTCAAGCGAGTTTTCGGTGCGATGGGCCTGGCAATCGCGATGCAAACGGCGATGTCGCAGGAAGCGCCGATGACGCCGCTCCGGCCCGACCAGGTTGCCTTTCTTGCACTTTACAAAGAACTGGTCGAGACCAACACAACGCTTTCGGCGGGGAGCTGCACTACGGCGGCCGCGCGGATTGCGGTCGCATCTAAAGGCGGCAGGTTATTCCGACGAAGATATAACGTTGTTTTCTGTGCCCGAACATCCCAGGGAGGGTGGGTTAGTCGCCATCCTTGCAGGAACCTCGAACACAGCGAAGCCGATCTTGCTGCTCGGCCATCTCGACGTGGTCGAGGCCAAGCGCGAAGATTGGACACGCGATCCCTTCACCTTGATCGAGGAAAACGGGTATTTCTATGGTCGCGGAACTGCCGACATGAAGGCCCTGGATGCAACCTGGGTTGATGCGATGGCGGGCTTCAAACAGAGCGGCTATCGGCCGAAGCACACGATCAAGTTGGCGCTGACCTGCGGTGAGGAGACGACGTACGCCTTTAATGGGGCGGAGTGGCTTGCGAAGAACCGGCCCGAGTTGATATCCGCGGCTTTCGCGCTGAACGAGGGTGGCAGCGGGCGCACCGACGGTCACGGAAAGATCTTGTATCAGTCCATTCAGGTCGGCGAGAAGGCTTCCCAAAATTACAGACTTGAGACCGTCAATGCAGGTGGGCACAGCTCGATTCCGATCCGCGACAATGCGATCTATGAACTCAGTGACGCGCTCTTGAAAGTGCGCGACTACGAATTTCCGGTGAAGTTTTCTGACACTACCAGGGCTTTTTTTGCCAAGGCGGGCGCGGTGCGCGCTGACGATCTGGGCCATGCGATGATAGCGCTGTCGCGGGACCCCAACGATGCAGCCGCGGAGGCGATTGTTTCCAAGGATCGCACCTATCACAGCATGCTCCGCACCACTTGCGTCGCGACTCTGCTGGAAGGGGGCCACGCTACTAATGCTTTACCGCAGCGCGCTGCGGCCAATGTAAATTGCCGTATCTTCCCCGGTGAAACCGTGGAGGGGACGCAGGCGGCACTTGTGGCAGCGATCGGCGATCCCGGTGTCAAAGTCACGATGGTGCCCCCGATCCGTCCTGTAGCCTTGCCGCCGCCGCTCGATCCCAAAATAATCGGTCCGGCCGATGAGCTGGTCGCGAAATATTTCCCCGGCGTACCGTTGATCCCGCAGATGTTGGCCGGAGCCACCGACGGTGTTTTTCTGGAGGCGATCGGCATTCCGGTCTATGGCGTACCAGGCGGGTGGCTTGATCCGGATTACAATGGAGTGCACGGGCTCAACGAACGCCGAAGCGTGCGCTCCGTATTTGTCGGGCGGGATTTCGTGATAGATCTGGTGAAGCTTTACGCGAATGCAGACTAGCAGCTGCATTCGCAGCCAAATGCCTCGTGCATGGGATCTTCCCAGCATTTGATCGGCGACTGCCGATCTAGCTCGACTTTCGCGGATTGAAGACAATCGAAAGCAATTCGCCGAGTTCCGCGCATTGAAGATGCCCAGGTCGCAGAGTGGGAGGCACGCTTCGGAGCCCACCGGCTCTAATCCAATCCGGAGAAGCTGATCTTAGGACGGAGCGGAACGTCGTCTAAACAGACGCCAGTTCATGATTCATAGTGGTGCAGCGCCATCAACCTCTACCGGCGGTCAAACGCAAACACCAGAACTTCCCTTGTTTGTCCATCGGGAGCAAAAAATGTTTCGTGCGTAATCATGGTTTTTCGATCGGGTGCCATCTTCGCATCTGTCAGGTAGGTGACCTTTCCGTTGTTCTTCCCTACGATGTGACGAGTAAATGGATCGACCTGGGTGCAAGTTTCGGTCGCTCCCTTCGCAAGCCCGGGATGCTCCTTACCATCGTAGGTGCGAGTAAACTGCTCGTGACTTTCCTTGCCGTCGGCACCCACCTTGTCAATTGTTACGAGGAACGCACTTGGTCCGGCTTTTTCGACCTTCATCACATAGCTCTTAGGCGGGGGCGTTTCAAGTTTTGATTTCTCGATGTTCACCACCCAAGTGCCGCTGTAATCTGCGGCAGAAGCGAACAGAAACAACGATGTCAGTAGCGTGAACAGTCTCATTGGATTCTCCTCTTCCGGAGAACGGGACGTTAAAGCTGTCTACGAGTGCTAAACATGATGACCTCGGCCACCGAGGAAGTCAAGTGGCCTCTTCTCTTCAGGGCTGCCCAGTTTGAGCGCGGGGGGGGACGGTGATTCAGAAGGGTGCCAGTCCGTCTGGGTGCGATTACAGTAGTGCTTCAGGACCTCTGCCGTCGATATGAAATGAAGGGAAGCCTCCCCAACGAAGCGCCTGCAAAACGGGATTTCCGGTAACTTCCCATCGACTGGATGACGTCCGCGTTCGGCATGGTGAAATCGTCGCCCAAGCACTTGGGCGGGAAAGTTCCGCAGACATAGCCGGCAGGAGTATCTTGGGGACACGTCGATCTCCGTTACGGAGCCGCTCATGAAGAGGCTTATCTTTTCTTTCGTAGCGCTAGTCAGCCTGGTCGAACCAACTGCTCTTCGAGCGCAGCAATCGCCCATCATCGACCGAAACCTTTTCTTTGGCGAGATAGAGATTGCCGGCGCGCAGATCTCGCCCGACGGACAGTACCTCTCATTCTTGAAGCCGTACAAGGGGACGCGCAACATCTGGGTGAAGAAGGCGAGCGATCCGTTCACCGCGGCGCGTCCGGTCAGCGCGGAGGCCACGCGGCCCGTCCGCGCTTATTTCTGGAGCCGCGATTCAAAGTACATCCTGTACTCGCAGGATGCGGCTGGCGACGAAAACTTCAACATCTATGCCATCGATCCGACCCTGCCTGCAGACGCGAAGACAGGGGTTCCCCTAACCCGCGCGCTCACCAACCTCAAAGGCGTACGGACCGAGATCTACGCGGTACCCAAGTCGAAGCCGGACATTCTGTACATTGGCCTGAACGACCGCGATCCGCGCTGGCACGACCTATATGAACTGCACCTTTCGACCGGCGAGAAGAAGTTGATCCGCAAGAATACGGAGCAGATCGCCGGGTGGGAGTTCGACCACGACGGCAACCTGCGGCTGGCGGAACGCACCAATCAAGTAGGCGACACGGAGATCCTGCGCGTCGATCCAGACGGCCTTAAGCAAATCTACAGCTGTACGGTGTTGGAAAGCTGCGGCGTGAGGGGTTTCGACGCCACCAACAAGCAGGTTTACCTGACGACGAACAAGGGATCGCTGGACCTGACCGAGCTGGACCTGATGGATGCCGGGACGGGCACGACGACCCAGGTCGAGAGCGACCCGGAGAAGCGTGTGGACATCCGCAATATGGAGCTCTCCGACGTCGACTACCGCATCCTTTTTACCGAGTATGAGGACGACCGCGTTCGGCTGTACTTCAAGGACAAGACCTTCGAGAAGGAGTATCGCTGGCTGCAGACGAAGCTGTCCGGCGAGGAGATCGGATTTGGTGCGCGCTCGAAGGACGAGAACATCTGGATCGTGAACTGCTTACAGCGACACGGAACCAGGCGAAACCTACCTATGGAACCGCCAGGCGAAGACGCTGGTGCTGCAGTACCGCATCCGCGAAGAACTGCCCCGCACGTCGCTCTCGGAGCGCAGGCCGTACCACTTCAAGTCGTCGGACGGTCTCGATATTCCAGCCTACCTGACGCTGCCGAAAGGCCTGCAGGCGAAGAACCTGCCGCTGATCGTTTTTCCGCATGGCGGCCCGTGGGGTCGCGACTCGTTCGGCTACGATACCTTTGCCCAATTCCTGTCTAACCGCGGCTACGCGGTGCTACAGCCCAACTTCCGTGGCTCTACCGGTTACGGCAAAAAGTTCCTGAACGCCGGCAACGGTGAGTGGGGCCGCAAAATGCAAGACGACCTGACTTGGGGTGTCAAGGCTCTGGTCGCCGACGGAACGGCGGATCCCAGGCGCGTTGGCATCGCAGGCGGCTCCTACGGTGGCTACGCAACCCTGGCCGGCGTGGCCTTCACGCCCGACGTCTACGCTGCAGCCGTAGCCATTGTGGCGCCGTCCAACCTCATCACGCTGCTCGATGCCATTCCGCCCTACTGGGAGGCGGGCCGCAAGCAGATATACGCGCGCATGGCCGATCCGACGACACCAGCGGGCAAGGCATTGCTCATCGCCGAGTCTCCGCTGACCCAGGCAAAGTCCATCGTGACCCCGCTGATGGTGGTGCAGGGCAAGAACGATCCCCGCGTAAATATCCGCGAGAGCAACCAGATTGTGGCCGCAGTGCGCGACAACGGCAAGCCCGTCGAGTACCTGGTGGCACCGGACGAAGGCCACGGCTTCGCTCGGCCAATCAACAATCTTGCCATGGTCACGGCGATGGAGGAGTTCTTCGCTAGGTACCTCGCCGGCCGCTACCAACAGGACGTTCCGGCAGAGGTAGAGGCCAAGCTGAAGGAGATCACGGTCGATCCCAAGACGGTCACTGGCGCCGTGACTCTGAAGGGATCTGCGGCGGGACCGGCGAATTGAACAAAACTAACGGTGACCAAGCCCTCTTGCTTGAGGAACGAGGTTTTCACGTCAAGCTAGAGACGCTGAAGATCGTCATCGTGCATAGAGGCGTAATGCTGGTAAAGGTATCAGAAGGGGTTGTACCCCGTGGCACAAGCCGTTGCCCGCCGCGGCCCTCCAGATTGGGAACTTACCGATAACCAGACTTTTCAGGCAAACGGTTCTCAATTCGCAAACCGATTCCCGAAGCAGGCACTCCGGGTGCAGGCCTTGAGGCAGCAGCATCGGTAAATACAAGCCGACTTGTCCCAAATGTGAGGTGTGAACCAAAACGTCGAACACCCGAAATCAGCGAAAAGCAACTAGAATCAATCGGGACTAAAACGAATGAAAAACACACGACTCTTGCCTCTCGCCCTACCGCTGCTCGCCGGGCTGCTGTTTGTCGGGGGTGCGCCCCAGGCTCAGGCTCAGCAAGCAAACAAGAAGACCTCCAATCATGCCGAGAATAAGCCGGAGGCGCTCGGCTTCTCGTCCGAGCGACTTGGACGGCTCCATGCAGCCATGCAGGGGGAAGTGGATGAGAAGCAGCTTGCTGGCGTTGTAACAATTTTGGCGCGCCACGGCAAAGTGGTCGAGGAGAGGACCTACGGCAAGAAGGACGTCGCGAGCGGCGCTCCGATGACGAAGGACACGATCTTCCGCATTTTCTCGATGACCAAGCCGGTCACCGGCGTGGCCATGATGATTCTCTACGAAGAAGGCAAATGGCATCCTTCCGATCCAATCTCGCAATACATCCCCGAGTTCGCCCATCTGAAGGTTTTTAAGGGCGTGGATCCGAGCGGCAAGATGATTCTGGAAGACCCTGTCCATCCCCCGACCATGAAAGAGCTGATGACCCACACCGCAGGCTTCACGTACGGGTTTTTCGGCAATACTCCGGTTGACAAGATGTACATGGAGCAGCAGGTATCGGAATCGCGATCCTTGCAGGAAATGATCGACAAGCTGGCGAAGACTCCGTTGCTCTACCAGCCGGGAACGCGCTGGGTGTACAGCGTGTCGATGGATATCCAGGGTTACATCGTTGAAAAATTGTCGGGCCAGTCCCTGCCCGATTTCATGCAGCAGCACATTTTCGGGCCCCTCGGCATGAAGGACACTGGATTCTTCGTTCCCCAGGAAAAGCGGAACCGGTTCGCCACGCTGTACGCAGAGAACCAGAAAGGCGAACTGGTCGCGAACGCGGCGATAAGCGGACCGGCTACCGACTATGCTACCCAACCATCGATGCCCTCGGGTGGCGGCGGTATGGTCTCGACCGCGCAGGATTATCTGCGCTTCGCTCAGATGCTCCTGAATGGCGGCGAACTCGACGGCGTGCGCATTCTGGCGCCGGCTACGGTACAGCTCATGACCTCAAACCACCTTGCTCCCAGTCTAATGACCGGTGAGTTCTCGATTGGTCAGGTGATTATGCGGCCCGGCTTGGGGTGGGGTTATGATTGCGCGGTCTTCTCGGACCCGCCGCAAGCCGACGAAGTGGTTGGTCGAGGCACGTTCTTCTGGATCGGAGCGGCGGACACCTGGTTCTGGGTTGATCCCACGAACGATTTGATTTTTGTGGGTATGACACAGCGCATGTTCGGCCCCGGATGGCCCAATGTGGAGGCGTTGAGCCAACCCCCGGTCTACCAGGCACTCGTGAAGCCGCGGATTTGATCTCAGATGATCCTTGGCCGAGCCATGGGTACCGCGAGTGATGAATCACCAAGCCCTAAGCAATCCTGAGCAACAGCCGATCGGCGAGTCTGCCTTCCCGACGATTGTCCAGAAGTCCTCTTGCAGGAAGTTGCACCGGATAGGTCCCGAGAAACACCGTTGGCTTCATGAATGCGGACTGAAGTTCCCGGAAAACGGGGTTTTGAGTAACTTGCCCGGTCGGTTCGACTCGAACTGGGGAAGTTACCGAGAATGCGGCTTTTCGGGGACTGCGGAGGGCCACTTTCGGGTTGTCCGTCGCTCGGGAGGAAGCAGCATCGCCCCGCGCTCCAGCGGCACGGAAGGGCAGTCACCCTGCGTTCCTTCTCACTACTTGGATTGATGGAAGATAGCGTGGTTGACATCTGGCCAGAACTCTTTCGCTGCGAACGTGCCGAAATCCAGCAGGGCGTTGGTCAGCCAGCGCTGTCCAACCTTTGTCCAGGTGCGGTACTGGGTTGGGTAGTAGGCCGAGGAGATTCCGGCTGCTATGCCGGATCCCACAACCTCGGACGCGTTGAAGGTTTCTCTTCCCGAATCTGTGCGCGTGATTACCGTTCGCGACACTGCATAGACGCCCCGCTTGATAAAGCCGCCATGCCCCAGCGTGTAGTAGCGGCTGTCTTGATGCAGCA
Organism: uncultured Acidobacteriaceae bacterium; assembly: GCA_963757515.1. Taxonomy (GTDB): domain Bacteria; phylum Acidobacteriota; class Terriglobia; order Terriglobales; family Acidobacteriaceae; genus PALSA-350. The sequence goes on along the minus strand of CAVWRV010000020.1, from coordinate 149,069 downwards.
CGCTCGGCAGAATGCCTCTACCCAGAGGTTCTCATCGGTCTGGTCTGCGAATGTGTGCCAATAGTATCGGCCGTATCCAGCGGCACCTTGGTGAAATGCCGGATAGGAATCCGTTGCCTGGCTTATACCCGCCTGCATGCCAACGAAGATGAACGACGAATAGTCGAAACTATCCAGGGCGCCGGTCTTGAACTTTTCCTTCACCGACTGTGGAGGTAACTTTACTCCTGCGCTGACGGCCCGAAAGTTCGGTAAGATCCATAGGATCCGCTTGGTCTGCTGCCCTTCTCCCGGGTTCGCTGCGTCGGTGGGGGCTGACGAACTCGCCGGGGCTTGCTGTCCTTCAGGCACTGGAGAGGGCGTGACCGCGTCCGTTATTGCCACGGCGGCCACCTCGGTTTGCTGGTAAGCGGGAACCAAGTTAGCCTTCTGTTGTGCCCAGTCTGGCCTAAGGGCTAAGAGACAGAACGCGCAGGTGATAAGAAATCGCATAAAATCACCTGAAAGCTGCAGAAATGCCGACCGACTCGCCGGCAGCCGAACGGACGACATAACTTGGATGTAGCTCACGGCCTTTGGTTCTAACTTTTCTTCGAAAGCAGAAAATGAGATCCCTTTGGGTGTTCGATCAAGAGACGGGCAGTGCAGTTCCGGGGAAAGTTGCCACGAGGCGCGCTTTGAGTCGGTCGACGATCTACTTAGAACTCCTTCCACCGGGCCAATTCGTTAAGCTTTCTGGGGGTGTACGGCGGAACAAGATGTTCAATGCCGACACCCGGTGGCGCTCGGCAAGGGTGGCACGGCGTGCTTATACGTGGAGGGCAAAAAGGTGGGCGAGGGCACGGTCGCCGCGACGGCAGCCATGGCCTTCTCTGCTGATGACGGTTGCGACGTGGGGGTGGACACAGGATCTCCTGTGTCACCGGACAACGGATCGCGGGGGAATGAGTTTTCTGGTCACGTCAAGGGAGTCCAACTAGCCATCGCCGAAGACGCTGTGAGCCTCGATCACCTCGTCTCGCCGGAGGAAGCTGTCCGCATCGCCATGGCGCGGCAGTAGGGTACTGAGGACCGGCAGTCGAAATTGGGCGCAGGCATCACCGCTCTTCTGGTTTCATTCTGGGCAATCCGTAGTTTTCCATCACTGAGGAGACCAGCATGCTTAACGAAGTGCCCTTAAAACGGGATTTTGAGTAAGTTCGACTCTCCAGGCCATAGACATCTCAGGCAATTTGTAGGGTCGGGGACTGTAGCCATGCTTCCTAGGTTCGGCCTATCTGGGGACACCTCAAGAAACGAAAATTTATGTACGTTTGCAAATAATGGATGCAATGGTTTCAACAGTTTAGACGGACACTGGCAGCGGGTTCTGGTTTGCCGAAGAGCGGCGCACTCACTGCTTATATTTTGCTGATTACGAGAGACTTATGTGAACTGAATTTCCCTTGGCGTACGTGGCATTCCCTTTCTTGAAGTGCCCCCAGAACTGCCGTTTATTTGAATGTAGGCAACAAGTTAGAGCAGAGCTTATTGGAGAGGAAACATCTTCCGGCCCCCGGAACTTGCATTTTCTTAAGAAATCCACCGTAACGCTTTGACGGTGAAAGTCCCAATTATTGGATCGCTGACGACAGATTGGTCATCAGAAACGCAGGTGAAGCGTATGAATATCCATTCCCCGCAAGAATTCGGAAGAGCCGCTTCCTACGATGGGGTCTTTGCATCCCTGCGCGCCAAACTTGCAGGTGAAGTTTCAAGCAGCGCGATGCTCGCCGACCTGCTGGAGAAATTAAACGGAATGCAGGAGGCGCAAGCGCGGCCAGCCGACTTCACGAAGCGGTTTGATGCGTTTGTTGCCAGAGCGGATGAGCATCTGGATGTAGTGCGGCCGTTCTTTCCGGTCCTAATGCAATTCCTGCCGGCGCATAAGGAATCTCTCGCGGCGACCGAGCCTCGGAGAATCGAGGCAGCCAGTGAATCCTCCTGAGAGAGGATAAAGGATGATATATCGTTCGCTGATCTCATGGGCGTGGCTACTATGCATTTTTCTCTGGTTTTGGGCGCGACTTATTCGCGTTGGTTTGCAACGAACCCACGAAGGGATGCTTGTCTGCTGCTTGCAGACTTGTCAGAGTCTGTGCAAGTGTCGCGCTAGTCAAACCAGGAAGCGTCAAGATCGCCATCGCAGCAGAGATGCCGACACGCCCAGGAAAGATCCGGCTCTCAAAACGTGGGAACGTCAGCGCAGCCGCCATCGCAACTCCAGCGTAAATAGCAGGTATCCCCCCAAGCGCTCAGCTGGGGCCTGTATTTCTTGTAAATCAGGAAGCCCCGGCTTATCTTCCGGGAAGTCCGGCCCGTTAAGGATCGCTGAGAGAAGATTCATCTGATTAAGAATCCCGGTGGAGCACTTCTCGAAATTAGCAATTCTAGACCTCCCGAAAAACGGGATTTTGAGTAAGTTGCTCTTGCTTGACCCCTCCGGCTGGGCGATTTACCGAAAATGCGACTTCGCAGGCCGTTGCGCGGAGGGCATCCGTAAAGGCTCGCCTATATAGGTGTTTCCGCTCGAATCGATCAGCGTTGCCCTCCAGTGGGTGAGCCCGTCGATCCGCCCTGAAATGTTTTGGTTTTCCGGAAGCCGGAAGCCGGTTGCCGGTCGCGCTGACATTCTATCGGGGCATTTTGCTTCGCTTATCCTGCCAGGAAACCGCCCAGGGCCGCGATATGCAGCACGAGCGCTGTGCCGATCAGTTGCCATACCGTTCGCGACGGAATCCACTGCTCCTTCAGCGCCCTTCGTAGCACGTAAACGCCGAACGGCAGATTGATCATAACCGCTGTGATCACTCCAGGAGCGTAGCCGCCTCTGGCCCAAGCAGCGAAGATGTGCCAGCCTGCATTGACCACCAGGATGCACTCGAGAAAGAGCACCGATACCAGCAGGGCCTTGCGTGGACGTAAGATTGCCCACGCGACTACACCGAGAGGCAGCACTGTCGCAATAACCAGCGCGATCCTCAGGGTCTGCGGGTTCGGCAAGAACTCGGGCGGTGGCAGCAACCGTAGCAATCGGTTAGCAGACGACAGGTAGGCCGGGAAGGTCAAATATTCCTCGGTGGTATGCAGTACAAGCGTCGCCCCAATCAGGGCCAGCACTGTATTGCGTGAAAGAGCGGGCATGAGGGATGAATCATGGTATTCCCGTTTCTGTATTCTCGTCACATCTTCATGACCACAACCGTGACGAGGTGATTTTCCGGTCGATTTCTACTGACGAGCGGCATTTAGATCAGTGTCGGAAACATCCCAACACGCGACCGATCCCGGACGAGGACGCTCCGCGTTGGATCACGAATGACACCGTGATTTGACGACGACAATTGAGGTCTTTTGTTTGTAGAAGTGACGTTCGATGACTCAATTTGTTGTGGTGCTTTCGAACGGTGGGGCAGGCCCACCACGGGGGATAGCCTGGAGTCCCACGCGATCACGCGCCAACTCAGAGGGAAAGGGACTTCAACGCCTCCTGCTCCCGGTCCCAAGAAGGGATTTGGGACACCGCATGTGGCGTCATGCCTTATCCTTTCGCATTCGGGATGATCCCCAAAACGTACTCAGGAACGACGCCGCTGACGACTAATCTTATCTGGGAGGCGCTGCCAGCGCTGGGATAGGCAGTGAGGTCGCCCGAAGCAAAACGGATGGTTGACCGATCGTGCCAGCCTGGGTTGAGGTAACCGGATGCAAGTCCAACAGAAGAATTCTGCTGTCGGAGTGATAGGTCTGGCCGGAAGCTGTTTGTGCCTGAAAGACCGGATCGGCGGAATGCAGATATTCCTGTCGGCTGATCGACGATGTATTCGTCAGATCAATTCCAACAAAATCACGTTCTGCATCGACGGCCGGATCGATCCTGTGGTTGATCAGACGCCCTCGCTTCGCGACTTCAATGGCAATGTCGTGGGTGGCCGAACCCACCCAGATAGGCGTCCCATCGATCATGTGATCGGTTTTCCAGATTCGAAGATGATGACGCCGCGAAACCACTGCACCCGGCTCTGGCAAGGCATACGAGTAGTCCTGCACTCTTCCGAACAGATAAAACCTGGCCATCGGTATCCTTGCATCGTGGGTTCCATGCAACAACAAGTGCCAGACGAAGATCGGGTTCCATTTGTCAGTCTTGACCCAACCGGCACGCGCAAAGGCATTTTGCAAGTCTTCCTTTTGGCCAACAAGAACCAAATTCACCATGTCGCCCTCGCGCCCCTCAGCATTGAACACACGGGGCGGCAGATAATCCATCATCGTATCCAGTTCGGAAGAGCGTTCTTGCGAAGGTTTTAACCCTGCCGACAGAACCGATGTGGCAGCGTCGATATGGGCGGTGATCTCCGTACTCTTCAACACAGTGCTGTCGTGGCCACGGGTGAGTAGGAGAACCGGCGTAGCGGGCAGGAAGACAAGGCCGGTAGCGATCATCCCTGCGGCCATTAGTTTGGTACGGGAGCGTCCTTTTACGTTCAGTCGTGCGTGCAACCCGACCCGATCGCCGTTGGCCAGCTCTACCGAATCGAGTTTTAGGGCTACGTCGCCTCCGATTCCTAGGAGCCGCTTGCCCTTGACTCCGGTGACCGAGCCGCTGGCCACGGTTCCAGCCGGAATCACGGTGAACCCTTCAACGTTCACATCTCGCGCAACGATGAAGTCCAGGCGGTCTCCCGGGCGTGCGTGAGCAGAGGAAACGGTTTCGGCTAAGTTGAAGCTTGACGGGAGTCTGGTCTGGAATGATCAGCCGAGCGGGAATCGCACTCGTCTCCTGAGCAGCCGCACAGGGTGCGAGCATGATCGTGACCAATATTTTGCGGAGATATGTGCTGAACAAGGAACGCCGCCTTTGGCTCGCGCCTCTCATACGCGAGGCCAGGCCAGGAGCGTGGAGGATACGAAAACTCTAGCTCAGCTGGACTGTCGTGTATGGTCACAATTGCACACTACGGAGATCGCATTTAAAAGGGAGCAGGTGGGTTGAACCGAAGGCCGCGCTCTTCAGTGAATCGCTCCTGAATTGGCTCTCATACGCCTGGAGTGCTGGGCCACTGACTCGGCGGGTTGCCAACAACTGACAATGCACGGCCAGCTATCGGCTGGCCTGCGAACCCTGGGCGATCCGCGAATCTAACTCAGGTTTGCAGACATTCCCGTAGACCAACGGTGTCCCCGTTTCCCACGGCTTATAGCGGTTGGCAAATTCGATCCGTTGAGCAACGGAGGGATGTGTCGCCTGGAAGATTAGGAAGAAAGTATCCCAATCGGGTGCAACCCTACCGGATTGGACATCCCTGACGAAGACCCTCGCCGCCTCGTGATTTTGATGAGTCAATTCAAGGCCGAAGCGGTCGGCTTCGAGCTCGATATGGCGGGCGAACAGATTGAAAAACGGCAAAATGGCTAGCCAGAGGAAGGTCAACAGGAACACTATCAGCGGAAAGGATGCCGGGTCGGAAAGTTCGCTGAACCCCCAAGGCCGGGAGAACCGGCGGAGGGCCGCGCGGCCCAGGCGGTCGGTGAGCCAGAATCCCGCCAGCAAGCAAGCGGCGATGATCGCCAGCCCCTTCCAGTTGTCGCCCATCACGTAATGCTTCAATTCGTGGCCGATGGTGAATGCGATTTGGTCAGGTGTCTCGGCCGACGTTAGGTTGCTCTGTAGAACGATGCGATTAGTCGGGCCCAGGCCGGTCACCCCAGTGCTGTTGCCGCCGACCAAGACGGGGATGTGAGGGATGCCGCACCGCGCAGCCAGCGCGTCGATCCGTGCTTCGAGCGCGTGATCGTCGAGAGGCTTATAGGTCGTCGTCAGCGGATCGACCCACACCGGCCAGGCGACCATAGCCAAAAAGGCGAACGGCATCAGCGCGAGAGTGCAATAGAGCCACCAGCGACGCGGGCTTCTGGCGATCAATCGATAGGGAATCCAGATTAACAGCGATGCGAGTACCAACCTGACGACAAGTTGCGCGGCGTCGCCCTTCACCACATTCGGCAAGGACTGGTGACCCCATCCAGAGTCATGCGGATGGATATAGCCGACAAAATAATCGAAGGGCAGCGCGATCAGCGCAGCCAGTATCAGATAAACGCAGACGAAGAGCGTGGTCGTCCAGAACCACCGGCGGCCGGAGATAGATTCGCACATCCGGCGCAGGCGTGCACCGAGACCGTGAACAGAAAAAACAGGGGAATTGCCAGCGCGATAAGTTGTAAGGCCGCCCAACGTATGTTACCGACCTGCTGGCCGGCGAGAAGCGCCTCCGTTGCTTTGGGCACCCCCACCGGCACTTCGCCATGGGCGATCACGGACGCGACGATCGTACCCGCGATACAAGCAGCCAAGGTTCTCCAGGAGACTGTACGCAGCCAAGTGTGGGGTTCTCGTGCAAATCGAAAGCTCGTCATTGTCTTCACCCGCTAGAAGTGCCGAATGCCGCGGCGGAGGAATCTCCAGCGCGCGTCCTGTAGCGAAGGCCACTACTTTGCGCCAAATGCTTGCTACGCACCGCGAGAATAGGTCTTGGGTCGGCCCCCGGTTTCACTCCACTATCCAGCAAGCTTGCATTCGAGCAGGAGAATCACGATAAGTCTGTTCCATATTGCTCATCGCGGCCGAGTTCGTCACGCTGCCAAAGACGTTCCAGAGCCGAGGTGCCGTGCCGGTGATCAAGCCCCTTGCACAGATGCTCGATGCTCACCGTCTCCGCTGCGGGAATCCCCAAACCGGACCCGTCTTTGCAGCGAGGAACCGCAAGCCCATCAGTCTGAACAATGTGCTTGGACGGGTGATCATGCCAGCGCTCCGGAAAGCAAATCTAGAGCATCTCTGGCACGGTTGGCATGCTGCGCGGAGGGGGCTGGGCTCAAATTTGTATTCCCTCGGTGTTTCGGACAAAACTATTCAGGTGATACTCAGGCACGCAAACGTGAACACAACGACTAGCTATTACATAAAATCGGCACCAGCGGACGCAGTTGCTGCCATGGCTCGCTGGAGGGTGTAATTCCGGAATTGGGCAACAATTGGGCAACAACTCAGAGCACGTCCCAAGCCTCTGCCGCTGTAAACTAGAGTTGCACCGTGCCTTAAGACAAGTGGCCCCGTAGCTCAGGTGGATAGAGCAGCAGTTTCCTAAACTGTTTGTCGGAAGTTCGAGTCTTCCCGGGGTCACCACTTTCTGTCTGAGCCGGCCTGCGCATCCAGAACGGAGTGCGGCGTCTATCGAGGTGCAGGCCACCCTCGTTCCGGGAGAAAAAAGGATTTCCATGCCGGTTCGATCGCGGCGTCTCTTGCCTCTGCTGCTATGCTCTGGCTGCTTCTCTGTTTGCCGTTCGACCCAAGCCGCCATTGTGCATGGAACCGTCACCGATCCCTTGGGCCTGCCCGTCATCCATGCCAGCGTGGTGTTGGTGCAGAATGGCCAGATTCTCGCCCTGGCGCTCACCCGCACCGACGGCACCTATCAGATCAGCAGCAGCGCCAGCGGACGATTTTACGTCCTCATCTCGGCCACGCAATTTCAAGCAAATTACCAGCCTCAGCTTCTATGCCGGATCGGTGGACAGCCATGAGGAAAACGTGGTTCTCGAGGCTGCGAACGTAAAGGCAGGAGATTGTCACCTCGGCCACCGGCACCCCGCTTCCCGAAGCGCAGGTCAGCGCTGCGATCAGCACCCAGCGCAGCGGCGAGTTCCGCAATCGCATCGACCTGGTTGATCCGCTGCGCCAGATGCCGGGCGTTTTCGTCCTGCGCCAGGGCGAGTATGGCGGCCTGAGCTCGCTTTTCATTCGCGGCAGTAATGCCGATGCCAACCAGGTGAACCTGGATGGGGTCTCCCTCGGAGATATTGGGGGCGCTTTCGACTTCAGCAACGTGTCCACCGCCGGAATAGGACAGTTCGAGGTCTACCGTGGTCCCAACAGCGTGCTTTACGGCTCGGATGCTTCTGCCGGCGTCGTTAGCCTGAGTACTCCACGGGGCAGCACAGGTTTCCTTCGTTCTTTTACGAGGGCGATGCCGGCACCTTCACCACCTTTCGCAACCTGGCGCAGCTCGGCGGCACCTATAAAAGGCTCGATTACTACGGCGGCTTTGACGCCTTCCAGAGCGACAACTCCATCAAGATGGATGAATTCCACGACTACACGGCGAGCGCGAACCTGGGCTACGCGTTCACTTCCGCGACCCAGCTTCGGGTCACCGCGCGCAATAGCGATGCGGCGGCCGGCACCCCTGGAGCCTTCAACTTCTACGGCATTGCCAACGCCGGCAAGCGATCGAACCAGGATATTTACCTTGGCGCGTCGCTGGAAAACCGGACCATCGGCGGTTGGCACAACCTGGTGCGCTATGGCATGACGCGCAAGCGCGAAGAAGATATCAATTTCTATCCCGCCGGCATTCCTCTCACCATGACGGACGAACTATTACGGATACAATACCGTCATCCGGGGAGCCAACGGCTACTCGGTGACCGGGCAGGCGATCCTGAATTTCGCCGGCATTTATCCCGAATACAGTCGAGCGGGTCAACAATCGCGACCAGGTCTACTTCCAGAGCGACTACCCGTTTACCCAGCATATCCTCGGCATGTTCACCTTCCGCTATGAGGACGAGCGCGGGGCGAAAAAATCCGTAGCCTACGGGATCGATCAGACCCTGGAGCGCGGCAACTATGACTACACCGCGCAAATTCAGGGGAGTTACAAATACCGGCTCTATTACTCGCTGGGAGGAGGGGTAGAGAAGAACCAGCTGTTTGGGACGGTAGGCACCCCGCGTATTGGGCTGGTCTATTATCCGGTTCGCCCGGGCAAGGGGCTCTTTCACGGCACCAAGATCCGCTTCAACTTCGCCAACGGCTACCAGGAGCCCTCGCTCGATGAGCAGTTCGCCAGCCTCTACAACTTCCTTCTTACGCAGCCGGGCGGCCGGAGAGTCGATCCAGCAGTTCCATATCTCACCCGTCGTGGAAGAGCAGTCGCGCACCTATGAGGGCGGGGTAGCGCAGAGCTTTCTCAGCGAGCGCGGCCTGCTGCGGGTCAGCTACTTTCACAACCAGTACGGCAGGCAGATCGAGCCGGTGCCGGCGACGGAAGTGCCGGCGCTGCTGCCGCAATTAAGCCCCAGCTGAGCAGCAGGCACTGGAGAGCCTGTTGAGCAATGCGGGCGACCTCGATATGAACTCGCAGGCATTCCGCGCCCAGGGCATTGAAAGCGAGGTGGAATACACGGTGTTCAAGAATTTATTTCTGCGCGCAGGCTATACCTATCTGGACGCGGTGGTGGAGCGGTCCTTTACTTCCGACGCGCTTCAACCTGCGTTCAACACCGGTCTGCCGGGTCAACCGGCGCCACCGTTCTCTACGGTGCCCATCGGCGCCTTTGATCCGCTGCGCGGAGCCCGTCCATTCAACCGCCCGCCGCATACCGGCTATGCCGCGGTGAGCTACAACGGCGCGCAATATTCGGTGGGGTTCACGGCAGCCTTCGCCAGCCGCAGTGACGATTCGACTTTTCTGGGCGGCCGTGACCTGGCGGGAGGGAACTCGCTGCTGTTGCCAAATCGAAATCTGGACTTCAGTTATACCAAGCTCGATCTCGGCGGAAGCTACCAGTTTCTGTCCTGGCTCGCCGCTTATGCCCAGCTCGACAACCTGACCAGCAACAAGAGAATCGGCCCTATAGGATATCCGTCGCTGCCGTTCACGTTCCGAGTGGGTTTGCGCCTGGCCATAGGGCACGCAAAAAACAAATAACGCCGGGCGGCCACGATGTTACGGATGGACAATGCGGAGACCCAGATATTTCTCGAATGGTTCGAAGTCACGATCTCGGTGGAGAAGGGAATAGCCTTCGATCAGACAAAAACTGGCGATCAGGCAATCGATGGTCTTCCGAATCGTACAACCCCTTGATCGAAGGGCTCGGTAGTTCTTTGCGGAAGCGACCGCCAAATCTTCTCCTCCAGTGGCGAACATTTCAAACTTCGACAATTCACGCCGGACACGGTCAAAATCCGAGTCTCCCTGAATTCCTTGCAAAATTTCGCACAAAATGAAATCGGTCACCCCGATGCGCTGCTGGTTGATTTCTCGATCGAGCCAATCTGTATGTGGATTCGTGGTTCCCGCGAGGTAATCGATCCAGACGGTCGTATCCACAATCGTCATGCGGTAACCTACTCTCGAACTCGGCCCTGACGAGACTCGTTCAGATCTCCTTGCCACTGCACCTTGCCGCGAAGCTGGCGGATGCCTGTCTGTGCATGGATTTTTACCAGCAGCCTCAACCCAGCTTCGACGACCGCCTTTTTGGTCCGCGCGCCGGTGCTACGCATCGCCTGCTGCATCAATTGGTCATCGATTTCAATATTCGTCCGCATGGGATCTCCAATGTGTAAGAATCTCATATTTATGTGTAGAAGCTCAACACAATTTGGGCGCAAAAAGGTAGAGGCCACCCTTGCGGGTGGCCTCTCTTGTAACAACTGCGTGTTGCTTAGTACATGTCGCCCATACCGCCGCCGCCGTGACCGCCGCCCGGAGCAGACTGCTTCGGCTCGGGGATATCGGCCACCATGGCTTCGGTCGTCAGCATCAGAGCCGGCGATCGAGGCCGCATTCTGCAGCGCAGTGCGGGTCACCTTGGTGGGATCGATGACGCCGGCCTCGACCAGGTCCTCGTACTGGTTGGTGGCGGCGTTGTAGCCGAAGTGAGGATTGTTGTTGTCGATGATCTTGCCCACGATCACAGCACCTTCCTCACCGGCATTGCCGACGATCTGGCGAAGAGGCTCTTCGAGGGCGCGACGGACGATCGTTGCACCGATCTTCTCGTCACCCTCGAGCTTCTTGATCAGCTCATCCACGTCCTTGGCGGAGCGCAGCAGAGCCACACCGCCACCCGGGACGATGCCTTCCTCAACTGCAGCGCGGGTAGCGTGCATGGCATCCTCAACGCGAGCCTTCTTCTCCTTCATCTCGGTCTCGGTTGCCGCACCCACCTTGATGACAGCCACGCCGCCGACCAACTTGGCGAGCCGCTCCTGCAGCTTCTCGCGGTCGTAGTCGGAGGTCGTCTTCTCCACCTGGTTGCGGATTTCCTTCACCCGGCCTTCGATGGCCTTCGAGTCGCCGCGGCCTTCGACGATCGTGGTGTTGTCCTTGTCAATGGTCACGCGCTTGGCACGGCCGAGATCTTCGATCTTGACGTTCTCGAGCTTGATGCCGAGGTCTTCGGTGATGGCGTTGCCGCCGGTCAGCTTGGCGATGTCTTCGAGCATTGCCTTGCGGCGATCGCCGAAGCCAGGAGCCTTCACGGCCGCTACGTTCAGCGTGCCACGCAGCTTGTTGACCACCAGGGTCGCCAGCGCCTCGCCGTCCACGTCCTCAGCGATGATGACCAGCGGCTTGCCGTTGCGGGCAACCTGCTCGAGCAGGGGCAGAAGATCCTTCATGGAGCTGATCTTCTTCTCGTGGATCAGGATGTAAGGCTCTTCGAGCGAGACTTCCATGCGGTCCGGATCGGTCACGAAGTAGGGGCTCAGGTAGCCGCGGTCGAACTGCATGCCTTCGACCACTTCCAGCTGGGTCTCCAGAGTCTTCGACTCTTCAACCGTGATCACGCCGTCCTTGCCGACCTTCTTCATGGCCTCGGCAATGATGTTGCCGATGGTGGAATCGCTGTTGGCCGAGATGGTGCCCACCTGGGCAATCATTTCGCCGGTCACGGGCTTGGAAAACTTCGCCAGTGCTCCGCCAATCACCACGCCATGCTCATCGCGCTTGCCGACAACGGCCTCAACCGCCTTGTCGATGCCGCGCTTGAGAGCCATCGGATTTGCGCCGGCAGCCACCGTCTTGACACCCTCGCGATAAATCGCCTGGGCCAGAACCGTCGCGGTCGTGGTGCCGTCACCGGCCACGTCCGAGGTCTTCGAGGCCACTTCGCGAACCATCTGCGCGCCCATGTTCTCGAGCGAGTCCTTCAGTTCGATTTCCTTGGCCACCGTCACGCCGTCCTTGGTGATGGTGGGGGAACCGAACTTCTTTTCGATGACCACGTTGCGGCCCTTGGGCCCGAGCGTCACCTTAACCGCGTCGGCGAGCGTGTTTACGCCGCGCAGAATTGCCTGACGCGAATCTTCTCCGTGCAGAATTTGCTTTGCCATTCCTGTTTCTCCTTCACAATGTGCGCCGCCTGAAGGCAGCAAAAAAGCGCATCCGGTCCAGCCGCGATGCGCTTATTTCTTCTTCAGAATGCCGAGAACCTCTTCCTCACGCATAATGAGGAATTCCTCGCCATCGATCTTGATCTCAGTTCCCGAATACTTGCCAAACAGAATGCTGTCGCCTGCCTTGACGTCGAGCGGGAAGACCTTGCCTTCGTCGTTCGACTTGCCCTTGCCAACGGAAATCACTTCACCCTCCTGGGGCTTTTCCTTGGCTGTGTCAGGGATGATGATGCCACCCCGGATCGATTCGCCCTCTTCTACGCGCCGCACCAGGATGCGGTCGTGAAGCGGTGTAAAGCTGGTAGCTACGGACGCTGTTGCAGTTGCCATTGCGTTACTTCTCCTTCGCGCGAGGGTTTACCTCGCGGTGATTACGAGTCAAAATGAGGTTTAATTTGAGAGCGACACGTCAGATCCGTTGAGAAGCGTTTTAGCACTCTCGCTCTTCAATTGCTAAGATAGTCAGCAGTCGATTCCTTGTCAAGGCGTCAAAGCTAAAATGTGAGTGAAAGTCGCTCAAATATTGCGCCTGCATGAACGCCTGCCAGCTCCCTTGAAATCATCTATACTTTCTGCCATGGGTATCCCGTTTTGCCGTAGGATTTCGAGTGTTGTGCTGTTGCTTGCGGGTTTTCCCTTGATTTGCGCCGGCGCGGATCAGCGCAACGGGCGCAAATACACCCCTCCGCCGGCAACCGCCACCATTAAGGTCACGGTGCTGCGGTCGACCAATGGCAAGCCGATCCCCAACGCCGCGGTTGTCTTCCATCCCATGGAAGGGGATCGGGACAAGGGCGCGCTGGAGCTCAAGAGCGATGAGGATGGCAAGGTCACCATCGACGTGATCCCCATTGGCGACACGGTGCGTCTGCAGGTGATTGCCGACGGCTGGAAGACCTACGGCGAGGATTACAAGATCGACACCGACAGCAAAGAGATTGTGGTCAAGATGAAGAGGCCGGGCGAGCAATATTCGCTCTATGGCGACGGTAAAGGGACGGCCAACAGCACCACCACCCCGAAGGGCGAATCGAACAGCGCCAAACCCTCCGAGCAAACGCCCTTGCCGCAATAGATTGGAAAGCTCTGCATCCCAAAACAGCGCTGGTGACCGGCGCCGCCAAGCGCATCGGCAGGAGCCTTGCGTTGAGCCTGGCAGCGGCCGGAGCCGATGTTGCCATCACCTATCAGGCTTCGCAGGCCGAAGCGCAGGCCACGGTCGAAGCCCTGCGCCAGCTCAAGGTGCGGGCGATGGCGGTCCAGTGCGACGTGCGCAGTCCTGGAAAGTGTCGCCGCGGCAGTGGCGGCCGTGGTCCAGGAATTTGGCCGGCTGGACATCCTGGTCAACAATGCGGGAACGTTTGAGACCGCGGTGCTGCAATCGATCACCGTGGCGCAATGGGACAACATGTTCGAGACCAATACCCGCGGCCCCTTCCTCATGGCCCAGGCGGCGTACCCTCACCTGCATAAAACCAAGGGACGCATCATCAACATCGGCTCGCTGGGCGGCATGCATCCCTGGCCGACCCATGGGCACTACTGCACCTCGAAGGCCGCCCTCCACATGCTGACCCAGACGATGGCCAAGGCCTTTGCGCCCCAAATCAGCGTGAATTGTGTAGCCCCGGGCATGATTGTGAATGGAGAGGTCGATCCCGCCTACGAGCATTTCGCCAACAAGACGCCGATGCAGCGCAACGGCACCACCAACGGACGTAGCGGAGGCGGTTCTGTTCTTCGCCCGCGGCCCGCACTTCATCACCGGACAGATCCTGGGCGTCGATGGCGGCCTAGGGCTGTAGAGCGCGTGTAGAACGAGGATTTACGAATTTAGTCCCGCAGGGACGGTTGAACTTTAGACCTGTCCAAATTAGCTTTCTGAAACTCTCGTTGTGGTCTTTGAAGGGGCGGGGCTTTAGCCCGCCATAAACTTTGGTTCGGTGAGCGGCTTTAGCCGCTGAGGGAGTGTTCATTGCGACCAGCCAGCCTATTTCGATGAGCTAGCTGATTCCCTGTGGTTCGCAGCCTCAGTGGCTAAAGCTCATCGACATTCGGTGAGGATGTACGGGCTGAAGCCCGTACCCTTCAAGCAGTAAGTTCCACTCTCGTCCCACCTGCAGCGACCGCCTCGCTGGCAGAACAACCAGCGGAAAAGATCTGGCAACAACCTGCTTTTCGCAATCTTGGCCGCAATTGTAGTTTGTCCATTGAAATCAAAGGCTGAGATTTCACCCACCAGCTAATTTGGACAGCTCTGTTCTGAACTTAAAGTTCAGCCGTCCCTGCGGGACTGAATTCGTAAATCCTCATTCTTCACCAATTACCAGCCAAACATCTTGCTGAGCAACCCCGACGATTGCTTGGGGTCCAGCTCCGGATGCAGGCCTTCGGGTTCCGGCTGAGGCGGCATGGTCTCGCCGAAATAAGCCGCGTGAGGATTGTGCAGGCACAGCCGGTCCGCAGTCTCGACGCCATATTTGTCTGCGACCAACTGATAGGCGTCCCGCAGCATAGGCGGCCGCGAAGTGAGGTCGTGGGCATCGGTAGCGATAAAGTTCACCCAATTGCGGCGCAGCAGCTCGTGGGAAACTCGCTGCGCAATCTTGCCAAAGCGGCCGGTAAGGGAAGCGGCGGTGATCTGTATGTAGCACCCGCCGCGCAGCCAGTCCGCCATTTTTTCAGGGTGCCGCGCCAGCACCGGGTTGCGCTCCGGATGGGTGATGATCGAGGTCAGTCCGGCCATGCTCAGGCGGAAAAAGATCTCCTTCATATTCTGGGAAATGCTGTGTTCGGGGAACTCCACCAGCAGATATTGCTTGCCATTGATGGAGTACTTTCGCCGGGTTGGCGATCGCATCCTCAATGTTGTCGAACATGAGGTGGAAGTCACAGCCGAGCGCCGAGCGTAGATACGGTTTCCCAATCGCTGCCGCACCATTTCCAGCCGTTCCAGGTTCAACGCCGGGTCGAACTTGAAATGCTCGCTCGAATGAGGCGTGCACACGATGTGCGTGACCCCATTCTGCACTGACATTTCGGCCATCGCCACCGAGATTTCGATATCGGAGGGCCCGTCGTCCAGGCCAAACAACAAATGGTGGTGTATATCGATCATGAAGATCCTGACTTACCTGGTCATCGCACCGACCAGCGACGCAAAAAGCAGCAAGCCGTCCGACGAGCCCAGTATCGCCTCGCTCGACCGGTCCGGATGGGGCATCATTCCCAGCACATTGTGACCCTCGCTCAACACCCCGGCAATGCAACTAATGGAGCCATTGGGGTTGGCGGCGGAGGTAACCTCTCCCGCCTGGGTGCAGTAGCGGAAGGCAATGCGGTCGCCGCGCTCCAATTCCGCCAGCGTGGCCGGCTCGCAGAAGTAGTTTCCCTCCATATGCCCGATGGGGATCTTCAACACCTGGCCCGGCGTAAGCGCCTGGGTGAAGGGGCTGTTGGCGGTCTCGGTCCGCACATAGACCTGCTTGCAGATATAGCGCAGCCCGGCATTTCTCAGCAGCGCTCCCGGCAGCATACCGCTCTCGCACAAAATCTGGAAGCCGTTGCAGATGCCCAGCACCAGGCCGCCCCCGGCGGCAAACTTCTTCACCGACTGCATCACCGGCGAGAAGCGGGCGATCGCCCCGGTTCTCAGGTAGTCCCCGTAGGCGAATCCGCCCGGCACCACGATGGCGTCGCAGTTCTCCAGATTCTCTGACTCGTGCCACAGAAAAGTCGCCGGCTGATCGGCGATCTCGCGCAGAACATGGAACGCATCGTGGTCGCAATTGGAACCAGGGAAGACCAGCACGCCGAACTTCATACCTATAGGCTAGCAGTTTTGCTCCCTGCGGGAGTGCCTGCCTGGCTACCGCGGGATGCTCTTGAGCCCGTCCATAAGCGTCTCATAAGGCTTCGGTATGCCGCTGGACCTGGCATCTGCTGGAGTATCGTCAGAAGATGGGCGATCCCATGCCAGACGACTCCGGCCCGATGACCCCCCGGCGCTCGAGCCACCCCACCGCCGTCCAGCTCCGCCGGCAGCCTCTGCCACCCGACAGATCTCGCGCCGAATCTTGCTCCAAAGGCGCGGTTCATCTGCGGACTGCCGGCACCGCGCTGGTCAACTGGTGGCGGGCGGTCACCATCGAAGGGCTCTGCGTCGCTGTGCTGTGGCTGATCGGGCTTCTGCTGCTGCACGTGCCGCTGGCTCCGGTCTGGGCGTTGATCGCCGGGCTGATGACCCTGGTCCCCAATTTTGGCGGGGTCATCGCTCTTCTCGGGCCCGCCTTCTCCATCCTGGTCAGCCAACCCAGCATGTACCGCTTGTGCATCCTGCTGGGCCTGTATGCGGTGATCGTGGTGATCGATCAATTGCTGCTGCAACCGCTCATCATGAAGCGCGTGACCCGCGTGCCCGTTTGGGCTTCCATCCTGGCCCCTATCGTGCTCGGCATTGTTATTCCCTTTTGGGGAATTTTGCTGGCGCCCCCTTTGCTCGCCATCGTTTATGCTTTCCGGCCGCCCGCCGGCTCCCGTCAAGCCGATAGAAAGCGCCTCTGGCCGTACAGTGCTATACTCGCCTTTCGCCGCGAGATCTTACGGCAAATCAGCCTTCTTACAGGCAGTAGAGGTACCCATGTCCGGCCACTCCAAATGGGCCACAATCAAGCACAAAAAAGGCGCGCTTGACGCCAAACGCGGCAAGATTTTCACCCGTCTGATCCGGGAAATCACCATGGCCGCGCGCCAGGGTGGCGGGGATCCGGACGCCAATCCCCGGCTGCGTGGCGCCGTCGCCGCGGCCAAAGCCGAGAACATGCCGGCCGACAACATCAAGCGAGCCATCCAGCGCGGCACCGGGGAGTTGCCAGGTTCCATTTACGAGGAAATCTCGTTCGAAGGCTACGGCCCCGGAGGCGTCGCTCTGATTGTCGAAGTCACCACCGACAATCGCAACCGCACCGTCAGCGAAGTTCGCCATGCCTTCTCAAAGAACGGGGGCAACCTGGGTGAACCCAATTCAGTCCGCTTCATGTTTGCCAAGAAAGGTCTGATCGCCATTCCCAAGGCAGCCGCGGATGAAGACAAGTTAATGAACATTGTTCTCGATGCGGGCGGAGAAGACCTGAACGACGAAGGCGAAAACTGGGAGATTTTGACCGACCCTTCCGCATACGAGGCGGTGGCGAACGCAGTCAAGGCCGCCAAGCTCGAGACCTACGCTCTCTGAGATCACCATGATTGCGTCTACCTACACCAAGCTGGAGGGCACGCGTAGCCGCGCAGATGATCCGGCTGCTTGAAGCCCTGGAGGACCTGGACGACGTGCAGAACGTCTACTCGAACTTCGATCTGGACGCCACTCAGTACGAAGAAGTCGCTGGCTAACGATCACCCGTATCTCACCTTCTACAAACTCTGTCCTTGCCAAGGACCGTGTTTCGCGCGAGGACTCCGGTGTTCGTCCGGACAGATCTAGCGCTTTCCGCAAAGAAGGGAAGGCGAGTATTGACTACAAATCGCTCGAATTGCTGCCGCGATCATTCTTTTTCTTGCCGTGGCGCTGTTCCCGCTCGCCGCGCAGCCTGCCCAGATACGACGGCACCCGATCCCACGCTCTGTCTGGCCGGCCAGCCCTGGGAGTATGGACCCTTCGTCAACGGAGGCTTCGGCACCGGCAACCGTGCCGATTACAAGTTTCTATGGGCCGGCGTGCATGCGGGCAAAGTGCTTACCGGTCCGTTTGGCAAGGGCTGCTGCGCGGCCAGTTCGAACTGGCCGCGGAGCTCATCCCTCTGTGGCAGGCCTACACGCCGAAATATCTGCGCGCGAATTGTTACGCAGCAACCAGGTGGCCCGCTGACTTGCAGCAACCTGTTTCCCACCGGGGGCACCTATACCGGGATCAGCGTCACGCCGGCGATCCTGCGCTGGAACCTGCGCAGCGGCCACCGGTTCTTACCCTGGATTCAGGGTGCGGGCGGCCTCATCTGGACCAATCACAATTTCCGCCCGATAGGTCCGTATCCCGTGCCCAACCATCTGGGCACCAGCGTTTTTAATTTCACCCCGCAGTTTGGGGTGGGCGTACATTATTTCGTCAAGCCGCGGCAATCGATTTCCATCTCCGCCAATGCGGTTCACATTTCGAACGCCAGCATGGGAGATTCGAATCCCGGCGTGAACGCAAGCGTGCAGTTTTCCATCGGCTATACGTGGTGGAAATGACCTCTTATGAACGAAACCGTCATCGAGTGCGTGCCCAATTTCTCCGAGGGCAGCGATCGCAATAAAGTGCGTGCCATTGTGGACGCCATGCGCGTCGACGGTGTCTCCCTGCTGGATTGGTCGCTGGACGGCGACCATAATCGTTCCGTGGTGACCATTGCCGGCCCTCCCCAGGCGGTCGTGGAGGCGGCCGTTCGCGCCGCCGGCAGGGCCGCGGAGCTCATCGATCTGACCGCACAGCGGGGGGTTCATCCCCGCATCGGCGCCACCGACGTCATTCCCTTCGTTCCCGTCTCCGGCATCTCGCTGGCCCAATGCGCCATCCTGGCTCGCCAGGCCGGCCTCGAAATCTGGAGCCGCTACAACATCCCGATTTACTTCTATGAAGCGGCAGCTTCCCGTCCCGACCGGGCCCTGCTGGAGCAGGTGCGCCAGGGCCAGTTCGAAGGTTTGCGCGAGCTGGTGTTGCGCGATGCGGCGCGGCGTCCCGATTTGGGAGGCCCGGAACTGCACCCCACCGCCGGCGCCAGCGCGCGTGGGAGCGCGTAAGTTCCTCATCGCTTACAACCTCTACCTGGACCGGCCCGATGTGACCGCCGCGCGCGCGATCGCCAAAGCCCTGCGGGCCTCAAATGGCGGCCTGGAGGGGGTTAAGGCCATGGGTGTGCTGGTCCAGGGAAGGGCCCAGATTTCGCTGAACATCACCGATTTCCGTCTCACCCCGGTAGGCCAGGCGTTTGCCGCCGTGAGTCGCCTGGCGGCGGCGCATGGCACCAAGGTTGTAGACGCGGAACTCATCGGTCTACTTCCGGAAGATGCTTTTGAGCGCGATAGTGAGTGGGTGCGTCTAATAAGAGGGTTCAAGCCGGAGGAGAGGATCCTCGAACGGCGCCTGAAGCAGCCACTGGAATGGCCAAGCTCTACGATAAAGCATAAGATGGAGAAGCTGGGTTAAAAAACTGCTTACATCTTCGCATGTAGTCCCCCCAGGGAAGGAATGACCCATTGATGCAAGTCACGAAGAAAATGCAAACGAGCGCCATCGCCGGGCTCGCGCTTGCGCTCGCTCTACCCGCTACTGCCGCTCAGCTCGGTCAAGACGCACGCGCCGCCATTCCCAAGGATGTTCAGCAACTGATCGTGGTCGACTACCACGCCATGCAGAACTCGCAAGCTGCGATGGATCTCAAGGCGCGTGTGCTGCCTCCTGAGCTTAAGCAACTGGAGCAGGCTCTCCGCACCTCGGGCCTGGATGAGAACCACGACATTGAGGAGTTGGCCTTCGCTTCATTCCGCAACAGCGGCAACACCCGGATCGTCGGCATTGGCGCAAGGCCAGTTCTCGCTTGACGACATCATGGCCAACTTTAAGAAGCGCAAGGTAAAGCCCATTGTTTACCGCGAGAATCGCGTATATCCCATGGGCCAATCGGGCATGCAGGTGGTCTTCCTGAATCCGACCACCATGGTTTTTGGGCAAACCGAGGCGCTCAAGTCGGCGCTCGATGCGCGCGACGGCATGCAGCCCAGCTTTCTGAACAACCGGGCCATGCTGGACCAGATGGCAGTCCGTCGATAGCGACGCGGTATGGAGCGTGCTCGATCAGGAAGGCACGCAGACCATGATGCGCACGGTGTTGGGAGACGCTTCCCAGTTGACCGACTACGACACGGTGAAGAAGCGCCTGCTCAGTTCCCGCTACTCGATGAACTTCGACAATGGGGTGAAGTTCTCGCTCGACGTGATTACGCCCGACACTATTTCTGCCGCCACCATGGCTTCGCTGCTCAATGCCGCGGCGCTGTACAAGAAGGTAAGTGGTACGCCGGCGGAGAAGCAGGCCATCGACAACACCACCATCAACTCCAGTGGCGGCACTCTGGACGTGCGCTTTGCTTCTTCCGACAGCCAGTTTTCCAGTCTGCTGCAATCGAGTCTTTTTCAGTCGGTGGTCCGGTAATTATTTGGGATTGGTCAGGCTGGGGTTCCAGGTCACCGCGCCCTGTGGGTTGATGTTGACCAGAAGCGACCCTTGATCACCCAGATCGACCTTGGGGCCTTCGGCAGTGCGGGTGTGGCCCGATGCGTCCTCATATTGGAGCGACAGCGGGCCTGAGTCCCTGGATCTTGAAACGGTAGTGATATTGGCGCCGGTCGCCAGCTCGTTCGCGCCGAAGCTGGCGCTGGGGTAGTCAAACTCCATCACGTGCATGGTGGGTCCCTGATTCACAATCGTGACTTCGACAAAGCGCGAGCGGCACCCGCAGCCAGCAGCAACAACAGCAAACATTGGAGCCGTGACGCAGACTGGGTGCAACGGATCATCGCAGTGAGCTTCGGTGAAACCGATCTTAAACGTCATAGTATCGATGTCGCATGCGGACTTCAGTCCCGTAGGGACGGCCTGAAGATAGCCCAGGACGTAGTCCTAGGTTGGCTGATGAGTCGAATCAGTCCCGCAGGGACGGCTGAATTCGTCCGCGTTCAGCCGTCCCTTCGGGACTGCCCAATCTGTCAACGGTACCCAGGACTACGTCCTGGGCTATTTGCAGGACCGTCCCTCGGGACTCAACTCCGAGCATGTCATTCACAACAGCGACTTTCGTTCCAGTATCCGCGCGGTCAACACCACTCCGGTTTCGTTATTGTGCAGGGTGAGGGGAAACGCCAGCACATTCCAAACCCACTCTTCGCCCTTCCGGGGCAGATTCAATAGCCCGCGATAGGTGCGATCAATGTAGGTTTCGCGCTTCTCTGCGACGGTGCGCAGAATCTCCTTCCAGTCAGCCGCCAGGTCGGGCATCTCGACGAACATGTTCTTGCCCGGAAACCAGTCTCGCGGCCGCTCCAGCAAACGCGCGCAGGCCTCGTTCACGTACATCCACACCCCATCGCAGTCAAGAATTTCCAGCACCACGTCCTCGCCGATCGCCATGCCGATGCGAGAGTAAAAGAAGTCTCGCGCATCAACCACCACCGGCTTGCCCCGGTGCTTGGCTTCAAACGAACGCAACGCGGTGATCAGATCGTCGACCGAGCTGTAACCCTTTAACAGGTGCATGTCTTCCACCCCGCCAAAGCGATGCTCCAGGGTGGCGGAGAGGATAATGATGGGCACTTCCGGCCGGCGGCCACGAAGAACGGCGGCGACTTCCGTACCGAACTGTCCGGCGCCCAGATGATAATCAAGCACCGCAATATCGATCTTGTTGAGCAGTTTTTCCGCTTCCCCGATCGTGCTCGCCGTGTCGGCGAGATATCCGTGCTTGCGCAGGATGGCGGCTCGAAGGAGCAGATTCTCTGGATCGTCGTCGAGAAGCAATACGCGGATAGGAGTTTCGACCAGGTGCAAAATCTTCCTTCCTGTAGGCCGATAGTTTGGTCCTGCCGGCATGAGACTGAAGTAAGATGCCGGCTCGGGGAAACGTGATGCCAAATCAGTAAGCTTAAATTTTGTTGGAACTTACGGCCGCTTGTTCATCTGTTTGACGAGCTCTGGAAGGCGGCTGAACGCAGCCACGCTCCGCAGCCAGCGGCGGTGTTCAAACGCCGGTGATCCGCTGATCACGCTCCCTGGCGCTACATCGCCGGGGACCCCGGACTGCGCAGTTACGACCACTCCGTCTCCGATGAAACTATGGCCGACCACCCCAACCTGCCCGGCGAGCACAACATTTTTCCCCACCCCTGAAGAACCCGCGAGTCCTACCTGGGCACAAAGGAGAGTGTTCTCTCCCACCCGCGAACCGTGGCCAACCTGAACCAGGTTATCGATCTTCACCCCGCTTGCAATCTCGGTGTTGCCAACGCTGGCGCGGTCGATGCAGGAATTGGCCTGCACCTCCACCTGGTCACCCAGAATCACCCCGCCGCTCTGCGTAATTTTATGCCATTTGCCGCCATCTTCTTTGGCGAATCCGAAACCGTCCGATCCGACCACGGCTCCGTTTTGCAGGATGACCCCGTCGCCCAGGTGGCAGCCCTCGCGCACCACCGCGTGGGCATGGGCCAGGCAATTCTTTCCCAAGCGGGCTTTGGGGTAAATAACCACATGGGGTAAAAGTGTGGTTCCCGGGCCAACCACCGCGCCCGCTCCAATCACCACGTACGCGCCGATATGCACCTCCTCACCGATGGTGGCGCTGGGGTCGATCACCGCCGTGGGATGAATTCCGGGCGGATAGTGCGGGCTGGGGTGGAAGATCTCGATGGCCCGGGCAAAGGCCAGATAGGGGTTCGCAGTCCGCAAAGTGGGGGCGGCGATGGGCTCAAAGTCCTCGGTCACCAGGACCGCCCCTGCCTTGGTATTGCGGGCAAAAGGGGTGTATTTCGGGTTGGCGACAAAGGTTAGCTGTCCGGGACCCGCATTCTCAATCCCCTCCACCCCGGTAATCTCCTGTTCCTGGTCGCCATGGCAGGTAGCGCCAAGAACGCGAGCGAGCTCGGCTAGCTTCATGCTGGGGATTGTACCGGACTCATGGCGATTCTCTTTGAATAGGCTCTCCTGAACCGCGTCGGCCGGACCGCGCCGGGCCCCCGTCCTGATCACAGCCAGTACATCCAATTCCGCGACTGCCTGCCGGGGCAGAAAAATTCGTTGGGTATTCGACCGGGTGTCGGGCGGAACGAGGAACAACCCGGCTCCCTCGAGCAGAGTCAAATCATTCTGCGCCAGGCCCTCGATCAAGTCGTTATCTTTCAATCGCGCCCGAACCCACAGGCCCTGGCTGCGGGGCCGGGTGACAAAGCTCTTGCGCAGCAAACGCTCCGGTTGATTGGCGTCTCCGGATTGGAACTCGCGCACAAAACAGATCCATTTCACCTCCGCCATGTGCACCGAAACCAGCTTACCCGCCAGATCCAGCAGGTCTGCCTGTTCATCCACCACGAAATCCGACGGAGGCAGGTAACCGGACAGCCAATCCCGGCTCAACTTTCGTACAATGACCTTCTTGCGGCTGACTGGCATGGGGTTGGGCCTCCGGCGGCCGGGCAGGGGAAATCATCCCGGCTGGATTGTCGCATGCGCTCTCCTCCGAGCGCACCGGGAATCGTGCAACGAAGCGCAGCGAAAACTGTGCAAGCCTGTAGCCAAGTACCTCTTCAGTATGCTAACTTAGGTGTTTGTTCGTAGCGTGGGTTTGCCGCTAAGGTATTCACATGGCGAATGTTAGCCGTAATCTTAGTGGCGGGCGGAGCTGATCGTAAGGAATGCCCGACTATATTTATCTCCTCAAAAATCGGCTCTCAATCCACCAGCGGAATGCCCTCGACCACATTCGCCTGGCAGCACGCGAAGCCGGGATGACCGTCTTCCTGGTGGGCGGAGCGGTCCGCGACCTGACCAGCGGTTCGCCCGTTTTCGATCTTGATGTAACGGTGCAGGGGAATGCTCTTAAGCTAAAGAAAGCATTGGAGAAAGCGGGCGGTAAGTTGTGGGGTGAGCACGAACCCTCACGGACCCTCTTTTTTCGCTTCCCGGTCGGGGTCACGGTTGAGATTTCCAGCGCCCGGCGCGAGGAATACCCCAAGCCCGGCAAACCCATATACCACTGGGACACGATTCTTGAGGATCTGCGCCGCCGCGACTTCACCGCCAATGCCATGGCCTTGTCGCTCAATGAGCATTCTTACGGCCTGTTGATGGATCCGTTGAACGGGGTCGCCGACATTGAGGCCCGGCAGCTGCGTCTGGTTAGCAACTACGGTTTCATTGAAGACCCCGCCCGCTTGCTCCGGGCCACGCGTCTGGTGGCGCGCATGGGGTGGGAACTCGATGAGCGCACCCGGACACGATTCGAGAACGCCAAAGAATCCCAGGCCATCGAGGCTCTCTCCGCTTATAACCGAGGGTACGAACTGGAAGAAATCGCCCATGAGGAAGACGGATTACGGGTGCTCGCCGCCATGGAGGCGGAAGGTTGGATGCACCACTTATTTCCTGCCTGGAGCACCGCGTCGGCCGACGCCGCCGCTCTGGAGGAAATGCGCAAGCTGGTGACCCAGTTGCAGATGCAGGGGGTAAGCCCGGACATTTCTGCAGCTTCGGCGCACTTTCTTACAGCTAAACTTGCAGCAAAAGAAATAACCGCCCTCAAGGGGATGTTTGTTCGTCCCGGCTTCGTCGAGGAGTGGGACAACCTCGACCACGCCGCCAAAGAGTTCAACAAACAACTGGGCGGCAAAGAAGCGGCGACCCCCTCGGCAAGCTGGAAGCTGTTTACCTCGGCCGACCCACAAGCCGTTCTGTGGCTTGGACTGACCTCCAAATCCCCAGCTATCCAGGCGAAATACAAGAACTTCTTTAGCGTGTGGCCGGAGGCGCGGCAGAAGGTTCCGTATGCCCTGCTTCAGGAACTGCGGATTACGCCGGAAGTGCCCGGCTACGACGAGATGACTTCCAAGCTGTTCCTGGGGGTGATCGACGGCGAGCTGGAGACAGAGGAGCAACTTCGCGCCTTCCTCGAGCCGTATTCGCCCCCGGCTCCTCCGCCGCCGGTAACGGTACGCCGTACGCGGGGCTCCAGGAAAACCGGGGAGGCCAAGAGCAAGAT
Source organism: uncultured Acidobacteriaceae bacterium (assembly GCA_963757515.1). Lineage (GTDB taxonomy): Bacteria > Acidobacteriota > Terriglobia > Terriglobales > Acidobacteriaceae > PALSA-350. The sequence goes on along the minus strand of CAVWRV010000020.1, from coordinate 123,991 downwards.
TCCGTTGGAGGTCGCGCCTGACGGGGACGCCGGCGACGCAGATGCTTTGGAGCTGGACGACGAGGAGGCGGTGGAGGAGCCGGTCGAGGACGCGGAGGAGGACGAGGGCGAACCCGTGGTGAGTCTTCCGCCGGCAGCGAAGAAGAGCGCGACTGTTCCCGGGAAATCTCTCCCGGCGACCAAGCCAAGCCCGATCGCGGATAAGCCGTCTGCCCCAGCGAAGCTGGAGGCTCCCTCGCTTCATGTAATGACGCCGAGCAAAGCGTCCAAGGTGCACGTGATGGCCAAGCCGGCGAAATCGGTCTCATCGTCCACCCACCGTGCGCCCAACCATTCCGCCAAGCCTTCTCCGGCCCACGGTCTTGCTCATGCTGTGGCGCATGCTCATAGCTCGGCAGGGAAGAAGGCCCTCCCCATCAAAGCCGCTCCAGTCAAGGCGGCTGCCAAGCCGGTTTCGTCCAAGGCAGTCCCTGCCAAGATAGTTCGCCGGCCAGCGGTCAAGGCGGCCGCAAAGGCAAGCATTCAGGCCAAGAAGACGCCGGCAAAGGCGCCGACCAAGCTGCATAAAAAGCCGGAACTGACCCGGAAGGCTCCGCCGGCGAAGAAATCCGCTCCGGTCAGGAAGCACAAATAGACCTGCCTTCCACGGGCTTTCCCGAAAGGGAACTAGCTTGAATTGTTAGACATCGCTAAAGTAAGCCCTCCGCGTTGACGATGACGTAAGCATGAACATCGCCACGCCCGGGAGTCCCGTTGCGCAGGCAATTGCAGAGGACACCGTTGCTAACGGGCTAACGTCCTATCCCGCGGCGGCGCCGATATCACCGGCTGCGGCGGATGCGCTTGCCGGCAAGCCGCACCACGCCCACCAGATACTCTCGGCCATTCTCAGCCACCACTCTCTGCCATTGATCATGCAGATGATAGCCGATGCCTTTGTGGCTCTGTGTCCTTCGAAGGCGGTGGCGATCTTTGTACTTTCGGGCCAGCAATTTCATGCCGAGGCGGGATTGCCCCCGCGGCTCGCAGGGAATTGGGAGGGGTCGGAGGCTTCGGGATCGCGCGCGGATCTGACGTGGAACCTTCCCGCGCTGGAGCAGATATTAGACTCTGGGGTTACCGTCTGTCTCACCTCGCCGCTGGTATCCAGTTCCGGCCAGGCGAGAGGCTCGTTCACTGTATTCGACCTTCAGCCTGGGATTCTGGACGACTCGGTTCGGGAGGCCATTCAGAGCCTATGCGATCTTGCGCGCCTGGCGATCGAACATGGTCAGCTTCATGAGGAAGTCTTAAATCAATCACAATTTGACAGCCTCACCGGTTTACCCAATCGGCTCCTGCTGGAAGACCGGCTGCGCCAGGCGATGATCATCGCCAAGCGGCAGGGCACCCTGCTTGGCGTTTGTTGCATTGACCTGGATCACTTCAAACAGATTAACGACAGTCTGGGACATGAACTTGGAGATGCCTTTTTCAAGCTGGTCAGCGAGCGGCTGAATCTGTCCATCCGGGACATCGACACGCTTGCCCGCCAGAGTGGCGATGAGTTTATTCTCGCCCTGCGCGATGTTGCAGAAACGTCGGATGCAACCAACATTTGCCACCGGCTGCTTAAGAACCTGAGCGAGCCTTTTCTGTTCCAGGGCCACTCGCTCAACATAACCGCCAGCATCGGCATCAGCATCTTTCCCGACCACGGGGATTCCGCGGATCTACTTTTGCGCAATGCGGATATAGCGCTCCAAGAGGCGAAACGCGCGGGTGGAGGCGGGGCGCAGAGCTATTCCCCAGCTTTGGGCAGGCAGACCCGGCGGGCGGAAGAGATGGTGGGCGCCTTGGTCAACGCCCTCGCGCTGTCGCAGTTCCGCATGGTTTACCAGCCCATCTTCACCATGGACAGAGAGATCGTGGGCTTTGAAGCCTTGCTGCGCTGGAAACATCCCACGTGGGGCCAGATGAGCCCTCTGGAATTCATTCCCACCGCAGAAAGAAGCGGCCTGATTGTTGCCATCGGCGATTGGGTCATCGACGAGGTCTGCCGCCAGACGATGGAATGGGATGGCGCTGCTGTACGCCCGGTCAAAATGTTTGCCAATGTCTCCGGGGTACAGTTGGAGCGTCCCGATTTTAGTTCGAAGATTGCGGATACGCTGGCGCGAAGCGGCCTCGCCCCCGACCGCCTGGAGCTCGAGATCACCGAGAGCTGGATTATCTCAGACTTGCGCGCAACCGCGAGCGGCCTGCAGAAGCTGCGCGACTTGGGCATCGGTGTTGCCATCGACGACTTCGGCACCGGCTACGCCACGTTCAACTACCTGCAAGAGCTGCCCCTCGACACCCTCAAGATCGATCGCTCGTTCATCCATCGTCTCGACGGTTCCGCGGCCAACCTTTCCACGGTCCGTGCGATCGCCATGTTGGCCAAGCAGCTGGGGCTGAAAACCGTTGCCGAGGGCGTGGAGTCCGAGAACCACATACAGCAGCTGAGCGAGATCGGATGCGAACTCATGCAGGGATTCTTCCTGAGCCAGCCACTCAAGCCGGAAGCTGCCTGTTCGCTGCTCAGGAAACAACAAAACTCCGCATCACGCCTGGGAGTACCGCGAAAAAGGCCGGTAGAGGGAGTTTCGCCTACGCAATGCCTCACGGGGTAGCTTTTCTGCAATACTCTCCCTGGTGCATAGCGACAGGGAATTCGGTTCCTCTCCTCGTGTAACCAGCATGCGGGTGATTCCGGTTGCGGGCAACGACAGCATGTTGCTGAACCTGAGCGGGGCCCACGGGCCGTTCTTCACCCGCAATGTCGTTGTGCTCAGCGACGACGCCGGACATACCGGCGCCGGCGAGGTTCCCGGGGGCGCCCAGATCCGCCAGATCCTTGAAGACGCCGGCCCGGCGGTTGTCGGCCGTGCCATCGCCGCCTGCAACGAGACTCTGCAAACCATACTGCAGCGCTTTGGCGATCGCGACGCCGGCGGGCGTGGACCGCAGACCTTCGATATGCGCGTCACCGTGCATGCGGTCACCGGGGTCGAGTGCGCGCTGCTCGATCTGCTGGGACAGTGGGTCGGCCTGCCCGTAGCTGCGTTGCTGGGTGAAGGCCGGCAGCGATCGAGCGTCCCCGTGCTGGGCTACTTATTCTTCGTCGGTGACCGGCGGAAGACCGATCTGCCCTATGCGAGCGACCCGGACGCCGTCGACCCTTGGCTGCGACTGCGCCATGAGGAGGCGCTTAGCACCGAAGCCGTGCTTCGCCTGGCCGAGGCGGCGCAAGCGCGCTACGGCTTTCACGACTTCAAGCTCAAAGGCGGTGTGCTCGCCGGGCAGCAGGAGATGGAAACCGTAACCGCACTTGCGGAACGGTTCCCGCAGGCGCGCATCACCCTCGATCCCAACGGCGCGTGGTGCTTAGAGGAAGCAGTGGCTCTTTGCCGTGGCAAGCAGCATGTGCTGGCCTACGCGGAAGACCCTTGCGGGGCGGAGCAGGGCTACTCCGGCCGGGAGATCATGGCGGAGTTCCGGCGCGCCACCAGCCTGCCTACCGCGACCAACATGATCGCCACCGACTGGCGGCAGCTGAAACATGCGGTGCAATTGGACGCTATCGACATTCCCCTGGCCGATCCGCATTTCTGGACCATGCAGGGGTCCGTGCGGGTGGCCCAATTCTGCCGCGACTGGGACCTTACCTGGGGATCGCATTCCAACAACCACTTCGACATCTCGCTGGCTATGTTCACCCATGTGGCGGCGGCTGCTCCTGGAAAGGTAACAGCCATCGATACGCACTGGATCTGGCAGGATGGCCAGCGGCTGACCAAAGAGCCGTTCAGGATCGCCAACGGGGCCATCGAACTTCCCCAGCGCCCCGGGCTCGGCGTCGAAATCGATAGGGAACGCATCGAGGCCGCCCACGACCTTTACCAAAAGGTGGGACTTGGAGAACGGGACGACCAGGCCGCAATGCAATACCTGGCGCCCGGCTGGACCTTCCATCCCAAGCGTCCCTGCCTTCTCGCCCGTGTGTGAGAACCCACTATTTATCGATTTAGTCCCGCAGGGACGGCTGAGAGTAGCCCAGGACGCAGTCCTGGGAAGAGATTCGAGAGACGGACCAGTCCCGCAGGGACGGCTGAAGATTACCAAGGGTGCGGTCCTGGGTACCGCCTGGTTAACTTTCAGCCGTCCCTTGCGGGACTGGTCCGTCGTTATGTGCATGGTTCCCAGGACTGCGTCCTGGGCTACTCTCAGCCGTCCCTGCGGGACTGAATCGGTGAATAGTGCCTTCTCACACACGCCCTTCTCGCCCGATAACTCCTGATATATTTGGGACCAAATGCCCACTGCAAGCGTTCGTCCTGAGGGCCCGGACCGCCTCTTTTGGATCGGGCTGCTATTGCTGCTTGCGCTGGCGCTGGGCCACTCCCTGTGGGCTACCAGCCTCGACGGATTCACCATCGATGAGCCTTACCACATTGCCGCCGGCGCTTCCTACCTGCGGTGGGGAGACTTCCGGCTGAATCCCGAGCACCCGCCGCTGGTCAAGCTGATCGCCGGGCTGGCTGTGCCGCGAGGGGTGCTGCATCTTGGACCGCTGCAAGTGCTCAGCGAAAAGGGGCAGGAGCGCCAATACACGCAAAAGGCAGTCTTTCTGGACAGCGATAGCAAACAGATCCAACGCCGGGCGAGAGCGGCGCTGTTGACGTTCAACACTCTGCTGCTGGCAGCACTGGGTTGGCTGTTGTGGCGGATCTTCGGCGCCGGCATTGCCTTGGCCGCGCTGCTGCTGCTGGCGCTCGATCCCACGGTTTCCGCGCACATGCCAGTAGTGATGACCGACCTGCCTCTCGCTTTGCTGGGCACGATCTGTCTCTGCCTGGCAACCCTCGCTCTTCGCCACCGGCTGTGGCCGGATTGGATCCTGTTCGGTATCGCCACCGGTCTGCTGCTGGCGACCAAGCACTCGGCGCCGCTCATTGTGTTGCCGCTGCTGGTCGGATGCATCAGTTTGCTCGTCTGGCAATCAAAGCGCAAACAGTCCGTCCGCCGGCAGGTACTCGGCCTGACGGTAGCGACCGTTTTGAGCATGGTGGTGTTGTGGGGCGCCTACGGATTTCGTTATCGCGAGAGCCCGGGATTGAACGCACAAGGCCAGCCGGTCGAGACCTTCAATCGCCCGCTCGCGGCCAAGATCGGCGACCTGCATTCGCCCGCGCTGCGCGGCGCGTTAACCGTCGCTCAGCGCCTGCATTTGGTTCCACGGGCCTATTTGTGGGGCCTGGCAGACACCCTTCGTGCGGGTGTAGAAGGCCGCCCGATTTGGATCAATGTCTTCGGCCACAGCTACCAGGGAAAAGCGCCGGGGTGGGTTGCCTTCGCCGACCTGCTGGTGAAGCTGCCTCCAGCGTTTCTGTTGCTGGCGGTTCTTGGTATCGGGCTGTTGGTATTGGGCCGCTTGCCGATTCCAGTGGCGTTGCCGCTGGCAGGCTTCGCCGGCATGGCGGCGTTCTTTATGCTCTTCATCGCGCACAATGGGATCTTTTATGCCGGCCTGCGGCACTGGCTCTTTGTGGTGCCCCTCCTGGCAGTCTGCGCCGCCGCAGGCGCCTGGTTTCTGTGGCGGTCTCCGGTCCTGTGGTGGCGCGCATTGCCACTGGCCGCAATTCTGTGGATCGCCGTGACTGTGCTGCCCCAGCGCCGAATCTGGGAGTATCACAACCTGTTTGCCGGCGGATCTCAAAATGCCTGGCAAAGCTTCGACAACGAGAGTGTCGACTTGGGCCAGCGAACACCGGAATTAATCGCCTTCTACAAAAGCCATATTGCTCCGGCCCCGGTGATGGTTGGCTACATGGCCTTGCGTGAGCAGTTGAAGGGGGCCGGCGTAAAGCGGTGGGAACCCCAGCCCCAGGAAGTCGGCAACGGCGAAGTGAAAGGCTGGTTGGCTCTCCGCGCTCCCAACGTAGCTCTGCGCGACTGGTATGCGATGCCCACCATGCGCAATGTGCAGCCGGCGGCCCGCTTCGGCAACTTGTTGCTTTATCATGGCGATTTCTCTTTACCTCGGGTGGCGGCGGGGATCCTGAGGTTCCGGGCGATTCACATGCTCGATGAAGCGGGCAGCGACAAGAAGGCAGCGGAACAATTTTTGCTCAAGGCGGTTGCTCTGGACCCCAGCTCTGCCGCAGCAGACATTGAGCTGGGCAATTTTGCCCTGGGCCGGCGGGAAACGGAGCAAGCGCTGCGGTGGTATGAAATGGCGCGGAAAGACGCTGCCGCCGATGATCCCGACATTCTCCCCGATGTCGACCGGCAGATCCAGTTGGTGAAGGCTGCGCCTTCGGGCACGGCGCCCCCGATGCGCAATCCGGTGAAAGAATAGGAGCCATGAAGCGTATCTGTCCAGGGTGTAAAAGGGCGACCAACGGTCGCCCCCCACATCTCGCGAGCGAGATATGGGGCACCCGGGTTCGTGGCAGGTCGATCGCTTGGTTACAGTGAGGCTTACCAAGGCTGTTGGGGGGTGGTTGGCGAGCGCCGTCCTTGCTCTCGGCTTGATCGCCAGCGCCACAATTTACCGCCACCAACGCCTTAGCATCGAACCCGGCCAGATTACGCTACCGGCTGACGGCGCGGAACACGATGCACTCCGCATCCACCCGCCAGCTTCCTGGTTTGGCCTCGGTAGTACCGTGACTGAAGACACCCGACTCCGTCTGCTGGAGTCAAAAGACCCATCCGGCCGCACCATCTTCGAGGGTGTGCTGTTGGCCCCCGTAACTCCTGGCGACCTTCAATTGCATCTGCGGTGGCGCCATCGCACTTTGCAGGTTCCAGTCAGCTTCGTTTTCGACCCCAGCGACAGCTTCGGCGATGGAACTCCCGATTTTCTTCGTCTCCACACCCCCCAGGACCGTCAAGCCTTCCGCGGCTGGTTCACCTCCATCGCGGACGCGCAGGCAGACCAGCCCAGGCTGCCCGCCGAGATTGACGATTGCGCCGCGCTACTCCGCTTCGCCTATCGTGAAGCGCTTCATACCCACGATGAAAGCTGGCTGGGCAGCCATCCGACGGAAGCTCCCCTACCGTCGATCCGGCAATACGCTTATCCGCAAACCCCTCTGGGCGCCAACCTCTTCCGCGTGCGCTCTGGCCCGTTCGTTCCCGAAGACCTGGACGACGGCAGCTTCGCCCAGTTCGCCGACGCGCAAACGCTTATGGAACGCAACACTCATCTCATCGGTCGAGATCTTCGTCTGGCCCGGCCCGGCGACCTCATTTTTTATCGCCAGTTGGACCAGGACTCACCGTATGATGTCCCGGGCGCTTCCCATTACCGCTCTCCATTTCACTCCATGATTTTTTCCGGGGAGAAGGGTGTCGTCTATCACACGGGCCCGATCCACCACGGCAAGGGCGAGATGCGCCGCCTGCTGGTGAGTGATCTACGGCACCATCCGGATGCGCGCTGGCGCCCGGTGCCGGAAAACGACAATTTTCTCGGAGTCTATCGTTGGAACATTCTGCGCGAAGGCGATTGAGCGTCGGGCTGCTGTGGCTACTGGCGCTGCTGTTTCCAGCGCGGATGCTGGCCGCGCGACCAGTCTCGTTCAATCTCAGCACCAACCGCAGCTTCGCTCCCACCGAGAAGCCCACCATCCATCTGTACGCGCAGAATGTCGACGAGCTGGAGTTCCGCATCTACCGGGTCCAGAACCCGGGTAAATTTCTCGCCGGCCTGCCCGACCTGCACAGCTTCGATAACGGAACCCCCTTTGGTCCCAAAGAACGGATTGATGAGCGAACCTGGCTGGAGAAATTCCACGACTGGAAGCATCACCTGTGGTTCCTGATACGCCGCTTCTTCCGCGGTCAGTTCACCACCGAAAACCGCGATCGCCTGCGCGGCCATCAAGCCAGCCTGGCGCGCCGCAGCCGGATCGTCGGCGTAGCCCAGTTCGCCCAGATCCCACTGCTGAACGATCACCAGCTGGTCGCCCGCTGGCGGCAGGAACTGCCGCCTACCTACGTCTCCGATTCGCAGGAACTGCCCATCGATCCGTTGCCCTCTGGCCTGTACCTTATCGAAGCGACGGACGGCCACTACAAGGCTTACACGCTGCTCATGGTCAGCCGCATGGCCATGATCACCCGCACTGGCAGCGGGAGCGTGCTGGCGTATTGTGTGGACCGCGTTTCCGGCGCGGGCATTGCCGGGGTACAGGTGAGCGCGGGCGTTGGCCAGCAGCAACAGGCCACAGGCATTACCGATGCCGACGGGTTGGCCCCGGTGCAACTGACCGCGCCCAAGCCGCAGCCGGACAACTTCTGGGTACTGGCAACTTCGGGCGACGATGTCGCGGCCGTCACTCCCGGCGGTTACGCTCTCAGCGGCTGGCAGGGTGGCCGCTGGTCCTCGTATGTCTACACCGACCGGCCGGTCTACCGTCCCGGGCACGTCGTCCACTGGAAAGGGATTCTGCGTTCCCGGGTCGAGAATCATCTGGAACTCCCCAAGCTCAGCACGATCCACGTCACCATCGCCGACCAGGACGACCACCCGCTGCTCGATAAAGACATGCCGCTCTCTGCCGCCGGTAACGTGACCGGCGATCTTACCCTGCCGGCGACAGCGACCCTGGGCTACTACACCATCCGGCTGCGCAACGGTCCCGCTTCCGACGACTCCGACGCCGGCAACGGCCAGTTTCGCGTGGAGGATTACAGAAAGCCGGAGTACCAGGTGCGCGTGAGCCCCGCCAAAGCGCGTTTGCTGCAGGGCGAAACCATGCAGGTGGTGATCGACGCCCGATATTTCTTCGGGGAACCCGTCTCCAATGCCAAGGTCAAGTACCGCGTCTACCATTCGCCCCATTACTGGTGGGATGAAGAAGGCGGCGGCGACGACGGAGCCGATGCCGGCGAGGACAATGCTTCGCTGGACTACGACGCTGCCCAGCAATCGGAGCAGACCGGCAAGCTCGACGCCAACGGCAAGCTCACCATCAACGTCCCCACGCAGTACGTTGCTGACCTGAAGCGGCCGACCGATCAGGACTATACCGTCGAGGCCGCCGTCACCGACCAGGCCAACCGCGAAATCACCGGCCGGGGACGCTTTCTCGCCACCCGCGGCAGTTTCCGCATCCATGTGGAGCCGGTAAGCTATGCGGTGCGCGCCGGCGACTCCGCACTTTTTAACGTTACGGCAGTGGACTACGACAACCACCCGGTACAGGCCCGGGTACGCCTCCAGTTGGTCACCCACAAATATGCGAACGGCGCCATCCAGACCACTCGCGGAGCGAGCACCGATGTGACCACAGACGCGAATGGCCGCGGCCAGGGGACGATACGAGTCTCAACTACCGGCAGCACAGAGGTGGAAGCCACCGCCACTACCCCCGAGCAGCGGGTGGTATTCGACTCCAGCTATGTGTGGGTGATGGGCGGCAATGAGGAAGGATGGGGAGGGGGGTCGAGTCCGGTTCAGATCATCGCTGATAAGAAGAGCTACGCTCCTGGAGACACGGCCCACCTCAGCATCCTCTCCAACGTGGACAGCTTCCACCCCCTGGTGATCGCCACCGGGTATACGGTCGAGTTTCGCAAGGTGATGTTTTCTCCCGGCAAATCACTCACGTTTGATTTGCCGATCACCGCGGATGCGCAGCCCAACCTTGAAGTAAGTGCCGCCTTCATCCGCAACGACCAGCTCTACCAGGCGAATCTGAGCATCAAGGTGCCTCCGGTGCAGCAGCAGTTGCAAATCGACATCACTCCGGACAAACAAGTGTTTCAGCCGCAGCAGACAGCTGGGTACGACGTATTTGCCCGCGACTGGCAGGGCAAGCCGGCCAGCGCCGATTTCAGTTTTGGGGTGGTCGATGAGGCCATCTACTCCCTGTACCCGGACAGTAGCGGCGACATGGTCAAGAAGCTTTACCCGGACCGCTACGTCTTCGCGGCAGTCGATTCTTCGCTGCAGTACTACTTCAGCGGCAGGGCGGGGCTGAAGTCTCCTATGCTGGCAGAACGGCAGTCACGTTACCGGCCGCAGTTGGCCCAGGTAAAGCCGGGCAACGACGTGGCCCAGCCGCGGGTGCGCAAGGCCTTCCCGGACACGGCCTATTGGTCTCCGTCGGTCCATACCGACGCCACCGGCCATGCCCACGTCTCGCTTACGTTTCCCGATTCGCTGACCACCTGGCGGACCACGGTGCACGCCATTACCCTGGACTCCAGGGCGGGCTCTGCCATCAACCGGGTGCTGGTGCGCAAGAACATCATCGTACGGATGGGCACGCCCCGCTTCCTGCGCCAGGGGGATGAAGTCACCATCCCGGTGATTGTTCACAACTACCTCGATCAGACCAAGCAGGTGCAGGTGTCGCTCGACATCAATGGCCTCGACCCGTTAAGCGGCGCGCCGCAATCCGTCACTGTGCCCAGCAAAGGCGAAGGCACCGTACTGTGGCGAGTGAAGGCATCGCGTATCGGCACCGCCCATCTGCTAGCCAAGGCCCTTACCAATGAGGAATCGGATGCCCTGGAGCTTACCTTTCCGGTCGAGCCGATCGGCGTACCGCGCACCTTCAACAACTCCGGAGTGGTTGCCCAGGACCAGCAAAGCTCCACGACCATCGACTTTCCCGCTAACACCGACGCCGCTGCGCATTCGCTGCATCTCGAGGTTGCTCCGTCGATTGCCGGCAGTCTCTTCTCCGCGCTGGGCTATCTCACAAGCTACCCCTATGGCTGCACGGAACAGACCATGTCCAGCTTCCTGCCCAACCTGGTGGTGGCCGATACGCTTAAGAAGCTGAACCTATCCGGCCTGGTAAGCCCGGCGGATCTGCAGGCCAAGATCAACGCCGGCCTCGACCGGCTGAACGATCTGAAGCATGACGATGGCGGCTGGGGCTGGTGGAAGGAGGATGCCAGCGGCGTCTTCATGACTGCTTATGTCGTCTCCGGCCTGGCCCAGGCGAAGAGCGCAGGATATGCCAAGGCCGATGCGAACCTGGGCGGGGGAGTGGCGTACCTGCAAAAGCAGCTGGCGCAGCATCCGCGGATGATTCCGGAGCTGCGGGCCTATGTGGTCTATGCTTTCAGCCAGGCGGGCACGAAAGACCTTGGGCCTTCGATCGAGACCCTGTGGTCGCGGCGCAGCGATCTTTCTTCCGAAGGGCTGGCCCTTACCGGGATGGTGATGCTCGAAACCGGGGACAGCCGCGCGCCGCAGATAGCACAGATGTTGGAGAGCAAAGCGAAGCACACCGGCACGCTGGTCTCGTGGCCGTCTGGGTACAACCCGTTGCTTGAGATCAATGATGACAACAGCGCGGAGAGCACGGCCTTCGCCTTGCGTTTCCTCACCCATGCCGATGCGAAGAGCCCGCTGCTGGAAGGGGCCGCGCAGTGGCTGGTGCTCAATCGCAATGGCGGATACTGGTGGAACTCGACGGAACAGACAGCCATGGTGCTCTTTGGCCTGGTCGACTACCTGGCGGCCTCGCAGGAGCTGAACGCGGACTTCGACGTGGACGTGTCGCTCAACGGCAGCTCGATCGGCAGGCGCCACTTCACCGCGGCTGACGCAGCTTCCGGGGCCGATCTTGCGGTTGATGTCGCTGCCGCCCAGCTGCATCCGGGGAACAATGTGGTGCAGGTAAACAAACATGGCAGCGGGCGCGCGTACTGGTCCGTGCAGGGCAAGTATTACTCCACCGAGCAGAAGCTTTACCAGCAGGGCACGCTCTCGCTCAACCTCACCCGCGATTACTTCAAGCTTGTGCCCACCACCAAGGATGGGCAAGTGGTCTACCGGCTTGAGCCATTAAAAGGTCCTGTGGCCGTCGGGGATACGCTGGCTGTGCATCTGGCGGTGAACGGTTCGCCGGCGAAGTATCTGCTGATCGAGGATCCGATTCCCGCGGGCACCGAGTTCGTTCAGCAAGCGGACAGCTATAAGATCCTCGATCAGCCGCAGATCTGGCAGTATTGGTATACGCGGAGCGAGTTCCACGATGACCGCGCCGCCTTCTTTGCCACCGAGTCCAGTGGCCGCCATGAATCCTTCTATCTACTGAAGGTGGTCAATCCGGGAAGCTTTGCCATCAGCCCGGCGAATGTGCAGCCGATGTACCAGCCGGGTATTCAGGCCACCAGCGACTTGTTGCACCTGCAGGTGGAGGAGAATCAATGATGCAGGCAATCCGCGGCGCCTTCTCGCGACTCACGGGCCGGCTGTTCCTGGGCCAATGGGTGGGAACTTTCCTGCTGATGCTGTTGGCCGCCGGTTGGCTGCAGATTCCCGATTCGCACACCTGGCAGTTTGTGTTCTCGATGCTCTCGGGCGTGCTGCTGGTGTTGGGTTTTCTCTGGCTTTACGCCGCGACCTTCCGCCATTTGCGCGCCTGCGCCCGGCCGCGCTGGTGGGCGAGCTGCCTGGTGCTGGCGGTCATCGTTGCGGTATGGTGGCTGCTGCAGCTGCCCATTGCCGCAGGCCGCGCGCACGAGGCCCTGTTTGCCGGCTATTGGAACTCTCAATCGCCGGCGTGGCTACGCCACCATCTCGGGTACTCAAGCCTGGTAGCGTGGCAGGAACGCATCTATGACTGTGTGCAATGGCTGTGGGCAGGGCTCCTGCTGCCGTTGGCGGTGGAGACCTGCGCTTGCGGGTTGCGCGCAGATTGGTTTCGGCGCGCAACCCGGGTCTACCGGCACTGGCTCTATTGGCTCTGCGTGCTCGTCTTCGGGCTGGGTGGATCGGCTCTCACCTGGGCGTTGGCTGACTGGACGCCGGCCGCAGGTTTGACGGGGCAAACGTTGAGCATCGTGGCGCGGCTGGGAATTGCCTTCACCATGGACATCCTGCTCTGGTGCTTTATCGTGGCCTTAGTGTCTTACTACGTCGACCCTGCGTAGCCGCCTTCCTATTTTGCGAATAGCTTCAGGCTCTCGAGATAGCCCCTTTCTCTCCACTTGGGGCAGGTGTAGACCCGGCCCTCGTCAATCAAGACGTCGATGGAATTGAACCAGGCAAGTTCGCCCTGGAGTTTGTCGTTATGCGCACGCATCAATTCATTCAGTTCATTGACGGTGACACCTTCAGGATGCTGACGCATCAGACGGAAGACCGTCTCGATGGCACGGTCCTGCTCGGGGAATTTACGACTGTAAGGCACGATTCCAGCTTTTCGCCTCCGTTTTTCTCGCGTTACCTGGAAGGGGGACACGTGGCCTGGAGCCCGTTGCCGGGACATTATCGGTTGCGCATAAGTGGGGCGGTCGCCTTCATTGACCGATTCGAACAGCTCATTTCCAAAGCAGTAAACCTGGTATTGCCAAACTGATGCCGCTCACGCGGCATACAGAGAAGGTATCATTTTCCTTATATTTCCCGAGACGACCGCGGCAAAATTGTTCCAAACCCCTTAAGAGGAAGCGCGTGCATACCTGTGAGATTCGGGTGCCCTGGGGCCTGTTGCAGGGGGCTGTCGCGATTGCTCCGGCGCAACCAATGGCACAGCCCGGCAATCCGGAGTCCCTGCAGGACGTATATTGTCACAGAAGGTGATCCTTGAGCAAGAGTGTTCTTCTATCATTTGCGGTTGCATATTCCGGAAATGATCCTTGGCCTGAAGCACGGTTCCACCCGGGGCCGACGAAACCGATCTATCCAAATTAGGTTTCTGAAACTCTCGTTGTGGTCAGTGAAGGGGCGGGGCTTATCAGGAACAGCGCAGCCGATTCGTCTCCGTAGCTCTTCCAGATGTGTGGTTTCTCTGTCGTGTAGGTTGCCGTCTTTTGCCCGGTTGCCGGGTTTGCTGGTGACCTGGTGGCGGCTAAGTCCTTTGTTTCATCAAGGTGCTCAAATTTTTGCAATTAGCCGCCCCGGGTAGGTTGAGCATGTTCGTGGGTGATTGGCTGATCCTCTTCTAGGGAGGGGAGGGCCCAATACCAGGCGCTTCGCTCTTTGGTGCTCTGGACACCGAGGTCAAATTTTGCGCGGCGCAAGGCGGCGATCGAGTGCGGACCAGAAGTAGCTGTGTAAGGGATACGGTCGGGTAGAACGGGAAGGTCTTGGCGCGGGACTTCCGTCATCTTAGTGGCCCATTCCGTCCCGGAAGCTGCTTCCCCAGAGGGACAGGGGAAGGTGATGTAACGAAGCTCTCAGGGTGGTCACGGTACCGGCATTCTCTAATGGAGACAATTCCATGGACGCATCGTTAAGCCGCCGGACTCACCCGATCCGCTGGGTCCGCGGCAGGATCAGATTGCCTTGAAGTACCTGGAGGTGGCACGGGCGGAGATTCTGAAGAAAGCGTCGAATTCCACACGGCCCGTCCGTAAGTGGGTAGACGATTTAAAGGCCGCGTTCAAAAGCCTCGCGTATAATCGGCGGCCCAAGGAGACTTATCGTGTCGAAGGCGCTGAAGCTGTTCTTTGCAGTTTTCTTGTGTGCCCGCTGTGTCCCCGCCCAAAGCTCCGCGCCGGATGGCGGCGCTAAACCTATTGTTCTGCAAAAGAACGATGGCGACCTTCGCACTCGCCGTCCGCGTGAAGGAGTCACCTCGCCCAGCAGTGACTTCTTACTGAAGATCGGTCCTAAGACCAATGGGTCGAAGCATCTTCTGCTCTTTACGGAGGAGATCCCGCCCGGCGCAATCATCCCGAAGCACAAACACCACGCGGAGGACGAGATTCTTTTGCTCCAGACAGGTAGCGCTCACGTGTGGCTGGGAGACAAAGAGTACGACGCTCAGCCAGGCGCGTTGGTGTTCATTCCCGCTGAGACTTGGATCAGCTTGAAAAACACCAGCAAGGAGAACATCAGCCTCGTCGCCATCTGGAACGAGCCGAGCTTCGAGGAAATGCTGCTCTGTGGGTCAGTACCGAAAGGACAGGTAGGCGAGCTTATCTCTCGCGACGGTGTCAAAAACTGTTATCACCATGGCGATGCGGAGTTGGAGACAGTCCAGCTTCCTGCCGAGAAGAAACCGTGACAAGAATCAAAGCCGAAAGTGATTGCGGACGGACCCGACATCCCCGGCGCGTGTGGACCCTGCGTAGCCGTAGTCTTATTTTGCGAATAGCTTCAGACTCTCGAAAGTAAAGTGAAATGTACGCGATCCTGGAAACGGGGGGCGATCCCGGGCGGCCAGTTGAATCTGGTGCAATAGGTGAGCTGGTAACCGGATGAGCCTCCGTCAGGGAAAAGTTCCCCAAAAGAGCCTCCTCTTCATGGGTCCGTCTATATGTTTGCGTGATATAGTTATAAAGCAATGCCCTCTATATTGATCCAATTGGACGAACCGCTCTTGCGGTCACTGAATAAGGTCGCGCCAGCCGCCAAGCGGCAGCGCGCTGAATTTATCCGCCAGGCCGTGAGGGACGCAATTCGGAAACGCGAATACGAGGCCATTCGCGAAGCCTATTTGCGGCAGCCCGATTCGGCGGATGATGCCGATGACTGGTCCAACGCGGATGAGTGGAAGCCGTGAAGCAGTACGAAATCTGGTGGGCCGACCTGCCGAAACCAGCCGGGCGCCGCCCCGTGCTTCTGCTGAGCCGTGATGACGCATATGCGATTCTCAACAAGTTTGTTGCGGCTGAAATCACGGCGACCGTTCGCCAGATTCCGATCGAGGTTCCGCTCGGCGCGATCGAGGGAATGTCCAAGCCCTGCGTCGTTAACTGCGACAATTTGCGAACGATTTCGAAAGTTCACCTGGTGAAGAAGATTTCGAAACTCTCGCAAAAGCGAGTTCACGAGGTGAAGCGCGCGGTTGGCTACGCTTTGGCATGGGAAGAACTGATCGCTGCCGGAGAGTAGGGTGAAGAAGGGAAACATGTGGTCACCGGATTACCAATGAGTGACCTCAAAATTCCAAGGGATTACTTAGTTCTTTCCCTTCAACGTCCAAAATACCAGTTCCGTCTGACGACTAAATTCTGACGACTAAATTCTCTGACGACTAAATTCTCCGGGGGTTATTTCGTCTGTTTTAATCGTCGAAGTTTCTGAAACTCTCGTTGTGGGCTTTGAAGGGGCGGGGCTTTAGCCCCGGCATAAACTTTGGCTCGGCGAGCGGCTTTAGCCCCTGAGGGAATGTTTTTTAAAGCCAGCCAGCGCATTTTCGATGAGCTAGCTAATTCCCTGTGGTTCGCAGCCCTCAGGGGCTCAAGCCCATCGACGTTCGGTGAGGATGTACGGGCTGAAGCCCGTACGCTTCAAACAGTAAGTTCCACTCTCGTCCCGCAGGCAACGATCGCATGGCTGACAGAACAACCAGCGGAAAAAGATCCGGCAAAAACCCGCTTTTCGCAATCTTGGCCGCAATCTGCCGACGAAACCGATCTATCAGGAGCAGCGCGCTATGGCCGGGATGAAGAAGGGGAGGGAGGCGCTCCCATTCGGCAGTTTGTTGGCGGTTGAGGCAACCACAGATCCCTCTACTTCGCTACGCTTCGGTCCTACTGAACAACCGCTCACCGTCAAGTCTGCTGCTCCCGGGGCGAATTGACGGTCAAGGTCCGTGGTATCCCACATCTCGCGAAAAACGAGCGAGATGTGGGGCACCCATTGATTTGTGGCAGGGAAAGATCCCAGGGGCGGCAACGTTCATGGGATGACAAAGGAGAGGGTAGCGCTTCCATTCAGCATCGGATAGTGGATGAAAAAACAGCAGGTCCCTCCACTACGCTACCCCGGATTTCCTGTGGAACCTGGTGGCGCTGTCGGACTTCGTGCGGCTCTCTTTACGGAGAGCCGCAGACGCGGGCTTGTCTAGTGCTGCGTGGCAGGAAATCGCGGGATGACAATTCGTTGTGCAGCCACCTTTTATGGAGGGAGCTGTGAGGGGCAGACGCCATGCTGGGCACGCCTGCGCGATTATGCTTCGTCTCTAGCAATCATGCCGGACGCAGTCTCGCTGGGATAGTTGAAGAAGAGTTGATTGCCGTCGGGATCATCGACCACCAGGAGCCGGTAGCCCCACGAACCCTCCTTGACCGGAACCCCCTTGGCATCGAGTTCCACGCGCAGCGCGTCCAACGCGGCGACCGCGGCCTCGCGCGTCTCCGGCTCGACGTTCAGGGAAATGAACATCAGCCCTTTGCCAATCTTCTCCGGCCACGTGTCGGCCAGGATAAGCGCGCAGCCCTGCCGGTCGACCTGTGCGACATGCGCTCTGCCGTCCTCGTCGTAGCGCCAGGGGCTCGTGAAGCCGAGCCGGTTAACGTAAAAGCGGAGCGAGGCCTCAACATCCGTTACGTGTAGGACGGGGCGTGCGAACCAGTCTGTCATAAGCTACAGATCTTCCAATAAAGATAACTTTTTCCTAGATCAGTTTCACAGCCAAGGTGTCACCGTTCTGACTTGGGCACCGTTTGGAGCGGCTATCAGCCAGTCTCCGGCAATAGCGCCCAGAATACCTCACCGAAGGGGTTGCTTGGAGAATGGGTGCCAGACCGGAAGTGGCACTGTTGAAAACAAGCCCCTCCTCATGCCGCGAGCGCCCTGGATTGTGATGCTGACCGTGCGGTGTACCTTCAATTTGTCGCGGGAGAACATTGGCCGGAACCCTGCTGCAAAAACCCCCGAAATATCGATCGGATGGGAATTTGGCCTTAAGATGATGGGATGAGTTACGAACATATCAGCTTCACATCCGAAGGCAACATTGCTCTGGTCACCCTGAATCGGCCGAATCGGCGTAACGCCCTTTCGCTCGCGCTCATGCAGGAGTTGATTGACTGCCTGAACGAGATCGAAGGCCGGCGCGATCTGCGCGTAGTGATTCTGGCGGCGGCTGGCAAAGTCTTTTCCTCCGGACACGACCTTTCGGAGATGATGGGTCGCGATCTCAACGAATACCGGAGCCTGTTCGGCGTCTGCACCGAGTTGATGGCGAAACTGCAGTCGATTCCGCAGCCCGTGATCGCCGAGGTGCAAGGTATCGCCACGGCCGCTGGCTGCCAACTGGTCGCCACCTGCGACTTGGCCATTGCTTCTGAAAATGCCGCATTTGCCACGCCCGGGGTCAAGATCGGGCTGTTCTGCACCACTCCCATGGTGGCTCTCAGTCGCGCGATCGGGCGCAAGCGCGCGCTCGAGATGCTGCTCACGGGCGAGCCGGTCGACGCCCACCGGGCCGCCGAGTGGGGCCTGGTGAATCGGGTGGTTCCCGCAGGTCATTTGCAGGAGGAGACGCGCCAACTGGCCGGCCGCATCGCCCAGGCGAGCGACCTTGTGATGGCCGTGGGCAAGCAGGCGTTCTATACTCAGGTCGATCTGGATCAGCCGAAAGCCTACGCCTACGCCAAAGAAGTGATGAGCATGAACTCACTCGCTCGCGACGCGCAGGAAGGCATCTCGTCTTTCCTGGAAAAGCGCGCTCCTTGCTGGACAGGTTCGTAGACATTCTCTTCGGCTTTACTGAATGACTCCCCCGTGGAAAGGCACCCCCACATGCCCGAGAGGATCGCTGGCGCTCCCGCACAGATGATCTCCTGCGAACAGGCTGCGGCGTTCGTCAGGTCGGGCATGTGGCTCGATTACGGCGCGGGCCTCGGCCAACCCGACGTCTTCGATAAAGCGCTCGCCGCCCGGGGGGAGTCACTCGAAAACGTAAAGATCCGCTCCTGTCTCTCGATGAGGCCGCGGGCGGTGGCGGAAGACGATGGGGCAGGCAATCACTTTTTCCTGTTCAGCTGGCACTTCTCCGGCTACGACCGCAAGAGGCACGATGCCGGGCGCTGCAATTACTTGCCGCTCAACCTGGGCGAGGTGCCGGACTACTACCGCCGCTTTCTCGCCCCGGTGGACATCGCCATTCTCAAGACCTGCCCGATGGACAAGAACGGTTACTTCAACTTCAGCGCCGCCAATCTCTGGCACCGCGCGGTCGTCGAAAGCGCGAAGATGGTCATTGTCGAGACGAGCCGGGGCCTGCCCTATGTCTATGGAGACGGAAACGGGGTCCACTTGAGCGAGGTGGATTACGTCGTCGAAGGCGATCACGAAGCGGCGCCGGAACTGCCAAATCCACCGCCAACCGAGATCGACCGCACGGTTGCGCGCTTCATCGCCAGCGAGATCGATGACGGCGCCTGCTTGCAGATCGGCATCGGCGGCATGCCCAACGCGGTTTGCAAGCTGCTGCTCGAAAGCGGCGTCCGCGACCTTGGCGTGCACACTGAAATGCTGACCGATGGCATCGCGGAGCTCTATCAGGCGGGCCGCATCACGGGTGCCAGAAAAACGCTCGATCCGGGCAAGATCGTCTACACCTTTGCCCTCGGTTCCAGCGCCCTATATGCGATCGCCGACCGCAATTCCGACCTGTGCTGCAACCAGGTGGACTACACCAACTCGCCCCACATCATCATGCAGAACGACCGCGTCGTCGCCATCAACAACACGACGCAGATCGACCTGCAGGGCCAGGCCGCCTCTGAGTCGGACGGCCACCGCCATATCAGCGGCACGGGCGGACAACTTCAATTCGTGCGCGGAGGCTATGCGTCCCAGGGGGGCAAGTCCTTCATCTGTCTCTCCTCCACCTACTGCAAGCAGGGCGAGCCCCGCAGCCGCATCGTGCTCGACCTGACGCCCGGCAACATCGTCACCACACCGCGATCCGACGTGATGTACGTCGTCACCGAATACGGCATGGTCAACCTGAAGGGAAAGTCAGTCGCGGAGCGCGCCAAGGCGCTCATCTCCATCGCTCATCCAGACTTCCGCGAGCACCTTGAGCGCCAAGCCTACGACCACCGCCTGATCCTGCATGGGGTTTCGTTCTGAACGAGTGCGTTGTCCAGTGATCGCCAATTTGTCACTATCTGACTGCCAGAAGCCTGGTTGGTTGGCTTGACATGCCAGTAACGGCTCTTGAGTACAATCTGTGGCATACGAGAGCAGCGAATGTGCAAGCGGGCCCGCGGTCAACATCGAAATATCCAGAGGATGCAGATTGGTACGTAAAGGGCCTATGAATAAGAGGCGAATCAAGGTGGTGGATGATCGGTCGAATTGGATTGGCGGGTGGAGGTTTTTCGCGAGGATATGGCCTGCGACCCTCTGCATTCCTTTGTTCGCCCTAAATTCAATCGCAATCGGACAGCCAAATGCGAAAAACGTCCTCATTCTCTTTCACTTTCCTGCGCCCATTGTAGATCCCGCTTACGTCGATCAAATTGAATCCTTATTGCGGGCCCGCGTTCCAGGGCCGGTCAACTTCTATATCGAGCACATGGAAGCGACGCGAGTCGAAGACCAGGATTACCAGCAAAACCTGACAGATTCTCTTCGAAATACCTATCGTGGCCGCAAGCTGGATCTCGTAATGTTGTCGGGTTATCCGTCGCTCGATTTGGTCCTGAGACATCGCGACGAATTGTTCCCTGGCGTGCCTATCGTCTACTTTTCTATGGAGACTCGCAACATAGCGGGACGGACGTGGCCGGGAATCACCGGGGTGACTGAGACCCAGGATGTCAGGGCCGTGATTGACCTCGCGCTTCGTCTTCATCCGGATACCGACACTGTGGCGATCATCACTGGTAAATCGGATATAGAAACGTTCTGGTTGGGAAAACTCCATTCCGAACTTCTCCACTATCGAAATAAGGTAAAGGAAATTGACCTGGTTGATCTTCCGACAGATCGGATACTGCAAAGAGTGGATCAACTTCCGCCAAAAACCGTCGTCTTTTTTGAACTTCAGCCACGGGAATCAATTCAACCTGCGATTGGAGTGTGGGATGTCCTGGCGCAGATCGGACAACGTCTCCCGACTTATTGCATCTTTCCCTATCAATGTGTGGGACACGGCGCAGTTGCAGGCATTGAATCGAGCGGTAGAGACGAGGTCATCACATTAGCCGTTAAACTTGCCGCGCGGATTCTCTCCGGTGAGCAGGTAGATAACATTCCCGTCGTTCAGCCCTCGGGAAGCCAAACCCTGGCGGACTGGCGCCAGCTTCACCGGTGGAATATCCCGGAGTCGGCGCTCCCGAAGGACACACGGTTCTATAATCGCGATCCCTCGCTGTGGGAGCGCGACCGCAAGTATTTCATTCCTGCCGTGGTGCTGATCGCCGCCCAGGCGCTTTTGATTCTCGCTTTACTGTGGCAGCGAGCGCGTAAACGGAAGGCCGAAGCCGTAGTTCGCGAGAGCGAGAAGCGGTTCCAAGTGATGGCGGACACCACGCCTTCGCTGGTCTGGATGTGTGATGCACAAGGCAAGATCACATATATGAATGAGAGCCGGCTTGCCTTCACCGGCCTGGACCCGAATGCAGTTCACAGCAACTCCTGGACCGAATATATCCATCCGGATGATCTGAAGAACCTTCTGGATACGGTCTCCCAGGCATTGAAGACCCAGCAGCGGTTTTCTTTGGAGTATCGCCTTCGTCGAAGCGACGGGGTCTACCGGTGGATGCTGGATGTTGCAGCTCCAAGGGTGAACGGGGATGGTTCGTTTGCCGGGCTCATCGGCTCGGGGACCGATACGACAGACCAGAAGCTTGCCCAGCAGGCGCTGGAAAAAGTGAGCGGAAAACTGATCGAAGCGCAGGAAAAGGAGCGCTTCCGTATCGCGAGAGATCTGCATGACGACATCTGCCAGAGGTTGGCGCTCCTCGCGATGGAGATTTCCCAGGCAAATCGCAGCGCAGATGGGTCGGCGGAGACCACGAAACAGCGCCTGCATGAAATCCAGAAGCATTGCTGCGAAATCGCGGGCGACGTGCAATCTTTGTCGCACCAACTGCACTCGTCGAAACTCGACTACCTGGGTGTCGTGGCCGCCATCAAAGGGCTCTGCGACGAGTTTTCCAGGCAACACGAGGTCAGCATCAAGATCACGGACGCGAATGTTCCTCGCGAATTGCCCCAAGACATTTCGCTGTGCCTTTTCCGAGTCGCCCAGGAAGCTCTGCATAACGCTGTGAAATACAGCGGGACGAACCAATTCACTGTGCGTGTGCTTGGTATGGTGGATTGCGTTCAACTCGTCGTCTCCGACGCAGGCGCAGGCTTTGACGTGGAGGCGGCGAAGAGGAATCGTGGATTGGGGCTGGTTAGCATGCAAGAACGGGTACATCTGGTGCGCGGAACGCTCTCGGTCGAGTCGCAGCCCGGAAAGGGAACAAAGATCCTCGCGGTCGTGCCGCTGGTGGATGAGGACGCGGGGGAGGTCAAGGTCGCTTCGAGGGACGCACTCGATGATCCACTCCTAACCCGTGACCGATGAAAGACACTTGCTTTCCGGTCTCAGTTGGCGGGTGAATCGCCCATGCGCTTATCGGACTCATATCAGAGGTTGTCGCCTAAGTAGGTCAGGTCAGACGAATACTCAAGGTGGGCATGAGCCGTTGAAGATTCTTCAACGAGCGGGCATGCCACGGCACTGCCTCAGAGGCGAGCAACTGGACGTCGATCCCGGTGTGGTCACGAGCTTCAATGACAAACCGAGAGAGCATGGTGATGCCGGAGCTATTGAGGAAATCCAGTTCCCTAAGATCCAGCACAATCGGCGTGACGGGACTGATCAGGGTTTCCTTGAGCATATCGAGAATGGGCGCGTAATCCTCCGTCCCGCTCAGGCGTAGCGCGCCTTTGAAAAAAACGGTGGAGTTCTCCTCTTCTAGCCGGATCTCAAAGGACTCTCCATGAATGTTTTTCAAGCAGACGCTCCTGTGACATTCTTGAGAGGCAAGACTGCGCTCGTAGTAACGGTCATGCTCTCGGATTGCGTGGGGTGGACGTCAAAGCACCAGTTAAGCTTCGCGTCATAGTCACTGATGATCGTAAGCAGACCCAGGCAGGACGCGGTTGACTCGCTGGACTTGGCGCTTTCTTCCTGTTGCCTCAAGAGAAGATCGCCCGCGTCTCCCTCTTGGAGACGATCAACGAACGCTTTGTAGCGCCCTGCCTGGACGACACTAATGCCGTTGCTGACGCTCACCGTAATGAGATCGCTCGTGAGCTCTAGATGGATTCGGATCGGAATCTCGACATCGGGTTGGTGATACTTCATCGCATTCTCCAGAAGCTCGTTTGCGATGTACGTGACGGCGTGCTTAATCTCATTTTGCCGGTTCTCAAAGGCGGGCACGCCGCCATTGGTTGGCAGGAATGTAGTCACGTAGTCGCCAAGAAAATCGGCGGACAAACCATTGTTCCGCCAACGGGAACGCAGCGGGGCGCTAGTCGGCGAGAATGCCAGCGTCAGATATTCACATGTGCCGGCTCGTTCTCCGTAGTTACCGAGGGTCTGGCTAATCATAGTGTGGTGTTCTCCTCGTCCTGGTAGCTCACCTGGTTTCGCCCCAGGCGTTTGGCCAAATAAAGATGCCGGTCCGCCTCTTCGACGAGTGTCCGCGCATCCGTGGGACCGTGCGGTTGAGGCGTTAAACAGGCCACGCCGATGCTCACAGTAACCCGGCCGCAAACTGGGGATTTCACATGGGGAAGAGCGGCGGCCGCGACGGCCGCGCGTACTCGCTCAGCAACCTGCACAGCACCCGCGCGGTTGGTTTGCGGCAGCACCATGGCAAACTCTTCGCCTCCGTACCGGGCAACCAGGTCGCCGGCGCGATAGCACTGGCTTATCGCTTTCGCCACGCTCTTTAGACATTCGTCGCCAGCTTGATGACCTTGGCCGTCGTTGTAGAGCTTAAAATGATCTACATCACAGATCAGGAGCGAAAGCGGCTGCTGCATCCGAATGTGGCGGCCCCACTCCTGCAACAAGTACTCGTCGAAACGGCGCCGGTTGGCGATCTGCGTAAGGCCGTCGATGCGTGCTTTTTCGCCTTCCTGCGCCGAATCATCGCCCTGATCAATGAGAATCTGGACCAGAATTTCCAGGTCCCCCTTCTCCTGAGTGATCGCCTGAATGAGTTTTTGCAGTTTCTCCTCCGCGGTGTGACGCTCCCGAACCTCGGCCGTCAGGCTGGTGCTGAGCCGGTCAACGTGCTCCTGCAGCAAGACGCCATGCTCATTCGAGGTTAGGAGAGCGATGTGCAGATCATGATTCTCGTTCTGTAACCGATCAAGTTCGGGCTGAAAACACTTGGGTTCGTCCTGCTGAATCGCGTAGCTCGCGGGAGGTGAACCCCGGGGCGGATTGGGAGGTAATTCCGCGTCGGTTAGGCTCCTCTGTTGGGGAGTCAGAGACCTGTCTTCAAGTCGGTCAATATCGCTCATCGAGTTGCCCGCTCGCCTAGCTTGGCGATCGGCCTCCTTTCCGCGCAGGTTTCATAAGCCTATTCATCGGCTCCGCTGTCCATTCTCTGCGGCTAGCCCAGTCTTGGAAGCTAGGCAGGCTTGATAACGAGCAGGCTGACGTCGTCGAGCAAATGCTGGCCTCCGATGTACTTCCGAAGACTACTCAGGACAGCCTCGCGGATCGCGCCGGCCGGTTGCCCGTGGCTGGTCCTCACCGCTTCGGAGAGCCGTTCGACGCCAAAGGCGACGCCAGCGCAATTCATAGCCTCGGTAATGCCATCTGTGTAAGCGACCATAACGTCGCCGGACCGCAAGGGAACCGTTGCTTCACCAATGAAGTTGGAAATGTCCTCTTCCAACCCCAGTGGAAAACCAAGGTTGAGGGTGTCGTGTCTTTCGAGGACGCCATTGCCGCGGACGACAAGAACCTCCTCGTGCTGCCCGCTGATGGTAACGACTTTATCCTGATAATGAAGCAGACTCAGCGTGAGGTTGCGATCGCAGTGCATACGGCGAACGTTATCGTAGATCACGCGGTTGAGAGCTTTGAAAAACTTTCTGCTTTCGTAGTGCCCGCTGGCCAATAGGGTTCTAACCGCGGTCTGGACCATAATGGCGATGACTCCGCTTTCCAGACCGTGGCCCGTAACATCCCCGATGCCGATGACGACTCCGCCGTCTTTGCAGACCACGTCATAGTAGTCGCCGCCAATTTCGGTGGCAGGCTCCATAGAACCGGAGATGTCGAGGCCTGCGATCTTCCGCATGTCCTCGTCGCGCGGCAGCATCATCTGCTGAAGGCGTTGCGTGATCTCCAATTCACTGCTCATCCGGGCGTTTTCCTGCTTCAGTTGTGCGTGGAGACCGTTGATTTCCGCCAGCAAACCACTTTTGGTGCGACTGGCCTCCTCGGCAGCCTCTTCTGCCAGTTTGCGATCTGTGATGTCCGTCATCACTCCAGCAAGCTCTTCGGCCTCCCCATTGCCTGCAACCAGACGCACCGAGGTCCTTAACCAGACCACTCTCCCATCGGCGGCTATCATCCTATGCTCAAACCGCTCGGGGCCTCGGTTTTCCGCGACCGCTTTACAACACGACTCCGCCAGCTCGCGATCTTCCGCGTGCAGATGATCGATCCAAAAAGCCGATGTGCCGGTCCATTTTTGTATTGGGTAGCCGAGGAGATCTTCTGCTTCCTGATTGACAAAGCTGAAGCTGGCGGCGTCTAAACCTCCCCGCCACAGAATGACTTTAGCCGAGTCCACCAGTTCCCGATAGCGTTGCTCACTATGGTGCAATTCCAGCGACTGCGCCGAAAATCGACGGTCGACGAGTGATGTCAATATCGCTAGAGAAAGAGTCATGAAGGCCACGCCGCCGATACCAACGATGCCGATTGAGGAGATCTTGACGGAGTGGGTCAGGTCTACTGGGACAGCCGTGGGTCTGAAACTAGCCGCGGCCATGCCGGTGTAATGCATGACTGGGATGGCGGCTCCCATCAGCGTGGCGCTGGCCAGCTTTCGCCAACTTATGGAGTTCATTTCGGCCCGCAAGTGGAAGGTTAGCCACAGGGCGACCAACGAAATCACAATTGCCAGGACCACTGACAACGCCACCAGGCCGACGGAATACTGGCACATTGCCGGTAGGCGCATCGCGTGCATGCCGACATAGTGCATGGCTGCGATACCGGTCCCCATGAGCAATCCGCCCATGCCAATGCGCAGTGGCCCCATTTCATTCCGGCTCACGACGAACAGTGCAACCGCCGATGCGAGCATCGCCGCCAGGAGAGACAATATGACCGTGGGCCAATGGTAGAAGACATTGACCGGAAGACTATAAGCCAGCATTCCGATGTAGTGCATCGACCAGATGCCCATTCCCATGGCTGCGGCGCCACCCAACAGCCAAATGGATCGAACCGAGCCACGTGAGGCCGTTACCCGCCCACCGAGGTCCAGAGCTGCGTACGAAGCGAGCGCCGAAATCAAGACGGATAAGGCGACGAGGCGGTAATCGTAAGTACCGGCTAGACCATCAGGGGGGAATATGGGCATCAAATGGCGCTCCTACTTGTTCCCCTTTTTGGGAACCCATACACGGTGAAGCCAATCCGTCGCCCATCCTAAGGTCGGGTCGACGTGCCTTGTTGTGTGTGAGGTGTGTCAATTCTCACCGTGCTGCTTCAACGAGAATCACGGGGTTCTTCAGGGTGTGACATTCATTCACTCCCCCAGTGTCTCATCGGCCTAGATATGAATCACGTTAGCTCTTTGACACACCGCGCAATCACCAGGAGCAGCGCGCCAGTGGCGAGGAGGAGTGTTTGCGAGACAACTACCGGGCGCGCTTGCGGGTACTCGGCGGCTTATTTCTTTGCAAGCCGGCTCATACTGTAATTGCGCGTGTAGCTGCACGCCAATCGCGGTTAATCCGGTGACGGTTAATCCGGTGACGGCATACCAGTGTGTCGGAGATAGATTTAAAAAGTGCACCAAAACCTGTGCACGGGGAAGACCATTCTCGTAGGATGGAATGGTGAACAAGCGCTTTCGAGTTTGTAGCTACGACCAGCCTTTTTTACTTCCTCCCTCACTCCAGGACTGGCTGCCTGAGAATCACTTGGCACGATTCATAGCTGAAGTAATGAACGAGTTAGACCTGTCTTCCATTTATGCCAGCTATGAGCGGAGTGATGGGCGAGGTTTGGCGGCGTACCATCCTACGCTGATGGCGCGGTTGCTGCTCTACGGTTACTGCATTGGGATTACGAGCTCCCGCAAGATCGAGCAGGCAACCTACGACAACGTGGCCTTTCGCTATTTGTCTGCCGATCAGCATCCTGACCACGATACCCTGGCGGCCTTTCGTCAGCGACATCATCAAGCCCTGGCAGACTTATTCGTGCAAGCGCTGCGGCTATGTCAAAAGGCGGGCTTAGTGAAGTTGGGCAACGTGTCCATCGATGGCACCAAGATCAAGGCCAATGCCAACGCATGGCGTTCGATGAATTATGAAAAGCTCAGCGAACGAGAGCAACACTGGCGCGCGGAAGTTGCGCGGTTGCTGAGCCAGGCACAGCAAATGGACCGTGAAGAAGATCAACGCCTGGGCTCAGCTCAACCGGGCGACCGATTGCCTGATGAATTAGCCGATGCCCAAAAGCGGCTCGAGCGGCTACAACAAGCCAAGGCAGAGTTAGAACGGGAAGCGCAGGCCCAGTTGCAGGAGATCTCAACCAATCTCCCCCCATGCAAACCCGGCCCTCCCAAAAAAGGGGAGCAGACCGGCCAACCATCAGACAGCCGCAAACAGCGGGAGACGAACAAGAAGCGCCGTCTGCGAGCGAGAAAAAACGCCACTGCGCCTAGCCGTCGCTATAACTTCGTCGACCCAGACTCGCGACTGATGAAAGGTAGTGGTCAAGCAGGCCTGATGCAGGCTTACAACGCGCAGATCGCAGTCGACTCGCACGCTCAAATCATCGTGGCCGCAGAGCTGACACAGCAGGCATTTGATTGCCAGCAACTGTTACCCATGGTAAAGAGCCTACGCAGCACGGTCCAAGGGGTACCGACCACGATCACTGCAGATGCAGGTTATTGGGACACACAGAGCTTACAGGATCCGTCCTTGGGCGGCATTGAAATGCTAGTACCTCCTGACTCCAAGCCGCAACTTCCCGGCGGCGCGCTGTCGCCCACCGCGCCTCGCCACGAAGTGGCCTTTCGCATGAGGCAGGTTCTGGCCACCGAACAGGGGAAAGCTCGCTATGCACTTCGACAATCCACCGTTGAACCCGTATTCGGCCAGATCAAAGAAGCGCGCGGCATTCGCAGATTCCGCTTACGAGGCTTGCTGAAAACGAACTCGGAGTGGAAGCTGATTTGCGCCACGCATAATCTTCTGAAGCTATTTCGGCATCGCACAACCCTGGTATTACGCTTAACGCATTTAGCAGGGTCGATTCCGTCGGCGCTACGATTACTGCTCTCGCTTGCCAACCGCTTTTTTCGCTCAACCCAACCGTCCAGCTCAGATCCAACGGTCTGCCGCGATAATGAGGCAGTTTCTCTCCGACACACTGGTATCTATTGCAGCAAATTCGACCGTCGATTTCGGCCCGGATCGAGCAAGTTCGATTCGACCGTCATCGATGTAGGGCGAAAGCGCGCGCCGGCGGGAGAGCGCATAGTGGATCGCCAGTGCAGTGTCAGACCTCCGTGACAGGCCCGCCAGGGTCTTGGTGGCGCTTCCATTCAGTATCGGTTGGTGGTTGAGGGATCAGCAGGCCCCTCCACTTCGCGGAATGGTTTTGTCATGCCTTCGATGACCGCGTGCCCCAATCGGCGATAGCTCTCAAATTGCGATTCAGTAAACCATTGCTGGGCGGTGGAGTCATGGGGAAAATCCTGGTGCTGCCGCTTGTAGTTCTGCACATCGGCAGGCACATGCCCCAAGTCGACCCGGCCGCGTACTGGAGGCACCGGCGCCGAGTTGTCAGTGAGCGAGGCTTTGATGTATGTTACGGTCCCCTTCGTG
The DNA here is from genome assembly GCA_963757515.1 of uncultured Acidobacteriaceae bacterium. Taxonomy (GTDB): domain Bacteria; phylum Acidobacteriota; class Terriglobia; order Terriglobales; family Acidobacteriaceae; genus PALSA-350. Next base: position 95,193 of record CAVWRV010000020.1, on the reverse strand, counting down.
CCGGCGGGCGTTTCCGGATAGCGTATCGACCCGTAGACCACATGGGCCGGGCTCAATTGGCTCTTGCTGTTGGGCGATAGATCGGATAAGTCAAGGTCGATCTCCGCGCCAAAGTCAATACGGCATTTGCGGATGGCAGCACCGATGCCCTCGTAGACGTACTTGCCGTCTTCTTCGGAGTCGCAGATCACAATGCGGTAGCAGCGCCTGCGAACCAGCTCATAGAGGCCAGTGTTGTCGAAATGGCCGCCATCGGTCACGTAGACATACTTCGAGGTGTCATTTACGGTTCCCAGCAATTCATTGATCAGCCAGAAGGGAGCAAAACGAGGAGACGATGGGGGCGGGGCAGCCTTGGCGTTCTGCCCTCCGGCTACAGGGGAGCGTCGAGGGTTCGGCACCCACAGCCCCAGCCGCGCATCGAACACGGTTAGTAAGAACGCCGTCGCCGGGTTGGTGTGGTAGCCCCAATTGGGACTGATCGCCGCACCCGATGCCGCCATAGCCGTGGCGACGTTGGGGCCTCCGGGGTACAACTTGCCAGTGGGCACAAAGCCATTGAAGCTCAGGCCCTTTCGCCACTCCGTCCAGCTCACCGCGTAGCCGCTGTACAACGGCGTAAAAGCAAACGAGGCAGCCTTGCGTTCCTGCCAAGCCAGGTCTTCCCCGGCAGTCAGGTTCAACGTGCAACAAAAAATAGGCAAGGGACCGGGATAGCGGTCCGGCGTCAGCTGGTCAATGCACAGCCTGCTGTCGTGCTCATCAAAGCCGGTGATCGGGCTTGGTTTCCGATTTGGGTTGGAAGCTCCCAGGTAGCAGCGCGTAAGCCGATTACGATAAAAACTGTGCATGGAGAACTGGTTGATATCGAGCCGCCAGCCCAGCAGCGAGGCCAGCGCGGCTAGTAAGAGGAAGGCCATACCCCAGCCGAGTTCCGCTGGCGACCAGCAATAGCCATGATCGTTTACCCAATGCAACGCCGCGCTTCCTGGCCATCCCCAACCCAGGTTTTGTGCCCAGTCCAGAATCCACGAAAGTAGTAAAGCCAGGCCGCCCATGAAGAAATAGGGTCCAGCCACGGCGACATACTCCAGGGCTCCGCTGGAGGTGTGTTGGTCTCCCGTGGTTTTTCCGCTCTTGCCGGAAACTACGCCGGTCAGCGTGGTCCCGACCCAGGTGGCCAACCCGGTCCATTTCACCCAATGCGAGCTCCAGGCGCGGACCACGGCGCCGGGTAGCAAAAGAGCACAGCCACTGAGGCAGATCCAGAAAACACCCACGACCAGAGTGTAGGCACGGATGCGCGCCAGCCACTCTCCCAGCCATTCGGGAAAAAGCTTGCCGATCATGCCCGCGACGATCACCATGGTCAGAGGCGCGAGCCAGAAAAAGAGCAGGGTTCCCAGCGTCATCTGGATGGAACGGGCATCGCTGAGCAGCAGCCAATGCTGCATCCTTACCAGCAACTCCGATTGCAGCAGGGCCGCGATCGCCACCGCCAGCACCGTGCCGGCAACCGCGGCAGGGATGCCTAGAAGGAGCAGCCCGAGGACGGTCCTGATCTTATAAATCCAGCCGGGGGGAGCCGCATTGGGATCTGCTGCCTTCAACTCGTCCTGCTTCTCCCCGACCGTGTGGCCCAACGCCCCGCCACAGAAAGTCTCGATATACGCCAGGATCAACAACAAGGAAAACACTTTGAGGGTCCAGGCCGGTCCAGCCGTATGGGTTCGCACGATATCGGCCAGGACGATGCCAAACAGCAGCAGGGGGGAAATCACACCTGCGCAAACGATGCCGAACTCCCGTTGGCGGGCGACGGCCCGGGGACCAGTGCCCCGGCGTGGGGGAAGCGCGCTCTCATCCGTCCCCCGCCTGGCGCCGCGGTACTCCAACTGCAAAAGCAGACCGATACATGCGCAGCCCACCAAATAAAAAAGAATGGCCAGCGACGCCAAGCTCCTGAAAGGGGGCCGGAGATTCCAGGCGTCGTGCAGCCGATCACGCAGCCGGTCGTGAACAAAGTAGCTCGTAAAATGCGCGCCGTAGTCATTCTCTTTTTCCGAGTTCACCGGCGTGGTGGAGAGCTGGAGCGAAAGAGTGGTCTCGACGCGGCTGCTTTTGACGGTCGAAACACTCGAAGCCTTCACTCCGTTGTCGGGAGTGAAAGGCACCAGGTGGGTTGCCGGAGCGAACAGGTGGGGAAGGCAGAGCAGGGCAAGGAACATGAGCAGCAGCAGAGCCTGGTTGAGCAGCACATTGCGGAGCCAGGTCGCCACCGCCGACCATGTGTCGCCAGAGAAAGCCCCTTTGCGCGGGGTAAGGTAATTGCTGTACCGGCGCAGCCACTGGATCTGCCGCGGCCAGACTCGTTGCGGGTCCGCCACGGGGGGCTCAGCCGATAAGGGGCATAAGCGCATCATCACGTGCTTCCACGCCGCGATCTGGGGCTGCGCCATTCCCTTTTGCCTGAACTGCTCGCTTTTCCGTAGGAGCCATGCGGCCAGCCAGGAATGTATATACCCGCCGCCGGACACGCTCGACAGGTAATCGAATTCCAGCAGCCAACCCTTGGCAGCCATGCCCTGCAGGATGCCCAGGTTGAAAGTAGCGCTGCGAATGCCGCCGCCGGAAAAACACAAGCCGGCCAGTTCGTTGTCACGTGCCCAGTCGTAGATGTCCTCATGAGGATCGACGGCCCGGAAACGGTGGTTCAGCTTGGGAGCACGCGGGTTGGTCGCATCCGCATGCAGTTCCCGGCGCTTTGCGAGGTCCATGGCCTCCTGTTCCAGCAGCCACTTGCTGGGGCCATAGCCCACCTTCATCGCATAGGCCAACTGTTTCTCAGGGTCTTCGGCCAGCTTGGTTTCGCCTGCCTTGTTTTCCTCCGGAGGTGGACCCTCTCCTTTAGCCGCAGCAGGCACAGCTTTGCCCGGCTGCGGCAAGCCTTCATCCTTTGCCTGCAGTATCTTGATGTAGTCGCTGGCTACCCCGTTCTTAGCTGGCGGGACCGGTCCACTCTGTTCATCCGACATCATGGCTCCCCCCTCCCCTCATTGCTGCTGCACGCCCAGCTTGGCAAACAGCTGGGCAACGAAATTCGGGTCGAGTTTTGCGGCTGCTGCACGTATCTTTTGTTGACAACTCCGGCGGCTAGTTCCGGCAGTGCATCGCCGGCGCGCGTGGAAGAGCATAGAACGACGGCCACGCAGACACAAGACAGACAATACCTGCACATGGAGTAGCCTCCAAACGAAGGTGGAAGTCGAGGATCTTACCGTGGGGGGGAGAACTAAAGATTTGGAGAAACCTAACAGAGACGTGTGTGTATAACAAGAAGAATATTTTTTATTTATTTTTGTAACGCGGAAGGAATTCCTGATTGAAGTGGTAACCATCCGCCGTAAGTTTGTCGCCATTGCTTTAATGCGCAAGCTGGCCTGGGCGAGTAGGGACTTACACTTTCCGATCGGGTCATCACTTGTCCTCGGATCTTATAACTCAGATTCGATTCCGGCCCGTCGCCGCCGGGGCTGCTCCTGGGACCGAAATATAAGTGGAGATAGCCTGATATCGAGGCATCCTTGCGAAAGCATATGTGGGTGTATTCACGAACCTGTGGGGCGTCCGACAAGAAGTGTGATCTTTACCATTTACGCTTGTAGTGGCCTTGATCGTCGAACGCCGTCTGGTTACTACGCTACGCTCCGGTGGAGATGACAAATTTGTCGGTTCAAGCAGAATTGTCATCTCGACCGGAGCGTAGCGCAGTGGAGAGATCTGCGGTTTCTCCGGGACAGCGGTTACAGTCCACTAGTGCTTCACGCGGAATCTGAGGCTTGTTCTCGAGCTGGACGCGCTGAAGGCTGTAGCTTTCAAAGCTCCGTACAGCATTGGCAAGATAAGCACCTTCGGGGTCCTTCGATTCCGCGCCATCAAGCGCTGTGTCACGCGAACAAGCTGTCAGGCGCTCCGCTCAGGATGACGGTTTTGTGGGAGTTTTGACGAGAAACATCCCAAGCCAGCTAGCGCTTAGGGGACCAGGCCTTCCTAGGGATCACGATGGGTAGAGATTTCAGGGCTTCTACGCCTAGTTCCACGCTGGCACGAACACCTTCACACCTTTCTTATCTCTGACGTACTCTTCCGAACGCCGGCTTCTACAAAGCCCGCCGGAGACCTGTGTGACATTTCCGGTTACTCGCCAAGCGCGGCGATCACCGCTTCAGCCGTCTCTGACCCCGAGAAGTTCTGCTGGCCGGTGATCAAATTTCCGTCGCGAACGGCGAATCCCCTCCACAGTCCCGCTTGAATGTAATTTGCCCCGAGTTTCTTCAGCTCGTCTTCGATTCGCCAGGGCATGACGTGTTTATCGCGCGAGAGCATGTTGAGTTCCCACACCGCGTTGTCGGCAAAATTCTCTTCGTCATTTGTAAAACCGGTTACGGTCTTGCCTTTTGCCAGAAACTGACCATTGCTCAATTTGGCATAGCGCAGAATCGCGACACCGTGACAAAGAGCGCAGGCGATCTTCCCGGTTTCGTAAAACTCAACGAATTTCTCGTGGAGCGCGGTCTCCACCTCGAACGTGAACATCGGCGCCTGCCCGCCGGCGACGATCAACGCATCGAACTTGGTCACGTCGATTTCAGAGACTTTCTTCGTATCCTCAACGAGCGCTGCAAGCCTGGCCGTCGCGATGAATCCCATACTGATTAGATCGGTCGCGGAATACTCGCTGGGATCGCGCGGGTCGCTCATATCGTCTGCCACGCACTTCCCGCCCCTGGGACTGAATACTTCCGTTTCGTATCCCTTTTCCTGGAAGGCGAAGTAGGGATGGGACAGCTCGCTCCACCAGAATCCAACCGGCCAGCCTGTGGTCGTGGACACCGTTGGGTTGGCGATCACAATCGCGACGCGCTTGCGGAATTTGGGATTTACCACATTTGGATCTCTTAGGCTCATGAGTTTTCCTTAGACCAACAGCGTCTGGAAATTGGGATATGGATTTGACCGACAATTGCGTTTTAGCAGAATGCAAGAGTTCTTCGCTACGCACCCCGGGGTTCAGCACTTCCCTCAGAGTAAGTGTGATGATCAACGCGCCTCTCAGAGAAATTAACGTTGCGCCCGCTTTGTCAAGGGAACAGTAACCTGAAGGGTAGTTACTTACCAACAGGTGTGGTAGAAGGCTAAGAGGGAGGTCGCTTACTATGGTTGTGGATTCTCTCGAAACATTCCCGGAACAGAAAGCGGATGTGAGCAAAGTTCAGTCGCTGCGGGCACGCGCATTGCAATCCCAGGATGCCATTGAGCTGCTGAGCAGCAAATGGCGGATCACCATCCTGCATCTGTTGAGAGCGGGCCCGCTGCGGCACAGTGATCTGCAGCGCGGCATTGAACGAGTGTCACCAAAAATGCTGACTCAGACTCTGCGTGGCATGGAGAGGGACGGTCTCATCGAGCGCAACATTCACCGCGTCGTTCCGCCACACGTCGAGTATCAGCTGAATCCCATGGCTGAGACCCTAATCCCGTTGCTTGGCAATTTGTGTCATTGGGCCAAGGCGAATGCCAAATGCCGGGACGAAGCCCGCCGCCGTTTTGACTACTCGCCGAAAGACGGCAGGCAGACCTTGCCGGTGACAGTGGCTCGCCACCGTCGGTAGCTATGACAAAAGTGCTTGGCCTCGCCCAGACCTCAGCAGAGTTTTTCAGGTCGTTATTAGCGTTCGTGAGACGCGAAGCTGCCAGGCAAACGCTCCCAACCCCAGGCAAACCACACCCAAATGGACCAGTCCGCCGAGAAACGGGATGAACCCGACGAGGGTGAGGATCAGGAGTCCCAGCAGTAGTCCCAGCAGCCAATCGCCCTTTGTGGCCCCGGCTGGCTTCAGAAGTCATCCGGCCAAGGAAGGCTCCAACCCAAACCTTTGCCAGGTAGATCGCAGCCAGATATACCGCGAGCAGCATGAGCGAGGCCGGAAAGCCAACCAGAGTGATGGCGGTCACGACTATGGCGACAGGCACGGCTGCCAGAACCGCAATCCCAAGCCCGAGGCTACGCCAGCCTGAGCCAACCGCCTGCGTGCTGGCCTGGAAGAAGCCGGGAAACAGAACCAGGCCCAACCATCCCACCAGCATGGCGGCAGCGAGCCAGACAGCTTGGTAGAAGTAGAAGCTGGGGCGCGCGAACCGGCTCTTCCTCACCCGCACCTGGATGTCACGTTTGCCCGCAATCGTCGCGCCTTCGGCGATGTGCACGTTTTTCAGCTGGTGAACCTGAGCGCTCAGGTTACCGCCGACTCGGGCCGTGTCAGTCAGGGTAAGGCTGTCTCCGGCCATGGTCAGTTCGCGGCCGATGCGGCCGCTCACATCCGCATTGCCAGCGAACATGGTAACGCTGCGATTCACCTCGCCCTCGAGGGTGACGTCGCCGGCGCCAACCAAGATACCGCCGCCCACGTGACCCCGGTTATCTACATGCAAGGATTGCACCAACGCGTAGATGCTGTGGCCCAATTCCCCGTCCAGGTCGAGCGAATTCGAAAGGTCTGTAGATGTGGCCTTCCACGGTTCCGCTCACCATGGTTCTCTTGCTGGCAAAACTCACTAAATCGCCCTTGACGGTGCCACGCACTTCGACGGTCCCACCAAACGCCAGCAAGTCGCCATTGACTACGCCTTCCACGCGCACGATGTTGCCAGCGGCCAAAAGGGTGTCGTCTACAGTCTCGTTCGCCGCTACGCTGACAAAATCACTGTGACGCTGCTCCAGGCCAAAGCCAGGCAACGGCAATGCAAGCAGCACGATCAGCAGTCGCAGGCCAGTTTGGCGCCGCCCCCGTCGACGTCCCAGCAGCAGTACGCTGCCGCCCAACAGCAACAGCAAAAAGAGCTCTCCGACGGTAGCAGCATAATCAACCAGCATGGCAGCACCTCCGTGCGCAAAGTAATAAGAAAAGGTTGAAGAACAGGTTCGTGCGGCCGCTTACGCTGAAGGGATTTAACCACTGCAGCGCTTCCGGAATGCTCAGCTCATTGATCCAAACGGCAGAACCCAGCGCCAGCACCGCGGCCACGACCACCACCTCACCCCACCCCACAGACCACGGCGAATAGGGGAAGCCGATCGGGCTGGCTGCCTCTTCCGGAAGCTCTTGCAGACTTTCGCTGAGAATACGGTTCTCAGCGCGTAATGCGTCCAACAGTTGCCGGCAGCGTCGGCATGTGGCCAGGTGGTCTCGCAGGCGCAGAGTCTCCTCCGCTGCCAGTTCGCCGTCCGCGGCGATAGCCACGATCTGTTCCGAATAGCATTCCATGATCACTTGCTCCTGTGGGCCAATTTCCGGCGCAGCTCCTGCTTGGCTCGAAATATTAATGCCGCCACGTAGTTCCTCTGCAGGCCCAACTGCTGCGCGATTTCGTCATAGCTCAGTTCGCCGTAATAGCGCAGGACCAGCGGCACGCGATAGTTTTCCGGCAGACGTGCGATGGCATCCCGCACCTGCACCCTCTCTTCCGTGCTGAGGACAGCACCCAGCGGCGACGGCTCCGAACCGGCTGGCTCGATGACCGCGGCTCCGTCTTCAACTTCCACAAACACCTGCCGTCCGCGATGCCGGCGCCGCAAAGCGTCAATGCATTGGTTGCCAGCCACCCGCAGCAGCCACCTGGGGAACGGGATTGACCCGTCGTAGCTCTCGATTGAGCGCTGCAGCTTGAGGAAGACTTCGCTGGTGGCATCTTCTGCGCTCTCCCGTGAGTCCAACATATGGCGACACAAGCCAAATACGCGCCGGACATAGCGGCGATAAATCTCTCCCAGGGCCTCGGCATCGTGGCCTCGGGCGCGTTCTATTACGCTCTCCAGGTCCTGCCCCTCCATCTGCGTGGCTTTACCCTCGCGGCCCGGCGACCCTTTCGCATTGTTTCGCTTGGCGTCCATAAAGCAGTACGCTGCAGATCGAACAAAGTTACACAGATTTTAGGGTGGGAAACCCAAGGCCGCACGCCTCACTGTGGTTCTTTGCAAGGCTTGTGCGACAAACAGAGCGCTGCGCATTGGTTGAATCAGCCCAGAAGGTCAACAAGGGCTGTTGGGCTATGGTGGCGCCGCCGACCACCCGAACTGCCTTAGGTGAGGGCGGCGCTTCCATCTAGCATTGGATAGTGGTTGAGCGAACTGCAGATCCCTCTACTTCGCTACGCTTCGGTCGGAATGACAAAGGTGAGGGCGGCGCTTCCATCCAGCATTGGATAGTGGATGAGCGAACTGCAGATCCCTCCACTTCGCTACGCTTCGGTCGGGATGACAATTCTTTTGTGCATCCACCTTTTATGCCGGACCCCCTCGTCAAAGCGTGGAGGATGCCCTCCTGCAGGCGACGTCAGGGTTCGCGTATCCCACATCTCGTGGGCAGGATTTCGCTGCCGGCGCTTGCAATGCCAAGCCATTGGCAAAGCCCGGAAACCGTTGTTGGACCGATTACAGACGGAATCCGCCCAAGACGTAAACCAGCACGGCAATAATCAGGATCACGCCGAAGATACCAATTCCTCCGCCCGTTCCCCATCTTGAATTTCCGTAATAGCCGCCACCCACACCAAACAAGAGAACCAGGACGATAATTAGCAGTAACATAGGACACTCCTTTTAACTTGCATGACGATTTACACCGGGACTACCAACCTGAAAGTCCATTGCATGAACGGTAGAACCCATTTTGGGGGATGTCTGTCTCATTTTGACCATGGTGACAATCCGGGGATTCGGCGTTCTTGCCAGTAGGTATACTGTCAGCTTGCTCCGATGACGAGGGACGCGCGCCAATACGCAGACGAGACTGCCTTGCCCAGCAAGGCGGCCGCCGGCCGCTGGACGATCGTTTGGTTGTTGTTTGCGGCTTCCTTGATCAATTACCTTGACCGCTCCAGCCTCTCACTGGCACTGCCGCTGATTTCCAGAGACCTGGGGCTGGGTCCCGAGAGTAAAGGCATCTTGCTTTCGGCGTTCTTCTGGTCGTATGCGCTGATGCAAATCCCGGTTGGGTGGGCCGCGGATCGCGTCAACCTGCGTTGGCTCTACTTCGCTGCTTTCGTGTTGTGGTCCCTGGGCCAGGGGTTGACCGGCTTTGCCGCCAGCCTCGGGGTGCTGATCATGTTCCGCATGCTGCTCGGGGTGGGCGAGGCGATCTACCTGCCCGGGCGGAACCAAGATTGTGAGCCTGCTGTTCGGCCCCACAGAGCGGGGCCTGCCGTGCGGTATGTTCGACTTTGGCACCCGCATGGGCCTGGTGCTCGGCGGCCTGATCATCCCCGGGCTGCTGGTCGAGTTGGGTTGGCGGGCCACGTTTCGACTGATCGGGTTTGCCGGCCTGCTGTGGGTAATCCCCTGGCTGTGGGCTACCAAAGGACGGCTTGGCCGTCCTCCCCGCCGGGCTGCGGGCACCCGCAACAGAAGGCAGCAAATACGGTGGCTGCTGACGAACCGCAATCTGATCGGTATCTGCCTCGGTTTCTTTTGCTTCGACTACTACTGGTACTTGTTTGTGACCTGGCTGCCGGACTACCTGGTGACGGTGCGGCACTTTACTATCCTGCGGGCGGGCTTTTTTTCCGCACTGCCTTATTTCGTATTCGGCGCCAGCGAACCCATCGGCGGATGGATCGCGGACCGGCTGACAGCTTACGGTTGGAACGAAACCCGCACCCGCAAGGGAATTGTCACGGTAGCGTTTCTTTGCGGTTTGTTTCTCATTCCCGCGTCGCGAGTGCAGAGCGCCAATGCCGCCGTTGCGCTCATTGCCGGCGGTTCGCTGGTTGGATTGGCGACCGGGAATCTGCTGGTGATCCTGCAGTGCTGCGCTCCCCACGAGGATGTTGGGCTGTGGACCGGGTTCGAGAACTTCGCCGGGAACCTGGGCGGGGTGCTGGCTCCGTTAATCACCGGGTTGCTGATAAGCCGGACAGGCTCCTATGCGCCCGGATTCGTGCTGGCCGCGGTGGTGCTGCTGGCGGGCATTTTCTGCTACTGGTTTATCGTGGGGGATTTGGGTTCCCGGAGCGAAGCCGCTTGGTAAAGGTGCAGCTCCGGATCGCGGATGATTGATGGGGTCTGAGGACCTATTGGGAGAGGCTGGCGTACAACAACCGCGACTGGCCCATCCAGAAGTAGTTGCTTCTTCGGGTGAGCAGGCCGGGGGAGCGACCGCGTAGCCGGGCCTCGGCCTCGTGAAACGGGCCGACAAAACGCAACATGCCGGGGATATGAGGATAGAGCCGGGGCAGCGAGCGGGCAGCCCGGTGCACGGCTGCTTCGTCCCGCGCGCCGAAAGAAAGTTCGAAGGCAGTGCGCAGGCGCGGCGGCAACCAGAACGCTGTGAGAGCGTGGTACCAGTGCGGAGGACGGAGCCAGGTGCCGGCTCCTGATAACACGCTTTGGGCTAATCCCAGTGCGTTGGCGTCAACGCATAGATCGGGCGAGGCGAACCTCTCCGAGGTGTAGCGCGCAAAGGTGGCCCAATCCGGGGGAAGAGCTTCCGCCGGGATGCCGAAAAGCGCGGCCATTCGTTTGCTCTCCCCATAGTATTGTTCCCGATCAGACGGCGAGAGCGGGGGCAAAATGAACTCGTAGGCCAGGATTGCGCTATCCACCAGCGTGGCATGGACCCAGCGCAAGGCGGCGACCTCATTGGCCTCGTAGTGCTCGCCTGGCGTTTGCGCGCCAAGGGATTGGGGCAGTTCACCGCGAATGGTGGTATGGCGCCGATACAACTGCTTCGCCGCCTCGATCGCCTGAGCGCGGGTGCCGAAAAGCATGGTGTAGATGACACGAAAGGTCGAATGGAAACGGCTGAGCGGCTCGTGCAGCAGGTTGGAATGCTGGGCCAGCGCGGCCGCAACCCATGGGTGGGCCAATTGCAGTAACGCGGCGCGCCCCGCACCAAGAAAGACGGCGGATTCGCGGTTCACTCGCCAGGTTACAGACCCGGGGCCAAAAAAACCATTGCGTGGCTCACCCGGCAACTGCTCCAGGGAGGCGAGGAGTGAGTGACTGTCTTCGCGCGAGACGTACTCATGGAATCGCGACTCATCTGCCATGCTTCATTAGACGCGATATTGGGCGCGGCTCACAAGAAACCGGCTTTCGAGCTCAAGTTGGTCGGCATCGTCGATAGCTGCAAAGAGCGGGACTTCGTTATCGTGGCATCCCACATCTCGCGAAAAACGAGCGAGATGTGGGGCACCCCTTGGTTCCTTCGGAGGACTGAGTTCCCTCGGACGACCGAGTTCCTTTCGGATGACTGAGTTCCTTTCGACTGACTGAGCGCTTTGGGTGACTGAAAAGATTGTCGAAAACGAACACACGCTGTCCACGAACGGACATAGCGGCTGAAGGTCAGCATGCCTCGCCCCAGGTCGATGCGATTTTCGTGATCCCCAGCGCCGCCGGACTCAGCAAGCCGTCGAAATCGTGATTTCCGTCAGTACGGCTGCGGACCATAAAGGCTGCTTCGTGGCCAAATTGTGCTTCGCCGAGCCTCAGGCTGTGCAGCCATACTTGTTTGCGCTCGGCCTCGCCGATGTTGCCGGGCGGCCGTGGCACCGCGCTGATTTTCAAGGGCGAGATGGGCCTCGGCGTGCTCGGTTCGAAGAGGATCAGCGAAGATGCCCCCGTATCGACCAGCAGATGGAGCGAAATGTGATTGAGCTCCGCGTCGATAATCGGTAATCCGGCCCTGATTTGTATGGGAAGGGAATTCGACAACCGCAGCAGCGGACCGAAGTGGATCTCGCGTGACGCGTAGTCTATCTCAAAGGGGGTGTGGCCCATCCCGATAAAGATCGAACCTGAGCGCTTGTCTTTCCGTATAACCTTTTGCCGCTGGCTCACCCGGTCAGCGGTAGCAGTGTAAGCAGACTCAACAACCAGATATCGCGATTGCGCATTGGCCTCACCTCATCGCAAGGCCATGCTTGATCAGCTCGAAGAGGACCTCAATTCACCCGGAGCTAACTTGTATGTCCACGGTGAGTTAGGCTCCGGGAGACAGGTTGGAGATATAGCGGAGACCAGGGTATCCAGGCAAACTATTTGAATTTGCCGGCAGCCTATGGCATCAAGGGAAGGCGGGGCAACGATGCTAAACTCATCCATAAACGGGGAACCACCGGTGCAAAACGGGTCCCGGACCATTCGGTTTGGAGCGTTTGAGGCTGATCTCCATTCCGGAGAGGTTCGTAAATCAGGTAACCGCGTCAAGCTGCAGGATCAGCCGTTCAAGGTGCTGCAGATTTTGTTGGAGCGCCCGGGCAACCTGGTCACTCGCGAAGAGCTGCAGACCCGCATCTGGCCGGACGAAAGCTACGGAGACTTTGACCACGCCGTGAATGTGGCGGTGGGCAAGCTGCGCACGGCTCTGGGCGATTCCGCGGACAATCCTTGTTTTATTGAGACCGTGCCGCGCCGCGGCTATCGCTTTGTGGCCAAGCTGGAGTGCGCCCAGGTGGAGACGCCTCCAGCACCCGCGCCGGTCATCGTAGTTCCGCCCCGCCGAGGGATCCCCGGCCGCAAGCTGGCGCTGTTGGGTTTGTTCCTCCTCGTCTGCGGGATTTTGCTGGGGCTCGGCGTCTGGTTAGGGCGTCGCACGGCAACATCGCGGGCCCTGGACTTTCAGCGTCTGACCGTCCGGCACGGCACGATTTTCTCTGCCCGGTTTGCACCTGACGGGCACAACGTAATTTATGGCGCCTCGTGGGATGGCGCGCCGATCGAAATATTCTCCACCGACCTGAAAATTCCCGGAGCGCGCAGCATCGGAATCCCCGCCAGCCAGCTGCTTGCCGTTTCCTCCACGGGCGAAATGGCGGTGTTGCAGTCGCTTAGTTATGCATTTATGTTTACCAGCCTCGGCACCCTGGCCCAGGTCCCTCTGACGGGCGGCTCCCCGCGCCAGATTGCGGAGAATGTTCTGGGGGCGGATTGGGCGCCGGATGGAAAAACGCTGGCCATTGTCCGCGACATGGGGGGCACGCAGCGTCTGGAATTTCCGGTAGGGCACGTTCTCTACGAAACCGATGGCTGGATTAGCCATCCGCGGATTTCGCCCAAAGGCGATCACATCGCATTTCTCGATCACACCACCCATGATGACGACCGGGGCGTGGTTTCGGTGGTTGACCTTGCGGGGCGAAAGAAAGTTCTTTCCACCGGCTGGGAAAGTGAGGAGGGGCTGGCATGGTCCCCGAACGGTTCCGAGGTGTGGTTCTCGGCCGCTCAAGCGGGACTGCAACGGCGCATTTATGCGGTCGATCTGTCGGGTCACCAACGGCTGGCTTTCCGCGCTCCCGGTGGGGTCACGCTGCAGGATATCTCCGCCGACGGCAGGGTTCTGTTGACCCGGGATGAACAACGCGCCGGGATCCTGGCCATGGCATCCGGGGCGACCCAGGGAAAAGGACCTCTCCTGGTTGGATTGGTCGCTGCCAGTGGATATCTCTCGCGACGGCAACACCTTGCTGTTCGACGAGCAGGGCGAGGAAGGCGGACCCACCTATACCGTCGCCGTGCGTGACATGCAGGGATCGCCGCCGATCCCGCTGGGCGAAGGCATGGCAGGCGATTTTTCTCCCGATGGGAAATGGGCAATCACCACTGTTTCCTATACCCAGCTGGAGTTGTTGCCGACCGGGGCGGGCACGATGAAGAAACTCGACCGGGGAAACATTCAACAGTATCGGCATACCCTCCACTGGATGCCCGACGGCAAGCAGATCGTCTTCTCCGCAAACGAGGCAGGGCACGCGGCCCGCTGTTTCATCCAGAATATCGATGGTGGCAAACCGCGCCCGCTGACTCCGGAGGGAGTGAGCGGCTGCCAGGTTTCTCCCGACGGCCAATGGCTTGCCGCCGGCGGTCCCATGGATGGGGGAGCCAAATTGTATCCATTGGATGGCGGGCCGCCGCGCGCGATTGCGGGTTTACTGCCGGGCGAAGGGTTTTCCTGGAGCCCCGACGCGCACATCGTGTACGCCTACCAGAAAAAATTAGCGCCGGTAAAAATTTATCGCCTGAACATCCTGAACGGACAAAGGCAGTTGTTCAAAGAGATCAATCCCTTAGACGAGACAGGCATGTGCGATATGACACAGATTCTTTTCAGCCCGGACGGTCGAGCCTACGTGTACGGCTATACCCGGCTGCTTTCCGAGTTGTACCTGGTCAGTGGGTTGAAGTAGTAACTGCCGATTGCTCAACGAAAAACATCTCCACGAGAGGTCCGCTTAACCGCAGATCGCTCCACTCCGCAACGCTCCCCGGATTTTCTGTGGAACTTGTTGGCGTTGGCGAGCTTCATGCGCCTTTCCTTACTCGGCAGCGCACCGGAGAAAGATGAGAGAATTGGTCATCCCAAAACAGGAGAAGCAAGGCATGAAGATGCGGTGTTCATCAATGGCTAAGCGAGTGCTCTTAATGGCCGGGCTGATGGCCGGCTTCACTACGAGCAGCATGTTTGCTCAAAACAAGGCGATCGATTTCAAGCAAGGCATGCCGTTCAGTGGCGGCTATGTCGCGGGCAATACGCTCTACGTCGCTGGCCAGCAAGGACGTGACGAACACGGCAAGCTGGAGGGCCGGACATCGCCCAGCAAACGACGAAGACCATCGACGCCATAAAGAAGGTTGTGGACGCGGCCGGCTTCAAGATGTCGGACATCGTTTCTGTAACGGTCTATGTCACCAGCCTGGATGATGTGCCGAAAATGAATGAGGTCTATAAGGCGCTCATACCAGACCCCAAGCCCGCACGAGCTACGGTTCAAGTGGCGGGGCTGATCGGCGGGGCGAAAATCGAAATCTCGGCGATTGCGGTGAAACAGTAGGGAGGTGTTACTAAAGTGGGACATGCCGTCAGAGTGCGGAGGTAAGCCTGGCTCGCAACCGACTGCAGGACGAAAAGTTTCTATAATCAGAGAATGCGAGTGTATCGGTTACTTTGGTGTTTTCTGCTCCTTTTGACGGCCCGACTGGCACACGCGGATGGGGGCCCGGCGTTCGATCTGGATGGCCCTCGTATTCAGGCTAAGGTTACCCGCGAGGGCAAGACTTTGCCCATCGGCACCGTGGCCAACCTCGCGGCGGGCGACCGCTTGTGGGTCCACCCCGACCTCCCGGAGAAGGAGGGAGCACGGTATGTGCTGGTGATTGCGTTTCTCCGCGGTTCGGTGAACCCGCCCCCGGAGAATTGGTTTACCAAGGCCGAGACCTGGAATAAGAAGGTTCGGGAAGAGGGCGTGTATGTAACCGTTCCCGAGGGCGCGCAGCAGGTTCTCCTGTTTCTTGCCCCGGAGACCGGGGGAGACTTCGGTACCCTGCGCAACGCCGTGCGGGGACGTCCGGGAGCTTTCGTTCGGGCGGCGCAGGACCTTCATCAGGCAAGTCTCGATCGAGCCCGGCTGGATACCTACCTCGGCGCGGTGAAGACCGTGGATAGCGGTGATCCCAAAGCGGTCGAAGACCAGACCAAGCTGCTGGCGCGAAGCCTCAATATCAAGGTCGATCAACAGTGTTTCGATAAACCTACGGAACAGCAGGCGCCCTGCCTGATGCAGAACCCAGACAGCCTGGTGCTCGACAACGGGCGCAGCCAGACCGTGGTGCAGCAGCTTACCGGTGGCTCGGCCGGTGACATGTTGTCGCAGATGTCGTATACCCAGCAGGCGGGCGGCGGCTACTACAGCGTCTACGTGGGCACAGTGATTGACATGGCGAAGATTCTGGACAGCTTTCACACCGCGGAGTACCAGTATCTGCCGGCGCTCGCCATGCCCAAGGGCGATACCTTGTCGCTCAAGCTGAATAACCCGCCATCGTTTCACAAGCCGCAGTCGGTGCTGGTGGTTGGGCTGCCCTCTGTCCAGGCCGCAGATTTGCCGGTGATGCACGCGGTCGATGCCAAGAACACATTGTGCGCGCAGACCAAGCCCCTGGTGCTGCCAGTGGTGGGCGTGCCCTATGTCTTTGCTACCGGCTACGCGCACGACTTTGTTCTTCGGGTGCAAAACAAGAATGGACAAAGCGTCGACTTGCCTGCAACCCCGGATGCTATGAAAGGTGGGTTCGTGGTCAGTGCGCAGGCATTGGAGGCGCAGAAACTGGCCGGCAGCACGAACGGGACTCTACACGGCTATTGGGGTTTCGAGCCCTTCGAAGGGCCGACCTTTCATCTGGCCAGCGCCCATCCGGAACAGTGGACACTCGCTTCCACCGACCAGCACGCACTGATCGTTGGCCGTAAAGACACCGTGCACCTGGACGCTGCGGAGGTTGCGTGCGTGGACGGCGTAACCGTGAAAGATGGCGAGGGCAAGAGCCTCGATGCGACCTGGAAAGCGGTTAAGCCAAACGAGATCCAGATCGACATGCCGCTCGATAGCGAGCAGGCCGGCACGGTTAACCTGCAGGTAAAACAAGTGGGATTGGAAAAACCGGACCAGGTTCCGTTGCACACTTATTCCGAAGCGGGCCGCCTCGATAGCTTCAAAGTTTATGCCGGCGATCATCAGGGGGTGTTGAAAGGCACCCGGCTGGATGAGGTGGCAAGCATGACGGTCAACAACGTTGTCTTCTCGGCCGCTGCAGCGCTGACGCATAGCGGCCATGAAGACTCGCTGGTGCTGACGGCTCCGGAATCCACGTCGTTTCGTCAGGACGACAAGATTGTGGCCAAGGTCACACTGAAAGATGGACGCACGCTGGACCTGGACGCAACCGTGCAGGCGCCACGCCCCAGCGTCAAGCTGCTCAATAAGAGTGTCCATGCCGATGGGCCGGCTTCAGTGGTGCAGCTGAGCAGTCAGGATGATCTTCCCGAGCACGCGAAGTTGACGTTCTTCGTTCAGGCCCCGGTAGCCTTTCCCAGAGACCAGAAACTTGAAGTGGCCAGCGTCGACAATGGGTTCTCCACGGTGCTGCGGGTTGGGGAAGGCGGCATCGTACTGCAGGATAGCAAGACGGCGTTGGCGACCCTCGATCCGGCCAAGGCGTTCGGAGGATCGGCTTTTGGTCCGCTGCATTTTCGTCCGGTCAGCGGTGACGGCGTACAGGGAGACTGGCAGCCTTTAGCTACCCTGGTGCGCGTGCCGCAATTGAAGGAACTGAAGTGCGTCGAGGGCGCCCCCTTATGCTCGCTGGTGGGAACAGATTTGTTTCTGCTGCAGCAGGTCGGTACCGATGCTCAGTTGGCCAATGCGGTCACGGTGCCGGAAGGGTTTGGGGACACTACACTGAACGTCCCGCGGCCTAATGGGACCCTGTATCTCAAGCTGCGTGATGACCCAGCGGTGGTGAATACGGCTGTTCTGCCGGTCACGGCGGAGCCGGGGCAATCTGCGGCGGTTGCGCCTTTGGCGGTCCCGGCAGCAGGCCGGGAGGGGGAAGTAAAACCAGGGCAGCCAGTTGTGAATGCACCGGCTGCACCGCAGGTCGCTGCGCCACCGCCCAATTAGGAGGGGCCTGGCAGGGACGTTCTCGGGCGTCGTCGAAGAGCCCCGAGCGGCATGGGCAAGATAAACATCTTAGGAGTCCTTCGACTCCGCGCCATCAAACGCTGTGTCGCGCGATCAATCTGTGAGGCGCTACGCTCAGGATGACGATTTTGTGGGAGTTTTGAAGAAAAACATCCAAGACAAGTTAGCGCTTAGGGACAGCGTCCTGGGATAAGGTCATGCCGTCCCTTGTGGGACTGCCGTGCGCTCAGTCGAAAAAACATCTCCACGAGAGGTCCGCTGAACCGCAGATCCCTCCACTTCGCTACGCTTCGGTCGGGATGACAAAGGGGAGGGTGGCGCTTCCATTGAGAGCAGTGGCTGAAGAATGTACAGTGGCACTGTTAGTGTCTACAAACACGGGAGGACAAACCAATGAAGTATTTCCTGGTATGGGCAAGCATGATGGCCGCCCTAAGCAGTGCGTGGGCACAAACCAGCCCTCCAGAAACAGCAACGGGCAAGATCGGCAGCGCGACGCTGGTTATCAAGTATTGCGCGCCGTCGGTTCGAGGACGCCAGATCTTTGGCGAGGGCGGTCAGGTGATGCGCGATCCTACCGCTCCCATCTGGCGCGCCGGCGCCAATAGCGCCACGGCGTTTCATACCGACGCGGATTTGAAAATCGCCGGCCTGCCCGTACCCAAGGGCGACTACACGCTGTACGTGAATGTTAAAGATCCCGATGCCTGGGAACTCGTCATCAACAAGCAGACAGGGCAGTGGGGCACGGAATACGATGCTTCTCAGGACCTCGGCCGGGTAAAGATGGAAATGCGCAAGCCGCCGGCTCCGGTGGAAATGCTGAAATATACCATCAGCAGCACGGGCGGCAATAAGGGTACGATCCAACTCGCATGGGAGAACCACATCGCATCGGTGGGCGTTACGACGCAATAGGAGGCGGCTATGATCTCGACTCAGACCCTGAACCCTAAAGTGGATGCGTACCTGGCCAAGGTGCAGCCGTTCGCACAGCCGATCATGACGCACCTACGTCAACTCGTACACAAGGCCTGCCCGGACATCGAGGAAACCATCAAGTGGAGCCGGCCGTTTTTTGAGTATCGCGGGGCGATTCTCTGCAACATGTCGGCGTTCAAAGAGCACTGCAGCTTCGGCTTCTGGGGTGAGGAGATCGGCGCTGTGCTGCGTGAGACCGGAGTTGTGGTGGAGGACGGCATGGGCTCGCTGGGGAGGATTACCAGCGTGGCAGACCTACCCTCCGACAAGCAGATGCTGGGGTGGATCCGGCAGGCCGCCGCTTTCGTGGACAACGGCCAGTATACGAGCCCAATCGCGGCCAGACGCAAAGTGGTGAAGCCGCAAAAATCAGCACTCGAAACACCGGCGGAGTTCGCGGAGGCATTACGGCGAAACAAGAAGGCCTCGGCTGTCTTCGCTGCCTTCAGCCCGAGCTGCAAACGGGAGTACCTGGAGTGGATCGCCGACGCTAAAAGGCCGGAGACGCGGGATAAACGGATTATGACCGCAGTGGAGTGGATCGCCGAGGGCAAGCAGCGCAACTGGAAATATCAGAACTGCTAATTGTTGCCGCCGCCCGCTGGCGACAGCAGACCGTAAACATCCACCTCGTTCTTTGTGCCCACATACACATGCCCGTTCACGACCGTCGGGATGTTGAAGCGGAGGGCAAGGCCGGCACGGTCACGCCCGGCGTTTTGCTCACTGTCGTAGAGTTCATGGGCCACATTGGCGGCATCGTAGGCATAAAGAACCGCACCGGTGTCGGGTGCATCCCAAACCTTGGAGCGGAGCACCCATACAACACCGTCGCGGGAGCCATTGGCAGAGACGATCGGAGTAGCGGATATCCCAGGGAAAGTATTGCCGCTCTTTGCCTCGGGCGCGAGCTTTCCATCTTTCACTGCAAATTGACGAAGGGCATCGCTGTCGCTAAGCACGTAGAGGTAGTGGTTCCAATAGGTCATCGATCCGAAGACGCCGTTGGGCAGAGCAATTGTCTGTACCGCATGGCTATTGTTCCCAGGCTGCCAATGGCCCATGTGATCGCGGTCTAGCAGATAGAGAACCCCACCTTTGCCCTCCACCACCGCCAGGTGGGGATGTTGTCCAGGTTGGTCAGGCAACAGCATCGGCCCGCCGGAACCCAGGTCGCTGTCGTTGGCGTCTAAGTCGTCTACGTTAGTAGGGGGCGAAATAATCGGTCAGCTTTAAAGTCTCTCCATCCAGCTTGAGTAGAGTATCGCCATAGTCGCGGCCACCTTTCTCGGCGTCGAAACGGCCGTTGCCGGTGGCAACGAATATGTTGCCGGCTTTGTCCGCCGCCGGCCCGGTGTCCCCAGCCCAAAATCCGCTGTCATCCCCGTCGGGAGATGCATTGAAGACCGCCTTCTGCTTAAGGCTATGCGCGTCGTATGCCATGATCCAGCCGTGGTACGAGCCGACATCGCAGGTCGAGGCCCAGGTTAGGTAAACCGCATCATGGTTCAATAAGAGCGCCGCTCGCGGATTATCCCGCAACGGATTGAACGCCAGTTTTCCCCCGCTGCTTCCTCTCCCGGTTCCGCTCATGCTGGCCTCGATCTCTACCGGGCCGCCGAATTTCTCCACCCCGGTGGTCACCGCCAGCGCATGCAGGCGCTGGGTGTAGATACCGTTAAACAAGATTGCCCGGTCCTTGGTGCGGGCCAGCACATAGAGTGTCCCGGTGCCCGGGTCGATGACGGGGGTCGAGGTTATCCCGACCTCGGGCGCAATGAAGGGGCATTCCACATCGTGCGCGGGAACGGGCGTGAAGCCGTCTTTGAGGAAGCTTACTTGCCACAAGGGAGTGGACGGTGAGCCGTTTGCGTCGAAGGCGTATACGGTGTCGTGCTCGGTGGCGATGATGAGTATATCGTGCCGTCCCTTGCCCGGAATCTCAACCCCGCCGAGGAAGAGCGGTTGGGCGTAGACATCGCCATCCACGTGCAAAGTGAAGATTTTTCCCAAGTGCTGCGCATTCACATTGCGCGGCGTCAGGATGGTCTCATTGAGATTGGCACCGGTGCGCGCGTTGTCGTACTGCGACGTAATTACTTTCTGCGCTCCGGCTTGCAGGGCAAGTGCCAGGATCACGAGGGGATAAAAGAGTGCGCTGGACTTCCTCTTAGGATTAAGCATTGGGTATTTCTCCACACCAAGCATGGGTTCCGCGTTGCTTGCAGTGAATCTTAACTGATATCGAAAAGGTTGCGGTCTGGTCCGTGATGGCATCTGGTATATTCACGGCACTCCTATCCAGCCTTCGCGAGGGAACGACTATGGAAAAATTAAAGTACGTGGGTCTTTTTTGTGTGCTCCTTGTTCTTGGATGTAACTCAGGCCAACAACCGCCGGCGTCTACACAGGCGGCGGATGAGGCGGCGGTTCGCCAGGCCGATGAAAACTGGAGCAAGGCAGCCCAATCCAAGAAAGTAGACGACTGGGTGGCTTTCTATACCGATGATGCGGTGCTGCTGCCACCCAATGAACAAAAGGCCAGCGGCAAAGAAGGCGTCCGCAAAGAAATCGGCGCGCTGTTAGCACTGCCCGGTCTCTCGGTCAGCTGGGAACCGCAGAAGGTGGAAGTGGCTCGGTCGGGCGACCTTGCGTATACCCAGGGCGCCTATGAACTCACCACCACCGATGCGCATGGCAAGTCCACAACCGACCATGGGAAAACGGTCGAGATATGGAAGAAGCAAGCCGACGGCAGCTGGAAATGCATCGTGGATATGTGGAGCTCAAATCTTCCCCCTACTGCTTAAGTTCCTTGCCGGTCGACTCATCCAGGATGTAGGGCCGCGGATCGGGATGGTCAAAATCAAACATCGCGTTGAGGGAACCGGCGATGGTATCGAAAGACCCGCCACCGACCCGCTCGCCGTTCAGCCAGTTGTCTTCAATGAAGCGCAGGACGGAGGTCTGATCGGTCAAGCTATGGTCGACGAAGTTGCGGCGCGCAAAAGGGGAGATGACCAGCAGGGGCAGACGCGGACCATAGCCGCAGCGGCCCTGGGCATGGTCGACCGCGGGCCCGCCCAGGGCAGTCGCGCCATCGCCGCATTGCCCCGGACCGGTTAAGCCATCCGCCTTGCTGGTCGATTGGTTGGCAATCGGCCCCATCTGGTGGTCGTACCAGCCGTCGGAATCGTCATAGGCCACAATCACTGCGGTATTTTTCCACTCCGGCAGGCGCTCCAGGAAGTTGATGACGGTAACCAACCAAGCCTGCTCATCGAGCGGATCGGAATAGCCGGCATGCCCGTCCTGAAAGCCCGGAGCCTTGAGGAAACTAACAGCAGAGAAATTGCCGGCTTTCACCGCAGCGAAGAAATCAGCAGTGTCGTATTGATGATTCGCGCCGTCTCCCTCCTTACCGATCATGCGCACCGAGGAGGGCCGGGTGTGAAGCAAGTTGGCCGTCGGGGTGTAGTACTGGAAGGGCTCGTGGTGGGGAATGTAATCCGGGGGAGATTGCCGGGTAATTTTTGAGTAGGTGCTGCGCCGGCAGCCTGTGGTTCCATTGACGTTCGTTTTGGTCAAGTCGAAGCCCGCTTCAAACCAGCCCCAGGTCACGCCGCGCTTGCTCAGCATCTGCCCGATGTTATTTCCGGTGAAGCGCAGTTGACCCCATGACGTGCTGGAGCACTTGTCGCCGATTGGATCTCCATCATTCACCTCGGTGTAGGTTCTGTTTCCCCCATCGACCAGAAAACTTGCCGCATTGATCTGGTCGGTTACCCCGTTGGTTTGACCGGAGATCAGCTCGATGGCTCCCTGGGTCGATTGGCCGAAGGTGGACGCGTAGGAGTTGTCGTTCAAGGCATATCGCTGGGCGTAGTTCCAGAGCGCGGTAACGGTGTTGCCATCGAAGTAGCCCATCACCAGTCCCTTGGTCTGGTGCACGTACTCTGGCGGGGCGCCGGCCATGCTTTCCGGGGAGAATTTTTGCGCGGCCGGCGCAGGCAGGCCGGTGTATTGCGGAAACGAATCCATCAGGCCGGCGTGGAAGGCCAGCTGTTCTTCGGTGTAGCCGTGATTCTGGTCTGCAGTGGCTGCTTGCGCAGGGCCCAGCCGGAAGGGGTTGGTGGCGTAGCTGTGATTTACTTTCACGTTCAGGAAATTCGGGTTGCGTTGCAGCAGAAATGGCGTCAGGCCGTTGACTCGGGGTGTATTCGGGTCAGCCTTGAACGGAGTTTCATGCGGCGGGTTGAGCGCGTTGGGGTAAGTCCCGAAGTAGTGATCGAAGGAGATGTTCTCGTCGAAGATGATTACCAGGTGTTTGACTGGAGTCGCCGTCTGGGCGGTGGCGTGACCAAGCAGCAAAGCATACATAAAGGTGGTCGCCAGGAAAGCCGGCTTGATCATGAACTCTCCTTTGCGTTCAACGAATAAAAGCGATTGTGGGGCTTTGCCCCTTCTTTTCGTCCCACGTACGCTTGGGCGAACGTGGGGCACCCGTCGGTTTCTGTCTTTTCCTCTGCTTTTTGCTTACAGACTGCCATTCGACGAACTTCCCCCTATAGGCGGAAGTGGCCAGGCTATGTTCAGGGTTTGCTGCAGACAAAGTTAGCGGCGTCGTTGGTATCGCCAGTGCCCTTATACTTTGCCGTCGCCGGATAAGGGCACAAGGGCCGGGTCATGGTGGCCTTGTTGTCGGGTCCATATTTCGTCGCAGTCACTGTGTCCGCAGGAACCCCTTTCTCTACCCAATCGACCAGCGCATCAAAAACTCCGTACTTGGGTCCGTTGGTGGTGGCAATGCCGAGCTGCCCAAATGCGGCTGGACCGGGTCCGCCGGCGCAATGCTCCATGCCGGGCACCATGTAGAGGCGGAGAAACCCAGCGGCCTCTGAGTCGCCCATCGCCTTCTGCACGCTCTGGTAGTAGGCAATGCTATTCCAGGGCGAGATCGCGGGGTCGTTCCAACCGTGATACATGATTAATTTGCCGCCGCGCGCGCTCAACCCGCCAAGATTTGGGTTGGTTGCATCCAGATCGTCCGCAGTTTGCCTGGTTGCCGCCTGCAACGACCCCGCTACATCCGCGGTCAAGATATTCCACTTTGGATCGTTCGCCACCATATAGCGGAAGTAGTTTTGTACGTATTGAATGCCGGAGCCCGATCCGGGACCATTGCCTAGTACCCAGTTGTCCCAACTGCTCTCATCCCCCATGAGATATCCCGGGAAAAAAGACTTGCCTTGCGCATCTTCGCCGCCACCATAAAACGTTTTAAGCGATTGCACCTGCGGCTGAGTGAGGCACGCGAGGGAATCTGCCCCCTTGCACAACAGCACGGCGGGATCAAAATGGCATTTTGGCGGATCGCTGAGGAATCCATCCTTTACGCCATCCGCATCGTCACACGCGGCGAGTGCGGCGCGCTGGATGGCGGGCAGCTTCAAGCTTGAGATGTACGCGCGCGGGTCCCCGATCGTGGATTGGGCCACACTTACTCCTGAGGTCAGCATGCGGGTCCAGGCATTGGCGGGCGCGCCGGCCAGGATTCCGTCGTAGTCGCCGGGAAAACGCTGAGCTTCCATCAGCGCCTCGCGGCCCCCGTCCGAACAGGAATCGAAGTAGGACTTAGCGGCTGTCTTGCCGTAGTAGGCCTTGACAATGTCCTTGGCCCGCTCCGCGGTCAAATGGACGGCGCGCCAACCGAAGTCTTTAATCTTTTCCGGGTGGTGAAAGGCCCAGCTGGCGTCTTCGGCCTTCGCCTGATGGCCAGCATCCGAGCCGGCGGTGGCGAACCCGCGCCGCAGATTGCCGGCAAGGCCCTGGTATCCGATGGAGCCGGCAAACCCACCGTTGCCTACCCCGAGAAAACGCTGGTTCCAGTCGTTCTCCGGCAACCAGACTTCAAAACGGATATCAGAATCTGTTGTGGGGCGAAGCACACCGGTGACGCGGCAAAATACCGGCAACTCATGCAAGGGCTTGTCAAGTTCCGGCCCGCTCAGTTCGCCGGTTGTCACTCGTTCCGCCATAGTGATGGTGGTATCTGGGAGCTGGAGCTGCTTGATGGCGTCGCAGTTGGCGGCGTGGAGCAAAGGCGTTGAAGAACCAAGCAGGCCCAGGAGACAGGCGCAAATCCTTTGTGTTCGCTTCATTCGAGTGATTGTAGCTTGCCGCTGGGGCTATATTGGACGGCATGAAATTAGTCGCGGAAGTATTGGCGTCGGCTTTACTGCTTACCGGGTGTGGATTGGCACAGACGAGCCAACCGATGGTGGGCGAGGACACGGTCAAGATTTCGGATCATGTGTGGGCGATTATGGGCTTCCCGAACATTGCGATCGTGGTCGGTAGCCGGGCTACGCTGGTGGTCGATACCGGGCTGGGGCCGAAGAATGGAGCCACTGCCGCACGCGTGGCGGCCAAGCTTGCGCCTGGCAATAGCAAGCTTTTTCTTACCACCACCCATTTTCATCCGGAGCATGCCGCCGGAGAGCCTGGTTTTCCTGCCGGCACCATCCTGATCCGCGATGCGGTGCAACAGCAGGAGATGGAGAAGCATGGGCAGGAAATGATCGATATGTTCAGCGGACGTTCGGCACAGAATAAGGAGCTGCTGGCGGGAGTGGTGTTGCGTCCGCCCGATGTGACGTTTACTCAGGAGGCGGATGTTGACCTCGGGGGTGTTACTGCGCGCCTGCTGTGGTTCGGCGGGGCGCACACCAAAGGCGACGAGCTAACGTTTGTTGAACCAGACCGCACGCTGGTCTCGGGCGACGTGGTGCAGAACAAGACGATGCCGAATATTTTCGGCGACGGCGGCACACCGGCTACGTGGCTGGCGGTGTTGGATAAGATTGAGGGTCTCAATGCCGCACATGTGTTGCCCGATCACAGCGCCCCCGGCGACGGTTCGATGGTGGCGGCGGAACGAGAGCTCATCTCGGGAATACGCACACGGGCCCTGGCGCTTAAGCAACAGGGTGTGTCTGCTGATGAGGCGGGCAAACAAATCAGTGCCGAACTCAAAGCGAAGCATTCGGATTGGCCTAATACCAATGCTGGTGGATTTGTTAAGAGCGTCTATAACGAAGGGCAATGAATTCTGGAGCAATTTTCCACCGCTCATATTTCGTTCAGGTCTTGTCTAACAGGGCTTTAGCGCGTATGTGAGAACCCACCATTCAGCGATTTAGTCCCGGAGGGACGGCTGAGAGTTCTGAAGTAGCCCAGGACGCAGTCCTGGGAACCATGCACATAGCGACGACCAGTCCCGCAAGGGACGGCTGAAAGTTACACAGGTTGTACCCAGGACTGCATCCTGGGTAATCTTCAGCCGTCCCTGCGGGACTGGTCGGTCTCTCGAATCTCTTCCCAGGACTGCGTCCTGGGCAACTCTCAGCCGTCCCTACGGGACTAAATCGCTGAATGGTGGGTTCTCACGCACGCTCTGAAGCCCGGATTGTTTTTGGGGCGATGTTCAGGGAATACTCGGCTTTTCAAAAAGAGCAGCTTGCGCGGGTGTTTCTTCGGCTTCACGGAAGTTACTTAGCCCTACTCCGACCAGGCGAAAGCGTTGCTGCGGATCCAGGTTCACGCGCTCCCGCAAGGTGAGTGCGATGGCGGCCAATTCATCACAGGAAGACGGAGGAGAAAGGGGAGTATGGCTTCGGGTGAGCGTACTGAACTCGGCGGTCTTGAGTTTGAGCACCACGGTGCGCGGGATGCGCGTTTCCTTGCGCGAAGCAGCCCAGACTCTTTCCGCAAGACGCAGGATGATGGGCTCTGTATCGGCCAAGGGCACGTCGGTTGCAAAGGTATCTTCGGCGGAGATAGATTTCGTCGGCCGGTCGGGAATCACTTCACTGTGGTCGATACCGCGCGTCAGTTCGTAAAGCCTGAGACCATAGCGTCCGAAATGGTCTTCGAGAACCTGTAGCTCCAGGCGGCGCAGGTCGCCCACGGTCTTGATTCCCAGTTGCTCCAGCCTCTTTTCCGTCACTTTTCCTACGCCGGGGATGCGGCCGATGGGAAGAGGCGGTAGAAATGTGTCCAGGTCTTCGGGTTGAATCACGAAAAGCCCGTCGGGCTTGCGCCAGTCGGAAGCGATCTTGGCCAGGAATTTGTTGGGGGCGACCCCGGCAGAAGCAGTCAGGTGCAGTTCTTCACGGATTTGCTCACGAATGGCTCGCGCGACTCGGGTCGCGGTGGCCAAACCAGTTTTGTTTTCGGTTACGTCGAGGTATGCCTCGTCAAGGGACAGCGGCTCTATCAGATTCGGTGTGACGTTTGAATATCTCCCGCGTGCTCTGGGAGACAGCGCGATAGCGAGTGAAATCCGGAGGGACAAAGATGGCTTCCGGGCACAAACGCTCGGCGCGGATCGCCGGCATGGCCGAGCGCACACCGAAACGCCGGGCTTCATAAGACGCGGCGCAGACGACGGAGCGGTTACCTTTCCACGCGACAATGACGGGCTTGCCGCGCAGGTTGGGATCATCCCGCTGTTCGACGGAAGCATAAAACGCGTCCATGTCGATATGGACGATTTTGCGGACTGCCATCTCTGATCCATATTACTGGCCTAGGGGAAATGAAAGCTGCCGATCGATGAAACGTGCTATTCACACTTGTGGAGGTCGAGCCTTAGAATCTGAACGTCACGCGAGGAACAAATTCTTATGGCCACTACTGTTCTGGCGTCCATCGGCGACCATGGCGCGCTGAACGCAGAACTACCCACTGATCTGCAGGCGGTGTGGATCGACCGGGATCTGAGCTGGCTCGACTTCAATGAGCGGGTGCTCGCCGAGGCCCTCGACGAACGCACCCCACTGCTGGAAAGAGCAAAATTCCTCGCCATCTTCACCTCGAACCTGGACGAGTTCTTCATGAAGCGCGAGGCCGTGCTTCGCCATGGGACGCACCGATGCCCAGCGCGCTCTCCTAGAGCAAGTCCGGGACAAGATTCTTATCTCGCTGCAGCGCCAGGCGGAGTGCTACCGGCAAACCATCATCCCCGGCCTTGCCCAGCACGGAGTGTTTCTGCGCTCGTGGAACGAGCTCACTCGCCGGTCAACAGGAAGAGGGAAGCAGGTATTTCAAATCCGAGTTGTCGCCTGCGCTCACGCCGTTAGTCATCGACCCCGTTCATCCTTTTCCTTTTCTCTCCAACCTGTCGACCTCCCTGGTCTTCCGGTTGCGCGATGTGGCCCGGGACGAATCGATGTTTGCCCGGGTGAAGGTCCCTGGAGTGATCAAGCAGTGGGTATCGCTGCAAAGTGATCTCCAGCCGGGCCAAAAGCTGCTGGTTCCCCTGTACGAGGTCATCCGCGGCAATCTGGACAGCCTGTACACCGGCATGGAAATCGGCAAGGTCACCGTCGTGCGGCTGACGCGCGATGCCGAGGTGGAACTGGACGACGAGCCCGCGGCCGACTTCCGGGCGCTGGTCAAGGAGCAAATTCGGCAGCGGCGTTACGAACCCGTGGTGCGGCTGGAGTTTGGCCCCGGAGCCGACCCCGCAATCACGGAGATGCTGCGCGCCCGCTTCGAGCTCTCCCCGGTCGACCTCTACGAGATGCAGGAAGAAGTGGACTACACCACGCTGTTTGAGCTGCTGGGTCTTCCTTTTCCCGCATTGCGCGATCCGGACTGGACGCCCCTGTGGCCCGCGGCGCTGCCGGAGGGAGTGAGCGCGAACAGAATCTTTACCACCATGCAAGCCGGCGATTTTCTGGTACACCACCCCTACGAAAGCTTTGACGCCTCGGTCGAGCACTTTATCAGTGCGGCGGCGGACGATCCGCAAACCGTCTCGATCAAGATGACCGCCTACCGCATCGGCGATGACACGCCTTTCGTCAAGTCGCTGATCCGCGCCGCGGAAAGGGGCAAGCAAGTGGCTTGCGTCATGGAGATCAAGGCGCGCTTTGACGAAGAACGCAATCTGCACTGGGCGGCGGAACTGGAACGGGCCGGCGCGCACGTTACCTTTGGCGTCAGCGGGCTCAAAACCCATGGCAAGACGGCGTTGGTGGTGCGCAAGGAAGCTCACGGCCTGCGCTGCTACGTGCATATCGGCACCGGCAACTACCACGTCAAGACGGCCCGCTTGTATGCCGACGTGGGCCTGTTCACCTGCGACCATCGAATCACGGAAGATGTGGTGAACCTCTTCCACTACCTTACCGGGCATGCGGAGCAGCCGACGTTCGACTCGCTGCTGGTGGCTCCGGTCACCATGCGGCCGCGGCTGCTGGATCTGATTCATCGCGAGATCGGCAACCAGCGCGCCGGCAAACCCGCCCGCATCGTGGCCAAGATGAACCAGCTGGAAGATCTGGACATGATCGAAGCCCTGTGCCAAGCCTCGAACGCCGGGGTCCCCATCGATCTCATCATTCGCGGATTCTGCTGCCTGCGCCCCGGGGTGGCGGGCCACACCGACCACATCCGTGTGCGCTCGATTATAGGGCGATTCTTGGAGCACTCCCGCACCTTCTACTTCGCCAATGGGAAGCAGGATCCGGTGGAGGGCGAGTTCTTTATCGGATCGGCAGACTGGATGTTCCGCAATCTCTCCAAACGCATTGAGGTGGTCACACCCGTGCGGGGAGAGGGTTTGAAGCAGCGTCTTTGGGAGATTCTTGATGTCTGCCTGCGCGATCAACGGCAGGCATGGGTGCTCGAGTCCGACGGGAAATACGTGCAGCTTCGTCCTGGAGCGGGGGCGATCGGCCCGGAAGCGAACGGAACGCACAAGACTTTGATGGAGCTGGCTCTGGCCCGGGCCAAGGTGTAGCAGGCTACGGGAAAATCCGAAGGCTGTAAGAAAAACATCCCTCACGCAGACATTAAAGCCCAGAATATTTTCAAGAAAACAGCAGGTCCCTCCACTCCGCTTCGCTCCGGTCGGGATGACAATTCTTTGGGAACACTAGAGTTTGTTCCTCCAACAGAATTGTCATCCCGACCGGGACCTGTTTTCTCCATCCGCGACATGCGGCTTTTGGGAGTCGTTGCTGTGTATAAACCAGAAGTGAAAATGGTCTAACCCCTGGTCAGCTCCTTGCGGATGGACTGCAATTCTGCGCGGCGCCTGGCGGTGGTTCTGGGAGGGGCCAGCTTGAGGTCTTTGAGCGCGTCGACCACGATGCGGGCAATGACCAGGCGGGCATTCTCTTTGTCGTCGGCGGGTACGACATACCAGGGCGCGTGATGGGTGCTGGTGGCATGCAGGCAAGCCTCGTAGGCCTTTTGGTAATCCTTCCAGTACTTCCTTTCCTGAATGTCGGCGAGCGAGAATTTCCAGTTCTTATCGGGTTCATCGATGCGGGCGAGGAACCGTTTTTTCTGCTCTTCTTTGGAAAGGTGGAGGAAGATTTTGACAATCCGCGTTCGGTTGCGATGCAGATGGCGTTCCAGATCGACGATGGAGCGGTAGCGCTCCTGCCATAGGGTTTTCGGGTCGCGCAGTTCCTCCGAGAGCCCCTCATTGCGGAGAAGCTCCGGATGCACACGCACCACCAGCACTTCTTCGTAGTAGGAGCGATTGAAGATCCCGATCCGTCCGCGCTCGGGAAGCCGGCAGGTCGCGCGCCAGAGAAAATCATGTTGCAGTTCTTCGGCACTCGGTTGCTTGAAACTTGAGACCTCGCAGGCTTGCGGATTGACTCCGGACATGACGTGGGCAATGGCCCCATCCTTACCTGCCGAATCCATACCCTGAAATATCAGCAACAAGGCGTATTGGCCGGTGGCGTAGTGGAGACGCTGCAGGGAAGACAACTCCTCCCGTTGCTTTCCCAGGAGGTCCTGATACTCCTCTTCGGTCTTACAAAATGGCTTCACCACGGTGGGCCATTCTGCGAGGCTCACTTTTCTTCCGGGCTGCACACGGAAAGACTTCGCGTCGAGCTTCATATTTCCTCCTGACAACGGCACTGTATCGGATGCTTTGAGCGACTACCGGGTGGTCAGGAACGCTACGAAAGAGTCCCCCCTGCACGGCACCAATTGGGCTTTCCGCTTTCCCGGGCAAGAGCTACTTTGTTAACACAGAAGCGATGTAGGTTGCTTTTGCGGGAATAAGGACGACCGGGCTCGGTTTATTACAGCAGCGCGAGGAGGCCGAACATGATAGGCAACGCACACGTCCAATCCAACATCGCTGAACCGTTCAACCTGCCAGAGGATTGGCAGCAGTTAGCGCAGGAGAACGGCTCTTTGCGGATGATCATCGCGGAGCTCTTGATCAAGAACCAGAACCTTCGCTGGGAACTGCTGGGGCACAGCTGCGGGCCGGCTCACGATCCCAGGCTCTTGATTGCTTCTGAAGGAACACCGTTACGCAGGAACTCTCGTACCGCGGTCATGCCGTAGCGGGCGCAGAGCAGAGCAGCCATCCGCGCCGCAACCTGGTGTGCGTGCCGCGAAACGGCGGCGTCGGCGGGATGCTCCAAGGCCGCATCCACCTCGCCTGCCGGCAGGTCCAACAACTCCGACTTCTCCTTACCTGGATTGGCCAAAGTCTCCACCAAACCTTCTCGCAGCCATAACGGAGCGTTTTCTCCGGCCTGCTGCTCTACCAACACATGCAGAAACTCATGCAGCAGGAGGGCCTCGGTTCCTCCGTTGCTTTGCCGTACCGTGGCCGGCTGCAGGAACACGTTGCTGCCACGAGTCGAGGCGAGCATCCAGCCCGGTTCTCCCGTCGTCTGCCGGAACAGCTCAGTGGTGGGCAGTTCCTGCACCGTCGGGCGCCTGGGAAGCTGGCAGGCCCACCCAACAGCGCCTGGGCCGTTGGCCCAGGCGGCATTGCCCTCAGCCAGCAGCGCCGGTGCCGGGGTCTGTGGTCAGCAACGTCCAGCCTGCGCCCGGCGACCTTCTGCCATCCGTGGTCCGATGCCGGGTGATGCCCGCGACAGTGCCGGGGAAGTAGAAGCTGAGAATCTCGCGTTCGCTGTGGCCTTCCGTCGCCATCTCATAGGCGCCGGCCTGGCACAAGCCTACGCCGTGCCCGTA
Organism: uncultured Acidobacteriaceae bacterium; assembly: GCA_963757515.1. Classification (GTDB taxonomy): domain Bacteria; phylum Acidobacteriota; class Terriglobia; order Terriglobales; family Acidobacteriaceae; genus PALSA-350. The sequence continues at coordinate 63,645 of CAVWRV010000020.1, read as the reverse complement.
TCCTTTGCCCTGGATCTCGAGAGCCGCGCCCGACACGGTCGCTGTATACCAGTCGCTGCGCATCTGGTTCCAACCCAGCGCCCGGTCCACAGCGAAGCGAAAACTGCTGGCCGAGAGCTGCGCGGGGCGCCCCGGCCGGTTACTTCGAGCAGTTCGGCACGGCCCGCTGGGCTGCGCCGGGTCACCCGGATGGCCTCGATCGGGGAAGGCGTGTGCCAACCCTGGGCGCGAAAAATTTCGCTGAGTTGGCGCCAGGGAAATCTGCGCGCTGCCATGCGGCAGGGGACCGGCGCAGGCAGTAGGGATCGGCATGGTTCCCGGGCAGATAAGCGGCCTGTTCAGCGGGCCAAACGGCGGCCGCTGGTTCGCTCATGCCTCCGCAGTGCTGGGTGTAATAGATATGCGCCCGCTGGCCGCCGGACCACAGCGTTTCGCCGGCGGTCTCGCGCACGGCGCGCTCCACTTCCGGGCGGGCTTTTCCCAGGCGAAGGGCCTGGCAATGGGTGCTGTCGCAGAGTCCAAAACCCTCTGCCTGGTGGCGGTTCGCGTTCACCAGGGCAAAGGTGCGCATGCTGATGGCCATTGCCTTGAGCGAGGCCATCGGCTCATCGGGTGCGGCTTCGCCGCTAAGGGCGGCGATGACGTAGTTTTCGCTGGGCAGCGTCAGCAGGATGCGCAGGCCGTCGGGCTGCCAGGTGATGGTCCACCTGCCCGCGGCCACAACTTCCGGCGACATCATGCCGCTTGCAGGCGAAAGCTTCCGCTGAGCTGGAGCTGCTTTATGGTCTTTCCCGGAGAGGTTCGGAGTCCATCCTTGTGCCACTCGACCTGTAGCGGGCTTTTGGCATCGTTCAGCGGGGTTGCCGTGAGGTGGGTCAGCGATCGGGTCGCCCAGAGCTCGACCGTCAGCGAGCGCGCGCTTTCCGGTGCGGGAGGCGCGGAAGCCAGAAAGAAGTGCTGGGCTAAGCGGGCGGCATCGGCTCCATTGCCGCGCGGCAGGTAGATCACGACTACGACTTTTTCCTGGTGAAGGGAAGCGATGCCGGCAAACCAGCCGGCCGGTGTCGCTGACTGTACCTGTCTTGCCCGCGATCTCCATGCCCGGCACGGCGGCGTTGTGGGCCATGCCGTAGCGCACTGAATCCTTCAGGCCTTGCCGCACCGGGTCCAGCGCGGGGGCTCGTCATCGAGTTCCAGCGCCAGCTTGCGATAGGCAGTTGCGATTTGCGTGGGGGAGACGGCGATGCCGGCCACGCCCAACACCAGGAGCTCCTTTTGCTCCCGGCTCTGCGGGGCGTGGACCGGCGGCAGGCCGTAATGTTCCAGGATCGCTGTCGCCTGCGCGGGCGGAAATGCGGTCGGCCAGATGCGGCGAAATAGCGGTTGCAGGAGTAGGCGAGCGCCTCTTGCGCGGCGAAGGCGACGTCACTCTGGGGATGGGTGCAGGCCAGGTTCCAATCCTGGGTTCCGTCGGTGATGCGCAGATCGCGGCGACAAAAGACGGTGGTTTGCGGCAGGACCTCCTTGTGCCTCAGGGCGGCGGCCAGAAAAAGCGGCTTGAGGATCGAGCCTGGCGCAGTTCGCTGGCCTTCGGCTTGGGTTGGTTTTATTGCGGCCAGCAGCGGCCGGTTTTTACATCGAGCACCACGCCTACAGCAGGAGTGGTCCGCAGCGCGGAAGAGAGAGCGGCCTGGGTTGTCGTTTCGGCTGGTGCGGTTAGAGGAAGACAAGAAGCAGCGGGATCAAGAGCAGTCCGTTTCGGCACAGTAGCCCCATCGTTTTGGCGAGTTCGATCGGGAGGCAAAACAACCGCACCTTCATCCGCTACCCTACCCAGTGCCGCGCCTCCGCGCTCGGTGATGTTAGGCACCCTCTCGCAGACCTCAAGCGCCTTTGTGAGTCCCAGAGGGACGTCTGAAAGTAGCCCAGGACGCTACGTCCTGGGAACATTCGACAAATCTGCCAGTCCCCGAGGACGGCTGAAGGCCGCGTGTGAGCATTCAGCCGTTTCCTTTCCGGGTTCTCCAATCAGGTGATCGGTCTACCCAGGACTGCGTCACTGGGCTAACTTTCAGCTGTCGGGCCTTCGGAAGCTCCACGCCAGGCCTTCCAGACTACTGCTGACGTTCGGCGGGCTGGCGCTAAAACTTGAGCTCGCGCCGGCCCTCCATGGCGCGTGTCATCGTGACCTCGTCGGCGTACTCGATGTCGCTCCCGGCCGGCACTCCGGTGGCGATGCGGGTCACGCGTACGGCCGCCGTGCGCAGCAGATCCGCCAGGTAGACCGCTGTGGCCTCGCCTTCGACGGTTGGATTGGTGGCCAGGATCACTTCCTCCACGTCGCCCTGCGCCACCCGCGCCAATAGGCTGTCGGTTCTCAGGTGCTCCGGGCCGACCCCGTGCAGGGGCGATAAGGTGCCGTGCAATACGTGATAGACGCCGTTGTAGCTGCGGGTTTTTTCAATCACTGCGATATTTCCCGGCTCCTCCACCACGCACACCACCCGCTGGCTGCGGGTCGCGCTGGCACAGTAGATACACGGGTCCACATCGGTGATGTTGTTGCAGGTCGAGCACAGCAACAGCCGGGCCTTCAACTCGCGCACCGCGTCGGCCAGCGCTCCCGCATCCTCGGTGCTGGCGCGGAGAATGTGGAAGGCGAGCCGCTGCGCGCTCTTGGCGCCGATGCCCGGGCAATTTGCGCAGCTCTTCGATCAGCCGCGCCATCGGTTCTGCGAATTGAGACAAGCGGCTCCTGACTATAGAAGTCCAGGAGGAAGATTCAAGCCGCCCAGCATCCCGGTAAGATTGGACTTCATCGCTTCATCGGCGCGCCGGCCGGCTTCGTTGAACGCCGCAGTCACCAGATCTTCCAGCATTTCGACGTCGGCCGGGCTGGAGCTCAGGCTCATCACCGCCGCAGCGTCGATCTTCAGCTGCAATACCTGCTTTTGCCCGTTCATCTTCACCGTGACAGCGCCTCCGCCGGACGAAGCTTCCACCACCGTCTGGCTCAGCTTCTCCTGCATCTGGTCCTGCATGTGGCGCGCTTGTTCCAGCATTTCCTGCATTTTTAAAGGGTTCACAGCCTACTCCTTCAACCTTTGCCTTTTTCTCGCAGATCGAGCACGCTGCGCACTTCCGCATGGAATAGCTCCTGCGCCTGCCGCACCAGGGGGTTGCCCAGGGCGACTGCTTCGATGCTATCGCGGGACCATACGCGCGGAGCTCCCGCTCGCCGGCTCTGCGCGTTTCGCCCGGCACCACGGTCATCTTTTGGGTTGCGCCCGCCGCGCGCAACGCCTCGCGCACGATCTTCCACGCCTCGCCATTCATGGTCAGGCCCAGCATGGTCTTCTTGACCCCTACCTCCACCTGGATCGCGCCGTCCTCATCCAGTTTCCAGCGCCCGGCTGCCAGCAGGGATGCCGCGGTGTTGTGTCCCTGCTCATCGAGGGCCGCGGTCACCACATCGCGCAGCTTATCCAGGTCCCAGAGTCTCGGTCTCGACCGGCGTGGCTCTGGCTCAGGCTCGACTGACTTCCTGACGGCGGCGACTCCGGCTCGGCCGGGCGCTCACGGAGCCGTTTTCCTCCGGCTCATCGTCGACCTGCTTGCGCTGGCGGTCAAGCTCGAACGGGGAAGGCGCGAGGGGCTTTGGCTTGGCCGGTTCGACCGGAGCGGGACGCGGCGGCGCCTGCACGATGCGCCGGCCTTGGTGTTGCGTTGCGGGTCGGCGCGGCGGCTGCCGGGAAGCCGCTCAGAATCTGCTCCAGCGGCAACAGGCGCTGCAGGTGGACCAGCTTCATCAGCCCCAGTTCCAGGTGCAGGCGCGGCTCCTGGCGGTAATTCAGCTCATCGAAGGTGCGCAGCATCACCTGCAGGAAGCGGGTGAGATCCTCTTCGCTGAAGAGGGCCGCCGTGCGCACGGCGCGGGCCCGCTCATCGCCCGAGATCTGCAGCAGTTCCGTATTTTCTCCACCCAGTTTGGCCATCAGGCAGTTGCGCAGATAGCGCACCAGCTGCCGCGCCATTTGCGACGGGCTGTTGCCCGCATTGAGCAGCCGGTTGAGCTCCTCCATCACCGCCGCGCTTTGCCCCTCGCCGATGGCTTCCAGGATGCGTTCAAAGACGGCATCGGGCACCGTCCCCATCAGCTCCCGGATTTCCTCCCCGTCGAGCTTGGCCTTGCCGTCCACCATCGGCGCACTGGCGATGGCCTGGTCCATGATGGAGAGCGCATCGCGCATGGAGCCGTCGCCGGCCTCGGCCAGCAGGGCCAGCGCCTGCGGATCGGCCAGGATGCCTTCCTGGGCGGCAATCTGCGTCAGCTGGGCCACGATGTCGTCGAACTTGACGGCGTGGAAGCTGAAGTGCTGGCAGCGCGAACGGATGGTCTGGGGAATATCCTCCGGCTGCGTGGTCGCCATCATGAAGACCACGTGCTCCGGCGGTTCCTCCAGGGTCTTCAGCAGGGCATTAAAGGCCGCATCGGTGATCTGATGGGCCTCGTCGAGCAGATAAATTTTGTAGCGATCGCGCGCCGGGGCGTAGCGTGCGGCGTCGCGCAATTCGCGAATCTCGTCGATGCCGCGGTTGGTGGCGGCGTCGATCTCGACCACATCGAGGGAGTTGCCGGCGCGTATCTCCTTGCAGGAATCGCAAACCCCGCAGGGTTCGGAGGAGGGCCGCTCCGGGCTGCCGATCTTGTTGCGGCAATTCAGCGCCATGGCCAGGATCCTGGCGATGGTCGTCTTGCCGATGCCGCGGTGGCCGCTGAAGATGTAGCCGTGGGCCACACGCTCCTGTTCGCAGAGCGTGGCCCAGGGTACGGGTCACGTGGTCCTGGCCGGCGACATCGGAGAAGCGCTGAGGACGGTATTTGCGGGCTAGAACCTGGTAAGCCATAGGAGGGAATGAGACGATCGCCTGAACTTTGATTGTAGACCGTGGCGCCGCTATTTGCGCCGCGCCTGGACACGGCTTGCCGGCCGCCTTTTGGGCTTTTCGTTTAGCGGCTTTCTTTCGCCGCGCGATTTCTTCCGGCGAATACATGGTCTTGCGGCAGTTGGCTGGCTCCGCAGTAGCAGCGAGCCTCGTCTTCGTCGCCGTCGTAGAGGTTGTAATCGTAGGTGAGTTCTTCGCCAGGCGCGATGTGGCGCAGGGACATCACCCACACTCGTCCCCTCAGTTCTTCCGTCTCGCAATTGGGGTCGCAGGAGTGGTTGATGTACATGGCCATGCCGTGGCCGTTGATCACCGTCGATCCGTCGCCGATGCCGAACAGGTAGGTGATTTTCGAGTTCTGAAAGTGGGCGTCGGCCTTCCGCTTGCTGATCCGGGGTCCGGTGTATTCCACCACCTTGACGCCCTTGGCGATGGGCGAGGTGGTGTAGCAGCCGGCGGCATGTATCGAGGAAGAGCGAATCATCAAACCCATGTCAAATTTTTAGCAAGGTTTTAGCAGGATGGGGAAAAAATCCCTCCGGGGCTCACGCGAACCGTTTCTAAATGAGGGCACGGCTTTCACAGGTTCCGGAAAAGTCGCTGAACGAAGGGCACGGCTTCAGCCGTGCCGGAAACGTCATAGGCGCTAAGCGGCTTTAGCCGCTGAGGTACGCTTTTTCGTGACTTGCGGCCGAAATCTCCTTAGCCTCCAACGAATACTGTTATTGAAAATAGCCCTACACTAACCTTGGGGAAAGACCGTACCTCAGGGGCTAAAGCCCTCATCTCCACATACCCGGTGACGGCACGGCTGAAGCCGTGCCCTTCGTTTAGAGACTTTTCCGCAGGCCTGTCGTGCCGGCGCTGGAAAGGCCGGGGCCGGAGGTCTAAACTTGTGGGAGCAACGATGCGTAACACACCCCTTATCGTCGCTTCGATCGCCGCTCTGCTCACCTTCGGTGCCCAGCTTTGCCCAACAGCAGAGCCAGCCGGTTCCCGATGGCGCCGCAGCCGCAGAAGAAGCCGGCAGCCTAAGCCGCAGTCAACGACCGAACGCGACTCCAAGCCGCCGTCAAAGGACGAGAACCCCTTCCCTGAAGACGTTTCCAAAGCCGCGGCCAAGGCTGCGTCCGGTCCTCTGACTCCGATGCGGGGAGCAGCAAAAAGCCAGCAGCGACCGACAATCCGTTCCCTGAATCCGTGTCCCGGGACGCCGCCAAGGCGGCCGGCAATGACCCGACCCGGCGCCCGCCGCCAACAGCGATCTCCCTCCAGGCGTCAGCTCGAGCCAATCCAGTGGCCCCGAGGAGAACGAGCCCGACGCCCCCGCCCACGTGGCTGACCCGGCGCGAGCCAAAAAGGATGCCGAGGTGGGCGAGCTTTTACCTCAAGTCGTGGCGATTACCAGGGAGCCTTGCTCCGCTACAAGGACGCTACGACCGCCGATCCCACCAATGTCGAGGCTATCTTTGGTTTGGCCGAGACCCAGCGCATGCTTAAGAAAAATGCGGAAGCAGCGCGTAATTACCAGCTTTATCTGGATATCGTCCCCAACGGGCCGAAGTCCAAGCAGGCGCTCAAGGCGCTCAAGACGCTGGGCATCCGGCGGATAATCTCCTCCCGTCCGACAAAAGTTGTAGTGCCATCGGTGGTGCAACTCGTGTTTTATATGTTTTCTCAACCGGCCCGCGTGTTTTACACTTCCGCGAGGTTTGGGAGTTGCGCCCACGGCTTCCCAGAGGTCTTCCCCCATGCACGCGGTCCTCGAACGGGTTGTCTGCCAGATCGCCAATGAAGTGAGCGGCTTAGACGCGGAGACTACCCAACTGCACCCCAACGGCCTGGCTTATAAATGGAGCGCCCAAGAAGTGGTCGAGCACCTGGTGCTTGGCTACCGTCTGACCACCGAGCGCTCTCGAGACCCGGCTGAACAAAGGGCACCTTTCCCGCAACCGGACACGCACCTATCTGCAATGGTCGCTGCAGCTGATGATCCTCAGTTTCGGAGCTCTGCCCCAGGGAGTGCCGGCGCTGGAGGAGACGATGCCCGCCCCGGGGCGCTTTGCGGCCATGAACGGGCGGCAGCTGGGCGATCTTCTTGCGCCAGGAAATCGACGCCATGGACACCGCTGCTCGATCGCTGCCGGCGTAAGTTCGGCATGGAGCGGGTGGCAACCCATCCCTTGCTGGGCGCGTTGCGGGTAGATCAGTGGCGCCGCTTCCACGTGGTGCACGGACTCCACCACTTGACCCAATTGCGGTCCGTGATCGAGCAGGTGGCGCCGGCGCCCGGTTCCGCTCAGAATGACCAGCAAGAATCTAGTGAAAAAACTGCAGATACCAGCCCAGCGTCCGCTGGCCTAGAAAAATGCTGTACAGCCCGGCCAGGCTGAGCATGGTACCGAAGGGAACTGGCAGTCTGGCCCGGCGGCAGTTGATCCTCTCTCGCTTCCCGGCGATGGAACAGGATCGTTCCCAGCCCGTACAGCGCTCCCACGATCACCGCGAGAAACAACACCAGGCCGGTTTGCCGCAGGCCCAGCCACGCTGCCAGCATGGCCAGCAGCTTCACGTCGCCCATCCCCATCCCCATGCGGCGCCGGGCCAGCCAATAGGCTCCGGCGATCAACAGCAGCGCCGCCGCCGCAACCGCCGCGGCCAGCAGAGACAGCCCCGCCGCGCGTAGGCCGGCAGCGCACGTCCAGATTCCGCTTTCCAGGCCGGGACGCAGGCCGGCAAACACGATTCCTGCCCCCAACCCAGGCAAGGTGAACCGGTCGGGCAGCAGCAGGGTCTCGGCATCCATCACCGCCAGCCCCAGCAGCAGGAAGCAGAGCAGCGCCCAGCACGCCGCCAGCCAGCCGAGCGAAAAGCGCAGGCAACACATGACAAAAAGGATGCAAGTTGTTAGTTCAATGACCGGATAACGCCAGGAGATGCGGCCTCCGCAGGCCCGGCAGGCAGCCCCCAGCAGCAGCCAGCTCAGGACGGGAATGTTATCCCAGCTGGCAATCGGCTGGTCGCACTGGCGGCAGTGCGACCGCGGCCACACCATGGATTCGCCCGCGGGCAGGCGCACGATGCAGACATTGAGAAAACTCCCCAGCAGCAAGCCGAATAATCCGAAAAAGATACAGGTTCATGGCATCGCTGAAGACCACAGTAACAGCCGCCTGGAATCCTCAAGCGCATCGTTTACATTGTTGATATGAGTGACCCGGCCGATTCGGCTGCGCTTTTCGCCGAAGCAGTGAGCATCATGGCCCGGCTGCGCGGTCCCGATGGCTGCCCCTGGGATCGCGAGCAGAGCTTCGACACCATCCGGAAATATACGCTCGAAGAAAGCTACGAGGTCTTCGACGCCATCGAGCGGCGGAATTGGACCGACCTTTGCGAGGAGCTGGGCGATCTGCTGCTGCAGGTCCTCTTTTATGCGCAGATGGCCAGCGAGGCGGGCCACTTCACCATCGCGGATGTGATCGCGGGGCTCAACCGCAAGCTGGTCCGCCGCCACCCGCACGTTTTCGGAGACCAAGCCTCGCTGGCCGCCGGCAACGCGGTGGAATCCCCCTTGCAGACCGGGGATATCGACTCGTCCCAGGTGCTGCGCAACTGGGACGCCATCAAGCAGGCAGAAAAGACGCAGCCGCACACCTCGGCGCTCGACGGTATTCCGCGAGCGCTTCCGGCGCTGCTGGAAGCCGCCAAGTTGGGTGGCGCGGGCGCACAAGAGCGGCTTCGACTGGCCCGATGTGCGAAGGCATCTTTGCCAAGCTGGAGGAAGAAACGCGAAGAGCTGCGCCAAGCCATCGCATCTCCTCCTTCGTCCTGAGGAGGTGGTTTCCGAAGTCGGCGACATGCTCTTTACCATGGTCAACCTGGCCCGGCGCCTCAAAGTGGAACCGGAGTTTGCCCTGCGCCACACCAACGCCAAATTTCGCCGCCGTTTTGCCGCCATGGAAGCCGCTTCTCCGCAGCCTCTCGAGACCCTGTCCGCCGACGCAGCTGGAATCGCTCTGGAGCCAGGCCAAACTTGCGGAAAGCCCCGCAGCCTCGCCTTCACGATGAATCCCGAGCACTATCCTGATCCGGCCCTGCCAGGGCTTCGAGGAGCTCAGCGCCTGCGTGCAGCTACAGATGGATGTTTGGGGGTACGGAGACCGCGATGTGGTTCCCCGCCGCGTTTTTATCGTCGCCCAGAAGATCGGCGGCCAGGTGATGGGCGCGTTTGATGGCGGACTAGCCTGGTTGGATTTGCCATGGCTCTGCCCGGCATCTCCCAGGGGCGGCCCTATCTGCACTCCCATATGCTGGCGGTCAACCCTGGATTATCGCAACCAGGGCATCGGCCGGCGGCTCAAGCTTTTTCAGCGGGATGAGGCGCTGGCGCGAGGGATCACGCGCATGGAATGGACCTTCGACCCGCTCGAAATCAAGAACAGCTTTCTCAACGTGGCCAAGTTGGGCGCCATCGTTCGCCGCTACGCGGCGAATTTTTATGGTGTATCCTCATCTCGGCTGCACGGACAGGTTCCCACTGACCGGCTCTACGCGGAATGGTGGCTGGATAGCGATTGGGTTTGCTCGCGCCCTGGGCGGCAAACCGGTCCCCGTTCCCGCTGTGGAGCAGGAAATCACAGTACCGCATCAAATTGCTCATTGGAGGCACTCGCCTGTGGATCAGGACCGCTGTCCTTGACATCCAGACCAGTAATCGCGAGCATTTTGAACAGGCGTTCGCACGCCAGCTGGCCGTGGTTGGCTTTAGGATCGATGCAGCAGGGCAATGGTGTCTTTCAGCTCGGGCGATGGCAGGAGCCTTCCCGTTGCGAAGCTCATAGAGTTCGATGCGACCGAAATTCGGGAGCCGGCAGGCCCTCACACCACTAACCGATATCGGGCAGGTGTTCATGAAGATTGAATCGATTGTCCTGCGTGAGCTCAGCATGTCCTTGATCCACCCCTTCGCCACCAGCTTCGGCGAAACCAGGGAGCGCCGCGTGCTGTTGGTGGAAGTCCGCGCCGAGGGACTTTCCGGCTGGGGCGAATGCACCGCCGGGGAACACCCTCACTTCAACGAAGAGTCAACGGATACAGCCTGGGTTACGATTCTGCAGGAGCTGGCGCCGCTGCTGACGGCTGCCGAAGAGCAGAGCGGCGGCAAGTGTCCCGGGATCTTTCGCCAGGTGCGCGGCCACCGCATGGCCAAGGCCGCGCTCGAGAATGCGGTGTGGGATCTGGAAGCGCAGATGCGCCGCATCCCCTTGTACGAGCTATTGGGCGGCACCCGGGAAACGATTGCCTGCGGGGTTTCCATCGGCATCCAGCCTTCGCTCGAAAAGCTGATGGAAAAAGTGGAAGCGGCGGTCTCCGAGGGCTATCAACGAATCAAGCTGAAATGCAAGCCGGGCTGGGACGTGGAGATGTTCGAAGCGGTGCGCAATCGCTGGCCGGACATCCGTTCTAAGCTGCGATGCCAACTCCGCCTACCGCCTGCGGGACGCCGACCACCTGACCACTTCGATCAATTCAACCTGCTCATGATCGAGCAGCCGTTGTGGGCCGACGACTTTTACTTCCACGCCATGCTGCAGCAGCGGCTGGATACAGCCATCTGTCTCGATGAATCGATCCGCAATCGCCGCGATGCGCTGGCCGCGATCGAGATGGAGTCCTGCCGCATCATAAATATCAAGCTGGGACGGGTAGGGGGCTTCAGCGAAGCGATCGCCATCCATAATGCGACCCAGGAACGCGGGCATCCCAGTGTGGTGTGGCGGCATGCTGGAAAGCGGCATCGGCCGCTCTCACAACATTGCTCTTTCGACGCTGGAGAATTTCTCTCTGCCGGGAGACGTCTCCGCCTCCAGGCGCTACTGGGCCGAGGACATCATCGAGCCCGAGGTCACGGTATCGGCCGCTGGCGAGATCCGGGTGCCGACTACTCCCGGCCGCGGGCTTTGAAGTGCGCACCGATCTGATCGAACGGCTTACCGTTCGCAAAGAGGAGATCAAGGCCATGGCGCTGGTCTCCTGATCAATTGGAGATGAGATGACTCCCCAGGAAGAATCCGATGTTGAACGACCTGATCGGTCGTGTCGAGCAAACCCAACTCACAGAGAAGGATCCGGAAGCGGAGCAACTGCTGAACCAAAGGCTGGGCCGGAACCCTAATGCGCTCTACATCCTGGCGCAAACGGTGCTGGTGCAGAAGTATGCCCTGGAGCAAGCCCAGGCGCAGCTGGCCCAGTTACGGCACAGCAAACCCAGCCAGCGCAGCAGCCTGCTCGCGCCACCAGCTTTCTGGGCAACCTGTTGGGCCACCGTGATCCGGCGCCTCCCCCGCCGCCTCCCCCACCTCCAGCCGGGCTACGGGGCGCGCCCTATGCCCAGCCTTGGAACCAGGCTCCCGCGTACGGTCCTCCGCCTCCAGCCGCCAGGGTGGTGGCTCAAGCTTTCTCCGCACCGCCGCGACCACGGCAGCGGGAGTCGCTGCCGGGGCGCTGGCCTTTCAGGGGGTCGAATCGTTGATGCACGGCTTCGGTGGCAGCCCGGCCGGTCTGGGCGGCGGCGGATTTTTGGCGGCGGCGCAGCCGGAGGAGACCGTCATCAACAATTACTATGACGATGCCGGAAGCCAGCATGAGCGCATCGCCGATAGCGGCTCTGGGAATAGCGGCCAGCGACGCCGCGAACCTGCAGCAGGCCAGTGACGGCTTGCGAGACGATGGGGATAATCAGGACGATTTGAGCCTGGATGACGCGTCGTATGACGACTCATCTTTCGATGACTCGAGCAGCGACGATTTGGCGTAGCGGTTGCAGATAACGTGCCAATGGTCACGCAGGTCTGAACGAAGGGCACGGCTTCAGCCGTGCCGAAAACGTCATAGGCGCTACGCGGCTTTAGCCGCTGGGGTACGCTTTTTCGTGACTTGCGGCTCGAAATCTCCCTTTGTTGCAGCCCGCAACGAAACTGAAAATGGCTCTGTACGAACCTCGGGAAAAACCGTACCTCAGCGGCTAAAGCCCCATTTTACAAGCCCGGTGCGGCACGGCTGAAGCCGTGCCCTTCGTTGAGAGACCCCGCAGTCCGTTGAGCCGTCCCTTTCGGGACTGCTCTCGTTAGGGACAACTTACCCTTCTATTTCGCAGCTACCTGGTCCGGAGTTTGCTGCAGCAGGTGGATCGCTTCCTGGTAGCCCAGTTCCTGGGGCTGGATCCGAAAGTCGCTGAAATCTTCCGTGGTCGAGTAGTCGACGCTCTTCATCATCAGCAATTTGCCTTGCAGTTGCAGCTTCATGTGGATGGTCTCCCAGTGATGCAGGCCGACATCCGCATTTTGCACCAGGATGCTCCCGCCCTTGTAGAGTCTGCCCAGTACGCCCCAGCCGAAGTTCACGTCGGAGATCAGGTGGGCATCGATCTTAGCCAGCCGCAGCTGGGCCTGATCCACCCATAGCTCGCCCACCATGCCGTGGTAAACCTCACCCTCCCGGTCGGGAGGCGTAAAGGCAGGGTTCGGGCTTGAATTTCAGGCGGTAGCAAGGCCCGTTGGGGCCCTCCACCATGCCGTCGAAAGTAAATAGAAAAGCGTCGGGCAGCATTCTGCACCATCTCGTCGCCCCGGGCGCTGTCTTCCTGCTCCTTTTTGTGGCGATGTTCCTGCACCTCGGGATGGGCCAGCAGGTTGTTCAGGCGGTCGATCTCGGCCTGCTCCTCCTCCGGAGGCAGCGGCCTGCCGTCCTTCTCGATCAGCCGGGCGACGTCCCCATCCTTGGTCTCGACGATCTCCTTGACCGTGCTACCCTTGGGGTCCACTTTGTGTTGCCGGTAGCGGAAAGAGCGCCCCGGAGACTTGGCGTGAAGCTCGTTCTAGCTGGCGTCGTGCACGATTTTTTGCGGGTCAACCGGTAGGGTTCCCGTTTTGGGATGTGGGCTCCGGACTCTCAGCGGCCCAGAACCAGGCCCGCCACCAGCATCCAGGTGCGAAACGGACCCTTAAACGACCGTAAATGAAGCAGAAATCGCATAATGTTACCTAGTGAGACGCAAAGCAATAACTATCAGTTTACATCTGTGGGCCTCCGGCCATCCTAACCCGTTTTGCCGGTTGCGGTTGACTTCGCTCCTTGCGTATAGTTCGGGCAGAGAGCCTGCAAATGCAGGGAGGCGCCCGATGAATGCAGGAGATAGCACCGTCGCCGTGATCGGCAAGTCGGTGCAGATTCGCGGCGAGGTAAAAGGAAGCGAAGACCTGATGGTTGATGGCCATGTCGAGGGCACCATTACCCTGCTCGACAGCCGCCTCACCATTGGTCCCAATGCCCATGTGTCGGCGAACGTATCGGCCAAAGATGTGATCCTGCTGGGGCAGCTGAGTGGCAATGTTTCCGCTACCGGGCGGGTGGAATTACGGGATGGTTGCGATCTAGTCGGAGACATCTCCGCCGCGCGCCTGTCGATTGAGGAGAGCGCTGTTTTCCGCGGTAAGGTAGAACCATTACACGCCGAAAAGACAGCTGGCGTTGCACCGGCGAAGGGCGCCGAAGTTCCGGTCGCAACCTCTCCAGCCAAACATTAACGAACGCTGGAGGGCTTGGACATGATGAGTATATTTCCCGCAGGCAGCACTGGCCTGCGATCAAAAACCGATGACGTGATGCGCAACCTATTCGGCAGGTCACAACACGGCTCCCAGGCTCCCGGCAGTCCCACGGTCTTATCTGGTCCACGGGTGCCGCGGCACTCCAGTGCCTGGAAAGATCTGCTCAAGTATCTTAAAGCTGAGCAGGGATTGCGCATCCTCGATATTGGTCCCACCTCTCCGACCAACATCAACTTCCTCACCACCCTGGGCCATGGAGTGTACATGGCGGATGTGGTGAACGAAGCCCTGCACGGCAACTGGATGAGCGCTCCGGACGAGAACGGCGTTACTCACTTCGATGTGGAAGGTTTTCTCGATAACAACCTCGACTTTGCGGGCAGGGAATTCGACGTCATTCTGCTCTGGACCACGCTCGATTATGTGCCCCAGGATTTGGTTGGACCATTGATCAAGCGGCTTCGGTCCTCGATGCGTCCAGGCGGCCGGGTGCTCACCTTCTTCCATACCCGGAACACCGGACCCGACACCAGCTTCTGCCGTTACCATGTGACCGACAACGACACCATTGAGACCCAGGAAACTACGGGTTACGCGGTGCAGCGGGTGTATACCAATCGAACCATCGAGAAACTCTTCGAGACCTACGCCAACACCAAGTTCTACCTGGCGAAGGACAATCTCTACGAAGTGATCATCACCCGGTAAGCTTCCACAAGAGCTGACGCAGGATGCCGATCCATCGCCGGGCATCGGACTGGGTCAGGTTCAACCGCCGCACCATGCGCCGCACTGCAGTGAGGACGGCGCTGGCGGGGCGGCGGCGGGCGTATCCGATACGTGCCAGCATCTCCGCTACCAGCGTGGTTACGCGTTCCAGATCCTCTGCCGTTGCGAGCGGCTCCGGGTTAGCCGGAATTGGCCCATCCTCTTGCCGTATCAGTTCGTAGAGGCATACGGCCGCGGCCTGGCCAAGATTCATGGACGCGTGCCGCTGACCTGGACTTGGGTGCATTGGGATGGTCATGAGCCAATGGCAGTGGCTCAAGGCATCGTTGCTCAGGCCGGTTTTCTCCGATCCAAAGAGCAGCGCTACCCGCGCCGTCACCAACCCCGTGCGCACCAAACCGCCAGCCTCCGCCAGGGTGTACAACGGGTGTTCCCGTTTTCTTTCTCCCACCGCTGTTGTGCCTACCACCAGGCTGCAGTCGGCCACCGCGTCTGCCACTTTTGCGAACTCTCTGGCTCCCGCGAGGATGGAGGACGCGTCTACGGCTGAGCGTGCTTTCTCCAGGGGTATGGAGAATTCGTTCACCAGCCGCAGATCGGTAAAGCCGAAACCGTGCATGGCCCGCGCGACGGCGCCGATATTGTTGGGATTTCGGGCCCGCACCAGCACCACGGCAACGCGCTCGCGCTGGTCTTCGGTCAGCATCGCTTTATCTTAGGGTGCCTCAGAGGCGGCTGCCGAAATCCAACCCGCAAGGGACGGTTGAATTCTTTCGCCGCGTGATGCGTAGATACAGGACGACGTGTGAGTTGGAGATGCAAGAAACTAACGGACTGTAACAGCTGATTCGGAGAAACCGCAGTGCAGAGAGAAACGCAGACCTCAGGGGGGCCCTCATCCCCTTAGCCTTAGGAAGGCACGGCTGGAAGCCGTGCCATTCGTCTGGAGACTATTCCGCAAGCCTGCACATCAGGCGGCCGTACGGGATTCCTGGTGCACTCGGGCATCGGAGCCGTGCTGCTTGACCATCTTGTTGTAGATCCCCAGGAGAAGGAACGGGGCGGCCCACTGGCCGATGAACAAGGCATGATGGTCTTTCCCGTTGGTCTTGAGGATGAGGGAACCCAGGATCGATGTTAGGGCCGCGCCCAGAAAAAAGCTGGTAGGCAGCTTGGCGGAGTAGCTCTCCATGAGGGCGGTAGTTTGGTCTTCCGGAATGTCTCCGGCGCGTACACGATAATCCATTGGTCTAAATCTCCTGTGAAACAATTACGGGTTTAGATGCGGAACTCTGGCCGCTGCAAGCAGCGGATCAAAATACCTCCCATCGGCTGGGAGGGTAGGGCATATAAAAAGGATGCACGCTCCCGGGGCTCGATTTAGGTGAAAATCCCAAACTTGAACAGGGTCAAATTTCCAAGCGTTTTTTGTACGCGGCAGAGACCCTGGATCAGAGTTCGAATTTCATGAAGTCGGCCCGGGACGCAGATCCCTGCGCCACGCTCTCTCGAAAACATCTCCACGATAGGTCCGCTGAACCGCAGATCCCTCCGCTACGGTCGGGATGACAAAGGGGAGGGTGGCGCTTCCATCTAGAGTAGTGGCTGAGCAGAAGCTCTGTTTTCATCCTCTAGGGTGAGCCGAGGGTCCAACCGTACTGCCGTCGGAGCGTAACCGGATTTGCTGCCACGCAGCACCGGACAAGGCCCCGCTCAGGCGAATTGGTTCAGGTTCATCCCAAGTTTGTAGGTTTCGCCATGGGCTAGCAGTTGTTCCCAGGTTACTTCTCGCTTTTCGTATCCGGCCATGCGGCCCAACATGCAGCTCAACGCCGTCTCCACCCCGGCGGCAATTTGATTGTGCGATTGGCCGGAGGTGATGGAGTCAATGAAGGTACGCTCCTTGTCCCGGTCGGCAAACTCCAGGTTATCGGCAAAGCTGCCGTTGGCGGCAAACTTTGCCGGACCAGCAGCCGTGTTCATCGACTCCGTCCATGCCCAGGCTTGCGCGCCCACAATTTGCACCGGACCGGAGTAGGGAACGGTCGCCGACCCGTTGGCCCCAAACATACGCAGCCCGGCATCGAACCCGCTGTTGCCGAACTGGGTGGAAGCGAACGAGAGGTGAACCTCTCCCGGGTAGGTGAAGTCGACCTGGTAGTTGTCCCAGCAGTCGCCGGCGTGGGTCAGGATGTTGCGCCCGCCGGTCGCCGTGGCCGCAAGCGGATGCGCCCCGAGCATCCAGTTGCAGAGGTCGATGATGTGGATGTTCTGTTCCACCAGGATGTCGCCCGACAAATTGCGATACCAGAGCCAGTTGCGCAGACGGTATTCGTCCGGCGAGGCGCCCGGATGGATCTTCTCCTCCGACGCCGGCGCGAAATAGATGCCGGCAACGGAGCCGATCTTGCCCAGCGCGCCCGCTTTGATTTTCTCCGCGATCGCGGCGATCGGCGGCGCGCTGCGGCACTGGAATCCGACATCCACGCTTTGTGTGGACTTGACGCGCCCGGCAATCTCCAGCGCTTGTTTCGCCTGAGCAATATCGACACCCACAGGCTTTTCGCAATAGACGTGCTTGCCCGCGGCAACTGCGGCTTCAAGGTGCTGCACGTGGAAGAACGGCGGGGTAGAAATCTGGATCAGATCGACGTCTTTCGACGCGGCCAGTTGCTCGAATGCGTGCGGACCGTTGAAGAGCAGCTTGTCGTCGATAGCCGGGCGGCCAAGGCTGGTATTGAGCTGGTCGAAGTGGCTGCGGCCGAGCGCTAATTTATCCGGGAAGATATCGGCCAGCGCCACTACCTGCCCAGTCGTGCTGTGGGAGAAGGAGGTGGCAACCGCGGTCCCGCGATTGCCGCACCCCAGCAGGCCTAGACGTACGGCGGAGTTGGCTTGGTAACTGAACGCCGTGCGTGGCTTGAGCAGCATTAGCCCGCAAGCGGCGCCGACCTTAACCAAATCGCGGCGGTTCATGCCGAGACCTCGCGGAGCACGCGTTCGAGGTAAGCCTTTTCCGTGCGAAAGTCGGCGATCTGTTGCCCGCCCGAAGTCTCGCGCTCGATGGTGATGGCGCCCTTGTAGCCAAGACGATGAAGCTTGGTGAACACCTGGCGGAAGTCCACCAGCCCGGTGCCGATAAGCACCTCTTTGCCGAATTTGTAGGGGTCGGTAGGCCAGCGTCCGTCTTTGGCGTGGACGCTCATGATATGAGGACCGAGGATGTCGACCGCATCGACCGGATTGCCTTTGCCGTAAAGCAGCAGGTTGGCGGTGTCGAGGCCCACGCCAAGGTTAGGCATACTCACGTCGCGTATGGCTCGCGACATCGTGGTCGGGGTCTCCTGGCCGGTCTCCATCAGGAAAGCCTGGCCGTTGCCCTGGCAGTGTTGCGCCACCGTGCGGATTGCTATTACCGCTTGTGGGTAGAGCGGATCGCCAGGGTTTTCAGGAATAAACCCACAATGGGTTTGCACCTGCGGGATGCCCACTTGTTTGGCGAAATCCGAGGCCTGGCGCAGGGCGTCGATGCGCGCGGCGCGGGTCGCAGGCGGCACCACGCCAATGGTGGCCGGCCCCTGCATAAAGTTCCAGGCCAGCGGCTGCGGCCCTACGACTTCGATGGTGGTCGCGGTGAGCTGGTACTTGTCCAGCAGATCGCGATACTGGCTCGCCAGGGCAGGGGTGAAACTGCCCAGGTAATCATCCATCGACAGGAAGACGCTGGGGAAGCCGAGCTCGTGTACCGTGCGCAGACGTTCCTGGGGAGCGCCATACGGCTTGATTACCACGCCGAGAGCGAAGGGCTGGAGCGGAGCGGAAGCAACGGCGCGGGGCAATACCGCGGCGCCCGCCGCGGAGACTGCAAGGCCGACAAAGTGTCTTCGATTCATCCCCACCACTATAGGACAACCAAAGCAAGACCTCCATTTCCTGTAGACGCACAACGATGGACACTGTATACATAAAAAAAACAGATCGCCGTACGCGCTCTTTTCTTTTGAGGCTTCTTCCCATCAGGCCCCATGCCGGAATCCTCACCCGGAGTTTGAGCGCGCCTGGCCCAGTGTCAATCTGTTTTACTTTCTGTAGTTTGGGCCCCTGCTGGCGGAACCCAGTCGCTTACGCCTACCTGTCTACAGTCGTACATGTGAGTTGACTTTTTTCGTCAGGAGTCTTCCGAGATGAGCCCTTTTTTCAAGTATGGTTTGCGGGTCGTTCTGATTACGCTGATGCTCAGCAGCTTGCGCCTCGCCGACGCCCAGGATCTCGCGGGCCGGGGCGCCCTGCGGGGTACAGTTATCGACGCGGCGGGCGCCCCGGTACCCAACGCGACCGTGGTTCTGCGCAACGACACGATCGGCCTGGTCCGGAATCTCCTGTCTACCTCCGAAGGTGTTTTCCAGGCACCCTCACTGCCGCCCACCGGCGGCTATGTCCTGACGGTCACCGCCAACGGGTTCGCGAACTATACCGCCAAGGATATTACCGTCTACGTGGGCGAGATTGCGACCATTCCGGTCTCGCTCAACATTTCGAGCGCAGCGGAAACGGTCCTGGTCGAAGGGATCAGTGAGGCCCTGGAGACCAACCGTTCCGGGGTCTCAGCGCTGGTAACCCAGCAACAAATTAATGACCTGCCCATCAACGGACGCCGGGTGGACCAGTTTGTGCTGCTCACCCCGGGCGTGACCACCGATGGAGCGGGCGGGGAACTTACTTTCCGCGGAGTTCCGGGCAACAACGTCTTTCTCCAGGACGGTATCGATGTAACCCAACAGTGGGGCCAGGACAACGCGGGTAGCACCAGTGCGTTTTCACCGCTCTCCCAGGACGCGGTGCAGGAGTTTCAGGTACAGACGTCCAACTACAGCGCGGAGTTCGGTCATGCCGCCGGCGGCATCGTCAACACCCTGACCAAGAGCGGCAGCAACAGCTTCCATGGCTCGGCATTCGACTTTTTCAAGAACCGGACGCTCAATACGCCCGACCCCTTCTCTTTCGACGCCAATGGCAACCTGTTCAACCCGCCCAACTGGCGGCACCAGGTGGGCGGCTCGATCGGCGGCCCTATAAAGCGCGACCGGCTATTCTTTTTCGGCAACACGGAAGAGACGCGGGAGAGCCGGCCGCTGGTCAGCTCCTACAGCGATCCCCACCTTAACACCGACGGAAGCCTGGTTGCCGGAGCGTGCGACGCCACGGTGGCTACGACCGCGCAGTGCCAGGCGGCGCAGAGTTATATCCAACGCACGTTCGCCACCCTGTCACGCCAGCTCAACGAGAATGTCGGCTTCGCTAAACTCGACTGGCGGCCCACCGACCGGGACAGCATTACCGGCAACTTCAACCTGATGCAGTTTTCCTCGCCCAACGGTACGGTGAGCGCTACGGCTCTGACGGACGGCTCGGGCTTCTACCCCAACGGCAACCAGATCGACCTTACGCGTTGGGCGCGCTTCTCCTACACCCGGGTGGTTACGCCGCGCGCGTTGAATGAGTTCCGCTTCGGCTGGTTCAAAGACACGCGCAAGCAGTCGCTCGAAACGGGCCTGCTACCGTCGAATGGCCTGCGCTCCGGGCTCTCCGTCTCTAGCCTCTCCAACCTGGGGGTTTCGGTCAATATTCCGAACTCGCAACCCTCGGAAGATCGCTTCAGCTTTGTGGACAATTACTCCGTTACCTTGCGCAACCACCAACTCAAGTTTGGGGCGGAGACCAACTACCTGCGTGATGTGGAGAATGCGTTGTTCTTTGCCAAGGGCGAATACTTCTACAACACCATTACGGACTGGGCGCTGGACCTTACGCCGGTGCCGGGCGAAGCGAATGCGGGTCAACACTGGAGCGGCTTTTTGCAGAGTTACGGGCCGCTGCTGACACGGGCGATCGTACGCGACTATATCGGTTACATTCAGGACCAGTGGCAGCTGAAGCCGCAGCTTACCCTGAACCTGGGACTGCGCTACGAGTTCAACCGCTTTACCCAGCCTCCGGAAAACCCGGCCTATCCGCAAACTGGTCAACTGAATGAGCCGACCAAGAATTTTGCCCCCCGGTTGGGCTTTGCCTACGGCATGAACGGAGGCAACACCGTGGTGCGTGGAGGCTTCGGCATTTCTTATGCACGGCTGCCGTCGGCCAGCGTCATCCGCCTGCAACAGCGCAACGGCACGATACAAAAGACCATCTTCTTTGTCGGCGGCAACACGGCAGGGCCGACTTTTCCCGGGTATCTGCTCCAGGCCCCAGGTCTTTCCGGCGGCGCCAGCAACGTGACCTTTGCCGATACACACCTGGCGACTCCGTACACCGAGCAGGCGGACCTTACTTTCGAGCAGAAGCTCGACAAGAAGACCACCCTGGATATCGCTTATCTGTGGAACAACGGGGTTAAATTCCTTACCCGCAGGGACGATAACCTCAAGCCGCCCACTACCGACTTTACTTACCAAATCCTGAATCAGCAGGCGGTGCAAGTCGGCACGTACACCACACCTGTGTACACTGCGAACTATTTCGACCCCACCATCGCGGTACTCAACCACATCTACAACGGCGGCCGCCTTTACTACAATGCGCTGGTCGTTTCGGCCAGCCGGCAGCAATCGCGTTATACCCAGTTCTCGGTCGCCTACACCTTGTCGCACGCCCTTGACAACGGCCTGGGAGCAGGCGCCGATAACATCTATTACACCGACCCGCCGATCACGGTTTATAACGGCGTTCAGGCTTTTGAGCGCGGGAACTCACCCCTCGACCAGCGTCAGCGGCTGGTGGCGACCGGGCTGATCACGCTTCCGAACTATCATTCCGGCTCTCGATTTGTAAACCTCTTTACCAACGGATGGGCTACGTCGATCATCGAAACGTATGCCACACCGCAAGGGGTCGATCCCCAGGTGGTGATCAACGGACAGCCTTTCGCGGATGCGAACTCGACGGCAACCCTGAGCGGCGTGGGCATCGGCTTTGCGGCTACGCAGCGCGTGCCCTTCGAGCCGAGGTCCAGTTTGAAGCTGGGCACCACCATCCGCTCCGACGCACGCCTGACCAAGACTTTCCCTTTGCCGAAGGAGCAGAGCATTATCCTGAACGCCGAGGTCTTTAACGCGTTCAACTACACCACGGTGACCTCTGTGAACACCACCGCCTACTATGCCAATGCAGATGGTACGTTGACCCCCTACGATCCAACGGCGTCGGGGAACATCCTGGCCACACCTGGCAAGGGCTATGCGTCGGCCGGTTTTCCCGACGGGACCAATGCGCGGCGCGGTCAGGTCTCCGTCCGCTACACGTTCTAGGTCGTGAGATTGCTGCGCACCGCTGCTCTTTTTTTGGCGTGTACTTTACTGGCAGTCCCGGGTCGAGCACAGGGGCACTACGTGATTGCCGATCAGGACGCTTCGACCACGGCGGATATGGCGCTGATCCTGCTGCTCCAATCGCCGGAGGTTCGGCTGCTGGGCATCACCGTGGTCACCGGCAATACCTGGCGTGATGAAGAGGTGGCGCACGCGCTGCGCCTGGTCGAGGGCCTCGGCCGCAGCGATGTACCGGTGCTCGCCGGCGCGGTATTTCCGCTGCTGCGGACGGCCGAGGAAACGCGCCTCTTCGATCGCCTATACGGCAAGCCGTTCTTCCTGGGCGCCTACTCGGATGCGGATGCGCCCGCCGGGTGGGACAAAGTCGATGCTGCGCGGATGCCTGAGGGCCTACCCAAAACGCATGCCGGCGAGGAGAACGCGGCGCAGTTCATGGTGCGCATGGTGCGCGCTCACCCCCACGAGGTAACGATTGTGGCCTTGGGGCCGCTCACGAATGTGGCGCTTGCCTGCCGGCTTGATCCCCACTTCGCGGAACTGACACAGGAGCTGGTGCTGATGGGAGGCAGTCTGAATCCGCAGACGGACGCTCCGGAGTGGATCAATCGGCCGCGCCATGAGTTCAACTTCTGGTTTGACCCTGAGGCGACGAGTATTACCCTGCGTGAGAAGTGGGCTAAAGTTACGACGACGACCATCGATGTGTCTCTTAAAACGCGGGCCGAGCCGGAAGTTCTCGACGGCTTGGCCAAGGCGCACAGCGCTGCTGCCCAGTGGGTCACTCGATACACTCCGCGGCCGCTGTTTCCCAATTATCTTTGGGACGAGATGGCGGTAGCGGCCTGGCTCGATCCTGCGTTGATTCGGGGCGAGCGGTTGGTGTATATGGACGTGGCTACGGATCACGGCTCCGCCTACGGCGACACGCTTATCTATACGGATGCGGACAAGCCCAGCTTGACCCCGAGCCGCGTGCACGCCATCACCGATGTGGATTTACCGCGATTGCAGCAGATGATCGTGGATCGGTTGTCCAGATAGGGGGAACCCGAGATACCCGAATTTCCTACACTGGACATGGAGATGTTTTTCTTCAAAACTCCCACAAAACCGTCATCCTGAGCGGAGCGCTTCACGGATTTATCGCGTGACACAGCGCTTGATGGCGCGGAGTCGAAGGACCCCGAAGGTGCTTATCTTGCCCATGCTGTTCGGAGCTTTTCAACCACCGAAGCCCGAGAACAGGTGCGGTACCCACTTGATGGTCACGGATACATCTTTTCATGCACTGTAATCACTTTCCATCCCCAAGTCTGTGCAAGGTCTTTGAACTCGGGATTGATCGTGCGAATGAGGTTGAGCTTCTTTTCGCGCCGCCAGCCTTTGAGTTGTTTTTCCCGAGCGATGGCCGTAAGAATGTCTTCGTAACCCTCAAAGTAGAGCAGGCGCTTGCAGCCATAGTCCGCAGTGAACCCTTCAAACGTGCCCTCCTTATGTTGCATGACGCACAATACAGGTTGCTGGTGACGCCAATGTAAAGCGTGCCTGTATGGCTGCCGAGTATGTAGATGTAGGCGCCGGCCATAGCAAGATGCTAGCAGTTCTTGCTCTCGGCCCCAGGAAAGACCGTGGTCCGCCGGCCTCAGTGGTTGAAAAGCTCCGAGCAGCATGGGTAAGAACAGCGCCCTCGGGGTCCTTCGACTCCGCGCCATCAAGCGCTGTGTCACGCCATAAATCTGTCAGGCGCTCCGCTCAGGATGACGGTTTTGTCGTGAGTTTTGAAGAAAAACATCCCAAACAACTTAGCGCTTGTCGGGCTGTGAAATTGTCTCTTATGGGACTCGATCTTTGTAGTGGTCCCAATGTTTGAGTAGTTCTCCGGTTACGATGCTGCCTACCTGGTAGTTGGCTTCGAGCGCAGGCAGGTAGCCCGGGGAACTGGCGAGGTTTTCGAAAAGGCTGGTTACCGGAGAAACTCCAGGGGGCGGGACAGTGAAGTTGCTAGCCGTCCGCAGCACCAGCAGGCGAGCTTTGTCGACGCGCCCCAATTGGCCCAGCTTTTCGATCGCCAACAGGATGCCCTGGTCTTCACAGTCGGCAATGGCGAGCGAGCCCTGACCTCGCGTATACAGCCGCACCCAATCCTCAGCCCAGCGATTCAGGATGGCGCCATGCCAGAAGTGATCGGTGCCCAGGCTGTCACCTTCCACCACCTTGGGTGGTTGGAGCGCGATGGGATCGCCGGCGAAGCGTGAACGGCTGGCTTGCAGGGCCGGGGAATCGGCGAGTTCGATTTGCCTGGTCAGGCCATAGGCCCAATCGACCAGGGTGGGATTGAGATCGTAAACGATCTTGCCCACGCCGCCTGAGCCGTTCTCGGAGACGCCGGCCGCCGGGGCGCTCTCTACATTGGCCGGCACTTTGCCGGGCTCGGTTGTGCCCAGAGCGATGGTTCCGTAGGGCCATGCGACCGGTATTTCGCGGCTGTCGATTTCAAAGGCAGGATCGCCATCGACCACCTGCCGCACCCACACCGCGCTGCCCACGGTGAGAGCGGCCGGATCGGCGCCGCCGATGCCGCTCAGCAGAATATAAGTGTGGCTTAGGTCGACGACAGGATTCATGGCCAGCGCCATCATCTGCACCGCGCAGCGCGAAGTGGTGCCACTTACCATCGCATACAGTCCGCTGCCGTTTGTCAGCAGCGGGTGGTCGAGCCCAGGCACGGGCACCGCTGTTTCGAGCTTTTGCCGCTCGACCCAATACTGAAGCTCCCCGGGCACATCTCCCCGGTCCTGGCCAGTCTCGTAAGTTGCGACGACCAATACCTTGGGGCGAATGATCTCGACGGCGCGGCCCGGCCGTGAAGAACACAGCAGGACGCAGATCGCCATGAGCCCTGTGACTCTCATTTCGGAGGTGTGCTGCATAGGCTAGATATACATCGAGCCAACGGCATTACTTCAGGAATGTTTCGACGGCAGCGAGAAACTCTTGCGGCTTCTCGGCTGAGGGAGCGTGCCCACATTCGGGAATGACCACCAGCTTCGCTCCTGGAATTTTGCTGGCATAATCCTGGCCGTCGGCCAACGGCACAAGCTCGTCGTTTCCTCCCCAGATGACGAGCGTGGGTATCGTGATGCCCTGAAGCTTGCCGCCGACCGTCTCCGAGGCGAGCTTGGGGTTGCCCCAGAGCAACCGTTCGGTCTGCCCATCGTTGGCGGCTAGCTTCTGTGCCCAGACTTCGCGCACAAATTCCTCCGTCACCCAGGATTTGTTGTAAAAGACGATGGCGACGCCCCGGGCCTCTTCAAACGAGCCTTGTACCGTGACACGGCCGGTCAATGCACTGTGTCCAGCGGCGTCTTCGAGGATCAGGCGGGTAGGTACGGGGAGAGCGTAGGCACCCTGATTCGACGGGGCCAGCGCCTGGAGAGTGTAGTTGGTTACGATCCAACCTCCGAGCGACTCGCCCGCCAACGCGAAGTGCTGGACGTGGAGAGTGCGCAGGAATTCTCCCAGGAAATCGACAAAGGTCTGGATGCTGTAGTCGATGGCTGGCTTGTCTGAGGCGCCGAAGCCAATCTGGTCGAGTGCGATCACGTGGTAGTGCTTTGCCAGCGGCGGAATCACATGTCCCCAATCGAAACTGGCTTGGCTGGCAAAGCCATGCACCAACACCAGGTCTGGACCGGCGCCTGCCTCGTAGTAGACAATGCGCTGTCTTAGCACAGATACACTCTTTGGCTGAGGTAGAGTGTGCGGATCTACCGAGAGCGGGGATGCCTGTTGGGCGGAGGCGCTTAGCACGCAGAACAGCAGAACGATCAGCAGATGCATGAAGAGTTCCTCGAGCTTCTTATTGGTCGCTGGCGCTCACTGCGGCGAAGGTGGCTGCTCCGGCCTGGGCCATCGACAGGATTCTTCCCGGGAAAATGCCCAAAATCAAGGTGGCTACGACGGTGAGCAACAACGCAAAGGTCAGCGAAGCTTTCACCCGCGGCACTAACTGCACCGGTGCATCATCCGCGGGCTTGCCGTACACCGAGGTGAGCAGGCGCAGATAGTAGTAGGCGGCTACACCGCTGTTCAGGAGGCCGATAACGGCCAGCCATACTTCGCCGGAATGGAGGGCGGCGGTGAAGACATAAAACTTGCCGAAGAAGCCACCGGTGAAGGGAATTCCGATGAGGGAGAGCAACAAGAAAGCCAGCGCTCCGCCCAGCAGAGGGGAGCGGTAAGCCAGGCCGCGGTAATCACCCACCGTGAGCAGCCTTTCTTCATAGCCGCCAGCGTGGCTGACGACCGCGAATACGCCGACATTCATCGCCGCATAGGTCGCGGTGTAGAACATGGCGGCGGCAATTCCTTCGCTGGATAGCGCGGTGAAGGCCACCAAGGTGTAGCCGGCATGGGCGATGGAGGAGTAGGCCAGCAAGCGCTTCACATTGTGCTGGCGCAGCGCGCCCAGGTTGCCCACCGTAATCGAGAGGGCAGCCATGATCCAGACGATCAGCAGCCAATGGGAATGCAATTGGGGATACGCTCCGTACGTGATGCGCAGCAGCACGGCGAAGGCGGCGACCTTGGGAGCGGTAGACATCAAGGCAACCACGGGAGAAGGCGCACCCTCGTAGACATCAGGAGTCCACACCTGGAAGGGCACGGCAGAGACTTTAAAGCCAATGCCAATCAGAATGAGGGCTACGGCCAGCACCGCGAATCCCGGCGTAGGGCTTTGGGAAAGCGCCGCCGCTACGGCGGAAATATTGGTGGTTCCCGTGGCTCCAAAGGTGAGCGCAATACCGTACAGAAAGAAGGCAGTTGCGAACGAGCCCAGCAGAAAGTACTTGAGCCCAGCCTCTGGACTCTTCCCGCTGCGTTTGCGGAAAGCCGCCAGGATGTAGGTGGCGATAGAAGAAATTTCCAGGCTGATGAAAACCAGCAGCAGTTCCACCGCGCTCGTCATCAGGCACATACCGGTGGCGCCGAACAGGACCAGAGCGTAATACTCGGCCGGCCTTTCTTTGCTGCCATCGAACACATCGAAGGCGATCAGCAGCGCAACCAGGACCACGCTCAAAATCACTACGTGGAAAAAGGTGCTGAAGGCATCCGTCTGCACCGTGCCGTAAAAGGCTGTTCCACGGTCCAGTCCCAATTGCCACACGCTGGCCAGCAGAGCACCAATCGTTCCCGCCAGGGCCAGAAAGCCGATCGGCTTACGGGTCATATCAGACGGCATGACCGGCTCGATAAGCATGACCAGGACACCGGTGATGGTGAGAAACAATTCGGGCAGAATGCGGTAGGCTGGGGGCACTGGCATCACTGTTTCTCCGCCATGCCCATAGCGGCGGCGGGCGCCGGCGACGCCAGTTTTACCACCGCGCCATCGATGGCGCGCATCCAGAACGGGGAAGCCACCCCCATCACCAACATCAGAATTGCCATCGGCCAAACGGCGACCTGTTCGCGGAATCCCACATCCGTTACGGTTAGATCTGTAACCATACCTGATTCTGTACCGTAGAAGACGCGCTGCACCAACCACAGCATGTACGACGCGCTCAGGATGACGCCCACCGTGGCCGCCGAAACCCACGCGACATGTCCGGGGAAACTGCCGCTGAGGATAAGAAATTCGCCCACAAACCCATTCATTAGCGGCAAGCCGACCAGGGCGAGTGAGGTGATGACGAACAGGGTGGCCAGACGGGGCATGTGCCTGGCCAGCCCGCCGTAGGAGGATATCTCATACGTTCCATAACGTTCGTACATGAAGCCGAGCAACAGAAAAAGCGCACCCGCGGAAAGGCCTTCGTTGATGGTCTGGTAGAGCGCGCCGTCGACCCCGGAAACCGCGAAGCAGAAGATGCCCAGAATGCAGAAGCTAAGATGGCCGACGGTCGAAAACGCGACCAGGCGCTTCATATCCTTCTGCACCAGGGCGACCAACGAACCGTAAAGAATCCCGATCACCGCCAGCGCGATCATCCACGGCGCTACCTGGCGAGCCTGGGCAGGGAAGAGACCGAGATTGAAGCGCAGGATGGAATAGAGACCCAGCTTGCCGGCAAGTACCATGGCCATCGCAGTGGGTGCTTCGCTGAACGCGTCCGCCAGCCAGCCATGCAAGGGAAAGACCGGAACTTTGACCGCAAAGGCGACCAGAAACGCCAACGCGGCCCAGAAGAGCGCCTGGGGAGGCAAACCACCCTGGGCGATTGCGGATTGCAAACGGACAAAGTCGAAGGTGCCTGTCCTGGCGTAGAGCCAGACAATCGCTACCAACAGCAGGCGCCGAGGGCAGAAACGTATAGACGAAAAACTTGATCGCCGCCTCAGTTCCGCGATCCCGGCCGAACATGGAGATAAGAATCGCCATGGGCACCAGCGTCAGCTCCCAAAAGGCGTAGTAGAGAAACATATCGAGCGCGACAAAGACGCCAATCATTGCCGTCTGCTGCAGCAGGAACAAGAAATAAAACTCCTTGGTGCGATGAGCGATGGTCTTCCAGGAAGCCAGCACGGCTAAGGGCGCCAGAAAGCCGGTCAGCACCACCAGCCACAGGGAAATGCCATCCACTCCGAGGTGATAGCGAATGGCCGGGCTCGGGATCCAGGGGCGGTCTACTTCAAATTGAAAGCCGGGGTGGCCGTAGAGGTAGCGGGCCGGCAAATAAAGCGTCAAGCCGAAAGTGACCAGCGACACGATCAGGGTGAACCATTGGATGATGCGGCCCTGCCGCGGAAGCAATGCCACGACCACGGCTCCTGCAGCCG
Source organism: uncultured Acidobacteriaceae bacterium (assembly GCA_963757515.1). Taxonomy (GTDB): domain Bacteria; phylum Acidobacteriota; class Terriglobia; order Terriglobales; family Acidobacteriaceae; genus PALSA-350. The sequence goes on along the minus strand of CAVWRV010000020.1, from coordinate 35,246 downwards.
GCACAAAGGTCGTTAGCGTCAATATGGAGTCGTTCAGCAAGATCGTCGCTCTCTCTTAGAGGTGCATGGAAAAGCCGAAATAGGTAATCAGGATCAGGGCCGCGGCGCCGACCGCCAGCCACCCTGCGTAGGAACGGATGTTTCCCGATTGCACCCGCTGGACCAGGGCGCCCAGGCCGCGCACGCTGCCCGCCGCCAGGGCTCCGCCGCCGGTGATGACTCCGCGATCCACCGCTCCCCATAACAGGTAACGGCTAAGGAAGAGCAGGGGCGCCACAATGAGGCCGTTATAAATCTGGTCGATCCAGTACTTGTTCACCAGCACGTCATAGACGCCACTGGCGCGCTCCACCAGCCGGTCAGCCATCCCCGGCTTGCGGCGGTAGATCAGATCGGCCACAAACCAGCCAATCAGCGCCATGACCGCGGAGAGCACGCTGAACCAGCGTTCACTGATCCTCGCGTGCCTCGGCCCGCGGTGGCCGCCGCGGCTCCATTAAAAACCGGGTCCAGGAAGTGGACGAACTGATCGCCGCCGCCGAGCGCTTTGGGAATGCCGATCCAGCCATCCGCGACCGCAAACACGGCCAGAATGATAAGCGGTCGCCAGCATCACCCAGGGGCTTTCGTGGGGGTGCGCCTCTGGCGTCCGGCTGGCGCCAAAGAATGTGAGGTACCACAGGCGGAACATATAGAAGGCGGTGAGCAGCGCAGTCACCAGGCCCACGAACCACAGGATGGGGCCTGCGGTGGGGAAAGAAAAGTCTGGTAGAGAATCTCGTCTTTGCTGAAGAAGCCGGAGAAGGGCGGCAATCCGGAGATGGCGAAGACCCCGGCGCTCATGGTCCAGAAGGTGATGGGGATCGCCTTGCGCAGGCCGCCCATGGCGCGCATATCCTGCTGCCCGCCCATGGCGTGGATGACGGCGCCGGCAGCGAGAAAAAGCAGGCCTTTGAAGAAGGCATGCGTCACCAGGTGAAAGATGGCCGCGGAGTAGGCCGCCGCACCGCAGGCCAGAAACATATAGCCCAGCTGGGAGATGGTGGAGTAGGCCAGCACGCGCTTGATATCCGTCTGCACCATGCCCACGGTGGCAGCGAACAATGCGGTGGCGGCGCCGATGATCGCAACCACGCTCAGCGCGAACGGCGAACGGTCAAAGAGCGCGTGCGAGCGCACGATCATGTACACGCCGGCGGTCACCATGGTTGCGGCATGGATCAAGGCGGAGACGGGTGTGGGGCCTTCCATCGCGTCCGGCAGCCAGACGTAAAGCGGAATCTGCGCCGACTTGCCGGTGGCGCCGAGCAACAGCAACAGCGCAATGGCGGTCAGAAAGCCGCCTTGCATTTCGGGATGCTGGGCGATCGCGCCGAAGACGCTGCCATAGCTGAGCGAGCCGAAGTGGGCGATCATCAGGAACATGGCCAGCAGAAAACCGACGTCGCCGATGCGGTTGAGGATGAATGCCTTCTTGCCTGCTTCCGCGGCCGATTCGCGCATGAAGTAAAAGCCGATCAATAAATAGGAGGCAAGACCGACACCTTCCCAGCCGACGAACATGAGCAGGAAGTTCTCCGCCAGCACCAGCGTCAGCATGAAAAACATGAACAGGTTGAGATAGGCAAAGTAGCGCCAGTAGCCCTCTTCATGCGCCATGTAGCCGACGGAGTAGATATGGATCAGAAAGCCTACACCGGTGACCACCAGCAGCATGACCAGCGTTAAGGGATCGAGCAGGAAGGCAAAATCGGCGCGAAAGGTCGAAGTCTCAATCCAGGGCATTGCCAGCCGCTCAATGTAAGGCAGGGTGAGACTGCTGAAGCGAAAAGCTATGCCCGTGACCATCGCCAGCGGAGCCGCGGTAAAGACCAGGGCTATCGTCGTGACCAGCGCCTTGGGCAGATGACGGCCCAGCAATCCATTCAGCACGAAGCCTATGAATGGCAGCACCGGGATCAACCATAGATGGAGCGATGGAGTGGGGTTCATAGTTTCATCAGGTTGACTTGATCCACGTTGAGCGTACTCCTGGCGCGGAAGATGGCGATGATGATGGCCAGGCCGACCGCGGCCTCCGCGGCGGCGACGACCATCACGAAGAAGACGAAAATCTGCCCCTGCACCCGGTGCCATTGATAGGCGAAGGCGACGAAGGTCAGGTTCACCGCGTTCAGCATCAACTCGATCGACATGAAGACGGTGATGATGTTGCGCTTGATCAGGAAGGCGCCCACGCCGATCGAGAAAAGGATCGCGCTCAGTACCAGGTAGTAGGCAATGGGAACAGTCATGTCAGTGCTCCTTGCTGGCCAGCGCAACCGCGCCCAGGATGGCAATGAGGATCAGGACCGACGTCACCTCGAAGGGCAGCAGCAGATCGCGGAAGAGGACCTTGCTGAGGTCGGAGGTGGAGACCACGTACTCTCCCAGCCGGGCCTGGGCCAGGTGGCTGCGCGCGGAAAGAAAGATGAAGGCCAGCAGGCTGACCAGCACGGCTACCCCTGGAATGCCCACGATGTAAGCCGCGTGGCTGCCATGGGTGCGTTCTTCCTTGCCGGCGTTGAGCAACATGATGACGAAGGTGAACAGGACCATGATGGCGCCGGAGTAGACAATGACCTGGGCGGCGGCTAGAAACTCCGCGCCCAGCAGCAGGTAGAGCACGGCCAGCGAGCTCATGACCACAATCAGTGAGAGGGAGCTGTTGATAGGGTGGCGCTGCAGCAGCAGGTTTAATGCTCCCGCCACACAAAGGCCGCCGAAAAAGATGAACAGAACCAGATACATGCTAGAGCATTTCTCCCGTTGCTATATCGGGCCCGAAGGTGATTGTAGAACAGGTTGCCTCAGAGATGTGCGTTGGGCGAGCCACAGACTGGTGGCGAGAATATTGAGAATGGCCAGGGGCATCAGGTACTTCCAGCCAAAGCCCATCAACTGGTCGTAACGGAACCGGGGAAGGGTGCCGCGCACCCAGATGTACAGAAAAAGGAAACAGAAAACCTTCAACACAAACCAGAACACCGGCATGATGGCCTGGACCACGATGCCGCCGAAGGGGGGAATCAGCGACCCGAAGGGGCTGGTCCATCCGCCAAAAAAGAGCAGAGTGGCCACGCAGCCGACGGTGATCATGTTGGCGTACTCGGCCATGAAGAACATGGCAAACTTCATCGAGCTGTATTCGGTGTGGTAGCCGGCTGTCAGCTCGGTCTCAGCCTCGGGCAGATCGAAAGGGGCGCGGTTGGTCTCGGCATAGGCCGCGATGAGGTAAATGAAGAAGCCGACGAATTGAAAGCCCCCAAAGACGTTCCATGACAGCAGGCCATGCGCCGACTGGCTGTCTACGATGGTGCGCAGGTTGAACGATCCGGCCCGCAGTACCACGCCAACCACGCGAAAGCCCCAGGGCCAGCTCGTAGCTGATCACCTGGGCACTGGAGCGCAGCGCTCCCAGCAGGGAATATTTGTTATTGGACGACCAGCCGGCAAGCGCGATCCCGTAAACCCCGACCGAGGTAACGCCGAGGATCACCAGCAGACCGATATTTACGTTGGCGATCTCGAACATGTCGACGCCATGCCAGGTGATGCGCGCGCCGAAGGGCACCACGGAAATGGAGATCAAGGCGCAGCCGAGCGCGATCATGGGCGCCAGGATGTAAAGCGGCCGATACACGTTGGTGGGCAGCAGGTCTTCTTTGAGAAAGAGCTTGAGCCCGTCGGCCATGGGCTGCATCAGGCCGAAGGGCCCGACGCGGCTGGGTCCCCAGCGGTTTTGAATGCGCCCCACCAGTTTGCGCTCCAGCAGCACGGTGTAGGCTACGGCCCCGAGAAAGATCGCCAGCACCACGGCAATCTTCAAACAACTCAGTAAGAAAAAGATCAGGAAGCTCACGAGTGTCTTTCGCTTTCTCTCTTGGCGCGTTCGAATCAACAATAGTGAATCAACGATTTTGGGTGCCGCATATCTCGCGTTTTTTGCGAGATGTGGGAAAAGCGCCCTTCCCTGGAGGTTCCTTTCGAGGTTAAGTGTTTTCCCAAATTTAACCCATCGATTGTTGATCCGCGTTTGGTGGTATGCGACTCCATGACCGAATGCAGGATGGTGCTGTATCGCCCCAAAGTGCCTGAGGTAAAGAGTGTATCTTCCGCCGGGCAGAATCAGCGCGTGGCGCTCAGGCCCGGCGTCGATTTGCACCAGCGATGATTGCACATGGACATCGTTGCCCGCCAACAGCTCCATGCGCGAGACCTGGTAGCCGGGCACCAGGCGCTGGATCTCGTCAAGAATGGCAAAGGGATCGAACGGGCTAAGCTTCGGTTCCAGGTTTTGCGCCGCCAGCCACACGGCATGACGGTCGGCTTCGCCCGATTGCGCGCCCCGGGTCTGTCCCATGTCGGCGTGGACACCGCGGCCGAAGGGAACCAGCTTCCTGGGGTCCGCCCCCATGCAATCGGCCAGCCGCACCATCAACTCGAAGTCGCTGCGAACGCCGGCCCGGTCGCCGGCCTTCTTCACCAGTTGCTGGTCGCCGTAGGTATTGGTGACCGTTCCGGCTTTTTCATAGAGATTCGAGGTGGGCAAGACCACGTCGGCCAGCTGCGCGGTCTCGGTCAGGAACATATCCTGCACGATGACAAAGGTGCTCTTGAGCGCCGCCGGGTCAATGCCATAGCGGGCGATAGGGTTGGCGCCCACGACATAGAGCGCCGCCAGATCACCGCGCTCGGCGGCGTCGAACATTTCCACCAGGTCCATGCCTGGAGTCTGGGGCAGGGCATCGCCGTATTCCTCGGCAAAGGCGCCGCCCTGGGCCACGGGACGTAACCGGGGAGGAAGCCCGGGAGCAGGCCCATATCCGCGGCGCCGCGGGAGTTGACGTAATCGCCCAGGCAGGCGAAGCGGGCCTGGGCCAGCCACATGCCAAAGTTCACCAGCGCGTCGATGTCGCGGCCGCGGATATTCAGAACCAAAGATGATCAGCAGGTTGGGCTCGGCGCGCAACGCCTCGCGGAACTTCTTCGCCTCGTCTCCCAGCTGAGTGCCGGGGAAGGCCGCGTCTTCGCCGGCCAGGAAGCGCACCGCGTTGGCATAGCCATCCTGAGGAATGATCAGCGATTGGTGCGCCTGCCGCTCCAGCTTGATGCCGGCATGGTTCACCACGTAGATGCGGGCATTGTGGTGGCGCAGGTTGGTGCGCAGGTTCCAGGCCAGCAGAGGATGCTGCTCGGTCGGATCGTTGCCCAGCAGCAGAATGGCCGGCGCGGTCATGGTTTCGCGCAGCGAAGCGGCGCGGTCCGGGTGCCCCGAGATGGCGCGGGCGAAGGCGGTGTAGTCGGCGGTGCGGTGATGATCGATGTTGTTGGTTCCCAGCACCGTGCGGGCCAACTTCTGCAGCAGGTAATTTTCCTCGTTGGTGGTGCGGTTGGAGCCGATGACGCCGATGGAGTTGCCGCCCCGGTTCTCGCGAATTTCGCGCAGCTTGCGGCCGGCGTGCTGCAGCGCCTGCTCCCAACTGACTTCGGCGAACTTGCCGTCATGCCTGGCGCAGCAGCGGCTTGGTCAAGCGGTCGGTATGGTTGGCAAAGTCGAAGGCGTAGCGTCCCTTGATGCATAAAAAATCGCCGTTGATGCCGCTCTTGTCGCGGTTGTCGCCGCGCAGAATCTCAGAGCCGTTATCGACGCTGCGCACGCCCAGGGTGGTCTTGCATCCGTCCGCGCAGTGGGTGCAGACGGTGGAGACGTGGTTCATCTCCCAGGGGCGGGTTTTGTAACGATAGCTGCCCGAGGTGAGCGCCCCTACCGGGCAGACGTCGATGCACATGCCGCACTCTTCGCAGTCCAGGTGATCGCCCTTCGTTGGGGGCAATGGTGCTGGTGACGCCGCGATTCTGCACCCCCAGCGCCCACACGTCCATGCCCTCACCGCAGGTGCGCACGCAACGGTAGCAGAGGATGCAGCGCGGCCGGTCGAAGAACACCACCGGCGACCACTGCTGTTCTTCACGGTGCTGCTTGACCTCGGTGTAGAGCGACTCCGGCGGGCCGTACTTGAAGGTCATGTCCTGCAGTTCGCACTCGCCGCCGGCATCGCACACCGGGCAATCGAGGGGATGATTGCCCAACAGCAACTCGATGGTGGCTTTGCGCGCCGTGGTGATCTCGTCGCTTTCGGTGGTGACCACCATGCCTTCGGCTGACCGGCGTGGTGCAGGCGGTTTGCAGCTTGGGCACCTTTTCCAGGCGCACCAGGCACATGCGGCAAGCTGCCTGCAGCGAAAGGCCGGGGTAGTAACAGAACTGCGGGAACCGCGATGCTGGCCTCGCGGCAGGCCTCGATCAACAGAGTGCCTGCAGGTGCGGTGAGCTTTTTGCCATCGACGGTAAAGGTTACGTCAGCCATGGGTTCCTGTCTTTGCTCGGTGAGGGCGTCATGCGCCGGCCAAGGCCGCTTCCGGCTGGTGGGCGTAGGGACACGGTTTGCCGTCCAGGTGGTCTTCAAACTCCTTGCGAAATTTGTCCACGAACGCGATGGTGGGCATGGCCGCAGCGTCGCCCAGCGGGCAGAAGGTTCGGCCCAGCATGTTCTGCGCCAGGTAACGGATGTTGTCGATATCCTTGGCCACGCCGCCGCCGGCATGGAAGCGGGTCAGCGTCTTCTTCAGCCAGTCGGTGCCTTCGCGGCAGGGAATACACCATCCGCAGCTTTCGTGCTGGTAGAACTTCATGGTGCGCAGGGCAAACTCCACCATGCAGACGGTGTCGTCCAGCACCACCACGCCGCCCGAACCGAGCATGCTGCCCGCCTTGCCTACCTGGTCGAAGTCCATGCCGATATCGATCTCTGTGGGCAGAAGCACCGGAGTAGGAGGATCCGCCGGGTACCACGGCTTTCAACGATCGGCCGTCGGGGATGCCGCCGCCCACCTCGTAGATCATCTTCTTGAGGTTGTAGCCCATGGGCAACTCGTAGACCCCGGGCTTGGCCACATCGCCGCTGAGACAGAAGAGGCGGGTGCCGCCGTTGCGCTCGGTGCCGATCTTGGCGTACTCCGCTCCACCGATGCGGAAGATGTGGGGCACGGTGGCCAGTGTTTCGGCATTGTTAATGATGGTGGGGCCGCCATACAGGCCCACGACCGCGGGGAAAGGAGGCCGGATGCGGGGAATGCCGCGCTTGCCTTCAAGCGATTCCATCAGGGCCGACTCTTCGCCCACTTCGTAAGCGCCGGCGCCGGTATGGGAGACAACGTCGAAATCCAGGTTGCTGCCGAAGATGTTCTTGCCCAGAAAGCCCTTGGCATAGGCGTCGTCGATGGCTTTCTCCATGATCTTGAGCAGGTAGCGATACTCGCCGCGCAAGTAGATGAAGCCCATTTTGGAGCCGATGGCCAACCCGGCGATGATGACGCCCTCGATCACCGCGTGGGGATCGTGCTCAAAGATCAGGCGGTCTTTGCAGGTGCCCGGCTCGCTCTCATCTCCGTTGACCAGGACGTATTTCGGTTTCGCGGATTGCTTGGGGACAAAGGACCACTTCATCCCGGTAGGGAAGCCGGCGCCCCCGCGGCCGCGCAGGTTCGAGGCTTTCATCTCCGCGATGATGCCTTCCGGGCCCAGTTCGATGGCCTTGCGGGCGGCAGTGTAACCATCCAGCTCGAGGTACTTGTCGATCGTCGGTCGCGCCCTTGCCGAAGCGGAACGAGATCACCTTCACTTCATCTGGATGGGAGACGAGATAGGCCATGGTTTTCTCCGCGTGCTTAGCGTTAGCTCGTTCTGGACCGGTAGTCTTCGAGAACTTTGTCCATCGAGTCCGGGGTCAGATTTTCGTGAAAGTCGTAGTTCACCTGAACGGCGGGAGCCCAGCTGCAGGCGCCGATGCACTCTACTTCTTCCAGGGAGAAAAGCTTATCGGGCGTGGTTTCCTTGTTGCCGATGCCTAACCGCTGTTTGCAGTGGGCCAACAGCTCGTTGCCACCGCGCAGCATGCAACTGATGTTGGTGCATACCTGTACATGATACTTGCCCGCTGGGCTTGGTGTGCAGCAGAGAGTAGTAGCTGATGACGTTGCGCACATCGAGTTCGGTGATCCCGATGCGCGCCGCCACTTCGCTGATCACCTGGTCGGAGAGATAGCCGACCTCGTCCTGGGCATAAAGCAGCATGGGGATGAGCGCCGATCGACGCAGCGGGTAGAGCGTCACCATGCGGTCGAAGCGCGCGGCCAGGGCTGGACTGAAGATGGTCTTGATCTCTGTGCTCATGATTTGATTCTAGATGAGATACGCTGGTCCGATGTGGCGTGGTGCCGAGTAGCTGTTCCATCCACTCGATGGCCGCTGCATCGAGCGGCTTGGGGCCCGCCGGGAAAGTCAGCGTGCCGTCCTCTTCGATCCGGAACTCACCAAACTCTTCCCGTTCGGCTGGGTGACACGCCAGTTGCCTCCCCGTTTTCGGGGTCGAAAGCAGATGTTCAACACCGTAGTCCTGATGCTTCACCGACGCCTCTTCCGAGGTGCTGGTCACCACGTATTCTCCTTGCCATTGAGGCTGGCTGCGTGAGCGTAGACCCGCAGCATGCTGACCAGCGACTCCCAGACTTGCCGGCGGACCTGAACCTCGCAGTCCACTCCGTCGCTCACCGGTCAATTTCTCCCAGCACGATATCGATGGAGCCGATGACGGCGACCACGTCGGCCAACAGACGCCCGACGCACATGGTTTCGAGCGCCTGCAGGGAAGCGAACGTGGGGTTGCGCATGTGCACGCGGTAAGGCTTGGCGGTGCCGTCGCTGACCACGAAATAACCCATCTCCCCGCGTGGGGATTCAATCGCCTGGTAGACCTGTCCGGCCGGCACGGCAAATCCCTCGGTCACAATCTTGAAGTGATAGATGAGGGATTCCATCTGGGTCTTCATCTTTTCCCGGTCCGGCAGCACTACCTTGGGCGCATCGGCCTTGATGGGGCCGGTGGGCATTCCGTCCAGCGCCTGCTGGCAGATTTTGACCGACTCCCGCATCTCCTGCAACGCGCAGCGATGTATCGGGTCCAGACATCGCCCACATCGGAGACGGGCACCTTGAACTGGAACTTCTCGTAGCCGGAGTAAGGCATGTCGCGGCGCAGGTCCCAATCGACGCCGCTGGCGCGCAAGGGCGGCCCGGTCACTCCCAGGGCGACGGCATCGGCGGCGCTGAGGTAGCCGACCCCCTTCAAACGGCTGACCCAGATGGGATTGCCATTGAGCAGGTTCTCGTACTCATCGATCTTTTCCGGCATCATCTTGAGCAGGCTCTGCACCCGCTCGTAGAAGTCCACCGGCGGCTCGAGGGCGATGCCGCCCACGCGAAAATAGGAGCCCATCATGCGCTGGCCGCTGACATCCTCGAAGATCTTGAGGATCTCTTCCCGCTCGCGGAAGGTGTAGAGGAAGAGGGTCAGCGCGCCGATATCCATGGCGTGCGTGCCCAGCCAGACCAGGTGCGACTGGAGGCGGGTCAGTTCGTTCAGCAGCACGCGCAGGAACTGCGCCCGGGGCGGGATTTCCAGCTGCAACAGCTTCTCGACCGCCAGGCAGTAGCAGAGATTGTTCGACATCGGGCTGAGATAGTCGATGCGGTCGGTGAGGGGAACCACCTGCTGATAGAACTTGGCCTCGCAGGTTTTCTCGATGCCGGTATGCAGGAAGCCGATGTCGGGCACCAGGCGCAGCACGGTTTCGCCATCGATTTCGAGCACCAGGCGCAGCACGCCGTGGGTCGAGGGATGCTGCGGCCCCATGTTCAGGACCATGGTGCGGTCCTTGTTGCCTTCCTCCTGGCGAGGTTCGATCAGCGGGGAGATGACGTAATCTGCGGCATCCATTAGCGGTAGCCCTCCACCGGGTAATCCTTGCGTAAGGGATGGCCTTCCCATTGGTCGGGCATCATGATGCGGCGCAGGTTGGGGTGGCCGCCGAAGCGCACGCCGAACAGGTCCCAGACCTCGCGCTCGTAGAAATTGGCCGATGGCCATTCGGGAGTAATGCTGGCCACTTCGGTATCCAGGCTATCGACCATGACACAGAGCCGGAGGCGCTCCTTCAGGCTGTGGGAAAGGATGTGATAGGTCACCTGAAAGCGTGGTTCGCTGGGATACCAGTCCACGCAGGTCACGTCGACCAGGAAGTTATAGCCGGCGGTTTTGCAAGGTACGGCACACCGGGCGGATGTCATCGCGCTCGATCCAGAGCGTCAACTCGCCGCGATCGAAGCGGGCATTGGTGATGCAGGAGGGCTTGGCGGCCAGCAGGGCAGCGATGGCGTGATTCTGGGCATGGGCCTGGAGCACCGCGTCTTTTTCGATGGCGGCGTCCATCAGAGGTCCGCCTTATCGGAGGACCAGTCCAGAATTCCTTTTTTCGAACGTAGAAGAACCCGACCAGCACGAAGCCGAGGTAGACGACCATCTCCCAGAAGCCGAACATGCGGGAACCGACCAGCTTGGGCAGGTCGCGGTAGACCACCGCCCAGGGAAGCATGAAGACGGCTTCCACGTCGAAGAGGATGAAGAGCATGGCGACCATGTAGAAGCGGACGGAGAAGCGGCCGCGGGCATCGCCTTCGGCGACGATGCCGCACTCATAGGTGGCCAGCTTGGCGGCTGTGTTGCGGTGCCGCCCGATGAACCAGGAAGCGGTGACGATTCCGGCTCCAAAGCCCACGGCGACCAGAATCTGCATGAGCAGCGGCAGGTAGTTCCAAAAGTAATCGGGCGTTTGCATTTTTCAAGCGCTCTGGTTCGACTGTAAGTTTTCGCCTTGCTGGAGTCAAGCCGCGGTTATGGCGCTGTGACAACGCGTCTTGGCCGATTTTCGAGCATAGAGCGCTCAGGGATGTGTGTTGCTGGCCGATACCTCTCATGAGGTGGAATCATGCTCAGGTTTCGTAGCGCCCCATCGGCGGAGACCATGTCACGCACAGCCTAGTGGAGATTTCGCGGAGGTGTGGTGGCGGCGATCAGCTTGCCGCGGTAGAGCCGCCCCGTTCGTTCGCCGCCAGCTCTCCCGCGAGGGTGCCGGGCTCTGGAAATTCTGGGCCACGCGATTGAATACCTGGCCGACGAGTATTGCGCGTAGATCCTGCAGGTCAAGGGACCTCTGGGGAACGCCGATCCGCGCGTCGAAGCCATTCAGACGCTCAAAGCGCTGAACCGCGCCATTTATTTTTCGGGCGCCGAGGTTCAACCGGCCTTCAGACGCATGAGGCGGTGGGTTCCTGGGTATCGCCGATCGCCGAACCTGAGAGCGGCGGTGATAGTCTCCCTCTATGCATTTCGTCCTCAACGGCCAGTCGCGTGAATTTCCGCAACTGGCGCCCGGGGCCAACCTCCAGGACTTGATTGCCGACCTCGGTCTCAAAGGCGACCGGGTAGCCATCGAGCATAACGGCAACATCGTTCCCCGCGCCGAGTGGGCCAATGCCGGCTTGGCGGAGGGGGACCGGCTGGAGGTTGTGCACTTTGTCGGCGGCGGCCGGTCGCTGATGCGTCGCTGGCGGTTGTGGTTCGTGCTGGTCTGCCTTGCTGGCCATCGGCGCAGCAGGTGCTTAGCGCAAGAGCCGGGACGGATGAGCGGCGCGCCCCACCTTTACTGTTTCGGATCTACCGGCAGGGCGGCCGCTGCGCATCGTGGTTTATGGCGACATGCGCTTTACCGATCCCAGCAATACCTCCGACACCAGTCCCGGAGTGCGCAAATGGCTGGCGCAAAAGGTGGCCGAGGAAAAGCCCGACATCCTGCTGCTTACCGGCGATATGCCTTTTCACGGCAGCGACCTGGATGACTGGAAAATCTATAGCCAGGAGACGGCAGCGTGGACGCAAGAGCAGCTGCGCATCTATCCCACCATCGGCAACCACGAGGGGCTGCCTGATCCGGTCGCAGCGGCATCAGCGAATTATTTTGCCGCCTACCCGCAGATCGATCACCACAATTACTACTCGGTGCAACTGGGAAATGTCTATCTCATCACGCTCGATAGCAGCACTTTCCTCAACCGTCGGCTGGGAGCAGCGTCGATGGCTGGATTCACAGCTGGCCCATCTTCCTTCGTCGGCGGATTTTGTTTTCTTTCTGTTTCATGTGCCGCTGGTTTCCGATCTGCAAACTGCTTTTATGCTTGGTATTCCCGACCCTTCGACGCTTGATCTGCGTCATGAGTCTGGAAGCATGCGGCAGCCGCATCGCACGCCAAGTTTGTTGTCTTCAATGGCCATATTCATAACTACGAGCGTTTTGAGATGAATGGCATCACGCATGTGATCACCGGCGGCGGGGGGCTCGTCCTTATCCCATTTTTATTCGCGGCGATCAGGACCTGTATCAGGCGCGCACTTATCCCAACTTCAACTATGTGGTCATCACTCTTGAGGGTAAGCATGCCGAGGCAAAAATGTATCGCGTGGTGGATCCTGACGCGGCGCAGAAGATCGGTTGAGTTGAAGGATAGCTTTACGCTGGATGCGAAGTAGGAGAAAGACATCTCCACGAGAGGTCCGTGAACCGCAGATCCCTCCACTACGCTACGCTCCGGTCGGGATGACAAAGGGTTCCGCCCAGCCACGACACTTAATGGAAGCATCGCCTCCCCTTTGTCATCCCGACTGGAGCGCAGCGTAATGGAGGGATCTGCGGTTCAGCGGACTTCTCGTGGAGATGTTTCCTACTGCGGAATAACTGAAGGATTCAGGGCGGGAAATTGCCGCTGGTGCCAATAGGGATAAGGCGCAGGGGTCTTGCTGGCGGCATCCAGCTTGGCTACTTGCGCGGCGGTCAGGTTCCAATCAGCCGCGGCCAGGTTCTGGCGGAGCTGGCTCTCATTGCGCGCGCCGATGATCACCGTCGCTACCGTGGGACGTTGCAGCAGCCAGTTCAGCGCTACCTGGGGCAGCGGTTTGCCGGTCTCCGCCGCCACCTCATCCAATGCGTCGATCACCTTGTAGAGATATTCGTCGTCCATCTGCGGACCCTGCGCGGCGGTCTTGTGCAGGCGGCTCTCCGCCGGCAGCGGGTGGCCGCGGCGGATCTTGCCCGTCAGCCGTCCCCAGCCGAGAGGACTCCAGATGATGGCGCCTACGCCCTGATCGATGCCCAGCGGCATCAACTCCTGCTCGTAGTCACGGCCAATCACGGAGTAGTAGACCTGGTGGGCGACGTAACGCGCCCAGCCATACCTGATCCGACACGGCCAGCGACTTCATCAGATGCCAGCCGGAAAAATTGGAACAGGCGATGTAACGTACCTTGCCGCTTGCGCACCAGGGTGTTCAGAGTATCCAGCGTCTCTTCTACCGGCGTGAGCGCGTCAAAGCCATGCAGATGGTAGATGTCGATGTAGTCCGTTCCCAGGCGCTTGCAGACTGGCCTCGCAGGCATGCACCAGATGAAGCCGCCCGGAGCCGAGATCGTTCGGACCTTCTCCCATGGGGAAGGTGGCTTTGGTCGAGATCAGCACCTTGTCACGACGGCCGGCAATCGCCTGACCCAGAATTTCTTCCGACATCCCTTGCGAGTAGACATCCGCAGTATCGAAGAGGTTCACCCCCGCTTCCAGACAGATGTCCACCAGGCGCGTAGCCTCGGCGACATCCGTCGCTCCCCACGCTTTGAAGAACTCACCCCCACCGCCAAAGGTCGCTGCGCCGAAGCAGAGCACCGGCACCTTCAATCCCGAATTGTCCAAGCCGTCTGAATTCCATAATGCAAGAATAAACGAATGGAATTTTCACGCGAAGCGCCAGGCTGGAGCTGGTTTGTGGTTGTTCTGCTTTCAGTTCTTTGTTGCCGAACAGATTGCGCGGCTGGGCTGGACCGGGCCCTACAGCATGACGCGGGATTACATCAGCGACCTGGGATGCGGCGCACTCGCCGCTGCATTGGGTCATGAACGGCTCGTTTGTGCTGCAGGGATTGCTGATCTTTTTTGGCGCCATGCTGGTGCGCCGGTTTTTCCCGGCGCGGCCGGTTTATCGGCTGGGGTTGGTTCTGCTGGCTGTGGCCGGTGTAGGCGTCTTGGTCGTCGGCCTGGTGCCTGAGGATTCTGACTTTCGATTGCACATCCTGGGCGCCGCTGCCAATTTTTTGGGAGGCAATCGTGGCCATGATCCTGTCTGGGACGTGGTGCGCCCAAAAAGCTGGATCACCTTGGCGGCGGGATTCAGTCGGATTGCTGGCAACACTCGCGCTGGCCTTCCGCAGCTCACAGGCCTGGACCGCACTAGGATGGCATACGGGCACGGTCGAACGGCTCGCCGCCTACCCGCTTCCGCTCTGGCTCACCTGGACCGGCTTGCGGATGTTGAACGGCCGGCATGAGCGAGACTCGCTCCAGCGAACTACGATCCCATTGCGCCAGCGTGGCCCCTGCTTCATAGGAGCTTTCGAGGAAGGTGAGCAGTGCTTCGTCGGGCGAGGGCTCCTGGCGCAGATCTTCGTAGAGGTAGATGAACTCACCCAAGGCAGTGTTGTAGCCGGCCTTTGCCGGCTGGATCGATGCGGCTCTCGAGACCCTTCGGCGCGGGAGCGGCATAGCAATAGAAAGCGGCTTCCCCGAAGCCGCCGTTGCCCGGCCAAAAGCCGGCGCTGATCACTTCATGCGAATAGGCCTCGCGGGTGATGGCGTCGGCGCCCTCGCGCGGCGGCGCCCGCCTGCCGGAAAATCGCGTGACCGCCAGATCGAAGCTTCCCCAGAAGAAGTGCACCGGGCTGACCTTGCCCACGAAGCGGGAAGAAAACTGCTGAAAAATTCTGTCCGCGTGCATCAACACTCGCCAGAATCGGTGCGCCGCTTGCGGATCGTAGGACGCGTGCTCAACGTCCTCGGTGAAGGGAATCGGATGCTGAAGTTCCACCGGCACGGCATGGATGTTTACGCTGACGCCGAGCGCGGCCAGACTGCGCTGATACTCGCGGTAGAAATCGGCAACGGACTGGGCGCGCAGAGGAGTCGACAGGCTGGCGCCCGTGCTCATCAGTGAACTTCAACTCATGGCTGACGAAATCGAAGGTGATTTCAAGA
This sequence comes from uncultured Acidobacteriaceae bacterium, assembly GCA_963757515.1. Lineage (GTDB taxonomy): Bacteria > Acidobacteriota > Terriglobia > Terriglobales > Acidobacteriaceae > PALSA-350. The sequence continues at coordinate 20,176 of CAVWRV010000020.1, read as the reverse complement.
AACTCTGAGCCGTAGGGCATCGCCGAGGTATTCAGTCCGCGGGCGCTCACATAGAGGGGAACATTCCACCAGTGTGCCTGCAGAGGGCTGAGGGCGAGGCGCGTCTTGCCCACGATCTGCGTCCACATGTGCAGGGTGTCCGCAGTCTTTTGCCATTCCGCCCATTTGAGTGGAGGCCAGATGCCGGTGGTCATGACGACGGCCCTATTGGCAGAAGACCAGCATGCCGAAGAGGAAGATCCAGAAGACCCCCATGGTGTGCCAGTACCAGGCGGTGCAATCCACCACCACCTGTCGCAGCTCGATGCGGCGCAAAAAGATGAGCGCCAGCATCGCGCCCGCCAGCCCGGCCACGCCGATGAGCAAATGCAGACCGTGGGTGCCGGTAATCAGGTAGAAGAAGTGGCTGCTGGGGTTGGAGGCGAAGAAGACGCCCTGATCGACCAGTTGCTTCCAGGCGACCCACTGGCCGCCAAGAAACAGGCCGCCCAGGACAGCCGTTGCCGCCAGCCAGGGGGCGGCGCGGCGGATGGTCGGACGGCCCAGTCCCAGCCATTCCTCCATCACGTCGATCTCGCGGAAAAAGTGCCTGCGGCCGACTTCCATGGTGAGGCTGCTGAGCAGGATCAGGGCGGTATTGATCCACAGAATGGGAGGCACCGCGACCGGGCGCCAGTCAATGACCCAGGTGATTGCTGGCGGTGAAATGGCCGCTGCTCTGGCGGGCGAAAAAAGCGCTTACCAGGGCAATGAAGAACATGAGGTCGCTGGCCAAGGCGAAAAACAACACCATGCGGTAGCGGCCCAGCAGGTCGCGGGGTCCTCGCCGGCCGGATGGCCGGTTCTCCCAGTTTTCGCCATCTCCGCCGCCGCCTGTCGGCCTGCGGGCAACCGGCGGCTTGCCGCCAAATCCAGGATCCTTGCGCTCGGTCTCAACAGGGGTGCGGGTGAAGGTAGCGGGCATGGAAGAACTCCGACATTCGAAGATTACTCCTGTTTGGCCTCCGGCTCCCACTGCTTTTTGAAAACTACTTCACTGCCGTGAACTCCGTTCGTGAAATTGGATGCGGTTCGGACTGAATAAGCCCCGCGATTTAACGCCAAGAACTGTCAGCGGTTTTCAGCCGTCCCTTGAAGGGGCGGGGCTTTAGCCCCGCCATAAACTTTGGCTCGGTGAGCGTCTTTAGCCGCTGAGGGCATGTTCTTGAAGGCCAGCCAGCGCTATTTTCGATGAGCTCGCTGTTACCTGCGGTTCGCAGCCCTCAGGGGCTAAAGCCCATCGACGTTCGATGAGGATGTACGGGCTGAAGCCTGTACCTTCGAAAGCAGTAAGTTCCATCTACGCTGCTCTTAGCGCGGAAGGTTGCGCTGCGTGCGCACCATGTCGACGAAGAGTTGATGCACGCGGCGGTCGCTGGAGAGCTCGGGATGGAAGGTGGCCGCCAGCAATCTGCCTTGCCGCACCAGCACCGGAAAGCCGTCCCTTTCCGCCATGACTTCGACGCCCGGGCCGACACTGGCAATGCGCGGGGCGCGGATGTAGACCATCTCCAGCGGACCGCCGGGCAGCTTGGTTTCGCCGGTTCGGATGGCGCTGTCGATCTGCCTGCCGTAGGCATTGCGTTCCACGCTGATGTCCATGACGGCCAGGCTCTGCTGCGCCGGATGGGAGACGTTGCGGGCCAACAGAATACAGCCGGCGCAGGTGCCGAAGGCCGGCTTCTCGGCGAGGAAACGCTGCAGCGATTCGAGAAAGCCGTCCCGTTCCAGAAATTTCAGGAATGTCGTCGATTCGCCGCCAGGCAGGATCAAGCCATCGAGGCCCTCCAGTTCTGCTGGCTTGCGTACCTCGACCGCATCGGCGCCCGCCTCTTCAAGCGCCTGGGCGTGAGCGGCAAAGTCTCCCTGGATGGCGAGCACGCCGATGCGCGGCCGTTCTTCCGCACCATAATCAGGCTTACCAGCCGCGGGTCTGCAGCAGTTCACCCTCTTCCAGCCCGGCTACTGCCAAGCCGTGCATCGCCCCGGTCATCTGCTCGCTGACCTCGGCCAGCACTTTGGGATCGTTGTAATGCGCGGTGGCGATCACGATGGCCTTGGCCCGCGACTCCGCTTCCTCGCGTTCCTCAGGGTTGCGCGGCCGCGCCGGTCTTCTCATCCAGTTCCACGTCCAGCGGGGTCGCGCCTTCTTTCATGAAGATGCCGGAGCCGACAAAGACCGCCTCCGCGCCCAACTGCATCATCAGAGCCGCGTCCGCCGGGGTGGCAATGCCGCCGGCGGAGAAGTTCGGCACCGGCAGCTTGCCGGTCTTGGCTACCATGCGCACCAGCTCGTACGGGGCGCGATGCTCTTTGGCCGCGGCGTAGAGTTCCTCGTCGCGCAGCACGGTGAGCGCTCTCATTTCTTTCACGATTTGCCGCATGTGCTTCACCGCATGCACCACGTCGCCGGTGCCGGCTTCGCCCTTGGTGCGAATCATGGCCGCGCCTTCGGCGATGCGGCGCAGGGCTTCGCCCAGATCGCGCGCGCCGCAAACAAAGGGGGTGGTGAAGGCATGCTTGTCGATGTGGTGCAGCTCATCGGCCGGAGTCAGCACTTCGCTCTCGTCGATGAAGTCGACCCCCAGGTACTGCAGAATCTGGGCTTCGGCAAAATGGCCGATACGCGCCTTGGCCATCACCGGGATCGAGACCGCGCCGATAATCTTCTTGATGAGGCTGGGCTTGGCCATGCGGGCCACGCCGCCCTGGGCCCGGATCATCGCCGGCACCCGCTCCAGGGCCATGACCGCGGTTGCCCCGGCGCGCTCGGCAATGATGGCCTGCTCGGTGCTCATCACGTCCATGATGACGCCGCCCTTGAGCATCTCCGCCAAGCCCAGCTTCAGCCGCAATCCGGTCGGGTAACTGCCGTTCATTTCAGCCATCTTTCCGCCTCCAACATCTGTTTCCACATTCCTAAGTTTAGCAGTTATTGAGCGCACGAATTCCGCGCCAATCCTGATGGCCAGCGCCTGCCTGAACACTCCAGGCCGGCGCTCACTGCGGTATACTCTGTCTCACCATGGCGACCAATAAAACGTTCTATCTTGAGACTTTCGGTTGCCAGATGAACGTGCATGACTCGGAGAAAGTCATCGGCACTCTGCGCCATGAAGGCTACGCCCAGGTGGATACCGAAGCCGCCGCCGATCTGATCCTGTACAACACCTGCTCCATCCGCGACAAAGCCGAACAAAAAGTCTTCAATCGCCTGAACGACTACAAGAAGCTGCACGCTTCGGGCAAACGCTTTGTGGTGCTGGGCTGCGTGGCGCAGCAGGAAGGGGAGCGGATCTTCGAGCGCGCTCCCTATGTGTCGATGGTCTCGGGATCGGCCTCGTACCGCAAATTGCCGGAGATGCTGGTTCGCCTGGAAGCAGGGGAGTCGCGCATTACCGGGCTGGATGACCGCCAGACCGAAGAGACCTTTGAAACCGAGTTTACGGCGCGCACCAATCCCCACCGCGCCTACATCACCATCATCGAAGGATGCGACAAGTTCTGCGCCTATTGCGTGGTTCCTTATACGCGAGGCAAGGAGCGCAGCCGTACTTCGACTTCGGTGCTGGCGGAAGCCCGCAAGCTGGCCGAGGCCGGGTACACCGAGATCCAGCTGCTGGGGCAGAACGTCAATTCCTATCGCGACCGTGAAGGCAAGTGCACCTTTGCCGAGCTGCTGGCCGCCGTGGGCCAGGTTCCCGGGATTCGCCGGGTGCGCTTTACCACCTCACACCCGCGTGACTTTACCCCGGACATCGTCGCCGCCATCGATGCGGTGCCCAGCCTGTGCGACCACGTGCATCTGCCGGTGCAAAGCGGATCGACGCGGGTGCTGGCTGCGATGCAGCGGGAGTACAGCCGCGAGGAATACCTGGAGCGGATTGCGTGGATTCAGAGCGGCCCACCGCCCCATCAGTATCACCACCGACATCATCGTTGGATTTCCGGGAGAGACGGAGGAGGATTTCGAGCAGACGTTGAGTCTGCTGGCCGAGGTCGGCTTCGATGCGGTGTTTCGCTTTCAAATTCTCGCCCCGGCCCAACACCCCTGCCATTTCGCTGGCCGACAGCATCCCGGAAGAAGAAAAGAGCCGTCGTCTGCAGGTGCTGCTGGATAGCCAGCGTGAGATCCAAAGGTCACGTTACGCCAGTCACATAGGGCAGATCATGGAAGCGGCCGTTGAAGGATATAACAGCCAGCGGGGCCAGGTGATCGGCCGCAGCTCGCAAAACAAGACGGTCAATTTCACCACTCCGCACCCTATCAGCCCCGCTCCCGGCAGCTATGTTCCGGTGCGGATTACCCATAGCCACCCCAACAGCCTTGTCGGCGAGGCCGTCTTGTAAGCGACGCCGGTGTAAGGGAGTTGACCATGGATGTCGAAATGAAGATCCGCGGTCTGGTCATGGATCCGGCCAGCAATATGCCGATCGTGATCCTGAAAGATGTCAAGAGCGACACGGTTCTGCCCATCTGGGTTGGCATGTACGAGGCCAATGCCATCGCGCTCGAGATTGAAAAGTCGGCCACCCCGCGGCCGATGACCCATGACCTGCTCAAAAACCTCGTCCGGGGCTTGAATGCTGCGGTGCAAAAGGTTGTGGTTACTGAACTTAAGAACGACACTTTTTATGCCGTGATCTGGATGGAGCAGGATGGGGAAGTGGTCAGCTGGACGCCCGTCCCTCCGACGCCCTGGCCCTGGCCCTGCGCTCCGATTGCCCGATTTACGTGAGCGAAGAGGTGATCCGCATCGCCAAGCTCGCTCCCAGCATGGCGGAGACCACGCCGGAGGAATTGCGACGCTGGCTGGAAGGCCTCAACGACGAGGACCTGGGGCGTTATAAGATGTAGGTTGTGTTCCTAGTTGACACAGCAACGTTTTAGGCCGGCTCGAGCATTGCGTATTTCAGTTGGGAGCACATCGCGGAAGGCATTCACAGCTTTGTATCAGTACACTGTGAAGTCGGCTTAGACGAAGTGCCACAGCTCGCTTTGATCAATTCGAAACCCCGAAGCTAAAGCAGAAAACTCATTCTCGCACTTGAGCAGTTCCTTATAAGAGGCAGTAGCTTGCAGGTTCACGAGGTCCACATCGACGAGTGACGCGGTGGTGGGCGCTACAATGGAGACGATCCCCGGGAGGAATTGACAGCAGTTGGGGAACGCCATACTGCGAGGGTCGGCAGGTGGGTACGGCAGACAGCAAGCTGTGCTGGCTCGCAGGCGCCCTGAAACCCAAATGCTCAAGCGTTCACGTTCCCGGTGATACGCTTCCAATCGCGTCACCGAGCCCCGAGGATTTCGTGCCCGATTTTGATTCTCCAGAGTCTGCCAGTCCCGGCCGCTTCGCGTTGCTCAAGAGCTATCTCAGCGTTCAGAAGCTCAAGACGGTTCTACCAAGTCCAGCGCCAATCGCGGACTGGAAAGATATCGCCGGGCCGGTATTACCGCTTCCTCCTCCTTTATCGCCAAGGCTTTAAACATCCTCATCAGCTTTCTCTCTGTACCCCTGACCGTTCATTACCTGGGCGCGGAGCGCTACGGGGTGTGGCTCACCATCAGCAGCCTGATCACCTGGATGTCGATGACGGACTTCGGGCTGGCCGGAATGGCGCTGGTGAATGTCCTGGCCGAGGCCAGCGGCAAGGAAGACCGGGAGGGGGCCCAACAGTACACCTCGTCTGCTTTCTGGGCTCTGACCGGGGTGAGCGTGCTCTCCGGAATCCTAGCGGTGGCTTTCTTTCGCTATATACCCTGGCGGGCAGTGTTCCGCGTTTCCGCAGCAACGTCGACTCATGAACTGCAGGTGGCTGCGCTCTGACGCTGTTGTTTTTCGTGCTCGCTTTTCCGCTGAGCATTCAATTTTCCATTTACAGCGCGTATCAGGACGGTTTTCTGGCCAATGTCTGGGGCATTGCGGGGAATGCGCTTAGCCTGGCGGCCCTGGTGGTTGTGTCGCAAACCCATGGCGGCCTGCCGCAGTTGGTGCTGGCTCTTTCGGGAACGCGATGCCTGGTGGCCATCGCGAATGTCTTTTTCCTGTTTCGCCGCTATTACTGGCTCTGCCCGCCCCTTCGGCGGTGCGCTGGCACTGCGTCAAGCGTCTGTTTAGCCTGGGCAGCAAGTACCTGGTGACGCAGCTGGCCTCGCTCGGCATTTATCAGAGCCAACCCATTATCATCACCCAGATGCTGGGGCCGGCCAAGGTCGTGATCTTTGTGGTGGCTTACAAGATCATCGCTTTGCCGATGGACTTGGTCTTTATGGCGACCCAACCCTTTGTTCCTGCCTTCGGAGAAGCCAAGGCACGCCAGGACTGGCGCTGGATTCAGAGCGCCTACAAGAACGCTGTCCGGGCCTCGCTCGCCTTTGGTCTTCCTCTGGCGGCGGTGATCGGGCTTACGGCCAAGCCGCTGATCCGGATCTGGGCGGGGCCGGTCGCGGTTCCCAGCACCTCGTTGATCGTCTGGTTGAGCATTTACAGTTTGATCGGCATCGTGCTGATGGCGGCAGGACAGATGATGTCGGGATTGAGCGCGTGAACCCGCTGGCCATCTCGGTTACTCTGTGCGCCGTTGGGGTGATTGGGTCGGCGATTTTGTTATCGCCGCATTGGGGGCTGACGGGCATCGCCTTCGGCATGGCATTAAGCAAGTTGATTACCTTCTGGCCCATTCAGCTGCATGAAGTGAGGCGGATCTTGCGTTCTGCACGGGCAACGATGTTGGAGCAGGTGGCCGACCCTGTGGTTTGAAGGGAATTCAGGCGCAGGGGCTTGAGTTTACAGAATATATGTTATCGGACATGATGGCTGGGAACGTCCGCCCGCTGAATGCTTTAGGTTCCTACGCTCGCTCCCGAGCGCAGCATTTTGATACCTTACGACCGTGTGCACGAGCGTGTACTCCCTGCAGCCAATCGACTGCGAAAAGCCACCCACAGATGTTAGATTCGGTGGATGCAGACCGTTTTTGTTACTGGAGCCGGCGGCTTTATTGGAAGTACGTTAGTGGATGCCTTGTTGGCCGACGGCAAGACGGTCATCGGCTGGGATAACTTTTCCACTGGTCGCCCCGAGTTCCTGCAGGAAGCCAAGAAGCATCCGGCTTTTACTCTGGTCGAGGGCGATAACCTCGATGCGGCGGCCCTGATTCGGGCCATGCGAGGCTGCGACTTTGTCTTCCACATGGCAGCCAACGCGGATGTCCGCTTCGGAGTCGAGCACCCGGGCAAGGATTTCGAGCAGAACACGCGAGCGACGTTCCATGTACTTGAGGGGGTTCGCACCAACGGCATCCGGGGGATGGCTTTCTCCTCAACCGGCTCGGTCTATGGGGAGGCCTTGACCATACCGACTCCAGAGGATTGCCCGTTCCCCATCCAGACTTCGCTTTATGGCGCCTCGAAACTGGCAGGTGAAGGCATGATTCAAGCCTACTGCGAGGGGTTTGGCATTCATGCTTACATTTTTCGCTTCGTTTCCATTCTGGGCCCGCGATACACGCACGGTCACATTATCGATTTCTATAAACAGCTGATGGACCATCCGTCGCTGCTGAAGGTGCTGGGCGACGGCACGCAGCGCAAGTCTTATCTGCACGTGCACGACTGCGTGCGGGCCATTTTGCACGTGATCGGACTGGAGTTGGCCACGCAGGCCAAGCATCGAATGGAGATTTTTAATTTGGGCACGGATGGGTACTGCACGGTGCGCGATTCCATTGGGTGGATCTGCGCCAAACTCGGGCTTGCGCCTACTTTGCAATTTAGCGGCGGAGATCGAGGGTGGATCGGAGATAACCCTTTCATCTATCTGGACACGCGCAAGGTGCGCAACCAAGGCTGGGCTCCAAGAATGAGTATCCAGCAAAGTGTCGAGGCCACCGTGGACTGGCTTAAGGCGAATGAATGGGTATTCGATAAGCCTGCTGTGTCGGTTTGAAGCTGTCTTAGAGGCCGAGGTTCTCATTGAGATTAGCGGGCCGTAAGGCGATTGTGACTGGCGCAAGCGCTGGGTTAGGCTACGCCATTGCACAGGCGTTGGTTGGGGATGGAGCGAGTGTTGTGATCTGCGGCAGAAATGGCCCCAGTTTGCAACAAGCCTCTGCTTCCCTTTCCGCTTTGGCGCAACCTGGCCAGCAAGTCCGGATGCAAGTTTGCGATGTTTCATCCGAGGCGCAGATCAACCAGCTGATCGGCTATGCCATCGAAGAGCTCGGAAGTGTTCAGATCCTGGTGAATAATGCGGGGGTGCAGGGGCCGATCGGTCCCACCGAGGACGTATCTCTGGAAGATTGGCGGCACACCTTTGAGATCAATCTGTATGGTCCTTTATTTGCGTGCCGCGCGCTGATGCCGCATTTGCGCAGCCAGGGCTATGGCAAGATTCTTAACCTTTCGGGCGGTGGAGCTGCCTCGCCGCGTCCTTTCTTCAGCGCCTATGCCGCTTCGAAAGCCGCGTTAGTGAGGCTTACGGAGAACCTGGCGGAAGAGCTTCGCGGGGCACATATCGATGTCAACGCCATTGCGCCAGGCGCGCTGAACACGCAGATGCTGGAGCAGACGCTGGCGGCTGGGCGGGAACGTGTCGGAGAGGGTCAATTCGTGCAGGCTTTGAAACAAAAGGAAGGCGGAGGATCGTCCATCGAACGGGCTGCCGCACTGTGCGTTTATCTGGCGTCGGCGGCTTCTGACGGGATTACCGGCCGGCTCATCAGCGCGCCCTGGGACCCCTGGCCAACGCTGCACCAACACGCGGCGGAATTGGCCTCCAGCGATATCTATACGCTGCGGCGGATCGTACCCGCAGACCGGTCCAAACAATGGAATTGACGCATGACTAAACCGCCCATGTCTCATGATTCCAAAGTTCGGTTTGCCATCGTCGGCTGTGGACTGATCGGCGGGAAGCGCGCCAATGCCCTTCCCCCGGGATCGCTGACGGCGGTTTGTGATCTGATTCCCGAACGTGCGGCTGCCCTGGCAGCCAAGGCTGGTCCGCAATGTCTCGCCACCTCATCGGTGCAGCAAATGCTGGATACGGGACCGGATGCAGTAATTGTGTCGACATTGAATGCCAACCTGGGGCCAGTGGCCCTCGAATGCCTGCAGGCGGGAAAGCATGTGCTGGTGGAAAAACCGGTGACCGTCTCGCTGGCGGAACTTGACCAGATCATCGAATGCGCCGCCGCCAGGAACCTGCTTGTTCGCGCCGGTTATAACCACCGCTACCATCCTGCGTTCCAACAAGCGCGCAAGATATTCGATTCCGGGGTGCTGGGCCCGATGATGTTTGTCCGCGCCCGCTATGGGCATGGCGGCCGGGTGAACTACGACAAGGAATGGCGGTCTGACCCCAAGCTCTCCGGTGGAGGGGAGTTGATCGATCAGGGAGTTCACCTGATCGATTTGGCCGGTTGGTTCCTGGGTGACTGGACCCGGATTGATGGATGGGTGAATACCTTTTTCTGGAACATGCCGGTGGACGACAACGCTTTTCTCCACTTGTGTAACAGTTCCGGTCAAACTGCCTGGTTACAAGCCAGTTGCACGGAATGGAAAAATCTCTTTTCTTTCGAGATCTATGGCAAATTAGGCAAACTCCATATTGAAGGCTTGGGCGGCAGTTACGGGGTGGAGCGCCTCTATCATTATCAAATGCTTCCCGAGATGGGACCTCCGGAGACCACCATCTATGAGTATCCCCGGGGCGATGATTCCTGGGGTATGGAGACTCGGGAATTCGTAGAAGACATTCGTTTAAGACGCCAACCGACGCCGGGATTGAAAGAGGCTCGAGCCGTAATGCATGTGGTTGACGCGGTTTACCGCCGTTCAGAGTCGTTCCACGAACGCCTTGCTTTAGCGGAGTAGCCTATGATAATCAGTCCGTGTAGTTCGCTGATTCTTCACACTGAAGTCGTATGGACCTCCCCTTTTGGAACTACAAAGATGTTTACCAGGATGCTGATTCAACAATCACATGTCGAGTAGAATCAGCATCCCCGTTGCTATTCTCGCCGGTGGTCTCGCGACCCGCCTAAGGCCGGTTACAGAGACTGTTCCTAAAGTGCTACTGGAGGTAGCGGGTAAACCCTTCCTAGAGCATCAGCTCGCGCGTTTGCGCGAACAAGGTGTGGAGGACGTGGTCCTCTGCGTGGGTTATCTGGGTGAGGCAATCCGTGAGCGCTATGGGGATGGACGAGCACACGGAGTACGCATCCGCTATTCCTTTGATGGGCCGAAGCTATTAGGTACAGGAGGCGCCATTCGAAAGGCCGTTGCCGCTGCTGGGCGAGGCATTTTTTGTCATGTATGGCGATTCCTATTTGCGCATCGACTTTGCCGCGGTTGAAGGTGCGTTTCGCCGCTTGGCGAAGCCAGGGTTAATGACTCTTTTTCACAATCGGGGTCTCTGGGACGTGAGTAACGTTTGTTATGCCGACGGCACCATCCAACGCTACGATAAAGCGCTTCGAGATCCCAGCATGCAGCATATTGATTACGGTTTGAGCGTCTTCAAGGCGGAGGTATTTGCCGAGTATCCTCCGGATACGGTATTGGATCTGGCGCAGGTTATGCGCACTCTTGTGGACCGGGGCGAAATGGCAGGCTTTGAGGCCCAGGAACGCTTCTACGAGATCGGGTCACCGGAAGGCTGGCGGGAATTGGATCAGTTTCTGGACAATGATGTTCAACAGAAGCAGGAGACACGATGACATTTACAGAAGAATTTCTGAAGGAAGTACAAGTGGTGACACAACAGCTGGATCCCAAGGCGATCGATGCGGTGGTTGAGCAACTGCTGGCAATTCGGGAGCGGGGCGGACGGTTGTTTATTCTGGGTGTGGGTGGGAGCGCGGGCAATGCCTCCCATGCGGTGAACGACTTTCGGAAAATCTGCGGATTGGAATGTTATGCGCCCACGGATAATGTGTCGGAGCTGACAGCCCGCACCAATGACGACGGCTGGGCAACCATTTTTGCCGAGTGGTTGCGCGGCAGCCGGCTTTCGAAGAAGGACGGCGTGCTGGTGCTCTCAGTCGGCGGGGGCAATCTGGAGAAAAACGTGAGTCCCAATCTGGTACGCGCGCTGCAGTTTGCCCAGGAGACCGGGGCCACGATTACCGGCATTGTGGGCCGCGACGGTGGTTACACGGCCAAAGTGGCCGATGCAGTGGTGATTGTTCCCACCGTCAATCCGGACCATGTCACTCCGCATTCGGAGGCATTTCAAGCGGTTGTATGGCATCTGTTTGTATCCCACCCACGGCTGAAAATGAACCAGACCAAGTGGGAAACGACGGCTGCGCTGGTGCGGTGACAAGGCTATGAGGGGAGGCAATCGTGCCGTGTTTCTTGATCGTGACGGCGTCATCAATGCTGCGATCGTGAAGGACGGAAAACCATATCCCCCCTGGTCAGTGGAAGAATTTCAGCTTTTGCCGGGCGTGGCCGAGGCATGCACTTCCCTCAGCGGGGCAGGATTTGCGTTGATTGTCGCCACCAACCAGCCGGACGTAGGCCGGGGTCAGCTGGCCCGGGAGACGGTCGAGGAGATGCATCGAATTATGCGCGAACAGTTGCCGATTGACCGGGTGGAGGTTTGTTACGAACCCGGGGGCCAGCAGTCCTCGGAGTTTCGCAAGCCAAGACCGGGCATGCTGCTGCGGGCGGCGAAAGAACTTGACCTGGATTTGGCCCGGAGTTTTATGGTGGGCGATCGCTGGCGGGATATCGATTGCGGGTATGCAGCCGGCTGCAAGACTATTTTTATTGACCGCGGCTACGATGAAGCGCTGAAACAACAACCTGATTTCACGGCCGCCGACTTGCCCAGCGCCGCCAAACTCATTCTTTCGCTCTAAGGAGAAATCCGACTTATGAAACCAATTGCTGACTTATCAACCGCGCCGGCCGCAAGCAAGAAGCATCCTGTGCAGGGTCTGGGAGTGAAGATCTTTGCCGATGGTGCTGACAAAGCTGGAATGCTGGATTTATACGCCAATCCTTTGATCCATGGGCTGACGACTAACCCGACCTTGATGAAGAAGGCGGGTCTCACTGACTACGAAGGCTTTGCCCGCAGTATTCTCGGCACCATCACCTCCAAGCCGATTTCGTTCGAAGTGTTCTCGGATGAGCCGGCGGAGATGCGCCGGCAGGCGTTGAAGATTGCCGCCTGGGGTTCCAACGTGTACGTGAAGATCCCGGTCACCAATACCCGGGGCGAGTTCATGGGGCCGCTGATTCACGAGCTTTCGGCGGACGGCGTCAAGCTGAATGTAACTGCGCTGCTGACACTCAGCCAGGTGCGCGATGTCGCGGAGGCGTTGGTCGAATCAGTTCCGGCTGTGGTCTCTGTATTTGCCGGCCGGGTTGCCGACACCGGAGTAGATCCGGAACCGCTGATGCGGGCCAGCCGCTGTATTCTGGAAGAGAAGCCGATGGCTGAGCTGCTTTGGGCCAGCGTTCGGGAAGTGTTGAATATCTTTCAGGCCGACCAATGCGGCTGCCACATCGTTACCGTGCCCCATGACATTCTCATCCAAGGCGCTGAAGATGGCAGGCACCGATCTGACCAGCCTCTCGCTGGACACAGTTAAAATGTTCGCAGCGGACGCGCAGGCAGCAGGCTTTAAGCTCTAGTGAAGTGTGTTAAAAATCTTGACCTGCCACGAACCCTGGGTTTCCTGTGGAGAAACAGCAGGTCCCTCCACTGCGGTCCGTTCTCCCACAGAATTGTCATCCCGACCGGAGCGTAGCGCAGTGGAGGGACCTGCTGTTTCTCCACAGGAAACCCAGGCAGGTTTAATCGCAGGAAGACTGCATAGCCCTGGATAAGGAAGCGGCGGTGGAAACAGGTCAACTTCAAACCCAACAAACCGCTGCCGTAGCTTTGCGTCAGAATCTCGAAAGGAAGACCATTCCCAGTCTGGATGGCCTGAGAGGTATCTCTGCCCTAAGCGTCGCACTGGCACATGCCTGGGGTCTTAGCCGTTGGATTCCAGCGGACTATGCGGTTGTGCTTTTCTTTGAAATAAGCGGCCTGCTGATTACCTGGCTACTGCTTACGGAGCAAGACCGCACCGGTTCCATCGATCGCCTCAGTTTCATGAAGCGCAGGACCCTGCGGCTGTTCCCAGCTTTCTACGCGTGCTGGATATTGAGTTGGTTGGTGCCTGGTGTTCCAGGCCGATGGTGGTCCTTTTTTTACATGATGGACTTTATAACGCGATCTACGCCGCTCCCATGGACCGCGGTCAACATCATGGGCATGGCGTGGTCGCTGGGCATCGAGGAAAAGTATTACCTCATCTGGCCTAGTGTTATGAAGCGATTTGAGCGCAAGACGCTGTTGAAGGCGTTGCTGGTCTTGTTCGCCGTGGTCCAGATCTACCATGCCGTTATCTACCTGACTGGGTCATATCATGTGGGCCGCGTGGGGCTTCGATACCCGCGTGGATTCCATCATTCTGGGCTCCGCGATGGCGATTGCGATCAAGTTGGGCTGGCTTCCGCCGCCTGTGTTGCTGCGTCCGTGGTGTTTGTGGACGTCCTTCGCCGTGGTCATGCTGTTGTCTGGAACGGTGTGGTTTCATCGCTTAAGCTTCGGCGTTTTGATCGCCGTGTACCCGTTGGCGATCATTCTGATGGCGGTGATTGCGCGGCCGCCGAGGATCCTGAATAACAAGGTTGCTTCCTTCTTCGGCAAGATCTCGTACTCACTGTATTTGTTCAACGGTCTGGTTGTTTACTTCGTAGAAAGACTATCGCGTTTCTCCACGGCTTCGCCAGAGTGACGATTATGCATGGCTGGCGCCATCTTGGCGGCGACCTTGTCATACTACCTGATTGAAAAACCTTTTCTGCGGATGAAGGACAAATTTCACCGCACTGCGCGGCCGGCCCCGGCATGACCTGATCCGTGGTAGCCACATCCCGCACTGATTTTATCAAACGCTGCAAACTCGACCAAGCAAAGGTACTTGTTGGCCTCTGAAAGCATAGGATAATCTCGGGGCTGAATATGAATATTGCATTTGTTACATATCCGACCGCGGCTCTGCTTCCGCCGTACCACGGATCGATGGGCGCCACCATCTACGCGATCGCGCGCGATCTGGCGAAGACATGCAATGTTGTGGTGTACGGCCTGGCAGACAGCCAGGGGAAGGCAAAAAGCGGCTTTTATGAGGGCGTGGAATACCGCTTTATTCCCTCTTCCGCATCGGATCGACTGATCGCCAAAATCAGAAAGGCGGTATTGAGACTGGTACCGCTTACGACCCCGATTTCTACCTCAGGCACCCTTTTCCCTTCCTTCGGACGGAAGGTGGCGGCCGACCTTGCGGCACGGCATTGGGACGTCATCCATGTGCAGCATTGCACGCAATATGTCCCAGCCATCCGCAAGCTCAATCGCTCGTGCCAAGGTTGTTCTGCACATCCACACCGAATGGTTTTCGCAGAGTAACTTCGCATTGATTGCGCGGCGCATTCGTGGATTAGATTTACTGCTGACGGTAAGTAACTTTGTAACTGAGAAAACCAAACGAAACTTCCCTCAGTATGCGAACCGCTGCGAAACCCTGTACAACGGCATCGACATGAAAGAGTTCGACCGGGAAAAAGATTATGAGGCGGCACGCAGGCAGAAAGTAAAGAGGATACTCTACGTCGGCGGGATTTGGCCGCATAAGGGGACGCACGTCGCCATCGAGGCGTTCAAGATGGTCGCACAAAACCATCCTGACCTGGTGATGGACCTGGTAGGTCCGCAGGGCGACTATCCCATCGAGGAGGCGTGCGATCTGAAGGATCGAGCGACGTTGCAGAGAATGGCGCCGTACTTCAAGAAGAAAGGGCGTTTCTTGCCGGCTAAGTTGTTTCAACGGACTTCCAACAAGTCGAATGAGTATCTTGAATTTCTTAAGAGTAAGTTGACGCCAGAGCTCAAAGACAAAGTTACATTTCATGGATTTGTTTCTCGTACCGGACCTGGTGCGGTTGTATTACGACGCGGACGTTTTCGTCTTTCCTCCGGTGTGGAATGAAGCTTTTGGCGTTACCCCGCTGGAAGCAATGGCTGCCGGTGTGCCGGTCGTAGTAAGCCGGTGCGGTGGTATCGTCGAAACCGTTCGGGATAAAAAGACAGGATTTATTGTGGATCCTGATGATGCCCCGGGGCTGGCGCAAGCCATGCTGCGGCTATTGGAAGACGCTGTCTTGCGGGAAACCATGGGCCGGGCGGGGCGGCAGCGAGCACTCGAATTCAGTTGGGATATCGTAACGGGCGGCATGCTGGCTCGTTATCAAGCTCTTTCGCAGGCCGACTCTCAAGAGCGCGGGAGTCGCCCAAAAAGTCTGGTTACGGCGGGCTAACTTATGATTATTACGCGATCGCCTTTACGCATAACTCTTGGCGGCGGAGGTACCGACCTTCCTTCTTATTACGAGTCTTATGGCGGATTTTTAATTGCGGCCGCGATCGATCGATATGTCTACATCACGATCCATGATACGTTTCAGCAGGAATTCATCATCAAGTATTCCCGCCTGGAGCGAGTGAACTTCAATCGGCGCGATCGAGCACCCTATCATTCGGGAAGCGCTTAAGTTGACCGAAATCGAGGAGAACGGGTCGCTTGAAGTTACGTCGATGGCAGACATCCCGGCGGGCACAGGCCTGGGCTCGTCGGGCAGTTTCACCACTGCCCTGTTGAAAGCTTTGCACGCCCACCAGAGAACATCTGATTCATCCTCAGGAATTGGCGGAACAGGCGTGCGATATCGAGATCAACCGCCTGAAGGAACCGATTGGCAAGCAGGATCAGTACATCGCGGCTTTTGGCGGCATTACCTGCTTTGAGTTCTGCTCCGATGGCAAGGTGCGTGCCTGGCCGCTGCGCATCTCGGAGGAGATGCGGTACAACCTCGAAGATAATCTGCTGCTGTTCTTTACCGGTTACTCCCGCTCCGCGTCTACCGTGCTTAAGGAACAAAATGACCGCAGCAAGACGATGGATCCCGATATGCTGACCAACCTTCATTTCGTCAAAGAACTGGCGACGGAGAGTCAGCAAGCTCTCGAAGCGGGTAACCTGAAGGAATTCGCCCGGCTGATGAATGTTCACTGGCAGAACAAGAAGAAGCGTTCCAATAACATGTCGAACTCGCACATCAATGACTTGTACGATCTGGCCATGGCCAACGGCGCGCTCGGCGGGAAATTGATCGGCGCCGGCGGCGGTGGATTCTTGATGTTCTATTCGGAGGAGAAGACCAAGCTGAGACATACGATGCGGGAACAGGGCTTGAAGGAAGTAAGATTCAAGTTCGACTTCGAAGGCACGAAGCTGCTGACGCAGTGAGGGCTCCTCGGCCCAGGATCGCCCGGGCTTACCGAAAATGGTGCAGAAGAGAGGATTTTTGGGGTTCGCTTAGGCTATTTCCGCCATTCAACCGCACTGGTCTCAGTTAAGTGGCTCTAAACAGGTTGCACTTGAGTGCTGAA
This sequence comes from uncultured Acidobacteriaceae bacterium, assembly GCA_963757515.1. Lineage (GTDB taxonomy): Bacteria > Acidobacteriota > Terriglobia > Terriglobales > Acidobacteriaceae > PALSA-350. The sequence continues at coordinate 3,614 of CAVWRV010000020.1, read as the reverse complement.
TCGAAGATCTCCAATTGCACCCAACCCTGAGTTAGGCTAGGATTCATCCAAGTGCGACGCGGTTTTCGAACCAGTATTCTCCCCCCGGATCACGTTCGTCCTGTGGGAGGGTTTTTGCCAATCACCAGTGTGTTCCATTTTTCTTGCTGATGGCGGTATTCGTCGGCGCTGGTTATTTCTTCTGCCGGAAACTCTCGCCGTATAACTCTCTGGTACCCCAGCTCCTCAGCAAGAAGGGGTATTACCAGGAGTTAGAAAGCATGCGTGGAATTTTGGCTCTCTCCGTGGTCGTGCACCACGCTCTCGTTTACTATTTTCTGCTCTATAACCACACCTCCATTATCAGCGGACCCAACGCAAGGTTTTACAGCCAGCTGGGCACGGCGCCCGTCAGCTTTTTCTTTTTCATCACCGGTTTCCTTTTCTGGTCGAAGCTCATATCAGACCCGAAGCCGCAGCCAGGAAAGTTCATGGTCGCCCGCTTGCGCCGCCTTGGACCGGCTTATTTGGGTGGGGCTGCGCTGATGTTTACACTGGTCGCGATATTCTCCCATTTCAGGCTGCACGACAGCCCGGCCGGCGTGGCTCGCGACGCGGTCCGAGTGATCCTGGGTGAGACGCCGAAGTTGAATGGCCTTAACTTCGCGCCGTGGCTGTGGGGCGTGACCTGGACTCTCCAATTTGAATTCCTGTTCTACCTGCTAATTCCCTTTCTTGGCTGGTTTGCCCAAACCCTGTGGAAGTCGCTACTGTTCATTGGCGGCTGCAATCTTCTCTACGCAGGAGCCCTGGCAATCGATCATCCAGAGCACTGGCATTTGAAGGGTTTCTTTCTGTTTCGGGCGCTACTACGTTTTCTCTGCTTTACCTTTTGCGTAGGCTTCGTTACCGCACATCTGGTCAGGATTGAAAGAGTTCGTGAGTTCGCTCGGTCGGTCTGGGCCGCTCCCCTTTCTGTTGCACTGGTCGCGGTTACGCTCTGTTTCCTCCCAGCGTGGCACGGGCCGTTAGAATCTCTATTTCTGGCGATTCCTTTTATTGCTGTCGCAGGCGGCTGCGATTTTTGGGGTGTGCTTCGCAGGCGGCCCCTGCTGTTTCTGGGGCAGATCAGCTATAGCGTTTACCTGATCCACTGTATGCTCTACGCTGCGATCCTGATTCCGTTGTATAACGTGCTCGGCCCCACCATGAAAAGTGGGTCGCTCTACTGGACAATTGTCCTGGTGATGGCGCCAATCATCATTGGCATGTCAACGTTATGGAATCACACCTTCGAACTTCCATTTATGGCGAAGAGGAAAGCAGCATCCCGCGCCGTTCCGATCGGTGGCGGCGCACCGCTGCAGCCTGTACCGCCCTCCTAGGCCGGAGTTTTACCACGGATAGAGGCCGCGCAGTCCCATACGCTAACTTGTTTGGCAGACAATAGAAATCCGAGAAGACGCTATTTTCTTGCATCTCCAAGTCACCACAAAGCCGTCATCCTGAGCGGAGCGCCTCACAGATTTATCGCGTGACACAGCGCTTGATGGCGCGGGGTCGAAGGACCCCGAGGATGCTTATCTTGCCCATGCCGCTCGGAGCTTTTCACCACCGAAGCCCACAACTAGCGGACCTGCCATGATCTTTCCCTGGGGCCGAGAACAAGAACTCTTACAGAGGTGGGGATGGAACATGATTACAGTGCATGAAACGATGTACAGTGCGTACCGCAGCAAGATCCTGTTCTCGGGCTTCGGTGATCGAAAGCTCCGAACAGCATGGGCAAGTCGAGCATCCTTGGGGGTCCTTCGACTCCGCGCCATCAACCGCTGTGTCACGCGATAAAATCTGTGCGGCGCTCCGCTCAGGATGACGAGTTTGTGGGAGTTTTGAAGAAACCATCAGAACCAGTTAGCGCTTATGGACTGAGGTCCTCGGCCAAGGTCATCCGGACCGGAGCGGAGTGGAAAGGTCTGCAGTTTCTTCTTGGTTCGCACACAGAGTCGTCCCGGGCACCCGGTTAGCACGGGGTCAGAAATCGTTGGGAATCAGGGCCAGGGACGAACCACTCTCGACTCCTTCAGCCACATAGCGAGCACCAGGGCAGCGGCAAAGATGAGTGCCAGCGTCAGGCCGCTCCACAGGCCGTAGATGCCAAAGGCGGGTTTTGAAACAGAGCGAATAGCCGATGGGCAAACCGATCACTCCGTAGGCCACCAGGTTGATCAGCATGGGCCCGCGTGTTTTGCCCAGGCCGCGCAGTGCTCCGGTGCCGATGCCCTGGATGCCATCGAAGATTTGAAAGACGGCGGCGACCGCCAGCAGGCGCACGCCGACGGCGACGGTCTGCGGGTCATGGGTGTACACGTGGATGAGCAGCTTGCGGAATGGTTAAGAACGCCGTTGCCGCCAGGGCCATGAACAGCGGCGCCGATGGCGATGGCCATGGAGCCGTTGCGGCGGGCGCGGGCCCGATCCCCTGCCCCGACGGCATGACCCACTGAGATGGCCGCTGCGGCAGAAACCCCCAGCGGCACCATGTAGGTGAGGCTGGCTGAATTCAGGACGATCTGGTGTGCGGCCAGGATGTCGGGCGAAAGCCGGCCGGCCATCAGCGTGGCCAGCGAGAATGCGCCTACCTCAAAGAGCAATTGCGAAGCTGCCGGCCACCCCAGCTGCAGCAGCCGGCGGAATTGCGCCGGCCGCAGACCAGGCCAGTGGGCAAAGAGCGGGTGTCCGCGATCGCGTTCGTGCTTCCATGCCCACCAGACCAACACGCCGGCCATGTAGACGCGGGCCACGACAGGTGGAGAGCGCAGATCCACGCACGCCCATTGCGGGAAGTCCCAGCTTGCCGTAGATGAGCGCCCAATTGCCGAACCAGTTGACCAGATTGGCGGAGATCAAGGCGAACGTCACCGGCCTTACCTTGCCCACGCCCTGCAGGTAGCGCCGGAAAGCGACGTAAATGAGCAGGGGAAGGGCGCTGCAATTTGAGCAGCTGAATGTATTCCGTGGCTGGAGCGCGCACCGCTTCGGTAATTCCCAGCAGCGGAAACAGATGGGGCGCGAAGCCCACCAGCAGCATGGCGATCGGGGTGTAGGCGATGGCCAGGTAGACGCCCTGGGCCAGTGCGCGATGGCAATCGTCAAAGTCTCCGCGGCCGAAGGCCTGGGCCACCAGGGTATCGAGCCCCAGCAGCAGCCCGATGCCGAACAGCGCGGGGGTATAGAAGATGGCGCTGCTGATGCCCACGGCGCCGATGGCCGCCGGGCTCAGGCGTCCCACCATGATGGTGTCCACGATAGACATGGCCATCCAGCCCAGCTCGGAGAGCACGACCGGGATGGCTAGCTGCAACAAGGCGCCCAGTTCGCTGCGGAAGCGGGTGGCCGGGGACAAGTGCGTGACTGGAGCGCGGGAAAGCATGGTCCTTTTCACCTTAACTGATCTGGGGCGGCTCGGCGGTTTGGGGCCGAATCTTTGCTGAGGGCAAATTCAAGATGGTAAAGTCAATGAGGCGACGTTGAGCAGCGGGCGATGCGCTGCTCACAGACCGGGAGAGATGGCCGAGTGGCTTAAGGCGCACGCTTGGAAAGCGTGTGTACCGCAAGGTACCGTGGGTTCGAAT
>CAVWRV010000019.1:0-51031 GCA_963757515.1 uncultured Acidobacteriaceae bacterium | reverse complement strand
CGTCGTGCTCGCCCGCGATCCACACGTACAAGGTTGGCAGCAGAAAGACGCTGATCACCAGCGCGCCGATCAGCCCGCCGACAATGACGATGGCAAAGGGCCGCTGCGAATCCGAGCCGATGCCATGCGAGGTAGCGGCCGGCAGAAGCCCAAGCGTGGCCACCAGCATCGTCATCATGATGGGACGCAGCCTCAGCACAGCGCCCTCGACGGCGGACTCTTCAATGGAGTGGCCGCGCACCCGCAGCTGGTTGATGTATTCCAGCATGATGACGCCGGTCTGCACCGAGACGCCGAAGAGTGCGAGGAAACCGACGCCGGAGGAAACGCTGAAGTTGGTATGGGTAATCAGCAGCGCCAGCAATCCGCCCACGCGGCGCCATGATGACGTTGCACATAATGAGCAACGCCCATTTGCCGGACCGGAACATGGTGTAAAGAATGATGAAGATGAGGTGATGGTGATGGGCAAGACCAGCATCAGGCGCTTGTCGGCTCGCTTCTGGCTCTGGTATTCGCCCGCCCAATCGATGTGGTAGCCGGGGGAAGCTTGACCTGTTGGTTGACCTTGGCAATGGCCTCTTCCACCGTGCTGCCCAGATCGCGCCCGCGAACGCTGTACTTGATGGCGACGTAGCGTTGGTTCTGCTTCGCGGTAGATCTCCTCCGCGCCATCTTCCATCTTGACCTGGGTCAACTGAGCGAGCGAAACTCTCTCTCCGGAGGGGAAAGCAGACGAATGTCTTCGATGGCTTCGCTGGTATCGCGGTAGGGCTTCTGGTAGCGGACCACCAGGTCATAGCGCGCTTCGCCCTGCAACACCTGGCTGACCGCGCCGCCGCCCACCGCGGTCTGAATGGCATCCTGGACATCGGCCGACATTGATGCCGAAGCGGGCAGCGGCCGGCCGGTCGACGATGTAATTGAGGTTGGGCTGGCCGATCACGCGGAAAACGCCGAGATCCTGAACCCCCTGAATACCGCTCATGATGCCGACAATCTGGTCGGCTTTGGTCTCCAACAACTTCAGATCGTCGCCGTAGAGCTTGACCGCCAGTTCGCCTTTGACGCCGCTGACTGCCTCCTCCACGTTGTCGGAGATGGGCTGAGAAAAGTTCCATATCACCCCCGGCATCTTCTCCAGCTCGCGATCCATGGCGCCAATCAATTCATCCTTATTTTGGTGGAAGGCGGGGCGCCATTTATCTTTGGGAAGCAAATCGACAAAATATTCGGTGTTGAAAAAGCCGGTGGTATCGGTGCCGTCATCGGGCCGCCCCACCTGGCGAGACCACGTTCGTCACTTCTGGAAATGCGGCGAGGATGACACGCGCCTGTCCATCGTTGCAACGCCGGCGGTGGGACCGGTGCTGGGCGCCAGCGTGCCTCTTACCCAGATGGCGCCTTCGTCCAGGTGGGGCAGGAACTCCGAACCGATCACCCCGCTGAAACCCAGAAAGCCTGCCAGAAGCAAGCGCACACACAGCAACACCGACGGTGACCTAACGATGTTCGATGGCCCAGGTCGCGGTATGGCGGTAGCGATCCGTGATCCAGATCATCACCGGGTTATGCCACTCGCGCGCGCCCTTCCAGAAAAGGAAACTTGACAGCACGGGCGCAACCAGCATGGAAAAGATCAAGCGCGCCAAGCAAGGCAAACGCCACCGTCCAGGCCATTGGCTTGAATAGCCGGCCCTCCACCGCCTGCAAAGTGAAGATGGGAAGATAGGCGGTGATGATGATGCCGATGGCGTAAAAGACCGGGCGCTGCACTTCGTGAGCGGCCTCGCGAATCTGCTCCATGGGGCTGGTGCTATCGGCGCGCCGGCGGCCGAGATGGCGGACGATGTTCTCCACCATCACCACCGCACCGTCCACGACCATGCCGAAATCGAGCGCGCCGAGCGACAGCAGGTTGGCGGGAATATGGCGCAGATCAAGGCAGATGGAGGCAAACAGCAACGAGAACGGGATAGTGAGCGAGACGATCAGAGCGCCGCGAACATTCCCCAGAAAGAGAAAGAGAATGATCACTACCAGGATGATGCCTTCGGTCAGGTTATGCAGAACGGTATGGGTGGTGTAATGCAGCAGGTCGCTGCGATCAAGGAAAGGAACGACCTTGACGCCCGGGGGCAGGATCTGATCATTGAGTTCGTTGACCTTGGCGTGAATGCCCTCCAGGGTCGAGTCGGAGTCGTCCCCCTTCTGCAGCAGTACGATGCCCTCGACCACATCGTCGTCGTCGATCACCTTGCCGTCCTCACGATGAATGGCCTTGCCGATCTGGCCCAGGCGAATCTTCGGCCCCTGCAAAACCGTGGCAATATCCTTGACCCGCAGCGCGGTTCCGTTGGAAGTCTTGAGCAGGGTCTCCTCAATGTCGTGGACGTTGCGATAGAGGCCCACTTCGCGAACGTTAACCTGCTGCTGGCCCTGCTCGATAAAGCTGCCGCCGGCGTTGATGTTGTTGTTGGCCAGCTGCTGTTCCACCTGGCCGATGCTCAGTCCATAGGCGATGAGCTTGTTGGGGTCGACCCGCACCTGGTACTCGCGCGTCATACCGCCGAAGCTGGCGACATCCACCACGCCAGGGACGGACTTGAACTGCTTCTCCAGTCGTCCAGTCCTCGATCGATTTGAGCTCCATGTTGTCGTAGGCGGGATTGGTGCTATGCAGCGTGTACCAGTAGATCTGCCCCACCGGGCTCCAGTCGGTCCCCATCTGCGGCGTCAGGCCCGCAGGCAGCGTGACCTGCGAGAGCCGTTCCAGAACCTTCTCACGATTCCAGTCGTTGACCGAATCGTCGTCGAAGATCATCTTGACGTCGGAAAGACCGGCCAGCGAAAAGGAGCGCAGATGCTCCATGTGCGGAATGCCGGCCATCTGGATTTCAATGGGTATCGTGACCTGCTGCTCCACCTCTTCGGCCGCGCGCCCAGGCCATTGCGTAATCACCTCGACGTAGTTGTTGGCCACGTCCGGATAAGCTTCGACCGGCAGATTGTGAAACGAGATGGCGCCCCAGACGAATAGCAGGATGGCCGCTGCCAGGACCATGAATCTGTTGTTTAGCGCAAAATCAACCAGATTCCGGATCATTACTGCTCCGCCGAATTCTGCAGCTCAAGCGCATTGGTCACCACCTGCTGACCAGCAGCGAGGCCGGATATAACCTCTTGCCTTCCGTCACCGATCATGTCGCCGCCGACCACGCCCACTCGCTTGAACTTTCCGTCTCCGGCGGGCACATACACCCAATCACGGTCGTGCAGGTGGAGGATGGCCGAGGCCGGCACCGCCGCGTGGTCCTGGAGCCTGCGGCCGTGAAAGGTAGCCGTGGCAAACATTCCCAGGCGCATGAGGTGGTCAGGATTGTTGACCTGAATACGAACTTTGGCGGTGCGGATGGAAGGGTCAAGAACGGCGTCGATCTCGCTGATGGTGCCCTGGATGACGCGATCCGGATAGGCATTCAGCCGAATATCGGCGGTCTGGCCCAGGTGGACCATGGGCAGATCGTTTTCATAAACATCGCAGATGATCCACACGTGAGAGAGATCGGCGATGGTGAACGCCGTCGCCGATCCCGAGAGCGTGACGCCGGTTGCAGCGGCGTTGGTGACATTTTGCGCGATGACGACACCGGTTGCCGGAGAATAAACCTTGACCGTTAATGAGGGATGGTCTTTGTCCACGCCGAGAACGATCAACTGCTGCTCCGCTGCGGTCAGATCGGTCTTCGCATCCTGCTCGGCGTCATCCGCGATTTCCAGTTGGCTCTTGGCGATCGCTCCCTTTTCGTAAAGGATCTTGGCTCGTTCGTCCTGGGTCCGCGCCAATCTCTCGTCGTTGACAGCCTTCAGGTATTGATCGAAGGCGTTCGATATGTCGGTGCTCTGCACCTCCATGATCAACTGGCCCTTCTGGACGAAAGCGCCGATCTGGGTGTGAATCGCAACCACGCGCCCGGAGGCTATCGAAATGACTGGAATCTCACGGGAAATATCGGGATTGACCGTCCCGGTGACGTTGAGCGTAGAGGTCGACTGATATTGGGTTGCCGCGACGATGGGAAAACGGTTTGGATGGTCGACGGTGATGAGGCTGACGCCACCCTCGCTCTCCACCTGCACGGGGGGCGGCGCCTGCGCTGCCTGATCATGCTTCTCGCCGCCGCAACCGGCCAATATCCCCAGACTGAGGACCGCCGTTATGACCACCGTGTGCTTCATCAAATAGACCTCACGACCCGATGCAGATTTCCGATCTTTCCCGGGGCGAATCTCCACTACAGGACTGAGCAGTTCGTATTTTTGTAGAGCAATTGGACGGAGCAGAGACAGAATCGGGGCACACACCCATTCAGCGAAGCCTCGCGTTGATCGTCAGAACCATCCTGTCGCGAATATTCGGGTGCGCAATAAGCCAGATATTGCGCACCTGTCCGAGTGCCGGCCAATTCCGTGCTGGGCGGGCGTTCGGAACCGCCAGATTCGATGTTACTTGAGGCTGGCGGCCGCGATCGGTCAGTTCCAGGTATCTTTCGATCTAGAGACTACCTGTTTCGTTGCAAATCTCTCATAAAACTTTCGTTAGGAGTTCATAAGCGACCAACATCATGGTTACACCTCTATCGTAACCGAGATAGATTTCCTGCATCTACGATCGATGCTCGCCGTAACTTGCCCTGTGGCTCGTTTTTCAATAGAGTCCATGCCCAGCCGACTAAGAAGCAAGCGCCCAGGAACAGCCCGCGGGCCGTTAGAATACAGACGGGACCGAGACCATCCCGGGAAAGCCGAATCGATGCCACTTTTTTCCATGTTCGTGTGGGGGACGCGCAGGACGTCGTACCTGATCGCCGGCGCTGATGATCGGGCTGATTGCGCTGGTTGATGCGCATGCCGCCGCCGAGATCCCGCTTGGCTTTCTTTATCTCGCTCCCATGCTGGTGGCCGGCGCCTCCCTGACCCGCTGGGAAATCGCCGTGGTCGCCGCCATCTGCGCCTGGCTGGCGGAGGCCTTCGATGCGTTTCCCTGGGGCCCCAATACCGGCCTGCCGCGCGATCTTCTCTATTTTGCCGCTTTTTTCTGCATGGGGCTCTTCATGCACGAGGTGGCGCGCAGCCGCAAGCTTTCTGCCCGGCATATGCGGCGAGATCGAAACCGAGATGACCGCCCGGCAGGGATGCGGAAGAGCAACTGAAAGTGCTGGTGGACAGCAGCCCCGCAGCCATCATTACCACCAGTTCCGACGGTTGCGTGCTGCTGGCCAACGATGCGGCGGACCGCCTTTTCGGGCTGGAACCGGGCACACTTCCCGGGCCGGCCGATCCGCAACTACCTGCCGTCGCTGATCAATGTGCCCGCTTTGGACAGCAACCGCCAGGCTTTCCGCACGGCGATGCAGTGTCGCGGGCGCAGAGCGGACGGCGAGGTCTTCCAGGCCGACGTCTGGTTCTCCACCTACGTGACCAGCGCCGGACCCCGGCTGGCGGCCATGGTGCTGGATACGTCGGAAGACCTGAGGACGCATGAGGAATCAAGCTTTCACCAGATGCTGGCCAGTTCGCGCATCATGGTGGCCGCCGTTTCCCATGAAGTTCGCAATGTATGCGGGGCCATCGCGCTGGTCCATGAAAATTTGTCCCGGAGCGGAAAACTAGCAGAAAACAAAGACTTTGAGGCCCTGGGTACGCTGGTTTTGGCGCTCGAACGCATTGCCGCCATGGACCTGCGGCAAAGCGCGAGCCACGCCGCCGGGGTGGAGGTTCAACCCCTGCTGGACGAGCTGCGTATCGTCATCGAGTCTTCGCTGCGCGATGGCGGTATCACCAGCCGGTGGGAGATAGAGGACGATCTGCCTCCGGTATGGGCCGACCGCCAGAGCCTGATGCAGGTTTTCCTTAACCTGACCAAGAATAGCGAGCGCGCCATGGAGGAACAGGAGCGGAAGGAACTGACCGTGAGCGCCCGCCGCGAAGGACTGGGGGTGGCGATTCGCTTTCGCGATACCGGGGGCGGCGTGGCTCACCCGGAGCGGCTCTTCCACCCCTTCCAGAAGGATGCCCAGTCGACGGGGCTCGGCCTTTACCTGTCGCGCGCTTTCATGCGCAGTTTTAAGGGCGACCTGCACTACGAACCGGAGACCGGGGGCTCGACTTTCGTGGTGGAGTTGTCATCCGCTGCGCGAGAGAGCAAGAATGATGACTATGAGCAGCGAAATTCGGATATTGCTGATCGACGACCACAGCCTGTTCCGCGAGAGCCTCAGCCGGCTTCTACAGACCGAGTCTGACTTTCACATCGTGGGCACCTGCGCTTCGGCGAGCGAGGCGCTGGCGCTGCCGCAGCTGGAGGAGATCGACGTCGTTCTGCTGGATTACGATCTTGGCCATGAGCAGGGCACGCTGTTTCTCGATCGGGCGCGAAGCGCCGGTTTCGCCGGCCGCGTTTTGATGGTGACCGCCGGGATGAGCGATGCGGTGATGCTGCGCGCGCTGGAGAACGGTTCGTCCGGAGTCTTTCTGAAGCACAGTCCCCCCAGCCGGCTGGTCGATGCCATCAGGAAGGTGGTTGCCGGAGAGGTCTGGCTCGACCCCGCAGTGACCCGTTCCATTATCGCCGCGGCCACCGGTAATGCGGCCGCGCCCCGCGCGGACGCAAGGCTTGACCCAGCGCGAGCAGGCGGTGCTCAAGGGAGTATTCGAAGGGCTGACCAACAAGGAGATCGGCGCCCGGCTGGCCATCTCCGAGAGCTCGGTCAAGGCTGTGCTGCAGCAGCTTTTCGAGAAGACCGGCGTACGCACGCGCAGCCAACTGGTGCGCATTGCCCTGGAAAAGCACTCGGATGAGTGGCTGACGAATCCTACGTGAGCATGGATGCCGGCGGTCAGCTTTGGGACGCGATTGTGGTGGGAGCGGGACCGGCGGGCTGCGCGGCCGCTTATGATCTTGCCGCCGCCGGGTCAATCGGTACTTCTGGCTCGACAAGAGTTATTTCCCGCGGCCCAAGGCCTGTGCCGGCGGGCTGACCATCAAGGCCGTCAAGGCGCTCAGGTATTCCATTGACCCCGTGGTGCGGCAGGTTGTTCGCGCGTCCAGCTGGAGAGATGGAAGCCTGTCCACTTCGCTGAAGAGCCGCGAACCCATTTGCGTGATGACGGTGCGGGCCGAGTTCGACGAGTACTGCCTGGGCAAGACGATTGCCGCCGGCGCCTGCTTCAGAAGAATCTCCGCCGTGCGACAGATTGTTCGCTCCGAGCAGCAGCGTGCATTGGTGACCACTGGCGAGACCTATCGCGCCCGCTTTCTGGTTGGCGCCGATGGAGCCAGCGGCCAGGTACGGCGCCTGTGCGCGGAGGGCTCCTGGTTTTCCCAGGGCTTTGCGCTCGAGGTGCAAACTGCGGTGCCGCAGGGGGAGCGTGGATCTTACCTTTGATTTTGCCTCCGTGCCTAACGGGTACGCGTGGATCTTTCCCAAGGGAGACCATCTCAATGTAGGGGTTTACTCGCAATCGTCTGCTGCCGGCCTGACGCGGAGCGGGCTTCTGAGCTACGTGAAGCAGACGGGTGGGCGCGGATACGGTGGATCATGTTACCGGGCAATATCTGGGTATCGGGGCAGGCGGTTGCGAAGCCGATTATGTTCGGCCGGAGTTGCGCGATCGCGTCTTGCTGGTGGGAGACGCCGGTGGCTTCGCCGATCCCCTGACCGGCGAAGGAATCTATGGCGCGCTGCTCAGCGGACAGGCGGCGGCGAGTGCGATCCTCTCGCGAGCTGCGGGGCGACGGCGCTGCCGCGGAGGCCTTTGCCGGCTGTCTCGCCGGCTACCGCCAGACGCTGCGCTTTTCTTCGCGGGCGGCGGCGGCTTTCTATGCCAATCCTGCCCGCGGATTTCGAGGCGATGCGCTTGCCCTTGGTACGCCGGACTATGGTCAGAACCTATACCCATGGACTCAATGTCAAGAGCCTGGCTATGCGGGTCGCATTGTCACAGTGCTGACGGTTAGCAGGGGTGTTGTTTGCGACATACGCCGACTTAGTGTCCCAGCATCGTTCTGAGGAGAGAAAGGAGCAGTCCTTACTGCGATTCGCTCTGTCGGAATGACATTTCCAAGAAGAGCATCCAGCACCGAGATCTCTCGACTAGCGCTACGCTTCGGTCGAGATGACAAAGAGATAGCGCTTCCACGAGGAGAAGTTGCTGGAGAGGAGTCCTCCAGGTACACCTCCCTTCCCTTTAGTCATCTCGACCGAAGCGCAGCGCAGTTCGGAGTAGGGCAAGCTTTAGCGACGTAAGAGAAGCTGTAGAGCAATACGGTGAGAACGATGCCGCTGACCACGACGTAGACCTTGTCCTTCTGGGCCGCAAAGCTAAAGAGGCAAAAAGCGACCCGCATGATCGGGGTCGCGATCAGAAGCAGAATGCCCAAGCGGATGATGCTGCGACTATCCAGGTGGCGAACGCCGTCGAGGACCGGCGAGATCCGGTCGGCGGGGCTGGGAATGCCGTGAAAATGGCGATAATCCGGCTCCGACTCCATGTGCCCGCCACAGATACAGAATCCCGCCAACCAACACCACGAAGGCAGCCAAACTGACACCCGCGCGCAGCATGCGGCTGATGGCGATTTCCATTTTCAGATCGGCTTCCGATGCCATCCGCTCACAACCTTCCCGTGGCTCCGCTGTAGATCATTTCCACGCCCAGCGCGACGATGACCACAGCGAAGACCACCCTGAGAATAGGCACACGGATCCTGACCAGCAAGCGCGCCCCTACCAGCGAACCCGCCAACACCCCCAGCATGACCGGCGCCGCTAACCCGGGCGCGATATAACCGCGGCCCAGATAAACACCCGCGCTGGCCGCAGCCGTTACGCCGATCATGAAATTGCTGGTTGTGGTGGACACCTTGAAGGGAAGCTTCATCGCGTGATCCATGGCCAGGACCTTCACCGCTCCGGAACCGATCCCGAGAAGGCCGGACAGAATTCCGGCGACGAACATGATGCCAAAACCGGCCGGAACATTCTGCGCGATGTAGGCCTGGCGGCCGTTCTCCGTCGGGTAGTCTCCGCTCAGCTTCAATTTCTCGGCCAGCGCATTTGGCGTTGGATGCAGCATCGTCCTGTTTGTCGCGGAACGAACTCCAGGCGGAGTAAAGCAGCGTGATGCCAAAAATGATGCCGATGGCGGGGGTGGAAATGCGGGTGGCGAGATAGGCGCCCCCCAGGGCGCCCAGTGTGGTCGCCACCTCGAGAAACATGCCGATGCGCACATTGGAGAAGCCTTCGCGGACGTAAGAGACAGCGGCGCCGGAAGAAGTGGCAATGACAGAAATGAGCGAAGCACCAATGGCGTAGCGAAGATCGACATGAAAGATCAGGGCAAGGACGGGCACGATGACCACGCCGCCGCCCAGGCCGGTGAGCGCCCCGAGCAACCCGGCGAGCGCCGACGTCAGCAGCACCGCGCAGGTAAATTCGATCAGACCCATCTGATTGCGTATCCGGCAGCAACGACAAGTTCTTTGCCAACGCTCAGGTCGAGCACCAACCCATAGATCTTCATCAGCTGCGCGTAGTTTCCTGCCGCGGTGTATTTGGTCTCATATTCCAGCCGGGCCTGGGCTCGCATCATGGCTGTGTCCGCTGGGTGCGCAACCCACCATCGCACCGCTTCCACCAGGCCAGTTGCGTGGCCGGCCTCAAAGTGCAAGCCCGTACGCTGATGGTCGACAATGGACGACATGCTTCCCAGGTTGCTGGCAATCACAGGCAGCCCCACGGCGAAGGCTTCGGCGATGATCATGGGGAAGCCTTCATACCATGTCGACGGCAAAATCAGCACCGACGCATCCTTCATCCGCTGCAGGATTTCCGCCCGCGGCAGCCACTTTAGCCAGGTCACACTTTCCATTTCGCGACTGGCCTTCTCGACCTCTGAGCGCCAACGGACCATCGCCCGGCAATTTGCAGGGGGAGTTGATTTCCAATTTGCCGCCACGCCTCCAGCAGCGTACCGATGCCCTTCTCCGGCGCTAACCGTCCCACAAAAAGGGCGTAGTTTCCCCTGCCCTCACCCCGCCCGGGATCGGTTTGCAGGTAGTTAGGCTTGACCAGGATTTTCTCCGCCGGAAAGCCTCCCTGGATGAATTTGCTGCGCGCAAAATCGGTGAGGGCGATATAGGCAGAGACGGCCTGGCTCCAGGTCTGCTTATAGTTGTGGGTGGCCAGCATGGCGGCTGCCGGCAGCGGTAGCCAGCCTGCTGCCGCGATAGCAGCCATGCACCACCCCTGGCCAGGGGACCCGCTTGCCCAGACAGTCTTCACATACATGTCCATCGCGGAAGAGGGTGGCCGCGGGACAAAGCATGCGGTAATTGTGCAGGGTTTGTACGACCGGAATTCCCTGCTTCATTGGCCGCATAGTAGACGGCGGGAGAGATGACCGGGAAAGTGTTATGGACGTGAACGATGTCCGGCTTTTCCCGCTGCATCAGCTGGCGCAAGCTCGCGATGCATTTGCTGGTTCCAGATCGTGTTGCCAAGCAGGACCAGCGGGTTCTTGCCGCTGACCTGATCGTTGCTGGCCTGGTACAGAAGCACGCTGGTGCCCATGGGAGCGCAGCAGATCGGCCTCCTGGGCAAAGACCTGGTCTTCGCCACCGGGCTTCTGATACGAATTGTGCACGGAGAGAATCTTCATCTCAGGCGGTTTGCTTGCCCCGGATGGCGCGGGTGACCATCTGCTTCCACACGCTCTGGGTCAGAAGCAGATCGACCGCTCGCTGGAACAGCGGACGGGGAAGACGGTTGGAGTATCGCCAGAACTGATCCACCTTGGAATTGGCGCGCAGCCCGTAGCGGCATAGATCGCTGTAGGCCTGACGCATCGCCGGATCGTTGTTCAGCCGATGCCGGATGTAGTTCATTTTGAGATAGAGCGGATTGCGGTCGATGGGGGGAAGGATTGGGCGAGCGACGCATCGACGCCTTCGAGGTAATGCTTCTGCTCCAACCAAAGAGAGTCCATGATTTTGAGCTCCCGCTCCAGGCGGCGCGGGGTGATTCGGGTGGAGTTCTGGTCATTCTGCGCCGTGCAATCGCCAGTGCGCGAGGGGGGCATCCACGGCACACAGTCCTGTCATCAGCGGAGCCAGACGGTGAATCATCTGCTCGGCGTAACCGGTGTATTCCACGGGTATGGGAAAGATGCGGTCCGCGACTTCACGGCGGAGGGCGAGGTTGGTAGTGGGCGGCAGGCCCATCAATATTCCCGAGTTGTCGTAGGTGATCTGGGCGCAGTCGCCCGACGGGAGGGCGCTTAACAAAGGATAGATGCCGCGGGCGCGCTTCTGGTTGTCCACCAGGCTGGCGCGATGAATGGCAAAGCCGGCCTGCGGATGGGCGTGAAAAGCATTCACCACCGCTTCGATTTTTCCCGGCAGGAAGGTATCATCCGCATCGAGCAGGCAGATTATGTCTCCGGAACAGTTGCGATAGGCGGCGTTGAGGTTAGCCGCCATGCCGCCATGAGGATTGCGCAGCAGCCGAATATCCAGGCCGCGGTTGATATAGGACTCAACCACCTCGCAGGAGTTGTCCTGAGAGGCATCGTCGCTGACGATGATTTCCGCCGGCGGGTAGGTCTGCTCGAGCGCGCTGTCGATGGCCTGGCCAACGTAGGCGCCATAGTTAAAGCAGGTGATCAGCACGGAGACGGAGGGCTTCTGGGGAAGACTCTTCAGTGCGATGGGAACGAACTTGCTCGCTGCCGATTCAACTGCCATGCCGAAGTCACCCCACGGTATATCCTCTCAGATGAAGCAGCTGCCCTCAATTACTCTGAGGGGTCAGGTCGTAGATAAAAGGCTCGCCACGCGTCCACGAAATGCTCCACAGAGCACGCGGAGGCCGCCTGGCGGGCTCGTTGGCCCATAGCTTGGCGTGCAGGTCCGCTCGAGGCTCCAGAATGCGCTCCAGCCCCTGTCTCACGCCGGCAATACTGGTTTCAATCAGGAAGCCATTGTCGCCATCTACCAGCAAATCTTCTACGCCGTAGAGGTGGGAGACCACGATGGGAAGACCGGAGGCCGCAGCCTCGTAGGTGACCAGGGAAAACGTCTCGTAGAGTGACGGAAAGACGAAGACGTCAGAGCTCCAAAGGTAAGGCCGAACATCGGACTGCATGCCGGCAAATTTCACCCGGTTACCAAGCTGATGCTTCGCGGCCTCCTCGCCGTAGCGCGCGATCAGATCGGCTTCCCCACCCACGACGACAAGCTTGACCCGCTCCATCCCTGGCGTGCCCAGCGCTTGCAGCAGCAGGGGCAATCCCTTGCGCTCAAACTGTCCCAGCGCCACAAACAGGCCCACCAGATCCTGGTCATCAAAACCCAGGCTGATGACGAAATGCCTGGCGATCGAAGCCGGCCGGCATTTGCAGGCGATCCAGGTTGATGGGGTTCGGCAAGACAGTCAGCTTGTTTTCGATATAGGGAAATTCCGCTCTCAGCTCCCTGGCCAAGCCTCGGGATGGAACCACCACCTGTTTCGCACGAGGATAGGTAAAGCTTTCCATCCAGGCGTGGAGCTGATGATCGAGCCAGCGGAACCAACCCCGCAGGCCCTTGGCGCCGGACTTGCTCCAATGACGCTTAAGATACATGCCATGGCAAAAGTGCGAGTATAGGATGTCGCCGAAAACCAGATTGCTCTCGAGCGCCTGAACCAGATCGAACTTGAGGCCGCCGCGGAGCCGGTAGAGCAGGTAACAGAGCGGCGCCATGAAGTGATAGACGATGAAAAGGAGTGCCAGGGGGCGGGTGGGCGAAGGCACGCGCACAAACTGTATCTTTTCCGGACAGGGATTCTCGAACTCAACCGCGAAGACGGTAAACTCATGCTCCGCCGCAAGCGCGCGCAGCATCGCCAGATGACAGCTCCCGATCGGATTGTTGCGGGTTATTTTGTAGTCGAAGATGGCGATGCGCAAGCAGGCGGACCTCGACCGAGACTTTGCACCTGTCACCGGATAGGGGAATGGGCGATCTTTAGTGGATGCCGATTTGGAGACTAAGGTTGGCGGATTTGCCTGCACTGCGACTGGTATCCGTCCAGGTTGTAAAAGGGCGACCAACGGTCGCCTCCCACATCTCGCGAAAAACGTGCGAGATACCCCGAATTTCCTGCACGCAGCGCTGGCAAGGGCTGCGTATGCGCATTTCTTTAAGGAAAGGCGCATGAGGTCCGCGGAACCCAACAAGCTCTACAGGAAATCCGGGGTATGGGGCACCCGGGTCTGCGTGAGAACCCGAGAAAGGAAAACAGCAGGTCCCTCCACTACGCTGCGCTCCGGTCGGGATGACAATTTCGTTATGCCATCAACCTTATCCAGGGAGAGAAACGCAACTTTCCTGGAAGAAAAGCACTGCTTCCTTGCAAATGAATTGTCATCCCGACCGGAGCGCAGCGTAGTGGAGGGACCTGCTGTTTGCCTTTCTCGGGTTCTCACGCAGACTCTGAAGCCCCGCCCCTTCAAAGACCACAATGAGAGTTTCTGAAACCTAATTTGGACAGGTCTGCGTTTCCAAGGATAAGTCGCGGGCCGCCCTAAGCCATCTTGACCAGCGAAAGGCGGCCCGGACGGGGCACCTTGCTGACGATCTGCTTGGCGATCTCGAGCGATGCGGTGGCGGCAGGAGAAGGTGCGTTGCAGACATGAAGGGAATTCTTGCCTTCGAGCAGGAGGAAGTCGTCGACCAGGCTGCCATCGCGAAGCAGAGCCTGCGCGCGCACGCCGCTCTTGCTCGGGATCAGGTCGTCGGCTTGAATCTCCGGCACCAGCCGCTGCAGGGCTCCGGGTAAAGGCAGCCTTGCTCATGGAGCGGTACATCTCCTGAGCGCCTTCGCGATAATACTTCGAGGAAAGCTTCCAGAAACCGGGAAACAACAAGACTTCAGAAAGATCGCGCCAGCTGAAGTCCGACTTGCGATAGCCCTCGCGCTTCATGCTCAGCACAGCGTTGGGGCCGGCGTGAATGCTTCCGTCCATCATGCGCGTGAAGTGCACGCCGAGGAAAGGAAACGCCGGATTCGGCACGGGGTAAATGAGATGACGCACCAAATGGCGGCGCTCCGGCTTAAGCTCGAAGTACTCCCCGCGGAAGGGAACGATCATGGCCTTCGGTTCCATGCCGCCCAGCTTGGCTACACGATCGCTGTGCAGACCGGCGCAGTTGATCAGGAAGCGGGTTTCCAGCGAGCCCCATGAGGTCTCAAGCAGGTGGCCCAGAGGAGTGGGCACAATATGGAGAACCTCGGTGCCAACCTTGAGCTCTCCTCCCTGCTGCTGTATCTCGTGCACCAGGGCGTGGCAGACCTGGCGATAATCGACGATGCCGGTGGTGGGCACGCGGATAGCAGCGATGCAGGAAACATGCGGTTCCACTTCTTTTACTTCTTCCGGGCTCAGCCGCATCGCCGGGACGCCGTTCTCGAGAGCACGATCGAAGATGTTATCGAGCTGGGGAATCTCCTCCGGCCTGGTAGCGACAATCAGCTTGCCGCAAATGTCGAACGGTACGCCATATTCATAGCAAAAGGCGCGCAGGGACTGGTTGCCTGCCTTGGCCAACTCCGCCTTCAGGCTGCCGGGTTTGTAATAAATGCCGGAATGGATGACGCCGCTGTTGCGGCCGGTCTGGTGCTGAGCAAAGCCAACTTCTTTTTCCACCAAGAGAATTCGAGCAAAGGGATAGCGGCGGCCGAGCGCGGCGCCGGTCGCGAGACCAACAATTCCTCCACCGATTATCGCGAAATCATACATTTGGGATTGCCTTTAAAAGCCTCTGCCTGGGCAGGGCGGATTCGAATCAAACGGCGACAACCTCAGTAGACAGGCCCATTTTCTCGAGATCGGCCTTGATCTCGGGCTGGTAAATCGGGTTCATGGCAATGGCCAGGTCTGGTTTGTACCGCTTGAGAAAGGCCGGCGAGACAATCTCCTGCCCGGTGCCGGCCATGTATTTGCCTTCGCGAAAGGGATTGATGTCGACAACATACTCAATTTCGCAGTCGGGTGTGTGCAGGTTGAGCGCAGTCAGAAACGCCACGCCCTTCGATCCCGAGCCCCATACCACGGCTCGCTTACCGCTGCTCTTTGTTTCCTCGAGCTTGCTCCTCCATGAGGCCATTCTGGCTGCCTGGTGCTCGGTGAAGAATTGGATATCCTTATTCGAGCTCGGTGGGGTCCGGCTTCTCGACCGAAGAGACAGGGGTGCGCGACGGCTTGGTCGAAATCATCAGATATTGATCGTCGTAATCGGTCCAAACATCCAGCACATCGAATCCTGCCTCGCGGAACAGCAGCGAGAGCGAGTCGGCGTTGAAATAGGAGCAGTGTTCGTAATAAATATCCCAGAAGGCGAGATCGCGCAGCACGCGGTTCATGTCGGGCACCTGGAAGAACACCACGGTGTCGTAGCGGTCACCCACCGAGCGTCGCACCGTACGCACGAAATTGGCGGTATCGGGTATGTGCTCCAGGGTCATTTTGCAGCACACGAAGTCGCCTTGCACGTGGGCATACTTTTCCCCGTAGAAGTCGGCGACGAATTCGACCTTGGCGTCGCCGGCGGACGGATTGCGCTCGCTGACGAATGCGGGATCGAAACCCACGCCGCTGTTGTTGCCCATCTCACAAACAGGGAGAGAAACTCACCCTTGCCGCAGCCAATCTCGATCATTTTCTTGCCGTGGAGGTCGTATTTGTCGATCATCTCGGCGGCCAGGCGGCGATGGAAGGCCTGGAAGGTCCCGGAAAAGCCCTGCGTCTCCTCATAGTGCGCGGAGTAGTTGTGCACCGTTGGATCGAAGACGGTATTGGCAATAAAGCCGCAATGGGAGCAACGGCCTAGAGCAATGTCACCCTTGGGAAAGTTCACCGCAACTTCGCGCGTCGGCATCTGCAACACGCTGTGCACCGGCACCCGCGGAACCTGGTAGAAAACACTCATGTCTCCCTTGAGGCAGTTTGGGCAGGTCTTGATCTCAGGCATTTCTTGGTCCCCGTGTAGAAGAATTTCGTCATTGCTAGGTTGGAGGCACATTCCACGCCCTCACTCCATGGAGTGGGCGGGGTGCGAGCAGGCATGGCGGTGGTCGAGATACGACGATGCGCA
Organism: uncultured Acidobacteriaceae bacterium; assembly: GCA_963757515.1. Taxonomy (GTDB): domain Bacteria; phylum Acidobacteriota; class Terriglobia; order Terriglobales; family Acidobacteriaceae; genus PALSA-350. Next base: position 34,833 of record CAVWRV010000019.1, on the reverse strand, counting down.
GGCGGCGGCAGAGTCTCTCATGCAGTGGTGCAACCAGGGTGTTCGCTCAGGCTCTGTGGCCTTTCACGATGGCTGAACACACTTCAGTAGGCGCCGCAACGCCTTCGCAAAAGAGCGCGTAAGGGTTCGGCGACACTCGGTGCACCCGGTTCGCCCAATCGAGGTGGGATCCTGATTTGCGAACTACCTGGCGCGCTACCACCTCGGGCCGATAGACCTTGACGCCGTCGGCTGCGTCAGGACTGTCATAGGCCGCGGCAATCTCTTCCGGCATGGGGCTCAGATCGGTTCCCTTCATGAAGTCGCGCAGCGAGGTCCCAATCGGATGCGAATCCAGATTGGGAGCGCCGTTCTTGGTCTTCACATCGACCAGGCTGACGGTGCGGAAGTCGATGCTGAAGCGGGTTTTGCCGGACGTGTTGGGCACCGTCGAGTGCATGTTGGCGGCGGAAAAGACCAGCGCGCCGCCGGGCTCGGAGATCACCCGGACCTGGGGATCCAGTTCCATCGGCTGCTCGGGCTTTGGCTGTTCGCGGGTATCGGACTTGATGTGCTTGGCGGCGTCCGCGCGGCCGGTGCTGTTCCAGGCATAGTAGTTGAACTTGCTGGAGCCGTTCTTGACCGCCTCATTCCAATACCGCGGATGGAAGGCCATGGAGCTCTCCGAAGACATCTCGAAGATGGGCAGCCACCAGTTCAGCTGGCACATCGGCGCCGAGTACCAGGTATCGCGGTGGAGGTGGTGGGCATATCCAACGCCGGAAGTCAGGTAGGCATCCGAGGTGACGGCGCGCAGGCGCGGCACATCGAGATAAGTGGTCTCCATATCGCAGCCGAAGTCCTTCGAGCATGGCCTGGATCAGCCGCTTCGACTCCGGGTGATGGATGAAGGCCGGCTTGAGGGGGGCGAAGATGCGGACAAACTCTTCCACCGGCATGTCGTACTGCGCCGTGGTCGGATCGTCTTTGCCAAAGGCGTCCTTGATCATTTCCGCGGCGAAATTGGTAAAGGCCAGAGAACTGGGCCGCGGCGAGTAGACAAAGAGTTGGCCGTCATACAAATGCTGGCGGCGCTTTTCGTCATCAAATCTGGAATCTACATAAATGCTATGCATGGAGTCGAATCTCCTTTTAGACCACTGCAGGCGTCGGGATGGGAATAATGAATTTTCCGCCGCGCGCCTTATAGGCGTGTTGTTGCTCCATGATTTCGCCGGCAAAATTCCACGCCAGCACCAGAACGTAATCCGGATTTGCATCCAGCAGCTTCTGCGGGGAAAGAATCGGCAGGTGATTGCCGGGCATGAACCGGCCCTGCTTGAACTCGTTCAGATCGACGACGTAGTCGAGCAGCTTCCTGATCGATGTTGCAGAAGGCGAGCAGCGTGGTGGCCTTGGCCGCCGCCGCATAGCCGGCAATGGACTTGCCTTTGCCCTTCAGGTCCTTCAACAGCGTGGTGAGTTCGTCGCGCACCGCATGCACCCGGTCGGCAAAGCCCCGGTAGTACTCGATGGTCGAGACACCCGCATTCTTCTCATCGGCGAGCAACGCTTTCAAGCGCGCGGTCGGGGTTTCCACCGGCTCGACAAACAGCCGCAGAGATCCGCCGTGGATCTTGGTGCGCTCCACGTCGTTCAGGTAAAGGCCATGATCGCGGAAAAGCCGCGCCAGCGCCGTCACCGAGAAGTAGCAGAGATGCTGGTGATAGATGGTGTCGAACTCGCACTTCTGGATCAGGTCGACGATGTAAGGCGCCTCGATGACGGCCACGCCTGTGGGCTTCAGCAAGGCAGCGATGCCGTCGACGAAGCCGTTCAGATCGGCCACGTGGGCGAGCACATTGTTAGCCAGGAAGACATCGGCCTTCTTGCCCTCGGCGGCCAGCTTTTCGCGCCAGCTCCTTGGTAAAGAAAGTGTTGATGCTGTTGACGCCGCGCTCGTTGGCGGTGCGCACCTGCTCTTCGGCGGGATCGATGCCCAAGACCGGGATGCCGTGGTTGACGAAGTTGCGCAACATGTAACCGTCGTTGGACGCAGCTTCGATGACCAGGCTATTGGAATTAAGGCCGCGGGCATGGATGACCGCTTCAGCACTCTTGGCGAAATGTTCCAGCAGACTCTTCGACACGGAAGAAAAGTAAGGATAATTGCGGCAAAAGAGGATTTCCGGCGGAACGGTTTCGGTGATCTGCACCAGCGAGCACTCGGGGCAGAAGACCAGGTCCAGGGGCGCCGTAACTTCCGGCGACCCAAGCTGATCGGCTGAGAGCAATGCATCGGCAAGCGGAGTGGTTCCGAAGGAAAGAATCGGAATGCACTCCGCGGAATTGCATGCGCGGCAATGAAAGGTGGATTCGGTCATACCGTAGCGGCTCCTGCGACAACGGGGGCGGTCGCTTCCTGGTTGGTCCAACGCAGAGAGGAGTCGAGAACACCGTCCTCGATCAGCTTCCGAATATGGGCGATTCGCTTGAAGCGCGGTCCCTCGAAGTCTTCCAAGACGAGACCGATCTTCTTGTAGGTTTCGTGCAGTTCCACCGCGCCCTTGCGTGCATCCCAGACGGGTTGGAACTCGGGCAGCACCTTGCGGATCTTGCTGCAATCCACGCGATAGCAGCGCTTGTCCGGGCCCGGCGTCCGCCGCGTACTCGATCACCGTGTTCGGCACCGTCTCCTTGACGATGTCGGCCAGCTCGTAAATGCGGTAGTTGTCTTCGTTGCGTCCGACGTTGAAGGCTTCGTTGTGGACCAGGTCGATCGGGGCATGCATGGCGGCGATAAACGCCCGCGAGATGTCGGCGATGTGGACGATCGGTCTCCAGGGAGTTCCATCGCTCTTGATGTAGACCCGGCCGGTGGCATAGGCCCAGGCCACGAGGTTGTTCAGCACCAGGTCAAAGCGCAACCGGGGCGAAACGCCGAAAGCAGTGGCATTGCGCAGAAAGGTGGGGCTGAAGTGTGTTATCCGCCAGCTTGGCAACGTCCTGCTCCACCATAACTTTGGAAGTGCCGTAAGGGGTCACGGGGTTGAAGGCCGACTGCTCGTCCAGCAGGTCGTCGCCGCCGGCGCCGTAGTTGCTGCAGGAAGAGGAGAAGATAAACCTCTGCACGCCGGCCTGCTTGGCCAACTTGGCCAGTTTGACCGATGCCTGGTGGTTGATCTCGAAGGTCAGACCCGGATTCAGGTCGCCCAGGGGATCGTTCGAAAGCCCGGCAAGATGCAGAATGGCTTCGAAGCCCTTCGACATCCTGCAGGGTTACATCGCGAACGTCTTTGCGGATCTCAGGGATCTCTGCGATCCCATCGCTGAAGGTGCTGCGCTCGAAAAGATCGGTGTCGAGCCCAACTACTTCATGCCCTGCCTGCAACAGCATTGGCACTAAAACCGTTCCGATGTACCCCGCGTGGCCCGTTACTAATACTCGCATTCGTTTCCTCCCAAGTTTGCCATGGTGCGTTGCCGCTTTCCCAGTAAGTCTCCAGGATCTTCTTCTCGCGAATCGTATCCATACACTGCCAGAAGCCGGTGTGTCGATACGCCATCAGTTGCCCTTCGCCCGCCAGCCGCTCCAGTGGCTCCTTCTCGAAGTGGGTATTGTCGCCGTCGATGAAGTCAAAGATCTCCGGCTCCAGGACGAAGAATGCTCCGTTGATCCAGCCTTCCTTGGTCTGCGGCTTCTCAGAGAACTCGGTGATCTGATTGCCATCCATTTCCAGGTGGCCGAAGCGCGCCGTCGGCCGGACCGCGGTCAGCGTGGCCAGCTTGCCATGCGAGCGATGAAACGCCAGCAGGTCGTGCAGGTTGATGTCCGATACTCCGTCACCCCAGGTGAGCATGAAGGTTTCGTTGCCCAGGTAAGGAGCCAGCCGCTTGATGCGGCCGCCGGTCTGGGTCTTCATGCCGGTATCGACCAGGTCCACATTCCAGTCGGGAACCGCTCCGCCGTTCATCTTGACTTTGCCGGTCTTGAGGGAGACGCTCAGATCGCGGTTCAGGGAGCAATAGTCGAGCATGTACTTCTTGATGACTTCGCCCTTGTAGCCCAGCGCGATGGCGAATTCGTCGAAGCCCGTAATGCGCGTAGTGCATCATGATGTGCCAGAGAATTGGCTTGCCGCCAATTTCGACCATCGGTTTGGGCTTAAGTTCCGTCTCTTCGGCGAGACGGGAGCCCAGCCCCCCTGCAAGAATTGCAACTTTCATAGGGATTCACCTCCGTGGATTTTCGGATCGAGGGGGATATTTGATTACGAGGCAACATCGCACCGATGTTGCGCTCTCCATAGACACTTTCGCGCGCGGCATCTGCAGCCTGAAGAGCACCTGGTCGGCCGCGATCAACACATCTTTTCCCATGCGCCGCGACGTGCTTGACCAGCCACGGCAGCAACCAGCAGGTAGCATCGCAGCCGCTGCCCGGAGTAAGCGGGCGCGGCGCGATGCTTAAGAAGTACTCGCGGAACATTCGCCACTCCGGGAAGGTGATGCTGGCGGTCTTGTTCGGGTCCCACCATTCCGGGCCGGGCAAGGTGCCGTGACGGTTGGTCAAGCGAAAGCCGCGGAGCCTTGAGTCGAACCGGCTTCACCTGTGAGGATTGCCTGCTGTGCCGGGTGCTGATGAACAAGAACTCCGGAATCTCGTGGAAGCGCCCGATCAAGCCCATCTGCGCCAGCAGGACTCCGTCGCTATTGACGTAGCTGCCCTGCGGAGGAAGCTGTCTGCAGCGCGCTCAGGCGCATCACCCCGAAGATCTGGTAACACATGTGATCGTTCAGCAGCAGGTCTTTGAAACGGACCACTGGGTCGGGAGACTCGGTGCGCAGCGGCCACTCGTAGTTTTCGACAAACTGTCCGTGCTCATCGATGACCCGGGTCAGGGTGTGGGCAACGACCAGGGAGTCGTCCGCTTCCAATGCGTCGACACAGAGACGCAGAAAGTCGGGCTGAATCATGTCGTCGTGCGCCGCCCATTTGAAGTATTTCCCGGTGGCCTTGAAATAGACCTTTCTGAGGTTCCAGCCGGCGCCCATGTTGCGCTCGGCGCGGTAGTAACGGATGCGGGAATCCTGGGCCGCATAGTGGCGGCAGATCTCCTCACTGCGATCGGTGGAGCAGTTGTCGGAGATGATCAGTTCGAAATCCCTGAAATGTCTGATTCAGGAACGACTCGATGGCGGCAGCAAGAAAACGATCTCCGTTGTAAAGAAAAAGCCCGATGCTGACAAGAGGGTTAGTACTCATGACGTGATGCTCCGATCTGGGATGGCAGTCGCGAGGGAGGACTGGCAGTACAAAGATGAAGAGGCAGGGTTGCAACTTGGTCTGGCAAGGATGCTATGTTGTTTACAGACATTTTTTTTAAGCGAGAGACTAATTGTTTGAGCCAGCTTTGCCGAATTAACAGATTGACGGCGAAATCAAAAACCGGGAGTGGCAGGTAGATCGAGAGTTTCCAAAACCATACATGCCTGGCGTCCGGGCCAAGGGAAGCCATGAAGCGATCGTAATGACGACGCACGTCCGGGATCTCTGGCCAGACGGGCGTGCAGGTAACTGTTGTAAGCGATGTAGCGGGTGCAAGCTAAGCGGCTGAAAGATCTTCCGCGAGCCGGGGATCGATGGCTGCGAGAAAGCGTTTCTGAGCGTCCCACAGGGCCTCGCAATATTCCAACTCGCGCTTGAACGAGGCCGCCGTCACCCGGTCCGGTCCATAGTTGTTTCCGCCGTGCAGCCGGTACTGCGACAAGGCTTCGTCTTCGCGGGTCACGTTGGTGATCAACGGGGCCAGGCGGGTAATCAGCTGATCGGGACATCTTACCAGCGGCTCCGCCAGCGGCAAGGGGAAGATGCGTTCCGCGACCTCGCGACGGAGGCTCAACCCCGAGGTCGGAGGCATGTAGGGCAATATGCCGCCATCCTGCAAAAGGCGGGAGCCATACCATCCGCTGGGTAACGGAGCAGACATCGGCCACACTCCCTGGCGGCGGAGGTCTGCGCTCACTCGGATCACACGGTGTACGCCAAAACCGCAGTCGGGGTGGGCCTGAAAATCAGCCACAATCCGCTCCACCTTGTGGGGCAGGAACAGATCGTCTGAGTCAAGCAGGGCAATAATCTCACCCCGGCTGGCGGCAAAAGCGGCATTGAAGCCCGACGCCTGTCCCCCATTCGCTTTGCGGATGAGGCGCAAACGCGCATCTTTGCGCTCATATTCCTCGATGACCTGGACCGAATCATCGGTCGACCCGTCGTCGCAGATGATCAGTTCGATGTTGGAATAGGTCTGGTCGAGGGCACTCTGAATCGCGCTCCCGATGTAGCGGCCATAGTTGTAATTGGAGACCAGAATCGAGACCAGCGGCTGCGCCGGCAAAGGGCGCAGCTCGATAGGATGCAGTCCGGTGATGGTTTCAGACTCCACAATAGCCATAAGAAGCTTGAGTAAAGACGAGATCGCAGCCGTCCGCGTCGATGACCGGGGACTCCGACCTGATGCATTCGCTACCGCATACTCAGTATGCTCCTACCCCCTTCACCACCAGCCCAGGCGTTGCCAGAATGATTTTGATGTCCAGCAGCAGCGACCACTCACGAATGTATTGCAGGTCGAGCCGCACCATCTCTTCAAACGGAAGTTCACTGCGGCCATTCACCTGCCAGAGTCCGGTGATGCCGGGATATACGGCAGACCGGCCCTCGGACCAATCCGCGAATTCGCGGCTCATTCCATCCGGTCCCAGATCGCCGGCAGGCAAAGGCCTGGGCCCTACCAGGCTCATCTCCCCGCGCAGCACGTTGATCAGCTGCGGCAGCTCGTCGAGGCTGTAGCGGCGAATGAACCTGCCGATCGGGGTCACCCGCGGATCCTGCTTGATCTTGAAAATATGGCCCTGCTTTTCATTGGCATGGGCCACATGGCGTGCGATCCATCGTGGTGTACATGGAGCGGAACTTGAGGAACATGAAGTGACGGCCGCCCCTGCCTACGCGCGGCGCCTTGTACAGGATGGGCCCCTCGGACGTGAACTTCACCAGGGCCGCGATCACCAGCATCGTCGGGCGCGAGAAAGATGAGCGCAATGGTCGAGGCTACGATGTCAAAGGCCCGCTTGACGAACTCCTGACCCTTGGTAAACGACAAGGGCCGCAGCTCGACCAGAGGCAAACCGTACTGGTTCACCACGTTGATTCGGCCCGGTTCGGGGGCAAAGTCCACCGTGCAATTGACGATGACCCCCATGCGCTTGAACACCTTGTTGCATTCGTCCAGCTCGCCACGCGAAATTGAGCCGTTGAGAAGAATGATGCGATTGAGGTGTTCGCGATTGATCACTTCAGCCAGCTGTGCGGTCGTTCCCAGGATCGGCATGGGAAGCGACAGGCCTTCCGTGGTGTGGCCCTCGGGGATGATCAGGCCCTTGATTACGTTGGCCACGTTGGCCGAGTTCATGAGCGCAACCAGGCGGCCGGCATGGAAACCGTCTCCCAGCAGTGCTGCCCGGATGGGTGAAGGCCAGTGCCGCTCAGCCAACGCGGCCGCGACTACGCTGACGCAGCGCGCCAGGCCCAGGCTGAAAAAACTGAGGGGCGCAAAAATCATGAAGAACGAACGCGATACGCCGGTGCCAAGTTGGCGGGAGAAGAAAGTGACGATGACGATGATGCAGCTTGCCAGCAGTGCGCCTTCGGCGGCGTTGATGATGCTGTTCCACAGCCGGATACGGCCCTCGACGCGATAGAACCTGAGGCGCCACGCCATGACGATCCACAACATCAGGACCATCATCAACGATGGCGCCCAGATGGAAGCGTAGGTCCAGCTCACCCGTTGGCTCGCCAATGGGTTCAATAGCACCCGCATCTGGATGGTGCAGCTCCAGGCAACGGTCACCGCGAGAAGATCCAGAACGAATTGCATCGTCTGATAGAAGCGTAGATTCCGGACATGCATGAGAGCGGTTCTCCCCGTACGCCCCCCGGCATTGCCAGGGAAGCGTTCCTGTTAACGAAAGCAGTCAAAGCCTTTCTCCTGGTCGTGCTGGGAGGTCAACAGGGCTCGCAGCCACCGTCACAGGAGAAATGCAATAGAAAAGGGAACGTTGCTTCTGAAGACGCTCTGTTAAATCACGAAAGCTCTGATTGGCAGCGAACTTTCGCCGGCGTCTTTGTTCCCTGGTTGTTAGCAGTTGGTCTATGCAGCCGATGCATTGCGGTGGGGGATCTCCGCGAGCACTGGCTGCTTACGAAGATGCTCGTAAGCCAACTTTAGTTGCTAGTTCGGTTTTACAGTTACGTTTCCGGTAACATCGCGAGTGTGGTCCCGGCGAGCGGGCCAACTTCTAGCCGCGTGCAGCGCCGGCGTAGCTGTTGTAGTGGTTGACGTATGCCGGATCCTCAATGCGAAGATCGCAGCCATTAAGAATGGTGCCAATGACCGGGGTGCCATCATCGGCCAAGCCGCTCTCTGGCTTCTCCCAATTGCTCCGGGCTGGTCTCGCCGGCGCGGCTGATCAGAATCACGCCATCGGCGTTGCGGCTGAGAAGCCGCGCATCGGCCATGCCCATCATGGGCGGAGAGTCGATGAGCACGAAGTCATACTCCGACGCGCGCCAGCTCGATCAGGCTATCCAGATGAGTGGAATGGAGCAGCCTGGAGATGTTGGCCGGCTCCGATCCACCGGGCAACACGTACAGTCCGGGCACGGTGCTGGGGCGGACCACTGAGTCCAGCGTGATCGTTCCGCTGCCCTCATCCAGCAGCGCATCGCTCAAGCCGGTAGCAAATTGCAAGCCGAAGAGCTTACCCAGGCGCGGGCCGCCTGAGGTCGCCATCGATCAGCAACACACGCCGTCCGATTTCCGCCAGGCTGATGCCAAGATTGGCTACCGTGGTGGTCTTGCCTGCCTTGGGGCGCGGGCTGGTCACCAGAATGACCCGCGGACTGACTCCGTTCACCCGGCTAAGGAGAATCGAGGTGATCGCGGACCGATAAGCATCCGCCATCATGGTCTCGTCCTGGCACCACTGCACCATCTCCTTGTCGACCGCTGCCGAGCTGGCGGCCAACAAGCCGTTCTTGGACTCGAGTGCGGCGCCGCTGGCCCCATTCAGATTGCGCAGGGTGAGCGGGATGCGCTCGCTGTTGCCGATGCGCGCCGAAGGAATCACAGCCAATTCAGGCACGTTGAGGTGCTTGACGCTTTGGCCGGGCGTCCGCAGGCTGGCATCGTTGCGCTCGCGCAGCAGGATGTAGCAGGTCGGCGAAGACCAGACCGAAGAGCAATCCCAACGCCAGGTTGAGCGGCAAGCTCGGCCGGAAGGTCGACTTAGCCGGCGGTCGCCGGACTGACCACGCGCACATCGCTCGACTTCAAGGCGGCGACGATGCTCGCCTGCTTTCACCCGCTGCAACATGGATTGGTAAATGTCGCGGTTCGCATCCACTTCCTTCTTCAGGATGTTGTAACGAACCTCTTTCGCAGACTGGTCGGAGACCACGCCCAACTGCTGCTGATACGCCTTGGTCAACAGTGCCTTGCGGCGCGCGGTTTCAGAGTCCTGCACGCCCAAGGCGGCGAATGATGTTGGCTGCGCTGTTGGGCAGACTGCTGTTCCAGATCAGCGATTTGGGCGTTCAACTGCTGAATCTTGTAGTTGGCCGGCGTGAGCGTGACGCTCAAATCGGCAAGCTGGCGGCGAAGGTCAGCCAGCCGGGCCCGGTTATCCCGCAGTGTCGGATCATCCAGAACCTGGGGCATCGCTTCGGCCGGAGCTGGTCTTCGAAGTCTCCACCTGCGCCTTGGTATCCGCCTCGTCTGATTCTGCCTTGGCCAGATCGGTTTGGATCTGCCGCAGCTTGTCGGCCGCAACGCTCTCCTGCGACTCGTTGGGGATGACGATGCCGGTCTGGCGCGCATAATCCTGCAGAGCGTTTTCCGCAGTCCTGCAGTTTCTTGCGGGCGTCGGCGAGCTGAGCGGTCAGGAACTTGTTGGTGTTGCCCGGCGGAATAGCCGCGGGCATCCTGAGCCTGTTCGATAAACTGCTCGGTCAACGTGTTCGCGGTATCCGCGGTCAGCTGCGGCTCGGGACCGAGCACCGTCAGCGATGATCAGATCCGAAGTTCCATCCACCTTGACCTTGGCGTCGCCCAAGCATTTCGAACACCACGGCTTCACCCTCGGCCGGCGTGGCCGGCGGCGGGCGTCGCCGAACCATCCGCGAATGGTGCCGAAGATTCCCTGATTGGCGGCGATAGCGCCGGGAACCTTGGGACCCAGACTCCGCGGTCCGTTGGACCACCGGCGGGCTCTTCAAGAGCTTGGTTTGGGTCTCGATGTATTGCGTCGCCGGTGACCTGGTTGGAGGTCGGATCGACGTCTTTGCTGTTCATGAAGTCCTGGTTGATCCCGGTCACTTCCAGAATCACTTCCGACTTGTAAACCTTGTGCGCGACCAGGGTGTACAGCACGCTGAGCAGAAGCGTGCCGCCAATGATGATGGCGATCGGCGGTGCGATGGCGGCGAAGCAAAGCAGAGTAGTTCACCGAGGCTTCAGGCTGGGGCCGATTTGCCGCCATCGGACGCGACAGCTCGATGGCAGTGGAGCGTCCGGAGTTCCGGCCTTCGGGCAAGCGAGGTCCAGGAATGATCTGCTGGGTTCGGAGTCATCTTTTTGAAGTCCTTTCGGATTGATCGAGTTCGCTAAGCGGTTTCACAATGATTGTTGCGAGACCGCGTCTCCAGAACCGATCGCATTCACGTGCGGTTCGCTTTGGACAAAGTACGGCCCCCCGTCAAGCCGGGGGTCTCGCATGGGGCCATGCTCAGAATGTGCGTAAGTCAAGACCTAACGTTGCTCTAGCGCCAGATGAGAACGCCTGTTCCGACGCCAATCGCTGCTTCGAGCCCACGCGCTCCGATCTGCCTTGCTCATACTGTTGGGGACATAAAGGATGTCGTCAGGCTGCAGCTGCAAGTCAGGTGCTTTGTTTTCCATGATCTTCTTTACGTTTGCGGGAATCTGTTCCCGGTTGCGCGCCGCCATCGGCGCGAAGAATCCTGGCCGAGCTCGAGAGCTGCCGTTTTGTCCCATCCCCCCGCCAAGGCAATCGCCTGGGTCAGCGACATGGTTTCGTTTTCTGTCATGACGTAGCCGCCCGGCCTGCCACATTGCCCAACACGTAGACCATGCGCGCGCGGGGAACGGTAATCACATCGTGCGGCTTGATCTGGATATTGCCTTCCGGATCCTTGCCGCTCATGATGGAACGTATATTGATGTGGGCGACGGAGTACTTGCCTGTGGGATCGGTGAAGGCGCCGGCCACCGGGATCGGAGCCCTCGCTCAGGTTACGGGTGATCAGCACACTGTCACCGGCATCGGCCCGCAGACCGCCGGCCTGGCCGATCACTTCCATCAGGTTGCGATTTCCCCGCAACTGCACCACGCCCGGCGTGGTCACATTGCCCGCAACAGACACCGGTTGGCTGCGGAAATCGTTCACCTGGACGGTGACTTGCGGATCCTTGAAGTATTTCTTGTAAGCGGTCACCAGGTTGGCCTGCAATTGCTCCGACGGTCAAGCCAGCGGCATGCACCTGCCCGATCATGGGCAGGGTCACCGTGCCATCGTTGTCGATCTGCACCGGCTTGTCGGGAATGTCATCCGCGGCAAAGACCCGCACGGTGATCTGATCTTCCGGTCCCAGGACGTAGCTGGTCACATTCGCCGGGGTCGGCTGATGGCGCGGCTGCGCGCTTCGCCAGTCGTCGACGGTATGGGAGCGTTCATCGGAACACCCACGCGACCATCCGCAGGGACTACGGCTCTGGGCGAATGCCGGAACCAACGTCAAGCCCTGAAAGCAAAGGGACAACAGGATCAGTTTGGCTGGAGACTTGTGCATAAATTCACTCACCATTGGATGTCCTGGGATCTCGCCGAGAAATACCTCCGGCGGGGACGTGCTCCGTAAAGAGCGCTTAGAGACAGGTATCGAGTCGAAAAGCATAGGGTGCCAACCAGGAAGCCGGCAAGGGGGACGCACGAGGGCACAAGCGTACGTTACTTCGGGAGAACCAGAAAACGGGATAGACAGAAATAATTCAAAGTTTTTGCAGATACTACATTTAGGCCATCATCCGCTCGGCAACCTGCTGGAGCATACGGTGAGACCCAGTCAGGATGTACTTCGACCAAAACCGATCGGCGCAAAAGATTTACTGAAAGAATCAGACCGCTGTGAACGCCGGACCTCGACCAGGATGCCGGTCAGGCCCGCCAAGGGACCACGCAGAATGGAAAACGAACCTGCCTCGCCGACTTCGGTGTAGGGCCAGGCTTCCAGCGGCACATCGACGCTGACGGTCTGCTGCAGCGCCTCAATTTCCGCCTTGTCCGCGGGCAAAGGGTTGGTGCCCGCGCGGACTACATCGATCACGCCGCTGGTCATGAGAACCGGCACAATCGAAGATCGGTTGGTGGAGCAAAAAATGTAACCAGGAAAGAGCGGCATCTCTACAACTTTGGTTCGATCCGCCCATTGCCGTTTTGGATTTATAAAGGGGCAGGAACTCAGTGAACCCCTTTTCACGAAGAGCAAGCGAAACCTGCTTTTCGTGTCGGGGACGAACGCGGAAGGCAAACCATTCGTTCGATTCGTTTGACCCTGGATCGCGATACATGAGTATCTCCGTTACAAGAGTGAGCTTGCTTGCTGCAATTCCCGATGGGATCTCACTTCGCTTCGAGGGGGGACGATGCGAAACCTTCAAATTTTCCAGGCTAAAGTGAACGGACCGGACGGGCTCCCGCCATCTCAGTTACAGTTTTTAAAAATCAAACTTTCGTCCAAGGCTGCAACTGCAGCCTAGCCTGTTCAAATGTTGCTATAGACGCGAGCAGGTGTCAATGAAATCCGCACCCGATCCGGCGCCAACTTGCGACATCCAATTCCCTGCGCCCAAACTGATGCTAAGCACAAACCCGTCATCATTTACATCATCATGCGGTCAAAGCTTCGCCATCTCAGTCACATCGACTAAACGACTTTAGGGCCCAACTGTAAGGAGAAGACCGCCACTGGGGGGGTGTGGGGTTGATCGACGGACTCGGGTTAAGCCTGGACCGTCGCTGGTCTTGCAGTTACTTACTGAACGTAATCTAGCGGCACCAGGGTTGGGTGTCAACAATTCTTATGGGTTCTCATCGCTGTGGATAACGCTAAAGTTGGTTACCAAAATCCACGCTGAGCCGTCCTGTTTTGAAACAAGCCCGATTTTGCACTAGTATCAGTGCAGATCGCGCAAGATTCGACTGGCCATCAAACGGTTGAAACCTTGAGTGGGTCCTGCCCCATTGGCAGAACAGCACCCACGTTTGGTTCTTTGACAAAAACAGGCTCAAAGTTCCGCTTGAAGCCCAGGAACCAACTCTCATAGAAATTAAAGCTCAGCCAAGCCAAGCCATAAGTTAGTCCCAAGAGCAAAAGAAAATACAACAAACCGTAGGCGGTCGGTAAGGGATAAGTGACGCCGAAACGCGTCGTTAAGAGAGACTGGACGCCATAGTAGATACTCAAGTGAAAGACGTACATCCCGTAGCTGTACTTACCAAAGCTTCGCAGCCATCCCATTTGAAAAAATTTTGCCAGGCGGCTCTCGTTGTATTGCAAGCAGAAAACGATGAGAGCTCCGCAAAGCAGGGCGAGACCGGTGATTCCAATTACGGCCATCAGCCGCCCGGTCAACCAGAGTTCACGCGCAGGCACAAACACGGCAACGGACCCGAGAGCAAGACCTCCAGCAGTCGCCATGCCGGCGAGCAGAGGTTTGGGAAACTCGCCCTTCATGGCAAAGATGGCCGCCAGAGCCGCTCCCACAAAGAGCCCATCTGCACGAGTGGGGGTTAGAGCCCAGAGCCAGATTCCGTCTCCGAAGTGAGGCACCAGGATCAAGCGCAACGTAAGCGTGGCACAGAGCGCTACCGCACACACTTTCACAATTGACCTGGGTGCGAGACGCCAAACGACCATCGGCCAGATCAGATAAAACTGCTCCTCGATGGCCAGGCTCCAGAAAGGCCCGATGATGCTTTCCGGATACTGGCCGTGATGCCACATCGGAATAAAATTCTGGAAGTAAAGCAGGTACGACAAATGATCGGGCAGGTTCTGAAGATTGGCCGCAGTTTTGATCCACGGGGAAAGATGTTCGCCGACGAACACAATCGCGATGGTCAAATAATAGACAGGAAAGATGCGAAGTATGCGGCGGCCGTAGAATGAGCTGGCCCGGTTTACGGCGGATTTGGTGTCGATCAGAATACCCGTAATGAGGAATCCCGACAGCGCAAAGAACAGATCCACTCCCCACGCGCCGAATTGAAAGACCGGCAGAAACCATCGCGTGAGCGGGCCGTGCTGCACGAACACATACGCGACGTGCCGCATGAGAACAGCGATGATGGCCAGTCCCCGAATGCCATCGAGCACCGGGACGTGTTTTTTTTTCACCACTTCCCCCTCGGCCCTTTCAGGCTCGGCGCATTCGGCTCTTTTGGTGAAGTATTCCGCGAGACCTGGCTTCGCCGTCTCAGTCACAATGACTGCAAATACTGAAGCTGGTTAGCAAAATTCAGGAAACCGATTCATACCTAGGGACAGCCGCCGCTGGGGGTACGGGGCTATTCGATGGTCGGGCGCACGCGCCTCACCACCATCCATCTTGCGCCTACTTTCGGTAATCTAGCGGTAGCGTCCTCTGGTGTCAACAATTTCGGCCGATGGGAAAACGCCACCGTGCGCGCCGGGAGGTTACCTGCGCTCAGGCTTGTAGGCTTTTACGTTGCGGCCCGGACAACAATCTTGTCTATCCCTCGAAAAAAGCATAACCCGGTGAGGCCTTTTATTCCCCCGGGCATAGACATGAAGAATGCCAGCGTGAGACATTCATCGAGCCTGCCGGAGACAGAACAGTCTCACGATGGCTGTGTTTCATCCGGCTTCGATGAAGGAGAGCCTATGAGCTTTCTCTCAGGAATCGGCGATCTGCTCAAACAATATTCAGCCAGCAGCGCCACCCCAGCCAGCACTCCAGCCGTGGAACAGCACTTCGACCAGGTAGCGCAGGCGGTGCCCTCTTCTACTCTCGCCAGCGGCTTGGCCGAAGCGTTTCGCTCCGGACAAACCGCACCGTTTCCGCAAATGGCTGCACAGCTATTCGCCAATGGGAATAGCCAGCAACAGGCGGGCGTGCTAAACGGTCTGATGGCCACTCTTGGGCCGGCGGTGATTGCCAAATTTGCCGGCAGCGCTCCCAACTCGCCGCTGGCGGCACTGCTGCAGTCCGGTTCGGTTACTCCGGCGCAGGCAGCAAGCGTGAACCCCGCCGATGTCGAAGCTCTTACCTCGCACGCTCAAACACAAGACCCTTCGATCATCGATCGCGTAAGCGCAATCTATGCCGAGCATCCGGTGCTGATCAAAAGTCTGGGCGCGGCCGCCTTGACGATTGCCATGAAGAAAATCGCGGACTCGCATGCCGCTTAAGCATTTTCATTGACTGTTGTTGTGGACATAAATCAACGCTCTAGAAGAAGGAGAAAATGTAATGGCAGATCTTGATCAGTTGAAGCAGAAATATTCGCCCGTGATCGAGACGATCGAGGGATTTAGCGACTTAGGCGCGAAGCTGGACTCCGTAAGCCTGGATGGCGACAAGCTGTACCTGAAAGGCTCGGTTCCCTCCACAAGTGATCGCGAATCGGGTGTGGGATGTGATCAAGCAGGTCGACCCGACGTACTCCGACCTGCACCATGAAATCGCCACCACCGGCGGACCCAATCAAAGCTACAGTGTCAAGAGTGGAGACACCCTCTCCAAGATAAGCAACCGCTTCTATGGGTCGCCCAACCATTATTCCAACATTGCCGCTGCGAGCAATATCTCCGACCCGAATAAGATCCAGGTCGGCCAACAAATCACCGTACCTGTGCTGAGTTAACCGGAGCGCATTGCCGGCTGTGCGTCCTCATGCGGGATCAAACACAGCCGGCTCCGCTCGGAGCTTCGCCTGACCGCCTCATCCCCGCGATCACAGCTCAGCCACTGCGCAGCAGCCTGCCAACCTAAGGCCTTCCGACACAACCATTCAAGCCAGCACATGCTGGATGCTGCCGACGCGCTCGTGCTTGCAGATCCAATTGGCTATAATCGCAAGCTTGATCCTTAAACTGTTTATTTAGAGTTGGATACCTTACCTGCAGAGAATCTCCAGTTATGAATGGTGAGTCATTCGGGGCGGGTCACATCACAACCCTGCTTCTCACTCCGTGCAGGAACCTTTAGAGAAGCGGGCTGGTAGCGACGACCAGCAAGGCGATCCTCGCTGCCGTCATCTCTCCGTGGCGATCGACTGAATTCCATTGGCAAGGCAAGCCCTATCTGGCTTGAGACGAAGAATTACCGAAGTTACACCTAACCAGTGTTACCCAAAACGCATCTTTTCAGAGTGGATCATGGCTGTTGAGGAGCGGCAAGTATACTTCAGTTGAGTGGAGGCACCGCTTTGCGTTTGGCGACGGAGCACTGTATGAGTGAAGGCATCGTGCCCCCGTTTTCCGAGCAGGAGCGGGTCAATATTCTCGGGGTAGGCGTGAGTGCGCTGAACATGGAAATGGCTCTTCGCCAGACTGAGCTACTGCTGGACCGGGGAGAACAAGGCTACGTTTGCGTGACCGGCGTGCATGGAATCATGGAAGCGCAATCGGATGAAGGGTTTCGCGACATTCTTAATCGCTCCTTCCTGACTACGCCGGATGGCATGCCCACGGTCTGGCTTGGCCGCATTCACGGGTTCAAGCACATGAATCGCGTTTACGGTCCCGACTACATGCTCGGGCTCTGCGAGCGTTCCGTGGCCCGGGGCTATAGGCACTTCCTCTATGGCGGGAAGCCCGGCGTGGCGGAGGAATTGCGGGAAGAGCTGACCCGGAGGTTCCCGGGACTGAAAATAGTCGGTACCTACACGCCGCCATTCCGTCCGCTCAACCCTGCCGAAGAGGACGACCTTCGCTCACAGTTGGAAGCATCGCAGGCCGATGTGTTGTGGTGCGGCCTGAGCACGCCGAAGCAAGAACGGTTCATGGCCGCGTACTGCCACCGCCTGCCGGTCAAGCTGATGGTTGGGGTGGGCGCCGCCTTTGATCTGCTGAGTGGCAATCTCAGCGAAGCGCCGGATTGGATGAAGAGGGCCGGATTGCAGTGGCTGTATCGGCTGATCAAGGAACCCAGACGCTTATGGCGTCGCTATTTGCTCAACAATCCAAAATTCACCTGGCTGACCTTGCTCCAACTCACGGGCCTGAAGGGGTTTCGGTTGAGTTGAGTCACTTTCGACTCCCGGATTCCCTTCTCTATTTTTCTTGCAGTCGCTTCGAGCAGTTTCGCAATTGGTGTAGACCGAAAAGCAGGTATTCACTCTCTTTCATCTCGAGGGTGATCTGTTTGGCTGACACGATCGAGTTGCTTGAATAATCTCCAGGAGACACCGGCAAGTACTGGTCCCGACGATATCCTGCCTCGGCACATGATGCTCTTCGGATCTCGAGGCCGATCTGAAGGATCTCGTCTCGGTCATTCTCATTGTTACATTACGTTGAAGCGGACGTCCGCGGATATGACTTAGCGGTATCGCAGCCCGCAATTTTGCTTAGGGCCACGGATCATATTTGGTTAAGCTACCCCTTCCTCCGGGACGCCCTCGATGGAGAGCGCGCCGCTGAGGTTAAGCACTGACTCATAGATGTTCATCATCTGAGAGTAATTCCTCTCCGCCGTATACTTGGTCTCATACTCCAGCCGAACCCGGCCTCGCATGAGGGCAGCTTCTGTAGGGTGCGCGCTCCACCATCCCACGGCTTCCACCAGGCTCTTCGCATTGCCGGCTGAAAAGTGCAAGCCCGTACGCTCATGCTCGACCATCGTCGACATGCTTCCCAGGTTGCTTGCAATTACGGGCAGGCCTACAGCGAACGCTTCGGCCAGGATCAACCCGAAAGGTTCCAACCACGTCGACGCTACTATGAGCACCGACGCGTTCTTCATTGTTTCCAGGACTTTCTCTCGCGGTAGCCACTTTAGCCAGGTCACACCTTCTATTTCGCGGCTGGCCCGCTCAACCTCCGATGCCATTGGACCATCGCCCGCAATTTGCAAAGGAAGTTTAGTTCCAATTTCCCGCCACGCTTCGAGCAGGGTATTGATTCCCTTTTCCGGGGTTAATCGCCCCACGAAAAGGGCATAATTTCCGCTGCCATCGCCGACCCCCGGATCGGTTTTAAGAAAGTTAGGCTTGACCACGATTTTCTCAGCCGGAAAGCCGGCTTCAATGAATTTGTCGCGAGCAAAATTGCTGAGTGCGATATAAGTGGAGACGGCTTTGCTCCACGTCTTCATATAGTTATGAGTGGCAAGCATAGCGCTTCCGGCGGCGGTGGCCAGCCGGCTGTTGCGATAGCAACCGTGGACCACACCGGGCCAGGGAACTCGCTTGCCTACACACTCTTCGCAGACATGACCATCACGAAACAATGTGCCCGCGGGACAGAGCATGCGAAAATTGTGCAGGGTTTGTACGACCGGAATTGCAGCTTCATTGGCCGCATAGTAGACGGCGGGAGAGATAACCGGGAAAGTGTTGTGGACGTGAACGACGTCTGGCCTTTCCCGCTGCATGAGGGCTCGCAGTTCGTCGTGGATCCGCTTGTTCCAAATGGTATTGCCAAGCAAGATCAAGGGGTTCTTGCCCTTCACCTGCTCGTTGCTGGTGTGGTACAGAACGACCTGATGGCCGTGCGAGCGCAACAGGTCGGCCTCCTCGGCAAAAACCTGATCCTCGCCGCCGGGTGTCTGATACGAATTGTGGACAGCGAGAATCTTCATCCAAATCGACCCGTCGGCTTGCCGTGAATGGCAGGAGTGACCATCTGCTTCCATCCAATCTGCATAAGATGCAGATCAACAGCTCGGTGGAAGAGCGAACGGGGGAGACGATAGGGGTATCGCCAGAACTGATCCACCTTGGAATTCGCCCGCAAAACCATATCGAGGGCTTCGCCGGAAGACTGTTCAGCCCGGCGGGAGTGAGCTTGCTCAGCTCCGCGGCTGGTGTGGTTCCGGCCCGTGGTGCGGTTGCTTCTCCTTTCCCCGAGCGGATTCTCTCAGATGTTCAACCAGCCGTCAACATCTCTAATGGGTGAGTGCGTGAGAAAACGACTGTCGATGACAGGTAATAGTTTCACCGGGAGGAGTCTCCGGAGGCCATCGCCTCTACCCTGTTCTTTCTGCCACATAGGCCGGCCTTTAAGCTATCGACGGTAAACGGAAACTCTCCCAGTTATCGGCGGCAACTCCTTCGGGTGAGTCGTAATGCAGGGCTGACTCACAAGTCAACACGTGGAGCTTTGGATTGTTGATAAGCAGGGCCATCAGCATGGCCGTATTATCTCGTTCAAAGCAATGCTACAAGAAATCCGGTTTGTGCCGACAGGAAATTTGTTTGCCTGCATCGATGTAGTCGCTGTGACTGACATGGTGGCGCTTTGAACTTGCAAGATTCTGGCGGATCGTTACCATAGGTACCAAAGTTGAGTACAATTTGGTCGCTCAGCGTCGTGTATCTGTGCTCCTTCGGTGCGCAGATGTTATTGACACTTGCTCGGGTCTATAGGACCATTTGAGTGGGTAGGCTGTACGTACGCTTGTGCCCTCATGCGTCCCCCCTTGCCGGCTTTGGTTGGCACCCTATGCTTCTTCGACTCGATACCCTGTCTCTTAAGCGCTCGTTCGGAGCACGTTCCCGCCAGAGGTATTTCTCGGCGAGATTTTCAGCATCCAATAGTGAGTGATTTTATGCACAAGTCTTCAGCCAAAATGATCTTGATTTCTCTTTGCTTTCAAGGCATGTTGCTCGTCCCGGCTTTCGCCCAAAGCGTAACCCCTGCGGATGGGCGTGTGGGCATTCCGCTGGACGGTCCTGGCATTTCCACGGCAAGCTACACCAGTCCTAAGCCGAACGCCGGCGTTGACTCGACCAATTACATCCTTGGGCCAGAAGATCAGATTACAGTGAAAGTATTCGCTGCCGACGATATTCCGGATCGGCCGACGCAGATCGCCAACGACGGCACCGTTACCCTGCCGATGATCGGCCAGGTGCATGCCGCCGGCCTGACCGTGGATCAACTGCAGACTGCTTTGACGAGCGCATATAAGAAGTTCTTCAAGGATCCGCAAGTCATGGTGCAGGTCACCGATTTCCGCAGCCAACCGGTGTCTGTAGCCGGTAATGTGAATACGCCGGGGGTGGTGCAGCTGCGAGGCAATCGCAACCTGATGGAAGTGATCGGCTCGGCCGGCGGTCTGCGTGCCGATGCCGGCGACAGCGTGCTGATTACCCGCAACCTGAGTGAGGGCTCCATCCCGGTGGCGGGCGCCTTCACCGATCCGACGGGCAAGTACTCGGTGGCGCACATCAATATTCGGGACATTATGAGCGGCAAGGACCCGCAGGCCAACATCACTATCAAGCCGCACGACGTGATTACCGTTCCCCGCGCGCGCATGGTTTACGTGCTGGGCAATGTGGGCAGGCCAGGCGGCTATGTCATGGCGGAAAACGAGACCATGTCCCTGACCCAGGCGGTTGCTCTGGCGGGGGGATGGTCTGCCCACGCAGCTCTCGGCTCGGCCAGGATTCTTCGCGCCAGCGGCGGCGCGCAGCGGGAACAGATCCCTGCGAACATAAAGAAGATTATGCAAAACAAGGCACCCGATCTGGAGCTACGGCCTGACGACATTCTCTATGTCCCCAACAGCCTGACCAAGGTAATCACCTCGAGTGGGGTGCAAACAGGCGTTGGAGTCGGAACAGGCCTTCTCATCTGGCGCTAGAATTCAGTACTTCTGTATCGGCCTTGATTACGTTGGGTCAGCTCTTCGGGTTGCAATTTGCCGGCGGCCTGAGCGAACCTGGCTGAAGGCAACGGAACAATCAAGTTGGACTTGGTGGTCCGGTTTTACAGGAGTCTTCTATGCCCATCGTTGAGCCTGAAGCCAGTGAATTGCGTCCGATCGAGCTATGCCCTTTGCCGGCGCAACCGTTGGTCTCGATTCTGGTCTCAAATTACAACTACGCCCGTTTTATCGGGGACGCGATTCAGAGTGCCCTGGAACAGACCTATTCGAACATTGAACTCATCATCTGCGACGATGGTTCGACCGATGACTCGGTCCGCATCATCGAAGATTATGCGCGCAAGGATCCGCGCCTGCACTTGATCCGTAAGACGAACGGCGGCCAGGCCTCAGGCTTCAATGCTGCTTTTGCCCTCAGCCGGGGCGAAATTATCGCCCTGCTTGACTCGGACGACCTCTTTCTCCCCCACAAGGTGGAGCGAATCGTGGCAGATTTTCAAGCCCACCCCGATGCTGGCTTTGGGTTGCACCGTGTGATCCGAATGAGCGCCGACCTTCGCCGCCAGGGCGTGTGGCCGATGTCGGCGCCGCTACCGAGCGGATGGTATGGCTCTCGTCTTTTGCGGGATGGAGGCATCTTGCCCTTCATGCCTCCAACGTCGGGATTGAGTCTTCATCGCGATGTGGCCAAACGCCTGTTTCCTCTGCCGCTCGAACATCCGCTGGTAAGCTGCCCTGATCAACTCATCACCCGGGTGGCTCCGTTCCTTACCAACGTGACCCGAGAAGACGAAGCCTTATCGTCGTACCGTCTCCACGGTAGCAACAACTACGGACCGGATCGCGTGACGGCCGAGTCGTTTAGGCGCGAGCTCGAGTACTCAGAGGCTTTATGGGCTGCGCAGAAGCGTTTTCTCGCGACCATCGACCCCCGCCTGGCGGAAGACTTTCAACCTCTGAGCCGGCACGGATACACTGCTCAGGTGACTTACATTCACGCTCGGCTGGCCAGGGCCCCCGACGTGCGCCGCCATTACGATCGCTTTGTAGCCTCGCTCAACCAACCGGGCGCCAGGCATGTATGGTTTTGGAAACTCTCCGTCTACCTGCCCCTGCCGGTGTTTGATTTTGCCATCAACCTGTTGATACGGCAAAGTTGGCTTAAACAGTTAGTGTCTCGGTTGAAACAAAAGTTCTGACTGTCTCCACTGGCTCATCCTGCTGCAAAGGGAAAGCGCGGCTTTCCCGGAGAGGAAAAGCCACGCTGCTGTCATGCAATTGCTAAGGGACGACTAGAACGACGGACCGTCTTGATCAACCCACCCACGCTGCGAATGTGCGAGTTTTCTTGCAGGTGTGCGGCGGTCCCAGAGTTGCTGCAAAAATATAGCAGCCACTACAAAGACCAGCGCCTCGGTCTCGAATCGAAAACGCATATTCTCACCGACGTCCACAAGATTGACGACCAGGAAAGCGTATGTGATTGTGACAGTCATTACCATTGCTGCCACTTTACGATCCGGGCTGCCGTTCCACAGAGAAGGCCGGCTGAGTGAGAGCATAAATAACAAGACGAGGCCATTCGTCAGCAGAGCTCCAACGCAGAAGCTTTGAATGATTGTTTTGAGGGTGCGTGGAGGGAGAGGCCGGGAAATCCGCGTTTTGCCATCCTCAACCGACGGCGGGACGCCGAAGATATTACAACACAAGTGTCGGACGATATTATCGTAGCGTGCTATGTGTTGATACTGCTCCTGATCGGCGAATCCCCTTAGCCAAACGGAAACTGGCTCGAAATAAAATCCCACGGCGTGAACCACGGAAACAGCATAGGCTCCAGGGTCATGGCGAAAAAGGAAGGAGACATCCTTCGCCTTTGCATCGTTCATGCGCAGCATGGCAAGCGAATTCCAGTTGGTGGCTCCACCGGCTTTCGATATATCGTCCAACTCCGGCGCCCCTTTCGGAGGCACCAACCAATAGGTGCTTAGCCACGCCTCAAGCTCTTTGTCCGAAGTAGCGGTATACGTCAGGGTGGGAAGCATGCCCGCGCTAATCCACGCATCCACTGGCGGACGGTTAACGTTCCAGTGTTTGGAGACACTGTAGGGGCCCCAGGTGGATGGGGTAAAGTGATGGAACAGCACATAGTTCTTGGCCGGCCACAGCAAGGCAAGAAGCAAGCCAACCAGCCCCGCATTGCGGATCTGCCTTCGGTTGCCGGGCAATTGCCACCATAGCACGACAAGCATTGCCACCAGCCAGATCCACTGATAGGAGGAGCGAAGCAGCGTCAGACAGACTGTCAGACCGATGAGCCAGTAGAGTGCGCGGTCGGACCTGCTCTGCACATAGCAAACAATTGCAAGTGCTACGAGGCAATGAAGCGCCAGGACCCATGAAGTGTACAGAGAATGAAATTCAAAATAAATTTCAGCTGGGTTGAGAAGCAAGAGGAAGCTGATACCAAGGCTGAACATAGGCTCTACACGAAGCCGGGTGAGCAAGAGGTAGACCGAAATTACTGCGGACAAGCCGAGCAGGAACTGGAAGCTGAGAAGCAGTGACCCGTAGTGCGGTCCAGCGACCTTTTCGGCCAGCCCAACGGCTGCATTCAAAAGAGGCGGCTGGGAATGAAGGTGGAGCAAAGCCCGCAGCAGGTGATGATGCAAGAGACTCACATCAAGGAATTGCCAAAAGAGCAATGTTTGTGAGGTGCGATAACGCATCCCGGAGAACAAAGCCAATCCTCGGGTCAGAATAAAGCCGAGAATCAATAGGGCAAGATGCTTCCGGCGAATGTTTGCAAGCAGAGGCGGCAAGGTCAAATCGGATTCCTGTTTTGTTGGCAAAAATTGCCGAATGCAAACCGGCCAAACGAAGCGGACCCGGAGTTTGATCTGCCCCTGCTTAACGGTGTGAATCAGGATGCGCGGAGTATACCGTCTATTTCAATAGGAATACAAGAACGGAATGCCCCATCGAGAAAGCCTGGGGATTCTCGACAGCAATAGGGACGTGTCGGGAAACGCGCAGAGCCGTCAGTCTCTTGCGACGGATCGTCGCTCTGGATAGACAACCTGCTTCTGCCCGAGCTGCGATGGTATCTCCTTGATTTCGAAGTGGATAACGCGCGGATGCCGGGAGCTTAATCTGTAGTGCCGAATCGATACACCTTCCTCCGTTGCTGATTCGCTGGAGTCGCGTTCGACACCGTCCATTGCGTACCTGACGTAACAACCGGGTAGGACCGCGGGCACCCTTCCTACTTCTTCTAGTCCTGCGATGACACAGGGGCTCGGTTGAGCGGGATTTCTGCGGGGGGTCACTTCTGGAACATTCGATCGAGTGTTGCCCCGCAAGCAATGACACAACTACTGAGAGACTGGTTCTTCATCGATCAACCGTGCTTTATTGCCGGAAGTCTGACGGGCGTCCTCCAACAACGATTTCACCGTGGGGAGCGCTTTCGCACGCACGATGACCTGATATCCAAAGAGACTGGGGCTTATCTTGTTCAAGAACGAATTTAGCTTCAGAAGGAGACGGCCCCAAAAGCCGTAGCCGATTGCCAGCGGGAAAGGAGCCGGTATCGCTTTCCTTTCGAGGATAACGTAGCCCGATTGCTCAAGCAGTCTCGATAAGGAAGAGAATGTAAACAGGCGGGCGTGTGTCAGATCAAGAATGCCGCGTCTTCCGTAGTTGAATTGGCCGATCATCAACATGAGACGAGTAACCATAAACGCGACGTTTCCTGTACTGATGATGAGCTCTCCGCGGGTTAACCTGTCACGCAATTCGTCCAGGAAATCCTCGGGAGAGACGACATGCTCGATGATATCGAGCATCAGCACGTAATCACTGGATTCAATCGGCAGGCCGGATAGACCATCGTTTAGATCGCGGCGGTAGAAACCATCAAGATCGGCTTCGTCAAGCTGAAACTTGTCCACACCGACCACATGGCAATTTTTATTGTCCTTCAACACCTGTGCCATGTAGCTGGTGCCGCACCCCAAATCCAAAACCCTGGAGTTTGACGGAATGGCATTGAAAGCAAAGGACTGAGAACTTTCAAAAGCGAGTTTTGATTGATAGTGAGGAGCGACCGGAGCGCAGTCATATCGGCGGTCATAGAACAGACTCCACTCTTGCAGCCGCGCTCTCAGGGTGGCAAGTATCACGTTCATCGCGTAGGGTATGCCGTTTACGCGACAAATTTCGTCGCCGTAATAGGTCGGAATTGGCAACTCGACGATGCGTAACCTGGCAACCACCAACTGAATGATGATTTCGGTATCGAAATGGAAGCCGTTGGAGTTGCGCTCGAAGGGGATGGATCGGAGGGCGTCGACAGCGTAGATCCTATAGCCTGAATGGAACTCGGATAGATGCGTGCGCAGCAACATATTCTGCGTGATGGTAAGGATCCGATTGCCAACAAATTTGTAGAGTGGCATGCCACCCTTTAGCGCTCCCATGGGTGTCATGAGCCGCGAGCCAAATACCGCGGCGGCGCCGTCCTGCGCCAGCGGCTTTAATAGCGCCGGGAGGCATTCGGGGGCGTACTGACCATCTCCGTGCAATAGGGCGACGAAATCGAACCCATGAGCGATCGCGTAGTGGTAACCGAGCTTCTGATTACCACCGTAGCCCTGGTTTAAAGGATTAAAGAGGACGGTGATTTTGAATGGGATATCGGCACGCAGGCTGAGTTCATGGCTGCGTTCGAAAGTCTTATCCTTAGAGGAGTCATCAATGATGAGCAGTTCGAAGTCATACTCCTGCAGAAGGTCTACAGGAATGCGCCGCACCACATCCACGATGGTGGTTTCAGCATGGTAGGCGACAACAAATATCAGAACACGTTGCTTCCCAACGGTATTCATGTGGTTAACCCTTGTCTATTTAACAGTAGACGAGAATTTTCGGGCGCGCAGTAACCCAAAGGTGGGGGGAACGACAGGGGTGTACGGATATGGCATAGACAGAACCCTGCCTCCGTTGCGCAATGCCATGGACGAGATCGTCGAAGATCCGAGTTCTGATAATGGCTGGCTTACCCGGCCGGCATGGAGGAGGAGGGCGTCTTTCCAGCCGCATCGTCAGCAACGGTATCGAGTCCTCACGCCGACCGGTAGTGCGAAAGACGTTAGCCCTCCGTGCCGTTCATCGACACGCCATACAACTCGTTCATCGACTCGGCACGACGGTTCCAGGTCTGCTTTTCCGCAAAGGCAAGCGCCGCTCTGGACATCGGCGGCAGTAATTCAGGGTTCGATCCCAGAACATCAAACGCATGCGCCAAGTCCTTGATGACTTGTTGAGGGGAATTCACAGGCACCTTGATAGAGGCGTCATCGGGAACAAACGCCCGAATTCCCTGGTGGTTAAGAGCAACGACCGGAAGTCCATTCGACATGGCTTCCAAAACAACGGATCCGAAACTGTCACGTAAGGCAGTGAATACAAGTGCGTCGCAATTCTGAAAAAGCGCCTCCATGGTTTCATGGGGAACTCGCCCGAGGAACTCTACGCGATTCGTCAACCCGAGTGACCGCGTAAGGCTTTCCATTTCAGCCTCTTCACTCCCGGAGCCTGCCACAAACAAATGAATCTCGCGGTATTTACATTCCGCCAGTGCACGCAAAGCAATGGACAAACCTTTTTGAGGCTCGAATCTTCCCGCCCAGAGGAGCGTGAGCTGTTCCCTGGCAGCTCGCGGAGATGGTGGGGCAACGCGCCCGTCCACCCCGCAGTCCAGAAACATATCGACGCTCTTTGCACCGGCCCGCTCGAGCAAATTCTTGGTTTCGTGATTTGTGGCCAATACTATGCGGGTGCTTGCCAAGCTTCGTCGCAAAGTAGGCGAGAATGGCAGCAGAAGCAAGTTCAGGCTCCTTAAAAATTCCTTGAGCCTTTTAACGCGAAGATGTGAGATGAAGGTCGGCGGGAAGGATTGGCCCCCGCCAACCGGCCCCCAAACAGCCGGCACAGGGAGTTTCCAGAACGGTGGCGGGACGGCAATCGTGGACAAGCTAACATGATGCACGAGGTCGAAGTGCACTTGCTCGTAGAGGATAGCAGCTTGCTCATAAGCCTCTTTCATCCAAAGCCAATAGTGGAGACGAATACCTCGTTCCTGATTGGACCCCGGGGTCCAATAGTCGAAGTGGCTCTTAGGCACCACCCAAATGAATTGGACACGGTCATTCGGGTGCGACGCGAGAAAACTGTCGACAAGATCTTTGTATTCGGGGTGAGCAATCACCCAAACCTGATGTGTACGAGACATGTGCCAAGCCCAGTTCCAAGTAGATCCGGGCTCGGACCCTAAACCTGGAGCGCACGCATGGCCAACGATGAGGATTTTCATAGGGTGGATATTTGCTCCCCGGTCTTGCGACTAAAACCCATCCGGCAAAGCTTGGCGTCTCTCCTTTTTCGAGTGTCAGGTCTGTCGTGATGCGGCGATTTCGTGACTGCTTGTTCAGGACGCGTCACGGTTGTGACCGAGTCAAACTTGGTCTTTTCTATGACCTCATAAGGGAATGACTCTCTGAA
Source organism: uncultured Acidobacteriaceae bacterium (assembly GCA_963757515.1). GTDB lineage: Bacteria > Acidobacteriota > Terriglobia > Terriglobales > Acidobacteriaceae > PALSA-350. Next base: position 7,284 of record CAVWRV010000019.1, on the reverse strand, counting down.
AAAGCCTAGGGTGACCTCTGCAAGGGGGGTCAGAGTTGTTCGGTAGGTGAGCGGGACAGAGCCCCCGACAGAGCCCCCGCCCACTAGCCCCATGATAACGACAGTATATCCGGCCCACGGCCACTGTCAATTGTTTCTGCGAGCGCCGCGGCGTGCTTGGCTTGCCAGCAGCTGAGCGCTTTGTGCTATTTAGGCTGTAGCGAATACGCCAACTTTCGTCGCCAGTGTTACTGATACTAAGTACCTCGCCACGTGGAGAGAATTAGCCCTTCCGGCGCCGCTGCGTGCGAACCGCCAGTACGGTAAATTGCGGATCACGACAGGACCGCCGGGAGGACTTAAATATATCCGGAATGTATTACCGCGGTCGTCGTTGTTGGCTCACCGCCCCACTGGTATAGTGCGCGCTCTTCACCGCACTGGGCACGAAACCATAGCCCGCCGGATAGCTGGTCGGCTGGGGTGGCGTGCCCCACATGCCGACCGCCTTTACGGTGGCAGGAGCGGGTAAAACAAAAGTGCCACCACTCGCAAGATATTGCGCTGTCCCCGACCCCGGAACTGGCGGAGAGCCGTCTGTGGTGTACCAGATGCCTGTATTGCCTAGGGGTTGAGCTCCCGAAATATAGCCAACATCAGTAAGAGTAATTTTCAAAGGAAATGTCTGCGAGCCAGATGCTGGAGAGATCATCGGAGCAACGCTGATAATAGCAGCAGGAGTTGCTCCTTGTACGTTCCCTGATTGAGTTGGCGCTGTACCACAGCCGGTGCGGCATTCATACCCTATAAACTGGCCAGGGCCAGCCAGGCATCCGGCAACATTAGATCTAGCCGCCATAATCGGCGACTGAAATGTATTGTTCGCAATCGACCCACCATAACCAGTGTTACCCCACGACCAAAGAACTCCATAGCAAACATAACCTTGAGTCACGTTGTTGGTGACCTGCGGATTTACTCCCTGGTTCTCAATCCCCACGGGTAGGGCTAGGACGGTGGCATTGCCCGTCGAATTAAAAATAACATTATTCCGTATGTAATCAGTCGGGATCGTGTCACTTATCGAGGCTATCAGCCTTCCGCTTATGCAGCAAGCGGCAGAAATGGCCATGCTTGCGTACGGAGTCCCATTGACGTTGTTGCTGGCGAACACATTGTTGGCGATCATTGTTGGTTTGCCTACGACGCTAACCTGATCTTCTAATGCGATCCGATTAATCAAGCTAAAGTAATTGTATTCTATATCGCAATTGTTACAGGTTGCGTCCGTAGCCCCTGGAGTTGCACTCCACCCGACCTGTGAAAAATGCGATCCTTCTGAAAGATGGTAGAAGGTGTTGTAACTCATCGTCATATTGGTAAGGAAGGCGATTAGATTGAATAAAACCCCAGCACAACCACCGTCATCAACGTGTAAAGCAGCCGTGCAGGAGTTAACATCACCAAAGGTGTTGTATTCAATCGTGATGTTCGAATCGGAATTGTTGTTGTCTCCGTCGAAAAATAATGATTCGCAAGGCCCCCCGCAGCTCTCTAGTGCAGGCAGGCTCGTCACCTGGTTGTGCTCGAAGACAATATTTGAGTAACCCCTCGTATCTACGTAAAGAGGGCCAGCTCCGTTAAAATGAAGATACTCGATAGTTGTTGGCGTTCCTGAGTTGCATCCTCCCCTCAGCGCAGTCAACGTTATGTTGGCTGTGCTGGTGGTGATTTCCGCCGTGGCTGGGGTGGCCACCGGACCGGTGTAGGTGAGGCCGCACTTAAGGTCGAGGCTCGAAGTGATGGTGTACGTCCCAGCGTCGAAGGAAACAGTATCTCCGGACGAGGCTCCGCTGATCACCCTTTGGATCATTGAACTACTCTGTCCAGCATGGACCCTGTGCGTGGTTGCACCGGCGAGTGGGCAGATTGCCAGCAGGAATAGCGCCAGCCCTCTAGTGCACGGGATGACCACTTGGTTGATGGTTGCGGGGGTACCGCAGGTCACCGCTTTCGTCGTCAGTAACTCCGCTAATCTGCCCAGTCTCATGATCACTCGTCTTCCTCAAGACGCGGCTACGATGAATTCGTCCTCGACATCCGTTAAGGATTTGAGTACCCGGCTACTGGTTACCAGAGTCGAGGACCCCGAAAATAGGGCTTCCCACTTGCGGCCCGTCGTCAATCAGGTTAGCCCACGAAGGGCGCGGAACCCAAAAAAAAGGGAAATCTGGCGCACAAGGCTTTCCTTTGACGGTTACGCTTACCGATGCCGGCTACACGAGCCGGGCCTCAGCCTTTAGGCAATACAGGCATCTGGTACACCACAGACGGCTCTACGCCAGTTCCGGGGATCGGGGACAGGGGCAACATTTTGCAAGTGGTGGCACTTTTGTTTTACCCAGCTCCTGCCACCATAAAGGCAGTCGGCATGTGGGGCACGCCGCCCCAGCCAACCAGCTACCCTCTATGGTTTTGTGCCCAGCGCGGTGAAGAGCGCAGGCACTATACCAGTGGGATGGCGAGTCAACAACGACGACCCGGTAATTCCGATGTATTCCGGATTTGTTGAAATCTTCGCCAGCGGTCCTGTCGCGATCTCAAACTTCCCATACTGGCGGTTCGCATGCAGCCCGATCGCGGGGCGCTACTTCCTTAGGGTACCCGGTCAGCAATACTCCCAACCAAAATTCGTGCATTCGCTGCAGCCATTCTGGCGCAGAGACGCGGTATCGGCAGATGGGATGGCAGGGTTGCCGCAGTATACTTCCGATATCGGATGATGAGATCCATTACCTAGAGGGAGAAGCATAGTGCCGGATGTCACTGCGGTCGTTACATGTATGACGGATGCTGAGCGGCCATTTCTGACTGAGACGTTACAGTCGGTTCGAAATCAAACGGTGCCGTGCGAAACCATTGTGGTGGTCTTGGAGTCGAATCCCTGGATCGATGAAGTAGCGGAAGCGTTGCCCGGAGTTCGCGTTGTCCGACGGCCGCCTGGCTGGCCTGGAGCGGCACGCAACACCGGGGTTGAAGCCGCCACAACGGAGTTCGTCGCTTTTCTAGACGGCGACGATGTCTGGTTGCCCACAAAGACGGAGAAGCAAGTGGCTTTTCTGAAATCCGGCCATCGCGACTTCTCGTCTGCCGTCGACCACATGTTGATGAGAGAGGAAGGGCATGTATACGCTTACGCCTTAGCGCTCCACCTCCCGATGCCAAGCACTTGGATGGTCCGCCGCGATACCATAATCAGCCACCCCTTCGATCCGGATGTGCCGGCCGGGGAGGAGGATGGCGCCTGGTGGCTCAGCACTTGGAACTCAGTGCGCAAATACCGCCTCCCTGAACCCCTGATCAGGTATCGGGTTCGCGGCCTTTCGTTGTCGACGGCTAGCCCCAGCAAACGGCGCAAAGCTTGCATTCGCGAGATTGAGCACACTACCCATGACCCGCTGGCTGCTTCTGGCCGCGACGTTTATGTTGCACAGACTGAGCCGGCGTACTTATTACGTACCGGCGAAGAACTGGGACTTGCCAAGCCCCCCCACGGCCTAGCGCTCTGAGATGGGCGCGGCTGGTGGTTAAAGGCTTTCATGCTGAGTTCGAATGTTGATTCCCGGTGAACTGACCCTGATGGAATCAGTTCCCTGAACGCAAACAATAACAACTTTTCGTATTCGGCCGTTCCGGTCTCACTCAGCGAGGCACGCTTGAGGAGACGAAGTAAATCAGCCTTGACATGGCCGGCACGATGGCCCCCGGCCGGAAAACCAACACTTACCTCCTAGCTATTTCCCCACTAACCTCGCCTCAAATGTGCGCTCGTCCAGAGCAACGAAAATTCCACACGGCAGTGGCCCAAAATACTCGGTCGTCGAGCAAAAATTTCCCTCTCAAACCCTTTACAATCAGTGATTTACAAACTTACGTAATGCCCAATCGGTGTGATTGCCGCATCCCCGGACAGACGCGGATAGTAGCACCAATAGGACAGTAAATTTCGCCGGCGGCAGCACGTATCTCAAGGATGCGAAAGCCCGTTCGCGCCTTTGAAATGGCCTTCTTCCCCAGGCCGCGATGCTTCGAATTTCCAACTGACGAGGCAATTCAATGCGTATTTCCCCCACGCCACGGGTGTGTTCCGGGCTCCTGTGCAGTTTTTTGATTTTGATGGCAGGATGTGGCAGCCCCTCGTCCCAGACCCTCGATTCTCTGACGGTCACAGCAACACCTTCCACCGTGAGCGTAGGCGGCGCATCAGTTCTGAAAGCTGTGGCCCATCTGAGTGATGGCACAACCCAGGATGTAACTGCAGGGACAACATGGACACTGTCCAACCCTGCTCTAGCCACCATGAGCAACGGAGCACTTACCGCCAAAGCGGCGGGTACTGTAACCGTGCAGGCGGCTTATGTTGAAGCCACTCCGGCAGGCACATCCCCAGCGTCGGCTACCGTCTCCCCTGCGAACCTGAGCGCATCGACACAGGTCACCATCACCGCGGCCAACAGCCCGACTGCGGACAATGTTCCTGCCATCACCTGGAGCTGCGCCGGCGGCAATCTCCTACGGCACTGCATTGGGCAGTACGCAGTTGAACGCGACCGCGAACGTGGCGGGAACCTTCGTCTACACACCGGCGGCCGGGACGGTGCTGAAAGCGGGAAAGCAGACGCTTTCCGCTGATCTTCACGCCGACGGACACCAAGACTTATTCTGCGGCGACCGCGTCGGTGCAGCTGACCGTTAACCAGGCCACCCCAACGATCACCTGGGCTACGCCCGCGCCCATCGCGGCCGGCACCGCGCTGAGCGCGACACAGTTGGATGCCACCGCGAATGTGCCCGGCAGCTTCATGTACAACCCGGCCGCGGGCGCCGTTCTGGCGGCAGGCACGCAACAACTGACAGCCGTGTTTTCACCTACCGATGCGACCGACTATTCGTCTAGCCACCGCGCACACTTCGCTCACCATCACTTCACCCTCGAATCCACCGGCAAATCCCGCCGCCCAACGCCCGACTCCGCCCACGCAACCCGGCCACGCCAGCCCAGCTCCGACCGGATGCGGCGGTCCCACCATCAACCTGAACAGCGGCATGAGCCAGAGCACGCTGCAGAGCAGCAGCTCACAGAGCTCGGAACTGCGCGGAATCAGTACAGTTGAGTGCTGGTGTAACTTCTACCACTACCGGCTTCACGCTCCCCTGTGGGGTAGTGATTCAAGGCCCGCTACCACGCCAGCCACGGCTGAAATCACCACGAGTACCAGCCGGCATTGCTATGTTCTATAGCACGGGAGGATGCGCATCCAGGAACGAAACGGTATCCAATATCTTCAGATAAACGGCACCGGCCCGTGGAGCATAGACGCAAGCAATTACCAGAACCTCATTTTCAATCACAACCAAGTGACGTCTATGCCCTACCAGCCGAGCTGCAATGGTTCTTGCTCTTCGCTTTGGCTTCAAGGAAACGTGAGCAACACGAAACAAAACATTACCATCGAGTACAACACTTTTGGGGATAACAATAGCTGCGTGGCGATCAGAAAGTATCGATGACGGGGGTTGCGCTGGAATTCTGTTCAACTCGATTGGATTTATAACTAACCTGACGATTAAATATAACTCCTTCTACCATGTCAATGAAGGTATGCATTTTTCAAACGTGGTTTCAACTCTCAGCCCGGCGGCATAAACGGAACTTGCAACAACTGCGTTATCGAATACAACTATTTCAATCAAATTGACAGAATTGATCTAGAAGACCAAGTAAGTGTCGTAGGCCGACCAACTCTTATAGAGTACAACTGTTAGCCAATCCCTCCCCTAGGATAACCTATGCCAATATGGCCATCTCGGCCGCATGTTGCTTTAGCGGTCAGTAGATACACAACAATCGACGGCTGTACCGACGGATTACCTGTCCAACAATGTAATCTACAACAACCCCGACCACATCAGGCCCGACACCCATTGGGATCGAAGAGTTTGGCGCACCGCAGGCCACAAACAATCTAATTCAAGGGGCGTCTGTGTCGGGGTTGCCTATAGCACGGACTTACGGTAACTCTGCTATATCGAACAATACGATTCAGGGTTCTTATCATAGCCTCGGGAGCCAACTGCATTTTTGGTCCCGGAGGTCCCTGGGGGCCTGAAAATCGAGTGCAGCTCCGCCGGCGGTCATTTCCGGAAACGTAACGGGAGCAACTACCCGCTTCAATCACCAGCGTTGCTCCGACTATCTCTCCCGCGTCTGGCTCGCAGACTTTTCCTTTGACGGTTACGCTTACCGACCCCGGGTACACCACACGACCGACCCCGGTTCCACTCGGGCAATACAGGCATCTGGTACACCACGGACGGCTCTACGCCAGTTCCGGGATCGGGGACAGCTCAATATCTTGCAAGTGGTGGCACTTTTGTTTTACCCGCTCCTGCCACAGTAAAGGCAGTCGGCATGTGGGGAGCTCCGAACCAGCCAACCAGCTATCCGGCGGGCTATGGTTTCGTGCCCAGCAGCGTAGTAACAGCAGCCTACTCTGCCAGCGGAGGGATAAAGCGGCCTGCAGGCACGGCTAGCTCTTCCAATAGCCCAACCGGAAAACTGGCCGCCGCCGTCGGTGCGGCAGCCGAATTGCCGGCGGGAGCCGCCAGCGCGGCGTTGGAATCGGTAGCGATCAATCCATCGCAGCCTGTGGTGGCCATCGGGAGCACAACCCAGCTGAAGGCGATCGCGACCTTTGACGATGGTTCGGTCAAAGACGTCACCGCAGACTTTGGCTGGCAGTCGTCGGACGGGCGCATCATGACGGCTAATGGGTCCGGCACGCTAGCGGGAGTCGCCAGTGGAAAGGCGACCATCTCGGGTAGCTACCGGGGACTCCAGGCCTCGGTCTCGGCTAACAGCACCATCGGCGAAGTCGTGTGGAGCGATCCGATCGTCATCACCGAAGGCGGCACTTACTCCGGGAACTGGCAGAGCACAGATGCCAAAACCCCAGCGGTCACAGTGGCGACGACGGCGCCTGTCATCATTGAGAACGCACACATTCGCAGCGTGGGAGGCTTGATCAAGACCACCGTCGCGGGCAGCAATTTGACCGTGCGGAATAGTCTGGGTGTGGCCGTGAATGCGGCCGTCAAAGGTCAGCCGAACGGGGTCTTCCTGGAGGTCGCCTCTCCCACGCGTCTTGATGTAGAGAATAATTACATTGAGAATGCGCAGGGCGGCGTCATCGTGCATGGGTATGCGGGCAACCAGCAATACGTAACGTCGAAGGTACGACAAGA